>JAXLTA010000009.1:0-806933 GCA_046330305.1 Solirubrobacterales bacterium | reverse complement strand
AACCAGGTGTGGGCCGAGCGCTCGCCGATCCTGCAGTAGGCGATCACCGGCGAGCCGTCGCTGAGCACGCCCTTCTCGGTGTAGAGGCGGCGCAGCTCCTCGGCGGACTTGAAGGTGCCGTCCTCGTTCACCGCCTGCGCCCAGGGCACCGAGGCGGCGCCCGGGATGTGGCCGCCGCGCTGGGCGCCCTCCTGCTCGTAGCCGGCCATCGCGATCAGCTCGCCCGAGTACTCCTGCGGGCTGCGCACGTCGACCAGGTTGACCTCGGCGTCGAGGGCGGCGCGGACCTCGTCGCGGTAGGCGCGGATCGCGTCGTCGCCGGGCCCGGGAGTGAACGTCGTCGCCGGATAGGACGGCGCCTGGGTCGAGGTCTCGCGCCCCTCGGCGACCCACTTTTCGCGCGGCCCGTCGACCAGCTTCACATCGTCGTGGCCGTAGTAGCGGAAGTACCAGTAGGTGTAGGCGGCGAACCAGTTGTTGCGATCGCCGTAGAGGACGACCGTGTGCTCGTTGGAGATCCCGCGGTTGCCGACCAGCGCCGCGAACTCCTCCGGCCCGAGAAAATTGCGCTCGACCTGGTCCTGCAGGTCGGCGCGCCAGTCGAACCCGATCGCGCCGGGGATGTGGCCCTCGGCATAGAGCGCCGGGTTCTCGTCGACCTCGACGATGCGGACCGAGTCGTCACCGATGTGGTCGGCGACCCAATCGGTGTCGACCAGAACGTCGTTCGCGTAGCTCATCTGAATCCTCCGGCTCTCAATCGAATTACCTAATCTCCGATCAGAGTTTACACATTTTAGATGTGTAAACGATCAAAGCAGTCGTCGGCCCCGCCGAAACGAAGCGGACGCGACTGCGACGACCTATCTGTCGCGACGTTGGTCGTGTGGCGCGGATTGGTCGATCGGCGGGGGACCGCCCCTGGGATCTTCCTGCGCCGAGACTTCCTCTGCGGCGTGCAGATGGAGGAAGTCCGCCTGAAGACGCGCTCGCAGCTCTGTGGCGATTTCCTCCGCTTGGCATTGCGACTCGCCTGGGTGGGTCACCAGGAGCACGTCGGTTGCGGGGAAGTCGCGGAGCTCGTCTTCAACGGCCAATACGACATCTTCATCCCCAACACGCGCTTCGGCCTCGAGGCCGGCCGTCGCGAACGACGCCACCGAGTGAACGCAGTAGCGCTGTGCCTGGGCAATGCGGGGACGGCGCTCTCCACTCCAACGGTCCATAAAGCGACCGCGCGCGGGGACGAGCACACGTATCTCGCAATTCAAGGGATCCGCTTCCGATGCCTCGAATATCCGAGCAATTCGCGAGGTCGTCTGCGAGTCGTCCAGAGAGCCGGTAGTCACCACGAGAACGTGACGGCGGAGATCTCGGAGCGGTGATGGCACGATCGGGGTTTGCGGCTTCTGGCGAACGGCCATGAGGACGATCCCTGCGGCGGCTGCCGCTCCGGCCGCCATGCCGAGGCCCGGACCGCCTACGTAAAAGGCGGCGACAATCGCAACGCTCGTGGCCCCGACAATCGCGGGCGGTTTCCAGCTTGCAGGAGGGACGCCTCGGCTTGCCGTTTCCCTCGTGCTCCTCATCGCCGAACCATCACCTCCGTGGCTCGAGTTTGGGCAACCCCCCGCGAAGCACCTCGGCGAGGATCGCAGCGTGATTGTGCTCGCGCTCGTGGGCGGCGTAGAGGAGGGTCACGACGTGACTTCGCGCCCTGGCGCGAAGCAAGGCCAGACGGCGGCGCTCACCTCGCAGCTCGGCGATGTAGTCCTGGCGAAACTTCGCGAAACGATCGGGTTGATGGCCAAACCAAATCTGCAAATCAGCGCTGGGCGCCAGCTCCCGTTCCCAGAGATCGAGTTGAGCCTCCCGTCGAGGAAGGCCCCGCGGCCAGACACGGTCGACCAGCACCCTTATCCCATCCTCGGCCTCGGGCGCTTCGTAGACGTGCTTCGTCAACAGTGGCACGCGAGTCATGCCCCCGTCTTCGACCGGTCTGGGGACTCGGAGTCAACCGCAGCCTGGTGTGCGCGGATCTCGTCCTCGCTCATCAGGGCGTGCCGGGCACCCGGCACGCCAAACTCATAGGGACCGCCTACGACCCGAGGAATTCGGTCGAAGTTGAACCGTGGCGGCGGTGAGGAGACCCGCCACTCAATCGAGTTCGCCCGCCAGGGGTTGGCTGGCGCGCGCGGGCCGAATCGCCAGCTGACGATCATGTTGTAGAGGAAGACGAGCTGAGCGGCGCCGAGCAGGAATCCGAAACAGCTGATAAGCAGGTTCCAGTCGCCGAATTTCGCGGCGTAGTCGACCACGCGCCGGGGCATGCCGTCCATCCCGATCCAGTGCATCGGCGCGAAAGTTCCCCAGGTGCCGATCAAGGTCAGCCAGAAATGGACTCGGCCGAGTCTCTCATCGTAGATGCGTCCCGTGATCTTTGGGAACCAGTGGTAGATGCCGGCGAAGATCGTGAAGACCGAGCCGGCGAAGAGGACGAAATGGATGTGGGCGACGATGAAATAGGTGTCGGTGACGTGGATGTCGATCGGCACCATCGCGATCATCACTCCGCTGATCCCGCCGATAATGAAACTCGCGATGAAGCCGAGCGCGAACAGCATCGCGGTAGAGCGCAGGTGGATCTTGCCGAAGAACAGCGTGCCCAGCCACGAGAAGATCTTGATTCCGGTCGGCACTGCGATCAGAACCGAGGTCATCATCATCGGCACGCGGAGCCAGCTGAACATGCCGGCGACGAACATGTGATGTGCCCAAACCGAATAGCTGAGCACGATGATCAGCAGCAACGACAGCGCCATCAACCGGTAGCCGAAAATCGGTTTCCGGGCGTTGGTCGAGATCACCTCGCTGATGATCCCGAACCCGGGCAGCATCATGATGTAGACAGCTGGGTGCGAGTAGAACCAGAAGATGTGCTGGTAGCTGACCACGTCGCCACCGGCGCCGAACTGGAAGAAATTGGTATGCAGGATTCGGTCGAAGAGCACCATGAACTGCACGCCGGCGATGAACGGGGTGGCTGCGATCACCAGCAGCGAGGTGGCGAGGTTGGCCCAGACCAGCAGCGGCATCCGCCAGAACGTCATTCCCGGTGCCCTCATGGTGATGATCGTGACCAGGAAGTTGAGCGCGGCCAGGATCGATGAGAAGCCCGCGAACTGCACCCCCACGTTGAAGAACGACTGTCCCAACGGAGCCCCGGTTGAGAGCGGGGCGTAGCCGGTCCAGCCGGCGTCGAACGCTCCTCCCGGCACCAGGAAGCTCGCCATGAAGATCGCGCCTGCAAGGACCAACAGCCAGAAGCTGAGCGCGTTCAGACGCGGGAAGGCCATGTCCGGAGCGCCGAGCATCAAGGGCAGCACGTAGTTCGCGATGCCGGCGAACACCGGAATCACGAAGAGGAAGATCATGATCGCCGCGTGGGCGGAGAAGATCGAGTTGTAAGCGCCGGCTTGCACGATCTGATCCCCAGGCTGGGCGAGCTCGGCTCGGATGAGCATCGCCAGCAGGCCGCCGATGAAGAAGAAGACGAAAGTGGTGACGATGTACTGGATGCCGATCACCTTGTGATCGGTGTTGAAGCTGAAGTAGTCCCGCCAGGAGGCCGCGCCGTGGTCTCGGTGGTCCTCGGGTTCAGTGGGCATTCCTAGCGCCCAGCGCAGCCAGTAGGTGATGGCTCCGAAGCCGACCAGGAACCCGAGCGCCCCGGTGATCACGGGGGCGATGACGTGCGGGTAGCCGGTCTGCTCGGTCTGCCAGATCGGCAAGCCGGAGATCGCCCGCAGGACGACCACGAGGGCGAAACCGAGAGCCGCGCCAACGAGCGCACCGGTGATCCCCCTGAGCCAGCGCCGGAGGAGTTCCTCACCTGAGACGCCGAAGTCCCGCGCCTCGGACGACCCTTCGCTTGCAATCGACGACTGCTGGAGCGCTCTGCTCGCCATTGGACCTCCGCGTTAATTTCTACATCTGCACTGGGAAAATAGCAAGGCCTCAAGGCCGACGCCCGCGAAGAGGTCGGCGAAGATGCCCGTCCGCCAAAATGTGGGCATGAGCCCCTCCGGGCGTCGGTCGATGCCTCGACGCACTCGAGATTCAGTCAGATTGCGAGCTGAGCAGGTCCATCTTGTGCTCGATACAGGCGAGAAGCTCACGGTAGGAGTCGCAAAACGAGCGGACTCCCTCCCGTTCGAGCGCAAGGGTGATCGCCGGGATGTCCACGCCGGCGGCCGATGCGTTCATGAGGAGCTGTGCGGCGTCTGCCGGATGGTCGCCGAGTGAATCGACGACCTCGCCGTGATCTGCAAAGGCACGCAGCGTGGACTCCGGCATCGTGTTGACCACCCCCGGACCGATCAGCCCCTCGACGTAGTGGACATCGGAATAGGCGGGGTCCTTGGTCCCGGTGCTCGCCCACAGGGGCCGCTGGGGGCGAGCTCCGAGGGCCCGTAGGCGCTCCCACTTTGCGCCGGAGAATTTGTCGAGATGGCGTTGATAGGCGAGCTTGGCGCTCGCGAGCGCGACCCGTCCGCGCAGCGGAGAGTCTGGGTCCAGTGCGGCGTCGACCTTGCTGTCGATGCGCGAGAGGAAGAACGAGGCGACCGAGGTGATCGAGGCAAGCGGCGCGCCCACGTCGGCGCGAGCATGCAGCCCCCGCAGGTAGGCGTCGATCACCTCCACGTAGCGGTCGACCGCGAAGAGCAGGGTCACGTTGACATTGACCCCTCGGCGGGTCAGCTCCTCGATCGCGGGCAGGCCGGCGAGCGTGCCTGGGACCTTGATCATCGCGTTGGGCTGGCCGAGACGCTCCCAGAGATCGACCGCCTGGGCGATCGTTCCTTCGGTGTCATCGGCCAGATCGGGGGTGCACTCAAACGAGATGAAACCGTCGCTACCGCCGCTGGCCTCATGGGTCGGGCGCAGCTCACGCGCGGCGTTGCGAACGTCCTCGAGCGCCAACGCGAAGAACAGCTCCTGCGCATCGGAGCCGCTGGCGGGAAGAAGGCGCTTTAGCTGCCGGTCATAGAGACTCGAGCTCTCGATCGCCCTGGCGAAGATCGTCGGGTTCGAGGTTGCCCCGCTGACGGAGTACTCGCGAACCAAGCGGGCGAACTCGCCGCTTTCGAGCAGCTCCCGAGATAGCGTGTCGAGCCAGATCGCAACGCCGGCTTCATGCAGGCGGAGGAGGTTGTGATTGGACGTCATCGCCGGCCCTGTCCGTGGCTTGCTGCCTCGACTATCAGCGACTCAAGCGGGGTCTCGGGATCCGTTAGCGCAGCCGGGTCGATCGGCTGCCGCGATCGAATCAACGACCGGATCTGCTCGTTGACATCCCAGACGTTCACGTTCATGCCCGCTCTCACTCGCCCCTCGCACAGCCAAAAGGCGATGAACTCGCCATCCTCCGGCTTGCCTCGGAACGCGACCTCGTCCCACCTGGGTGCGTAGCCGGAGTACTCCATGCCGACCTCGTACTGGTCGGAGAAGAAGTAGGGGATATCGTCCAAGTCGGGAGGCTCGCCGAGCATCGCTCGGCCTGCTGCGAGTCCTTGGTTGAGCGCGTTTGCCCAATGCTCGACGCGGAGGCACTCGCCGTAGAACGGGTGCCACGCCTCGGCCACGTCCCCCGCGGCGAAGATGCCGGGGTCCGAGCTTCGTAGCGCCGCGTCCACGCGGATCCCATCGTCGACGGACAGGCCGGCCCGCACGGCGAGCTCGGTGCGTGGGATGACTCCGATCCCGACCACGGCCAAGTCGCAGTCAATCTCTCGGCCGGTGCTCGTTCGTACGCGCACCAACTGGCTGCCGCGCTCGAACGCGTCAACGCCCTCCCCCAGCACAAGGTCGACTCCGTGCTGGGCGTGGAGGTCACGATAGAAGGTCCCGATCTCGGTTCCGAAAATCCGCTGGTTCGGTAGGGGCGTGGGATCGATCAGCGTGACGTCGTGGCCGCTTTGGCGAGCCGAGGCTGCGAACTCGCTGCCGATCCAGCCGGCTCCGACCACGGCAACGTGGGCGGCATCATCCAGTCGGTCTTGAAGCCGCTCGCAGTCGGCGAGCGTTCGCAGGTAGTGGATGCCAGCAAGGTCTCCGCCCGGAACCGTGATTCGACGTGGCTCGGCGCCCGTCGTCAGCAGCAAGCGGTCGTAGCCCAACTCCCGACCGTCGGCAAGGCTGATGCTCGCCATCGCGGGATTGATCGCGACCACGGTCGTGTCGGTCAGCAGCGAGATCTCGCTTTCGCGATAGAAGTCCTCCTGGTGCACGAAGACCGACTCTCGTCCCGACTCGCCGCGAAGGTAATCCTTGGTCAACGGCGGCCGTTCGTAGGGGCGCTCCCGCTCTTCGCCGATCAACACCACACGGCCGTCGAATCCACGCTCACGGAGCTCCTCCGCCGCCTTTGCGCCTGCCAGGCTCCCGCCGACGATCATGAAGGTCTGCTTCTTGCTCATGCCCGACCACCTCTGTCCTCTGTCGTGTTTGCAGCGATGAAGTCATTAGCACACTCTACGTGGGTTTAATGGCGCGCCGCTCGGGCTCCCCTCCATTTCGATGGCGGAGTTGCGGCGAGGGACCGCTCGAAGGGAGGGTCCGTTGGCGCCAACACGACCGGGTCGAGCCCGAGGATCCTCATATCGCGGAGAAGTTGCTCCACGACGGACGGGGAGGGGACCGCATGGTTGCTCGAGGCGTCACCCCGCGGTTCGACCTCAATCAGCCAGCCGTCATCGATCGTCGCCTCGGTTAGGTCCTGGGAGAGTCGCGCAAGGCGCACCAAGAACTGCGGTGACTGCTCGCGCAACTCGGCCACCTTGCCTTCCAGCCACTCGGTCAGCTCCGAGGCGGGGGCTGGCGTACAGGAACGGCATCGTATGACGAGCCATCTCATCGGCATGCCGCCGTCCGTCGGTTGCGGGTGGAGCCGGAGCTCGTCTGCCCGTCTGCTCGTGGCCTGCGCCGGCAACCGCCCGTTTCGACTCTGAGCACCAAGCACCCGAGCAGGAAGCCGATGGCAGTGCCGAAGTCGAGACCGGCGATGGCACGCTCGATCGCGCCGCCCAGGGCTTGCGGTCCCGTACCGGGCATTGCCGCCGTTGCGGGTAGATCCGACATGAGACCACCGTGACAGCGTGCTGGTCTTCGAACCATGGGGCGAAAGGCCCAGATTGTCCAGTTGAGCATTTTGCCCCATGGCGGCCGGCTCCTCGCGGCGTAACCCTCGCTCTGGATGAATCCATCGATGAGAGGAAGTGGCAACCGTGGCTCCAGCTCCGCTCTTGGAGAAGTCGCAAGGATGGCACCGGGGGAGGGTCACGTAGGTAGAAGTGGTGTAACCGCCACGTAGGGGCCGAAGAGAAGTTCCGGCCACCGCGGGCCCCAGACTCGTCGGTTGACCAGCAAGTCGACTGACGAAAGGAAGCACCACGATGGCCGAGAGCCAGAGCATGACGACCCCCGAGGTCGTCGCCAAAACCCTGATCGCCGAGCACGGCGACTTCCTGCGCGAGGCTGTGGCGCTGGTCGCCACCGAGCTGATGGAGGCGGAGATCTCAGCCCAAATCGGCGCCCGGCGCAGCGAGCGAAGCCCCGAGCGCTCGACCCACCGCAACGGCTACCGCCCGAGGCCCTGGGCGACCAGGGTCGGCAAGGGCGAGCTGGCGGTGCCCAGAAAGCGCTCCGGAGAGAGCTACTTCCCAAGCTTCCTGGAGCCCCGCAAAAGAAGCGAGAAGGCCCTGCTGGGGGTGGTCATGGAGGCCTATGTCAACGGCGTCTCGACCAGGAAGGTGGACCACCTGGTCTCCGAGCTCGGCATCCATATGAGCAAGGATCAGGTCTCTCGGATCTGCGCCGAGCTCGACGGCCAGGTCGAGGCCTTCCGCACCAGACCCCTGGAGGGTGAGTTCCCCTACCTCTGGCTCGACGCCAAGCACCTCAAGGTCAGAGACCGTGGCCACGTCCACTCCAAGGCGCTGATGGTCGCCTTCGCGGTGCACGCCTCAGGCCGTCGCGAGGTGATCGGCATCGAGATCGCCGAGTCGGAGACCGAGGCCGGCTGGGCGGCGTTCCTGCGCGAGCTGGTCGCCCGTGGCCTGGAGGGGATCAGGCTGGCGGTCTCCGACGATCACCTCGGTCTGAAGGCCGCGATCGCGAAGGTGCTGGGCTGCCCCTGGCAGCGCTGCACCGTGCACTTCATCCGCAACATGCACGGCCACTGCAAGAAGGGTCAGCGCAACATGGTCTCCGCCGCCCTGCGCGAGGTCTTCAACGCTGAGGACCTCCAAGACGCCAGGGAGCGCTCGGCCTCGGTAATCGAGCGCCTGGCCCCGACGGCGCCGAAGGTGGCAGCACTGCTCGAGGAGGCCGAGGAGGACCTGCTGGCCTTCTACCGCTTCCCTCAGGCCCACTGGCCGAAGCTGCGCTCGACCAACAACATCGAGCGCGTCAACAAGGAGATCGCCCGGCGCTCTGACGTCGTCGGCATCTTTCCCAACGACGCCTCGGTGATCAGGTTGATCGGGTCGCTGCTGATCGAGCAAAACGACGAGTGGCTGCTCACCCGCGGCTACCTCTCCCAGGAGTCGATCAGTCTGGTCCTCGAGGACCAGACTGATGAAAACGAAAGCGAGGTGGCGGCCCTGGAGCGCTGAGAGAAGTGCCGGCGAGTCCCGTTACACCACAACTCGCGACTTGACTGCCCCTGTATGCGAGCGATCCTCCCGAGAACCTGCGCCAAGCTCTGGATGCGACCATCTCCGAACTCGGCGACCAGCACGATGAAAGGAGCAGATGAGGCTTTCGCCCGACCGGCACTCTCGACGCTTGACGGTTGTGGAGCGGGCCCTGCTGTCCAGCACCGCCTTGCTCGCACTGATCTTGGTTCTGCTGATCGTTACCCCGGTGACGGTCAGCGCGCCGATCCGTACCGGAGAGCTGGTCGTGCTCGTGGTTGCGTTTGTCTTCCTGCTGGCGCTGAATGTCGTCAACGTCCGCCGCACGCTCGCCCCACTCAGTCGTTTCGCATCGAAGCTGCAGGGCGTCGATCTCGCCGACGGCCGCCGGCTGACGGTCGATCCGGCAGATGAGACCCCGGAGCTCGCAGCGCTCGCCGACGCCTTCAACGAGATGCTGGCGCGGCTGCGCGAGGAGCGTCGGGCTGGCGCGCGCGCGGCGCTGCTGGCTCAGGAGCGTGAGCGCCTGCGAATCGCTCAGGCTCTGCATGACGAGGCCGGGCAGACCCTGACTGCGGTCGCGCTCGACATAGAACGGTCGGCTCGCGACGGCCCCGGGGGAGATCGCGCGCGGATGGTGGCCATCGCGGAACAGCTGCACGACGCTCTCGATGAGATCCGTCGGATCTCCCGGGAGCTACGGCCCGAGGCCCTTGACGATCTTGGGCTGGTGAATGCGCTGATTGCGCTCAGCACCCGGGTCGCCAGACAGGGAGGCATTCGGGTCGAGCGCAACTTCAGTGGTGAGCTGCCAGCTCTCCCCGAAGACGTCGAGCTGGTGGTCTACCGGGTAGCCCAGGAGGCTCTGACCAACGTCCTTCGCCACTCTCGCGCCAATCGTTGCCTGATCAGCCTGAAGTGTCACGACGAGACGCTGATGCTCGATGTGGTGGATGACGGGGTCGGCATGCCGGGGAACGTTGGGGCCGACAGGGTCGGGATCGAAGGGATGCGGGAGCGGGCTCTGCTCGTGAGCGGGCGGTTCTCGATCGGCCCGGGGCCAACGGGGGGGACCGCGGTTGCCCTCGAGCTCCCGCTACAAGGAGGTGGAGGTTGCCAGTTCCGCTGAGGGCCAGGATCCTGCTCGCCGACGACCACGAACTGGTCCGCAGTGGCTTGAAGCTGGTGCTTGAGTCGGCGGCGGACCTCACAGTGGCCGCGGAGGCCGGCGACGGCGCACAGGCTTTGGCGCTGGCACTACGCGAAGACCTCGACTTGGCCGTACTCGACGTCTCCATGCCGCGTCTAACCGGTCTTCAGGTTGCGGCTGCCGTGAGTCAGCGCCGACCCGAGCTGCGAACGCTGATGCTCTCGGTTCACGACTCCGAGCAGTACTTCTTCGAGGCGCTGAAGGCCGGCGCCTCCGGTTACGTGCTGAAGTCGTCGGCAAACCATGATTTGATCGAGGCTTGTCGAGCGGCACTGCGCGGCGAGCCCTTCATCTATCCGGCGGCTGCCACGGCGCTCGTCAGGGACTACCTGGAACGGGCGGCGCGCGGAGAAGAGGCGCCGAACGACCCCCTCACTCCACGCGAGCTGGAGGTGACCAAGCTGATCGCTGAGGGTCTGACCAGCGACGAGATTGCCGGGACCTTGGTAATCGCGACGAGCACGGTCAACCGCCATCGCGACAACATCCTCGAGAAGCTTGGAATGCGGAACCGGGTGGAGCTGACCCGCTACGCGATCAGGCGGGGCTTGGTCGAGCCATAGGCACCGCCGGCTCCACCGCGACGACTTCCAGCGAGGCGATCCGACCGCTGGGCAGCTCGACCTCGACGGCTGCCTCTGGCGCGCGGCCCGCTGACTCGTCATCGACGATCTCGGTCAAGTCCAGGAGACCCTCGAGCTGGCGTTTCCGGGAGGCCAGGACCACTTCCTCCTCCTTGATCTGAAGGTAGTCGTCGTTCTCATGCGAGGCGCCGAACCCTCGCGCTTCGCGCAACCGCTCGGTGAACTCACCGTCGAGGCGCCGGCGCAAGCGATCGATCTCAGCGCACATAACGCGCTTGCCCTCTCGGGTGAGGATGACGCGGGGGACGGGGCGCGGAGTGCGAGAGCGCTCTTCTTCGGGAGATATGGGTTGAGTGGCTGAAGTTGGCATGCCGTCAGGTTCTCCCTGGCCCGCCATCACGTCGATGGGCCTTTTGCCCCATCTGGGCGGAGAGGAAGACAAGCGTTTATACATTGATTATGTGTAAACTGGCGGCAATGCATACGCCGACCCCGATCGACGACGCCGCGGCCATCGGTGAGCTGGCTGCTGAGAACCCGGCGCGGATCCGCCTCTTCGAGCGACTTCGCTTGGACTATTGTTGCGGAGGCGGAAGCAGCTTGAGCGATGCTTGCCGGCGGCGCGGACTCGATCTCGCCGTGGTTCGCGCCGGTATCGAAGCGATCGACGATGTTGGTGGTGCATCGCCTGGACCCGCGCCCGAGCGCGACTGGCGGCAGGCCGGCCTTGCAGAATTCTGTGAGCACGTCGTCGCCGTCCACCATGGCTATTTGCGTCGCGAGTTGCCTCGCATCTCCGAGCTGCTCGCGACGGTCGTTCGCGTCCACGGGGCGGACTGCCTGGATTTCGAGATCCTCGAGCGGGCCTTCGCCTCTCTCCGTGGCGTTCTCGAGGAACACATCGAGGAGGAGGAGGAGGCGGTGTTCCCGTCCTGTGTGGCGTTAGAGCGCGGCGAAGCGGCGGAGCTCAGTGGCGCGACCATCGAGAAGCACCGGGAGGAGCACGAGGCGGTCGGGACGAAGCTGGCGGCGCTGCGAATCCTGGCCGGTGATTACGAGCTGTCGCAGGCGCTCTGTTCGACCCATGGTGCCCTGCTTCAGGCGCTCCTCGGTCTCGAGGGCGACCTGCACAAACACATCCACGAGGAGAACAACGTGCTGCTACCCAGAGCGAGCGAGTTGATCGCGACGACCCTCGCGCCGACGGTCGCCCTTGAGTCCAATGCGCGGCTCTGATGAGAGCGGCATCTGCGGACGAGTCGACCGGGGTGCTGGTCGATGTGCTGATCGAGTCGCTCGTGGCGCTGGGTGACGTGGGCCGTGCCGAGCAGGCCAACCGTCTTGCCGCCTCCGCTTATGCGCGGCTGCGCCGCACCGATCCGGGGCAAGCCCAGCGGATCAACGCGCTCATGCACAGACTGTGCCGTCCCCGTAAAAAGAGAGCGAACGAGGAGGAGTCAATGTCCAAGACCGACAGAGAGCTGGACGTCCGCAACGAGCCGCCGGCCCGCCGCCACGAGCTGATCTTCGAGACCTACGAAGGGCTCGCGGATGGCGAGGGATTCGTGCTCGTGAACGACCACGACCCCAAACCGCTTGAATACCAGTTTGCGGCGGAGCGATCTGGGGGGTTCACCTGGGATTATCTGGAGCAGGGTCCGACGGTATGGCGAGTGCGGATCGGCAAGCCGCCGAAGGCGGTCGCCTGAGATGCCTGGCGTTCGCCGGACCCGCCGTCGCCCTCTCCGCCGGGACACTCGCGCGCACCCGGCGAGCTCGATCTCGCGTTTGGCCTCCGACCCCGCGTTGACCGCCGATGCTGAGGAGATGGGCAAGTCCTCGTTCCCGGCCAGCGATCCGCCGGCAGTCTGGACCTGGGAACTTCCTAACGCCTCCGGCCGGAAGCGCTAGGAAGTTCCGCGTCCGCACCACGGCGGTGCGGCAGGTGCCTGACCTCTACCGCCCCGCCACGTCGGTGTCTATTCGGTCGTGCCATTGCCGTCGGCAGGGAGGGCGGCGACGACCCACTCCGCCTGCGCTCTCCAGGCAGCGAGTTGATCGTCGGTCGGGGTTCGATAGGCCCGGCACTCCAGTGTCCAGTGGCTGTCATCGCCGCCCTTGACTAGGAAGAGCCCGCTGAACCGGTCCAGCGATCCGAACGCGTAGGGGAAATCGGGGGCCAGAACAGGGTTGACATGAAAGGTCAGGGCGAGCTCCTCACGCAGCCACCTGACCTGGGGGCTCGACATCTGCGCCTGGAAGGGAATTGCGAAAGGGATCGTATAGCTCATCGGCTGCGACCTCGGTTTTGGCAAAAGCTCTTTCAACAAGGTCTTTATTTTACACATGACTTATGTAGAATCTCCTTTCATGGACACCTTGATCGAAACTGATGCCAGCCTTGGGGCGCTAGCTGCCGAACGACCGGATCGGATCAGGATCTTCGAGCTGCTTGGTCTCGACTACTGCTGTGGCGGCTCGCAGAGCCTCGCCGCGGCCTGCGAGGGTCGCGGTCTCGACTCGGTCACGGTCCGAACGCTGCTCGAAGCGATTGAAGGAGACGACACGTCGGCTCTGACCGCCGAAGAGCGGGACTGGCGCCACGCAGGCATCGGAGAGCTTTGCGAGCACATCGTTGCCGTCCACCACGAGCGGCTGCGTCAGGAACTGCCGCAGATCGCCGAGATGCTCGCCACCGTTGTCCGCGTCCACGGTCCCGACCGACCCGAGCTCGAGATGATCGATCGCGCCTTCACCGAGCTGCGCGGAGAGCTGGAGCCACACTTGGTGGAGGAGGAGCAGTTCCTCTTCCCCGCCTGCCGAACGGTTGAGCGCCGCGGGCCCGGTGCGGGTCTCGATCTCGCCGAGGTCGACCGCCACGAAGCCGAGCACTCGGAGGTCGGCCGTAGGCTCTCCGTACTTCGAGAGCTTGGCGGTGGTTACGACGAGGCAGAGGCGCTCTGCTCGACCCATCGCGCCCTGCTAGCGAGTCTCCAGGAGTTCGAGGCTGACCTGCATCGGCACGTTCATGAGGAGAACAACGTGCTGTTCCCCCGCGTCCGCGCGTTGGCCAGCGACGCGGCGATGGCGTCCGATGGGAGCGGGCAATGAGCACCTTCCGGCGCGAGCGCCCGAGCTCTCCCGAGAGAACGCCGCTGCCACTTTGCTGCCAGGCCTGGATCGCTGAATCCGCGCACGCGTGGCATCGCCACCCAAGGACGGGCAAGACCGTAAGAGGGCCCGCAGATGAGAAAGACGCACCGCGTTCGCCTCCAAGCTGGGCTTCGACGGAGGGCCGCGAGCCGGGAGCCACGAGTTGATCCCGGACACCGCACTGGCGTCTTTCCCAGGACACCATCGTGGAGCGCCGGTCGTCCGGCGGTGGAGGAGCTGCGTTAGATGACAGGTGGGGCTCCCGGGCTCGCCGCGCTCAGCGGGGATCCGTCCCCGGAACTGATCCGCGACCTCCTACATGGGGTCATCGACCCCGAGTTGGGCGTGGACATCGTCGAGCTCGGCCTGGTCCGAGAGGTGACGGTGAGGAGCGGGGTGGCGCGCGTCCGCTTCACGGTGACCACGCCGGCGTGCCCACTCTCGGGTTACATCGAAGATGAAATTTATGCCTGCCTACAACAGGCATCGGGCCTGCGCCAGGTGCTGGTCGAGAGCGAGTTGGACCCACCCTGGAAGCCCGATGACATGAGCGCGGCAGCGCGCGAGGCACTCGGATGGCGGCAGTAGACGGAGGCCCGAACCGGCAGGCTTCGCGGGTGCTGCGTCGCGCGCCGCTGTTGGCGGCAGCGATGGTTGCGCTGCTCGCCGGCCTCTGGGCCGGCTTGCTTCGACTCGGGCTCGATTTGCCGCAGCTGCGGCCGTCGTTGGCGGCTGAGCATGGACCCTTGCTGGTGCTGGGGTTCCTCGGCACCCAGATCGGCCTCGAGCGAGCAGTGGCCCTCGGACATCATCGAAGCTGGTCGTGGCCCTATCTCGCTCCGGCCGCAGCTGCGGCCGGAGCGCTGTGGTTGCTCACCGGACTACCGATGCGGGCTGGGCAGCTCATGCTCGCGCTCGCAGGTCTCGCACTCGTTGTGATCTTCATCGCCGTCCAGCGCCTTGAGCCGGCCTGGCACAACTTCGTAATGGGTCTCGGCGCGTTGGCCTGGTTGGCCGGCGCCGTGGTCTGGCTGACGGGCGATGGGATTCCCAGCGCCGTCCCCTTCTTGGCTGCATTCCTGGTCTTGACGATCGTGGGCGAGCGGCTTGAGCTATCGCGGATGCGGCAGCCGCCTGCCGCGGTGCGGGCCACCCTGCTCGGGGCGATCGGCCTTTATTGCCTTGGCGTGGTGCTCACCCTCCCGTGGCCGAGCCTCGGCGTCAGGCTGGCCGGTGCGGGGCTGCTCGCCCAAGCGGCCTGGCTGGCGCGCTACGACGTAGCCCGCCGCACGATTCGCATGGCGGGGCTGACCCGCTACATGGCCGTCGCTCTGCTGACCGGCTACTTCTGGCTGGCGGTCGCCGGCGGCCTCTGGCTTTGGGAGGGGGGACTGCTCGGCGGCGGCTTCACGTATGACGCGATGGTCCACGCAATCTTCCTCGGCTTTGTGTTCTCGATGATCTTCGCCCACGCGGCCGTGATCATCCCGGCGGTCCTCGGTGTCCCGCTTCCTTACCGGCCCGCGTTCTACGCTCCGCTCGCCCTCTTGCACGCGAGCGTGGCGCTTCGACTCTTCGGCGATCTAGGGGAAGATCTCCTCGCCTGGCGCTGGGGAGGCGTGCTCGGCGAGGTCGCAATCGTCTCCTTCCTCGCGCTCGCGGCCGGCTCGGCACTGCGGGCACGTCGCGTGGGTCCACGTCGAGCCCGCATTTCCAGTTCGGAGGCACGGCTGGAACCCACCCATTCGGGGAGTTCGCCATGAGTACCGGTGGGTCGCAACGGGAAGGTGTCGCCTGATGGACGTTCGCATTAAGCGGGCCTATGATCCGGCGGGTCCAAAGGACGGCTATCGCGTCTTGATCGACCGCCTCTGGCCCCGAGGGGTTTCGCATGAAGCGGCCAGTCTGGACGCATGGATCCGAGAGCTGTCACCGAGCCCAGCCCTCAGAAAGTGGTTCGGACACGATCCGGATCGGTTTGAGGAGTTCCGACAGCGGTACGTAGATGAGCTGCGAGCACACCGCGACGAGCTCTCCGCGCTTCGACGCCGTGCGCGAGAGGGCCCGCTCACGCTCGTGTACGCGGCAAGCGACACCGAGCACAACGATGCCGTGGTCCTCGCCGAGGTCCTGCGACGCGGGCTGCGCTCGAGGCGAAGGAGGTGAACTCGCCTCCCTTCGCCATAGCTTCGCCGACACCGTTTCGGCTCGACCTGACGGTCTGGGCGCTGCGGCGTCGTGAGCACAATGAGATCGATCGCTGGGACGGGCAAGCGTACTGTCGCACGCTGCCGATCGACGAGGGCGCCGCCACCGTATCGGTGGAGGAAGTGAGGGGGCGCAGTCCCGAGGCGTCGCAGCTCCACGTCGCTATCGTCGAAGGCGCCGCCGGTTCGAACGCGGAGGGGCAAGCGCGGATCGCGCTCACGAAGCTCTTGGGCCTCGACGTCGATCTCTCGGGGTTCGCGGCGATGGCCGCCTCGGACCCGGCACTAGGCGAGCTCGCCGAGAGGTTTCGGGGGGTGCGCCCCCCGCGCTTCCCGACGGTCTTCGAGGGCTTGGTCAACGGCATCGCCTGCCAGCAGCTGTCGCTCGACGTCGGCATCCACCTGCTTAACCGGCTGGCTCTCGCCTGCGGTCGTTCAGCTGGGGATGCCTCTGAGGGACCCCGCGCGTTCCCGCGACCGGCCGAACTCGCCTCCCTCGATCCAACCCGGCTGACGAGCCTAGGCTTCAGCCGGGCGAAAGCGGAGGCGATCGTGGGCGCCGCCCGTATGATCGTCGACGGCGCCCTCGACCTCGAGGCTCTGGCGACACTCGAGGATGGCGCGGCGCTTGAGTCCCTCACGAGCTTGCGGGGGATCGGGCGTTGGACGGCGGAATACGTGATGCTGCGCGGGCTCGGCCGTCTGCACATCTTCCCCGGCGACGACGTAGGGGCCCGCAACAAACTGAAGCGCTTCCTCGGCCTAGAGGAAGAGTTGACCTACGAGAAGGTGCAGATACAAACGTCGAGCTGGTGGCCCTACGCAGGCGTCGTCTACTTCCACCTTCTCCTCGACTCCCTTGGGCAGTCGGCTCGCTCCTGTAGCCGCTCCCGAGGGTCACAGTAGGCACCAGGTCGAAAGCGGTTCGACGCTCTAGTGAGTGGGCCGCTGCCGTGTGCTGATTCCCAGCCTCCTGACCCAGGAAGGCGACCAGCGCTTCAAGTTCTGCGCTCGAGAGACTGTCTTCGAAGCCGCTGGGCATGATCCCCCCGCTGTACCCCGAGGTGATCTCGGCTTCGGGATCGACGATCGATTCCTTGATGAAGGCGGGGCTCTTTCCGGGCAGGGCTTCGTCGAGGTCCGGGCCGATGGTGCCGCTTGCACCGGCGGCCGCGAGCGTGTGGCAGCCAGCGCAGTCCGCGGTGAACACCGCCTTGCCTTCCTCGGCGCTGCCGTTGCGTCCTTCCGCTTCAGTTGCTTCGCCTCGCTGCGATTCGGTCTCAGCCCCAGCTTCAGGTGCGGGCGGAACTGCATTGGTCGTCGCTCCACCTCCACCCCCGCCGCAGGCGGCGAGCGCGACCGCGCAGAGCAGAACCACGACGACGACCGCGAGCCTCCAGCCAGCCTCCCTCGACCTCACGCTCGCATCACGCTGGTTTTCGGTTCCCTTCGCCATCGTGCTCTCCTCCTCATCCGTTGACAGTCGCCCTCGCCTGCCGCTTTTGCACATTTGCTCTGTGTAAAAATGTTAGCGAGCGACTGAAACGTCAACGAAAGGAGCAGCGATGGCGATCGCGACTCGCGCTGCAAGCACGACTTGGACCGGAAGCCTCGCCAGCGGACACGGAATGGTGTCCCCTGGGAGTGGGGCCTTCTCTGACCTTGATGTCACCTGGGCCTCGCGCACCGCGAGCCCCGACGGAAAGAGCAGTCCCGAGGAGCTGTGTGCGGCTGCCCACTCCTCCTGCTTCGCTATGGCATTGGCGCTCAAGCTCGGCGAGGCCAAGTCGCCGCCTGGGCGACTGCGGGTCAGGGCCACCGTCACCTTGGAGGAGGTGGACGGCCTCCCGACGATCGTCAGATCGGAGCTCGAGGTGGAGGGTCGGGTCGAGGGCATCGACAGTGCCGCATTCGATGCCGTTGTGGGCGAAGCGGCGGCGCTGTGCCCAGTCTCGCGTCTCTTCGCCGGGGCGGCTGTGACGGTGGAGAGCCGGCTCCTGGCTGAGGGCCCCTAGCGATGGCCAACGTGATCAACCAGCCGCGCGCCGCCGTGCGCGGTGCTACGGCAAGCGAGACCGACGCCGGCGGTTGGAAGGTTGACCCGTATACCCGACTGTTCGTCGGCGTTGCGGGAGCGATGATCGTCGCTGGCGGGTTGATCGCGGCCATCAACAGCGCCGCCCCCTTCGCCCATGGATCCTGGCTGGCTGCGTACCTGGTTCTGGTTGGAGGTGTCGCACAGGTTCTGCTGGGGGTGGGACCGCTGGCGCTGCCGGCGCCGAGGCTGCTCGGAGATCTGCGACTGGTCCAGCTGGGACTGTGGAACCTCGGGAATGCCATCGTGGCGGCGGGGGCGTTGCTCGATGCGAGCGGGGTCGTCCTGGCGGGCAGCCTGTTGCTGCTGGTCGCGCTCGCTTGCTTCTACTTCGGCGGGGGACCCGGCCGTGCTGGGGCTCGTGTTCGCGTGAGCCTCTACCGCGCTGCGATTCTCGCCTTGGCGGCCAGTGCGCTGCTCGGCGCCGTGCTCGCCCGTACGCCGGGCGGCTAGCCGAGCCGGGGTCCGAGCACGGCGGGTCACTTTCCGTCCTCTGCCTTGAACTTCGAGGGGCACTTGGTGATCAGGGTGTCCGGATCACCGACGAACGTGCCCTCTGCCAGGTGCCCGGTAAGCACGATCTCGCGGCCGCCTCGGAATGGGTCGGGCACGGTGCCTTCGTAGACCACGGGGAGCTTGGGTCCCGATCCATCTCGATCGACGAGTTCGAAGGCGATCTGCTTGCCCTGATGGCGGATCGAGCCCCGGACCACCTCCCCGGTGATGTCGTATTGGGCTTCGGTCTGTGCGTTGACGATCTGCGAGGGCTGCTTGGCGCCGTTGGCCGCGGAGAAGGACGTATAGACGAGGGCGGCCGCCAGCACGACAGCCACACCGAGCGCGACCACGAGTCGGATCTTGCGCTTTCGCCGAGGATCCACGATTTCTTTACCCACTATAGCTGTGAAAACTCGCCGTTGCGGCAGCTAAGTCTCGACTCGCGTGGGGAAGGCGTCCCGCGGCTGCCCAGGCGTGCACGTAACCGACCCAGGTCAGCGTGGCAAGGACCACATGGGCCCAGACGATCTCCGTTGGCAGCGCAAGCGCGTATTGGGTGATGCCGACGACCCCCTGAGCCCCCAGCAGGACGCAGATCCAGCCGAGGGTACGGATTACCTCCGTTCCCGCCTCCCGCCTTCGCGCGAACCACCAAGTACCGACCGTAGCTAGCCCGAGGCAGCCGACAAGGCAGCCGTGGGCGAAGACGAGCCAGCGCAGCGTGTCGTCACCCCACCAGTCCAACCGGTGAACGAGCTGTCCGGTCCCGGAGGCGCCGGCGTGCGGGCCCGCGGCCGTCGCGGAGCTGCCCAGGACGATGACGAGCATCGCCGCGGCGACGAGTAGGCGAACGCAGATGACCGTCTGCCGATCGGCGTTCGGGCGGCGTGTTCCCCCGAGCTCCATCCGCGGCCGGTGCCAGAGCTCAAAGGCAGCGATCAGGATGAGCATCGAAAGCCAGTAATGGGCCATGACCCAGATCGGGGCGAGCTTGTAGAGCACCGACTCGCCCCCGACCACGGCCTGTGCGAGTACGCCGAGTGGCAGCAGGGCGCCGAGTAGGCGCAGATCGCGCCGCCGGGGCTGCAATGGACGCCGCAGGTAAGTGCCCAGCCAGGCGGCGAGGACTGCGGCGGAGACCAGGACGATGAAGACGCGGTTGCCGAACTCGATGAGCGAATGGGTGTCCAGGGGCGGGTGAAATGACGATTTCGTGCATCTCGGCCAGCTCGAGCAACCCAGACCAGAGCCGGTTAGCCGGACGGCCGCTCCGGTGAAGACGACGAGCGTCAGCGTCAACAGGGCCGCGAGGGCGACCCGCTCGTAGGTCGAGGCGCTGATCGACAACCGCACACGCCATTCCACCAATCGGGAGGCGGCCGTATCTCTGGCTCCGGCGATCGGCCGCTGTCTCACGGCCCGGGCGTCGCCGGCACCGCGGCGCGCCGACGCTCGGCGGCGGCGACCATGTTGGCGAGCGCCGGGCGGACCTCCTCCCAACCGCGGGTCTTCAGCCCGCAGTCGGGGTTGACCCAGAGCCGGTCGCGATCAATCCGCTGCTCGGCCAGCTCGAGCAGCCTCTCGATCTCCTCCACCGACGGGACCCGCGGCGAGTGGATGTCGTAGACGCCGGGGCCGATCTCGTTCGGGTAGGAGACTCCATCGGCGAAGGCGTCGAGCACCTCCATGCCCGAGCGCGAGGCCTCGATCGAGAGCACGTCGGCGTCGAGCCGGATGATGTGCTCGATCATCTCGTTGAACTCCGAATAGCACATGTGGGTGTGGATCTGGGTCTGTGGGCGCGCCGGCGCGGTCGAGAGCCGGAAGCAGTCGACCGCCCAGCGCACGTATGCGTCGCGCTCGGCCAGACGCAGGGGCAACCCCTCCCGCAGCGCCGCCTCGTCGACCTGGACGACCGCCGCCCCGGCCGCCTCGAGGTCGAGCACCTCGTCCTGGATCGCTAGGGCGATCTGGGTGCAGGTCTCCGAGCGCGGCTGGTCGTCGCGGACGAAGGACCACTGCAGGATCGTCACCGGCCCGGTCAGCATCCCCTTCATGGGCTTCTCCGTGCGCGACTGCGCATAGCGCCACCAGCCGACCGTCATTGCCGCCGGCCGCGAGACGTCGCCGAAGAGGATCGGCGGCTTCACGCAACGGCTGCCGTAGGACTGCACCCAGCCGTCGGCGGAGAAGGCGAAACCGGCGAGCTGCTGGCCGAAGTGCTCGACCATGTCGTTGCGCTCGGGCTCACCGTGGACGAGGACGTCGAGTCCGACCTCCTCCTGGAACGCGACGACCTCGTCGACCTGGCTGCGGATGAACTCCTCGTAGTCGGCCTCACCGAGCCGGCCGTCGCGCAGGTCGCGCCGGGCGGCGCGGATCTCACTGGTCTGCGGGTAGGAACCGATCGTCGTCGTCGGCAGCTCGGGCAGCGCCAGACGCTCGGCCTGCATCGGCTGGCGCTCGGAGAACGGTGCCGGACGGTCGTAGTCGCCGGGCTCGAGGCCCCCGACGCGCTCGCGCACCGCCGGGTCGTTGGTCTGGTCGGAGGTGCGACGGGCGGAGACGACCGACCGCGCCGATGCCAGCAGCGCGTCACGATCGGCGCCCGGCCCGGAGGTCGTCTGCAGCAGCTCCAGCTCTGCGAGCTTCTCCGAGCAGAAGGCGAGCCAGGGGCGGACCTCGGGGTCGATGCCTTCCTCGCGCGCCGCTTCGTAAGGCACGTGCAGCAGCGAGCAGGAGGGAGCGATGGTCACCCGCTCGGGGCCGAGTGCGGCGAGTGCGGCGTCGACCCGGTCGAGTGCCAGGTCGGGATCGGCGATCCAGACGTTGCGCCCGTCGACGACACCGACTGAAAGCCGGGTGGCCGTCGCCGCCAGCGCGTCCAAGGCTGGCGCCAGCTGCTCGGGGGCACGGACCAGGTCGAGATGCAGCTCAGCCGGGTCGAGGCCGGCGACCAGCTCCAGGGCCGGTGCGTCGAGCCCGGCGAAGTAGGTCGCAAGGCAGAGTTTGAGGTCCGTCCCCGCGGCCAGCTCACGCCAGGCGTCGGCAAAGGCCTCCAGTTGCTCCGGCGTGCGGTCGAGCGCCAGGCACGGCTCGTCGACCTGGACCTCGGTCGCGCCTACCGCGCGCAGCTCGGCGAGCAGCTCGGCGTAGGCGGGAACCAGGTCGGGCAGCAGCTCGAGCGGTCGCTCGGTTCCCTTGGAGAGGAGGAGGAAGGTGAGCGGGCCGATCAGCACGGGCCGGGTACGGATCCCCAGCTCGGCGGACTCGCGCAGCTGGGCGGTCCAATGCTCGGCGCGGGGCTCGAAGGGCCGGCCAGGCTCCAGCTCGGGGACCAGGTAGTGGTAGTTGGTGTCGAACCACTTGGTCATCTCCAGCGGCCGCTGCTCGGCGGTGCCGCGGGCGAGGGCGAAGTAGTTGGCGATGGTGTCGCGGTCGAGTTTGCCGAAGCGCGAGGGGATCGCGCCGAGCGCCCAGGCCGTGTCCAGAACCTGGTCGTAGAGGCTGAAGTCGCCGCTCGGGATCGAGTCGATACCGGCCGCCTGGGCGCGGCGCCAGTTGGACTCGCGCAGCGCTCGCGCGGTTTCCTCCAGCTCCTCGGCGCTCGTCTTTCCGGCCCAGAAGGACTCGAGGGCGAACTTCAGCTCGCGGTCGGGGCCGATCCGGGGAAGGCCGAGGACGGCAGTACGGGGGCCGTGGGATATCGAAGTCAAGTCGCTCCTCTCAATTTTCACAGGGCAGATGGATAAATATAGGAGGACTGGAGAGACGCTGCCTCCAGCCGCTGGCAGCTCGGGAGACCCCGGCCACGGCGATGAAGGTGCGTATCTAGCCGGCAGGCGCCGAAGCGGCGACCGCGCTCGGGGTGCCGTCGAGCGCGTCCAGCGCCTTGCCGACGGACATCGCGACGCAGGTGAAGATCGGCGTCTCCAGCTCGGTGTACTCGCTCGACTCGGTCGGGCGCAGCTCGTTGACGAGGTCGAGGAACATCCCCGGGTCGTCGCCCTCGAAGCAGACGACGAACTCCTGGTCGTCGATTCCGTAGGAGTACGTCGTGTTGATCGTGATCTCCGGGTAGCGGCGACCGACCTCGATGTGGCTTTTCATGATCCGGCCGCGCTCGGCCGGCGGCAGCCCGTACCAGCGGCGCTGCTTGACCATCGGGTAGAGGAAGAGGTACTTGCGTTCGGAGGTGCAGATCTCCGGCCGCGCCTGCTCCTCGGAGTAGGGCGAGGGTTTGGTCATCGAGAGGAACGAGTACGGCGAATCGGCCCACTTGGCGAGCCCGCTCTGGCCGAGGACGACGTGGAAGGTGTGGATGTCGGCGAGGTTGGGGCTCTGGCTGAGCAGGACGAGGTCGACGTCGCCGCGCGTTCCTATGGTTGAGTAGGCGCGCAGCGACCGGTCGACGGCGAAGTCCTCGCAGGCGGCGAGGAACTCCTGCTTGTCGGCGGCGCGCAGCTCGGCGTCGCGACGGCGCCAGGCGGGATCGATCTTGAAGAAGCTGAACTTGGCGAACGTGCGGTCGGCCATCGGGTCGATTCGAGTTGGGCGGCGCTCGAGGCGCGGGTTGTCTTGATGCCATGAAGGGCCTGGCGGGCGAGAGGCCGGCCCTCCATCCTGGACCGAACGCTACGCGGCCGTCGAGGTTGCGCCCTGGCGGCTGCTCAACCGAAGAGGAGGACCGACCATGGACCACGCTACTCCTGAGCGCTGGATCGGCATCGACCTGCATCGCCGCCGCTCGCAGATCGCAACCCTCGACGAGGATGGCGAGATCACCCAGCAGCGGATCGCCACCGGCCGCGAGACCTTCGCCGAGGCGCTCGGCAGGCCGGACGGGACACATGTCGCGATCGAGGCGACCTACGGATGGGAGTGGCTGGCCGAGATGCTCGGCGGGGCCGGCTTCGACGTGCACCTCGCCCATCCGCTGCGCACCCGGGCGATCGCCGCGGCGCGGGTGAAGACCGATGCCGTCGACGCCGCCACCCTCGCCCACCTGCTGCGGGCCGACCTGCTGCCGGAGGCCTACGTCGCGCCGCCGGGGCTGCGCGACCTCCGCGATCTGCTCCGCCACCGGGCGATGCTCGTCCACATGCGGACCTCGCTGAAGAACCGCGTTCACGCCCTGCTCGCCCGCCAGGGGATCCTGCCCACCCAGTCCGACCTCTTCGGCAAGGCCGGCCGGGAGTTCCTGATCGCGCTCGAGCTGCCGGACGGCCCCCGTCGCAGGCTCGACAGCCTGACGGCGCTGATCGACGACCTCGACCGCGAGGTCGGGACGGCCACGAGGGAGATCGACGCCCGCGCCAGGGCCGACGAGCGGGTCACGCTGCTCTGCGGCATCCGCGGCATCGGCCGCTACACCGCGATGCTGGTGATCGCCGAGGTCGGCGACGTCGGTCGCTTCCCGACCGCACGCCACCTCTGCGCCTGGGCGGGGCTGACGCCGACGATCCGCAGCTCCGACGGCAAGGCCCGGCTCGGCCACATCTCCCGCCAGGGGTCGGCGATCCTGCGCTGGGCGCTCACCGAGGCCGCCCAGAAGGCGCCGAGCGGCGGCGGGCCGCTGCGCTCCCGCTACGAGCGGATCGCGAAGCGTCGCGGCCCGAAGGTCGCCAAGGTGGCGGTCGCCCGGCAGATCCTGACGCTCTGCTACTACGGCCTGCGCGACGGCGAGATCCGCTGCCTGGCCGAGCAGGGCCGCGAGGAGCCGGCGGTGGCCGCGTGATGCCGACCATCCCGTCGAGAGCTTGCGCCCGTCAGGGCGCGAGGTGCAGGCCCGGGCGAGCTCGTTCCTGTGTCTGGTCTCCTGCAGGCAGCTGAGCAGGACGGCCGCCGGTCTTGATTGAGCCCCCGCGCACCGCACGACACTCTGGTCCGCTTGGCGCGACCGGATGGATGACTGGAGCCTCCTCCCGAGCCGGGATGCAGTCCGCTGACCGGCGCCCGACCACGAGAGGGCCCTGAGCCTTGACACCAGGGGGCCCTTCATGGATGACACAATCTACATGTGTAAATTCTCGGTATGGATCCTGCCGATTGTGGCTGCACCCAGGGTCACGCCAGAAGCCTCTCTCGGGCTTCGTCGAACACCGTTCACGCCTCGAGCGGGCGTGCAAGCTCGGACTCGCTAGGCGGCCGTAGGCCGTATTTGGTCCGGCGCGTCCAAACGGATCCTTCTCATGGCTGAGAAGCGTGGGGTCAACCTGGCGCTTGCCACCATCGCTTTCGCTGCCTGTTTCTCGGCCTGGGGCATGCTGGCGCCGCTGGCTCCTGGGCTGCAGGACGACCTCGGCCTCTCCGACACCGAGACCTCGGTGATGATCGCCATCCCGGTCATACTCGGCTCGCTCCTGAGGATCCCGCTCGGCCTACTGGTCGACCGGGTGGGTGGTCGCGTCGTGTTTACCGGCATGCTGGTCTACTCGGTCGCCGCCGCGCTGTTGGTCGGTTTCGCCACCAGCTATGCGGCCCTGCTCGGCGCCGGCTTCCTGCTCGGTGCCACCGGAGCATCCTTCGCCGTCGGCATTCCCTTTGTCGCCGAGTGGTATGAGCAGCGCAGCCAAGGGTTCGCGCTCGGCGTCTACGGGGTCGGCAACATCGGCACGGCGATCGCCGCCTTTTCCGTGCCCGCGATCCGCGACGCCGCCGGACAGGCGGTAGCTGGGATCGTCTTCGCGGTAGTCATCGGGACCTACGCGTTGATTTGGTCGGCCCTCGCGAGGGACGCCCCGCATCGCCGTTCCCATCGCATCCCCTACAGGGACGTGCTGAGGTCCGGTTGGAAGCTCTGGAGGCTTGCCCTCTTTTACTTCGTCACTTTCGGCGGCTTTGTCGCAATGGCGATCTTCCTGCCGAAGCTGCTTACCGATTGGTTTGACTACTCCCTGGCCGACGCCGGCCTCCGCGCGGCCGGTTTTACGGTATTCGCCACCGCGGCGCGACCGGTAGGAGGCTGGCTCGCCGATCGGATCGGCGCTCGCACCGTTCTGGTCGCGATCTTCGCTGGCGTGGGCTTCGACGCAATCGGCCTCGCATGGCAGGCATCGAATCCGGCGATTGTTCCGGTGACGATCTTCTCGCTGACCATGGCTGCATTCTTGGGCCTCGGCAACGGCGCGGTATTCAAGGAGGTGCCGGTTTACTTCCCGCGCACCACGGGAGCCGCCACGGGGATCGTCGGTGCAGCCGGCGGTCTCGGCGGCTTCTTCCCGCCGCTGGTGATGGGCGTCGTCAAGGACGCAACCGGCGAGTTCGTCCTGGGCTTTGTCTTCCTGGTGGCGTTCGCCTGGCTCTGCGCCGGTCTCGCTGCCGGTCTCGCCGACTCCGGGCGCGCCCCGGCGGCGGACGAGGACTTCGGTCGGCTTGAGGGCGAGGAAAATGCGAGGCAGTTGTCTGCCGATGACCGCTGAGACGCTCCTGCGCGATGGCCACGGACGCCTGATCGGCGACGTGCGGATCTCCGTGACCGACCGCTGCAACTTCCGCTGCCAATACTGCATGCCGGCAGAGGGGCTGCCTTGGCTGCAGCGCGAGGAGATCCTCAGCTTTGAGGAGATCGAGCGACTCGTGCGCATTCTCGCGGAGATGGGCGTGGGAAAGGTGCGGATCACTGGGGGCGAGCCGCTGGTGCGGCGCGACCTGGCGTCCCTGATCGCGATGCTGCGCCAGGTGGAGGGGGTGGAGGAGATCGCGCTGACCACCAACGGCTACCTGCTCGAGCAGAAGGCGGAGGAGCTGATTGACGCCGGGGTCGACCGCTTCAATGTCTCGATCGACTCGCTGCAGCGCGACCGCTTCTACGAGCTGACCCGGCGCGACGCGCTGCCGCGGGTGCTTGCCGGACTGGAGCGCCTGGCCGAGTTCCCCGCCGCCCACCCGATCAAGGTCAACGCCGTGGCGCTGCGGGGCTTCACCGAGGCCGAAGCGCTGCCCTTCGCCCGCTTCGCCCGCGACTACCCCTACGAGGTCCGCTTCATCGAGTTCATGCCGCTCGACGCCGACCGCGACTGGACCGACGAGAAGGTGCTGCGCGGCTCCGAGATCCGTGCTGCGATCGAAGCGATTTACACGCTCGAGCCGCTGGAGCGCGAGCCGCACTCCACCTCGCACGTGTACCGTTTTGCCGACGGAGTTGGCACGATCGGCTTCGTCAACCCAATCTCCGAGCCTTTCTGCGCCGAGTGCAACCGAATCCGGTTGACCGCCGAGGGCCGCCTGCGCACCTGCCTCTTTTCGCTTGGCGAGACCGACCTGCGCGGTCCGCTACGCGCTTGCGTCGATGATGCGGAGATCGTCGGGATCCTGCGCGCCGCGGTCTGGCGCAAGGAGCTCAAGCATCGGGTCAACGATCCTGGCTTCGTGCAGCCGGCCCGCACGATGTCGGCGATCGGCGGTTGAGCTTGGTGCGGACCTCTCAAGCCGCCACCTGGTGCCCGCCGCCCGCGTCGGTTTCCGCGCCCGAGCTGGGTCGGTAGCCACGGCGCGACGGGCACGCCACGGACGCGAGTGTGCACCCGTGCGTTCTCTAGTGTCCTCACGCGCCGCCATGGCCCAGCTCGAGGAACTCTCTCCCTCCTACTTCGCTCTTGTGATGGCCACGGGCATCGTCTCGATCGGCTGCTACCTGATGGGGCTGCGCCCGGTGGGGGTCGGACTCTTCGCACTCGCTGCCGAAGGCGGCGCCGTCTGCGAACCTGGCGAGCGGCTCGACTGCGGCGGGGGTGGCCCGCGCAGCGGTCGCATCGATAGTGGTGAGGCTGGGATTGCGGATGGGGGCCTCCCTCGATTTCCAGCGTCCATCGGATCCAAGATGGTCGGGTCTCTTTCTTTTACACATCAACTATAGGAAAAAGACACTCCGCGACCCATGACGTTCGTCTCGAAGGGCTGATCGTCATCGGTGGCCGCACTGCAACGACGAGCCGAGATTCCAGCTGTTCGAGGACGAGCCGAAGGCAATCGAGAAGCTTGGGCAGGGGGCGTGGCGTGGGATCGTGCGGGGCCCTCGTGGTCGATTGGCGTCCGCAGCTGCCGGGCCCCTCACACGTCCATGTGGCCGGCAGTTCCGATAGTCGACAGCGGATCGTTGCCGCAGATTGCGGCATGGGCTAGGGCGCGACCAGCCGGGCGAAGGCATCAGTGCGCAGCGCGGTGCGGCTTCCATTCCGCTTCCTGGCGCGTCGCAGTCGTGGCGGCAGGGCTGGACACGCCACCAGTTGGGGCTGGCGGGCCGACGGCGGTGCGGCGGGGGAGGCGCCGGGCCGCTGTGCGCGCATCAGCTCTCAGCGACAGTGGTGCCCGCCGAGACGGGGCGAGCCGTTGATCGCGCCGCCGTCTCCGTGCACCTCGCGGGCTGTGCCGTCGTGAGTCTCAACGCGAGGGGAGGATGCCCTCGTCACCGGGTGTCCCGGTTGACTCCGCTCCAAGTGCCAGCGGAGCTGACCGGCCCGTCAGCCAGCGGTCGACGGCACGGGCACTGCGTCGCCCCTCGGCGATTGCCCAAACGATGAGCGATTGCCCGCGACGAGCGTCGCCAGCGGCGAACACCCCCTCCTCCGAAGTTGCATAGGCGCCTGCCTTCACGTTGCCACGGCGATCAAGCTCGACGCCGAGATGCTCGATCAGACCCTCGTGCCGCGGGTGCTTGAAGCCGATCGCGACCAGCACGAGATCAGCTGGGAGGCTGAACTCGGTCCCTGCGACCGGCTCCGCGTCCATGGTCGAGGTGCCGCGCACGGCCTGAGCGTGGACCCTCGCCACGTGCCCGTCTTCACCCTCGATCCGGGTCGCCTGCGTGGCCCAGCGGCGTTCCCCGCCCTCGTCGAGCGCGTAGGTGCCCGGTGTGCGTTTGGCGGAGAGCGGCCAGGGAGTGTGGGGATAGCGCCCGTCAAGCGGGATCTGCTGGTAGGTGTCGAGAATCGTGACCGCAAGCGCCCCCTCGCGGCGGGCGTTGGAGAGACAGTCCATGCCGGTGTCTCCGCCGCCGATCACGACCAGCCGCTTGCCAGCTGCCGTGATCTCCTCCGCCGGCTGGGGCGAACGCCTGCTTGGCTCGGTTCCGGCGGCTCTAGCTACGGCCCGGTTGCGCTGATAGAGATAGTCCATCGCGGGGCGGACGCCGGCGAGGTCGCTGCCCGGGATGTCGAGCCCGCGTTCGACGCGCGAACCAGTTGCCAGCACGATCGCGTCGAAGCGATCGCGCAGCGCGTCCACCCCGAGGTCGCGTCCGACCTCTACGCTGCATTCGAATACGACGCCCTCCTCCTCCAGTAGCTGGACGCGGCGATCGATCACCCACTTCTCGAGCTTCGAGTCCGGCACGCCGAAGCGCATCAGCCCACCGACCCCCTCGTCGCGCTCGAACACGGTGACGAGATGGCCCCGCTTGTTGAGCTCAGCCGCAGCCGCCATCCCGGCCGGACCCGAGCCGACTACGGCCACCCTGCAACCGGTTCGCTGCGCGGGGAGCTGCGGCCTCACCCAGCCTTCGCGGAAGGCGTGCTCGACGATCCCCAGCTCAAGTTGCTGAATCGTCACCGCGTCGTCGTTGATGTCAAGCACGCAGGCCGACTCGCAGGGGGCGGGGCAAATGCGTCCGGTGAACTCAGGGAAATTGTTGGTCGCGTGAAGTTGGTCGATGGCCTCCTGCCAGCGACCGCGGAAGACTTGGTCGTTCCAATCGGGGATCAGATTGCCCAGCGGGCAACCGAGATGACAGAAGGGTACGCCGCAGTCCATGCAGCGGGCGCCCTGTTGCTGTAGCTCCTCGTCCGGCTGGGTCTCGAAGTAGTGCGTTGAATCGTTGATCCGCTCGGCCGGGTCGCGCTTGTCGAAGTTGACCCGGTGGATGCGGAGGAATCCGCCGATCTCACCCATGGTTCTGCTCCCCTCCCGGCCGCCGCGCCGACTCACCCTCTGGGGAGACGAGCTCTGCTCGCTGGGCCATCTCCTCCAGGGCACGCTTGAACTCTCCTGAGATGACCTTGAGGAATCGAGACAGGGCGCCTTCCCAGTCGGCGAGGAGGCGCTCGGCGACCGTCGACTGAGTGCGCTCCGCATGCTCGGCGACCAGCGCGAGCAGCTCTTCGGCGTCCTCGTGCCCGAGGTCCTCCAGGTCGACCAGCTCCAGGTTGCAGTTCGCTTCGAAGTCACCCTCCTCGTCGAGGACATAGGCGATGCCGCCGCTCATGCCCGCCGCGAAGTTCCGCCCGGTGGGACCGAGGACGACAACCCGGCCCCCGGTCATGTACTCGCAACCATGATCGCCGACGCCCTCGACGACGGCCCGCGCACCGGAGTTTCGCACCGCGAATCGCTCACCAGCGAGACCGCGGAAGAAGGCACGTCCGCCGGTTGCGCCGTAGAGCACCGTGTTGCCGACAATCACGCTGCGCTCCGCCTCGAACCCGGCGGCCCGGGGTGGGCGTATCGAGATGACCCCACCTGAAAGCCCCTTGCCGGCGTAGTCATTCGCCTCCCCCTCCAAGCTGAGCGTGACCCCAGGCGCGAGCCAAGCGCCAAATGACTGGCCGGCCGATCCCTCCAGCGCTATCTCGATTGAACCCTCGGGCAGGCCGGCGGCGCCGTGATGTCGAACGATCTCACTGGAGAGCAAGCCACCGATTGCACGGTCGACGTTGCGAATCGGGTATCGGAGGCGCACCGGGTGATCGCCGTCGATCGCGGGTCGTGCTGCCTCGATCAACTCCCATCCGATGGCGCCGTCTAGCCCCCAGTCGGGAGGGCGCAAGCGTCGACGCGTGGCGGCTTCGCCGGAGGCGGGGGAGGCGAGCAGCTGCGAGAGGTCGACGCGGCGCGCCTTCCAGTGATCGAGCGCCGCCTGCATCTCGAGCAGATCGCTGCGTCCGATCATTTGCTCGAACCGCGAGATGCCCAGCGAGGCCATGATCCCCCGCGCCTCCTCGGCAACGAGGAAGAAGTAGTTGACGACGTGATCCGGCGTGCCCCGGAAGCGCCGCCGCAGCTCGGGGTTCTGGGTTGCGATCCCGACCGGGCACGTGTTGAGGTGGCAGACGCGCATCATGATGCAGCCCATCGCGATCAGCGGGGCGGTGGCGAAGCCGAACTCGTCGGCTCCGAGCAGTGCGCCGATCACCACGTCGCGGCCGGTCTTGAGCTGCCCGTCGACCTGTACAGCGATCCGCGCCCGCAGATCGTTGCGGAGCAGCGTCTGCTGCGTCTCGGCCAGGCCTATCTCCCATGGCACGCCAGCGTGCTGAATTGAAGACTGCGGCGAGGCGCCGGTACCGCCGTCATGTCCGGCGATCGTCACGTGGTCGGCGCTGGCCTTGGCGACACCTGCGGCGACCGTGCCGACACCGACCTCGGAGACGAGCTTCACGGACACGCTTGCGCGGGGGTTGGCGCAGCGAAGGTCATAGATCAGCTGCTTCAGATCCTCGATCGAGTAGATATCGTGGTGCGGCGGCGGCGAGATCAGCCCAACGCCCGGCGTCGAGAAGCGCAGCGTCGCTATCTCATCGGAGACCTTCTGGCCGGGAAGTTGTCCGCCCTCGCCCGGCTTCGCACCCTGGGCAATCTTGATCTGCAGCTGGTCCGCGTTCAGCAGATAGTCACCGGTCACCCCGAAGCGTCCCGAGGCAACCTGCTTGATCGCGGAACGACGCTGATCGTGGTAGCGGCGAGGATCCTCCCCGCCCTCGCCGGTGTTCGACTTGGCGTCGATACTGTTCATCGCAATCGCTAGCGCCTCGTGCGTCTCCGGCGAGATCGAGCCGAGACTCATCGCTCCGGTGGAGAAGCGCTTGACGATCTCCGCTGCGGGCTCGACCTCCTCCAGCGGAAGTGGCCCGCGGTCGGCACGAAAGCGAAGCAGTCCGCGCAGCGTGCACCGACGGGTCGCCTCGTCGTTGACGAGTCGCGCATATTCCTCGTAGGAGCCGGCTCCGTCGCCGCCGCTCAGACCGCTCGCCTGCTGGAGCTTAGCCACGGTTGCGGGATTCCAGATGTGGCCCTCACCCTGTCGGCGCCACTGGTAGATCCCGCCGACCGGGAGTAGCCCCAGCTCTGGGGGTGCGCTGTAGCCCCGGTTGTGGCGCGCGAGTGCCTCGCGCGCCAGCACCTCGAGGTCGACACCGCCGATTCGTGAGGCGGTTCCGGTGAAATAGCGGTCGACAACCGCGCGGTCGAGGCCGACGGCCTCGAAGATCTGTGCTCCGCGGTAGGACTGGAGGGTCGAGATCCCCATTCTCGCGATGACTTTGAGCAATCCTTTCGCCAGCGCTTTTACAAGCTGGCGTTCGGTGTCCTCCGCACTCTGCTCGGCGGGGAGATGTCCTCGCTCGACCAGGTCGTTGAGCGTTGCGAAGGCGAGGTAGGGGTTGACGGCCGTCGCGCCGTAGCCCAAGAGTGCCGCGACGTGATGCACCTCGCGCGGCTCGCCGGACTCGACGATCAGCCCGGCACGCAGGCGGATCCCGCGGCGGACGAGCTCCTCGTGGGCTGCGGCGACGGCGAGTAACGAGGGAATGGGCACCAGATCCGCGTCGACCCCGCGGTCGGAGAGAACAATCGTCGTGACGCCCTCTTCGACGAGTTCGGCCGCCTCGCGGCACGTGTGCCGCAGCGCCGCCTCCATCCCGGCTGGCCCGTCGCGGACCGACCAGGTGACATCGATCGTGCGCGTGTGGAAGCCGTCTATATCCAGCCGGCGTATCCGCTCCAGCTCCTCGTCGCGCAGGATCGGCAGCTCGAATGCCAGGCGGCGCGCGTACTCGGGCGACTCGTGAAAGAGGTTGCCGCGGGATCCGAGCAGCGTTTTGAGGTTCATTACTATCCGCTCGCGCAAGGGATCGATCGGTGGATTGGTGACCTGCGCGAACAGCTGCTTGAAATAGGAGAAGAGCAGTGGCTCGCGATCGGACAGTGCAGCGAGGGCCAGGTCGTTCCCCATCGAGCCGACCGGCTCGACGCCGTTCATCGCCATCGGCTCCAACAGCATCCGCAGATCCTCCTGCGTGTAGCCGAACGCGAGCTGCCGAGCGCGGAGTGCCTGGACGTCGGTTCGCGGACCCTCTGCAGGAGGCAGGTCGTCGAGGTGGATCACCCCTTCGCGGTACCAACGCCCGTACGGCTGTCGGGCCGCAACGCTCTCTCTGACCTCGCGGTCGTCCACCACGCGGCCCTGCTCGAGGTCGACGAAGAAGAATCGGCCCGGATGCAGCCGCCCGTTTCGCTCCACTGTCTCAGGCGCGAAGGGCAGTACGCCTGCCTCTGAGGCGAGCACGACGTAGCCATCTGTCGTGATCGTCCAGCGCCCCGGGCGGAGGCCGTTGCGATCGAGCATGGCGCCGACCACGCGCCCGTCGCTGAACGCAACCGCCGCAGGGCCGTCCCAGGGCTCCATCAGGCACGCGTGGTAGTCGTAGAAGCCCCGCACCTCATCCGAGACGTCGTTGCGGCCGGCGCACGCCTCGGGGATCAGCATCATCATCGCGTGGGGGATGGAGCGGCCACCCATCACGAGCAGCTCCAATGCGGCGTCGAGCGTCGAGGAGTCGGAGCCGCCGGGCGGGATGACGGGTCGTAGCTTCTGCAGGTCGGTCCCAAGTAGCGGCGAATCGAGCTGGGATTCGCGTGCCCGCATCCAGTTGCGGTTGCCCATCAGGGTGTTGATCTCGCCGTTGTGCGCAAGCATCCGATAGGGGTGTGCCTGCTCCCAGCTGGGGAACGTGTTGGTCGAAAAGCGCGAGTGCACGAGCGCCACCTGGCTGCAAACCCGCTCGTCGTGCAACTCCGGATAGAAGCGCGGAAGCTGCGGGGCGGTGAGCATTCCCTTGTAGACAACAGTCCGCGAAGAGCAGGAGACGATCGAGGCGGCTTCGCCGGCCCGCTGCTCGAAGAGGCGGCGAATCACATAGAGCTTTCGCTCGAATGCGTCCTGGTCGGAGATTCCCTCCGCGGCCCCGATGAAGAGCTGCTCGATTTCAGGGGCCGAGCGCCTCGCGGCTACACCGGCCTGCGCTAAGTCGACCGGAATGCGCCGCCAGCCGATCACCTGTTGACCCTCCGCGTCGACGATCTCGGTCAGCAACGCGGTGACGGTGCGGCGGCGCCCAGGCTCGCGGGGCAGGAAACACGTTGCTACGCCGTAACGGCCTGGCTCAGGCAGGGTTCGGCCAAGGGTGGCTCGGTAGAGCTCGTCGGGAATCTGCAGGAGCATCCCGGCGCCGTCGCCGCTCAACGCGTCGGCGCCCTCGGCCCCGCGATGCTCCATGTTCTCGAGGATGGTGAGCCCCCGCTCGACCACCTCGTGAGAGGGCTCGGGATCCAGGCGGCAGACGAAGCCTAGCCCGCAGGCGTCGTGCTCGCGAGTCGGGTCGAGGAGTCCGTGGCCGGCTGCTGCCCTCACCGCGAGCGCTTCGCGGCGTGGCGGCGCGTGTAGAGCTTCTCGCGAATCTCCATCGCGCCCGGATGCCCATCGCCAGGCCAAGGGGTGAGCAGCAGAAGCAGGCGAGCATCCCTGATTGCGGAGACCATGTGCCGTTCACGCGGCTCGAACTCCACCAGCAATCCGGCACCTCCCGCAGCGCTCGTGCCGGCACCGGTGCTCACCTCGACCTCTCCCGAGAGGACGACGAGAAAGGCACGCTCATGCACCTCGTGCTCGTCCAGCTTCTCGCTGGTGGCTAGGTCGAGAACGATAACTCGCGCGTCCGGGCTGGAGGAAAGAATCTCCGGCAGCCTCGGCTTCAAATCCAAGTCGCTCAAGTCCCAAGCCTTCACTCTCGCTCCTTCCGCTCGCGTGCGGTCTGGAGATCCCGATGCGGGGCCTCCATTTGACCCGATCGGGCCATCGTACTGCTCGGAAGCAGATTGCCCATGACGAATGTAAAAAATGGCCCACGGTTGCCCGGGCTGTGATACGAATGCGGTGCCTTGAAGGCTCGTTCCAATCCCGTCCTTGAAGCGCACCGCTTTCTGCGGCGTGGGCCGGTCTCCGAGGAGCGCTGGAGCCAGCTTGTGGCCAAAGATCGAGCGTGGGAGCGCTCCTATCGCGGCCGCTGGGCCCACGACAAGGTCGTCCGTTCGACTCATGGCGTCAATTGCACGGGCTCCTGTTCTTGGAACGTCTACGTGAAGGACGGCCTGATCACCTGGGAGTCGCAAGCCGTCGACTATCCGTCGACCGGTGCTGAGATGCCGGACTACGAGCCCCGTGGTTGTCCCCGCGGGGCCTCCTTCTCCTGGTACACGTACTCGCCGTTGCGCATCAAGTACCCCTACGTGCGCGGCAGCCTGCTGGCGATGTTCCGCGAGGCGCGCGAGCGGCTCGGCGATCCCGTCCAGGCGTGGGCGGAGATCGTCGACGACCCCGAGAGGGCGAGCCTTTACAAGCGCCAGCGCGGCAAGGGCGGCTTCGTGCGGGCGAGCTGGGACGAGGTCACCGAGATGATCGCCGCCGCCCACGTGCACACGATCAAGGAGCACGGCCCCGACCGCGTCACCGGCTTCTCCCCGATCCCGGCGATGTCGATGGCCTCCTACGCCGCCGGCACCCGATTCCTCGCGCTGATCGGCGGAGTGATCCTCTCTTTCTACGACTGGTATGCCGACCTGCCGCCCTCCTCTCCCCAGTCTTTCGGTGACCAGACCGACGTGCCCGAGTCGGGGGATTGGTGGAACGCCGGCTACCTTCTGATCTGGGGCACCAACCTGCCGACCACGCGGACCCCCGATGCGCACTTCATGACCGAGGCGCGCTACCGGGGGCAGAAGGTGGTCGTCATCTCCCCCGATTACGCCGAGCACACCAAGTTTGCCGACCACTGGCTCGCTGCGGAGCCGGGCTCAGACGGGGCGATGGCGATGGCGATGGGGCACGTGATCCTCAAGGAGTTCTACGTCGAGCGCGAGACCCCCTATTTCCGCGACTATGCCCGTCGCTTCACCGACCTGCCGCTGCTGGTCACGCTCCGGGAGCGCGACGGGGCCTTCGTGCCTGACCGGCTGCTACGGGCCAGCGATCTCGAGGGCGCGGCGGGAGAGGAGGAGAACGCCGACTGGAAGCCGGTACTGCTCGACGCCGCAAGCGGCGAACCGGTCGTGCCCAGCGGCTCAGTCGGCCATCGCTACGGAAAGCCCGGGGAGTGGAACCTGAAGCTGGATGGGGTGGAGCCTTTGCTCACTCTGATCGGTCGCGCTGAGGAGAGCGTCCCCGTCGACCTTCCCCGTTTCGACGTTGGCGACGGGGAGGGCGGCGGCTCAGTGCGCCGCGGCGTCCCGGCGAGGCGGGTGGGCGGGCGCCTCGTCACCACCGTCCTCGACCTCGTGCTCGCCCATTATGGCGTCGCCCGAGATGGCCTGCCCGGGGAGTGGCCGGCTGGGTACGACGATCCACAGCCCTGTACGCCGGCCTGGCAGGAACCGATCACCGGCGTCGACCGAAAGCTGGTTGCCAGGGTGGGGCGCGAGTTTGCGCGCAACGCGGAGCTGACGCGGGGACGCTCGATGATCGCGATGGGTGCCGGCACGAACCACTGGTTCCACTCCGATCAGGTCTACCGGACCTTCTTGGCGCTGGTCCAGCTCTGTGGCTGCGAGGGTGTGAACGGCGGCGGCTGGGCCCACTACGTGGGCCAGGAGAAGGTGCGGCCGTTGGCCGGATGGCAGACCTTGGCGTTCGCGCTGGATTGGGTGCGTCCACCACGGCACCAGTCCGGAACGCCGTTCTTCTACCTGGCCACGGATCAGTGGCGCTACGAGCGCTACCAGCCCGGTGATCTCGCCTCGCCGCTGGGTCGAGGCCTCCTCGAAGATCGCCACATCGTCGACGTGAACGCCCTCGGGGCACGGCTCGGCTGGCTGCCGTCCTATCCGAGCTTCGACCGATCCAGCCTCGAGCTGGTCGAGGAGGCCGAGCGGGCGGGAATGGACCCGGCCGACTACGTGGTGCGCGAGCTGCGCGCCGGGCGACTGCGCTTTGCCTGTGAGGACCCCGACGCCCCTGACAACCAGCCGAAGGTGATGACCGTTTGGCGCTCGAATCTACTTGGTTCCTCAGGCAAGGGCCACGAGTACTTCCTCAAGCACCTGCTCGGCGTGCCGGACAGCGCTGTGCGGGCCGAGGAGTCGCCGCCGGAGATGCGGCCCCGCGAGGTGGAGTGGCGGGAGGAGGCGCCGGAGGGGAAGCTCGACTTATTGACCACGATTGACTTCCGGATGACCAGCAATGCGCTGTTCTCCGACGTGGTTCTGCCTGCGGCCACCTGGTACGAGAAGGTCGATCTCTCGAGCACCGACCTGCATCCGTTTGTCCATACCTTCAACCAGGCGGTGCCGCCCCCGTGGGAGGCGAAGACCGACTGGGACGCGTTCAGGCGGATTGCCGAGCGCTTCTCCGAGCTGGCGGTCGAGCACTTGGGCGCCCGCCGCGATCTGATCGCGGCGCCGCTCCTGCACGACACTCCCGACGAGATCGCCCAGCCGCTGGGCGAGGTGCGCGACTGGCGCGCCGGGGAGTGCGAGCCGGTTCCGGGCAAGACGATGCCGAAGCTGGTCGTCGTCGATCGCGACTACCCGGCGGTCGCCGAGAAGTGGAAGGCGCTGGGACCGCTCGTCGAGGAGCAGGGCACCGCTGTGAAGGGCGCGAACTGGGTTGCGACGGAGGAGGTCCGCGAGCTGGCCGCCAGAAACGGGACGGCACGCGGTGGGGCAGCCGATGGTCGACCCTCGCTGGAGCGCGTCGAGCAGGCCTGCGAGGCCATCTTGGCACTCTCGGGGACGACCAACGGGCGCCTGGCAATCGAGGGGTTCCGTTCGCTGGAGCGGACGACTGGCCTGGACCTGGCCGATCTAGCCGAGCCGCGTTCGGGGGACCGGATCGAGTTGGCCGACGCGAGGGTTCAGCCGCGAACGGTGATCACCTCGCCCGAGTGGTCGGGGATCGAGGCGCACGGGCGTCGCTACGCCCCATTCACGATGAACGTCGAGCGCGAGAAGCCCTGGCACACCCTCTCGGGTCGCATGCACCTGTACCTCGACCATGCCTGGATGCTCGAGCTGGGGGAGGGGTTGCCGGTATACCGGCCACCGTTGCACCATCGCGCTATCTTCGGCGACCAGCGCGAGGACGGCGGCTCCGAGCGGCGCGAGCTGACGCTCCGCTATCTCACCCCGCACTCGAAGTGGTCGATCCACTCCGAGTACCAAGACAACCTGCACATGCTGACCCTGTTTCGCGGCGGTGGCATGCTCTGGATCAGCCGCGAGGACGCCGAGGCGCTCGAGATCCGCGACAACGACTGGGTCGAGGCCTACAACCGCAATGGCGTCGTCGCCTGTCGGGCGACGGTCTCCCACCGGATTCCGGAGGGCACCTGCCTGATGTACCACGCCAAGGACCGCCATCTCAACATCCCCTTGACCGAGCTCGAAGGCAAGCGCGGCGGCACCGACAACTCTCTGACCCGGATCGTGATGAAGCCGACCCACTTCATCGGCGGCTACGCGCAGCTCAGCTTCGGCTTCAACTACTACGGCCCGACCGGTTCGCAGCGCGACGAGGTCACGGTGCTACGAAAGCGCGAGGCGGAGGTGGTGTTCGAGTGACGATCAGGGCCCAGGTCGCGATGGTGATGAACCTCGACAAGTGCATCGGCTGCCACACCTGCTCGGTCACTTGCAAGCAGGTCTGGACGAACCGCCCGGGCGCCGAGTACATGTGGTTCAACGACGTCGAGACCAAGCCCGGCGTCGGCTATCCGAAGCGCTGGGAGGACCAGGAACAGTGGAAGGGCGGCTGGGAGCTCGACCGCAAGGGCCGCCTGCGGCTGAAGGCTGGTGGCCGGCTGAAGAAGCTGTTGACGATCTTCTCCAACCCCGATCTGCCAGAGATCGACGACTACTACGAGCCCTGGACCTACGACTACGAGAAGCTGATCACCGCGCCGCTCTCCGAACGCGACCCGGTCGCCCGCGCCCGCTCTCAGCTCACCGGACAAGCACTTGAGGAGATCCAATGGGGACCGAACTGGGACGACAACCTGGCCGGTGCTCCTGAGCGCATCCACCAGGACCCCCTCACCGATGGCATCCAGGAGCAGGTCAAGGCGACCTACGAGCAGGCCTTTATGTTCTACCTGCCGCGGATCTGCGAGCACTGCCTCAACCCGTCCTGCGTCGCCTCCTGTCCGTCGGGGGCGATGTACAAGCGCGAGGAGGACGGGATCGTCCTCGTCGACCAGGCCAAGTGCCGTGGCTGGCGCTTCTGTGTCTCCGGCTGCCCTTACAAGAAGGTCTATTTCAACCATCGCACCGGGAAGGCCGAGAAGTGCACGCTCTGCTACCCGCGGATCGAGGCGGGACTGCCGACGATCTGCTCGGAGACCTGCGTCGGCCGGATCCGCTACATCGGCCTGGTCCTCTACGACGTCGACCGCGTCAAGGAGGCGGCTTCGGTGCCGGACGAGCATGAGTTGCTCGATGCCCAGCGGCAGGTCTTCCTCGATCCCGAGGACCCGGATGTTCGCGAGCAGGCGGCCCGTGATGGAATCCCAGACGACTGGATCGAGGCGGCGCGGCGGTCTCCGGTCTATGCGCTCGCGCACCGATACGAAGTGGCGCTGCCGCTGCATCCCGAGTACAGGACGCTGCCGATGGTCTGGTACGTGCCGCCGCTCTCTCCGATCGTCAGCGCGCTGGAAGAGGACGGCTACGAGGCAGACCCCGACCAGGTCTTTCCCGCGATTGAGTCGATGCGGATCCCGGTCGACTACCTTGCCAACCTCCTCGCCGCCGGCGATGCGGAGCGCATTCGCGGCGTCCTGCGCCGCCTGGCGGCGATGCGTGGGCACATGCGCAAGCGCGAGGTCCTCGGTGAGCGCGACGAGGCGATGCCGGCCCAGGTGGGAATGAGCGTCGCCGACGTCGAGGACATGTACCGGCTGCTGGCGATTGCGAACTACGATGATCGCTACGTAATCCCACAGGCGCATGCCGAGCTGGCGGACCGGCTGATGGAACAGCAGGGGACCTGCGGCCTCGACTTCGAGGGCGGCCCTGGCAACTGCGGCATGGTCGTGCCCGAGTCGGAAGCCGAGGCCGAGGGATTCATGCTGACCGAGCAGGGCGACGTCGACCTCGACATCGTCAAGATGGCCGGCGGGCGCCGCCGAGAGGAGGCAGGGTGATCCCGCGACGCCGCAGACGCCATCAGGTCACTCTCACCTACCGGCTTTGTTCGCTGCTGCTGCAGTACCCCGACGACGAGTTGGCGGCCGCCGAGCCGGAGTTGCGGATCGCAGTCGACGGGCTCCCCAACTCCGCACCCCGAATCGCGCTCGAGGCCTTCTTTTCGTGGTGGCAGGCCACGGAGCCGTTGGCGCGCGCCCAGCACTATGTGGAAGCCCTGGACCTGAACAAGCGGTCGGGTTTGTATCTCACCTTCTACTCGGATGGCGACAAGCGCGAGCGCGGCAGTGCCCTGGTGCGGTTGAAGCAGCTCTACCGCGCGGCGGGCCTGCCGCTGGAGGGAACCGAGCTCCCGGACTACCTGCCGGTGATGCTCGAGTTCGCCGCCGGCGCCCCGGGGGGGAGAGGGGAGATCGTCCTCCGCGAGCACCGCGCGGCGCTGGAGCTGGTGCGCCTCAGCCTGCGCGATCTCGCCAGTCCGTATGCCCATCTGCTCGACGCGGTCTGCTCAACGGTCGGTGAGCCATCGGCGGCCGAGCGGGCTCTTGCCGGGCGCCTGGCGGCAGGCGGGCCGCCGCAGGAGTTGGTCGGGCTCGAGCCCTTCGCGCCGCCCGAGGTGATGCCTGGCGTGGAGGCTCGCCGATGAGCGGTGGCGAGATCCTGCTCTGGGTGATCCTGCCCTACGTCGCGATCACCAGCTTCGTCGTCGGCCATTGGTGGCGTTACCGTCGCGACCAGTTCGCCTGGACCAGCCGTTCCACGCAGCTGCTCGACCGCCGCGTGCTCGGTTGGGCCAGCCCCGCTTTCCACTATGGGGCGCTGGCGGCGATCGGAGGGCACGTCGTCGGGCTCTGCATTCCGCAGTCGCTGACCGAAGCGCTTGGGATCTCCGAGAGCACCTATCGCTGGTTCTCGGCTGTCGCTGGCGGCATCGCTGGGGCGGTGACGCTGATCGGCTTCCTGGGCCTGCTTTACCGGCGGATCACGAGCCCGAGGGTGCGCCGGGCGACGACCAGGATCGACATCGCAACCTACTTCCTCCTGACCGTCCTGATCGTGATGGGCTGTTGGATGACCTTCGGCTACAACCTCGCCTCCCACAGCCCGTACAACTACCGCGAGTCGATCGGCGAGTGGTGGCGTTCGATCTTCTACCTAAACCCCGACGTGGAGGCGATCGAAGGGGCGCCGCTGATCTATCAGCTACACGCGATCGTTGCCTGGGCCTTCTGGGCGCTCTTCCCCTTCAGCCGCCTTGTCCATGCCTGGAGCATCCCGCTGCAATACATCGGCCGGCCCTACATCCTCTACCGCCGACGATACTCTTCCGCTGCCGCCGTCGCCAGAGGGGTCAGGCAGGACTGAGCGAGCCTCTCGGTAATTTCACAGCGTCGATGTGCAAAACTTAGAAGCCGTGGACATGCCCACTAACACCGACGATGTCCTCGCCCAGCGAACGCGGGCGCGCATCTTCTCGTGGCTGGTCGAGCACAGGCTCCCAGCCAGTACCGAGGTGCTGGCAACCGCGCTTGAGTTGCACCCAAATGGAGTGCGCCGGCACCTGGAGCGGATGCAGGAGGCGGGGTTGGTCGAACGCAGCCGAAGCAAGGGCCGACGCGGCCGGCCGGGCGATCTCTGGGCGGTTGCTCCAGGAGCGGGTCCGGGCGGGCAGCGCCCCACCAGTTATGCGGACCTGTCTCGCTGGCTCGCCCGCGCCATTCCGCCCGGTCGCAACCGGCTGCGCGAGGTAGAGAAGGCGGGGCACGAGATCGGCCGCGAGCTGGCTCCGACCGACTCCGTTGACGACCCGGTCGAAGGCTTTCGCCAGACCTTTGCGTCACTGGGCTTTCGCCCTGAGCTCGAAGCGAGCGGCGAGGACGGGTTCGTCTGTCGGCTCGAAAACTGCCCCTACAAGGACTCCGTGAAGGAGAACCAGGATGTCGTCTGCGCGCTGCACAAGGGGATCACCGCCGGCCTGCTCGCCGAATTGCTTCCCCAGGCCAAACTCACGCGCTTTGAGCCACACGATCCCGAGCGCGCCGGCTGCGTTGTTGGTGTGTCGGGGCCGGTCGACGGTGGCGACTGATCCGGCAGCGTCCGCGGGCGTGGCTGGCGCAGCTCCGCGTCGCTGTCGACACCGGCCGGTGCCACGCCAGGAGGGCGATCTGCGCCCGACCGACGTCGTCAGCTCCTTCTTCGTATGCGGCATCGTGTTTCTGGCCGCCGCCATCGGCGCGGGCCTGGTTCAGGCGATCTCGCCTTGGCCGTGGGGAAGGTGGCTCGCGCTCCACCTGGCCTTCGTCGGCGGCGTCTCCCAGCTTGTCCTGGGCGCGAGCCAGTTCTTCGCCGGGGCGTTTCTCGCCACCGATCCACCGCCGCGCCGCCTCGTCCGCGCCGAGCTCGTCTCCTGGAATCTCGGTGCGATCCTGTTGGCGGTGGCCGTGCCCCGGTCGGCGAGCACCGCAATCTGGCTCGCAGTCGCGCTCCTCGCCCTCTCGCTGGGCTTGTGGGGTGGCGCGATCGCGACTATGTGGCGCAGGTCCCTGCGCCGCTCGCCCTGGGCCGTCGCCTGGTATTGCGTCGGCAGTCTCTTTCTCGGCTTCGGATTGATCGCCGGGTCGCTGCTCGCCCACGGAGTCCCTTGGGCTCACGGCAACCTCCTCGACGCACACATGGCGCTGATGCTGGCGGGTTGGTTCGGGGCATCGATCGTCGGCACGCTGCACACGTTCTACCCGTCCCTGACCCAGACCCAGTTGCGATACACCCGGCTGCAGGGGGTTGCCTTCGGCTCGTGGGGCGGAGGGGTGGCGGCGCTTGCGATCGGCTACGGCTGGGCGCTCGACACCCTCGCCATCATCGGCTGGCTTGCCCTTTGCGCGGCGGCGCTTGCCCTCCTGTTGAACGTCGCCGCATCCCTGCGCGGCGCCAGCCAGCCGCTCTCGCTCGCCGCCCGTATCGTCGGCGTGGCCCAGCCGTTTCTCCTCGCGGCACTCGTGGTTGCCAGCGCTGCGGCGCTCGAGCACGGACCGGGACAGGCGCTGGTCGGCACCACCCGCGCCACCGTGGGCACTCTCCTGGTCGCCGGCTGGATCGGCCTGACCGTCCTCGGCTCTCTGCTGCATCTGCTCGCGGTCGTGGTGCGGGTGCGGGGCGGCTTCGCCGCTCGGATGCCCGCCGCTCGCCCTCTCTTCGATGGTGCCGTGGCGGCGCTGGCGATGGTCGCGATCGCGGCGCTGGCGCTCGCGCAGGGCATCGGCATGGCGGTCCTGCACCGGCCGGCGCAGTTGCTGCTGCTGGCCGTGTACGCGGTCCTGGCGGTGCGGGTGGCGCAGCTTGCTGGCCGCGTCCTTCTCCGCGCTCGTCCGAGCCTTTAGGAGCTCCGTGAAACGAGCCGAGGCACTCCAACCCCTCTCCCGCGAGCACCTCGTCGCTCTTCTTGCCGCGAAGAAGCTGCGCGAGGCCGAGGACGTCGACACCGCCGCAAGGGAGTTCCTGACCTTCTGGGAGAGCGATGGCAGACGCCATTTTCGGATCGAGGAGGAAGTGCTCCTCCCCGGTTGGGCGGCTTACGGCGAAATCGACCGTGCGGGCATCGCGCGCATGCTCGACGAGCATTTGGCGATCCGGCGCGAAGCGTTTCGGCTGGAAGCTGGTGAGCTCTCTATCGATCAGGTTCGAGAGCTGGGGGACCTGCTCCACGACCACGTTCGCTTCGAGGAGCGTGAGCTGTTCGTCGCCGCGGAAGCGGCGCTCGACGAGACTGCGCTCGAACGTCTGGCAGCGGCGATCGAGGTCGCCGAGGCCGGCGCGTGAGGTCGTCCGGATCAGCGCTCTGGTAGTTTGTACATACTGTGTGTTTAAAAGAGTCTAGTCTCGGAGGACCCCGATATGGCCTACGTGATCACTGAGCCGTGTATCGGCACCAAGGACAACTCGTGTGTCGAGGTTTGCCCGGTGGACTGTATCCACCCGACTCCGGATGAGGCCGACTACGAGAAGCAGGAGATGCTCTACATCGATCCGGACGAGTGCATCGACTGCGATGCCTGCGTCGAGGCCTGCCCGGTCGACGCGATCTTCGCAGAGGACGTCGTCCCGCCCGAGTGGGCTCATTACATAGAGCGCAACGCGGCCTACTACCGCCAAGCATAGACATGCTGCCGCTGGGAGCATCGGTGGTCCTGCTGGTGGTGCACGCTGTCTCTGCGGCGATCTGGGTCGGCGGGCTCGTTGCCATCTTCGTCGTTGCCCGTGTTGCGTCGGCGACCCTGGACACGGGACAGCGGATCGCCTTCTTCCGCGCGCTCGGGCGGGCCTACGGGATCGTCGGTGGGCTCGCACTTCTCGTCGCGCTGGCCAGCGGCGCGGTCCTCCTCGATGATCATCCCTGGGATGGGCTGTTGACCGCGACGGCGATCGTCGCCGGGTGCCTGCTGGCTGTCACGGTGGCCGGCATCGCTCAGGCCAAAGCGATGACGCGCCTGCGTCGGCGCGCCCTTCAGACGCCGGACCTGGGCGAGCGGGTGCGGCGCGGCGCTGTGCTGGCCGGTCTCCTTCGAAGCGCGATAGGCCTGCTCACGCTCACGCTGGTCGTTCTCGGCGCAGCGCTCGTCGCCTAGCCGTTGGTGCCGGGCGCCTCGGCGGTTTCCGTCCGGCGACTCAGGTGCTCGGCGCTCAGATCGCGCACTCGCCCTCCCCGCGAATCACTTCGTAGGGAGTGCTGCGGTTCCAGTCGATGAACTGCTGCATCGTCTCGAGGCTGAACTCGATCGGCATCGTCAGCTCCTTGACCTCGGCTTCGAAGCGCTCGTTGCCGACCCGTTCGGCGAACGCCTGGAAGGTCTCCTCCCTGCCCGCGCGCTCTGCCTCGTACATCCGCAACCAGCGCTCGATTGCGTCGGGGACCCGCTTGGCCGGCAGGCGCGTCTTTAGCCGCTTGCCGAAGGCGACGTCGCCGCCGGCGGCACGGCCGCCGATGTGCGGGATGTAGGCTGGCATCTGCCGCTCGCCGACCTTCAGCGAGGCGCCGTAGAAGCCGATCGTCCCGATGTGGTGCTGGCCGCACCCGTTGGGGCAGCCGCTCATCTTGATCTGCACCGCGCGGGTGAGCGGGTCCTCGATCCGCATCGCCGCGAGGCGCTCCTGGACCGCTTGATTCAGGCCCATCGAGGAGGTGATCGCCATTTTGCAGCTGTCGGTGCCGGGGCAGCTGATCACGTCGTCGACTTCCTCGACTCCCGAGTCGGCGAGTCCGAGCACCCGCAGGCGGCTCCAGACTTCGTAGAGCGCCTCGTCTCGAACCCAGCGCAGCACCAGGTTCTGCTCGACCGTGGTGCGTACGTTGCCGCCGCAAAACTCGCGCACGATCGCCGCCAGGCCGCGGAGCTGCTCGGGGGTCAGGTCGCCGCGCGTCACCTTGACGGCGACCGCGGAGAACCCCGGCTGGCGCTGGGGCGAGACGTTGCGTTCGCGGAAGCGGTCGAGCTCGGCGAGGTCGCCGTTGGCCGTCGCGTAGGCGCGAGCGGGGGCGACGCGCGCGGCCTCGTCGTCGTCGAAGCGCAGCCGCGCCAGCTCGGCCGCGTAGTCGCGCTCACCGGCCCACTCGCCCGCCAGCTCCTCCTCGACCAGGGCGCGGAAGGCATCGGGGCCGATCTTGTCGAGCAGCACCTTGATCCGCGCCCGCGCGCGGTTTTTGCGCAGCCAGTCCTGGCGGTCGAAGATTCGCACGATCGCCTCGGTCACCCTCAGGTAGGAGCCGTCGTCGGCGCCGGCGAAATCGTAGATCCGGTGCGCCAGCCGCGGCATGATCGCGGTGCCGCCGCCGACCCAGACCTCGAAGCCACGCTCGCCGCCGGCGTTCAGGGCAGGCAGGAAGCCGATGTCGTGGATCGGCACGATCGCGCGGTCGGCCTGCGAGGCAGAGAAGGCGGTCTTCCACTTGCGCGGCATCGCCTGGGTGACTGGATGGCGGACGAAGTAACGGACGTAGGCTCCGGCGTAGGGAGTGGGGTCGAAGACCTCGTCGACGGCGATCCCGGCGTAGGGGTCGGCGGTAACGTTGCGCACGGTGTTGCCGCAGCCCTCGCGGGAGGAGAGCCCGGCCGCGCCAAGCTCGCGGATCAGCTCGGCGGCATCGGCCAGCGGCACGTGGTGCAGTTGGACGTTCTGGCGGGTCGTGATGTGCCCCTTGTTCAGCGGCACCCAGCGCTCGATCGCGTCGGCGAACGCCTCGAGCTGCTCGGGCGAGACGCCGCCGAAGGGCAGCTTCACCCGAATCATCTGCACGTCGGCCTGACGCTGGCCGTAGACGCCCTGTTTGAGGCGGAACGGGATGAACGTGTCCTCACCGCGCTCGCCGGCCAGGAAGCCGTGCGCTTCGGAGCCGAAGTCGTCGAACTCGTCGGCGAGCACCGGGATCACGTGGCCGGGCACGTTCTCGTAGACCTCGGGGTTCTCCCGCGAGCCGAGCGCCCTCTTGCCCCGCTGGCGCTTGCCGTGGTCGATGTCCAAACCCTCGAGGGTGGCGGTCGCGCCCGCCGCTACCTGAAGCTCCATCGTCTTCCCTCCTCGTCAGTCCGCCGCTGGGCGGAGTTTTCACAGTCCAGCTATGAAAACTAGCAATCCTGACCAGGTTTCAGGTATTTCAGGTCTGGGGATGCTCAGAGCTCGGTCGGTCCGCGAGGTAGAGCAGCAGCTCGGGATCTTCGGATCGCAGCTCGTCCACCGGCTCGCCGTGGCAGGTCAGCAGCTCGACCGTCGCGCAGGTCTCGTCAAGGGACTTGGTGCGCCAAATGGCGCCATGCTCCTCCCAGCGAACCAGTTTTGCCAGTGGCTTCTCAGCTATTAGCCAAAGCTACTCCTCGGTCACAGGCATTGCATGTCTGGATCTCCGGCCGCGGGGGTCTCTCCCCTCTCCCAGCCGCCTTCCACACCCGCCCGACGTGGCGGTGCGATCCCGTGGTCCCCGGCTCCCGGTGGCATTTGGTCAGCGGGGGCCGCCGGCCCCAGGGTATGAGGGGGCCGGCTTCGGGATAACACCTCTCGGTGGCCTGCGCGCCGGGCGGGTGTGGAAGGCGGCTGGGGATTGCTAGGAGTAGATCTCCTCCGCTACCGCTGGGAGCCACTCCAATCCGTCGAGCAGCACGCCTGGTCGGATGTCCAAGGAGCCAGCGATCCTGACCAACGTGTCGGTGCGAGGCACCCGCGCCCCCCGCTCGTGCATGCTGATCAGGGTGCGGTCCAGAGAGGCGCGGATGCCCAACTCACGCTGCGAGATCCCGACCCGGCGCCGTTGGCTGCGGATGTTGAAGCCGAGTTGGTCCACGAACTGCCGGTGCCACTCTGCGTCGTAGATCACCGGATCGCTCCTGTCCGCTCCGAGGTCGCCGGATCGAGGCGAGCAAGCAGCGCGTAGAGAGCGTCGTGTTCCTCGATGACCTGCTGGTAGTTCGACTCTCTGTCGTGCGCGTCCACTGCTTCCTGCACGGAAGTCCTGAGCTCCTCGTCGGGAACAGCAACCTGCCCGATGCTCAGCGCGGCTAGCAGCCGATCGGTGACCGCAGCTTCCCGCCGACAGTTCTCGGGGCTTGGCAGGCGCTCTGGATGCTGCAAATCCCCTCGGTAGCCGGCTTGCCAATCCTCAGCCATCTTGCTCAGGATCAGAAGCTGGCGAGGGGGGAGATCAAGCAACACGACCCGCTCGTCGCCCGTAGGGTTCTGGTCAGCCATGAGGAGGTGATGTCTCCTTGTGGTCAGGCTCCCGGTTGGCGTTAGCGCGCCGCCGGGAGCCGCGTTTCATTGGTCGAGCGACGGTAGCACATCTTGTCGGCTAAAACCGACAGAATTCCGCAGGCCCGCTACTCGTCGATGATCTGGGCGACGCTGGAGTGATGCAGGCCGGCAGCCTCTCCGATCTCGCGCAGCGTCAGTCCTTCTTCCTGACCCTCTTTGAAGGCCTGCCTCCGCTCGTCGCGAGCCTTGCCCGTCGCCTGCGCGAAGCGCTCCTGCGCACGCTGGACCTTGGCACGGGCTTTCCGTTTTTCCGAGTCGTCGGCGGCCACCGGGAGACCTCAGCCTATTGAGGAAATGGTGGTCCGGGCGAATGGCCTGGCTGCTGGCCGGGCCGCCGACGGCGAGCGGCTGGACGTGAGCTGCTCGAGCCGGACGAGTAGCCGACCGCCCTCGCGGGAGCCGGTGACGCCGATGGTCGCGCGCTTCGCGCGCGCTGGGGGCGTCACCGGCTCCCGCATCGGGCGGGGGCACGACAGAAGGAGTGGCTATGACCACCCAGATCGCAGTTCATGAAGTCGAGATCGACAAGATCGACATCGTCGAGGGCTTCAACTCCCGGCAGGAGATGGACCCCACTGGCCTCGACCAGATGGCGGCGACGATCAAGTCGCACGGCCTCAGCAGTCCGGTCAAGGTGAAGCCGAAGGAGGGCGGGCGCTTTGACCTCGTCTTCGGTCACCGCCGTCTCGAGGCCGCCAAGCGCGCGGGCCTGGCCAAGGTGCCGGTGACGCCAAGCACCGGCAACCCCCGAGTCGAAGCGTTCTACGAGAACAACCAGCGCTCCGACCTGAACCCGATCGAGCGTGCGCTCGACGTCCGGGCGTTCGCCGAAGAGCTCGGCCTCCCCACCCACAAAGCGATCGCCGAGGCGGCCGGCAAGGATGCCGGCTGGGTCGGCGAGCACCTGCGGCTGCTGAAACTCCCCGAGGGTGTGCAGCGCTTCGTCGCCGAGGGCGTCGTGCCCGTCGAGGGGGAGAAGTGCCTGCGCGAGGTCGCGAAGGTCAGCCCGCGCGTCGCGGAGTGCGTCTGCGAGCTGGCCAAGCGGCGCAAGCTCCGCCCGAGCCGCTTCGTCGCCTCCTTCGGCGATCTCCTCGCCGAGGCTCCCGACAGCCGCTTCGATGACAAGCCGACGATGATCCCGGTCTCCGGGGCGACGCTCGGCGAGATCGTCACCGACGCCGAGAAGCGCGACGCTCTTCTCGAGCGCTACCGGGCAGTGCAGCCCCACCTCGGCGACGGGGATCCGGTGGTTCGCTTCGACGAACAGGCGATCGACGCGGCCCGGGCTGCCGGGTGTCTGGTCGAGCACCGCACCGACAATGGGGAATGGCTCTCCTACGTGCGCGTGATCACCGATGCCGCGCTCGCGGCTGACCTCTGCGAGCGCCTGGTCGCCTCGGTCGAGGCCCGGGCGGCCGAGCGCGAGCAGCGCGAGGCGGAGCAGCGGGCACGCCGAAGCGGCGTCCGTCCTGACGCCAGCCCCGAGGAGCAGGCGCAGGCACGCAAGGACCAGCGCAAGGAAGCCGAGCAGCGCAAAGCCAATGCGCGGCGCTTCAACGAAGAACTCGGTCGCAAGCTGATCGAGAGGCGCGGTGGCGAGAGCCGCAAGCAGCACAGCCTGACCCGCTTCAGGGTGTTCGCCAAGCAGCTGATCGCCGACAATCCCGAGCTGGCGGCCCGCGGCCTGCGCCTCGTCCTGCCTCAGCTGCGAGAGGTCGAGGTCAAGACGCCGAAGTCGGGCGAGCCGCGCCAGAAGGTCACCTACGCCGACGCCGAGCAGGCGACGGAGTACCTGATCCGTCACGTCGAGTCGGCCGGCTCGGTCAACGAGGGGCTGGAACTCCTCGCCGACGCCTTCCTCGCCGCGATCCTCGCCGACGAGGAGGCGCTGCCGCAGTCCAAGCGGACCCGGTACCAAGCCACGCCTGAGGCGTGGGTACAGAAGCAGCTCGGCGCCGAGGTCAAGGTGGTTCGCCCGCGGCGCCGCGCGACGAAACGCGGCTAGGCGAAGTGGTGGGGGGGGGCGCCTCGCGCGCCGCCGCCGACCTGGCCGCCGTGAACGGTGCTGCAACCCCCCGTTCCCGTCTCCGTGCGAGGAGCTTCGCGATGACCTCCACACATCAGCAGCGCGCCTCCGCCTCTCGGCAAGGCCGCCTCCCGACCGCCAGCCCATTGGCTTCGCCTCCGGGCTGGCTCGGCCCTCCGGGATCGGTCCTGCTCCGTACCCGGGCCGGCGAGCGCCGGGACGTCGACCTCGCTCCCGAGGAGCACGCCGCGTTGCTCACCGACTTGCTGCATCGTGGTCGTCCGGGCTTCGTCGAGCTTGTCGGCGCCCACCGCTCGGCCGCTGGCCGGCTCGAGGGCTTCGAGCGCTCGCTGCGAGAGAACTTCGTTCCTGCCGGCAACCGCGAGATGTTCCTCGCGCGTCTGCGAGCGCTCGCTGGCAGCGGCGGGAGGGTCGAGGTCTTTTTCACCCCTGCGACGCTGGCCGCGCCGCTAGCCGGGAATGACTCGGTCGCCAGCGCAGCCGTCGCCTGGGTCGACGTCGACGACGTGCAACGGCTGCGGGATCTGGGCCGCTTCCCGCACCAGCCGCACGCGGTGGTTGCATCCGGCTCACGCGGCGCCCACGCCTACTGGCTGCTCGCCGAGCCACTGCCCGGCGAGGTCGCCGAGTCGCTCAATCGTAGGCTCGCGGCAGCCCTCGGTGCCGACCTCGCGGTCGCCAACCGTGGGCGCATCCTGCGGGTTGCGGGGTCCCTGAACTTCAAGCCGGCGCTGGAAGGCGGCGGGCCGCGTTGGTGTCGCCTTGTGATGTGCGACTTCGCCCTCTCCCGCTACCGGCCAAGGAGCCTTGCCGCCGCTCTCCCGCCCGACCCCAAGGCCGAACCACAGCTTCGGCCTCGAGACGATGCGCCGATCGGCGGCCGAGAGTCATGGCGAGGCATCGAGGCGGCCGACTACTACCGCGCGCTCACCGGCCTTGACCCCGGCCGCGGCGGCAGGATCCGCTGCCCGCGCGCCGGCCACGAGGACCGCCACCCCTCCGCACAGCTCTACCCGGGCGCCGGAGGCTGGTACTGCTTTGCCTGCGGCGCGGGAGGAGGTGGCGTCGACATGGTCGCTGCGCTACGTGGCTGGCCGACTGGGGCAGCGCTGCGGGGTGCCCGTTACAAGGAGTGCGCGCGGGAGCTCGATCGGCTCTTCGGCGTCGGCTCTTCGCGGCGCTGAGGTGTCACCCGGCGGTGCTTGCACGATCCGCCACCGTGGCTGTGAGTCGGCCATGCCGAGGCGTAGCAGACCTCCCCCGGCCGGCTTCGCCGGCCTCCTCCGGCCCGCTCTGCCGGGGGCATGACCAACTCACAGCCACACCACAGCAAGCCGACCCAGCCCCAGCTCGCGCTGCTCCGCGAACTGGCGATGGAGACCGGGGGGTCGTTCTCTTGGCCCCAGACCTTTGACGAGGCAAGCGAGGAGATCGTCCGGCTGAAGAAGATGAAGCGCACCAGCCGCGCCGACCGCCGGCGCGAGACTCGCGAGGTCCGACGCGACCTGGCCGAGCGCCCAGGCGACGCGGCCGCGGTGCGGATCGAGGACGAGACGGACGGTTACGGCTCGACGGCTCGCTGGAGAGGGTCACCGTGACCCGCCGCGCAGCGAGGCCATCGACCGGCGAGTCCGCCCAGCTCGACCTCCTGGCGCCGCGTCTCGAGGGCTGGTGGGAGTTCGCCAACGGCGCCTCGACCGTCTGGGTTCAGGCCGAGGACAGCGAGAGCGCCCGAGAGAAGGCCGAGGCGTTGCTGCGCGACCTCGGCGTGATCCCCGGCGGTCCCGCCCGACTTCACGAGAGCTACCTGCGAATGCGCGAGTTCGCGCTCCGCGGGCGCCGTTGACCCCGCCCGAGCCGCAGATGCCGCGCTGGCCCCGACACCGCCACGGATCGGCGGCCGACACCTCCCGATCTTGGCGCGGCTTCGCCGCGCTCGGGGTCGGCGATCGCCCGCCGATCCGTGGCGGGGCAAACCGAGGAGGTTCCCCATGCTGTCAACGATTCAGTCCTTCACCCTCGAAGGAATCGCCGCGAAAGCGGTTCGCATCGAGGTCGACGTTCACCGCGGCCTGCCTGGCTTCGCAATCGTCGGCCTCCCCGACGCGGCGGTGCGGGAGACCCGCGAGCGGGTGCGCGCTGCGATCGTCAACTCCGGCTTCGAGTTCCCGCTCTGGCGCATCGTCGTCAACCTCGCGCCGGCGAGCCTTCGCAGCGCTTCTCCCGGCCTCGACCTGGCGATAGCGGCTGCGCTTCTCGCAGCTTCCGGACAGGTCGACGCCGACCACCTCGCTTCCTTCGCCTTCCTCGGCGAGCTGGGCCTGGACGGCAGCGTCCGCACCACGGCAGGCGCCCTGCCGGCGGCCGAGGCGGCCCGCGAGGCCGGACGCGCGGGCATCGTGGTCGCGGGCGAGTCCGGCCCCGAGGCGGCTCTCGCCGAGGGCATCGACGTGGTCCCAGTCGAGACGCTCGCGCAGCTGCCCCAGATCGACGTGCAGCGCCGGCCGGCAGCGCCTGCCCCCGCCGCTTTCGCTCCCGAGCTCGGTCCGAACGCTCCTGACCTCGCGGACCTGCGCGGGCAGCCGCAGCTGCACCGCGCCCTCGAAGTTGCCGCCGCCGGCTCCCACAGCCTCCTGATGGTCGGGGCGGCGGGCTCAGGCAAGTCCCTCGCCGCGGCGCGCCTGCCAGGTATCCTGCCGCCGCTCTCGCGCACCGAAGCGCTCGAGGTCGCCCGCGTCGCCAGCCCCTCCGGGCGATTCGCCGCCGGCGTGCCCTACGGCCGTCCCTTCCGCGCGCCACACCACACGATCAGCGCAGCCGGCCTCCTCGGCGGCGGTCGACCGCCGTGTGCTGGCGAGCTGACGCTGGCGCACCGCGGTGTGCTCTTCCTCGACCACCTCGCCGATTTCCGCCGCGACGCGCTGGCGGAGCTGCGGCCGGTCCTCGAGTGCGGCTCGGTCTGCATCCGCAAGGGCCCGCGCTCCCTCATCCTCCCGGCCCGCGTCCTCGTCGTAGCCGCCGCCGAGGGCTGTCCCTGTGGGCGCGGGCCTGCGGACCCGGAGTGCCCGTGCAATCCCGCGGCCGTCAGCCGCTACCGCGAGCGGCTGACGCAGACGCCGCCCGCCCCCTTCGACCTGACGATTCCGGTCGAACCGCCGAGCGCTGCAGAGATCGCCGAGCCACGCGGGGAGGAGAGCGCCCGGGTCCGCGAGCGGGTCAGCGCCGCCCGCGCCGCTCAGGAGAGCCGCCTTGGCGTCGGTCGCTGCAACGCCCGCATGAGCTTCGCGGAGCTGCGAGCGTGCGGCCTCGACCGCAAGGCGTCGCTGCTCCTCTCCCGCGACGGGGATCCGCACGCGCTCGCTCCCGCCGTCCGCCTTGCGCGGACCATCGCCGATCTGCAGGGCGACGAGCTGGTCGCCGGCGCGCACATCGCCGAGGCTCTCGGGCTGAGAAGCGCAGCGCGCCTTTGAGGCCGTCCGCGCGGGGGCCGGTGCCCCGAGGCTCGCACGCAGCGCGTGCGCCGTGGGGGGCACCGGCCCCCGCGCACGGCGGGGCGCCCCTGACAAGGAGAAGTCGATGAGCCTCCCTCACGCCTGTCCCACCTGCCTGCGTCGCCCCTGGCTCCTAGAGCTGCTCGCCTCCTACATCGAGCACCTCCACAACCCCGGAGCCGACCTACTCGAGCTGCTGCGGCTGGACGACGAGCGCCTCACCGCGGCGGTTGCCCCCGACGTCGCCGACCACCTGCTCGCCCGCGCCCGCGCGCTGCCCGAGCAGATGCTCGAGCGGGAGATCGAGTCGGCCGGGTGCTGGGCGATCTGTCACCACGACAAGCGTTACCCGCGCTCGCTTCAGGCCCTCGGCGATCCGCCGCCAGCCCTGATCTGCCGCGGTGACCCGGCGATCCTGGCACCGATCGCCCGCGGCGAGAGCGCGGCCGTCGTCGGCGACCGCCAGGCGACCGCCTACGGTCGGGAGGTTGCGCGGACGATCGGCCGCGACCTCGCCGCGGGCGGCGTCACCGTGATCGGCGGCATCGACTTCGGGATCGACTGCTGCGTCCAGCGCGGTGCGCTCGACGCCGGCCGACCCGTCGCTGTCCTGCCCTGTGGTGTCGATGTCGCCTACCCCTGCGCCCAGCGCTCGCTCTGGCGGCGCCTTCAGGAGCACGGCCTGCTCGTCTCCGAGCTGCCGCCCGGCGCCACTCCCTGGGGGTGGGCGCAGGCCGCCTCGCGCCGCCTCCTCGCCGCGCTCGCGCAGATCACGGTCCTGGTCGAGGCCCAGCAGGGCTCCCTCGCGCTGGCGGCCGCCCACGCTGCCGCCGCCCTGGACCGCGACCTCGGCGCCGTCCCTGGCCCGGTCACCTCGAGCGCATCTCAGGGGACCAACGGCCTCTTGGCTCACGGCGCGCTTGTGATCCGCGACGCAGCCGACGTCGCCAACGCGCTCGCCGAGTCGCGCCGGCGAGGGGCGACGCCCGGTGCCCGCTCAGCCCACAACGGCCACTGAGCGAACCGGCCGCGACTGCACTCCCGCGCCATCGCCCCGGGCGGGCGGGCGACCCCTCCCAATCTTGCGCGGCTTCGCCGCGCTTTCGGTCGGCGATCGCCCGCCCGCCCGGGGTCGGGCACGAGCGCAAGGAGCCCCTCATGGCCAAGACCAGAAGATCCCGCCGCAGCTTGAGCGACGCCGAGCGCGCCGCGAAGCGCGCCGCCGAGCGCGAGCTGATGAGTGCCGCGATCGAGCAGCTGCGATCGAGTGAGGGCTGGCAGCGCTGGCTCGCCGTCCGCCGGCACTTCCACCGCTACAGCCTCCACAACCAGTTCCTGATCGCCCACCAGCGACCGGGTGCGACCCGTGTCGCCGGCTTTCGCCAGTGGCTGAAGCTCGGTTACGCGGTGCAGAAGGGCGAGCGCGGAATCTCCATCTGGGCGCCCTGCCCACCGTCGAAGCGCAAGCTGCGCGAATGGAAGGAAGCGGGCGCCGATCCCGACGAGCGGCCGCGCACCCGCTTCCGTCTCGTCAGCGTCTTCGACCGCTCCCAGGTCGCCCCTCTGCCTGAGTTCCCCGGCGGCCCCGCCGTGCTCGACCCGCCCGGCCATCCGATCGAGGGCGAGGGCCTCGGCTACCTGTTCGGAGCGCTGTGCGAGTTCGGAGCGTCGATCGGCTCACGGGTCCGCGCCGAGCGCATCCTCGGAGAGGCCAAGGGCTACTACGAGCCGCGAAGCCGCGACATCGCAGTCGAAGTGGTCGGCGAGGGCTTCTCGCCGAACGCCCAGGTCGCGACCACGGTGCATGAGCTCTCCCACGCGCTGGTGCGCTGCGACCGCCGCGAGGAGGACCCGACCCTGACCTACCGCGAGGAGGAGGTCGTGGTGGAGTCGGTCGTTTTCTGGCGCGATCACTCGTTTCGCGGCTCTGTAGCTGGGCGCAACGTGGGTGACGGCTGTCACCGACGTCGATGGGGCGGCGCCCGCCCCGCGCGGTCGGCTTCCCCGAGGGTGGCACGCCTGCGGCGTGCGTTCGGGGTCGCCGAAGGCCCGCGCGGGGCGGGCCCCGATCGCGGAGGCGATGACGATGGCTGTCAAGAAGAGACTGACCGATGCCGAGCGTGACCAGCGTCGGGCCCAGGATCGCGAGCGGCTCAAGGCCGCGACCGAGCAACTGCTGAGCTCGGAGGGGTGGCGGCGCTGGGTGCGGGTACGCTCGCGCAACGGGCTGGCGAGGTATTCGATCTCCAACCAGCTGCTGATCGCGATGGCATGCCCCGAGGCGACGTTCGTCGCGGGCTTCAGGGCATGGCTCGATCTCGGGTTCGCGGTCCAGAAGGGGCAGAGGGCGATCCGGATCATGGCCCCGATGCCGGTCCGCGAACGCGATCCCGAGACGGACGAGAAGAGCGACGAGACTTGCGTCCTGTTCAAGGCGGTCTCGGTGTTCGATCGCCGGCAGGTGGCCCCGATCGAGGGTGTCGAGCAGGCGCCGCTCGAGCCGCCCTGCGAGCCGCTCAGCGGCGACTCGCACGCCCACCTGATCGACCCGATGGTCGCGTTTGCCGGGTCGCTCGGCTACTCGGTGTCCTTCGAGGCGATCCCCGGGTCGGCCGGCGGCCACTGTGACGCCGAGGCCAGGCGGATCGTGGTCGACGCCGGTCAGCCCGCCAACGCGCGACTGCGCATCTTGATCCATGAGTGCGCGCACGCGCTCGGGATCGACTATCGGTCGTATTCGCGCGCGCAGGCCGAGGTGATGGTCGAGACCGCGACGCTGCTGGCCGCCTCGACGGTCGGGCTGGCCGTCGGCGGCGAGTCGGTGCCCTATGTGGCCGGCTGGGGCGAGGACGGGGCGCTGGAGGCGGTCACCGAGTTCGCCGCCACGATCGACGGGGTCGCCCGGCGCATCGAGGACGCGCTGTCGGTCGGCCGCGAGCAGCCCACCCCGCGGGCGGCCTGATCCGCTGCTCAGGCGTCTGCGCGGTTGCGGGCGGCGAGCAGCTCGCGGTTGATCTCGCGGGCGGCGTCGAGTTCCTCGCGCGCGTCGGCCAGCGCCTCGCCGCGCTCGAAGACCTCGGCCTCGGCGAGCTCGAGCCGCCGGCGCAGCTCCTCGGGACGCTCGGCGCCGGGTTCGAGCTCCTCGGCCACCTCGTGGCCGAGCGCCTCGGATAGGCGCTGCTCGAGCGCCTCCACCTGTCGGCGCAGCCGGTGGTTGTCCGCCCTGGCGTTCGCCAGCTCGGTGCGCAGCGAGGCGACGGTGACCTGCCCGTCGGCGACAGCGGCGGCACCCCGGTGGCGGTGGTGCCGCCGGGCACGCTCGGCGATCTGGGCGCGCAGGTCGGGGTGGGCGTAGATGAACTTGCGCGAGACCGCGGCCTGGCGGGCGACCGCGGCGATGCTGAGCTCCTCACCGGCGGCCAGCCGGGCGTCGACGGCGGCGATGACCCGCTCGCGCCTGAGCTGGCTGTCGAGGCGCCGGGAGGCGGCCATCGCCTCGCCCCGTGCGTTCATCCCCCGGCCGCCGGCCGGGGGACCAGGGTCGGGCGCGCCGGGCGGGTGATGCCCTTGTAGCGATCGGGGATGGTGACGGCCAGCTGGGCGCGCAGGCGGCGGGTGGTGGCGATCGCCTCGCGCACGGCGGCGCGGTCGCCCGGGTCGAGCTCCTCGATCACCTGGTCGTTGCGTCGGATCAGCGCGCGGACCGCGGCGATCTCCTCGTCACTCGGGGTGGCCTCGCGGCGTGCCCAGTCGGCCAGCTGCGGCAGGGCTGCGGCGAGACGCTCGCGGCCGGCCAACAACTGGGCCAGGTACCCCCGCAGCTCCGCCTGGCTGGAGGGATCGGTGCGGAAGTGCTCGCAGCCGACGCAGCGGTAGCGGAACTCGCAGCCGTGCCCGCGCGCCTTGACGTTCGACGGCTCGGTGCAGATGCCGAGCGGCACCGCGACCTGGCCGACCTGGCGGCGCAGCCGCTCGCTCTGGGCGAGTTGCTCGACCACCGGCATCGTGCGGTCGCCGTGGCGGTCGATCTGCAGCGGCGCGAGCGTCTGCACGGCCCGGCGGGCGCGCTCGTCGCGGACGCGGAAGTAGCCCTGGGTGGTGACCATGCTGCGGTGGCCCATCAGCTCGCGCAGCACCTCGACCGGGGTGCCGTTGTCGGCGTGTCGCTGCGCGTAGCTGTGCCTGAACGCGTAGGGGACGACGCGGGAGCGGTCGAACGGCGCGCCGTCGGGGTCGAGCAGCGCCGGCAGCGCGTCGACCCAACGGCGCATCATCCTGGCCAGACTGCCGGGATCCATCGGCCTGCTCCCGTCCGGGTTGCGATGCAGCCGCGGGAACAGCCGCCGCTCGGCGGCCGGGGTGTCGGGGTGGCGCTCGTGCATCCGTCGTCTCTGGGTGAGGACCAACTGCGTGGTCCGCTCGTCGATCGGCAGCCGGCAGCCGGTCCTCGAGACCTTGGGCATGTCGTGGACGAGCGCCGCCAGCCTGCGCCCGCCGTCCTCCTCGGCGGGCCGCTCGTCGTAGTCGAGGCAGTCCCAGCCCAGGATGCAGATCTCGTTCGGGCGCCGGCCGGTGTCGGCCAACAGCTCGAAGGCGATCCGGACCTGCTCGCCGTGCATGGTCTCCAGCAGCGCGAGCGCCGCGGGCTCGAGCAGCTGCGCGACGACGACGTCGGGCAGGGCCCGGCCGGGCGGAGCCGCCGGGGGCCGGGCGACGCGGCGCACCTCCTCGCGCGAGAGCGTGAAGGAGGCGGGCAGCCCGAACACCGGCCTGCCCTCGGCGCCCAGCTCCAGGTCGCGCGCCTGGCGCAGGAAGTAGGAGACGTCGGAGATCAGCACGCTGCGCTTGTGCGCGCTGATCGTGCCCGCCGTGTGGGCGCGTGTCATCCGCGCCAGGAACAGCGAGATGTCGCGGCGGCCCAGCAGTGCCGGGTGCAGGCCGCGGTCCTCGCGGCGTCCCAGCGAACGCGACAGCTCTCCGATAGAGGCGACCGCGCGGCGGGTGGAGGCGGCATGTACCAGCGGTACCTGCTCGCGCGCCCACTGCTTGGCCAGCTCACGCAGCCACGGCTGGCCGATCCGGGTGAAGTCGATCCGGTAGGCCTGCGGCTTGCCGAACACGCGCATGTCCCAGACGTCCTTGCGCCACTCGACGTCGGGATCGGCGAAGGCGAGTCGCAGGGCGTCCTGTGCCCAGGAGACGAACAACCTGACCCCATCGGTGCGAAGCCCCGAGACGTCGAGCTCGGCGATCGAGGCGACCTCGCGCCGGGAGATCAGCGCGACGACGCGACGCAGCTCGCTGATGCGCGTGCGTCGGTGCGCGTCGATCGCGACCGACAACCCGAACAGCACCTCCCAGCGCAGCGTCGTGCTCAGCGCGGCGAGGTCGACGTGGCGCGAGCCGGGCAGCGGCTCGCCGACCGCATCGCGCCATGCCTCGAAGGCCGCGCCGGCCGGACGGCCCGCCCGGCGCCAATGACGCAGGTGCTCGCCGCAGAGCCCGTCGCCGCCGCAGGCCAACGCGTCGCAGGCCATCCGGCACAGCCCAAAGCTCGGGCGCGCCCTCGCCGGCGGCCGGCGCTCATCCCCGGCGATGTAGGCCGCGGCGCCCTGACCACGGTTGACCGCCTGTCGATGGCAGCTGTAGCAGAGGCCCCGCGCGGCGACCGGCCGCTCATGCCCCGGCGTGCGGCAGACCAGACACAGCCGCTCGAGGTCGGCGACAGGACGTGATGAGCCAGCGGGACTACCCGCTCGCGCCGGCCCTTCGCCCGCGCGCCGTTGACGTTCTCGCGCGGCACGACGTGCAGATGCGCACCGCTGGTCTCACAGCCCAGCACGCTCGCCGACTCCATCAAGTGCAGATCCGAGCGGCGCAGGCCGAGCGCCTCGCCGATCCGCAGGCCGGAGAACCACAACAACACCAACAGGAAGCGATCGCGCCAACAGCTCGCCGCCAGCAGCAGCGCCTCCCACTCCTCCTGCCTGGCCGCCCGCTCGCGGCCGGGCCGCTCGGCGCGCAGCTTGTGCCGCGGCCTGACGCGGTAGCGCAGCCCGCCGTCCTCGGCACGCAGCTCCGCCGGCAGAAACCGGTCGTCGCCGACCTCATAGAGCGCCGCGAGCACCCGCGCGTCGAGCCGGCCATGGGCAACCCGGTGCTTGACGAACTCGCGCACCACCGCCAGCACGTGGTTGATCCGCCCCGCGCTGCGCGGCCGGCCGTAGCCACGGCCACGACGTGTGATCGGCGTCGTGCGCAACAACAACACGAACCGCGACAGCTCGCGTGCTGCTCGCTCGAGGTCGCGACCCGACCCGTCGGCCCAGCCCAGAAACAGCGCCAGCTCGCCGGCGTAGAGCTTGGTCGTCGACTCCGTCCGGTCGGCGCCGAAGCGCAGATCGCGCAGAAACGCATCCGCTGCCGCGACCACTCGGTACTCCTCGTCGACGACCGTCCAGTACGCCTCGCCGGACGGCAGCACCACCCGCAACGAGCGCAGCGACGACAGCACCGCAGCGCGGCCGCCAACGACGACCACGCTCGCCTCGCTCACGACACGCACGCTACCGCCCACCCCCGAACGAGCGCAGCGCGCCGCCGAGACTCCACCTCGGCCCTCCGGGCCTGCGGCTCCGTCTCGGCGGCGCGACCCTCTCCGGAGAGACGCAGGCGCCACGTCGGTAACACCAACCGCGTCGGTGTCGCCCCCGGCGCCCCAACAGCCAGCTACGGCAACACCCGGTAACAGATCCATCGCGCCTGAAAACCGTCACGTTCACCGTGTGCTCGGGCCTCGGCTTCGACGCGGCCGGCTTCTCGGTGCCCTATGTCACCTCCTGGTCGGAGGGCGGCGAGATCGAGCGCCATGCTGCGCTGATCGACCGGCTGGCGCGGCGGCTCGAGGAGGTCACCTCGGTCGGCCCCGCCTCGGTGGATGCGGAAGACCCCGGAGACACGGCGCACCGGTCCGGCCCGCTCGAGGAGGACGAGGTGGTGGCCGATCGGCGGAAGGGTGACGCCGCCGAGCGCACGTCCGACCTCGCGGTCGGTCAGGTCTGAGCCCGCGAGGCGCCCGAGGATCTCCCACCGCGTCGGGTGCGCGGGCCCGCACCTTCCTAGTTCCACCGACCTCTCCTCGCCCATCGAGCTCCTCGACCTCCGAGGAGAAGGTGGCGACCGACCGGCACGGAGGGGCGCCGTCCACCACGGACCTCCCGAGTGAGACGCGGTCCGCCTGCCTCACCTCAGGCTGGCACACGCCACCCGCCCTGCGGCCCCTACGGGGCTCCCTCGCCTACGGCTCGCTCCGTGCGGGCGCTCGCGCGCCCCACCTGGGTTCGTCAATCGAACCACCTCTCAAAGGAGGCCCGAAGTGGAGGACACCAACATCACCGTGCAGACCGGCAACCTGACCCGCGACCCGGAACTGCGGCGCTCGCCTGGAGGGACCGCGATCTGCGACATCCGCCTGGCGGTCAACGGCCGCCGCAAGGACGGCCGGAGCGGCGAGTGGGTCGACAAGCCGAACTTCTTCAACGTGACGTGCTTCGGCGCGGTCGCCGAGAGCGCGGCGGAGTACCTGGAGAAGGGTCGGCGGATCCTGGTCGAGGGTCGGCTCGACTGGAGCGAGTGGGAGGCCAAGGACGGTTCGGGCAAACGGCAGGCGGTCCAGATCATTGCCGGCCGGGTCCGCTACCTGGGCGGCAAACCGGGGGAGCGGAGCGATTCCGACGAGGCAATCGAGCCCCAGGAGGAGCCGGCCGGGATCGGCGCGACGGGAGCCGACGAGGACATCCCCTTCTAGTATGGGCGCGCTCCTGTCAAGGGGCAGCCGACTTCGGAGGCCGGGCGAAAGCCCGGCCTCTTTCATGCAGAAGGGAACCTGGGCGGCGGGGTGGCTCGGCGCGACGGGGCGGTCAGTCTAGGTATGCGCCGGGCGAAACGGCAGGACCGTGCTTACGTCCGAGCGACCCACAGTCTGAGATCGGGCAGATCGCGGCGGATGCCGTCGATGCCCACAGAACGAGCGTGGGGGCGCTGCGCATGAGCTTCCCCGCCGCCCAGGTTCCCTTCTCGGTGTCGGCGGGCTCACATCGTCGCGACCGCCCAGCAGGCCCCGGCCAGCTCGCGGGCGACAGCGACCGCCGTGACTGTGCGCCGCTTGCCCCGAGCCTCGTGGGTCTTCCAGACCTTGAATAGGCGCTGCTGGGTGCGCCAGGAGCGAGCGATCACCTCGGCTGGCTGGTCCTTTTGGCGGGCGCGCAGCTCGCTGTTCCGACGCGGCGGGTAGCGGTAGTTCCAGGCGGCCTCGACGAGCAGTCGGCGCGCGTGGCGGGAGCCGACCTTGGTGATCGGTCCCTGCACGCGCTTGGTGCCGCTGGAGTGCTCGGACGGGACCAGGCCCAGCCACGCCATCAGCTTCGGCGCCGACGGGAAACGAGTGAAGTCGCCGATTTCGGCGACCAGGCCGGCGGCGCTCAGCCGCCCGATCCCGCGCAGGCACCGCAGCTTTGCAGCTGTCTCTGCCCACGAGCTCGACTCAATTCGGGCGAAGAGCTCCTCCTCGAGCTCGTGGCGGCGGGCGATCAGGAATTCGTGGACGCCGAGCTGGTCACGCAGTGCCACCTGGGCCGAAGGGTCGGGCAGCTCCACCTTCCCCAGCCAGACAAGGTGTTCGCGGCCCCAGCGGTTGTTGAGCATCGGGTGGCGCACCCCGTAGCGCAACAGCATCTTGGAGATCCGGTGGCGGGCGCTCATCAGGTCCCGCCGCAGATCCTCACGGGCTCGTACCAGCTCGCGCAACCCCTCCTCCTCGACGGTGGGGACATGGACACGGGCCGGCTGCCCGCTCATCAGGCAGCGCATCAGAAGTTCGGCGTCACGCCGATCGGTCTTGATCCGGCCGCGAGGTGCGCGCGGCACCAGGCCCGGCGCGCAGACCAGGACATCGATCCCGGCGCTCGCCAGCGAGCGCGCGAGGCCGAAGCCGGTCGGTCCAGCCTCATAGGTCACTCGCAGCTTTTCGCCGGGGAGGTCTTGCACCCAACTCATGACCGCCTCTGCCTCGCCGGGAAGTCGCGTTTGCAGCATCTCCCCGGTCGCGCCGATCGTCGCCGCGGCGTCAATCGAGGATGCGTGGACGTCGAGTCCCACCCAGGTCGTCGTCATCTCCTACCTCCGTCGGATCGCGCGGCACCCCTCGGCACCGCTGGTCACCGACGACCGTGGGCATCCGCGCGGACGGAATCGGCCGTTGGTGTGTCCATACGGTCTGAGATCGGGGCGTCACGAGGAGGGCCGGCGCCACGGCGCCGGCCCTCCTCCCGTGGCAGGGAGGACGAGGGGGTGGCGGGCTCGTGCTCACTTGCCCCGAGCCTAGCCCGGGCGGCGCCCCGCGCAAGGTCGCTGCGCTCCCTTCCCCTCGCTTTCGCTCGGTGCGCGCGGCGCCTTTCCCGGGCTTGCCCCGAGGCAAGTTCACACGAGGTCCCGAGGGGCCGACGAAAAGGAGCGAATCGAGATGAGCGCAGAAGCGATCAAGACCGAGGTCAGAACGCAGGCGATCGGGCGGATCAGCCGGGAGCCGGAACTCTCACGGACGAGCGCCGGGGTGCCGGTGTGCAGGTTCGTGGTGGCGACCGACGCGGGGCCGGCGAGCAACCCGGTCGTGAGGACCGTCTACGTGGTCGGGGGTCCCGAGCGTCGCTACGGCGAGAAGCTCGCGGTGCGGGTCTCCCACCTGGGGGTCGGCGACCTGGTGGTGGTTCCGGGGGTCGAGCGCCAGCGGCGGCGGAAGATCCGCGGCGTCGAGTTCACCGAGTCGGCGATCGAGGCAAGCGAGGTCCGGTTGCGGGAGCGACGGAGCGCGGCGCGGGCGTAGCGCCCGTCCGGGGAGAGGCGCGAGGATGGAGCCGATGCGAAAGCTCGCGGTCCTGGCGCCTCTCCTCCTCTGCCTCGCCGTCTTACTTGGCTGCGCGGGCGGCGCCGGCGCCGAGCGCTCCGCCCGTCCGGCCGCCTTCCCCCGCCGCGCCACGATCGACTACGCGGTCGACGGTGACACCCTGCGGGTCCGGCTCGCCTCCGGCGACCTCCTCTACGTCCGCCTGGTCGGCATCGACACCCCCGAGGACGTGGAGCCCGGCACGCCGGTCGAGTGCGGCTCGCGCCAGGCGGCCGCCTCGATGACGACGCTCGCCCCCGAAGGGGCGCCGGTCCGTCTCGTCCCCGACTCGGTCGCAGGCGTTTACGACCGCTACGGGCGCCTCCTCGCCCACGCCTTCGTCGGCGGGCCGGCAGCTCGAGCTGGCCCAGCTCCGTCGTGGCTGGGCCGAGGTCTACCGCTACGACGACCAGCGCTTCGACGGTCTCGCTGCTTTCGAACTGGCCTCCGCCGCTGCGAGTCGAGAAGACCGCGGGGTCTGGGGCGAGTGCGGCGGCGACTTCCACTCCTCGAGTTGAGCCAACCCCCGCGGTCCTGATCGCCCGAGTTCCCGGTCGGGACGCTCACACACGGGCTCGCGCCCGCCACCTTCGACCCCGGCGCCGGGACGAAAGACCACCGCCGGTGCCGCTCCATCGTCCCCACACTCCCACCCTCCCGATCGCCCCGCGACCGCCTCACGGCCGGCGACGATCCCCTTCTCCACCGACCACGACATCTCCGACGACCACCTTCCTGGACCGCCGTAGAGAGGTCTCCACACCCCGCCTCGTAGCTCCCCGCGACCACCACCCCGACACCCGACAAACTACGAACCCTGCGGTTCCGGTGACGCAAACGGCCGCCCCGGTTGACAACGGGGGCATGGTCGGAGTGACGAAGATCGGATCGCGGACCAAGGACTACTGGATCAACGCCGTCGCCGAAGGCGGCGAGGACTACTACTCCAAGCCCGGCGAGGCCCCGGGCTACTGGGCAGGTTCACTCGCCGCCGAGCTTGGCCTCACCGGCGAGGTAGACCCCGACGCCTACGCCCTGATCCTCGCCGGCGAGGACCCCGGCGGCGGCGGGCCGCTGGTGCGGCGAGCGGCTCCACGTGTCTTCGTCGACGCCTCCGGCAAGGAGCGTCGGCTCGAGCCGATCCTCGGCTACGACGTGCGTTTCAGCGCTCCGAAGTCGGTCTCCCTGCTGTGGGCGCTGGGCTCGCCGCTGGTGCGGGCGACGGTGCTCGCCGCCCACGCGGAGGCGGTCGCCGCGGCGCTCGCCTATCTGGAGCGCGAGGCGTGCTTCGTCCAGCGCGGCAAGGGCGGTAGCCGGATCGAGCGCGGGACCGGGTTCGTCTCGATGGCGTTCCTGCACCGCTCCTCGCGGGCCGGCGACCCGACCCTCCACACCCACGTCGTCACCGCCAACATGACCCGTGCGGTCTCCGACGGGCGCTGGCTCAGCCTCGCCAACCCCCGAAGCCACTCGCCGCTGCTGCGCGAGGCGAAGACCGCGGGGCACCTCTACCAGGCGGCCCTGCGGGCGGCGCTCACCCGCGAGCTCGGGGTCGCCTGGAACGAAGTCACCAACGGCTACGCCGACCTCGAGCTGTTCGACCGCGAGCTGATCGAGCACTTCTCCCGCCGCCGCGCGCAGATCCTCCGCGAGCTGGAGCGCCTCGGCTTCGACTCCGCCGCCGCCGCCGAAGTCGCCGCCTACCGCACCCGCGGGCCCAAGGACCACCGCCATGCCTCCGAGGCCCAGCGCGAGGAGTGGCGCTCGCGGGCGGCCGAGTTCGGGGTGGGGGAAGCCTCGATCGACGCGGAGCTGGGTCGGCTGCGCGGACGCGAGCCGCGGGGGGTCGAGGCCGCTGACCTCGACGCGGCGATCGCCACCCTGGAGGAGCACCACTCCCACTTCGACCGCCGCGACCTGCTCTGCGCGCTGGTCAACCGGATGCGGGAGGGCGCCGGTGCCGAGGAGCTGTCGCGCGCAGTCGACGCCGCGCTCGACTCCGACCGGGTCGTCTGTATCCACCGCGGCGAGGGCCTGCTCGCGACCACCTACTGGACGACGCCGCGCCTCTGGGAGCTCGAGCGGCGGGTGCTGCGCTCCGCCCGCGAGGGTGAGGCAGCGGGCGCCGCGGTGGTGGAGGAGGCAACGCTCACCGCCGTCCTCGCCCGCCATCCCTACCTGAGCGAGGAGCAGGTCGCGATGGTCCGCCGCCTCACCACCGGCGGCGAGCGGATCCTCACCGTCGCGGCGCTGCCCGGCGCCGGCAAGACGACCGCGCTGCGGGCGGCGGCCGAGGCCTGGGCGGAGGCGGGGATCCCCGGCCTCGGGGTCGCCGGCGCCCGCAGCGCCTCGGGCGAGCTCGGCGACGGCGCCGGCATCCCCGCCACCTCGATCGCCGACCTGCTGATCCGCTGCGAGCGGCGGACCGAGCGAGGGCTGGCGCCACTGCCCACCGGCGCCGTCGTCCTGATGGACGAGTCCTCGACCACCTCGACGCCGCAGATGGCGGCGGTCCTCGAGCTGGCCGAGCGATGTCAGGGCAAGCTGGTGGCGATCGGCGACCCGCGCCAGATCGGCGCCGTGGGCCCGGGAGGGCTCTACGGCCACCTGACCGGCGTCACCCGGCCATCCGTCCTCACCGAGATCCGCCGCCAGCGCGACCCCATCGACCGCCACATCGTCGAACTCGCCCACGAGGGCCGAGGTTCGGATGCGCTCGACCTGCTGCGAGCCGAGGGGCGCCTCGTGATCGCCGAGGAGATGGAGGACACGCTCGACGCCCTGGCGCTCGACTGGCACCACGCCTTCACCGCCGGCGAGGACGCGGTGATGGTTGCTCGGCGCGGTCGCGACGTGGCCGACCTGAACGCCCGCGCCCGGGCGCTCCTGCGGGCCGAAGGCAAGCTCGACGGTCCCGCCGTCGATGTCGGCGGTGCCGCGTTCGCCCGTGGCGATCACCTCGTCACCCGCGCCAACGGGCCGAAGGTCTCAAACCGCGAGCGCTGGGAGGTGCTCGACGTCGACCCCGACGAGCGGCGGCTCCTCCTTCGCCGGCTCGAGGGGGATCGGCGGGAGCTGGTGATCGGGCGGCGCTACCTGGAGCGCCGCACCGACTCCGGCGGGCCATCGGTCGAACACGCCTACGCGCTCACCACCTACGCCACCGAGTCGAAGACCTTCGAGTCGGCATTCGCCCTGCTTGACTCCGGCATCTCCAGGGAGGACTTCCTGGTTGCCGTCTCCCGGGCCAGGGGCGAGACCCGCGCCTACGGGGTCGCCGCCGGCGAGCTGCTCGACGCCGACCTCGGCCCCGCGACCCGCGAGGTCTCAGACGAGGCGCACGACCTGCGGCTCGGATCGGAGCGGGTCGCCGGCGAGTACGCGGCGGTCGAGGTCGCAGCCCGGCGCGCGGTCGAGTCCCTCTCGCCGCCTCAGCTCGCGGCCAGGCGGGGCGAGCTGATCAGGGCGCTCGGGCAGCGGCCGCCGGGCGCCGCCGCGGAGAGGCTCGCCACGGTCGAGCGGCGGATCGCAACCGAACGCGAGCGCCTTGATGCGCTCTCCGGCTCGCGGGTCGCGGGCTCCGCCGGCGCGGACGCCGAGTTGGCCCGGACCAGCGAGGAGATGGGGCGGCAGGCGCTCGGCCGCCTCGAGGCCGAGCGGCAGGAGCTGGCCAGGAGGGCGCGGGCAGAGGCCCGTCGCAAGGCCGGCCCGCGCGGGCCCGAGCGAACTGAGCTCGTCCTGATCGAGGACCGGCTGGTGGAGCTGCGCCGGCGGGCAGTCGCGGCGGACCGGGTGCGACCCTCGGCGATGATCCTCGCCGCCCTCGGCCCGCGGCCCGAAGATCCACATCGCGTCGCCGAGTGGAACGACGCCGTCGACCTGATCCACGGCTATCGCCTGCGCCACGGGATCCACCCCGAGGACGCTCTGTCCCTGGGCCGGCCGGCGCGCGATCCGCAGGCCCGGCGCGAGCACCGCGAGGCGAAGGTGCGTCTGGCCCGCCTCCAACATGCCCTCGGCCGCGAGCAGGAGCGCCAGAGCGGGAGGGAGATCGGGATCGGCAGGTAGGCGCCCGGTAGCGGGGTCCAAGCTCGGGGGGCCGGGCGGCCTCGATCTTCGCACGCTCCGCGTGCGGGGTCGGGCCGCATGGCCCCCCGAGAGGACCCACGTACAGACAGAGAGCGACGGGCTCTGATCCTCGCCGAGCTGCTCGAAGCGCAGAGGGGACGGCTGCTGGCGCAGGCGCGGCGTCACTCGATCCGCTCCGAGGACGTCGAGGACGCGCTCGGCGAGGCCTCGGTGCAGTTCCTGCGCTTCTATCCGGGCCCCGCCGGTCCCGATGCCCTGCACTGGATGCTGACCGTGGTGCGGCGAAGCGCCTGGGAGATCGGCCGTCGCCGACGGCGGCGCGAGGCCCGGAACCTCACGATCGACGTGGAGCCGGTGGGCGGGATCGACCCGCTCGAGCGGGTCGCGCGCTCCGAGGAGGCGGCCGAGCTCGCCGCCGCGATCAACTCGCTGAAGCCCGACGAGCGGGCCGCGCTCCTCCTCTTCGGCCTCGGCCTCCCCTACAAGGAGATCGCCGAGCTCCGCGGCTGGAGCCTGACCAAGGTCAGGCGCCTGATCCGCGAGGGCCGGGCGAAAGCTCGGAGGCGCCGCGAAGGGGGGGTCAATCCGTGACGCCCGATCCTTTCGCAGGTATGGAGTCGCTGCGCGAGATCGCCTTCACCGACGCCCTGTTGCGGATGCAGGGCATGCTCGGCTGCGAGGTGAAGCTGGAACTGAACCAGTACGAGCGGTTCCTCGGGCTCTGCTCGCTCGCGCGGCTTCAGCGGGTGGAGACGCTGCCGCCCGACGACCGCGCGGTGCGGCTCGTCTTCGACAACGGGACCACCTTCTTCCTCGATCCCGAGGAGGTCCGCAGCCGGCTCGGCGGAGGCTTTGAGGTCGGGCCTACCTGGATCGAGTTCCACGTGCCGGACGGGCCGATCGTCGCGATCGAGCGCCCGGCGGCCTGCGAGGGCTCCGACATCGCACACGACTGAAGGACCCGGACCCTCGACCTGGTCCCGTGGTCGAATCGAAAGATGCAGTCGTCGCAGCAGCGAATCGAGCGGCTCGATCAGCGGACTCGGAGATGGTGGGAAATGTGCCCGTCCGGAGCTACGTAGTGGCCGGCTCGCTGTCGCACCTCGCCCGAAGCGACAGCGATGCACCACTACACTGCGCCCGGTGTCCGCCGAACAGGTCGACAGCTACCTGCGTGATCTCGAGGAGCCGAAGCGCACAACACTTCAAGAACTGCGCCGCACAATTCTCGAGATCGTTCCAGACGCCGAAGAGGGGATCTCATACCGCGTCCCGGCGTTCCGTTTGCACGGCCAGGTCATCGCCGGGTTTGCGGCGTTCAAGAATCATGTGAGCTACCTGCCCTTCAGCGGCTCGGTCCTCAGCCGGCTTGCCGATCAGCTCGACGGCTACACGATGACCAAGAGCTCTCTGCACTTCCCGATCGACCGCCCCCTACCGAAGGCGCTCGTCAAGAGACTGATCGCCGTGCGTCTCGCGGATGCAGGTCTGCCCTCCCGCTAAGGAACCGCCTGGCGGCGACCTCAGCTCGACGCGAAGAAGTCCGCCGTGCCGTTCTTTACCGCCGACGCTTCTATGATGGCAACCACCGGACCCTTGACTTCAACTGGGTAGGACTGTGCGCGAACGCTCATTCCTTAGCTCATGACTATCCGGTTAGCTCCGTCCGGCGGTTGACCTACCGTCGGCGAATGGGCCGGCCCTCCTTTCCACACTCGATTCTCGAGTTTCAGCGGCGCTTCCCCGACGACGACGCCTGCCGCGCCTACCTGTTCGCCTCGCGCTGGCCGGAGGGCTTTCGCTGCCCGCAGTGCGGCGAGGGCGAGATCGGCGGCGAACATCGTCGCCACCTGTGGCAGTGCAAGGGCTGCGGGCATCAGACTTCGGTGACGGCGGGCACCGTGATGCACAAGACCCGCCTGCCGCTCTCGCTTTGGTTCTGGGCGGCCTATCTGGTGGCAACGCACACGCCGGGCATCTCCGCCGTGCAGCTGCAGCGCCAGCTCGGGATATCGCGCTATGAGACAGCGTGGCTGATGCTGCAGAAGCTGCGCCGGGCGATGGTTGCCCCCGAGCGTGAGCCGCTCAGCGGTGAGGTCGAGATCGACGAGACCCTCGTCGGAGGGCGCCACGAGGGGCGCCGTGGCGGCCGCCAGCGCGATGGCAAGGCGCTGGTCGGCATCGTCGTCGAGGTGCGCGGCGCGGGCTCGGGGCGGCTGCGCCTGGGAGTCCTCCCCGACGCCAGCCAGGGCACCCTGACTCCGTGGGTGAAGGAACTCGTCGCGCCCGGCGCGATCGTCCACACCGACGGCTGGGACGGCTACGGCAGGCTCGCCGGCGCCGGCTACTTGCATAAGCCCCGCCCGCAGCGGCGGCGACACCCTGACGAGCAGAAGCTGCTGCCGCGAGCCCACCGCGCGGCCTCCAACCTGAAGACGTGGCTTCAGGGCACCCACCGAGGGGTATCGCCCGAGCACCTGCCGGTCTACCTCGACGAGTACGTCTTCCGCCACAACCGCCGCCGCACGCCGATGGCCGCCTTCCAGACGCTGCTCGGCCTCGGTGCCTCTTACCAGCCGACGACCTACCACGAGATCACCCACCGAGCCAGCGTGCCTGTCGCGGAGCTAACCGGATAGTCATGTCCTTAGCTATGTCGGGCTCATCGGCGCCGTAGCGCTGCTCGCCCTGGTCACCAACGCGCTCCTGAACAATCGGCTCCCCGCTGTCTGGATGTTCGCAATTGCGATCTTCGGCACACTTGTCATCGCCGCCGCAGTCACCGCAGCAACACACCGGTCGGCGAGGCGTCGCTGAGGCTCCGTCGCCCGCTTGCGAACGCCGTGAGTTTCAACGGCCGAGTGTTCCCTTTCGTCCTTTGCAGGAGCGTGAGCGACACCCGCCGACGCGCTCGCAACCGCGTGGAAGGAGTAGCCCCGCTTCGGCGTGCTCCGCGTCGAGCGCCAACTGCTCAGGGCTGATCTGTCGGCCCGCGCCCTGCGAGGGCTCCGACGTTGCCCACGACCGGCGCGCCCGAACCGGCGTCGCCCGGTCAACGCATTCCGCGTCCTCCGTTGACACCGGTGGTGATGGGACCGGCCCGACCTGCCACCGACACGCCATCTCCACCGCGAAGTTCGCCGCGGCGGGCGTTGGCGGGTGTGGGAGCCGGCCCTTGGCCCTCGATCTTGCACGCCTGCGGCGTGCGGGGCTCGGTCACCGGCTCCCGCACCCGGCGGGCGCCCCGCATGGAAGGAGGCTCCGATGAGCCGCCCAGCCCTCGATGCCCTGACCACCCACTCGACGCCGCGGACCGTCCCCACCGGGCCCCCGGCGAGGAGGACCCCCGACTTCGAGGAGGTCGCCCTGGTGCTCGCCCGGATGACCCCCGCCGAGCGCGCCCGCGCCTACACCACCGGCGTCTTTACCCGGCGCGAGCTGAACGGCGCGGCCGGCGTGCGGCCCGATCTCGTGCCGATCGTCAACGGAGAGTACGAGTGGATCGCTCTTTACGCCGAATAGCCGGGTAGGCCGACCTGTACTGAGCCCAGGTCGGCCGCCCCTTCTTTGCCTAGCCGCCCAGGCAGATAGCCATGATCTGCGCCTTTGCGGTGCCGCCGGAGTTGCTGGTGATTTCCCCGGTGACGCCGTTCCCGCCTGCGGCGAGGAAGGGCGCGGCACGCAGGAAGCCGACTTCGTGGTTGCCGGCTTCGGTGAACATGAAGCCGGTGCCGAGCAGCGCTTCCCCCGGAGCGCAGAGGGCGGTTTCGGTGTTGCTGGGCGTCCATTCGGGATTCGAGGCGACGGCGTCGTGATCGGCGATCGGGGTGACGTGGATCGACTCGCTCGCCAGGGCGCCGCCGTATACGGCACCGGGCGCGATCGCCGCTGCGCCCACTGCTGCGGGCGCGAGCGCCCGCGCGATCACCGATTCCTTGGCCAGGATGCGCTTGTTGACCGCGCCGTCGGCAAGCGCGCGGGAGTTGACAGCGGACTTCCGCAGGGCCTTCGGCCCTACCGCGCCACGCGCGATCGCCTTGGCCGTCACCGCGCCGGGGGCGAGCTGGCGCGCGGTGATCTTGTGGCCATGGGAGGAGGAGGCGTCGGCGATGCCCGACAGCGAGATCACCACCGCGATGAGCCCGAGGAGAAGGCCGACCGGCCCCGTGACCGCGCCGATGCTCGCGCGGGTGTTCAACTTCAGCTCGCTCATCTTGTTCTCCTCGCTCTTCCCGGGGCGCGGTTGCCCCCAGAGTTGACGTTCCTCTGTCTAGCCCAAGTCGGGCCGCGACTCAATGTCCCCACACCTTCACCCTTGCGGGCTTTGAGTGCCCGACCTCCCAGGGATAGCCGCGCTGGCGCGGCACCACCGCCCGGATCCGGTAGGTCACGGTTTCGGTCGTCGCGTCGAAGCGGTAGTGCGCCCGGTAGTGACCGTGGGGTCCGGTGGTCACCCGGCGGAAGGTGAACCACTGATGCGATCGAAGGGCGCTCGCCTGCAGGACGATGACCCGCCCGCGAGCCCGCCCGCCGGGCAGCTTGCCCGTGATCGAGATCCTGTTGCCGTTCCGCAGCCGGCTCGGCCTGACCTTGATCGTCGGCTTGGCGTGCGCGTAGTAGCGGATCGAGCGCCCGACCTGAAAGGAGTCGTGGCGGTAGCCGACGAGGACCTGTCGGTTGGGCCCCGGTGGCACCGCGTAGACGAAGTGCCCTTGGGCGTCGGTGATCGCGGTGCCGATCGGCCGCAGGCCCTGGTGGGATCCCTGGGTCGCCGCCTGCACGCAGATCGTCGCCCCCGCGATCGCGTCGCCGGCGTTGTCGGCGAGTTCGCCGCTCACCTTGGCGGCGCGGTTGTAGGGGACGGTGACCTCTTCGGAGTGGGTACCGGCGAACTGGGCGGAGAGGACCTCGCCGCCGGGGACCGGGGATTCGGTGCAGGAGTTGTCGACCTCCAGGGCCTGTGGGGTGGAGCAGGTTCGGTCGGCTTCGCCCACGGTGGCGAAGTCGGAGGTGCAGACTTGGACCGTGTTGGCGCCTTCGACGAAGGGCGGGGCACCCGTGTTCAGGTCCCAGCTCGTCTTCAATGCGGGCGGGCAGGGCGAGGGGCTGATCGCCGCCAGGCCGGTGTAGCTGGTGTTGGCGACGTCGGCGACGTTGCACGCGGCCAGCACCGGCGAGGGGGCGGGGGTGCCGTTGATCAGCACTTCGAGCCGGCTGACGCCGCCGCCGGTGTCCTTGGCTTCGGCGAGGAGCTCCTGGTGGCCGCGCAGCACTCCCCCTTCCAGCAGCGAGCCGCCGAGCGAGGGGATCGTCGGCGGGTGCGGGTCGACCTCCAGGGCGGCGATGTAGTGGGCGGCGATCGTCGGCCCGGCCTCGCAGCCCGGCGCGTAGTTGCCGTTGCAGTTCAGCAGCAGCTCGAAGCCGCCGCCGCTGCTGTAGATGTTCGGTTCGCCGCGGATGAAGAAGGTGCGGTGGACCTCGCCTCCGCCGTCGGGTGGCCAGGGCTGTTCGTAGACGAAGGTGTGGTCGTTGCCGGGACCGAGCCCGTTCGCCGAGGCGGTGATCGTCTCGGCTTCGACGAAGCCGCCCGGGGTGCTCGGCACGCCGACGCTGAGGTAGGCGTAGCCGGCGGCGGCGTGACCGTACTCCTGGACGCCGAGCGAGCCGCCGGCCTGGGAGCAGTTGTTCCAGTAGGTGATCGGCAGGCCCGGGTTGACGACGAAGTTCAGCTGCGGGGAGTTGCCCGCCGGTAGCGCCGGGTCGCAGAGCTCATAGATGAAGCGCGAGGCCGCGGCGTGGGCGCGGGCCGGCACCGAGGCCAGCGCCGGCAGGGCGAGGAGCAGCGCAATGGCGAGGAGGGTCGCGAGCCGCCGCGCCCCTGCGCCGGGCGGTGATGGGTGGGCCATTTCTCTCTTCTCCTTTTCCTCTGTTTGCCCCGGGGCGTCGCCTCAGCGCTCGAAGCCGAACTCCTTCTGCGTCTGGCTTTCTTCGCTTGCGGAAGTCGTCGGTTCGCTCGGGCTCGTTTCCGGCGTTGCGACGACCGTCGCCGGGGCTTCCTGTGCCGGCGCCGCGCTTTCGGCCGGCGGCTCGGCCGTCGGCACTTCGCCGCTCGAGGTCGGCGGCGCGGGCTTGCCGGCGGCGCGCCGGCCTCGGTCTCTCGCCGCTTCGCGTGACGCGCCGCCTCGCGGCGCTGCCGTCAGGCGGCCGCGCGGTGGGCTTGTGCCACCGCGCGGCGCCCTACCCACGGCGGCGGTCGGCGAGCCCCGCGCTCGCGGGGCGAGGCGCTGACCGTCAGCGCTCGGGGGGCTCGCGGCCGGTCGGCCGCGATTGTGTGGGCGGGCCCGCCGGCACCGGAGCCGGCGAGCGCTACCACTGTGACGGTGCCGAGGAGGAGCGAGGCGACCGCCACTCCGAGCGCGGACCGGCGTCCGAGCCGCCGGCGACGACCCGGGGCGCGACCGACCACAAGGCGCACCCGCTCCTCGCGGCGGCGCTCGGACTCGCGGTCTTCAGCGCCTCGAAGCGGCACCGTCTCCTCGCCGAGGCTCTGCCCCACGGCCACCGGCGTCGGGGGTGGCCCTGCGTGCTTCGGTCCTGCTTGCTCGGTCCCGGGGCTCACGATTGCCGAACCTGCCTGTCTCCGGCGCCCTGATCACGCATCGACCGCAGGCTCGCCTCGTGGAACCAGGGACGCAACCGGATCCTCGCCGGCGGAAGGTGCCCGTAGAGCAGTATTGCATTACCGGGAAGGGCGCTGCGCAATAGCGCGGGAGGCAACAGGTCGCGGTAGGTCTCGCCCTCGGTCGTGCTCGCACGCCCGCGCTCGCCGTCGGTGCGCGAGCGCTGCTCGAACTCGCCCGCCCCGACGATCCGCGCGACGTAGTCGAGGGTCTCGGGGTCGGAGATCCCCGAGCCGAAGACCTTGGCGCGGTGGTTGTTGACGATCGTCGCCGCCCGGCGCTGGTAGCGGGCGCTGATCTGGGAGATGTCCTGAAAGACGGAGAGGAGCTGCACCCCCTGGCCGCCGGCGGTCGAGGCGATCTCGTCGAGATTCGGGATCGGGGCGATGTTCGCCGCCTCGTCGAGCAGCAACAGCAGCGGTGGGTTCAGCGGGCGCCCGGTGGTGGCCACCGTCTCATAGACCACGGCGAGGAGCTCCTGGATGATCGTCGAGAAGATCGTCCGCAGTCGCTCCTGCTCGTGCTGGGGGGCGCAGAGGTAGAGCGTGTTGGCACGACCGTCCAGCAGCGCGGTGGGGGAGTAGTCGGCCGCCGCGCTCTCCTCGGCGACCCGCGGGTCCGCGTAGGCGGCGAGCGTCATCTCGGCGGTGGTGTAGATCGAGGAGCGCTGGCGCTCCTCGCGGTTCTGCGTCGCCATGTAGGCGCGCTCCGCGTCGGCGCACTCGGCCCCCCGCAGCAGGCCGAGCACCTCCTCCTCGCTCGCCTCCGGTCCCTCGTCGAGCCAGCGGACGATCTCGCTCATCGTCAGCTCGCCGGTGGCGGCGGCGAGGAGCAGGGGGGAGATCAGCTTCTCGGCGGCCTGAAACCAGAAGTCGGCATCCTGCATCCCCGAGGAGCCCACACGCGCGGCGGCGGTCAGCCAGTGGGAAAGCCGCATCGCCCCGCGCCAGGTCCGCGCTCCCCACAGTGGCGTCGAGCGCGCCGAGGGCAGCCCCGTCACCTGGGCCGGGTCGAAGACCATCACCTCGCCGAGCCCGCGGCGGCGGGCGAGCGTGTCGCGCACCAGGTCGGACTTGACCGAGGTCGCCAGCACCGGTCCCTGCCACTCCAGCAGCGCCGGGATCGCCAGGCCGGTCGTCTTGTGGGCGCCGGTCGGGGCGATCGCGATCACCGAGCCGCGCTCCTCGGCGGCGAGCAACCGACGCCCGCTGCGCCCGAGCGTCAGCCGTCCGGGGGCCGGCGCGGAGACCCGCAGCCCGCCCAGGTCGCGCGGGGCGGCCCAGCGCGACGCGGGCGCCCGCTCGCGCCGGCGCCCGTCGAGGGCGCCCGAGACGCCGAGCTCGCGGGCGGCACGCAGCGCGATTGTGACCGCCCCGGCGAGCACCGCGCAGACCATCGCCGCGGTCAGGTAGAAGGGCACGGGATCGGGGATCGCCCGCCGCATGTCCGGCGGCCAGGCGGCTGCCGGCCGGCCCGGGTGGGCGAGCAGGTGGGCGGCGATGCCGGGCAGCTCCGCCGCCGGCGGCGGCGTCCAGCCCGGCCCGAAGATCGCCGCCGAGGCGGCGCCGGTCAGCCACAGCGCCGCCAGCAGCAGGGCGCAGATTGCGGCGAGCGCTACGGCCACCCGCTCCTCGCCCTTCATCGCCCCCCTCCCGCAGCGAGAGTGGTCATTTGGGCATCCGTCCAGGTGATCTCCCTCTCGCCGGCGGAGAGCCTCTGTTGAACGAGCACCGAATGGGAGCCGATCACCCAGATCGCCTCGCCGATGCCGAGGCCCATCGCCAGCTCGACCTCGGTGTCGGAGCGGCCGAGGTCCTCGCGCAGGACCGATCGCTGGTCGGGCGACTGGCGGTAGATGACGATGCAGCCGGCGTCGGCGGCGAGCCCCTGGGCGATCCGCGCCGAGCGTGAGCCCGCACTGCCGGCGGCGCCGAAGTCGGTCAGCTTGTGCAGGGAGAGGACGTTGGCGATGCCGAGCGCCCGGCAGAGCTTGAAGTTCGCCTGCAGCCACTCGGCGACGCCGATGTTGGAGGCGACCCGCCAGACCTCCTCGAAGACGCAGAAGACCTTCGCCATCGGCACCCCCGACTCTTCGGCCTCGCGCTTTCGCTCGCGCAGGATCGCCTGCTGCCAGGCCGCCGCGCAGGTCATCAGCACCCCGAGCGCTTCGGAGTCGCGCATCGCCGAGAGGTCGAGGACGACGAGCGGGGAGGCGAGGTCGATCCCCTCGGAGGTCTGCCCGTCGAACATCCCGCGCAGGTCGCCCTCACAGAGGCGCTGCAGCGCCAGCGCGGTCTCGCGGTTGGCGGCGGCGAACTCGCCGGCGTCGGCCGCCGAGACCGCGGCGACCATCGCCTCGCGCGGATGCAGCAGTGCGTCGACGACCATCGGCAGCGTCGGCTCGGCGCTGCCGGCCTCCTCGTTCACCAGGTCCAGCGCCACCCGCAGCCCGGCGTCCTCCTCGGGGCCGAGGTCGCGGCGCAGGGCGGCGAGGGCGACCGCGCGCAGCAGGGCGAGCTGCCCCTCGCGCCCGCCGCGGCGCTCGATCGGGTTGAGCCGCACCGCCCCTCCCGGTTCGAGGCCGATCGGGACCCGACCGAGCGCCCTCGCGAGTGGCCCGTACTCGCCCTTGACGTCGATCACCCAGGCGTGGCGGCCGAAGACGTGCTGGCGGTAGAGGTAGGTCTTGATCAGCGTCGACTTGGCGTAGGAGATGCCGCCGAGGACGATCACGTTGGGGCTGCGCATCACCCCCCGCGCGTAGAGCTCCCAGGGGTCGAACGCCCAGGCGCCCCCGAAGGCGTCGGTGCCGACGTAGACGCCCGGCGCGCCGAGCCCGCCCTGGGCGAGGAACGGGTAGGCGGCCTGGAAGTGGGCCGTAGTGGCCGAGTGCGCGGGCCGGTCCCCGCGCCGCCCCATCAGCGCAGCCCCCGGCAGAGCGGCAGCGTGTTGGCGAACCCCGCCTCCTGCTCCCCGTACATCCGCTGCAGCTCCAGTCGCGCCAGCTGCGCGGCGTGCTCGACATCGGCACAGGCCCGCTCGAGCCCCTCCTCGTCGGCCGCGGAGACGGTGATGAACTTGGCAAAGCGCATCTCCGCGTGCCCGGAGGCGAGCTCCTCTTCGCGGCGGGAGACCGCCTGGGCGCGCTTTCGGATCCGGGCGGTGGTGAGGAAGCCCTGGCGGGCGCGGGTCATCTCCTCGGCGACCTCGGCGGTCTGCGCCATCTCGGCCTGGCGCATCGCCCGCGAGAACGGCACCGGTTCGATGGTCGCCGAGACCGAGCGCACCGCGGCGCTCTGCATCAGCAGGGGGGCGAGGAAGGTCGGCCCGACCTCCGAGCGCGGCCAGGCCGAGACCCAGTAGGTGTTGTGGAGGGCGGAGTCGGTGCGGTAGTGACGCCAGCAGACCTCGGCTCCCATCGGACCCATCAAGGCCGGGTCGACGCCCTCGCGGGCGGGGTCCCCGAGCGCTGCCCGCGAGCGGCTCTGATGGCCGAAGGGGTCGAAGGAGTCGCGGATCACCTCCGCGTACTGGCGCGGTCGCAGCAGGCCGAAGACGGTGATCTCGGCGGCGGCGAGCCGTTGCGCAAGCGCCTCGGCCTCGCGCATCAGCAGCTCGCAGGCGCCCTTGACGCCGCCGCCGAGCCGCTTTGCCTCGCGCCCTCCCTTGTGCGCGTCGATCTGCAGGCAGATCAGCACCTCGTGCTCCTGGCTCAGCGGAGCGGCGGCCTCCAGCAGCTCGATGTAGGAGGAGACGACGCTGGAGTCGAGGGGAACGCTGCGGTCGCGCTTTTCCTGCAGGTAGGAGGCGAGCTCATCGCCCTGGCCGGACAGGGTCCGCTCGATCCACTGCAGACGCCGCAGCGGCGAGCCCTCCCGCGAGCAGCTCGCCAAGACGCCACCCCAGGCCTCCAGCGAGCGCTCCTGCTCGGCGCAGTCGCGCAGGGCGAAGGCTCCGGCCCGCACCGCGATCGCCGCGGTGTAGCAGGCGGCACCGCGCTCGCGGACGACGCCGACCTCCTCGCTGCCGTAGGGGAAGGCGAGCAGCTCGATCCCGCCGAGCTCGGGCGGCAGTGAGGGCACGTAGGTCTCCGCGTCTCCTGCCCGCATCCCGGCCTCGGGCGAGCGCGAGCGATATGGACGGCGGTCGCGCCCGGAGACCAGCCACTCGAGGGCGACCGGCGCCCACTCCTCGACGCTCCGGCCCTGAAGCGGGAAGGAGATCGCGGCGCCGGCGGCGCCGAGGCAGGCCAGCGCCCCGACGATCCCGGGGAAGCCGCCGAGGGCGTAGAAGAGCCCGAGGCCGAGCGCGGCCCCGGCGGCGATCACGGCGAGCCCGCCGGCGCGCAGGGAGCCGACGATCGCCCGCTGCTCGAGCGGGCCGAAACGGTAATGCCGAGCGCGGCTCATGCTTCCTCCTGGGGTCTCGGCTTGACCGAGAGCTCCTGCGGCGGGCGCGGCGGCCGCGAGGTGGCGGGCGCCGGACTCCCGCCCGCGTCGTCTGCCTGCGGCGCCGGCCGGCGGTGGGGTGGGCGCCGGGTGGGCGCCACGTCGCCTGGGCTTCTCCCGCCGCTTCCCTCGGCCTGGCCCCTGCCGCCTCGCGGCCGACGCCGGTCCCGGCGAGCCGCTCGGCGCCGCCCTGGGCAGAGCGCGCGGCCGCGACGGGCGCAGCCGCCAGCACGGCGGCCCCGGCGCCGCCCGCACCCGCTGCGCTCCCAGCGTCCTCGGCGCCGGCTGCCCCGCTCCGCCTCCGGCACCGCCGCGGCCCCCGCCGCCCGCTCCGCCGCCGGCGCCTCCGGGGCCCTCTCCACCGTTCCCGCTCGCCCTGCCGTCGCTGACGCTCCAGACCTCCGGCTCGGCCCAATTGCTGCGCGCCGAGCTGCGCACCATCTGGGCGCCGTTCGCCATCATCATGCCGCCCCCGACGCCGCCCGCCGAACGGCGGCCGTAGGCGGCGGCCATCGCGCCCTCGGCGAAAGGGACGAGCCGGAAGAGCATGAAGGGTGCGAAGCAGGCGAGCAGCATCAGCGCCGAGGCGGCGAGGATGTGCTCGACGTCGGCGCCCTTTTCGGAGATCAGCCCGGCGGCGAGGGCGATGATCGAGACGATCACGAACTTCGAGCCGATGACGACGACCAGGAGCTCGCCGGTGCGCCGCAGCGCTCCCGACCAGCGCGGCCAGATCGAGGCGGCGACGGCGAGCGGCAGGAAGAGGGCGACGACGTAGACGGCGGCATCGCGCATCAGCAGCTCGATCCAGACGAAGAAGGCGGCGAAGGCGCCGATGATCGCGGCGAGGAAGGTGACGAAGACCGGGACCGCTACTTCGCTGGCGCCTTCGAGGCCCGCCTTCGCGGCGGGGTCGCCTCTACCGGCGGCGCTGCCCGCCCTCGAAAGATCGCCGATCGCGGTGTGGAAGAAGTGGGCGCTGTGTTCCTTGGTCGCCGCCGCGATCGCGTGCGACATCCCGTCGGTCGCGACCAGCAGCAGCTGGACGACGACGAAGGCGACGCTGGTCGCGATGAAGGCGAGCGGCAGGTTGACCAGGAAGGCGCGGGCCAAAAGCGCCCAGCTCGACTGGGCGATCGCCTCGAGGATCGCCAGCAGCGCCGTCGCCGCCGCCAGCAGGGCGGCGATCTGTGCCATCCGCCCGTACTCGGAGAGAAAACCCTTGCTCTGCAGTTCGGGGGTCGTCGTCTTCTGCGTCTCGGTGACGACCTTTTCGATCAGCCACGCCGTCCCTTCGGTCACCCAGGTGGTGACCTGGGAGAAGATCGAGTTGCCGATCCCCTTCAGCGCCCCGGTGACCGGCGAGGTGACGGCTTCGACCGCGCCGTCGGTGACCGAGTTGCAGGCGTCGCCGACGGGGTTGCCGCCGCCGATCGCCCCGCCGGTGATCGCGCCGACCCCTTCGGCGATCGCGCCGGCCGGGGCGGTCGCGACTTCGCAGCCGACGTTGGCTCTGGCCGGGGGAGGGTCCGGCCAGTCGAGGACGACCAGAGCCGCCAGGAGGGTCGCCGCGGCGAGGAGTGTCACGAGCCTAGGGAGCGAGCGCATAGCTCCGCAGCTCCTGGGCGAGGTCGATCACGTCGTAGGCGCCGAGCGGGCCGGGCTTCGTCGCGAGCTTCGGGGTCGGGCCGAAGCCGGCCCTGGTTTCGGCGATCTTCCAGGTGCCTTCCTGTCGGACCAGCTCCGTGTGGGTGAGGCCGAAGTAGGCGGCGGGTTCGACCGCCGAGGCGTTGCCGAGCAGGGTGAAGCCCCAGGTGAGGAGGCGGGCCCGTGACGGGCTGAACGACTGCACCCGGTAGCCGATCGGCACCGCCGCGTAGATCGTCTTCACGCCCGAGGCCAGGCCGGCGCCGATCGCCCCGCCGGCGAGCCGCTCGGCGCCCGGCCGGTTGGCGGCGAGCATCGCCTTTACGTAGTCGGGGGTGGCGACGGCTTCGATCCGCGCCTGCAGGACGCCCGGGCGCATGATCGCAGGCGAGGCGAAGGAGCTCTGGTAGGCGGCGACGGCCTCGGCGGCGCCGGCGGCGGTGTCGGGGAAGGCGAGCGGGACGCCGGCAGAGCTCCGCGCCGCCCCCGCTTCGGCGCTGGTGGGGGCGCGGAGCTGGGGGGTCGAGGGGGAGGAGGCGTGGCCGATCAGCCAGCCGAGGAGCAGGACGGCGAGCAGCGCGGCGGCGCGCAGGAGCTTGGTGCGTCGCGGGGTCGGTTCGGCTGCGGTCTTCACTTGACCGTCTTCCCGATGCCTTCGAAGAAGTTCAGCAGCGCCGGGAGGGCGCCGACCAGGAAGACCCCGGCGCAGGCGATCCCGATCTTGACTTTGCCGGCGCTCGCTCCCTCGCCGTGGCCGTGGCGGGTGCCGAGCACCCACTGGCCGACGCCCCAGAGGCCGCCGGCGAAGCAGGCGAGGAGGACGTATTTGGCGCCGCCGCCGAGCAGGCGTTCGGCGGTGGAGAAGCCCGGCAGGCCGTTTGAGTTGGGGGAGATCTTGATCGCCGCGAAGGCGAGAACATCGAGTGCGCTGGCTGGGTCGGTGGCCACGGTCGGCTCCTTCGAGTCGGGTTGTTCCGTGGCCCCGTTGTCAACGCAAGGGGCGAAATGCGTCAATCGGCGCCGGGGAAAATTACGTTCCCGCCCCGGGTACCGCCAGAGGCGGGGTATAGGTGGTCCTCAGCGGGCCTTCGCCCAAGCGCTGAGCCGGCTCTTCGCCATTCCCTTTTCGGAGGAGCGTGAGATAGGGAACGACATCGGCAGCGGGGCTCACTTCCGGACGGTTGCGAGCCGGCAACTCGAGACGCTGCGGCTTCGTGGCATCCGCGGCCACCGCGTTCGGATTTAGGGATCCCCCAAGGGGTCGGCGACCGTCCCGCCATGGGGCTCTGCACTTAAGGTCCTGTCATTGCCCGGCGAGCGAGTCGCCTTCGGCCGGTGGCCGGCCCGGGCTAGCGATAGATCTATCTCGGCGCCCTAGCGGCACCGAGATGGCTTCGGGTCCGCGGGACCACGGCCGGGTATCGCCTACCGTCGAGGTGATAGGTCAACGATCGTTCCAGCCCGCGCCGGTCGTCTCGTACTCCTCGACCCGCGCCCGCATCAGCACCTGCAGGAGTTCGGTGGGCAGCTCGTGGTCATAGGGAAGCTTGATGAAGCCCGCGCCCGCTTGATACCCGGCATCTTCGACGACGCCTTTCCGAGCGCCGAAGAAGGGAGGCGGGAACCGCAATGAGCAGTGGTGCTTGAAGTTCTGGAGCATTCAGAGGGTCGTCCTCTCACCGCACACGTATACGGGCAGGTTCCACTTCAGCTCCTCTCGCGCCTCCGGGTCCGCAGCGCGACTCAACTTCCTGAGGGCCGCAAGGTGTGGAAGCTGGCCTTATCGAGCCGCTCGAAGTAGTCCTCGACGCTGGCGCGCTTCGGCATCAGGCAGCCTATCTTCCAGCCGCCGTCGGCCTCAGGCGGCCTTGGCGGCGCCTGCGTAGTACTGGCGGCCGTCCTTTTTCACTCGGCCCTCGTTCTCCAGGTCGCCGAGCACCCGGTAGAGGTAGTTGGGCTTGATCTTCATCTTCTTGGCGACCTCGGAGGCGGTAATGCCGGGTGATTTCTCGATCAGCTTCACCGCCTGCGCGGCGCGAGAGCCGCTGCGACGCCGACGCCGCGGCGGCGACCCTTTCGCGGTGGCTTTGGCTTTGGCTTTGGCTTTGGCTTTCCGCGGTCGCCCCGGGCGCCGGCCGGTCGCTTTGCTCCCGAGATGGACCAGGGCCCGCTCGAGGCGCACTCGCTCCTCGTTCAGCTCCTCCAGGCGCTTGCCCAGCATCTCGCGCACGTCGTCGAGTACCGCCGTCGCTTTCGGCATCCCGCTCCCTTCCGATTCAGGACTGGTGATCGAGCGCGCAGTCTCCCACAGTCCAGTGTTAGTGCGCCACCGCGTGTCCGACGCAGGTGCGGGTGTGGTGTGTTAGTCGGTCTTGATTCCTTACACCTCCCAAGGTGCGTGATCTCCGGCCTCAGCTTCTGGGGGGCGTGCTCGCGAGCCGCCAGGTTCGCCCGGCGACCGGGAGAGTTCGGAAGCCGCGAAAAGCTGAAGCGGAGGCCGGGCTCGAAGGCGACGCGACCGAGCTTCTGAGCGCGAAGGCTACGCGCGAGGCAGGCGACGAGCGTCACCGCCGGTCCCTTTTCTTGCCTGCGCCGAGAACCGGGGTGCTAGGAGGCGCGGCGCTCTGAGGCCGGCTGCCGGCGCTCCCCGATCCGCGGGGTCTCGGCCAGTGGGTCATCGTCGTGGGATCCGGGTGCGATGTAGCTGAGGGGCACCGAGACGCCGTCGCGGGCCCGGCAGCGAGGGCACCTGCCGAGGCCGGCGGCCCGGATCTCTCCGAACGACGTTCCGCATCTGTGGCACCTGTACACGCGACAGCTCCGGCTCGATTCCTACGTGGACGGAAGATAGCGCGGCGTCTGCGGTCTTCGGCCATCGCTCGACGGATGTTCAGCAAACTCCGAGAGCTGCTCGCGTGCCTTCCCGGCATGTGCTCGCCTCATGAGCGGAGCGCCGAGCTCAGCGGGACTTGACGAAGGCGTCGAACTCACTCTGCGCCGCCTGCTTTTCGGTGGCGGACGCCGCGCTCGTTCCGCTTTCGGCTTGCGCCGAGCTTGCGGTGCTGCTCGCAGCGGAGCCGCTCGTTGCTTCGCCGCTTTCGGCTTCGGCGGCGACGAGAGCGCGGTCGGTGCCGCGCCACTGCCGGCGGGTCTGCGGGATCCCGGCCGCCGGCGTGCGCTTACTCTTGCTGCTCGCTTCACCCCCGGTGCCCGTCGAGCCCTGCCCGGAGCCTCCGGCGGCGACCCCAGCCGCACTCGGTGCGCTCGGCGTGGTCGCAGGGCCCGCCGCCGGTTCACCCGCCTTCAGGCCGTGGTCGGCCCGAGCAGTCTGGCCCCGCGCGGGCGCCACGGGGTGCGCTGCGTCGTGTCCGCCGCCGAGCCCGACGTTGATCACTCCGCCGGCCGCGCCGAGGCAGACGGCGGCGAGGCCGGCGGCGCAGACGCCGGCGGCGCGGCCGGCGCCGCTCGAGGCGATCGCCCCGGCGGCTTCTTCGCTGCCGCCGGGTCCGAGACGGCGGGCCGCCTCCTGCAGGCGCCCCCAGGCGCCGGTCGCGCCGTGACCGGCCCGCTCGAGCACCGCCTCGATCCCGGCGGGCAGTGAGTGCAGGCCTTCGCGGGCACCGAAGGTGAGGAAGGCGGCGAGGCCGATTTCGACCGTGAGCTGATCAGAGGAGGTGACGCCGAGGTGCTCAAAGAGGCTCTTGATCGCGGTCTTGTGCGCGTACTGGGCCTTGGAGGCATGCCAGCCCAGTCGGCGCGCCGCCTCGCGGACCGACATCCCCTCGAAGTAGGTGAGGGCGATGACCTGGCGCTGGGCTTCGTTCAGCTCGGCGACCGCCTCGCGGATCTTTCGCGCCCTTTCAGCCTCCTCAACGATCTCCTCGGGGTCGGGAGCGCCCTCGTCGACCAGCTCGAGCAGGTTCTCGGTCGAGACCGAGGGCGGGCGCCGGCCCTCGGCGGTGTGCAAGTTCTGGGTGCGGCGCCAGGCGCAGTTGACCGTCCAGGCCACCGGTTCTTCGACGTCGACGCCTTTGTCGAGGGCGCGGGCGAATTCGGTGTGGGCGATCGCCAGCAGTTCCTCGCCGTTTTCCTCGATGAAGCGCCAGGAGTAGCCGCGGCGCTGCAGGAGGCCGATGAAGGCGCGCCTGGCGCGCTCCATCTCCTTCTTGGTCAGCTGATCGGTGACGCGGCTGCGGTAGTACACGGGCACCTCCTGCTTTCTGATCCTACCGCTTACATACGGCTCTACGGAGCCGAAAATCCCGTCGACGGAGAGGTCGGGGTCACCCCTTTTGTCAACCCCCGGCCCGGTTTGCGTCAATCCGCGCCGGCAGTGACGCAAAGTGCCCCCGCCGCTGACAACGGGGGCGCAGATGGAGAACGGCGTCGACATCCCCCGGCTCGCCAGGTGGCTCCGCGAGCAGGCCGGCTCGCCGCCGCCGCCCCGGCGCTTCCTTGCCTTGGCGCTCGGGTCGCTTCTCCTCCTGTCGGGCTGCGGCTCGGGCGGTCACCCCGACCCGCGGCCCGCCTCCCTGGTCGTCGGACGGCGGGCTGCGCCCATCCCCCGAGCGCAGCTCGCCGCGGCGGCCCGCACCGCGCGGCGCTTTGCGACCGCCTACGCCCGCTTCGCCTACAGCCGCCGCCCACCCTCACTTCCCGGCGCAACTCCCGCGGTCGAGCGGGCGGTGCGCGAGGGCGCGGCCCGGGTCCCGGGGACCCGGCGAGGCCGGCGGCCGCGGCTCGCGGCGCTCGAGCTTCGCCCGGCAGGCAGGCGCGCCGTAGATGCCGGCGCCCGCATTGTCGACGGCGTCTCGCCGCCCTTCGAGGTCGGCTTCGGCTTGCGCGAAACGCCGGCGGGCTGGCGGGTCGTCTCGATCTCCCTGCCGGGCTGAGGGATCCGGGTGCAGGCCGCCACCAAGCCTTCCCGCGGCCCGGCCCTCCTGCTCGGGGTGCCGCTGGCGCTGGGGGTCGGTCTCGTCGCGCTGGTGATCTCGCTCGCGCTCGCCTTCTCGGGCTCGGGCGGCTGCGGCACCGAAGCGGTCGGGGCGCTCTCGGCGCAGGTGCCGAAGAAGCTGGTTGAGCTGTATGAGGGAGCGGCGGCGCGCTACCACTTGGGCGAGAGGGGCCCGTCGGTCCTGGCGGCGATCAACTTCGTCGAGACCGACTTCGGCACCAACGTCGCCACCTCGAGCGCCGGTGCGGAGGGCTGGATGGCCTTTCTGCCCTCGACCTTCGCCGAGTGGGGGGTGGACGGCAACGGCGACGGCGTCAAGGACATCTTCAACGCCGCCGACGCGATCTACTCGGCCGCCAACTACCTACACGACTCCGGCGCGCCTGGCGATTGGCAGCAGGCCGTCTTTGCCTACAACCACGCCGACTGGTATGTAGAAAAGGTCCTCCGCTACGCGCGTCAGTTCGCGGTTCGCGGCGAAGTGGCGGTCCAGACCGCTGGGCCGACCTGCGCGGCGGCCGCTGTCGCTCCCAACGAAGCGGTGGCGCGGATGCTCGCCGAGGCCGAACGCCTCAGCGCGCTGCGTCCCAACACCGAATACGTCTGGGGCGGCTCGCACGGCGAGTCGCCGACCCCGGCCAACGGTCCCTTCGATTGCAGCTCGGCGGTCTCCCACCTTCTCCAGGTCGGCGGCTTCGGAAATCCGACGATGGCGACGCCGGAACTGGCAACCTGGGGCGAAGCAGGGCCGGGGCGGTGGGTGACGATCTTCGTCAAGCCTTATGGCGGGGAAGCCCACACCTTCCTCCGCTTCTCCGCCGAAGTCGCGCCGGTCTCGGAGCGCTACTGGGGAACCTCCGGCTTCGTCGAACCGGGGCACGGGCCGGGCTTCATCCCCGAATCGACCTTCTCGGCCGCCTACCTCCCCGGCTTCTTGCAACGACATCCGCCGGGACTCTGATGACGCGGCCCGGTTTCATCGACCCGATCCGCCGTGGGGCCGGGATGGGCGCCCGCTGCTTCGGCGTGCCGGAGGGTGGGGTCAATCGGGGCCGCGCCGCCCTTTTGAAGGTGAGCGAAAACCGAACCGCGCTGCGCCCCGCCTCAGAGCAGGGGCGCGCTGGCAGGCGCGTACCCCAGGGTCGGAGGTTGAGGAGCGTTGGATCAGGTGACGAGGAAGTTGACGGTCGGCGATGGCGGTGAGTGTCGCGCGGCACGCCGACCCGGTGGACCAGGCCAGGGAGAGACTCGGGGCAGAGCTCTTCGAGCAGATCGCCGAGGCCGTCCATGTGATCGTCGCTGCGGACGGCCGGCCCTATCTGATCGACCGCCAGGAGGCGGCGCGGCGCCTCGGGGTCAGCCTCAGCCACTTCCAGCGACACGTCCAGCCACACCTGCCCTGCGTCTATTCGGGGCAACTGCGGCTCTATCGGCCGGCCGACCTGGAGGCATGGGCCGAGGGGCAGGCCGTCCGACCCGACGGCCGGCGGTAGCGCGATGACGGTCGCGACGCCGACCGGGCTCAAACGCAAGGCCGTCGACACCAGGACGCGCTACGACGGAGTCTTCGTCCGCCACCAGCTCTCGTGCGCCAAGGCACTCGACAAGACCAGGCGCTGCTCCTGCAACCCGAGCTACTACGGGAAGGTCTGGGACCCGACGATCGCCCGTCATCGGCCGACGAAGCGGCGGCCCAACGTCCTCGAGGCGAAAAACCTCCGCGACGACCTTCTGGTCCTCGTGCATGGCGGCGGCGGAAATAAGGAGGTGGCCGAGACCGAGCCGCCGGAGAGCCCGACCTTCGCCGAGGGCCACGTCGAGTTCATCGCCGAGTGCAGGGCGGGCGTGGCACGGAACAAACAGAACAGGCGCTACACGAAGAAGTCGATCAAGAGCCTCGACTCGGGACTGAGACGGGTCCCGGCCGAGATCAGGGAGCGCCTCATGTCGGAGTTGACCCAGGGCGAACTCCAGGGGATGGTCGACGGCTTCATCCGCGAGGGCCTCTCGAGCGAACGAATCGCGACGATTGTGAACGCGATCCGTTCGCTGTACCGATGGGCGGTTAAGCGCGAAAAGGTGAGAGAGAACCCCGCCTCGCTCGCCAGCGTGCCCGTCGACGAGTCGGAGGGGATCCAACGGGTCGCGACGCCAGGTGAATTCGCCGACCTCCTCGACGCCATCCCCGCCGAGGACGCACTCGCCTGGGCGCTCGCCGGCTACGCCACCGCCCGCCACCAGGAGATCGGGGCACTCGACTGGGAGGACGTCGACTTCGACGAGAACGCCGTCCTTCTCGCCGGCGACGATGATGCGCGGAAGTCCGATGCGGCCCGGCGGATCGTGCCGATGGTCGGTCAGCTGAGGGCACGGCTGCAGGTCGAGTGGACCAGGCAGGTCCGGCCGAGGTCCGGCCCGGTCTTCCCCGCCAAGCGCGCCGACAACAGGACCGGCACCGCCGACATAAACGCCGTGCTACGGCGGATCAGGAAGCGGTGGGAGGAGTTCGGCAAGGAGCCGATCACCTTCCAGGAGTCTCGCCACACCGCGGCGACTTGGCTCGACCACGCCGGCGTCTCGCCGAAAGTCGCCTCGATCCTCATGGGACACAAGGCACCTAAGCTGAAGCAGCATCCCGGCGCGGCGCCGATCACCCTCCGCCGCTACACCCATGTCCTCAAGGGCGAGCTGGAGCGGGCGTGTGAGCAGCTCGAGGCCTTTCTCGCCGAGCGCGAGGCCGAGGAACGCGAGCCCGACCCGGAGGGGCCCTCGCTCCTTAGGACGAATCCAGCCGTTCCTCTGAACGGGAGCCCCTAGCCTCCTCGAAAACTGGCCGGGCAGCAGCTACTTCGAGAACGCTTAGAACTCGTACCGGCGCCTCATGTCGTTTCCACGGCTGTAGGGAAGTAACCCCTCGTGATGTAGTCGGCCGACGAGAATGGCGGGGGCGATCCCGGCCTGCTTGGCGAGGCCCGGGACGCCGGCAAGTCCAGCCTCCCTCAATCTCCGGTCGAACGGTGGTGGGATGAGGGTGTGTGCCGCGAACTTGTCGGCCTCTTCCTCGAGCTCGCGGATGTCGGGATCCATCTTCGTCTGATCGGCCCCGACGGGCTCAACCATCACCAACTTCTTCCGGTGCATCAGAACATGGGCGGCCTCGTGGAAGAAGGTGAACCAGAAGATGTCCTCCCAGTTTTGTCGCAGGCTGAGTTGGATGATCGCCTTGTGTGGCGTAAGCCATCGGGTGGCTCCATTGACCCGAGACTGTTTGAAATGGTGGAGGATCACGATCGCGACCCCACTCTCGGCTCCGAGGAAGGTGAGTCGGTCCACCCATTCGTTCGGTTCCAGTGGGGTCAGATGTCGGATCTCCTGCAGTGCGTCTTTGAAGCGATCCGCATCGAAGGGTTTGCAGTCGATCGCGCGTGCCTTTAGTTCGCCGATCCGAAGCCAGGCCGTCAGGGCGTAATCGTCACTCTCGAATTTCTGTGACTTTCGATAGGAGACCATTGGCTGCGCCCATTGCTCGACGCTGGCTATCCCGAGGAACTGGAGCAGCGCCACGACGAGGTCCTCGTTCCTCGCCTCCTGCGGAATAAAGCCACGAGCCTTGAGCTCTTTGACGGGGAACCGCTTCGCCCACTCGATCGAGCTTTTCAGCGACGCGCGTTCGGCATGGCGAGCCAACCTTCCGCGGTAGATCGACTCCCGGGTGAGCCAGAAGTCCGCGTCGACCGAAAACACCTTCTCCAGGCCCAAGGCCAACTCCGGAGAGATGGAGGCCGTGCCTTTGATGACCTGGTTCAGATGCTTGGTTGAGACACCGAGCCGATCCGCGAGGTCGGCCTGCGTCATCTCGTGCTCCTCGAGAAGGTCGGCGATCGTCTCACCGGGCGGGACGGCCGCCCCTAGGCAGGGTCCACCATCTCTCATCTCAATCTTGGGCATATTCCATCACCTCCTGATGATCATTCGTGGTAGTCGACGATCTCGACGAGCCGCACCGCGTCCACCTTCGTCCAATCCAGTCCGCCATCCTCCTTCTCCGGCCGAGGATCGAGATCCGGTTCGAGGATGAGCCGCTTTCCGCCGGCCAGATCGATCGCCAACTCGCCGTCCCGATCTGCTCCCAGCTCGTGGCAGCGCCCAGGCAGGTCCCGCATCTGCTCGAGGCTCGCGGCGGCCTCAAGGTCTGCAAATCGGGTCAGGAGCTTCTTGGTGCAGGCCGCTCCGTGCGTCCGCTGAAGCTTCCGCCTCGACTCGCACAAACTCTCGAGCTGTCGATTCACGAAGGAGACTTTCAACGGCTAGTTCGTTTCGATTCACCAATTCATTCTACGATTATAGCTCGGACAACAAAAACGTGCACCGATCTGGTGTACCGTTATCGAGCAACGGAGGATGTGGCCCCTGCGGCTGACCGCCTCCCGCATCGCAAGATAACCACCACTGACGATGAAACCCCGGAAAAGACCAGACCGACAGGCCGGACCCTATGTGGCCACGCTTTCTCGCCTCGCGTCATGGTTGGCCTCCAGGCGGCGGGACATCCGCGCCCAGATTGTCGTGCATAAGGGTCGTCGGGCCGGAGAAGGACGAACGCGGATCGAGGTCGATCACCTGTTGCAGACCGGCGACGTGGGCTTCGGTCTTCTGCGCGTCCACGCTGGCAAGACCTTCCTACCGCGGGCCCACTTCTCCTCGGAGGCAAAGATGCGCATATCCAATGCGGCCCGCAGCAACTCCGGACGAGCGCTCTACTGCATAGACATGAAGATGGGGGAGGTGGTCGCCGTGATCGCGTTCCACCTGCCGCGGGATCCTCGTCATCCCCTCCTCCTCACCTGTATCGCCTTCCGCGACGACGTCGAGAGAAATCCCGCGCTCGAAGCCAGGAGCATCGCGGCCGGACTCATCCTCAAGCACTATGTGCACGCTGCGTCCCATCACCTCGGGCGCGGTGGCCATATCGACATCGACCTTCCCGACCCGGCTCAGCTTGCTCTATTGAGGGAACTGGGATTCAACAAGGCGCCGAAAGTCGATGGGTTCCGGCCGTCTGGCACCCACCTGCGTCAGGCCGCGCCGGTCAGTCGCCCTCGGGTTCGTGGACGAGGCCGGCGATGAGAGGCGGGATCTCCGCACCCTCGGCCGAGACGGTCGCCTCGACCGTCTCGTAGACATCCTGGGGAAGGATCCGCCTGGCGGTCTCGAGGAAGGCCTCGATCCCCTCCGGGCGCAGGACACGATCTTCGAAGAAGACCTCGATCTCCTCCTCGACCGCCCGGCGGGCATCCTCGCCCGCCTCGCCGGCGAGCTCGATCAGATCCTGGGCCACGTCGTTCAGGTCGCGCTTGCGATAGACGGCCGCGAGTCGCATGACTTCGTCGGGGCGCAGTACATGGTCGCGCTCGCCACGGTGTTCACGCCTCAGGTCCTTACGCCGAGACAGGGTGGCCGTCGAGACGCCGAGCATGCGGGCGGCCTCGCTCAGATTCGGATACCCATGGAGCGAGACCCCGCGATCAGTGCTGTCCATCGCTTGCTCCTTGATTAGGGAAGGTCGGGAGACGCCCGTCGCGACAGGCGCCGACCTCAGGCTATCGGTATTTGCAAGGTAAGCAATCAGATCAATGTCCGCAACGAACGCAACGTATGCAATAATCGGTCCGACCCTGGCCGAGAAGAGCGCCCGGCACGACGAAAGAAGAAGGACATGCCCAAGTACGACGTCAACATCGAAGGCACGATCCACGAATGGCAGGAGCCTGAGATCACCGTCGCCCAGATCCGCGAGCTCGGCGACTACGCGGCGGGGCAGGAAGTGATCGAGGTCGACCTGAAGGATCAGAGCGAGCGGGTCCTCGCCGAAGGTGAGTCCGTCAAGTTGAAGCCGGGCAAAGGCTTCAGCAAGAAGGTCTCGTTCAAGCGCGGATGACCGAGCGGATCGAAGCCGAGCTGCAGTTGATCCGGGCGGAGTACCCGGGGGTCGAGATCTCAGGGCTCTGGGGTCGGATCCCCGGGTACCCCGTCCCGGAGGATTGGCAGGCCGCGGGCGACTCCGAGCTTGCCTTCCAGTTTCCGGCCGAGCTGCCCGGACAGGAGCCCTACGGTTTCTGGCTACGTCCTGCGCTGATCCTGCCCGGAGGGGGCGTTCCGTCGAACTCGAGCGGGCCCGTCGACACTCCGTTCGGAAGCGGCTGGCAGCAGTTCTCCTGGGCGTTCGACGGTTGGGCCCCTGGGGCGCTCCCGACGGCCGGAACCAACATGCTCGACTACGTGCGTTCTTTCGCTCGACGTCTGGAGGAGGTGAACTGATGTTGACGCTCACCGTGCCTATCACGATCTTCGATGAGCTCTCGGGGCAGATGGCGGGTGGCCGCGAGGAGCAGGTTGCTTTCCTCTACGTCTCCTTGGAAGGGGAGCGACTGGTCGCGATCGAGCTGCATCAGGTGCCGCCCGAGGGGTTTCTCTCCCAGTCGGCTAGGCATCTCGCCCTCGCCGACGAGATGCGGGCGAATGTTCTCGGTCGCGCGGCCGCCCTCGACGCCTGCGTCGTCGAGGCTCACAGCCATCCCGGCGCGAGGGAGGCCTGCTTCTCGCCTACCGACCTCGCAGGATTCGAGGAATGGGTGCCACACGTCCGCTGGCGGCTCGGTGGCGTGCCCTACGCTGCTCTCGTCTTCGCAGGGCACGAGCTCGATGCTCTCGGATGGCGGGGCGCGGGACCCGAGCCTGAGGCCCTGGGGCATCTCGAAGTCGGAGATCGGATCATCCGGCCGAGCAACCTCACCATCGAGCACCTCTCCTCAGAACGATGAGCGGGCATCGGTACGCACGGCAGATCCAGCTCCTGGGTGCCACGGGCCAGGATCGGATCAAGGCCACCAGCGTCGCGATCGTCGGTCTCGGCGGTCTCGGGTTTCACGTAGTCCAGCAGCTCGCCTATCTCGGCGTGCGGCGCTACCTTCTGATCGACGGGGACGAGATCGAGACGACCAACCTGAACCGGCTCGTCGGTGCCGGGCCAGTGGATGTCGGACGAAAGAAGACCGAGGTCGCGGAGCGGGAGATGCATCGGATCGAGGTCGACGCTGATGTGCAGTCGTGGCCGGTCCATTTCGACCCTTCCGACGATCTCCCCGGGCTGTCGGAGGTCGATGTACTTTTTGGCTGCGTCGACGAGGATCCAGTGAGGTCTGCGCTGGTTGGCTTCACCTCGAGCAACAAAATCCCCTACATCGACCTCGCCAGCGATGTCACGCCCGACGGAGAGTTCGGTGGGCGGATCGTCTTCGCGGTCGACGGCAAACGATGCCTCAACTGCGTCGGCGAGCTCGATCCGCACGCTCTCGCGCGGGCGCAGATGACCGACGCGCAACGTGAAGCTGACGACACGATCTACGGAGTGGATCGCTCCGCCCTCGCAGCCTCCGGTCCGTCGGTCGTCTCCGTAAATGGCGTCGTGGCCTCGCTGGCCGTCACCGAGTTCATGGTCTGGGTCACGGGACTTCGCGAGCCACGCGGCTACATCACCTATCGCGGCGATCTACCGAGCGTTGGCGTCCGCCAGGATCCAGAGCGAGACTACTGTCACTACTGCATGGGGCTTTGGCACGACGGCGCCAGCTAGGTTGCACGACTTCTCGGCTCCCGACGGTGTAGCCGACGTCTACCAGTCGGACCGCCCTGGCAGTGACCGGGTGCGGCCATGCTGGCGTGTCGCCGAATCTGACGCTGCTCATCATCGCCATACGAGTCCTCTAGGTTGAGGGCCTTCGGCAACCCGGCGCCGGTCATCCTCTGTTGCTTCCACGCAGGTCTTCGAGGGCGAGCCTCAGGCGGAGCCGGTGGGGGAACTGGAGGGGCACCTCGTCGAGCTTTCGTGCGTTGATGACCGAGCTAGCTTCGCTCGCCTGAGCGACCACCTCCCTCTGCATCCCGATCGGGTTTCGTTCCCTACGACGTTCCCTAGGGCCGGTCAGCCGCAGTCGAGGCAAGCCCCTAGAATTGCCTGTGGCTGCGATTTTTCGCCTTGGAATGGGGCGGTCCAGTCATCTGCCCCTGTAGCTCAGCTGGTTAGAGCGGCGGCCTTTTAAGCCGCGCGTCGCGGGTTCGAGTCCCGCCGGGGGCACTGATTCGAAACGCTTTCTCGCCGTGCGACCAATCAGGGGCATGGAGATAGAGGAAGCGTTGCCCACCCCGAGTGCGCTGAGCCGCAATCTGCGCGCCGCCGTCGCCCGTGAACGGGGCGTCGGCGCCGAGCAGCTGCGCTGGATCGGCACCGAGCCGGAGCTGTTCGAGGCCTTCTACCGCGAGCACGTCGAGGACCTGCAGCGGTTCGTGGCCCGCCGCGTCGGCGAGCGGGAGCGGGCGGCCGACCTGACCGCGGAGATCTTTCTCGCGGCGATCGGCTCGGCCCACCGCTACCGACCCCGCCGCGGCACGCCGAAGGCGTGGCTCTACGGGATCGCCCGGGTGCTCGTCGCCGAAGATCGCCGGCGCCGCGGTCGCGAGCGAGCCAAGGAGGAGCGGCTGCGCGGCAGCCTGCTGCTCGATGAGGAGGACGCGGCGCGGATGGACGCCCGGATCGACGCCGCCGCCCAGTCGCGTCGCCTCTACCGCGCGATGGACCGCCTGCCCGACGCCGAGCGGGCGGTGCTGGAGCTGGTCGCGATCGACGAGCTGACGGTGGCCGAGGCCGCCGCGGCCGCCGGCATGCGGCCGGTCACCGCCCGCGTGCGGCTGCACCGGGCGCGGCGCAAGCTCCGCGACGAGCTCGCGGCGGCAGCCCAACCAACCCCGACCGAGGAGGAACGATCGTGAACCAGCAGGACAACCGAGGACCCGATTTCGAGGAGCGTCTGCTCACCCAGCTGCGCGGAGTGGTCGCCGAGCGGGCGGCGGAGGCGGATGCGGACGGGGCCAGCGCGAAGGGCGCCAGGCCCGCCTGGCGCCGTGCCCCGCGCCTGGCGCTGGGCGGCGGCGTCGCCCTCGCCGCCGTCGGTGCGGCGCTGCTGGTCAGCGCCGGCAGCGACAGCACTCCCGCCGCCTTCGCGGTCGAAGCGCAGGAGGGCGGCGGGGTGAAGATCGAGATCTACGACCTCGGCGACCCCGAAGGCGTCGAACAGGCCCTGGCCGAAGCGGGGGTCCGCTCCCAGGTGAGCTTCCTGCCGGCCGGGATGACCTGCCGCGAACCGCACTACCAGCCGTCGATGGCGACGCTGCGGACCCTGGCGGGCGGTGACCAGCCTCAGCCCCAGCCGTGGGCCGGCTTCGACTACGAAAGCGTCCGCGGCCCGCTGACGATCGCCGTCGGCGACTACCAGCAGCGGCGGCAGATGGACGAAGCGATCCGCGATGCCGTGCGGCAGGGCGAATACTCCGCCGCCGACTGGCCGGACTTCGTGATCGACCCGAGCGGGATGCGGCCCGACCAGACCCTGGTCATCTCGAGCTCGCCGGCGGGGCCCGACCAGCGGCGGGCGGTTCCCTCCGAACACGACCACGTCGACACCGTCGGCCAGGTGCGGGTCGCCGAAGGCGAGGTCGGTCCCTGCGAACCGGTGCCGGCGGGTGGCGGCGAAGCGCCGGTCCGCCCCCCGGTGGGCGGCTGGGACTTCAGCGGGATCGAATACGCCGGCTGGGGCTTCGGCTCCGGCCCCGGCTCGCCCGCGGCCGAACCGGCGGCGCGCGCCAGCGGCAGGTAGCCCGCGGCGCCGGGAGCTTCGAAACGGACGCCGGGGGCGGTTCTCGCTCCCGGCGTCCGTGCCGTGCCGGGGCACGGGCGCGATAGCTTCACCCGATGGCGGATCCGCCCGAGACCGAGCCCTCGCAATGGCGCCGCGACGAGCGGCTGCTGCGCGTTCCCGCCGACGTCGAAGCCGACGACGAGCTCCGACTGCAGCGGATCCACGATGAGATCGAGCGCGGCTTCGACGCCCTGCGCGACGTCGAGGACGGCGTCTCGGTCTTCGGCTCGGCCCGGGTCGGCGAGGGCGAGCCCTGGTATGAGCTCTGCCGCGAGACCGCCGCCTGCCTCGCCGGGCACGGCTTCAGCGTCATCACCGGCGGTGGTCCGGGGCTGATGGAGGCCGCCAACCGCGGTGCCGCCGAGGCCGGCGGTACCTCGATCGGCCTCAACATCGAGCTGCCGCGCGAGCAGCACACCAACCCTTACGTGAACCGGTCGCTGCACTTCCACTACTTCTTCGCCCGCAAGCTGATGTTCGTCCGCTACGCGCGCGCCTTCGTCATCTTCCCCGGCGGCTTCGGCACCTTCGACGAGATGTTCGAGAGCCTGACCCTGATCCAGACCCACCGCATCCGCCACTTCCCGACCATCCTCGTCGCCACCGAGCACTGGCGCCCGCTGCTCGACTGGCTCGCGAACGACGTCGCCCGCGACGGCCTGATCGGCCCCGAGGACGTCGAGCTGCTGATCACCGCCGACACCCCGGACGAGGTCTGCGACCACGTCCTCCGCGCCCGCGAGCGCCAGCGCGCCGCGATCTGACCTAGCCCCGCGGTTGCCAGGAGGCGCCGAGCACGACTCTCTTGCTCACGCCGGGCTGCCTAGTGGCGGAAGTGGCGGTGCTTGGTGAAGACCATCGCGACGCGCTGCTCGTCGCAGGCGGCGATCACCTCGGCGTCGCGCTTGGAGCCGCCGGGCTGGATCACGGCCGTCGAGCCGGCCCGGAGGGCGAGCTCGGGGCCGTCGGCGAAGGGGAAGAAGGCGTCGGAGGCGACCGCGGAGCCGGCGAGGAGGCCCTCGGCGCGCTCGCCGAAGGCGTCGCGGCACTTCTCGACCGCGAGCCGGACCGAGTCGACGCGGCTCATCTGGCCGGCGCCGATGCCGAGCGTGGCGCCGTCCTTGGCGATCACGATCGCGTTGGAGCGGACCCGGCGGGAGACCGTCCAGGCGAACAGCATGTCCTGCCACTGCTCCTCGCTCGGCTGGGTCTCGGTGACGACCTCCATGATCTCGCGCGGCTCGGGGTCGCCGTCGCGGTCCTGGATCAGGAGCCCCCCGTGGACGCGCTTGACGTCGCGCTCGGCCGGGTCGGTCTGGCGGCGCTCCTCCTCGCAGAGGATCCGGATCGCCTCCTTCTGCATCAGCACGTCGAGGGCGCCGTCCTCGTAGTCCGGGGCGATCAGCACCTCGACGAAGTTCTCGTGCAGCAGCTCGGCGAGGGCCAGCGAGACCGGCCGGTTGAGGGCGATGATGCCGCCGTAGGCGGAGACGGGGTCGCAGGCGAGCGCCTTCAGGTAGGCCTCGCGCGCGTCGGCGCCGATCGCCACCCCGCAGGGGTTGTTGTGCTTGACGATCACGCAGGCCGGCTGCTCGAAGTCCCCGGCCAGCGCCCGGGCGGAGTCGAGGTCGAGCACGTTGTTGAAGGAGAGCGCCTTGCCGTGCAGCTTCGAGACCCGCGAGAGGATGTGGCTGCGCACCCCGGCCTCGGCGTAGAGCGCCGCCCGCTGGTGCGGGTTCTCGCCGTAGGCGAGGTCGATCACCTTCTCGTAGGCCAGCGCCAGGTGTTCGGGGAAGTCCTCGTACTCGGCCGAGAACCAGCGGCTGATCGCGGCGTCGTAGCGCGCGGTCTGGGCGAAGGCCTCGTTGGCGAGCCAGTGGCGGGTCGAGGCGGAGATCTCGCCGCCGCTCTCCTCGAGCTCGGCGCAGACCGCGTCGTAGGCCTCCGGCTTGACGACGACGGCAACCCCCTCGTGGTTCTTGGCCGCGGCGCGGATCATCGTCGGCCCGCCGATGTCGATGTTCTCGATCACCACCTCCGGCGCCACGTCGTGGCCGGCCACGGTCTGCTCGAAGGGGTAGAGGTTGACGCAGACGAGGTCGATCGGCTCGATCCCCTCGCTCGCCAGCGTCGCCATGTGCTCGGGGTCCTGGCGCCGCGCCAGCAGCGCCGCGTGCAGCCGCGGATGCAGCGTCTTCACCCGGCCGTCGAGGATCTCCGCCTGGCCGGTGAACTCGGAGACGTCGACCACCTCGAGGCCGGCCTCGCGCAGCGCCGCCGCGGTGCCGCCGGTGCTGAGGATCTCGACCCCTAGCGCCGCCAGGCTGCGGGCGAAGTCGGCGACGCCGGTCTTGTCGGAGACCGAGATCAGGGCTCGGCGCACGCGGACGGCGCCGTCGCCGGCGATCTCGCTCCGGGTGTCCGCGCCTGCCTCGCTCATTCAGTCGTCGATCGCGACCACCGAGGGATCGCTCGGGTCGATCCTAACCCGGCCCGCCGCGATCATGCGGATCGCCTCCGGGTAGAGCTGGTGCTCGACGGCGTGGATCGCGGCCTCCAGCCGCGCCCGGTCGCCGCCGGGCGGCACCGGCACCTCGCGGCGCAGGATCGGCGGCCCGGTGTCGACGCCCTCGTCGACGAAGTGAATGGTGACGCCGGTCGTCTCGACCCCGGCCGCCAGCGCCTGGCCGACGGCGTCGAGGCCGGGGAACTGCGGCAGCAGCGCCGGGTGGACGTTGACGATGCGGCCGCGAAAGCGGGCGATGAACGGTTCGCTCAGCAGCTGCATGTAGCCGGCGAGGGCGATCAGGTCGGGGTGGTGGGATTCGATCCAGTCGGCCATCGCCGCGTCGCGGCCGAGCCGGTCCTCGTAGGCCTCGGCGGGGAACACCGCGGTGTCGACCCCGGCCCGCGCCGCGCGCTCCAGCGCGTGGGCCGCCGGCTTGTCGGAGCCGACCGCGACGACCTCGATCCCGTCCTCGCCGTGGATCGAGTCGAGGATCGCCTGCAGGTTGGTGCCGCTGCCGGAGGCGAGGACGACGACGCGGAACGCGCTCACCCGCCTGACCCTACTCCAGCGGCGGCTGAACCTTTTGCATCGCCATAGCCCGGACAAGCGTTCAGCGACGGGCGGCAGCTGGAAGACTGTGGGGCATGAGCGGCTTCTGGCAGGCGGTCCTCTACGTGCACCTGGTCGCCGTCGCCTTCTTCCTCGGCGGCCAGCTCGTCTTCGGGCTCGCCGTCGTCCCCGTCCTGCGCCGCGACGAGGACCGCACGCGGATGCGGGAGATCGCCCGCCGCTTCGGCTACGGCTCGCTGGTCGCGCTCGGCGTCCTCCTCGTCACCGGCTGGGCCCTCGCCTCCCACTACGACCTCTTCGACAGCTCGACGCTGCAGTGGAAGCTCGCCCTGGTCGCCGTCCTGATCGCCCTCACCCTCGTCCACCTGCGCTTCGCCAAAGCGCACGTGCTGCAGGGCCTGATCCTGCTCCTCACCCTGGCGATCGTCTGGCTGGGCCTCGAACTGGTGGTCAGTTGACGCCGCCGGCGATCGTCTCGAGGGCGAATTTGCTGTCCGCCGCGTCGGGATCGCCGAGCGGGTAACGGCCGCTGAAGCAGGCGTCGCAATGGTCGTCGGGGTCGCCCCCGATCGCCTCGTAGACGCCGGCCATCGAGAGGTAGGCGAGGCTGTCGACGTCGAGCTCGTCGGCGATCTCCGCGACGGAACGTCCGTGGGCGATCATCTCCTCGCGGGTCGACATGTCGACGCCGTAGTGGCAGGGGTTGCGGATCGGCGGCGCCGAGATCCGCAGGTGCACCTCGGTGGCCCCGGCGTCGCGCAGCATGCCGATGATCTGGCGGGTCGTGTTGCCGCGGACGATCGAGTCGTCGACGACGACCAGGCGCTGGCCGGCGACGATCTCGGGCAGCGGGTTGAACTTCAGCCGCAGGCCGTGCCTGCGCAGCTCCTGGCCGGGCTGGATAAAGGTCCGCGCCACGTAGCGGTTCTTGATCAGCCCCTCGTCGCGCGGAATCCCCGAGGCGCGGGCGAAGCCGGCGGCGGCCGGGTTGCCGGAGTCCGGCACGGCGATCACCAGGTCGGCCTCGACCGGCGCCTCGCGCCAGAGGATCTCGCCCATCCGGCCGCGCGACTGCTGCAGCACCTTGCCCTCGAGACGGCTGTCGGGCCGGGAGAAGTAGATGTGCTCGAAGACGCAGGTCGAGCGCCGCTCGGCCCGCACGACCTGCCGCGTCTCCAGGCCGCCCTCGGTCAGCGAGACCAGCTCGCCGGGGTGGACCTCGCGCAGCAGCTGGGCGCCGATGATGTCGAAGGCGCAGCTCTCCGAGGCGACGACGAAGCGGTCCTCGAGCCGGCCGAGGCTGAGCGGCCGGATCCCGTGCGGGTCGCGGAAGGCGACGACCGCGTGCTTGGTCATCACCACGGTCGAGTAGGCGCCCTGCAGCCGCGGCATCACGTCGGCGACCGCGTCCTCGACCAGGCGCCCCTCGTGGGAGGAGAGCAGGGCGGCGATGATCTCCGAGTCGGAGGTGCCGCGGAAGTCGATCCCGCGCTGCTTCAGATCGCTCCAGAGCTCGACCGCGTTGGTCAGGTTGCCGTTGTGGGCGAGCGCCAGCTCGCGGCCGTCGTCGCGCCAGATCGGCTGCGCGTTCTCCCAGGAGCCGCCGCCGGTCGTCGAGTAGCGGACGTGGCCGATCGCCATGTCGCCCTGCAGTGCCAGCAGCTTCTCCTCGTCGAAGACCTGGGAGACGAGGCCCGAGTCGCGCAGGGTGGTGATGTGGCCGCCCTCGCAGGTCGCGATCCCGGCCGACTCCTGGCCGCGGTGCTGCAGGGCGTAGAGCCCGAAGTAGGCGAGCCGGGAGACGTCGTGGCCGGGTGCGTATACGCCGAAGACGCCGCACTCATCACGCGGCCCGTCGCGGTCGTCGATGAGCCGCTGCTCGGTAGTCAAGACGCGCTTTTCCTCGCTGTCGGAAGGACGGAAGCGCAGGCGGACTGCCTACTCCCGCAGGGTAGCAACGGGTGCCGATCCGCAAAGGGGTGCAAGAATCCCCCAAGATGCGAGCTCGCCCCGCGTCGATCGCCCTCTCGCTCCTGGCCGCGGCACTGCTGCTCGCGCCCGCCGCCCGTGCCGACACCAGCTTCGGGGCCAACCCGGCCGAAGGGATCACGCCGGGGCTGACCTGCTCGCTGGGCGCCCCGACCGGATTCGAAATCTCACCGATCTTCTTCGGCACCGCGGGCGCGCCGTCGTGCATGTGGAGCTGGAGCAACCCGGCGGTCGGGACCGACATCGTCCCCTTCCCGGTCACCGGCGGGACCGGCACCATCACCAGCGTCACCCTGCCGGCGATGCCGAACCCCGGGCCGATGGCCGTGGTGGTCCTCACCGCGGCGCTGAACGCGACCACCGAACCATCGCGCCCGCAATCGATCTGCTGCCAGGTCAAGCAGGTCGGGCCGGCCTTCACGGTGCCCGCCAACCAGGTTGCGACGGTGGCTCAGAGCCTGCACGTCTCCGCCACCGAAGAGGCCGACCTCAGCAAGCCCGGCGATACCTCCTTCGGCGACCTGGTCGGGATCGCGGTGCTCTCACCGAGCGCCTCGCTGCCGGTCCGCTACACGGGCAACGCCAGCCTGCCGAGCTTCGACGGAAGCTACGCGTACTACCCCGCGCCCGCCGGCGCCAACGGCGAGTACGCGACGCCCTACGACCCGATCGGCTTCCGCCTGGCGGCCAGCTTCACCGTCGCCTTCGACGGCGCCGGCGGAGGAGGTGGCGGGGGTGGCGGGGGTGGCGGCGACGGCGCGGCCGGGGGGCTGAAGCTGCGAGGGAAGCCGGTCCGGGTCGGTGCCGACGGCAGGACGGTGCCGCTCGGCACGGCGAGCAACCCGCCGACCGCGCGGACGACGCAGACCCTGACCGCGCCGGCCGGCGCCCGCGCCGCGGCCGCCGGCGGCAGGGCGAGCAAGCCGGTCGTGCTCGGCCGCGGCTCGACCAAGGTCGCCGCCGGCAAGACCGCCGCGGTCCGGGTGAAGCTCAACGGCAAGGGCACCGCCCGGCTGAAGCGGGGCAAGCTGAAGGCGACGCTGACCGTGGTCGCCGTCGACGCCGCCGGCGCCCGGCAGACCGTCACCCGTGCGGTGACGATCAAGCCGCCGAAGCACAGGCGCTAGCCGTGTCGATTTGACACGAGCCGCTCGCCGCTCTCGGGGTCGAAGAGGTGGAGCTTGGCGGTGTCGGCCCAGAGCTGCGCGCTCTGTTTGCGGCGGACCCTGCTGGTCGGCTCGAGGCGGGCGACGATCTGCTCCTGGCCCTCGCGCAGCCCGGCGGCGCCGGTCTCGTCGAGGCGGTCGGCGACGAGGTCGGCGAGCTGGTCGGACTGGACGCCTGCGGATTCGACGTGGAAGTAGGCGTAGAGATCGGAGCCGAGCGACTCGACCAGGTCGATCTCGGCCTCGAAGGTGATCCCCCGCTCCTGCTTGAGGTCGCCGACGATCTCGGCGTCCTCGAGGTTCTCCGGCCGCAGCCCGACGACGACGCTGCCGTCGCGGTGGCCGCCGGCGAGCTCGCCGGCGTCGACCTCGCCGAGCGGGAGGCGCAGGCGGCCGCCCGCCAGCTCGCCCGGCATGAAGTTCATCGCCGGCGAGCCGATGAAGCCGGCGACGAAGAGGTTGCGGGGCTGCTCGTAGAGCTCGCCCGGCGAGCCGACCTGCTGCAGGACGCCGGCCCGCATCACGGCGACGCGGTCGCCGAGGGTCATCGCCTCGGTCTGGTCGTGGGTGACGTAGACGGTCGTCGTTTCCAGGTCCGACTGCAGGCGGGCCACCTCGGTCCGCATCTGCACCCGCAGCTTCGCGTCGAGGTTGGAGAGCGGCTCGTCCATGAGGAAGGCTTTCGGTTCGCGGACGATCGCCCTTCCCATCGCCACCCGCTGGCGCTGGCCGCCGGAGAGGTTGGCGGGGCGGCGGTCGAGGTGCTGGGTGAGGTCGAGGGTGCGCGCCGCCTCCTCGACTTTGCGGTTGATCTCCGCCTTGTCGACGCCGGCCAGCTCCAGCGCGAAGCCCATGTTCTCGCGCACGGTCATGTGCGGGTAGAGCGCGTAGTTCTGGAAGACCATCGCGATGTCGCGATCCTTCGGCGAGCGGTCGTTGACCGCCTCGCCGCCGATCCGCAGCTCGCCGCGCGAGATGTCCTCGAGCCCGGCGATCATCCGCAGCGCCGTCGACTTCCCGCAGCCGGAGGGGCCGACGAGGATCATGAACTCGCCGTCCTTGATCTCGAGGTCGAGCTGCTTGACGGCTTCGTAGCCGTCGTCGAACACCTTGGTCACACCATCGAGGACGATCTCTGCCATTTGCTGCTCCTTATCCCTTGACGGCGCCGGCGGTGAGGCCGGAGACGATCCGGCGCTGGAAGATGAGTACGAAGACGATGATCGGGACGGTCACGAGCACCGCCGCGGCGGCGATCGAGCCGGTCGGTTCGGTGAAGGTCGACTCGCCGGTGAAGAACGCCAGCGCGGCCGGCACCGTGCGCGAGGCGTCCGAGGAGGTGAGCGAGATCGCGAAGACGAAGTCGTTCCAGCAGAAGATGAAGACGAGGATCGCCGCCGTGAAGACGCCGGGCGCGGCGAGCGGCAGGATCACCCTGCGGAAGGCCTGCCAGGGTGTCGCGCCGTCGACCAGCGCCGCCTGCTCGAGGTCCCACGGGATCTCGCGGAAGAAGGCGACGAGGACGTAGATCGCCAGCGGCAGGGCGAAGGTGAGGTAGGGGATGATCAGGCCGAGGTAGGTGTCGTAGATGCCGAGCGCGCGCCACATGTCGAACAGCGGGCCGACGGTCGAGATCGGCGGGAACATCGCGATCGCCAGCGCCCCGGCGAGGATCACCCGCTTGCCCGGGAATTCGAGGCGGGCGATCGCGTAGGCGGTGAAGGAGGCGAGGGTGATCGCGATCACCGTCGTGATCAGCGCGATCGCGATCGAGTTGATCAGCGGTTTGAGGAAGGGGCTGCCTTCGATCCCGCCTTCGAACAGGCTCTTGTAGTTGTCGAAGGAGACGCTGGCGGGGATGAAGCGCTGGTCGACGATCTCGTTCGGCGGCTTCAGCGAGATCGAGATCAGCCACAGCACCGGGATCAGCGCGAAGGCGAGCACCAGCACGATCGCGATCGTCCACATCCCGTACTCGCGGCTGCCGCGCCTCATCTCAGTTGCCCGGCCTTCCTTCGTCGAGGCGGGCGCCCAGCCCCTTGACGAAGAGGAACGCGATCAGCACGACGATGAGGAAGATCAGCACCGAGATCGCCGAGCCGACGCCGAGGTTGAGCCGGTTGATCAGCTGGTTGAAGCCGAGGATCGAGACCGATTCGGTGTTCTGGGCGCCGCGGGTCATGATGAAGATCGAGTCGAAGACGCGGAACGCCTCCAGCGTGCGGAAGAGGACGGCGACCAGGATCGCCGGCTTCATCAGCGGCAGGGTGATCCGCCAGAACCGCTGCCAGGCGGTCGCCCCGTCGACCCTCGCCGCCTCGTAGAGGCCCTCGTCGATCGTCACCAGGCCAGCCAGCAGCAGCAGCGCCATGAACGGCGTCGTTTTCCAGATCTCGGCGAGGATGATCACCGCCAGCGAGCTGACGTGGCCGCCGAACCAGTTCATTTCGTCGGGGATCAGCGGCAGGTTGTTGACGAAGCCCGAGTCCGAGGCGAAGGCGAACTGCCAGGCGAAGGCGGCGACCACGGTGATGATCCCGTAGGGGATGAGGACGACGGTGCGGACCAGGCCGCGGCCGAAGATCGCGCGGTGCATGACCATCGCGATCGCCATCCCCAGCACCAGCTCGACCGCCACCGAGATGACCATGATCAGGACCGTGTTGAAGAGGTCCATCCACCACAGTTCCGAGCTCAGCACGGTGCCGTAGTTGGCGAGCCCGATGAATTCGGTCTGGTCGGGGAAGCGCAGGTCGAGCTTCTGCAGCGAGAGGACGAACGCGTAGCCGATCGGGTAGGCGGTGACGGCGATCATCGCGATCACCGCCGGCGCGCAGAGCATCCAGGCGAGCTTGCGTTCGGAGCGGGTCCGCGAGCTGGCCCCGCCCGCGGCCTTGACCGGCGTCCGCTCGGCGTGCGCCTCCATCAGAGCAGCCCTTCCCGCCTGACCGCGGCTTCGAGGTTTTCCTTCAGTTCCTCGTAGAGGCCTTCGGTGTCTTCGGGGTTGATCTTGTCCGGTGGGTGCAGGGTGCGCTGGATCGCCGAGGTGACGTCCTGGTAGGCGGGCGTCGTCGGCCGCGGCCCGGCCGCTTCGACCGATTCGCGGACCAGCTGGGCGAAGCCCGGGTAGGCCTTGCGCACGACTTTGTTGGTGTAGAGGTTCTGGTGGGAGGGCGGCAGGCCGTCGAGTTCGACCGCGGTCAGCTCGCTCTTCTCGTTGGAGAGGCAGGCGGCCGCTTCGAAGGCCTCCTGCTGGTGGTCGGAGTAGGAGCTGACCGCCAGATTGAAGCCGCCGAGCGGCGGTTTCGCCGGGTTGTCGTTGACCCGCGGGAACGGCGCCGCGCCCATCTCTTCGTTGATTTCGGGCGCTTCTTCCTTGGCGCTGGCGAAGGCGAAGGTGTAGTTGAGCATGAACGCCGATTCGCCCGCCTCGAAGGCGAGCCGGGCGGTGTCCTCGTTGGAGGTCGAGAGGTTCGGTGCCGCGGCCGAGGAGTGCGCGAGCTTGCCGATCACCGCGAGCGCTTCTTCGGTCGGCTGCTGTTCGAGGTCGACGGTTTCCGGCGCCGAGAGGATTTCGGTCCCGGCGCTTTCGATCAGCGCGTTGGCCAGCACCGTGTAGCCCTCATAGCGTTCGGCCTGGACCTGGATCGTCCCCGCTTCCTTCAGGCCTTCGGCCATTTCGATCATCTGGTCCCAGGTCTGCGGCGGCTTCGGGATCAGGTCCTTGCGGTACCAGAGCAGCTGGGTGTTGGTGTTGAACGGCGCCGCGTAGACGTCCTTTTCGAAGGTCGCGGTTTCGAGCACGCTCGGGAACACGTTTTCGGTCACCTCGCGTTTCAGCTTGCCCTGCCAGGGCGCGATCCAGCCGGCGTTGGCGAATTCGCTGGTCAGGATCACGTCGAGCCCGATCACGTCGATCGAGGAGTCCTTGGCGCCGAGCCGGCGGACCAGCTGTTCGCGGGCCTGGCTGGCGTCGTTGGGCAGCAGTTCGGGCTTGATCGTGTAGCGCCCGCCCGATTCCTTGCTGCAGCGGGCGGCCGTTTCTTCGATAGTGCCGCCGGGCTGGATCGCGACGAAGAAGGTCAGCTGGGTGGCACCGGAGGAACCGCCGCAGGCGGCGAGCACGATCGTCGCGGCCGCGACGGTCGCGGCGGCCAGCAGGCGGTGGCGATTCTTCTTCGGTGCGAGGGTTCTCAAGCGGCTCCCAGTTCTCGACCTCGGCCCCAACCGGGCTTCAACCAAGGAGTCCCCTCAAAACGCCCTTCTAAACACCGGCTAAAGCCGGCGCGGCTACCCCGCCGGCGGCGCGAAGGCCGGGGGCTGTCGATGCGCTCGGCGTTCCTGTCGTGCCTGAACGCTTTTCCGTGCCATCGCCTGGAAAAGCGTTCAGCGGGTGCTCAGTCGACCGCCTCGGCGCGCTCGTCGAGCGAGCGCCAGGCGCTCGCCGCCTCGGTGAGGCCGACGACGAGGCTGCGGTCGCCGGCGGCGATCTCGATCCGGGTGCCGCCCACCTCCCCGAGCAGGACCGCGCCGAGGCGCTCGAGCGCCCCGCGCTCGCCGCTGACCAGGAAGCCGCCTGGTCCCTCGCCGAACAGCGCCTCTTCCGGCGAGCAGCCGCGCTCGCGGAGGGGCTGCAGGTCGACCCGGCAGCCGAGGCCGGCGCCGATCGCCGACTCGGCGAGGGCGCAGGCGAGGCCGCCGTCGCTGACGTCGTGGGCGCTCGCCAGCTCGCCGGCGCGGACCGCCTCGCGCAGGCGGGCGCAGGCCGCCGCGACGCTCGCGACGTCCGGTGCCGCCAGCCCCATCGCCAGCTCGCCGCGCTGCTTGGCGAGCTCCGAGCCGGCCAGGGTGGGGGAGAAGGGGCCGAAGAGGCCGATCGCGTCGCCCTCGCGGCCGAAGCCGCTGCCCGCGACCCGTGAGGGGTCCGGCAGCTCGCCCACCATCGCCACCACCGGCGTCGGGTAGATCGGCCCGTCCGGGCCCTCGTTGTAGAGGGAGACGTTGCCGCCGACGACCGGCACGCCGAGCGCGGTGCAGGCGTCGGCGAGGCCGGACACGGCGCGGTCGAGCTGCCAGGCCGGGACCGGCTTCTCGGGGTTGCCGAAGTTGAGGCAGTTGGTGAGGCCGAGCGGCTCGGCGCCGACGCAGGCCAGGTTCTGGGCGCACTCGAGCACCGCCTCGATCGTCCCCGCGTAGGGGTCGCAGGCGACGCGGCGGCCGTTGCCGTCGATCGAGACCGCGATCGCGTTGCCCGCCTCGGGCAGCTGCAGGACCGCGGCGTCGGCCTGCTCGGGGCGGCGCACGGTGCGCGAGCCGACGATCGAGTCGTACTGCTCGAAGGCCCAGCGCTTGGAGGCGATGTTGGGCGCCGCCAGCAGCGCCAGCAGCTCGTCCTCGGCGCTCGCGCCCGCGGCCAGCGTCGCCCGGTTGCCGTAGATCCAGCCCTCCGGCGGCGCCGGCTCGAGGTCGTAGAGCGGGCAGCCGTCGACCAGCGCCGCGACCGGCATCTCGCCGACCGGCTCGCCGCCGCGCAGGACCCGGATCGCGCCGGTGTCGGTGACGACGCCGATCTGGGCAGAGCCGGTCTGCCACTTCTCGCAGACCGCCCGCACCTCCTCGACCCGCTCCGGCTCGACCACCGCCAGCATCCGCTCCTGGGACTCGGAGACCATGATTTCGAACGGCTCCATGTCGGCCTCGCGCAGCGGCACGGCGGCGACGTCGATGTCGATGCCGACGCCGCCGGCCGAGGCCATCTCGCCCGCCGATGAGGTCAGCCCCGCCGCACCGAGGTCCTGGAGGGAGACGAGCAGCCCCTTCCCCAGCAGCTCGAGGCAGCACTCGAGCAGCTTCGACTCCTCGAACGGGTCGCCGATCTGGACCGTCGGCCGCTTCGCCTCGTCGCCCTCGCCGAGCTCGGCCGAGGCCAGCACCGAGGCGCCGCCGATCCCGTCGCGGCCGGTCGCCGCCCCCATCAGGACGATCGCGTTGCCGACGCCGGCCGCCGCCGCCCGCACCATCTCCTCGCTGCGAGCCAGCCCGATGCACATCGCGTTGACCAGGCAGTTGTGCTCGTAGGGCGCCTCGAAGTAGATCTCGCCGCCGACCGTCGCCACCCCGATCGAGTTGCCGTAGTGGCCGATCCCGCGCACGGCGCCGTCGAGCAGGTGGCGCGAGCGGACCGAGTCGAGCTCGCCGAAGCGGAGGCTGTCGAGGATCGCGATCGGCCGCGCCCCGATCGCGAAGACGTCGCGGAGGATGCCGCCGACCCCCGTCGCCGCCCCCTCGAACGGTTCGACCGCGCTCGGGTGGTTGTGGGACTCGACCTTGAAGGCGACCGCGTAGCCCGCGCCGACGTCGACCGCGCCCGCGTTCTCGCCCGGCCCCATCACCACCCGCTCGCCCTCGGTCGGCAGCCGGCGCAGCAGCTTGCGCGAGTGCTTGTAGGCGCAGTGCTCGGACCACAGCAGGCTGAACATCGCCAGCTCGACGTCGCCCGGCTCGCGGCCCAGCTGGGCGACGATCAGCTCGTACTCGTGGTCGGTGAGGCCGAGCTCGCGGTATTTGGGCGTCGCCGTGCTCACGCCGCGAAGCGCTCCAGGGCGCGGAAGACGGCGATCCCGTCGGTCGACCCGGTCAGCGGGTCGACCGCGTGCTCGGGGTGGGGCATCAGGCCGACCACGTTGCCGGCCTCGTTGCTGACGCCGGCGATGTCGCGGAGCGAGCCGTTGGCGTTGTGCCCGTCGGCGTAGCGGTAGGCGACCTGCCCGGCGGCTTCGATCCGGTCGAGCACCTCCGCGGGGGCGTAGTAGCGCCCTTCGCCGTGCTTCATCGGGATCGAGAGCCGCGACTTGCCGGCCGCCTCGGCCGCCGCCCCGGCCGGCACCAGCTCGACCTGGCGGCAGATGAAGCGCAGCTCGACGTTGCGCAGCAGCGCTCCCGGCAGCAGCCCCGCCTCGCAGAGCACCTGGAAGCCATTGCAGATGCCGAGCACCGGCCCGCCGGCCGCCGCCAGCTCGGCGACCGCTTCCATCGCCGGCGAGAAGCGGGCGATCGCGCCGGCCCGCAGGTAGTCGCCGTAGGAGAAGCCGCCCGGGACGACGACGCCGTCGACGCCGCCGAGGTCGCGGTCCTCGTGCCAGACCAGCCGCGCCTCGTCGCCGGCGATCCGGCAGGCGGCCAGCGCGTCCCGCTCGTCGCAGGAGCCGGGGAACTGGAGGACGCCCCAGATCACCGCGCTTCGATCTGCTGGATCTCGTAATCCTCGATCAGCGGGTTGGCGAGCAGCTTCTCGCAGAGCTCGGCCAGGCGCTCGGGGTCCTCGGCCTCGAGCTCGACCATGCGGCCGACCCGGACGTGCCCGACGCCCTCGAAGCCGAGCGCCGGCAGCGCCCGCTCGACCGCCTTGCCCTGGGGGTCGAGGATCCCCTCCTTGGGGCGGATCAGGACCCGGGCCTTCAGAACCTCTCCCCGGTGATCCGTTCGTAGGCCTCGACGTATTTGCCGCGCGTCTGCTCGACGACGTCGGCGGGCAGCTCGGGCGCCGGCGGCTTTTTGTCCCAGCCCTGGCCGCTGGCCCAGTCGCGCACGAACTGCTTGTCGAAGGAGGGCGGCGTCCTGCCGGGCTCGTAGCTGTCGGCAGGCCAGAAGCGCGAGGAGTCGGGCGTCAGCACCTCGTCGCCGAGCACGATCTCGGCCCCGGCCGAGCGGCCGAACTCGAACTTGGTGTCGGCGAGGATGATCCCGCGCTCGGCGGCGTGCTCGGCGCCGCGCTTGTAGACCTCGATCGAGAGGCGGCTGAGCTCCTCGAGCAGGGCCCGGTCGCCGACGATCTCGGCAGCGCGCTCGAAGCTGACGTTCTCGTCGTGGTCGCCGATCTCGGCCTTGGTCGAGGGGGTGAAGATCGGCTCCGGCAGCTTGTCGGACTCGACCAGCCCGGCCGGCAGCTCGATCCCGCAGACCGCGCCGGACTCGCGGTATTCCTTCCAGCCCGAGCCCGAGAGGTAGCCGCGGACGACGCACTCGACCGGGTACATCTCCAGGCGCTTGACCCGCATCGCCCGTTCGGCGACCTCCTCGGGCACGTCCTCGGAGATGAAGTGGTTGGGCACGATGTCCCCGGTCAGCCCGAACCAGAAGACCGACATCCGGTTCAGCACCTTGCCCTTGTCGGGGATCGGCGTCGGCATCACCACGTCGTAGGTGGAGACCCGGTCGGAGGCGACCATCAGCAGGTCGTCGTCCCACTCATAGATCTCGCGCACCTTGCCGGAGGAAAGCAGCTTCAAGTCAGCGATCGTCGTCATTGAGCCGATGCTAACCATCGCGGCAGCGGACCACGGCGCGGCCCCCCGGGTGAGATGATCTCGAGCGTGGCACTGCCGCCCGAACCGCGCCAGAGCGCCCTGATGCAGACGCTGCGCTGGAGCTTCCGCCCGCTCGCCTTCATGGAGGAGAACCGGCGCCGCTACGGCGACTCCTTCAGCGTCCGCTTCGCCGGCTTCGAGCGGCCGATGGTGCTGATCTCCGACCCGGCGGCGATCAAGGCGCTCTACACCGAGCGCGAGATCGGGCTGCCCCCGGGCCGCAATCTGATCCTCGAGCCGATCGTCGGCTCGAAGTCGCTGCTGATCCTCGAAGGGCCCGAGCACCTCTCGCGCCGCAAGCTGATGCTGCCGCCCTTCCACGGCGAGCGGATGCGCTCCTACGAGCCGGCGCTGACCGAGATCGTCGCGGCCGAGATCGACTCCTGGCCGCTGCACGCCGAGTTCCCGATCCACCCGCGGATGCAGGCGGTCACCCTGGAGGCGATCCTGCGGGTCGTCTTCGGCGTCGCCGAGGGCCCGCGGCTCGACCGCCTGCGCGGGATGCTTTCCAACGTCCTGACCGAGACCGCCTCGCCGCGCCAGCAGATCGTCGGCCTGATGCTGCGGCGCTTCGGCGGCCGCGGCCCCTGGGCGCGCTTCGAGGGCAGGCTGCGCGAAGTCGACGAGCTGCTCCACGCCGAGATCGCCGAGCACCGCGAGCGGCCGGACCTGGCAGAGCGCTCGGACATCCTCTCGCTGCTGATGCAGGCGCACTTCGAGGACGGCACCGCGATGGACGACGGCGAGCTGCGCGACCACCTGATGACGCTGCTCCTGGCCGGCCACGAGACCACTGCGACGGCCCTGGCCTGGACCTTCGACCTGCTGCTGCGCCACCCGGCGGCGCTGGCCCGCCTGCGCGACTCGCTGGCCGCCGGCGAGGAGGACTACCTGCGGGCGACGATCACCGAGTCGCTGCGCCTGCGCCCGGTCGTGCCGCTGGCCGGCCGGCGGCTGCGAAGGGAGCTCGTCGCCGACGGCCTCAGGCTGCCGCCGGGCACCGACGTGACGCCGGCGATCTGGCTCACCCACACCCGGGCGGACCTCTACGAGGACCCCTTCGCCTTCCGGCCCGAGCGGTTCCTCGAGCAGGGCCCGGAGACCTACGGCTGGATCCCGTTCGGGGGCGGCATGCGCCGCTGCCTCGGCGCCGCCTTCGCCGAGTTCGAGATGCGGCTCGTCCTGCGCGAGGTGCTGACCCGCTGCGAGCTGCGCAAGGCGAGCCCGGAGGCCGAGCGGATCGCCCGCCGCAACATCACGCTGTCGCCCAGGGCCGGCGTCCCGGTGCTGCTCGAAGCGCGCCGCCCGGCGGCCCGCCCGGCGCCGGTTCCGGCCTGAGCCGCGAGCGCGTCGCGACCGGGGCCCGCCCTCGCCGACCGCTGCCTCTCAGCCCGGGGCCTTGGTCGGCGAGTGGGGGTGTTCCTTGGCCCAGCGGGCGATGGTGCCGGAGCCGGAGACCACCTGGCCGTCGTCGAGGACCAGGATCGGCACCTCGTTGCTGCCGCTCAGCTCGCGGACCTCGGCCCGGTCGGCGTCGCGGCTGCGCCAGGTCCAGGGCATCAGCCGGTAGCCGCCGACCGTCTTCAGCTCGTACTCATAGCCCGCGTCGTCGAGGGCCTTGCCGGCCTTGGCGCAGGGATGGGCGAAGGCGGGGCCGGTCGTCTTCTGGCCGCAGGTGTAGAGGACCACGGGGAGACCCTACCGTCCGGCACGCAGCGCTTCGAGCCGCGCGAAGATCTCGGGCAGGTGGGTGAGGTAGGCGCCGTAGTCGAAGACGGCGTCGAGGTCGAGCTGCGGCGCCGCCTCGGCGAGCAGGTCGCGGAACTCGGTGCCGGTGTCCCAGGCCCGCTGGGCGTTCTCCTGGACCACCCGGTAGGCGTCGTCGCGGGTCATCCCCGACTCGACCAGGGCGGTCAGCGCCCGCTGGCTGAACAGCGCCCCGTGGGTGAGGCCGAGGTTGGCGCGCATCCGCTCGGGGTGGATCGTCATCCCGGCCGCCACCCTGGTCGCCAGGTCCTGGGCGTAGTCGATGAGGATCGTCGCGTCGGGGAGCACGACCCGCTCGGCGCCGGAGTGGGAGATGTCGCGCTCGTGCCAGAGGGCGACGTTCTCGAACCCGGTCTGGGCGTAGCCGCGCAGGACCCGCGCCAGGCCGGTGATCCGCTCGGTGCGGATCGGATTGCGCTTGTGGGGCATCGCCGAGGAGCCCTTCTGGCCGGCGGCGAACGGCTCCTCGACCTCGCGCACCTCGGTTTTCTGCAGGTTGCGAACCTCGGTCGCGAAGCGCTCCAACCCGGCGCCGGCGATCGCGATCGCCGCCAGCAGCTCGGCGTGGCGATCGCGCGGGATCACCTGCGTGGCGACGTCCTCGCGCGCCAGCCCGAGGCGCTCCATCACCCGCGCCTCGACCGCTGTCGGCACCGAGGCGTAGGTGCCGACCGCGCCCGAGAGCTTGCCGACGGCGAGCTCGGCGAACGCTCGCTCGAGCCGGCGCAGGTTGCGGTCGGCCTCGAAGGCGAACCCCGCGAGCCGCAGGCCGAACGTGGTCGGCTCCGCGTGGACGCCGTGGGTGCGGCCGACGCAGAGCGTGTCGCGCTGCTCCAGCGCCCGCTCGATCAGCGCGTCGCGGTAGTCGCGGGCGCCGGCGAGGACGATCTCCCCGGCCCGGCGCAGCTGCAGGGCCAGCGCCGTGTCGAGCACGTCGGAGGAGGTGAGGCCGTAGTGGATCCAGCGCCCGGCGTCGCCGACCGAGGCGGCGACGACGTCGACGAAGGCGGCGACGTCGTGGTCGGTGACCCGCTCGCGCTCCTCGACCGCCGCGACCGTGAAGGCGGCGTCCGCCCGCGCCCGCGCCGCCGCCTCGCGCGGCACCACGCCCTCCTCGGCCCAGGCCTCGGTGGCGGCCAGCTCGACCTCGAGCCAGGTCTCCATCTTCGTCTGCGGCGTCCAGACGGCCCCGATCTCCGGGCGGGTGTAGCGGGGGATCACCGGCCCCGCCTAGGCGTTGATGATCCGCGCCGCCAGCACCCCGGCGTTCTTGGCGCCGTCGATCGCGACGCAGGCGACCGGGATCCCGGGCGGCATCTGCACCGCCGAGAGCAGCGCGTCGAGCCCGCCGAGGCTCTTGCCGAGAATCGGCACGCCGATCACCGGCAGGTCGGTGTGCGCCGCGGCGACACCGGGCAGCGCCGCCGACATCCCGGCGCCGGCGATGATCACCCGCAGGCCGCGCATGCGCGCGTTCTGGCAGTACTCGCGGACCAGCTCGGGATCGCGGTGGGCGCTCATCACCCGCACCTCGTAGCGGATGCCCGCCTCCTCGAGCGCCTTGCCGGCCGGCTGCATCTTGGGCTTGTCGTTCTTCGAGCCCATGATGATCCCGACGTGGGGCTCGTCGACCTCGATTTCCTCGAACGCCTCCTCGACCGCCGGCATCGCCAGCGCCTCGGTGGCGGGGCTGGGGTCGGCGGAGCCCGCCGTGCCGGTCGGCTGGGGGTCGTCTGAGATCTCGCTCATCTCTTCCTCTCTGGTTTCGTCAACTGGGGACGCGCTCGACGGCGCGGGCGGCGATGTCGGTGCGGATCTGCATTCCCTCGAAGGAGATCCGACGTGCCGCATCGTACGCGCGATCGCGCGCCGCGGCCGGGGTGGGGCCGAGCGCCGTCACGTTCAGTACCCGCCCGCCGGCCGTGACTATCTCGCCGTCGCGGGCCGCGGTGCCCGCGTGGGTGACCTCGGCCAGCGCGGCCGCCTCGCGCAGGCCGCTGATCACGTCGCCCTTCGAGGAGCTCTCGGGGTAGCCGGCGGAGGCCAGGACCAGGGTCACCGCCCAGTCGTCGCCGAACTCGGCGCCGGCGCCGGCGAGGCCGCCGGGCTCGCGGGCGGCGAGGAAGAGGTCGACCAGGTCCGAGCGCAGCCGGGGCAGCACCGCCTGGGTCTCGGGGTCGCCGAAGCGGACGTTGAACTCCAGCACCCTGGGCCCGTCGGCGCCGATCATCAGCCCGGCGTAGAGGACGCCGTGGAAGGGGACGCCTCGCGCCGCCATCGCCGCCACCACGGGCCGGTGGACGCGGTCGACGATCTCCTCGACCTCGGCCGGGCCGAAGCCCGGCACCGGCGAATAGCTGCCCATGCCGCCGGTGTTCGGGCCGCGGTCGCCGTCGAAGATCCGCTTGTAGTCCTGCGCCGGCGCCAGCGGCACCACGTTCTCGCCGTCGCACAGCGCCAGCAGCGAGAGCTCCTCGCCCTCGAGGAAGTCCTCGAGCACGACGGTGGTGGCGCCGAAGCGCCGCTCGGTGAAGAAGACGTCGACGGCGGCGCGCGCCTCGGCCTCGTCGGCGCAGATGATCACGCCCTTGCCCGCGGCCAGGCCGTCGGCCTTCAGCACCGCCGGGTAGCTGGTGGTGGCGAGTGCGGCGAGCGCCTCCTCGTGGCTGCCGAGCAGCGCGTATTCCGCGGTCGGCACGCCGGCCTCGCGCATCAGCTCCTTGGCGAAGGCCTTTGAGCCCTCGAGCTCGGCGGCGGCGCGGCTCGGCCCGAAGGCCGGGATGCCGGCGGCCTCGAGCGCGTCGACGGCACCGGCGACGAGCCCCGCCTCGGGCCCGATCACGGCCAGGTCGACTCCCCGCTCGCGAGCCAGGTCGACGATCGCCGCGGCGTCGTCGGCCCCGACCTCGGCGAAGCACTCCGCGTCGGCAGCGATCCCGGCGTTGCCGGGCGCGCAGAGGACCTGCGGCGAGTGGGCGGAGCGTCGCAGGGCGCGCACGATCGCGTGCTCGCGCCCCCCTCCGCCGACGACGAGCGCCTTCAAGCCAGGCTCAGAGCGATTCCGCCAGCTCGCCGGCCGGCATCGCGGTCAGGGTCTGGCTGGTCATCGTCCCCCGCGAGCCGAGCTCGACCGAGACCTTCGCCATCGTCTTCTCGTCGGGGGCCTCGACCACGGTCACGAAGTCGTACTGGCCGAGGGTCGCGTACTGGGCGAGCACCTTGGCCCCGATCTGCTCGACCTCCTTGTTCACCTCGGCCACCCGCCCGGGGTTGTTCTTCAACGTCCGCACGCCCTCGGCGGTCAGGTTGGTCAGCATCAGGTAGGTCGGCATCTCGTCCCCTCCGGATTCAAGTTCAGCGCCCGAGCCCCAAAGGTACCCGCTGGCCGCCGATCGCGGCGCACCCACGCCCCGCCCCTCGCCCGCACAACGCCCGCCACCCACCCCCGCCCCCGACTCGTGGTTCCTTGTGGACGCCAGGCGTCCACAAGGAACCACGCGACGTGAACGCGCCCCGATCTGCGATCTCGCGGTGCCTTGTGGACCGTGAGCGACCGGAAGGAACCACGCAGCGGCTGGTGCTGTGGCCTGAGTCGGGCGGGGGCTCAGTAGCCGGTGGGGTGCCGCACCACGAACCCTTCGGGGTACGGCGGCTCGGCGTGCCAGCGCGGGCCGGTTTCGTTGCCCGGGTCGCCGACCGTGTCCCAGCGCAGGCCGGCGATCACCATGTAGGTGTGGGTCGCGTTGGCGTAGATCGTGATCCAGCGGCCCGGCCCGGGTTCGCCGTAGCTCGCGAGGGAGCCCGAGGTGAGCGGCGTGTCGAGCAGCCCGGCGCCGTAGAGGGCGAAGCTGACCGCGCCGGAGCAGTCGTAGCCGTAGGAGTACCAGGAGCCGTGGCCGCCGCCCCAGACGTAGGGCGTGGTGGCGATCGAGTTGGCGGCGGCGATCGCGGCCTTGACCGCCGGCGGCGCGCTGCGCGGGGCGCTGGCGAGGCCGTTGGCGCCGATCACCGCACGCTGGCCCGGCGTTTCGTAGCCGGTCGGCAGCGGCGCCACGCGCCAGTCGATGTAGCTGATCTTGCAGTCGCCTTCGATCTGTTCGGCCTGGTCCATCACCGCTTCGACGTACCAGGCGGCCTGGTTGTGGGCGAAGACGCCGGCGCGCAGCGTCCCCTTGGCCCAGATCTCGCGGGCCAGGGTCGCCGCCGCGTCGGCGATGTCGGAGCGTTCGATGTGGCCGTCTTCGTCGCCGTCGACGCGGTAGAGCGCCCACTCGGAGGGATCGAGCCCTAGCGCGCCTTCTTCTTTGAGCTGCTTGGCGTCGAGGTTGCGGCCGAAGTCGGACTCCAGGCGGGCGACCGCGGCCAGCGCCCAGACTCCGCGCTGGCCGAGTTCGTAGCGGGCGGCGGAGCTCTCGAAGGCTTCCATGTAGGCGGCCGGGACCCGCTTGCGCCAGGCGGGGTTGGGGCTGCATTTGAGGATCTGGATCTGGGGGCCGAGCGCGCCGGCGCCGAACCCGGGAGCGCCGACTTCCGAGGCGTAGCAGCCGGCGTTGGCGAGGACCTCTTCGACGTACCAGTCGGCGTGGTTGTAGGCGAAGATCGCACCGTAGGTGTCGGCCGGCATGCCGGCGATGCTGAGGTAGCTGGCCGCGGCGAAGATCGCGTCTTCGGGGTTGTAGGGATCCTTGACGCCGTCGCCGTTGGCGTCGACTCCGTATTCGGCCCAGCTCGCCGGCATGAACTGCATCCACCCGATCGCGCCGGCCGAGGACGGCCCCATGTTGGTGCCGAAGCCGGTCTCGACCGCGTTGATCCCGGCCAGCACGGCGGGGCCCTGGGGGCCGAGGCCGTACCTGGCGGCGGCGCGCTGGTAGATCGGGATCAGGACCGGCGGCACCCCGGCCGCGGCGCAGCTGGAGCTCGGCAGCGAGGGAATCGTCAGCGGGTTCTGGCCGCCCGGCGCGATCGGCTCCCCGCCCGGTCCGGTTTCGAGTTCGTCGGTTTCTTCTTCGAGCGCTTCTTCTTCGGCTTCGATCGCTTCCGGGTCGGCGGTCAGGCCGCCGTTCTTGGGCTGCTGCGGCGAGCCTTCGGTGGCCGGCGCCGGCAGCGCCTCGCCATGGCGCACCGGGCTCGGCGCCAGCGCCGTCGGCGGCGCTTCCAGGGCGTCGCCGCGCACCGCTTCGACCGCCGCTTCACCCGGCGTGCCGGCGGCCGTGTCGCCCTGCGCGGCCACCGGCAGCGCCAGCGCCGCGGTGAGGGCGGCGAGCGCGAGCGCGACGCTGATCTTGCGGACCCGGTCGCTCATCAGCCGAGGACGTTGGTGACCCGCCAGCCCTTGTCCTTGAGCCGTTCCATCTCCAGCCGCAGCTCGCTGGTGACGCCGACCCGCAGCAGCGAGACGCTCAGCGTGTAGACGCCTTCGCGGGAGGGGCCGGGGACGACGGTGACGACCTTCGCCTTCGGCACCTTGACGTTGGCCGGCAGCCGCGGCGGCCGCCGCAGCAGAGCCTTCGAAAGCGCCGGGGTCGTGGTCGTCGCGAACGCCTCGCGCACCTGCGACTCTTCGCCGCCGGTCTCATAGACGACGAAGGCCTGCGAGAAGCGGCGGGCGACGGCGATCGCCTTCGGCCCGGCGGGCCGCCCGGGGATCAGTTCGGCTTCGGCTTCGGGGCCGTCGGCCGTGGTGGGCGCCCCCAGCGAGGAGGTGGACGCGCTCGGTTCGGAGGAGATCTTCGCGCTCGCCGCCGAGGAGGTGGTCGAGGTCGTGGCTTCTTCGGCCCCATTGTCCGCGCCCTTCGCGCCCTTCGCGGCGTCGCCGGTCGCCGCGGGCTTTTCCGTCGGCTTGGGCTGCGGTTTGAAGCTCGGCGTCGCGCCGTGCAGGGTCGGCACCGCCGGTTCGGGCTTCGGCCGCGGCGCCGGTTCGCTCTGCACCGGGGCCGGGGCAGGAGCCTCGACGACCGCGACCCGCTGCGCGGTCCGCTGGCCGGAGCCACCCGAGCCCGCCAGGGCGAGGACGGTGACCGCGAGGACGGCGGCGAGCACCACGGCCGCGCCGGTGGCGGCGAGGCGGCCGCGGCCGGCGAGCGCCGGCACCCGGTCCTCGAGCGCCCAGTAGGTCCGCTCCACCTCCCAGCGCCCGAAGTCGCCGCCTGCCCGGATCAGCTCGATCAGCCCGCGGAAGGCGTCGCCCAGCGGCCACAGCGCGCGTTCCTGGACCGACCAGCCGAGGTGCTGGGCGCGAACGCGGACGGCGCTCGGCGGCGCCGGCCGGTTGGTTGCCTCTTTACCGGGTTCCATGCGGGTTTTCACGTTTCTGTTACAGGCCAAGCTTAAGTCGAAACTCGATACACCACCGAAGCGCTCAAGAATGACGCTCAAAGATCGTTGAGTTGTAACGCCTTTGTTACAGCACCAGCGCGTGCAGGTTGTTTCGGCAAAACTGGCCCCATGTATGAGCGCTGAGCGCCGCCCGCCGGCGCCCGGCCTCAGGCGACCGGCGCGGCGCGCTCGGCGCGCTCGAAGGTGAGCTCGCCCTCGGCGGTGTCGACGCGGACCACGTCGCCCTCGGAGAACTCGCCCTCGAGGATGCGCAGCGCCAGCTTGTCGACCAGCTGCTTCTGGATCACCCGCTTCAGCGGCCGCGCCCCGTAGGTGGGGTCGTAGCCGAGGTTCCCGAGCAGGGTGCGGGCGTCGTCGGAGAGCTCGACCGCGATCCCGCGCTCGGCGACCCGGCCGATGAGCTGCTCGACCTGGAGGTCGACGATGCGGCCGATGTCGCTCTTCGAGAGCCGGTGGAAGATCACCGTGTCGTCGATCCGGTTGAGGAACTCGGGCTTGAAGGTCGCCGCCAGCACCTCTTCGATCTGCTCGCGGATCCGCTCGTCGACCTGCTCGGCAACGATCCGGTCCGAGCCGACGTTGGAGGTCATGATCAGCACCGTGTTGGTGAAGCTCACGGTCCGGCCCTGGCCGTCGGTCAGCCGCCCGTCGTCCATCAGCTGCAGCAGCGTGTTGAAGACGTCGGGGTGGGCCTTCTCGATCTCGTCGAGCAGCACCACGGCGTAGGGCCGGCGCCGCACCGCCTCGGTCAGCTGGCCGCCCTCCTCGTAGCCGACGTAGCCCGGGGGCGCCCCGATCAGCCGCGCCACCGTGTGCTTCTCCATGTACTCGGACATGTCGAGCCGGACGATCGCCTGCTCGGAGTCGAACATGAACTCGGCCAGGGCCTTGGCCAGCTCGGTCTTGCCGACCCCGGTCGGGCCGAGGAAGAGGAACGAGCCGATCGGCCGGTTGGGGTCGGAGAGCCCGGCCCGCGAGCGCCGCAGCGCGTTGGAGACCGCCTCGATCGCCTCGTCCTGGCCGATCACCCGCTCGTGCAGGCGCTCCTCCATGTGGATCAGCTTCTCGACCTCGCCCTCCATCAGCCGGCTGACCGGGATCCCGGTCCATTTGGCGACCACCTGGGCGACGTCCTCTTCGGTGACTTCGTCGGAGAGCAGCATCTCGCCGCCGGCGTGCACCTCGGCCAGCCGCGCTTCCTGCTCGGCGACCTGCGCCTCGAGCTCGGGGATCTGGCCGAACTTCAGTTCGGCGGCCCGCTCGAGATCGGTCTCGCGTTCGGCCCGCTCGACCTCCAGGCGCGCTTCCTCGAGCTCGGCCTTGGCCTGCTTCATCGCCTCGATCGGGCCCTTCTCGTTCTGCCAGCGGGTGCGCAGCTCCGCGGCCTCCTCGCGCAGGTTGGCGAGGTCCTCCTCGAGCGAGGCAAGCCGCGCCCTGGAGGCCTCGTCGGTCTCCTTGCGCAGCGCCGTGCGCTCGATCTCCAGCTGCTGGATCCGCCGCTCGACCTCGTCGATCTCGGTCGGGACCGAGTCGATCTCGATCTTCAGCCGCGAGGCCGCCTCGTCGATCAGGTCGATCGCCTTGTCGGGCAGGAAGCGGTCGGCGATGTAGCGCTCCGAGAGCGTCGCCGCGGCGACGATCGCGGCGTCGGAGATCCGCACCCCGTGGTGCTCCTCGTAGCGCGGTTTCAGCCCGCGCAGGATCGCGATCGCGTCGCCGATGTCGGGCTCGCCGACCAGCACCGGCTGGAAGCGGCGCTCCAGCGCGGCGTCCTTCTCGATGTGCTTGCGGTACTCGTCGAGCGTGGTCGCGCCGACCGCGCGCAGCTCGCCGCGGGCGAGCATCGGCTTGAGCAGGTTGGCGGCGTCGACCGCGCCTTCGGCGGCGCCGGCGCCGACGATCGTGTGCAGCTCGTCGAGGAAGAGGACAATCTGGCCCTCGGCCTCCTGCACCTCGTTCAGCACCGCTTTCAGCCGCTCCTCGAACTCCCCGCGGTATTTCGAGCCCGCCAGCAGCGAGCCGATGTCGAGCGCGATCACGCGCCGGTCGCGCAGGCTCTCGGGCACGTCGCCGTTGACGATCCGCTGCGCGAGGCCCTCGACGATCGCCGTCTTGCCGACGCCGGGGTCGCCGATCAGGACCGGGTTGTTCTTGGTCCGGCGCGAGAGCACCTGGACGACGCGGCGGATCTCCTCGTCGCGGCCGATCACCGGGTCGAGCTTGCCGCTCGCCGCGTCGGCGGTCAGGTCGCGGCCGAATTTCTCCAGCGCCTGGACCGAGTCCTCCGGGTTGGGCGAGGTGACCCGGTGCGGGCCGCGCACTTCGCCGATCGCCTTCTCCAGCGAGCCGCGCTCGGGGAGCACGTCGGCGACGCCGGAGCCGGACTCGGTCAGCGCCAGCAGCAGGTGCTCGGTCGAGATGTACTCGTCGCCGAGCTTCGCCATCTCGGTCTCGGCCTGGCGGATCGTCTGCGCCAGCGAGGTCGCCATCCGCGGTTCGCCGGCCTCGCTGACCGTCGGCAGCGCGTCGACCTTCTCGTGGGCGCGGGCGCCGATCGCCGCCGTGTCGACGCCGAGCTTCTGCAGGATCGGGACGACCAGCCCGTCCTCCTGGACCAGCAGCGAGACCAGCAGGTGGGCGGCCGTGATCTCCGGGTTGCGCCGGGCTGTGGCCAGCTGCTGGGCGGCCGCGACCGCTTCCTGGGACTTGACGGTGAATCGATCCGCCTGCATCAGCTCTTCTCGCCTTCTTTCCTCGTCTGCCGCTTCGCTTCCAGCTCTTCGGCGCGGCGGCGCACGCGCGCCAGCTCCGCACTCAGCTTTTCCATCCGTTCTTCCAGCGCCAGCACGGTCTCGACGCCGACCAGGTTCAACCCCTCGGCCGTCATCTGCTGGATCCGCCGCAGCCGTTCGACGTCGCGCTGGGAGTAGAGCCGCGTGTTCTTCGGCGAGCGCTTGGGGGCGATCAGCCCGCGCGCCTCGTACATCCGCAGCGTCTGCGGGTGCATCTCGGCCAGCTCGGCGGCGACCGAGATCATGAAGACGCCGCGCTCCTCGTCGATCCGCGCCGTCGCCTTCACCTGGCGCCGGTAGGCCGCCATCACGCGACCCCCGCCTTGCGCAGCAGGTCGGCGCGCGGGTCGGACCCGTTCAGGGCCTCGGCCAGCTTCTCCGCCGCCTCGCGCTGCTCCTCGCTGAGGTCGGTCGGGACGGCGATCTCGAGCCGGTAGCGGATGTCGCCGTTGCCCTTCCTGCCCTTCGGCTTCGGCGGGCCCTCGCCGCGCAGCCGCTGGATCGTCCCGTGCCGGGTCCCGGGCGCGACCTTGATCTTCTTCGTCCCGCGCAGGGTCGGCACCTCGATCGTGCCGCCGTTCAGCGCCTCGGGGATCGAGATCGGCACCGCCACCTCGAGGTTGCCGTCGTCGAGCCGCTTGAAGATCGGCGAGGAGGCGACCCGGGTGGTCACGTAGAGGTCGCCGGCCGGGCCGCCGCGCGGCCCCGCCTCGCCTTTGCCGGCGAGCCGGATCCGGGTCCCGTCCTTGACCCCGGCCGGGACGTTGACCTTGTAGCGCTTGGTCTGCTGGGTGACGCCGGAGCCGCCGCAGGTCGGGCAGGGGTCTTCGATCACCTGGCCGGCGCCGCCGCACTGCGGGCAGGGCTGGCTGATCGAGAAGAACCCCTGGCTCTGGGCGTCGACGCCGCGGCCTTCGCAGCGCGGGCAGGTGGTCGGCGCGGTGCCGGGCTTGGCGCCGCTGCCGTGGCAGGTCGTGCAGCGTTCGGCCTTCGGCACGGTGACGCTGATCTGGGCGCCGTTGATCGCCTGGTCGAAGCTCAGCCGCACGTCGGTCTCGAGGTCGCGGCCGCGGACCTGCTGGGCCTGGGCCCGGCCGCCGCCGCGGAAGATCGAGGAGAAGATGTCGCCGAAGCCGCCCTCGGCGCCGGCGAAGGGGTTCTGGCCGCCGCCGAACGGATTGCCGCCGGCGCCGCCGCCGAAGCCGCCGAACTGGCCCGCCGCGTCGTATTCCTTGCGCTTCTCGGGGTCGGCGAGGACGTCGTGGGCGGCGGAGATCTCCTTGAACTTTTCCTCGGCCTCCTCGTCGCCGGGATTGCGGTCAGGGTGGTACTGCCGCGCCAGCTTGCGGTAGGCCTTCTTGATCTCCTCGTCGGTGGCGTCCTTCGACACCCCCAGGGTCTTGTAGAGCTCGTCTGCCATTCGCTCCTACTCGCTCACCACCACGCGGGCGGGCCGCAGCAGCTGCTCACCCAGGCGGTAGCCCTTCTGCATCACCTCGACCACGGTCCCCGGCGCGGCCCCCTCGACCGCCATCGTCGAGAGCGCCTCATGGGCCGTCGGGTCGAACTTCTCGCCCGCCGGGTCGACCGCCTCGATGCCGTTGCGGCTCAGCGCTTCGCGCATCCCCCGCAGCACCATCTCGACGCCGCCGGCGAGCCCGTCGGAGCTCTCGCCGGCGCTCTCCAGCGCCCGCTCGAGGTTGTCGACGGCCTCGATCAGCTCGCGCGCCATCTCGCCCTTGCCGCGGGCGCCGGCGGCCTGCACCTCAGCCGCCATCCGCTTGCGGTAGTTCTCGAAATCAGCCTGGGTCCGCTGCGCCAGGTCCAGGTACTCGTCCCGCTTCTGCTGAGCGTCCGCCAGGAGCTCGGCGAGGTCCGCCTCGACCTCGCGCGCCTCGGACTGATCGTCGCCGTCGACGACAGGACCCGCGGGCCGGGGCTCGTCCGCCCCGGGCCGCTGGGCCGCCTCGTCATCGAGCCTCATTTGCCGTCCTCATCCACGACCTCGGCGTCGACGACCTCCTCCTCGTCGGCGGCAGCCGACTCGGAGCCGCCGTCCGTCGCGGCCTGCGCCTGCTCGGCCTGGGCCGCGGCGTAGATCTGCTCGGAGGCTTTGGTCATCGCCGTGTTCAGCGCCTCGGTCTTCGAGTTGAGCTCCTCGAGGCTGCCCGAGTCCAGCGACTCGCGCACGTCCTTGATCGCCGCCTCGGCCTGCTCCTTGGTCGCCGCGTCGACTTTGTCGCCGGCCTCGTCGAGGGCTTTCTCGGCCTGGTAGGCGGAGTTCTCGGCGACGTTGCGGGCCTCGGCCAGCTCGCGCTGCTTGCGGTCCTCCTCGGCGTGGGCCTCGGCATCGGAGACCATGCTCTGGATTTCCTCGTCGCTGAGGCCGGAGCCGGATTTGATCTCGATCTTCTGCTCTTTGCCGGTGCCTTTGTCGGTCGCGGTGACGTTGATGATCCCGTTCGCGTCGATGTCGAAGGTGACCTCGATCTGCGGGATCCCGCGCGGCGCCGGCGGGATGCCGGTGAGCTGGAATTTGCCCAGGCTCTTGTTGCCGCTCGCCATCTCGCGCTCGCCCTGGAGGACGTGGATCTCGACCGAGGGCTGGTTGTCGTCGGCGGTCGAGAAGACCTCCGACTTCTTCGTCGGGATCGTCGTGTTGCGCTCGATCAGCTTCGTCATCACGCCGCCTTTGGTCTCGATCCCGAGGGTCAGCGGGGTGACGTCGAGCAGCAGCACGTCCTTGACGTCGCCGGCCAGCACGCCGGCCTGGATCGCGGCGCCGACGGCGACGACCTCGTCAGGGTTGACGCCCTGGTGCGGGTCCTTGCCGGTCAGCTCCTTGACCCGGTCGCGGACGGCCGGCATGCGGGTCATGCCGCCGACCAGGACGACGTGGTCGATCGAGGCGTCGGCGTCGTCCAGAGCCCGTTTGACCGGGCCGACGATCCGCTCCAGCAGATCGGCGGTCAGCTCGTTCAGCTTCGAGCGGCTGAGCCGCAGGTCGAGGTGCTTGGGCTGCCCCTCGACCGCCGTGATGAACGGCAGGTTGATCTGGGTCTCCTGGGTCGAGGAGAGCTCGATCTTCGCTTTCTCGGCGGCCTCGTAGAGGCGCTGCAGCGAGTTCTTGTCGGCCGCCAGGTCGACGCCCTGGTCGCGTTTGAACTCGGCGACCAGCCACTCGACGATCGCTTTGTCCCAGTTGTCGCCGCCCAGGTGGTTGTCGCCGGCGGTCGCCTTCACCTCGAAGACGCCGTCGCCGATTTCCAGCACCGAGACGTCGAAGGTGCCGCCGCCGAGGTCGAAGACGAGGATCGTCTGGTCGGTCTTCTCTTTGTCGAGCCCGTAGGCCAGCGAGGCCGCGGTCGGCTCGTTGATGATCCGCTTGACGTCGAGGCCGGCGATCTTGCCGGCGTCCTTGGTCGCCTGCCGCTGGTCGTCGTTGAAGTAGGCCGGGACGGTGATCACGGCGCTGTCGACGGTTTCGCCGAGCTTCGCTTCCGCATCGGTCCTCAGCTTCTGCAGGATCATCGCGCTGATCTCCGGCGGGCTGTACTGCTTGCCGCGCGCGTCGACGCGGACGTCGCCGTTCGGGCCTGCCTCGACCTCGTACGGGACGATCGTCTCCTCCTCTTTGACTTCGGCCTCCTTGCGGCCCATGAAGCGCTTGATCGAGAAGATCGTGTTCTCCGGGTTCATCACCGCCTGCCGTTTGGCGACGGTGCCGACCAGGCGCTCGCCCCCCTCCGTGAACGCGACGACGGACGGCGTCGTACGACCGCCCTCAGCGTTCTCGAGGACGGTGGGCTCGCCACCCTCCATCACCGCGACGCACGAGTTGGTCGTGCCGAGGTCGATTCCAATCGTCTTTGCCACTTTTCTGCGTACCTCCAGGGGTTTCGTTATTCAAGCCTAAGAAATCTAAGTGGAAGTATGGCAGATCGCGAATCGATTGCAAGCGCTGTGTGAGCCCTGTCCGGACGCCGGCACCGGGGCACGAAAAAGGGCGCCCGCAGGCGCCCTCTCCCGTCCCCGTCTCTCTGGCCGCTAGTGGGAGATCAGCAGTTCGCTGGCGAGGCCGGCGTGGTCGGAGTCCCAGTAGCCGTTGTGCTTGGTGCGGCCGGTGACCGCCGAGCGCAGCAGCTTCACCTGCTTGGGCGCGTCGGTCATGATGTGGTCGACCTTGTGGTTGAAGTCCTTGGCGCTGCCGCCGCGCAGGTCTTCGCTCCCCTCGATGCAGCAGCCGAGCGGCTTCGAGGTCGAGCGCTCGCGCAGCCCCGCCTGCTTCAGCACGCGGTAGGCCTGCCCGTCGCCGGGCTTGACTTCGGTCTTGACGTCCGAGTTGAGGTCGCCGACCAGGATCACCGGCAGCCGGCCCGTTGCCGGGCCGCCGGGGGCGACCAGCTCGCCGGCCTGCTGGGCGCGGATGCTCGGGTAGACCGTCTCGGGGTCGAACGATTCGAGGTGGGTGTTGACGAAGCGGAACTTGGCGCTGCCGCGGACCTTCGCGTCGACGCTGGTCCAGCCGCGGATGATCGTCACCTTGGTGCCGGCGATTTCCTCGGTCAGCAGGTGGCTGTAGTGGCCCATCTGCGGGTTCGAGACGGTGACGCCGGCGTGCTGGCGGACCAGGATCACGTCGCGCATCGTCAGCCGGCCGTTGATCTCGGTGTTTTCGAGCAGGCCGGGAGCGCCGTTGCCGGGACCGTCGTGGGGGATCCCGTTGTAGTCGGCCGGCGCCTCGAAGTCGAACTCCGGGTTGACGACGACGGCGCGGTACTTCGCCTTGCCCTTGTTGACCTGGTTGAGCAGCAGCTGCAGGAAGTCGTACTTGACCTTGCTCGCGGTCGGGACTCCGGTCTGGACGACGATCGCCGACGGTTCGCCGGTCCGCCACAGCGCCACCTCCTGGAGGCCGACCAGGTCCGGTTCCTGTTCCTGGATCTCCTTGGCGAGCCCCTTGGCGCGGACCGGGAAGTTGCTGGCGTCGACGGCGCGCAGGATCGCCCCGTTGGCCTCGAAGAAGGCGGCCCGCGAGGTCGAGGCGAGCGCCGGGCCGAGGTCGGCGCCGAGGTAGAGGTTGCGCGTCATCACCCTGACGTCGGTGCCCTTGCTGGCGCCGTGCTGCTTGCCCTTCGCCTGGGCGGGTCCGGCGAAGGCCGCGAGGCAGGCGGCGAGCGCGAGCAGCAGCGCCAGCGAGACCCGGCGGGTGGTTCCGATCGAGTGCATCAAGTCCCTTTCTCCATTTCCGGTCGCCCCCCGACCGCTGTTACATCCCTGCAACAGACTCTAGGAGGATTCGACTCGGTGGGCCGGGCTCAGCCGCCGCCGGCGTAGCGGCCGACGAACTGGGCGACTTCCTTGGCCTGCGACTGGTTGAGGATGCCGGCCGGCATCCGCCCCGGCGCTTCCCCGTCGACGCCGTTTTCGACCGCGTTGAGGACGCGTTCGGCGACCCCTTCGGCCTGTTCGTCGATTTCTTTCGCGGTTTCGCCTTCCGGCGGGCCGTTCGGGGCCAGCAGTTCGTCGAGGTCGGGGCCGTAGTTGCCGTCGGTCCCGGCGGCCGCCAGCGAGTGGCAGGTGCCGCAGTTGATCTCGAACAGTTCCTGCCCGGTCTTGTACCGCGCGCTCACCTCCTGGCCACCGCTGGTGCTGTTCGCGTCTCCCTTGGAGTTGAAGACGAGCCAGGGGATGCCGACGGCGAGGACGACCACCAGCAGGCCGAAGACGATGAAGGTCCGCTTGCTCATTGGGCGGCGCGGATACTATCGGCGCCCCTGCCGGGAGGTGGTGCCGCCGGCTGCGGCGACCCTGCCGCCGGCCCGCTCGCGCCTGTACCACGGGCACATCCGGCGCAGCGCGCACTCCCCGCAGCGCGGCTTCGGCCGGCACAGCGTGCGGCCGTGCCGGATCAGGTTGACGTGCAGCTCGTAGGCGTCGCCGGGCTCGACGACGGCCAGCATCTCGTCGTGGGCGCGCTCGAAGCTGGCCTTCTCGGGGAAGAGGCCGAGGCGGCCGCCGACCCGGTGGACGTGGACGTCGACCGGTATCTCCGGGATCCCCCAGGTGAAGATCAGCACGCAGGCCGAGGTTTTGCGGCCGACGCCGGGCAGCGAGAGCAGGAACTCGAGCGACTCCTGACGCGGCGCGGTGGCCGTCCAATCGAGGTCGGGCGGGTCGCCGAGCCGCTCCAGGATCGCCTGGATCCGCGGCGCCTTCTGCTGGGCGAGGCCGCCGGGGCGGATCGCCTCCTCGAGCTCCTCCAGCGGCGCGTCGCGCACCTCCTCCCAGGTCGGGAAGCGCTCGCGCAGGGCGGCGAAGGCGCGGTCGCGGTTGCGGTCGTTGGTGTGCTGGGAGAGGACGGTCTTGATCAGCTCGGCGATCGGGTGGCCGTGGGGCTCGTTGCGCGGTTCTCCGTACATCTCGCGCAGCCGGTCGCGGATCGCTCGCACGCGGCGCTTGTCGGGGCGCTTCCAGGCCACGCTCGGACCCTATTCCGCGCGGCCTGCGGGCGTTCTTGAGCCCGTTTACGTGCGGATTACAATGGTCTGTCCTGTGTCTCGCGCAATTTCACGCGTAGGTGCCTGGCTGCCCAAGGGTTGGGGCGATGTCGGACGCCAGCTCGGCATCCTCGTCGGCGTCGACATCCTCTACGAGCTGGGGCGCGGCATCGCCGACTCCGACCGCGCCGACGCGATCGCCCACGGCGCCCAGGTCATCGCCTTCGAGGAATCCACGCACACCTTCTTCGAGCCCAGCATGCAGAGCTTCTTCCTGCCCGCCCACTGGCTGATCGACGTCGCCAACCAGCTCTACCTGAACGCCCAGTTCTCGATCGCGCTCGGCTTCCTGGTCTGGCTCTACCTCTTCCGCAACCAGAGCTACTACTTCGTCCGCAACATGTTCGTCGTCTCGATGTGCCTGGCGCTGATCGGCTACATCGGCTTCCCGACCGCGCCGCCGCGGATGTTCCCCGAACACGGCTTCATCGACACGATCACCGACTTCTCCAACGTCAACCACGACTCGGCGCTGGCGAAAATCTTCATCAACCCCTACGCGGCGGTGCCGAGCATGCACTGCGCCTTCGCGCTGATGATCGGCGCCTCCGGCTTCGCCGTCTGCCGCCACTGGTGGGCGAAAGCGTTCTGGGCGTTCTGGCCGCTGCTGATCGTCTGGGTGGTGATCGTCACCGCCAACCACTACTGGGTCGACGCCGCGCTCGGGTGGCTGGTCGCCGGCTGCTCGTTCGCGATCGCGCAGGGGGCGCTGGCGCGCGTGCGGCCCGAGTCGTGGTCGGTGCGCGCGCTGGCCGCCGCGCGCGAGGCCGAGGCCTAGCTCCGCCGGTTGAGCTAGCCTCACCGCGATGCAATCTTCGGCGCCCCCGAGCGCACCCCGCGGCCGCCGTCCCGGCCGCAGCGCAGGACGCAACGGGCAGGAGCTGCGGGCCTACGCCCGCGAGCGGCTGATCGAGTCCCGGCTGACCCCGAACGCGATCTCGATGGTCGGCCTGATCGGCAACCTGGTCGCCGCCGCCCTCGTCACCCAGCGGCTCTTCTTCCTCGCCGGCATCGCCTTCGTGCTGGGCTCGGTGATGGACACGCTCGACGGGCGCTACTCGCGGATGTCGGGCAAGGGGACGCTGTTCGGGGCCTTCCTCGACTCGACCCTGGACCGGGTCGAGGAGGGGATCGTGCTCGCCGCCGTCGCCGGCTACTTCGCCGCCCAGGGCGAAGACTTCGCCGCGGCGATGTGCGTCGTCGCGGTGCTCGGCTCGCTGATGGTCTCCTACACGCGGGCCCGCGCCGAGGCGCTCGGCGTCGAATGCAAGGTGGGCGTCGCCACGAGACCGGTCCGGGTAGTCATACTTTCGATCGGTCTGATCTTCGCCAAGGGTGCCGGCATCGCCGATTTCGAGCTGCTGGCGCCCGCGGTCTACGTGATCGCGGGGCTGACGATCTTCACGACTTTCCAGCGTGTCTGGCATGTTCGAAACGAGCTATCCGGCGAGACGTCCCGCGCCCCCGGCGCCGGGAACGACGAGGACGGCGTGTAACCAGCGAAGCCGGCGGGTGTGTTCACCCACCTAGCGCGATCCCAGGAGGACTTCAGATTTCATGAGTGAGAGCAACGGAGCAAACGGCAGCACGAACGGCCTCGGCCGCACGGACGACAAGGTCCGCGTCGCGATCGTCGGCGTCGGCAACTGCGCCAACTCCTTCATCCAGGGCGTCCAGTACTACAAGGACGCCGACCCGGGCACCGAAGTGCCGGGCCTGATGCACGTCGACCTCGGCGGCTACCACGTCGGCGACGTCGAGTTCGTCGCCGCCTTCGACATCGACGCCGAGAAGGTCGGCAAAGACCTCTCCGAGGCGATGTGGTCGGGGCAGAACGACACGATCAAGTTCGCCGACGTGCCGAACCTCGGCGTCAAGGTCGAGCGGGGGATGACCCACGACGGCCTCGGCAAGTACCTGAAAGAGAAAATCAAAAAGGCGCCGGGCGAAACCGCCGACATCGTCGGGATCCTCAAGGAGACCCGCGCCGACGTCCTCGTCTGCTACCTGCCGGTCGGCTCCGAGCAGGCGACCAAGTGGTACGTCGAGCAGGCCCTGGCGGCGGGCGTCGGTTTCGTCAACTGCCTGCCCGTGTTCATCGCCCGCGAGGACTACTGGGACCAGCGCTTCGAAGAGGCCGGGCTGCCGATCATCGGCGACGACATCAAGTCCCAGGTCGGGGCGACGATCGTCCACCGCCAGCTCGCCCGTCTCTTCCACGACCGCGGCGTGCGCCTGGAGCGGACCAGCCAGCTCAACGTCGGCGGCAACATGGACTTCTACAACATGCTCGAGCGCGAGCGGCTCGCCTCCAAGAAGGAGTCGAAGACCAACGCCGTCACCTCGATCATGGGCCATGACCTGCCCGCCGAGGACGTCCATGTCGGCCCCTCCGACTACGTCGCCTGGCTGACCGACCGCAAGTGGGCGCACATCCGGCTCGAGGGCTCCGCCTTCGGCGACGTGCCGCTGACCGCCGAGCTGAAGCTCGAGGTCTGGGACTCGCCGAACTCGGCCGGCGTCGTGATCGACGCCGTGCGGCTGATCAAGCTGGCGCTCAACAACGGCATCTCCGGCCAGCTCGACGGGCCCTCCAGCTACCTGATGAAGTCCCCCCACAGCCAGCGCCCCGACGACGAGGCGCGCGAGCTGACCGAGGAATTCATCGCCGCCAACGCCCGCAGCAAGGCGAAGGCCGCGGCCGAGCCGGCCGGCTCCGGCCAGTCCTAGCGCCCGCCCCGAGGACCGCTTCACGGGAGCCCGCTTCGGCGGGCTCCTATTCTTTCCGCCGACCGATGCCCGAGCCGCCGCTCACCATCGCCCAGGTCTGCCCGCGCGGGCGGACCAGGGACGGTGCCCGGGCCGAGCGCTACGCGCAGGAGCTCGGCGAGGCGCTCGAGCGGCGCGGGCACGAGGTCCTGCCGTTCCGGACCGGCGACCCGGTGAAGCGGCGGCTGGGACGGCGCGACATCGACATCGTCCACGTCCACGAGCCGTTCGCCCCGAGCGTCTCCTCGGCGGCGCTGCGCCACTCCTACTCGCTCAACGTCGCCACCTTCCACGCGCCCCGCGAGCGGATGCTCTCGACCCAGGTGGCGCGGCCGCTGGTCGAGATCTTCTTCGGCCGGATCGACGCCCGCACGGTCACCGAAGAGGAGACCGCGCGGCTGCTGCAGCGCTACTTCCCCGCTGGCTACGAGCTGGTCGGCGGCCCGGAGGACGGGCGCGAGTGGGACGCGGTGGCGGCCGAGTTCGAGGCGATCTACCGGCGGCTGCTGGCCCGCCGGCACGCCGACCGGGGCGACCCGGAGCTGCGCAAGCGGATCATCCGGCGGCCGCTGATCGAGGTCGACCTGCACATGCACACCGACCACTCCAAGGACTGCGCGACGCCGGTCGACGTGCTGCTGCGCACGGCCCGCGACCGCGGCCTCGACGCGATCGCGATCACCGACCACAACGAGGTCTCCGGGGCGCTGGAGGCGCGCAGGATCGCCGCCGAGACGGGCGGCCCGAAGGTGATCGTCGCCGAGGAGGTGAAGACGGGCGAGCAGGGCGAGGTGATCGGGCTCTTCCTCGAGGAGAAGATCCCGAAGGGGATGACGATGGCCGAGACGATCGCGGCGATCCGCGCGCAGGGCGGGCTGGTCTACGTCCCCCACCCCTTCGACCGCCTCCACTCGGTGCCCGACTACGAGCACCTGATGGACATGGTCGAGGAGATCGACATCCTCGAGGTCTTCAACCCGCGGGTGGCGGTGACCTCGTTCAACCAGGAGGCCGAGCGCTTCGCCGCCAAGTACCGGATCGTGCCGGGGGCGGGTTCGGACTCGCACGTCGCCCAGGGCCTCGGCAGCGTCCGCCAGCGGATCCACGACTTCGACGGGCCGGCCGAGTTCCTCGAGGCGATGCGCGACGCCGACATCACCCGCAAGCACAAGAACCTGGTCTACGTGCAGACGCTGAAGTTCCTGCAGACCACGGGCCGGCCGAAGGCGCCGAAGCGGCGGGTGCCGGACGCGAAGCCGGCGCGCGGCGGCAAGCCGCGGCGCCCGCGCCAGGCCGGCAAGAGCTGATGCACGCCCGGCGCGGCAAAGGAGGCGCGGGCGGCCCGTCAAAGATGTCCCAGGCCATGCCGAGCATCGACGACGAGATCCGCGAGAAGTACCTGGAGCGGGCGATCCGCGAGCTGAACCAGCTCACCCGCGAGGTCCAGGAGTGCTCGCACTGCCCGCGCGGGAAGCTGATGCCGGTGCTCGGCTCCGGTCATCCGCAGGCCGACATCTTCATGCTCAAGCAGGCGCCGATGGCCTCCGAGATCGAGGAGGGCGTCGCCTTCTACGGTCGCTCGGGCAACGCTCTGATGAAGAGCTTCAAGCGGCTCGGGATCGACCCGCTGGTCGTCTACGGCACGCTCTGCGTCAAGTGCCCGATCGCCGAGCCCGACCTGGCCCCGCAGGAGTGCGTCGCCCGCCTCGCCGAGGAGCTGGCGATCGTGCAGCCGAAGATCGTCGTCGTCATGGGCGAGCCCGCGCTGGCGATCCTCAACGGCCTCCAGATCCCGCTCTCGCGCCCGATCGAGCAGCGCGAGGGCGAGGTCCAGGCCTTCACGCCGACGATCGACGCCCTCTACGTCCCCGACATCGACGACTCGCTGGACGAGGAGGGCGCCAAGCAGCGCTTCTGGCGGGCCTTCAAGATGCTCGGGCAGTGGTACGAGGACCTGCCGCCCTACTGAGCGGGCGGCGGGTGAGGAGGGGTGGGGGACACCGCTCGTTCGGACAAGCGCCGGTCCGATTGGACCGCCGATCTGAGTATCCGCCCGGTCGAGGGCATCCCCGCCCTCTCCTCACGACTCCAGGCGGTCTCGGCTGGGCGGCGCTACTCGGAGGCTGGCGGTGGGCTTGGAGGGTCGCTCTTCGCGGCCGGCTCGGCGGGGGCGTCGGCGTCGGCCTTGGGGGCGCCGGGCTCTTTGATCGCGGCGCCGGCGGCCTTCGCCTTCTCCGTGATGCTGCCCTTGCCCTTGGCGATCGATTTGAGCTCCTCGGCGTCGGCCTTGAGGGCGTCCATGCCGCCGCGCTGGTCGATCGTCTTCTTCGCTTTGTCGACGAGCTTGTTGAGCTTCATCTGGGCCTCCTGGAGTCGGGCGGGGTCGCGTTGTCGAAGTTTGGCGGGTTGCGGATCCCGAAGGTCGACGAGGAGTCTCAGGTGGTCGGCGCCGTCGCCGCGGCGAGCGTCGTCATCGGCGCGACCTGGGCCGAGGCGAGGCCGCGGACGACGATCGTGTCGAGGGCCGAGTAGGCGGCGAGGGCGTCCTGGGCGGCGGTGGCGCTGGGCGCGGCGACGCCGACCGTGCCGGCGGGCTCGCCGAGCCGCTCGAAATGGTCGCGGTAGCCCTTGTGCAGGTCGCGGTAGAAGGATTCCTCCTTTGCCAGGCGCTCAGCGGCGTCGGGCCCGACCGCGGTGCGGACGTAGCCGAAGACCGGCGGCGCCTCGCGGCCGGCGCCGGCGGCGCCGGCGTGGACGTGCTCGCGGGCGCCGGCGGCGAACCCGGGGGTCATCCAGTTGAAGAAGGCGCCGTCATAGGAGCCGCCGGCCAGCGCGCACATCCGCGGTCCCATCGCGGCGAGGACGAGGCGGACGCCGGGGAGCGCCTCGCGCAGCGCCGGCAGCGCCTCGCGCATCGCCGTCAGCGGCTTCTCGGTGAAGCCGGAGCCGACGCCGAGCCAGAGCCGGGCCGGGTCGATGCCGCTGGCCCGCAGGTCGGCGGCGATCTGCTCGGGCGGGGTGCGGTCGATCGCGATCACGCCGACGCCGAGCTCGATCCGCGGCGCCGCCGCGGCGAAGGCGGCCAGCGTCTCCAGGCCCTTGGCGCCGGGATGGTCGTTGGACCAGATCGAGTCGTAGCCGAGCTCCTCGCAGCGGGCGGCGAGGGCGCCGGCGACCTCGGGGTCGAGCCCGGCGGCGACTCCGAAGGCCCGTCCCATCAGGCGCTCCTCACGAACTCGGCGACGCACTCGATGTGCGGCGTCTGGGGGAACATGTCGACCGGCCTCACCCGTTCAAGGCTATAGCCCGCCTCGACCAGCTGGGCCGCGTTCGGGGCGAGCGTGGTCGGGTTGCAGGAGACGTAGACGATGCGCCGCGCCTCGCACTCGAGCACGCGGCGGACGATTTTCGCCGAGAGGCCGGCGCGGGGCGGGTCGATGACGACCACGTCGGGGCGGCCGGCCTGCTCGAGCAGCGGCCGCGTCCCGGTGCGGGCGTTGGCCGCCAGGAAGCGGGCGTTCTCGATCCGGTTGCGGCGGGCGTTGCGCTCGGCGTCGACGATCGCCTCGGGGACGATCTCCAGCCCCCAGACCTCGCCGGCCCGCGCCGCCATCGTCAGCCCGATCGTGCCGATTCCGCAGTAGAGGTCGAAGACGCGCTCGCGGCCGCTCAGCCCGGCGTACTCGGCGGCGACCGCGTAGAGGCGCTCGGCCATCTCGGTGTTGGTCTGGAAGAAGGCGCCGTGGGACATCGCCAGCTTCAAGCCGCAGAGCTCCTCACGCAGCAGCTCCTCGCCGAGCACGCCGGTCGGGCCCTCGGTGCCGCCCGAGTCGCCCTCGATCACCGTGTGCAGGTCGGCCGGCGGGCGCGGCAGCTTCTCGGGCGAGGTGACGAGGCGGGTCTGGATCTGGCCGGTGCGCCGGCCCTCGCGGACCACCAGGTTGCGCAGGACGCCGCTGCGGGCCCGCGCGTCGTAGGCGGACACGCCTTCCTCGCGCGCCCACTCGCGCACCGCGTTGCGGGCCGAGTTGCCCGGTTCGCTCGCCAGCTTGCAGTCGTCGACGTCGACGATCAGGTCCCAGCGGCCGCGGGCGTGGAAGCCGAGCGCGACCTCTCCCTCGCTGGTCCCGAAGGAGTACTCGAGCTTGTTGCGGTAGCGCCACTCGGCCGCCGCCGGCACGATCGGCTCCAGCTCGAACCCGTCGAGGCCGCCGAGCCGCCGCAGCGCCTCGTCGACCTGCTCCTGCTTGTGGGTGAGCTGGCGCTCGTAGGGAAGTCCCTGCCAGGGCGCGCCGGGGCAGGGCTCGCCGCCGTGCAGGCAGCGGTCGGGGACCCGCTCGGCGCCCGGACGCAGCAGCTCGACCGCGCGCGCCTCGGCGAACCGCTTCTTGCTCTTGGTGACCTCGGCCCGGACCCGGTCCCCCGGCAGCGCCCCGGCGACGAAGAGGACGAACCCCTCGGCGCGGGCGACGCCGCGGCCGCCGAAGGCGAGCGACTCGATCTCCACATCGAGCCGCTCGCCGCGGCGCGGCCCCCGGGCGGCCGGCTTGGGACCGGAGGCCGCCTCCACTAACGCAGTTTTTTCTTGGCTTTGCGCGCCGCCTGCGTCGCCTGTTTGCGGACCGGCGCGGTGCGGCCGCCGACCTCTTTACGGGCCTGTTTGACGAGCCGCTCGAGTTCGGCGAGCAGGTTGTCGGTCTGTTTGCGGCCGCGTTTGACGATGTCCGAGACGAGTTTCTCGGCGTCGCCGCGGGTCATCCGGCCGCGCTTGACGGCGTCGTCGAGGGCAGCCTCGATCCGGTCGCGGCTGATGTGGACGCTCTCCTCGAGGCTCTCGCGGAACTGGGCGACGCTCTTGTCGAGGCCGCTGGCGCCGGCGCGTGGCGAAGCTTTTTTCGTGGCCGATTTTTTGGCCGCTTTTTTCGCTCTCGGTTTGGCAGCTTTGCTCGCAGCCGGTTTCGCCGCGGCTTTCTTCGCTTTCGGTTTGGCTTTCGATTTCGCTTTCGCTTTTTTGGCTTTGCCGGTTGCTTTTTTCTCGGCCATTGAGAGCTGCCTCCTGGTCGTGTTTTCCCTGCTCGGACCCGACTATCTCAGTTCCCCAGCGCCGGCGGCTCCGAAACTCCGAATTTCGCTTCGATCGGGGCGTGGTCGGAGAGGCGCAGCGCGCGGCCGTCCCAGGGCAGCTCGCGCCGCTCCGGCGGCCAGGCGGTGGCCGGCTCGAGCAGCTCGACGCCGCGGCTCAGCAGGTGGTCGATCGCCCGCGGGCCGGTGCGGCCGCTGAGGCCGAAGTCGACCTCGAGCCGGGCGAAGACCTCCGGCTGCTCGGCGGGCCGCAGGTTGAGGTCGCCGCCGAACAGCAGCGGCGCCTCGCCGGCCCACTCGGTGGCGGCGCGGGCGGCTTTGAGGACGTCCTCGACGGCCAGCTCGGGCCGGTCGTTGGTGGCGTGCAGGTTGGCGACGCAGACGCCGGAGGCGGTCCGGGTGAAGGCCATCGAGCGGCGCTCGGGCTCGCCCTCGTGGATCGCCAGCTCGCGGCGCTCGGCGATCCCGCCGAGCCGGCCCGGCACCCGCACCAGGGTCAGGTTGGAGCCGCCCTCGCCGGAGGCCATCAGGTCCGGGTTCTGGCGCGCCAGCAGCGCCCGCAGCGGCGCCAGCGAGTTGCGCGAGGTCAGCGCCCGCTGCCACTCGGCGCCGCAGGCGGCGGCCAGCGGCTCGGCGAAGCGCGGCGGCGCCTCCTGCAGCAGCGCCACGTCCCAGGCGGCGCTGGCGAGCAGGGTCGCGAACTCGCGGCTGAGGTCGCGGTTGACCTGGACGTGGGTCTCGTTGTGCTCGTCGAGCCGGAGGATGCGCGAGCGCCAGCTGCGCAGGCCGGGGTCGGGCGGGAAGTCGCGTCCGTGGAAGATGTTCCAGGCGAGGGCGGTGAGCTCCACGCCCGTAGTATCCGCGGCTTGAAAGCGGAAGCGGACAAGCGCGACTTCCTCACCGGCGAGGAGCTCGGCGCCTTCGAGCTCGGCCGGCTGCTGGAGCGGGCGGCGGCGCTGAAAGCCGGGCGGCGCGAGCGGCTCGGCGCGGAGACCCTCGCCGGGCGCAGCGTCGCGCTGCTCTTCGAACGGCCCTCGACCCGGACGCGGATCTCCTTCGAGGTCGGCGTCGCCGAGCTCGGCGGCCACCCGGTGGTCCTGCGCGGCGAGGAGATGCAGCTCGCCCGCGGCGAGTCGATCGCCGACACGGCGCGGGTGCTCTCGCGCTACGTCGACGCGATCGTGATCCGCTCCGGCTCCCACGCGGCGGTCGCCGAGCTGGCGGCGACGGCGTCGGTGCCGGTGGTCAACGCGCTGACCCCGCTGCACCATCCCTGCCAGGCGCTGGCCGACCTGCTGACCCTGCGCGAGCGCTTCGGCGAGCTCGACGGCCTGCGCCTCGCCTACGTCGGCGACGGCAACAACGTCGCCCGCTCGCTGGCGGTCCTCGGCGAGCTGGCCGGGGTCGAGGTCGTGGTTGCGGCGCCGCCGGGCTACCAGCTCGAGGAGGGCCACGGGGTCAAGTTGACCGCCGACCCGCGCGCCGCCGCGGCCGGCTCCGACGCCCTCTACACCGACGTCTGGGTCAGCATGGGCGACGAGGAGGAGGCGACGCGCCGGCGCGCCGACCTCGCCCCGTTCCGGCTCGATGCCGACCTGCTCGGCGCGGCCAAGGAGGAGGCGATCGTCCTCCACTGCCTCCCCGCGCACCCGGGCGAGGAGATCACCGCCGAGGTCCTCTACGGCGAGCGCTCCGCCGTCTGGGACCAGGCCGAGAACCGGCTGCACGCGCAGAAGGCGCTGCTGGAGACGCTGCTCGCCGGCTAGCGGGCGGGCGGAGCGAGGGCGCGCCGTGTATCCCGAAGTCGACCTCGGCCCGATCACCGTCCAGAGCTTCGGCCTCTGCTTCGCGCTCGGCTTCATCGCCGCCGGGGCGCTGGTCTGGAAGCGGCTGGGGGAGATCGGCAGGCCGCCCGACTGGGCCTATGAGATCGCGCTGGCGGCGATGCTCGGCGGCGCCATCGGCTCGCGCGTCTACTTCGTCGCCCAGAACTACGGCGAGGTCAAGCACGACCTCCTCGGCAACTTCTTCTCCGGCGCCGGGCTGGTCTGGTACGGGGGCGTGATCGGCGGCGCCCTCGCGGTCCTGCTCTGGGCCTGGTGGCGGCGCTTCCTCGGCCTCGCCCTGCTCGACCTGGCGGCGCCGGCGCTCGCGCTCGGCTACGCGATCGGCCGCTGCGGCTGCCAGCTCGCCGGCGACGGGGACTACGGCAAGCCGTGGGACGGGCCGTGGGCGATGTCCTATCCCAACGGCACGGTGCCGACCGATCGCACCGTCCACCCGACGCCGATCTACGAGACGCTGGCGATGGGGCTCTGCGCCTGGCTGCTCTGGCAGCTGCGCGACCGGGTCCGCGCCGGGGTGCTGTTCGCGATCTACCTGGTCTACGCCGGAGTCGAGCGATTCCTGATCGAGTTCCTCCGTCGCAACACCGAGGACTCGGTCGGGCTGACCACGGCGCAGATCGAGAGCCTGGTCCTGATCGCCGCCGGAGCGCTCTGGATCGCTATCGTGGTGCGTCGCCACGGAGGCATTTGGCGCTCCACGGCGAAGGATGCGGTTCCGAGCGCGGCCTGATTCCCGGCTTGCGACGACAGCCGCGTCGCGTCTCGGCCCGAATTTCCCTTTAACTTCTCCGTCACTCGAATCCCGGAAGCGGTGTTAATCTTGCGCAAGAACTTTAGAGCGGTCGACCCAGGGAGGTTGGGCAGGTAATGGCGTCTGTGGACACGCAGAGAGAGGATCCCGCCGCGCGCACGGTCAGCGCCGTGCTCGACGACGCGGCCGAGCGGATCGCCGCTGCCGGTGTCGAGGAGGCGCGCCGCGATGCCGAAGTCCTGGTCGCCGACTCGCTCGGGGTCAAGCCCGAGGAGCTGAGCACGGATTCCGCCGGCGAGCTGGACCCGGCCGTCGCCGAGGAGATCGAGGCGCGCGTCCAGCGCCGGGTCGACCGCGAGCCGATGGCCTACGTCCTCGGGCGGGCGCCGTTCCGCGGCCTCGAGATCTACGTCGACGAGCGGGTGCTGTGGCCGCGGCGCGAGACCGAGCTGCTGGTCGAGGTCGGCACCGAGCTGCCCCAGGGGGCGCGCGTGCACGAGGTCGGCACCGGCTCCGGCGCGATCGCGCTGGCGCTGATGTCGGAGCGGCCCGATCTGCGGATCACCGCCTCTGACCTCTCGCCGGAGGCGGTCGAAGCCGCCCGCGAGAACGCCGAGCGCCTCGGCCTCGACCTCGACGTCAGCGTCGGCGTCGGCCTGCCCGACGGCCTCGAGGGCGTCGACCTGGTGATCGCCAACCTGCCCTACGTCACCGACGAGACGATCTTCGACCGCTCGCCGGAGATCCAGCGCGAGCCGCGGATCGCCGTCACCGGCGACTGCGGCGCCGACGGCCTCGGCGTGATCCGCGGCCTCGTCGCCGAAACCCCATCCGGGTGGAAGATGGCGCTGGAGCACGACACTCACCACGGCCCGGCGATGCGCGAGCTGCTGCGCGACGCCACTACCCTCCAGGACTATGAGGGGAACGAGCGGGTGACCGTCGGCTTCGCTCCGTGAGCCGCAACCGGGCAGATGACCGACGGGAGTGAGCCGCCGCCGCAGGCGACCGGCGACCGCTCAGCGGCCGCCAGCGAAGCGGTGCGGCGGGCCAAGGTCGAGCGCCTGCGGGCGGAAGGGATCAACCCCTACCCGCACAACTTCGACGACCGCACCCACGTCGAGGAGATCCTCGCCGCCCACGACCCGGCCGAGCTGGGGGAGGGGGAGCACGAGCAGTTCGGCTACCGGGTGATGGGCCGGATCACCGGCAAGCGCGGCCACGGCAAGGTCGTCTTCCTCGACGTCCGCGACATCACCGGGCAGATCCAGGCGGTCGCCAAACGCGACGTGCTCGGCGAGCAGGCCTTCGAGCGGATCGAAGAGCTCGACGTCGGCGACGAGGTCGGGGTCGAGGGGCCGGTCTACGTGACCAAACGGGGCCAGCTGGCGATCGGCGTGCGCGAGTGCACCCTGCTGGCCAAGGCGCTGCGCGACCTGCCCGACCTCTTCCACGGGATCTCCGACCCGGACCTGCGCTACCGCCAGCGCGAACTCGACCTGATGGCGAACGCCGAGTCGCGCGAGATCTTCAAGAAGCGCTCCGACCTCACCTTCGCGATCCGCAAGCACATGCACGAGCGCGGCTGGGTCGAGCTCGAAACGCCGATCCTGCAGCGGCTGACCGGCGGCGCCGCGGCGCGGCCCTTCGTCACCCACCACCACGCGCTCGACCGCGAGCTCTTCCTCCGCACGGCGACCGAGCTGCTGCTGAAGCGGGCGATCGTCGGCGGCTTCGAGGACGTCTACGAGTTCGGCCGCTTCTTCCGCAACGAGGGCATGTCGCCCCAGCACAACCCCGAGTTCACGATGCTCGAGATGTTCGTCGGCGGCGCCGACTACAACGGCGTGATGGCGTTCGTCGAGGTCCTGGTGGCGAACGTGGTCGAGGAGGTGATGGGGACGACGGTGGTCGAGCGCGACGGCCACCGGATCGACTTCAAGGCCCCCTGGCCGCGGGTCGTCCTCCGCGACGAGCTGCTGGCGGAGACCGGCGTCGACATCTACGCGGCCAGCCGCGAGGAGCTCTTCGAGCTGGCCGGCGATGACGCCGAGGAGAACGACGACTGGGCCGGCCTCGTCGACACCCTGCAGGGCAAGCTGATCGAGCCGAAGCTGATCCAGCCGACCTTCATCACCGTCCTGCCGATCGACATCTGGCCGCTGGTCAAGGTCCACCCCGACGATCCCAAGGTGTGCGAGGCCTTCGACGGCATCGTCGCCGGGATGGAGATCGTCGGCGGCGGCACCGACATCAACGACCCGGTCGAGCAGCGCGAGCGCTTCATCGGCCAGCGCGAACGCCAGGAGTCGGGCGCCGAGGAGGACCCCCACCCCCACGACGAGGAGTTCGTGCGGGCGCTGGAGTACGGGATGCCGCCGGCGAGCGGCTGCGGCCTCGGCATCGACCGCCTGCTGATGATCATGACCGGGGCGAAGACGCTGCGCGACGTGATCATCTACCCGGCGATGAGAGAGGCGCCGGGCGAGGGCTGAGGCCCGGGCGGCGCGGCGCCCCGGCCGGCGGGCGGCGGTGCGCCGCGGGCAGCCGCCGATCCCTAGCCGGCGGCGAGCGCCGCTTCGAGGTTGTCGAAGCAGTTCTGCCAGCCGCGGCGGTGGTTCTCGACCGACTCGCGATCGCGCAGGTTGGAGTGGGTGAAGCGCACGGTGGTGGCGCCGGCCGCCTCCTCGAACTCGATCTCGATCAACGTCTCCCGCTCGCGGTCGTCGTCCCAGGTCCAGGTGAAGGCGAGCCGGGTCGGCGGCTCGATCTCGGTGTAGCGGCCGCCGCCGCCGTACTGGACCCCCTTCTCGGGGTCGAGCATGACGACGCGCACGGCGCCGCCGACCCGGAGGTCGACCTCGGCGTGGGAGGTCTCCCAGTCATGCTCGGCGTGGAACCAGCGGCGCAGCACCGCCGCGCTGGTCCAGGCACCGAACACCGCCGCGGCGGGGGCGTCGTAGGTGCGCTCGAGGCGCAGGGTCTCGCCGCTCATCGCTTCCCATCATCGCGGTTGCGCCAGCGCACGGCGATCCAGAGGCGGACCGCGAGCAGGCCGGCGCCGGGGCCGACCAGCGAGGGCAGCAGCTCCTCGACCGGCATGCCGGCGATGTGGGCGGCGATCACGCCGCCGCCCCCTCGTAGGAGTCGTGCAGGTTCCACCATTGGTAGGGCGGCGTCTGCGGGTAGCCGGCCGGCGAGTCCTCCCACAGCTCCTGGCGGCCGAGCGGCGTGATGTCCAGGTAGTTCCAGGTGCTGCCCATCTGTTCGTCGCCGCGGCTGTTGACGAAGTAGGTGCGCGAGATCCGGTCCTCCTCGTCGCGGAAGAAGACGTTGGTGCCGTGCCATTCGTCGACGCCGAAGTCGCGGTCGAACTCGTCGGTGATCGTGTACCAGGGGAGCTGCCAGCCCATCCGCGAGCTGTAGCGCTCGATGTCGGCCTGCGGCGCTCGCGAGGCGAGGACGAGGGTCGTGTCGCGGGCGTTGAGGTGGGCGGGGTGGGCGATCTGGTCGGCGACGAAGGAGCAGCCGAAGCAGCCCCGCTCCGGCCACCCCGAGGCGCCCGGCTCGAAGAAGAAGCGGTAGACGATCAGCTGGCTGCGGCCGGCGAAGAGGTCGCGCAGGGTGGCGGCGCCGTCCGGGCCCTCGAAGCGGTACTCCTTCTCGACCGCCATCCGCGGCATCCGGCGCCGCTCGGCGGCGAGCGCGTCGCGGGCCCGGGTCAGCTCCTTCTCCTTGGCCAGCAGCTCCTCGCGGGCGGCCTGCCATTGCTCGGGGGAGACCAGCGGGGTGGTCAGGTTCATCTCTCTTCCTCCTTCAGGTAGTCCTCGACGACGTCGAACAGGCGGGTCCAGACCGCGCGCTGGCGCTCGAGCCACTCGCTTGCCTCCTCGAGCGCCTCGGGCCGGAGCGTCAGCCGGTGGGTGCGGCCCTCGATCGTGCGGCTGACGACGCCGGTCTCCTCCAGCACCTTGAGGTGCTTGGAGATCGCCGGCTTGGAGACGTCGAATCCCCTCGTCGCTTCCCCGACCGTGGCCGGGCCGGCGGCGAGCCGTTCGACGATGCCGCGGCGGATCGGATGGGCGAGCGCCCTGAACGAGTCATTGTTAACCATTAGGTGAACTAATGTAGCAGGAGCCCGCCCTCGCCGGGGCGGGCCCCCTCAGATGCTCTTGGTCAGGCCGCCGTCGAGCGGGATGACTGTGCCGGTCAGGTAGGCGGCGCGCTCGGAGCAGAGGAAGGCGACCAGGTCGCCGAACTCCTCGGGCCGGCCGAGCCGCCCGGCGGGAACCTCGCGCCGCGCCATCTCCTCGGCCGCCTCCCGCGAGCCCCGCAGCTGGATCAGCCGGTCGGTGTCGAAACGGCCGGTGGCGACCGTGTTGACGGTGATCCCATCGGCGGCCACCTCCCGCGCCAGCGTCTTCAGGAACCCCACCGCGGCAAGCCGATGGGTGTTCGACAGATTCAGCTCCGGCACCGGCTCGATCGTCGTATTCGAGCCCACGTTCACGATCCGCCCCCAGCCGGCCGCCCGCATCGCCGGCAGCACGCCCCCGGCCAGGATCCGCGGCGCCAGCACCAGCGAGCGCCAGGCCTCCTCCCATTCCTCGAAGCCGTGATCAAGAGCCCCGCCCGGCGGCGGCCCCCCCGCGTTCAGCACCAGGATCTCCGCCGGCCCCATCGCCTCGGTGACTTCCATCGGCAGCCGCGCCAGCCCCTCGCTGTCGGTCGCATCCGCCTCGAACACCGCCACCTCCCCGATCTCAGCCGCCGCCTCCTCCAGCCGCTCCCGCGACCGGCTGGCGATCGCCACCCGCGCCCCTTCCCGCGCCAGCGCCGCGGCAATCGCCTTCCCGATGCCCTGACTGGCCCCCATCACCAGCGCCACCCGCCCCTCCAATCCCAGCTCCATGCCCCCACCCTAAACTCGCCGCTCCCCCAGCACCCCCCAGACCCCGCCGCGCGGGTAGAGTTCCGTGTAGGCGCCCGTAGCTCAGTGGTCAACGGGTCCTTTCGGGGGCCCAAAGAGCGTCGGTCTTTCAAGCCGAAGGTCGCGGGTTCGACTCCCGTCGGGCGCATTCGTCATCTCGGAACCGAGCGAAGGCGTCGATCAGCCCCGCGCCGCGGCTCCCAGATGAGTGGCAGCGGCCAGATGCCGATAGGGTGCCGACCGTGAGTGGGACGAGTCAGATCGGGGTGACCGGGTTGGCGGTGATGGGAGCCAACCTGGCGCGGAACATCGGGCGCCGGGGGGTGGCCGTGGCGGTGCACAACCGGACGCCGGCGCGGACGCGGGAGTTCATGGCCGAGTACGGGGGCGAGGGGGAGTTTGCGGCGGCGGAGTCGCTGGCCGAGTTCGTGGCGGAGCTGGAGCGGCCGCGGCGGATCATCGCGATGGTCAAGGCGGGGGCGCCGGTGGACGGGGTGATCGAGGATCTGGCGCCGTTGCTGGACGAGGGGGACATCGTCATCGACGCCGGCAACTCGCACTTTGCGGACACCCGGCGGCGGACCGAGGCGTGCGCCGAGCGGGGGCTTCGCTTCCTCGGGATCGGCGTCTCCGGCGGCGAGGAGGGGGCGCTGCTGGGGCCGAGCATCATGCCGGGGGGCCCGCGGGACGCTTATGGTGAGGTCGAGGAGGTGCTGATGAGCATCGCCGCCCAGGTCGACGGCGTGCCGTGCTGCACCTACATCGGCCCCGACGGGGCGGGCCACTACGTGAAGATGGTCCACAACGGCATCGAGTACGCCGACATCCAGCTGATCGCCGAGGCCTACGACCTGCTGCGCAACGTCGGCGGCTTCGAGGTGGGCGAGATCGCTGCGATCTTCGAGGAGTGGAACCAGGGCGAGCTGGAGTCGTTCCTGATCGAGATCACCGCCGAGGTGCTGGCCAAGGCCGATCCCCAGAGCGGCGGGCCGCTGCTCGACGTGATCGTCGACCAGGCCGAGCAGAAGGGGACGGGCCGGTGGACGAGCCAGGACGCGCTCGAGCTCGGCGTGCCGCTGACCGGGATCACCGAGGCGGTCTTCGCCCGCACGCTGTCCTCGCTGCGCGACGAGCGACGCGCCGCCTCCGGGGTGCTGGCCGGCCCGACTCCCCGAGCGGGCGGCGGCGCAGACCTCGTCGACGACGTGCGTCGTGCGCTCTACGCGAGCAAGGTGGTGGCCTACGCGCAGGGCTTCCACCAGATGACCGCGGCCTCGCAGGCCTATGAGTGGAACCTGGACCTCGGCGCCGCGGCGACGATCTGGCGCGGCGGCTGCATCATCCGCGCCCAGTTCCTCGACCGCATCCGCGAGGCCTACGACGCCGACCCGGGGATGGTCAACCTGATGATGGAGCCCTATTTCCGCGACGCGCTCGCCGCGGGCCAGGACGCCTGGCGGCGGGTGATCGTCCGCGCGACCGAGGAGGGCGTCGCGGTGCCGGCCTTCGCCTCTTCGCTGGCCTACTACGACGGCTACCGGCGCGAGCGCAGCCCGGCGGCGCTGATCCAGGGCCTGCGCGATTACTTCGGCGCCCACACCTACCGGCGCGTCGACCAGGACGGCTCCTTCCACGTCCGCTGGTCGCAGGACGGCAGCGAGATCCGAACCGACGCCTAGGCGCGCCCTCGCCGGCGGGTTCCGCGCAGTTCTGCAGCACCCAGCTCGGGACGGCACCTTCACCAGCCTTTGGGCCCGCCGCTTCGAGCCCGCTGTGGGCCTGTTGACAGCGCCCCTCTCCACCGTCGAAGACGCACTTTCGCTCGCCATGCGAGCGAAAGTGCGTTCTCAGCGGCCGGTGAGGCGTTGCGCCGCCCCGGGCCGCAGGCCCGGGGCAAGGCCTCGGGCGCCGGCCGGGCGCCGGCCAGGCGCTGGCCCCCAGTCACGTCGGGCCCCCCGTCGCAACTGCTGTCCCCGCCGGCTCAGCTGCTCGCTGCAGCGACGCCGTGGTTGGCGAGGATCCGTCCTTCGGGGTCGCGGCTGCGCTTGACCTCCGCGAGCTTGGCGCAGACGTCGGCGGGGAGGATGGAGTCGACGTCGCAGGGGCTCTCATCGAAATTGAAGTAGCTGCCTTCGGCCGCCCAGGGGCGCATCGTGTCCTCCAGAAGCTGCAGGTGGCTGCTGATGGCCTCGCCGAGCTCGGGGGTCATCGGCATCCCGACGCTGAACATCGCGAAGCCGGCGTCCAGGTGTGAGAGTGCCCCGCTGCCCTCGGCGGGTCGGCCGAGCGCGCCGCCGAGCTGGCGCAGCTCGCTCAGCAGGAGCGGGGAGCCGGATCCGGGTCCGGCGACGCCGACGAAGGCATCGATCGCCTCGTCGGGCAACTCGCTGATCAGCTGCCCTTCGCCGATGCCCGGCACCGGTTCGGGAGCGTCCATGTGGATCTCGCAGAGCCGCGCGGTCGGGATCTGGGCAAAGGTGTCCATCAGTGGCGTGGCGATGCCGCGGAGTGGATCGATGATCGCCCTGCCCTCCTCCTCGCCGCCGATGCAGGCCGCGTCGATCGTCAGCAGCGATTGCCCGCGCAGGGGCTCGGGCGCCTGCGGGATGTCGGGGACGGTGAGGAAGCGGACGATCGAGGTGACGTGATCGGGGAGGTCGGCCGCCCAGTCCCGGTAGGCCCGCACCCCGGCGGCCCCGACCGAGGCGGGGAACAGGAGCGCGCCCGCGTGGACCGTCTCGACCGGAACCAGGTCCAGGCGCAGGGCCGTGATCACCCCGAAGCCGCCGCCGCCGCCGCGCAGGGCCCAGAACAGGTCCGGCTCGCGCTCGGCGTCGGCCGTCAGCGCCTCTCCCGCGGCGGTGACGAGCTCGATCTCGAGCACCCGGTTGCAGGCAAAGCCGTAGCGCCGGCCGAGCCAGCTGAGGCCGCCGCCGACCGTGTAGCCGACGACCCCCACGTCGGGTGAGGAACCCGGTAGCGAGCAGAGGCCGTGCTCGCCGGCCCTGATCCCCAGCTCGGCCGCGAGCACGCCCGCCTCGACGCGGACACTGCCCGCCTCCACATCCACCTCGATCCCGCGCATCCGCTCGGTCTTCAACAGCACCGCGCCCTCCAGGGATTCGATCGAGGTGGCCCCGTGACCGGTGCCCTGCGGCGCGACCCTGAGGCCGCGGTCCGCCGCGAAGCGGACGATCTCCTGGACGTCCGCGGCGCTCTCGGCGAAGGCGACCGCCTCCGGCCTCTGGTCCGCCGCCAGGTTCCACGCCGCGCGGGCCTGGTCCCAGTCGGCGTCCGCCGGGGTGGCGACGCGGCCCGCGATGCTGAATTCGCCTGGCTCGAGCACGGGCGGGGACGATACCTCCAGCGTCGGGCTGGGTGCGCTTCGAGCTAAAGTCGCGCGGGGCGACGCCCGCGCGCGGAAGTCCCATCTGCCGCGCCTGGATCCCGCTTCACACCGGGCAGAACGCCTCCGCCCCCGCATCTATGACATAGTGCCCTAGGACAATATGGGGAAAGGGATTATGTCGAAACGCTCTGGCGAGGGTGGCCGGTGAACGGGGTGCGCCTGACGGGCCGCGAGGACGGCTACAACGCCGCCGCGGCGGGGGGCGGGGTGATCGCGCTCGCCGGCCGCACGGCGGACGCGGCGACGATCGCCTCGGGGGCGGGCTTCGCGGCCGAGTTCGACTCGGCGATGGCGGGCCTGCTGGCCGCGCTCGAGGCGGCGGGGGGCAAGCCGGAGAGCCTGCTGCAGATCCGCATGTTCGTCACCGACCTCGAGGCCTACGTCGCCGCCCGGGGCGAGATCGGCGCCACCTATCGGGAGCGGCTCGGCGGCCACTACCCGGCCACCACCCTGGTCGAGGTCGGCGCCCTGCTGGGCGGCGCCCAGGTCGAGCTCGAGGGGCTGGCGAGCGCCGCCGCCGCGGCGCCCGCGGCCGCGCCCGCGTCCACCGAGGACGCCGTGATCCGGCTGCGGCTCGCCCCCGCCGACGCGCGCTACTTTCCCCGCACCGCCGCCGGCTCCAAGGCGATGGAGATCTTCGCCGACCTGGAGACCGAGCTGGCGCTGCGCGAGGGCGGCGACGAGGGCCTCTGCGTCGCCTACGACATGGTCGAGTTCCTCACCCCGCTGCGGGCCGGTGACTTCGTCGAAGGCCGCGCCCGGGTCGTCTCGCGGGGGCGCACCAGCCGGCGGATCGCCGCCGAGATCCACAAGATCCTCGCCGTCGACGAGCACGGCGTCCTCGAACCGAGCGCGGAGCCGGTCCTGGCCGCCCGGGCGAGCGCGACGATCGTGGTCGGGACCAGCGAGCGCGAGGGCCGGGGCTGAGATGGCCAAACGCAGGCCGCCGCAGACGCTCGTCGCCTGGCTCGCGGCGGTCGCGGGAGCGCGGAAGCAGCGCCCGGCGATCGTCTCCGACGGGCAGGAGTGGAGCTACGGCGAGTTCTGGGCGCGGGCGGGCGGCATCGCCCGCCACCTCCTGCACGATCGCGGCCTGGCGCCCGGCGACCGGGTGGCGATCGCCGGCGCGAACGAGCCGGACTACCTCGCCGCCTACTTCGGGATCCAGCGGGCCGGCTGCGTCGTCGTCCCCCTCAACGTGCTCCTCGACGTCGCCTCGATGCGGGAGCAGCTCGAGCTGGTTGGCGCCTCGGCGGCGATCGTCGGCGAGGTCGACGAGGAGATCCGGGAGGGCCTCGCCGCGACGCTGCCGACGTTCGAGCTGGCGGGCCTGCCCCAGGACGACGGCGGGCGGCTGCCCAGCCTCAGTCCCTCCACCTCCGCCTGCATCCTGCTGACCAGCGGCACCACCGGCCGGCCGAAGGGCGTCGTCCACTCGCAGGGGACGCTGCTTCACGCCACCCTCCAGATGGCCTCGGCGCTGCCGATCGAGCCCGACGACAGGACCCTCGCCTTCCTGCCCTTCTACACGGCGATCGGCGAGCAGATCCTGCCGACGCTGTGCTGCGGCGCCTCGGTGCGGGTGCTGCCGGGCTTCGACCCCGAGCAGGTCGGGCTCGCCGCCCGCGACTGCACCACCTTCGACGCGGTGCCGACGGTGATGGCGCGGCTGCTCGACCATGCCCCGCTCGAGCACCTGGCCCGCCTGCGCTGGATCCTGTTTGCCTCCGAGCCGATGCCGGTCAGCCTGCTGCAGCGGTGGTGGGAGACCCTGCCCGAGGTCGAGACGCACCAGTTCTACGGGATGACCGAGATGCTGACGATGACGGTCGCCGGCGACCGCATGCTGCGCCGCGAGCCCGCCACCGTCGGCATCCCGTTCCCGACCTCCCGCCTGGCGGCGATCGCCGAGTCGGGGGAGGAGATCGCCGACGGCAGCCCGGGCGAGCTGATCTGCCACAGCCCGGCGCGCATGGTCGGCTACTACGGCGACCCCGAGTCGACCCGCGCCACGCTGACCGCGGAGGGCGCGGTGCGGACCGGCGACCTCGGCCGCATCGACGGGGACGGCCGGGTCTTCCTCACCGGCCGGCTCAAGGACCTGATCATCAGCGGCGGCCTCAACATCGCCCCGGCCGAGATCGAGGCGGTCGCCGTCCGCCACCCCGGGGTCAGCGCCGCGGCGGTGGTGGGGATCCCCGACGAGCGCTGGGGGGAGACCCCGGTGGTGGTCGCGGTGGCGGCGCGCGGCAACGGGCTGGAGGCCGGCGAGCTGCTCGCCCACTGCCGCCAGGAGCTGAAGTCGTTCAAGCGCCCCTCCGGCGCGGCGCTGATCGAGGCGCTGCCCTCGATCGGGATCGGCAAGTCCGACAAGTCGCTGATCCGCAAGCAGATCCTCGACGGGGAGATCGACCTTGTTCGGGCCTGAGGAGCTGCGCCAGCTGCTCGACAAGCAGGCCGCGGTCGGCGGCTGGGGCCCGCTGGCGCGGGCGATCACGCGGATCGAGAACAGCCCGCCGTGGCAGGTCGCGCTGCCGACCCCGGCGAAGCCCGTCCACCTGATCGGGATCACCGGTCCCCCGGGGGCGGGCAAGAGCACCCTCACCGGCCGCCTGATCGAGGCCTACACCGCGGCCGGCGCCCGCGTCGCCGTGCTGGCGATCGACCCCTCGAGCCCGATCAGCGGCGGCGCCGTGCTCGGCGACCGGCTGCGCATGGAGACCCACATCATGGGCCACGAGGAGGTCTTCGTCCGCAGCCTCGCCAGCCGCGGCTCGCACGGCGCGATCGCCGGCGCCACCCGCAACGTGGCCCGGCTGCTCGAGCTCTCCGAGGCCTTCGACGTGATCCTGATCGAGACGGTCGGCGCCGGCCAGACCGAGGTCGCGATCGCCGAGCTCGCCGACACGATCGCGCTGGTCACCGTGCCCGGTCTCGGCGACGCGGTGCAGGCGATCAAGGCCGGGCTGATGGAGGTGGCCGACCTGGTCGTCGTCAACATGGCCGACCGGCCCGGCGCGCCGGAGACGGTGCGCCACCTGAAGCTCAGCCTCGGCCGGGACTTCCCGGTGACGACGACGGTCGCCACCGAAGGCGTCGGGGTCGAGGAGCTGCGGACGATGCTCGACGAGCGCTGGGAGCGGCTCGGCGGCGACGGCATCGGCGAGCTGCGCGCCCGCAAGCGGGCCCGCGAGGCGGCGCTGATCGCCGAGGCATGGACCCGGTCCTGCGCCGAGGCGCAGGCGAACGGAGAAGCGAGCTTGGAACTGGAAGGCCTTGACCTGAACGGCAGGGTGACACGCATCCTCGAGGAGGCAGCGCGCAAATGGACGACGCAATAGTCGAGAACGAGCCGACCGCGGCGGCGGCGCGGCTCGCCAGGTGGAAGGAGGAGCGGCTCGCCAGGGACTACGAGCGCGTCGCGCCCCGCAAGGAGGAGTTCAAGACGCTCTCGGGGCTGCCGATCGAGGACCTCTACACCGAGGAGGACGTCAAGGACATCGACCCGGTCGAGGACATCGGCCTCCCCGGCGAGTACCCGTTCACCCGCGGCCCCCACGCGAGCATGTACCGGGGCAAGCCCTGGACGATCCGCCAGGTCGCCGGCTTCGGCCAGGCCGAGGAAACCAACGGCCGCTACAAGTACCTGCTCGCCCACGGCGAGACCGGCCTCTCGACCGACTTCGACCTCCCGACCCTGCTCGGCTACGACTCCGACCACGAGGTCTACCGCCGCGAGATCGGCAAGATCGGCGTCGCCGTCGACACCGTCGTCGACTGCCACGCGCTCTTCGACGGGATCCCGCTCGAGGAGGTCTCGACCTCGCTCACGATCAACGCCGCGGCGGCGATCGTGCTGGCGATGTACCGGGTCGTCGGCGACGAGCGCGGCATCCCCGGCACCCAGCTGACCGGGACGACCCAGAACGACATCCTCAAGGAGTACACGGCGCAGAACGAGTTCATCTTCCCGCCGGGCCCCTCGACCGACCTGGTCGTCGACACGATGGAGTACGGCGCGCAGGTGATGCCTCGCTTCAACCCCCTCAACGCCTGCGGGTACCACATCCGCGACGCCGGCTCGACCGCGGTCCAGGAGGTGGGGCTGACGATCAGCGCCGCCCTCTGCTACCTCGAACGGGCCCGGGAGCGCGGCATCGACGCCGACCTGCTGGCGCCCCGGGTCTCCTTCTTCTGGGACGTCCACAACGACTTCCTCGAGGAGATCGCGAAGATGCGCGCCGCGCGGCGGTTGTGGGCGCGGCTGACCCGGGAGCGGCTCGGCTGCACCGACCCGCGCTCCTGGCTGATGCGCGCCCACTGCCAGACGGCCGGCGTCTCGCTGACCGCCCAGCAGCCGCTCAACAACGTCGCCCGGACCGCGATCCAGGCGCTCGCCGCGGTGCTCGGCGGCACCCAGTCGCTGCACACCAACTCACTCGACGAGGCCTTCGCGATCCCCTCCGAGGAGGCGATCAAGGTCGCCGTCCGGACCCAGCAGGTGATCCTCCACGAGAGCGGCGTGGCCGACGTCGTCGACCCGCTCGGCGGCTCCTACTACATCGAGTCGCTGACCTCGCGGATCGAGGAGGAGTCGATGGACCTGATCAAGCGGATCGACGAAATGGGCGGCATGATCCCGGCGATCGAAACCGGCTATGCGAACCAGCTGATCGCCGACTCCGCCTGGGAGCAGCAGGTCGCGCTCGAGTCCGGCGAACGGACGACGGTCGGCGTCAACGAGTTCGTCGACGACGACCGCTCGGTCGGCGGGATCGAGCTCTTCCGCCCCGACCCGGGCGTCGGCGAGCGCCAGCTCAAGCGCCTGGCCGAGGTCAAGAGCGCCCGCGAGGAGCGCCGGGTCGCCGACGCGCTCCGCGCCCTCGAGTCGGTGGCCGGCGACCCGCACCACAACCGGATGCCCGAGATCGAGGAGGCGGTCCGCGCCCGCGCGACGGTCGGCGAGATCAGCGACGTCCTCCGCTCCGTCTGGGGCCAGTACCAGCCCTCGACCGTCTTCTAGGCAGCAAAGGAGAACGCATGACGAACGCAAACGCCAATTCGATCCAGGCGCCGCCGATCAAGGTGGTGGTGGCCAAGCCCGGCCTCGACGGCCACGACCGCGGCGCCAAGGTGGTGGCGCGGGCGCTCCGCGACGCCGGCATGGAGGTCGTCTACACCGGGATCTACCAGACCCCGGAGTCGATCCTGCGGGCCGTGATCCAGGAGGACGCCGCGGTGCTCGGGCTCTCGAGCCTGTCGGGCGCCCACATGGAGTACGCGAGGGATCTCTGCAGGCTGCTGGCGGAGAACGATCGCAGCGACGTCCTCTTCCTGGCCGGCGGAACGATCCCCGACGAGGACGCGGCGGAGCTGAAGCGGCTCGGCGTGACCGAGGTCTTCGGGCCCGGGACCCGGACCGAAGACATCATCGGCTTCATCGTCGAGAACGTTCCGACCGACCGCTAGCGGCCGCCTGCCGGGAGGTAGCGGAAGGGGGCCCGAGAGGAGATCGAGGTCAGCACCTCCAGGGGGCTGGTGCCCTGCCAGGCCGCGATCTCCTCGATCCTCACCTCCTGGCCTCCGGCGCTGCCGAGGACGACGACCTCCTCGCCGACCCGCGCGTCGGGGACCTCGGTCAGATCGAGCATCGTGTAGTGGAGGGAGGGCTTGACCGCGGTCGCCTCCGCGGTGGCCGAAGCCCCCTGGTGGTAGACGTCGACGACGGGCACCCGGCGCCCGCGGAGGAGCATCCGGGGGACGGCGCCGCGGCTCGCCCGGTAGCCGTCGGCGAGACCGATCGGGACGATCCCGACCACCGTCCCGCCGGCGAACCGAGCGCCGCCGCCGAGGCCCGCGGTGCGCCCGGACTCCTCGCGGACCTGGATCAGCTGGGTGCGAATCGAGCGCAGGGCGGGCCTGGAACTGGGCGCAGGGCGAGACCTCGGGGAGGACTGCGAGCCCGTAGAGCAGGTGGCCGGGCATGATCGCCGAGCAGCGGCCGTCGTCGAGGCCGGCCGCGAGGCCGGCGCTGGCCAGCGCCTGGGTGATCGGGATCTCGAGGCCGTCGCGCCGCAGCTCCTCGCAGAGCTGGTCGAAGGCCTCGAGCCTGCCCTGCGCCCAGCGGGCGCCGGCGAGGTCGGCGAACGGCAGATGCGTGTAGAGCCCTCGACCCGGACGTTCGCCAGGCCGGCGACGCGCCGCACGAAGCCCGCCGCCCGCTCGAGCGGGACGCCGAGCCGGCCGAGGCCCGTCGACCTCACGGACTCGAGGTGGGCCGGCGCGCCGCCGCCGAGACCGCCTCCGCCAGCGCCATGTCGTGGACGGTCGGGATCAGGTCGTGGGCGAGCAGCTCGCCGACGCCGGCGGGCAGCGGTCCGGCGAACATCAGGATCGGGGTCTCGACCCCGGCCTCGCGGATCGCGATCGCCTCGCGCGGCGACTGCGTCGCCAGGGCGAGCACGCCCTCCGCCGCCAGGAACCTCGCGACCGCGACCGCGCCGTGCCCGTAGGCGTCGGCCTTGACCGAGGCGATGAGCGCCTGGCCGGGGCGGGCCAGCGCCCGCAGCTCGCGCAGGTTCGAGCCGATCGCGCCGAGGTCGACCTCGACGGCGAGCGGTTCGGCGGGGTCCAGCGGCGCCCCCGGCTCTGAGTAGTGGATCTCGCCCCCGGACGCCGGCGCGGAAATGGGGAGGCGGCGGCCGCTGGGGCCGCCGCCTCCCCTGGCGGTCGGGGGTATGCCGCCGGTTGGGGTCAGCCGCTGAATCCGACTTCCGCGAAGTAGGGGATCCCGGTCGGCGGGGTGTTGAACCCGACGACATTGTCTTGGGATGCCCAGGTCCACGGCCGGTAGTCGAGGATCACCATGTTGTGGTCGTTGGCGACGATTTCCTGGATCTGGTTGTAGAGCTCGCCGCGTTTGGCCTCGTTCGGCTCCGCCAGCGCTTCCTGCAGGAGCTTCGCCATCGGCTCCGTTTCAGCTCCGGTCGCCAGCGCTTCGAGTTCGATGTAGAAGGAGACGATCTCCGACGGTTCGGGGATGTCGCTGGTGATCCCGTAGAGGCTCGCCTCGTATTCGTTGCCGAACACCTTTTCCAGCGTCGTCGCTTCGTCGAGCTGCTGGATCTTCATCGTGAAGCCCACTTCTTCCAGGTTTTCCTGGAGGATCTGGGAGGCGAAGTTGGCGTAGGCCTGGCCGGCGAAGACCGTCAGCGTGAAGGTCGGATCGACCCCGTCTTTGACGGCTTCGGCGAGCAGTTCTTTCGCCTTTTCGATGTCGCGGGGCGGCTTGATGCTGGCGTCGTGGAAGTCCAGCGTCGGCGGGAACCAGGAGCCGCCGGGCTGGCCGCGGCCGCTCAGGGCCGCGTTGATCACGCCCTGACGATCGACCGCGAGGTCGACCGCCTCGCGCACCCGTTTGTCTTTGAAGATGGGTTCGCGCAGGTTGAGCAGGAGGAAGTCGGGGATCGAGAGGCCGAATTCGTTGACCTGCAGGCCGGAGGTGTTTTCGATCGATTCGAGCTGCGCCTGGGGCGGGGTCGCGATCAGGTCGAGCTGGCCGCCACGCAGCTGCAGGGTCCGGCTTTCGTCGCTCGGCGCCGTCTCGAAGACGACCGAATCGAGGTGGGGCAGTTCCGGATTCCAGTAGTGGGGGTTTTTGACCAGGGTCAGCGATTTGCCGGGCACCCACTTGCTCAGCATGAAGGGCCCGGTGCCCATCGGCTTGCGTTCGAATTCTTTTTCGCTGATCCCGCCGAAGTCCTTCGGGACGATCCCCGCGGCAAACAGCGAGAGGGTGGTTTCGAGGGTTGGGAAGGTGCTGCGGGTCTTGACCACGACCGCGTCGTTCGATTTCGCGCTGACGCTTTCGATCGGTTCGAAGAACGCTTTCCAGGTCGGGTTGGCGCGGGCCGTTTCGAGGCTGAAGACGACGTCTTCGGCGGTCAGCGGTTTGCCGTCGGAGAACTTGGCGCCTTTGCGGAGGCCGATCGTCCAGGTCTTGTAGTCCTTGGAGTGTTCGGTCGTTTCGGCAAGGACGGGTTCGATTTCGTTGTCCTTGTTCGTCCGGTAGAGCGGCTCGATGATCTGCGCGAAGACGTGAACCGAGTTGTTGTCGGGGACTTCGGTGAAGGGGCTGAGGGTGATCGCTTCGCTGGCGTCCGCGACCTTCAGGGTGCCGCCGTCGGTCGGCGTCCCTTCGCTTTCCCCGCTGCTGCCGGTTTCACCACCGCTTTCGCCACCACCGCCGCCAGTGCTGCCGCCGCCGCCGCAGGCTGCGAGGGCAAGTGCCGCCACGGCAAGCACCATTGCCAACAAAGCCAGTCGGCTACCCGAGCCGCGAATCCTCATGCTTTCTCTCCTCCGTTCGGATCTCGGTCACGCGCGGCACCACTCCTTCGCATCGCCCCCAGCGACGGATCGCACGCGATTGCACAGATCCTTATATCAGGATTGCCATAGTCTGCTGGTTGGTTCATTTCCTATTTTCCTAGGCCTTTAGTACGGCGAGCAGCGAGCGCTCGAGCCGTTCGAGGATCCGGTCGATGTCGTCCTCGGTGCTGATCAGAGGCGGGGCGATCTGGACCACGTCCCGCGTCGAGCGGACCAGCAGCTCCTCGTGCTGGGCGGCATGGGCCACCACCCGGGGAGCGAGCGGCCGCGCGAATCGCGAGCCGGTCTCGGGATCGACGAGCTCGAGGCCCGCCAGCAGCCCGATGCAGCGCACGTCACCGACCTCGGGGACCGCGGCGGCAACCGCGCGCAGGCCCTCGCCGAGCCGGTCGCCGAGCCGGCGGGACGCGGCGACGAGGTCCCGGGCCTGCAGCTGTTCGATCGTCGCCAGGCCGGCGGCGGCGGCGACCGGATGCCCGCCGTAGGTGTGGATGTGCTGGAAGGCGGCGCCGGCCGAGTCGAAGGCCTCGGCGACGAAGGGACGGGCGACGGTCGCCGCGAGGGGGGCGTAGCCGGCCGAGAGTCCCTTGCCGAGGCAGATGATGTCCGGGACGACTCCGTAATGGTCGGCGGCGAACCACTCGCCGACGCGGCCGAAGCCCGTCAGCACCTCGTCGAAGATCAGCAGGATGTCCTCGCCGCAGATCTCCCTCACCCGCTGGTAGTAGGTCGGCGGCGGGATGATGATGCCGGCGGCCGCCATCACCGGGTCGACGATCACCGCCGCGATCGACCCCCGGCCCTCGGCGGCGATCACCTGCTCGAGAATCCGCAGGCAGCCGAGGTCGCACCCCGCCGAGCACTCGTGGCCGACCGGGCAGTTGCGGCAGTCGGGGGGCGGGACGTGAAGCATGTCCGGCACCAGGGGACCGAAGACGGTCTTCGATTTCAGGCCCGAGGCGCTGAGCGCGCCCATGGTGGCGCCGTGGTAGGCGCCGTAGCGACCGATGATCTTGGTTCGCTCCGGGTGGCCGGAGACGAAGTGGTACTGGCGCGCCATCTTGATCGCGGTCTCGGTCGACTCCGAGCCTCCCGAAAGCAGGAAGACATGACCGAGGTCGCCGGGCAGGACCTCGTTCAGCTTCTCGGTGAGCGCCAGCGCGACGTCGGACGTACCGTGGAGGACCGGCCAGAAGGGGAGACGCCCGAGCTGGTCGGTCATCGCCGCCACCACCGCCTCGTCCGAATACCCGAGGCTGGTCACCATCGCGGCCGAGGTACCGTCGAGCAGGCGCCGGCCGTCGCTGGTCACGACCTCGATTCCCTCGCCTTCGATCGCCACCGTCGGCTGCCGCCTGAAGTCGGCCATCTGGGTGACGTTCAGCCAGATCTCACCCAACCCACGGGGCTGCTGCACTGAGCTAGGCGATCCCGACCCGCGCTCCACGGCAGCAGCGTAATCTCGCCCCGGCGGCCTGAGTGAGAAGTCCCAATAAGCGTTCGTTGGGGGCTTTCCCATCGCGCAAACCGGCGCTGCTAGCCTCGCCACGGATGCCGGGCGAACGGGATGGCTCAAGCTCAGTCATGGGTGGAAAGTGCCCTGAGTGCAGCGCTTTTTCCTACCCCCGGGCATCCTGGTGCCGGCTCTGTGGAGGCGAGACCGAGGACGTTGCGCTGGCAGGTACCGGCAGGCTCCAGGCCTGGACCGTGATCCGCGTCGCGCCCGAGTCCTTCGAGGCGCCCTACGTGATCGGGTACGCGGTCCTCGACGAGGGGCCGCGGGTGCTGACCAGGATCAACGAGGACCCCGAGGACCTCTCCTTCGACGCCGCCCTCCGCCTCGCGCGGACCGCGCTGCCGACCGCCGAGGGCCGCCGCTCGGAGGGACTGGAGGCGGCGCTGGCGCTGCCCGCTCGCGAGGCGCCGCATGGCTGATCCGGCGGTCCTCGGCATCGGCTCGACCCGGTTCGGCGCCTTCCACGGCGAGCGCTCGGCGAAGGCGCTCGGGACCGAGGCGGTCCGCGCCGCCCTGGCGGACGCCGACCTGAAGCCGGCCGAGATCGACGCCGCCTACGTGTCCTACAGCCTGATCGGCGTCCTCGGCGGCCAGGAGAGCATGCTCGGGCAGATCGTCCTCGAAGACTCCGGGCTCGTCGGCCTCCCGGTGACCCGGGTCGAGAGCGCCTGCGCCAGCGGCTCGAGCGCCGTCCGCGAGGCGGTGCTGGCGATCGAGGCGGGGGCCGCCCGGCGGGTCCTGGTCCTCGGGGTCGAGGTGATGACCTCGGCGCCGACGCCGAAGGTGATCTCGGCGCTGGCCGGCGCCGGCGACCTCGACCTCGAGGGTTCGATCGGCCAGACCTTTCCGGCGCACTTCGCGATGGTCGCGCAGCTTCACATGCGCGAGTTCGGGACCTCGCTCGAACAGATCGCCGCGGTCGCGGTGAAGAACCACGAGCACGGCCTGCTCAACCCGAAGGCGCAGTTCCAGAGACCGATCAGCGTCGAACAGGTGATCGGCGCCAAGCGCGTCGCCGACCCGCTCGGCGTGCTCGACTGCTGCCCGGTCAGCGACGGCGCCGCCGCGGTCGTGATCGGCGCCGGCGCTGCGGCGGAGCCGGGGGACGTCCGGATCCGCGCCTGCGAGCTCGCCAGCGGGACCTACGAAAGCGAGCGGCCGCTGACCACCTTCGACGCGACGCGACGCGCCGCCGCCACCGCCTTCGCCCGCGCCGGGGTGGGCGTCGAGGACGTCGACCTGTTCGAGGTGCACGACTGCTTCACGATCGCCGAGCTCGTCCACTGCGAAGACCTCGGGCTCTGCGCGAGGGGCGAGGGAGGGGACCTGGTCGAGTCGGGGCGGACCAGGCTGGGCGGCGAGTCCCCGGTCAACGTCTCCGGCGGCCTCAAGGCGAAGGGGCACCCGGTCGGAGCGACCGGCGTCGGTCAGATCGTCGAGCTGACCCAGCAGCTGCGCGGCGATGCCGGTTCGCGGCAGGTCGAGGGGGCCCGGGTCGGGCTCGCCCACTGCATGGGCGGGTTCCTGCACGGGGACTGCGGATCGATGGCCGTGACGGTGTTGGCACGATGAGCGGAACCGGGGAGATGAATTCGCGGCCGGTCAGGATCCTGCTCTGCAAGCCCGGTCTGGACGGGCACGACCGCGGCGTCAAGGTGCTCGCGAGGGCCTGCCGCGACGCCGGCATGGAGGTGATCTACGGCGGCGTCCGCCAGCCGATCCCCGAGATCGCGGTGAGCGCGCTGCAGGAGGACGTCGACGTGATCGGCGTCTCCAACCACTCCGGCGTCCTGCCCGAGCTCTGTGCCGAGCTGAGGGAGGAGCTGGAGCGGCGCGGGATCGGCGAGATCCCGATCGCCGCCGGCGGCACGCTGGTCGCCGACGAGGCGGAGCGCCTGCGCGCGGCCGGGGTCGACGTGGTCTTCGGGCCCGGCTCCGTGGTGGAGGAGATGACGGAGTCGATTGCCGAGATCGGGAGGGCATACCGCAATGAGCAGGAGAGCTGAGGGGGCGGCGCGGCCGGTGGAGCGCAAGGAGGAGTTCCGCACGGACTCGGGCATCCCGGTCAGGGCGAGCTACGGCCCCGAGGACCTCGACCTCTCCGAGTACGGGGCCAGGGTGGGCGAGCCCGGCGAGTACCCGTTCACCCGCGGCCTGCACCCGACGATGTACCGCTCGCGGCTGTGGACGCGGCGCCAGGTCGTCGGCCTCGGCACCGCCGCGGAAACGAACCTTCGCCACAAGTACGTGCTGGCGAACGGCCAGACGGGTCTCTCCAACGACTTCGACCACCCGACGCTCATCGGGCTCGACTCCGGCGACCCCGCCGCCCGCCACGAGGTCGGCCGGGTCGGCGTCGCGATCGACACCGTCCACGACATGGAGGACCTCTTCGCCGACATTCCGCTCGACCGCATCGACACCTCCTTCACCATCAACCATCCCTCGCCGGTGATTCTCGCCATGTACGCGGTGGTCGCCGAGCAGCGCGGGGTGCCCGCCGCCGAGCTCAAGGGCACCCTGCAGAACGATCCGCTGAAGGAGATCTACGCGCAGAAGACCTTCGTCTTCCCGCCGCGGCCGGCGGTCAGGTTCGCCTGCGACACGATCGCCTACTGCGCGCGGGAGATGCCACGGATGTATCCGATCAGCATCAGCGCCTACCAGGCGCGCGACGCGGGAGGGACGGCCGACCTCGAGGTCGCGCTCGGGATGGCGGAGGCGACGGTCTACATCGAGCGGCTGCTCGACATGGGCCTCGACATCGACGAGTTCGCGCCGCGGATGTCCTTCCTCTTCAACATCAAGGGCGACTTCTTCGAGGAGATCGCGAAGTTCCGCGCCGCCCGGCGGGTCTGGGCGCGGATCATCCGCGAGCGCTTCGGGGCCCGCGACGATCGCTCCTGCTGGCTGCGCGTCCACGCCCAGACCTCGGGCGCCTCGCTGGTCGCCCAGGAGCCGGAGAACAACGTCATCCGCGGCACGGTGCAGGCGCTCGCCGCGGCGATCGGAGGCGTTCAGTCGATGGCGGTCAGCTGCTACGACGAGGCCTACTCGATCCCCTCCGAGCACGCCCAGCGGACCAGCCTCAGGGTGCAGGAGATCCTCGCCCACGAGACCGGGATCGGCGACGTCGTCGACCCGATCGCCGGCTCCTTCTTCGTCGAGAGCCTGACCGACCAGCTCGAGGAGCGGGTGTGGGGCTGGCTCGAGGATTTCGACAGCCATGGCGGCATGGTCCCCTGCGTCGAATCGGGCTACATCGAGCAGCTGATCGCCGACCAGGCCTACGAATACGACGAGGCAATGCGGAGCGGGGAGCGGATCGTGGTCGGGGTCAACGACCGCGAGGCTCCGACCTCGACCGAGACCCCGATCGAGGTCTTCCGCACCGACCCGGCCGCCGAACAACGCCAGATCGAGAAGGTCGCGCGGGCGCGGGCGAACCGCGACCAGGCGGCGGCGGATGAGGCGCTGGCCGCGGTCGGAGAGGCGGCCGCGGGCGAGGCGAACATCATGCCGCCGATCCTGGCGGCCGTCCGCGCCGAGGCCACCCTGGGCGAGATCATGGGCGCCCTCAAGGAGGTCGTCGGGACCCACCGGCCGACCACCATCTTCTGATGGACGCCCCAGCCGGACTCTCGGGGCTGCGCGAGCGCACCGTTCCCGAGGTTCTGAGGACCCAGGCGGAGCGGCTCGGGGACGCCCCCTACCTCAGCTTCGGCGCCGAGCCGCCGGTCAGCTTCGCGGAGATGGAGCTGCGCACCAATCGCCTCGCCCACGCCCTCGCCGAGCTCGGGGTCGGCCACGGCGACCGGATCGTGCTGATGCTGCCCAACCGCCCCGAGCTGGTGGAGCTTTGGTTCGCCGCCGCCAAGCTCGGCGCGGTCGAGGTTCCGGTCAATCCCGAACTTAGCGGCCGGCTGCTGGACCACCTGCTGCGCAGCGCCGAGCCGAGGGCGATCGTCTGCGCCGGCTCCAACCTCCAGACGCTGCGGGAGCTCGACGGGGGCCTCCCGGGGTGCCCGATCGTCCTGGTGGGAACCGAGGGAGGCGAGGAGCCCCACCTGCCCTTCGCGGAGCTGAGAGCCCACGCCGACGACGCCGCCCCCGAGTGCCGGCTGCGCGGCGAGGACCCGATGGCGATCCTCTACACGTCCGGGACGACCGGCGCCGCGAAGGGCGTGGTGATGCCACACCTGCACGCCTGGGCCTTCGTCGAGGGCCTGGTTGCGAACCTCGGCCTGACCAGCGAGGACACCTACTTCACCCCGCTGCCGCTGTTCCACACCGACGCGCAGCTGTTCGGCGCCTACTTCCCGCTGATCTACGGCACCCGCGGCATCATCGACCCGAAGTTCAGCGCCTCCCGCTTCTGGGACCGGATCCGGGAGACCGGGGCGTCGGCGACCAACCTGCTGGGGGCGATGGCCCACATCCTCTGGAAGGCCGACCCTTCGCCGGCGGACCGCGACAACCCGCTGCGCGTCTGCCAGGCGATCCCGATGGTCGAGTTCCGCGAGGAGTTCGAGGCCCGCTTCGGGGTCCGGCTGGCGACCGGGTACGGCCAGACCGAGACCAACTTCGTCACCCGCGACACCCCCGAGGAATGGCGGCCCGGCTCCTGCGGGCGGGCGGCGCCCGGCTTCGAGGTCCGGATCGTCGACGAGGCCGACAACCCGCTGCCGGCCGGAAGCCGCGGCGAGATCGTCGTCCGCCACGACCGGCCCTTCACCGTGTGCAGCGGCTACTTCGGGATGCCGGAGGAAACGCTCCGCGCCTGGCGGAACCTCTGGTGGCACTCCGGCGACGCCGGGCACCTGGACGCCGATGGCTGGCTTTACTTCGACGGGCGGATCAAGGATGCGATCCGCCGTCGCGGCGAGAACGTCTCCGCCCAGGAGGTGGAGATGATCGTCAACGAACACCCCGCGGTCCTCGAGAGCGCCGCGATCGGGATCCCCTCGGAGCTGAGCGAGGAGGACGTCATGGTCTTCGTCGTCGCCCGCGGCAACGCCGGCTGCGAGCCCGAGGCGCTGATCGAGTTCTGCGTCGAGCGCATGCCGCGGCACATGGTGCCCCGCTACGTCGAGGTCTGGGACCGGCCGCTGCCGAGGACGCCCTCGGAGAAGATCGCCAAGCGCGACCTCAGCGAGCGCGGCCTCTCGCCCGGCACCTGGGACCGCGAGCTCGGCGGCGCCGTCGCCCGCTAGCGCTTCGCGTCGGCGCTGCTGCGGTAGGCGACCAGCCTGAGGACGAGGCGGGCGTAGAGGTTGGCGATCTGGTCGACGGTCACCCGCCCCTCGGGCCGGTACCAGGTCGCCACCTGCGAGCACATCGTGAGGACCGCGATCCGCACCAGCTCGACGTCCTCGATGTGGAAGACGCCGCGGTTCTGGCCCAGGCGCAGGAGGTCGTCCCAGAGCTTCTCGTAGGCGTCGCGCAGCTCCAGTGCGCGGCGCCGCCCCTCCGGCGTCAGCGAGCCGAGCTCGCGGTCGCTGATCGCCGTCTCGGCGGCGCGCTCGCAATGCACGGCGATGTGGTGCTTGGTGAGCGCGACCAGGGCGCGGGCCGGGTCCGTGGTTTCCTCGACGATCCGCTTCGCCGGCTCGTGGGCGGCGATGAAGGTTTCTTCGATGATCGCAAGGAGGATCTCCTCCTTGGAGGGGAAGTGGTGGTAGATCGAGGCGACGTTGAGGGTCGCCAGATCGGCGATTTCGCGAACTCCGGTGCCGCCGAAGCCCTGGCTGCTGAAGCGCTCGATCGAGACGCGCAGGATCCGCTCGCGGGCGCTGGTCACGCCCGCCAGATCCGGAGCGGCTCGAGGAGTCATCGAGAGACCTTAGCCGGCCCCGGCGAGGCCAGCGAACGTTTGCTGGCACATCGCTTGCGCGATCGCGCCCCACTTGCGAGCGTGTGGGCGCAGGTCAATCCGCCCGCTCTACAGGAGGACGCAATGGTTGAGGAAGGCTTCATCGAGGTTCCCGGAGGACGCGTCTGGTACGGCGTCGAGGGAGGCGGCGACGGCCTGCCGCTGCTCTGCCTGCACGGCGGCCCGGGCTTCACCCATCACTCGGTCGCCTCGCTGGCGGACCTGGCGGACGAACGGCGCGTGATCCTCTTCGACCAGCTCGGCTGCGGCAAATCCGACCGCCCGAGCGATCCGGCGATGTGGCGGACCGACCGCTACGTGGAGGAAGTCGCGGCGATCCGCGAGGCGCTCGAGCTCGACCGCTTCCACATGATGGGGAACTCATGGGGCGGCATGCTGACGACCAGGTACGTGCTCGATCGCGAACCCCCGGTGGCGAGCCTGCTCCTGGTCGGCACCCCGCACGACATGCCGCGCTACATCGCCGAGCTGCCGCGCCTGCGCCCCTCGCTCTCCGACGAGGTCTGGAAGGTGATCGACTACCACGAGGAGAACGGCTTCACCGGCTGCCCGGAGTACGTCGCGGCGATGGTTCCCTTCTACAAGCAGCACCTCTGCCGCCTGGACCCGTGGCCGGAGGAGCTGGAGCTCTCCTTCGCCGAACTCGGAGCCGAGTCCTACGAGGCCATGAACGGCCCCAGCGAGTTCAACATCACCGGCGTGATCAAGGACTGGCAGGTGGGCGAGGAACTCGATCGGATCGAGGTGCCGGTGCTGGTGATGGCCGGCCGCTACGACGAGCTCAGCCCCGAGGCCCAGGAAGACATGGCGCGGGCCTTCCCGAACGGCGAGTTCGTCGCCTTCGAGAACGGCGCCCACATGCCCTTCTTCGACGACCGTGAGGCCTTCATGGCCGCGGCGCGGGAGTTCCTGACCAGGGTCGAGGCCGGCTAGGCGGGCCGGCCGTCAGCCGGCCGAGACGTCGGCGGCGACGCCGGCGGTGAGCGATTCGAGCGCGGCGGCGTCGGTCCTGAACAGCGCCTGGGAGGTGCCCGCGCCCGCCCAGAGCTCGCCGTCGGGCGGCAGGTCCCGGTCGACCACGACGAGGGCCGGGGTCAGGTGGGCCACCGGCGAGACGCCGCCGACCGCGAAGCCGGTCCGCTCCCGGATCCAATCGGGATCGGCGCGGACGATCTCTTCGCCGACCACCGCCGCGACGCGGGCCCGGTCGACGCGACGGTCGCCGGCGACGAGCACGAGGACGACCCGGTCCTGCGCGGTGCCGCGGAAGACCATCGACTTGACGATCCGCCGCACGTCGACTCCGAGGCTCGCCGCCGCCTGCTCGGCCGTGTGGGCGGAGTCGGCGACGATCCGGATCTCCTCCGGGTGGCCGGCGGCGCGGAGGGCCGCCGCCACCCGCCGCGCGGCCGGGGGCAGCGACTCGGAGACCGGCTTCGCCGCTGGCTGATCGTCGTTCGCGGGCATCGCTGCGGGCGATAATGGCATACCGGACGGGGTTGTTCAGCGAGGTTTTGGCATAATGCATTGTGACGCGTGGCCATCAACCTGACCCGGATCTACACCCGCCTCGGCGACGGCGGCGAAACCCACCTCGGCGACATGAGCCGGGTGCCGAAGACCCATCCGCGGCTCGAGGCCTACGGCGAGATCGACGAGCTCAACGCCCAGATCGGCGACGTCCTCACCCGCGCCGGGCTGCGGGAGCGAGCCCGCACCTGGCTGCGCCAGATCCAGAACGACCTCTTCGACCTCGGTGCTGACCTCGCCGTCCCCGAGGCTGCCGGAGACCGCGAGCGGTTGCGGGTGCGGGCCGACGAGGTCGCCCTGCTCGAGGGCTGCTGCGACAAGGTCAACGCCGACCTCGAGCCGCTGCGCTCGTTCGTCCTCCCCGGCGGCAGCCCGGCCGCCGCGGGCCTCCACGTCTGCCGCACGATCTGCCGCCGGGCGGAGCGCCGCGCGCTGCTCGTCGAGGGCGCCAACCCCGAGGTGATCCGCTACCTCAACCGGCTCTCCGACCTGCTCTTCATCCTCGCCCGCGAGGCCAACGCCGGCCACGCCGAGCCGCTCTGGGAGCCGGGCGGCGGCGGCTGAGCGGGCGCGGCTGGATCAGGGCTGGGCGACGAGGTTCGCCGAGCCGGCCGCGACCTCGCCCTTGCGCTCGCGGGTTTCGTCGATCACGTCGGAGACCATCTGGATCGAGCCGGCGTCGAGCACGTTGCCGAATTCGAGCAGCGGCACGCCGTCGCCGAGCCGTTCGGCCAGCTCCGGGTTCTCGCTGGGGACGATGATCAGGTCGCAGCCGGCGATCGCCTCGTCGTCGGGGCCGGAGATCAGGTCGATCAGCTGGACCCCGGCGTCGGCCAGCGACTGGCGGATCGCCTCCGCCTGGTGGTCGGTCGTGTAGTAGATCCCGATCCGGTGGCCGGCCGGGATCTGGCTGAGCCGGACCAGCGTCTTCAGGTGAGGCGCGACGACGATGCCGAGCACCTCGGGGGGGCTCTCGGGCACCAGCTCGCGAACCAGGCGCCGGACCTCGGCGAGGTGGAAGAAGGTGGTTATGACGAGGTCGGGGTGGCGCAGGTCCTCGGCCTCGATCGCGCCGAGGACCAGTGACGCGACCGGCGCATCGAGCGCCTCGCCGAGCTCGGCGGCGAAGGTCTCGGCGCGCTCGGCGTTGCACTCGACGAAGGCGAGCTGCACCTCGGTCCGCTCGGCGTGAAGGCTCTGCTGGTAGGCGAGGGAGGCGATTTCCTCGGCCGGCAGGCCGAGCTCCAGGCAGCGGGCGACCGCGGCGGCGAGCACCTCGTGGGCGGTCTCGCGGGCCGCCATCCGCGCCCGCGCGCTGCTGGCCGCCCGGACGACCATCCCGTGGCGTCCCTGGCGGAAGACGAGACCGCGCTCGCGCAGCTCGCCGTAGGCGCGGGCGACCGTGTTGCGGTTGACGTGGAGGTTGTCGGCCAGCATCCGGCTGCTGGGCAGGCGGTCGCCGTCGTTCAGCTGCCCCATCTCGATCATGTAGACGATCTGCTCGACGATCTGACGGAAGACCGGCACGCCGGTGCCTTTGCTGAGTCGGATCGCCTGCATCGCGCCGATGGTATCGGGACCCCCGGGGCCCGGTCCGGCGCGCCGTCGACGCCCCTGACCCGAAAACCAGGCTTGCGACATTTCCTTTTGTCCTAGCACCTACTGCGCCAATGCCCCACTCCGCTGGTTCACAAACCGCAGGTCGCGCCCGTGGGAGGAGCGACGCCGAAGGAGGTCGGATTCGCAGTGGACACCGGAACGCTCGACAACCCACGGCTGGCCGAAGCGGAGCGCGGCGAATGAGCGCGCGCCCGGAGCTGCCCTTCGGCCTCGAGCCGACGGCAAAGCCGCAGCGCGAGCTGTTCGACGCCGAGCTGGCGATCGACGCGACGGCCCGCACCAGTTCGAGATCGGATCCCGTGCGCGAGGTCGAGCTGGCGGCGCTGTGCACCTGCCGCCTGACCAGCGGCGGCGCCCGTCCGGCACCTACGGCAAGCTCGAGCACGAGCAGGAGGGCCAGCGCCGGATCGACGCCGGCTACGCTCGTCTTCTACACCCGCGGGCGCGCTCCTCGGAGGGCGAATGGCAGCCGCTCGGGTCGACGCTCGACGGCCACGACGCGGTCGAGTGGGTCCCGCCCAGAGTGGTGCAGCGCGCGGTCGGAGCCGAGGGCCTCAGCTACGACGGCTGGATCGATGGCGACGGTCAGCCAGCAGCCGCCGCACCTGAAGGCGGCGATCCCGTTCTGCGGCGCCGCTGGCGGAGGAAATCCTACCAGCACGGCTGCTTCCAGCTCTTCTTCGTCTGGTGGTGGGCGAGGTGCGGCGGCGGATCATGGAACAGCCGGATGCCGCGCCGACTCGACTGCTGCCGATCGAGGCCGCCGGCGAGCGATCAACCCGGCGGGGCCCGGCTGGCGCGAGTTCATGGAGCACGAGACGCTCGACGAGCTCTGGCGGGCGCGGCGCTGGGACGGCGATCGCTTCGACGTCCCTGCCTGCACGTCACCGGCTGGCACGACCGCGAGGACCTGACCGGCGCCTTCCACCACTACGAAGAGATGATCGCCAGCTCACCGGCCCGCGACCGGCAGTGGCTGCTGGTCGGGCCCTGGACCCATGTCTCGACCCGCTGCCCGGACACAGCCGGCGCCTATCCCGACGCGGCGCTCGACATGACGGCGATCGAACTGCGCTTCTTCGACCACTTCCTCAAGGGCGGGACAACGGGTCGAGCCGCGGTGTCTACGCCCGGCGCCGGCCAGTGGAAGGTCGGCCCGCCTGGGAGGGCGGTACCCGCGAGCAGGAGATCTTCCTCGGCGCCGGCGGGCGGCTGCTCGAGGAGGCGGGCCCCGACGGCGAGGACGTCTACCGCTACGACCCGATGAACCGAACGGGCTGAAATACCCGACCGACGTGCTGCCGCTCGAGCCGCCGCTGGACCTGAGCAGTTCGAATCCCAGGACGGCGTCGTCGGCTGGACCGGGAGCCGCTGGCCGAGGACGTCACGTGCGCTGGGGCGGTGGGCTGTGGGCGGCGACCGCCCAGGACACCGGTGGTACGTCAAGTGCCGACGTCGGCCCGACGGGCCGCCGCTCTGGGTCGCGTGGGATGCTGCGTGCCAGCTTCGGCGAGGACCGCGGGCCGGCGGCGGTGACCGGCGAGCCGCTACCGGGTCGAGCTCCGACTTCCACACCTCGGGCCGCCGGGTGCTGCTGTCACGCTCGACAACCCACGGCTGGCCGAAGCGGAGCGCGGCCGGCCAGTGGGAAGTCCGGCCCGCCTGGGAGGGCGGTACCCGCGAGCAGGAGATCTTCCTCGGCGCCGGCGGGCGGCTGCTCGAGGAGGCGGGCCCCGGCGGCGACGTCTACCCCTACGACCCGATGAAGCCGAACGGGCTGCAATGCCCGACCGGCCCTGCCCGCCGCGCTCGCTACTCCGGCTCGGGCGCTTCCTCCCCGGGCCAGCTCCCCGTCGCGCCGGCGAAGGCGCGGCGGCTGGCGTGGTCGGTGAGGCCTTTGACGAGGCGGAAGATCGCTCCCTCGACGAGCAGGGCGGCGATCAGCTTCGGCCAGGAGAAGCGGCGGTGCTGGGGGCTCGGCGCCTCCTGATCGTCGGCGAGGGCCCAGACCTTCTCGAAGATCTTCTGGGCGGCGATGCCCGCCAGCAGGGAGAGGACGAGGCTGAAGGGGGTGAAGATCAGCTTCACGAGGAGCTCCCGTCGGAGGCGGCCGGGGGCTCCTCCGAGCCGCTGACCTCGGCGACGATCGCCTTCGCCGAGCGCAGGGTGGAGTGGCGGAGGTCCTCGTCGATGGCGAGGGCGACGGCGGCGCCGAGGATCTCCTCTGCCAGGGGCAGGAGGCGGGATGGGACGTCGGTCGGGGCCATGGTTCCTTCCGGGGTGGGGGTCAGGTGGTCTTCTGCTCCTTGGGCTCCGCCCGCGGCTCGAGCTGGATCTCGCGGGTGGCGCGGGGGCGGCCTTCGGCGATCTCGAGGCTGCGCTCGCGCTCGGCGTTCAGCTCGTGGCCGAAGAGGATCGCCAGGTTGGTGATCCAGAACCAGACCAGCAGGGCGACGAGGCCGCCGAGGGTGCCGTAGGTCTTGTCGTAGGAGCCGAAGTTGGCGACGTAGAGGGCGAAGAGGGCGGAGGCGATCGCCCAGGCGACGATCGCGACGACGCTGCCCGGCGTCACCCACCTGAAGCCGCGCAGCTTGACGTTCGGCGAGGCGTAGTAGAGCAGCGCCAGCATCAGCATGAAGACGGCCAGCATCACCGGCCACTTGGCGACGTTCCAGACGTCGACGGCGGTCGAGCCGATGCCGAGCGGCCCGGCGACCGCTTCGACGACCGGGCCGGTGAGGACGAGCGAGACCGCGAGCAGCGCCAGGAGGACGATCATCACCAGCGTGACCAGGATCTGCAGGGGTCGCAGCTTCCAGAACGGGCGGCCCTCGGGCGTCTCGTAGATGACGTTGGAGGCGCGCATGAAGGCGCCGGTGTAGCCGGAGGCCGACCAGAGCGAGACGGCGAGCCCGAGGACGAGCGCGAAGCCCGCCGTGCCGCGGCTTTCGGTCAGCGATTCGATCGGGCCCTTGAAGGTCTCGGCGGCCGAGCTGGGGCCGATTTCGGTGATGATTTCGGTCAGGCTGGCGGTCGTCGAGCGGGGATCGCCGAAGAGGCCGATCAGCGAGACCATCGCGATCAGCGCCGGGAACAGCGAGAGCAGGCCGTAGTAGGTCAGCGCCGCCGCCCAGTCGGAGAGGTTGTCCTCCTGGAACTCGGTCGCGGTGCGCTTCAGGGTCGCCCACCAGCCGCTGGCCGGCGCCGCCCCCTCGGGCGCGTAATCGCGGCGGGGACCCTGCTGCCGGTCGCGGAACTCGGCGTCGCTCGCGGGCGTGCCGGCGCTTCCCGGCCGCGACTCCTCCGCGGGCTCGGCGATCGATTCGGATCCGCTTGCCATGGCGCTCCTTCGACGGGGGCAGGTTCTCCTGCTCTGCCCCGAGCGCGACATCCGAAACCCCCCAAGGGCGATTTCGCCCCGCGGCGTGGGCTCAGCCCGCCCGCAGGCCCTCGATCAGCTCGACCACGACCGCCTCGGAGCTCTCGCGCGCGGCCCGCGGATCCGCGGCGACGGAGACCAGCATCGCCGCCTCGATCAGGGCTCCGAGCAGGATCTGGGCGGTGGTCTCGGGATCGCGGGGAGAGATCTGCCCCGCCGCGATCGCCGCTCGGACCATCTCCCGCACGACACCGAGGCCGAGCGAGCTCGCCACCTCGCGCCAGCGCGACCAGCCGAGCACGGCCCGGCTCTGGCCGAGGCCGATGCGGCGGAGCTCCGGATTCGTCTCGGCCTGGCGCAGGTACGCCCGCGCTCCGAGCAGCAGCGCCTCGAACGGGTCCCGGGCGGCGCCGAGCTCCGCGGCCACCAGGCCGAGCACGCGCAGCTCGCTCTCCTCGTAGACCGTCTCGAAGAGGTCGAGCTTGGTCGGGAAGTGGTGGTACATCGCCCCCCGGCTCACTCCGGAGCGGGCGAGGATCTCCTCGGTCGAGACCTCGTCGTAGTCGCGCTCGAGAAAGAGCGCGTGGGCGGCCTCGACCACGGCCTCCCGCGCCCCGGTGCTCGGCCGGCCCCTCGCCCTGCTCGGCTTGACATCCATCGCCGCCAGGGTACATTTACCGATGGACAGTCGGTAAACAGGATCCCGCGGCTTTGGGGCGGGGTCGGCGCGCGAACGGAGGAGTCGATGAACACGTACGTGATCCGCAGGGAGCGGGCCTGGCAGGACGCGGAGGAGCTCGGCGCGACGGCCGAGCGCTCCAAGCAGGTGGCGGGGGAGGAGTTCCCGGACGACATCCTCTGGATGCGCAGCTACGTGATCGCCGAGCCGGGCGGGACGCTCGGCACGGTCTGCATCTACCAGGCGAGCGGGATCGAGGCGGTCCGGGAGCACGCCAAGCGGGTTGGGATGCCCGCCGACGAGGTTCTCGAGGTGGTCGACACGGTCGTGATCCGGCCCGACCCGCAGCCGCAGGGGGAGGCGGCGCCGAGCTAGGCGCCCTTGCGGTACGGCGCCGGTCCTGAAAGGGTGGTCCGGTCACGTCCGCGCGACCCTGGGGAGAACCGCGATGAGAAGGATCGGAAGGCACCTGACCTTTGCCAACGTCGTCGCCTGCCTGGCGCTCTTCATCGCCCTCGGGGGCGCCAGCTACGCGGCCTTCAAGCTGCCGCCCAACAGCGTCGGCACCAAGCAGCTGAAGAAGGGGGCGGTGACCGGGGCGAAAATCAAGCCCGGCTCGCTGCTCGCCAAGAACTTCAAGAAGGGGCAGCTGCCGGCCGGGCCGCCGGGGCCGCCGGGGCCGGCAGGAGGCGCCGCCTCGACCCCGGTGCCGCACGCGCGGATCCGGTTGGCAGGCCAGAAGCAGAAAATCGAAAAAGGCAGCCGGGTCGGGGTCGTCTTCGACTCGGTGGTCGAAGACAACGCCGGCATGGCCAACCTCGCGACCCATCCCGCCACCCTGGTCGCGCCGCGCACCGGCCTCTACCTGATCGCCGCCAACCTCACCTGGGTGGCGATCCAGGGACAGGGCCGGGTCGGCGGCCTGATCCAGGTCGCGACCAATCCGGCCGGGACGGAATTCCTGTCCAACTCGTCGGTCTCGGAGTTCGGCTACGGCAACACGACCCTCAACTACATGACCCAGTCGCTGAGCGAGACGGTGCGGATGAACGCCGGCCAGTACGCCGCTCTGGTCGCCTTTCAGGAAGCCAACGAACCCAACCAGCTGCAGAACACCGACGACGGCACCTGGCTCGAACTCACCTATCTCGGGCCCTGAGGGGCGGACGGGCACGAGCGGGGCGCCGCGGCGGGCGGGCGCTATCTTGTCGCGCCCCAACCCGAGGAGGAGTTCCGCATGGAGGCTTCCGCGCCGCCGCGCCGAGTCGGCCTGACGATCCCGCTGGTCAGCCGGCCGCTGAACGAGCAGCAGCAGGTGGTCGAGACCGCCGCCGCGCTCGGCTACACCGACCTGTGGTCGAGCGAAACCGCCGAGGCCGACGCCTTCGCGCCGCTGGCGCAGGCCGCGGTCTGGGCCCCAGAGCTGCGCCTCGGCACCGCGATCGTGCCCGTCTACACGCGGGGCCCCGCGGTGCTGGCGATGAGCTTCGCGGCGCTGGCGCAGATGGCGCCGGGCCGCTTCGTCGCCGGCATCGGCGCCTCCTCGCCGGCGATCGTCGAAGCCTGGAACGGGGTGCCGTTCGAGCGCCCCTGGTACCGGGTCCGCGACACGATCCGCTTCCTGCGCGCCGCGATGGGGGGCGAGAAGGTGAGCGAGCGCTACGAGACCTTCGCGGTCGAGGGCTTCCGCCTCGGCTACGTGCCGGCCGAGCCGCCGCCGATCTACGTCGCGGCGCTGCGCGAGGGGATGCTGCGGCTCGCCGGCCGCGAGGGGGACGGCGCGATCCTCAACTGGCTCTCGGCCGAGGACGTCCGCAAGGTCGCCCCGATCGTGCGCGAGACCGACCCCGGCAAGGAGATCGTGGCGCGGATCTTCGTCGCCCCCAGCGAGGACGAGGAGGAGGTCCGCGCCCAGGCCAGCCGCTTCATCGCCGCCTACCTCAGCGTCCCCGCCTACGCCGCCTACCAGGACTGGCTGGGCCGCGGCGAGGCGCTGCGCGAGATGTGGGACGCGTGGGCCGCGGGCGACCGCAAGCGGGCGGTGGCGGCGGTGCCGCAGGAGATCGTCGACGAGCTCTTCGTCTTCGGCTCGCCGGCGAGCTGCCGGGAGCAGATCCAGGCCTACGTCGAGGCCGGCGTCAGCACGCCGGTGGTGATGCTGATGCCGTGGGGGATCGACCAGTACGAGGGGCTCGAGGCGCTGGGCCGGCTCTGAGCCGCCGCGCGCCGATCGGGCCCGAATCACCCGATTGAGGCGATGGCAGCTCGCCGGTCCCGGCCTAGCCTGACCGCAGAGGCGCGAACGGCGCCGCGACGGAGACGGAAGAGGCCGGATGAGCGATCTGCTCCAGATATTCGGGTTGGCGCTGGTCTCGATGGCCAACCCGACCCTGCTCGCGGCCGTGACCGTGATGCTGCTGATGCCGAGCCCGCGGCGGCTGATGGTCGGCTACCTGCTCGGCGCCTACCTGACCAGCATCACCTGCGGCATCCTCGTCCTCTACGCCCTCGAGGGGACCGAAGCCGTCGAAACGACGCGGCAGGCGATCAGCCCGGCGGCGCAGATCGTGTTCGGCCTGCTGTTCCTGGTGGTGGCCGCGGCGCTCGGCGAAGGGCGCGGCCGGGAGTGGCGCGAGCGGCGCGCCGCCAAGAAGGCGGATTCCGAGAAGGAGAAGTCCGAACCGCTGCCGATCCGGCTGCTGGGCCGGGGCTCGGCACGGGTCGCGTTCGCGGTCGGCCTCGTGCTCAGCCTCCCCGGCGGCTCCTACCTGCTGGCGCTCGGCCACATCGACCGGCTCAATGCCGGCGTCCCGGCCAGCATCCTCCTCGTCGTCGGCTTCTGCCTCTTCCAGCAGATCCTGCTCGAGCTGCCGCTGCTCGGCTACCTGTTCGCGCCCGAGCGCACCGCGGCCGCCGTCGCCTCCTTCCGCGGCTGGCTGGGGCGCAACGGCCGCCGCGCCGGCGCCCGCCTGGCGGCGGGGCTCGGCATCCTGCTGATCGCCAGGGGCGTGATCTTCCTGATCGCCGCCTGAGGCGCCGCCGGTCCACACGGGGCGAGGGGACGCGATTCCGCGTAGCCTCTGCGCTGGTGAAAGGGCGAGAATCTTGACCAAGCGGGCGCCGACCCCGGCCAGCGGCGCCGACGAGATAGTGCCCCGCGAGCGGCTCCTCTCCCGTCTCGCCGCGGACAGGAGCAAGACGCTGATCCTCTGCGCCCCCTCGGGCTACGGAAAGTCGGTGCTGCTCGGCCAGCACGCCGAGCGCGACCCGCGGGCCGCCCACACGGTGCTGCTCGCCCGCGCCCACAACGACCCGACGGTCCTGGTCGGCGCGATCGCCGACGCGCTCGCCGCCTCCGAGCCGCTCCCCCAGGAGGTGCTCGACCCGCTGCGCGGCCCCCAGCCCGACATCGAGAGCGTCGTCCTGCCGCGGCTTCTTGCCGGCCTGGGCGCGCGCCGCGAGCCGTTCCTGCTGATCCTCGACGAGCTCGAGCGGCTCGAGACGCCCTCCTCGCTGGCGGTCGTCGCGGCCCTGCTCAGGGAGGTGCCGGCCGGCTCGCAGCTGGCGATCGCCAGCCGCGTCGAGCCGCCGCTGCGCCTCGGCCGCGAGCGTGCCAGCCGGCGCCTGATCGAGCTGCGCCGCCAGGACCTGACGATGACCAAAGGCGAGTGCGGGGCGCTGCTCGAGGGGATCGGGCTGAGCCTGACGCCCTCCCAGCTCGACACGATCGTGCGCCGCACCGAGGGCTGGCCGGCGGCGCTCTACCTGGCCGGGCTGGCGCTCACCGAGTCCGACGATCCGGGGCGGGCGCTGGAGCGCTTCGCCGGCGACGACCGGGTCGTCGTCGACTACCTGCAGGAGGAGTTCCTGGTCGCCGCCTCGCGGCACCGACTCGACTTCCTCAAGCAGATCTCGGTCCTGGACCGGATGAGCGGCGAGCTCTGCGATGCGCTGCTGGAGCGCGAGGGCTCGGCGCCGGTGCTGCGCGAGCTGGCCCGCTCGAACATGCTGCTGGTGCCGCTCGACCGCACCGACACCTGGTTTCGCTTCCACCCGTTGCTGCGCGACATGCTGCGATCGGAGCTGCGCCGCGGCGACCCCGGCGCCGAGCGTGCCCTGCACCTGCGGGCCTCGGAATGGTGGGCGGCGCGCTCGGACTGGGACCAGGCGATCCAGCACGCGGTCGAGGCGGCGGCGCCGGAGCGCGCCGGCGAGCTGCTCTGGCTCGCCTGTCCCCACTACTTCACCCAGGGCCAGCTCGCCTCGGTCGACGCCTGGCTGGCCCGCCTCGGCGAGGACGCCGTCGCCGCCAGCGCCGCGCTCAGCCTGACCGCGGCCTGGACGCAGCTCACCCTCGGCCGCGGCCCCCAGGCCGAGCGCTGGGCCGCGACCAGCCGTCGCCGCCTCGCCGCCGGCGACTCGACCGCTGTCGGCACCTCGCTCGAGGCCGGCCTGCTGCTGGCCGACGCGACGCTCGCCCGCGAGGGCCTCGGGGCGATGCGGGAGGCGATCGCCGCGGTCGAGCCGCTGCTCGACGAGGACGACCCCTGGCGCACGCTCTGCTCGCTGCTCGACGGCGTGGCGCTGCAGCTGACGGGCGCCGTCGCCGAGGGCCGCGAGCGGCTGCTCGACGCGGTCCGCCGCGGCTCGGTGGGCGCGCCCAACCTGCAGTGCGTCGCCCTCGCCCAGCTGGCCCTGATCTACATGGAAGCCGAGGACTGGCCGGCGGCCGAGCGCGAGATCGCCCGCGCCCGCGACCAGATCGCCCGCTACGGGCTCGGCGAGTACCCGATGATCGCGCTCGTCTTCGCCGTCTCCGCCCAGGTGCGGGCCCGCCGCGGCGCCACCGATGCCGCCCTCGCCGATCTGCGCGCCGCCTCCAGCCGGCTCGAGGAACTGGACCACTACATCGGCTGGTATGAGATCGAGGCGCGTCTGGCGCTGGCCCTGGCCGCTCTGCGGCTCGACCACCGCAACCATGCCGAGCGGCTCCTCGACGAGGCCGAGTCCCTGCTGCTCGAGCTGCCCGACGGCGAGTTGCTGGCGGCGGCGGTGGCGGCGGCGCGCTCGAGCGCCGGCCCGCCCGCACCCGAGGGCCTGACCGCGGCCGAGCTGCGGATCCTCCAGTTCCTGCCGAGCCACCTCTCGCTGCCGCAGATCGCCGCCGCGGCGGTCGTCTCCCCCAACACGGTGAAGACGCACGTGCGCAGCATCTACCGCAAGTTCGGTGTCTCCTCGCGCCAGGAGGCGATCGAGCGCGCCACGCGGGCCGGGCTGGTCGACCGCAACCCGGCAGCCGGCGGCGGCCGCTGAGCCGGGCGCCGTCGGCTGCTTCGGAGATCACCCGGTTCGTGCGATGACGGCGCGGCGGCGCCGGCCTAGATTCGGCAAGTCCGACCACGGAGGGCCGCCGCACCGATGCCCGAGATCATCGCGATCCGCTACCCAGACGAAACGCTGGCTGGTCGGGCCGCGGAGGAAGTCGCGCGCTGTGTGTACGAGCTCGGCATCGATCCCGATGCCGCGGCGACGGTCGTCTGCGCCTACGACGGCAGCTCGCGGCTGACGACCAGCCGCGGGCAGCACGCGAGCGCCGCCTGGAGCGAATTCTGGAGCGCCCAGCTGGAAGCGGTGCCGGCCCGGGCGGGCACCTCGGTGCTGTTGCTGGCGGTGCCGTCGCAGACGCGGGACTGGCTCCTGGCCGCGATCAGCCAGTTCGACGGCGAGGAGATCGCCGTTCACCCCGATCGGGCGATGCGCGCCCCCGGCGACGGGCCTAGCGTCAGCCGCCAACGATGAAACAGGCCGCGCCCACCCCCGCTTCGCAGGCGGCGGACCGCCCCCAGCACGCGGGGGCGGTTCTCGCCGCGCTGATCGCGGTCGCCGCCGTCGCCAACCTCAACCTGGCGGTCGCCAACGTCGCCCTGCCGGACATCGGCAAGGCCTTCGACGCCAGCCAGACCGGCCTCGACCTGGTCGCGGTCGGCTACTCGCTGGGCCTCGCCAGCTCGGTCCTCTACCTGGGCGCGCTGGGTGACCGCCACGGCCGCAAGGCGATGCTGCTCGGCGGCACCGCGCTGGCGATCCCGGCCTCGCTGCTGGCCGGCTTCGCGCCCAGCGTCGGCGTCCTCTTCGCGGCCCGGATGCTCGGCGGCCTCGCCGCCGGCATGGCCTTCCCGACGACGCTGGCGCTGATCACCGCGCTCTGGAGCGGCGCGGCGCGGACCCGGGCGATCGCGCTCTGGTCGGCGCTCGGGGGCGGGATCTCGGCTCTCGGGCCGCTGATCTCGGGCGCCCTGCTCACCGGCTTTGCCTGGGGCTCGGTCTTCCTGGTGACGCTGCCGCTGGCGCTCGTCGCCCTCTATCTGGCCTGGCGCTTCGTCCCCGCCCACGTCAACGAGACCACCGAGCCGGTCGACAACCTCGGCGGCATCCTCTCGGTGCTGATGGTGGCGGCGCTGGTGCTGGCGATCAACTTCGCCCCCGTCCCCGGCGCCAAGGCCGCCGCCCTCGGCCTCGGCCTGGTCGCGCTGGCGGCGCTGATCAGCTTCTTCGTCCGCCAGCGGCGGGCGCCGAACCCGCTCTACGACCTCGACGTCGCGCGGCGGCGGATCTTCTGGGTCGCCGCCTGCGCCGGGATCATCGTCTTCGGCTCGCTGATGGCGGCGATGTTCATCGGCCAGCAGTACCTGCAGAACGTGCTCGGCTACTCGACGCTCGACGCCGGGCTGGCGATCATCCCGGCGGCGGTGGCGATGGTCCTGGTCGCGCCGCGCTCGGCCAAACTGGTCGAGGCCCGGGGCGCCCGCTTCACCCTCCTGCTCGGCTACGCCTTCTGCCTCGCCGGCTTCGTGGTGATGCTGCTGCTGTGGAAGGAGGGGGCGCCGTACTGGAAGGTCGGCCTCGGCTACCTGCTGGTCGGCGCCGGCGTCGGCTTCGCCGGCACGCCCGCCTCGCACTCGTTGACCGGCTCGGTGCCGGTGCGGCGGGCCGGCATGGCCTCGGCGACCGCCGACCTGCAGCGCGACCTCGGCGGCGCGATCATGCAGTCGATCCTCGGCGCGCTGCTGACCGCCGGCTACGCGACCGCCGCCGCCGCGGCAACCGCCGCGGCGCCGCACTCGGTGACCCAGAGCGTCGAAGCGGAGCTGACCAAGTCCTTCTCGAGCGCGGCGGCGATCGCCGAACAGCACCCGGCCCATGCCGAAGCGATCGTCGAAGGGGCGCGCGCGGCGTTCCTGCAGGGCGACTCCTGGGCCTACCTGGCGGGGATGATCGCGATCGCCCTCGGCGGCCTCCTGGTCGCCACCCGGTTCCCCGGCCGCCGCCGCGAACGCGAGCTGCTCGCCTCCTACGAAGCGGCCGACGCGGCGGGGGGCGCGGCGGCGCCGGAGGCCGAGCCGGCCTAGGCGGCGATAGGTTCGGAGCATGGATTGGGCCCTGGCGGTCGCCGCCGCCTCGCTCCTGCTGGTGGCCGCGTTCTCCCGCCTGCTGACCGGCACGCCGGTCACCGCGGCGATGGTCTTCGTCGCGCTCGGCGTCCTCCTCGGCCCCAGGGCCCTCGACGAGATCGATGTCTCCAGCGCCGACGCCGGCGTCCGCACCCTGGCCGAGGCGGCGCTGACCCTGGTCCTGTTCTGCGACGCGGCGCGGATCGACCCGCGGGCGCTGCGGCGCGACCTCGGCCTGCCGGTGCGGCTGCTGGGGATCGGGCTGCCGCTGACGATCGGGCTCGGCGCGCTGGCGGCGCTCCTCGTCTTCGGCCAGCTGACCGCCGGCGAGGCGCTGATCCTCGGGGTCGTGCTCGCTCCGACCGACGCGGCGCTGGGCCAGGCCGTGGTCAGCGACCCGCGCGTGCCCGCCAGGATCCGGCAGGGACTCAACGTCGAGAGCGGGCTCAACGACGGCATCTGCGTGCCGCTGCTGTTCGCCGCGATCGCCGCCGCCGACGTCGAGTCGAACATCGCCCACGGCCAGCCAGCGCTGACCCTGCTCGCCGAGGAGATCGGGTACGGGCTGCTCGGCGGGCTGATCGCCGCCGCCGCCGTCACCGCGATCGTCGTGCTCGCCGGCCGGCGGGGGCTGATCGCGCCGGGGTGGAGGCGCCTGATCCCGGTCGCGGGCGCCGCCCTCGCCTACGGCATCGCGGCGCCGCTGAACGGGTCGGGCTTCATCGCCGCCTTCAGCGCCGGGGCGCTGTTCCGCGCCTTCCTGCGCGAGGACCCGGCCGAGATCAACGTCCTTGCCGAGGACGTCGGCAGCCTCCTCGGCGCCGTCACCTTCCTGCTCTTCGGCGCGATCCTGCTCGGTCCGGCGCTCGGCGACCTGAGCTGGCAGCTGGCCCTCTACGCGCTGCTCAGCCTCACCGTGGTGCGGCTGGCGCCGGTCGCGGTGGCGATGCTCGGCAGCGGCGCGCGGGCGCCGACCGTCGGCTTCCTCGGCTGGTTCGGGCCCCGCGGCCTCGCCTCGATCGTCTTCGCGGTGATCCTGATCGAGGAGTCCAACCTCCCGCACGTCCAGATCCTGCTGCTCGCCACCTACCTGACCGTGGCGCTCTCGGTCTTTGCCCACGGCGCCACCGCGGCGCCGCTGGCGGCCCGCTACGGCGGCTGGTTCGCGCGGCACCCCGGCGACCGCCGCCCCGGCATGGAGTCGGCCCCGGTCGAGGTGACCCGGACCCGGCGCTCGCGGTCGCGGAGCTGAGCGCGGGCTCGCCGGCGCCGTCGCGGCCAGAGTTCACCCGATCCGGGCGAGGCAGGGGTCCGACCCGGCGCCTACGTTTTAGCGATGCAAGCTGCCGAGACTCCGCCCCCGTCCGGGACCCCCGGTCCACCGCAGGCCGCGCCGCCGGCGCCAGCTCCGCGGAGCGGCCACCCGCGCTGGGCCCTCGCCCTCGTCATCCTCGGCACGATCCTGGCCTTCGCCGCGATCTTCTCGATCTGGGTCAACCGCCAGGTGCTCAACACCGAAAACTGGGTCGATACCAGCACCAAGCTGATCCAGAACGAAGAGATCCGCAGCCAGCTCTCCGACTACCTGGCGAACGAGCTGTTCGCCAACGCGAACCTCAGCACCGAACTCGAAGCGGCGCTGCCGCCGCGGCTGGCGCCGCTCGCCAACGCCGCCGCCGGCGGGCTCGAGCAGCTGGCCCCGCGGGCGGCCGAACGGATCTTCGCCACCTCCCAGTTCCAGACGCTCTGGGAAGCGGCCAACCGCAAAGCCCACGAAGCGCTGCTGAAAGTGCTGAACGGGGGCGGCTCGCGCGTCTCCACCGAAAACGGCGAAGTGACGCTGCAGCTCGGCGCCGTTCTCGCCCAGGTCGGCGGCGGCTCGGGGATCGGGGAAGCGCTGGTCTCCAAGCTGCCGCCCGACGCAGGCGAAATCACGATCCTCAAATCCGAAGAACTGACGCTGGCCCAGGACGCGGCCAACCTGGTGCGCAAACTGCCGATCGTGCTGACGCTGGCGGCGCTGCTCTGCTTCGCGCTGGCGATCTACCTCTCGCCGCGCCGCCGCGCGACCCTGCGCTCGGTCGGGTTCGCGTTCGCGATCGCCGGCCTGCTGGCCCTCGGCCTGCGCGGGCTGGCCGGCACCTACGTGGTCACCGACCTGAGCAGGACCTCGGCAGTCGAACCCGCCGTCGAAGCGGTCTGGAGCATCGGCACCTCGATGCTGGTCACGATCGCGACCTCGGCGATCTGCTTCGGCCTGCTGGTCGCCCTCGGCGCCTTCCTCGCCGGCCCGACCCGGCCGGCGACCAGGCTCCGCGGCTACCTCGCTCCGTTCGCCGAGCGCAACCCCGCCGGGCTCTGGGGCGCGGCGCTGCTGATCTTCGTGCTGCTGATCGCCTGGGCGCCGATCGCCGCCTTCCACAAACCGCTCGGCATCCTCGTCTTCGCGCTGCTGTTCGCCGCCGGAACCGAGCTCTACCGGCGCCAGCTGCTCTCCGAGCACGGCTCGGCCGCGTCCCTGCCGCACTGAGCGACGCGCAGCCGCAACCTTTACTGGACACGGTGTCCATCGGCCCGTAGACTCGCGGGGCTCCGCCAGGTCCCCAGCAAGTGAGGTCGCATGGCACTTTGGAACACGGGTCGCAGGTTCGAGGGAAGGGTGGCGATCGTCACCGGCGCGGGTGGCGCGCTGGGCGGCGCGGTCGCCCGGGCGCTCGGCGCCGAGGGCGCCAGGGTCGCGCTCGGCTACCGCAGCTCCGCCGACGCCGCCGCCGAGGCGGTGGCGGCGATCGCCGAGGCGGGCTCGGAGGGCTACGCCGCCCGGCTCGAGGTCACCGACGGCGACTCCGTCGACGGCTTCGTCGCCGCGGTCGTCGAGCGCTTCGGCCGGCTCGACGTGCTGGTCAACGCCGCCGGCCGGATCGATCCGGCCGACGCGGTCCGCTTCGCCGACTCCGACGCCGACGCCTTCGCGACCCTGCTCGACGTCGACCTGCTCGGCAGCTTCCGGGTTTGCCAGGCCGCGGTGCCGCACCTGAGGAAGGACGGGGGCGGCGCGATCGTCAACTTCTCCGGCTCCTACGGCAACGGCATCAACCAGGAGAACGTGGTCAACTCCGTCGCCGTCACCTACTGCGCGGCGAAGGGCGGCGTGCGGGCGCTGACCTCGGCGATGGCGCGCGACCTGGCGCCGGAGATCCGGGTCAACGCGATCGCCCCCGGCCCGATCGCGGCAAACTGGGAGGAGGACTGGGAGATCCCGAAGGAGCACATCGACGAAGCCCTGGCGATGACGCCGCTGGGACGGATGGGCAAGCCCGAGGAGATCGCCGAATCGGTCCTCTACCTCGCCTCCGACGGCGGCGGCTACACGACCGGCCAGGTGCTCGAGGTGAGCGGCGGCTGGATCCTCGACGGGTGAGATGGGAGGGAAGAGCATGAGCGAGACGAGCATCGAGGTGGACCTCGGGACGCTGCTGCCGGCGGATCTGCCGGACGGGCGCGAGGCGGTCGAGGAGGGCAAACGGCTGGGCGCGGGGATCGAGCGCGGCCGCTCCCTGTTCTGCCGCGAGAACGGCGTCGACTCCGAGCGCGAGTGGCGCGAGCGGGCGCGGGTCGAGGGCTTCACCTGCTCCTGCATGAACATCGGCCTCGCGACCTGGCCCGACACCCGTGAGGCGATCGGCCGGATCCACGAAGACGCGCTCTCGCGCGGCGTCCGTCCTCCGGACCGCTTCAACCTGCTCGCCGAGCGGCGCATGGGGCTGCCCAAAGACCGGCGCGCCGACGCGCCGCAGGAGACCGGGCCGGCGCTCTGGACCGAGCAGGACTGGCACGAGCTCGCCAACACGGCGCCGATCCAGCCCGAGGCGGCCGACAACATGATCGGCGGCCCCGGCTCGGTCGAAAACGCGGTCGACGCGCTGCAGGTCGGCATCACCCACATCGGCGTCCTCTCCCAGTACTCGTGGCGCTGGCCCTACTGGGACGACGAGGTCAGCCAGACGATGGCGACCCTGAAGGCGGCCGGCGCGCTGGCCGCGTTCAAAGGCGAGGGCGTCTGCTTCGACTCCTACCTCGAGGACGGCTACCCGGGCGTCTTCCACGACTACGCCAACTACGTCGGCTGGGCGATGCTCGAGCGCTACATCTCCGAGCAGCTGATCGGCGCCGCCTACTCCTGCTCGTGGGGCGGGCTGACCCAGGACCCGGTCGTCAAGTCGGCGGTGACGCTGGCGCTGCACGCGGTCAACCCGGACGGCGTCCCGGCTGGCTTCGTCCAGGGCGACACGATCGGCAACACGCCGGACTTCGATTCGAACATGGCGGTGGTCTCGACCGACGTCCTGTTCATGAAGATGGTCGACCGCCGCTACCGGCTCGGCGGCGCGCCGATCGCGGTTCCGGTCACCGAGACCGAGCGGATCCCCTCCTGGGAGGAGGTGGCGACGGTGCAGACGATCAGCCGCCGGCTCGAGGAGTACGCGCCGCTGGTCGAACCGGTCGTCGACTGGGCCCAGATCGAGGCGCTGCGCGACCGGCTCGTCGCCGGCGGCCGCGCCTTCTTCGAGGCGGCGATCGCCGGCCTCCGCGCAGCCGGCATCGACGTCGAGGACCCGGCGCGGCTGCTGCTGGTGCTGAAGCGGCTCGGCTCGGGCCGCTGCGAGGAGCTGTTCGGCGCCGGCGAGCCCGACCCGGCCTTCCCGCGGGGGCGCCGGCCGGTGCTGCAGACCGACCTGGTCAAGAGCACGATGACGCAGCGCGAGCAGCTGCTCGCCGAGCTGGCGAGCCGCGGCCGCGAGGAGGAGATCCGCGGCATGAAGGTGCTGGTCAGCTCCACCGACGTCCACGAATTCGCCGAGTTCCTGCTCGCCTCGACGCTCGAGGCGGCCGGGACCGAGGTGATCGACTTCGGCATCAACCGCGATCCCGAGGACATCGTCAAGGCGGTGGTCGAGACCGACGCCGACGCGGTCGTGATCACCACCCACAACGGCGTCGCGCGCTCCTTCGGCCAGCGCCTGATGAGCGAGCTGGCGGCGGCCGAGGCCGACGGCCGGCCGGTCTTCATGGGCGGCGTCCTCAACGAGGACGTCGATGGCTCGGAGATCCCGATCGACGTCCGCGCCGACCTCAACGCGGGCGGGATCCGGACCCCGGGGACGATCGACGGGCTGATCGACGCCCTGGTCGAGCACCGCCGCGGCGGAGTGGCCGCCTAGCTTGGGCATCCTCGCCCTCGCCGACTTCGGCAGCACCTACACGAAGGTCACGCTGGTCGACCGGGCCGAGCGCCGGGTCGTCGGCCGCGCCCAGGCCCCGACCTCGATCCGGACCGACGTGATGCGCGGCTACCGCGACGCCCTGGCGGCGGCGGCCGAGGCGGCCGGCGGGGCACCGGCCCCCGAGCTGGAGCTGGCCGCCTCGAGCGCCGGCGGCGGCCTGCGGGTGGCGGCCGTCGGGCTGGTCGAGGACCTGACCGCGGCCGCCGCCCGGCAGACGGCGCTGAACGCCGGCGCCCGGGTCAGCGCGGTTCTCTCCGGCAGCCTCGGCGAGGGCGAGCTGGAGGCGCTGCGGGCCGCGGCGCCGGAGATCGTCCTCTTCGCCGGCGGCACCGACGGCGGCCAGCGGGCGCTGGTCCTCGACAACGCCCGGCGCCTGGCCGAGGCGGCGCTGCCGGCCCTCGTCGTCGTCGCCTGCAACGCCGAGATCGCCGAGCAGGCGGCGGCGATCCTGGCCGGCGCCGGGGGCGGGGTCGAGCTGGCGCCCAACGTGATGCCGCGGCTCGGCCAGCTCGAGATCGAGGGCGCCCGGGCGGCGATCTCGCGCGCCTTCCTCGAGCACGTGATCGGCGGCAAGCGGCTGAGCGCCGACGCCGCCTTCGCCGCGATGGTGCGGATGCCGACGCCGGAGGCGGTGCTGGCCGCCACCGGGCTGCTCGCCCACGGGTCCGGCGGGCACCCCGGCGCCGGCGACGTGGTCGTCGTCGACGTCGGCGGCGCCACCACCGACGTCCACTCGAGCCGCAGCGAGCGGGCCACCCCCGGCATCGAGCAGCCGCTGCTGCCGCCGCCGCTGACCAGGCGGACGGTCGAGGGAGACCTCGGCCTGCGGGCCGGCGCCGAGGGCGTGCTCGACGCCGACCGGGGCTGGCTGTTGGACCAGCTGCCCAGCACCCGGGGGGAGGAGCTGGAGGAGGCCGTCCGGGACCGCGCCCGGCGCCCGGAGTGGGTCCCGGGGGAGGGGCCCGAGGCGCGCCTCGACGGCCTGATCGCGGTCAGCTGCGCGACCCAGGCATTGGCCCGGCACTGCGGCACGATGCTGCTGACGACGAGCCCCAAGGGTCCGCCGACCCTGCGCGCCGACGGCCCCGATCTGCGCGAGGCCAAGCGGGTGATCGGCACCGGCGGCGTCTTCGCCCACCGCGGTGACGGGGCGACGATCCTGCCCCGGGCGCTGGCCCGGCGCGCCCCCCGGTCGCTGGCGCCGGTCGACGCCGCGCCCGCCGTCGACTCCGGCTACGTGCTCGCCGCCGCCGGCCTGCTCGCCGCCGTCGAGCCCGACCTCGCGCTCGCCGTCCTGGACCGCGAGCTGGCCGAAAACTAGACAGAGTGACCAGTGGCTGGTAGGGTCGCGACTTGACGCCTTTTCTTCGAGTGCAAAGGGAAGTCGTGCGGAGAGATCGGGGAAGGAATGTTTAGGCGCCGCCAGCGTGAGCAGCCGCTCGCCCTCTTCTACGCGGGCGACGTCCACGGCTCGCGGGTCTGCTGGAAGAAGTTCGTCAACGCGGCCGCGCACTACCCGGCCCAGGCCCTGGTGATGGGCGGCGACCTGACCGGCAAGGCGCTGATCCCGATCGTCCGCGGCGCCGACGGCACCTACACCGCCGAGGTGATCGGCGAACGGCGCACGGCGCGGACCGCCGAGGAGCTCGACGAGATCCAGCGCGCGATCTCGACCAACGGCATGTACCACCTGACCGTCGATCCCGCGGAGGCGGAGGAGCTGCGCGTCGACGCCGAGCGCCGCGCCGAGGCCTTCGAAGAGGCGCTGCTCGACGAGCTGCGGCTCTGGGTCGAGTTCGCCGACGAGCGGCTGGCCGGCACCGACACCGTCGCCTACGTGATCCCCGGCAACGACGATCCCTGGTCGGTCGACGCGGTGCTCGCCGCCGGGATCAGCGTCGATGCCTGCGACGAGACCGTGCGCGAGGTCGGCCCGCACGAGATGGTCTCCTTCGGCTACGCCAACCGGACGCCGTGGAAGACCCCGCGCGAGCTCGACGAGGAGGAGATCTACCAGCGCCTGAAGGTGCTCGTCGACCAGCTCGAGTCGCCGCGGCGGGCGATCTTCAACATCCACGTGCCGCCCTATGACTCGAGCCTCGACACCGCCTTCGAGGTCGACGAGGAGCTGCGCTACGTGACCAAGGGCGGCCGTCCCCACGAGATCGCCACCGGCAGCCCCGCGGTGCGGCAGATCATCGAGGAGACCCAGCCGCTGCTCAGCCTTCACGGTCACATCCACGAGAGCAAGGGCGTGACCCGGATCGGGCGCACGGTCGCCATCAACCCCGGCTCGGACTACGGCAGCGGTCATCTCGACGGCTGCCTCGTCCACCTCGAGCCGGACCGCGTTGTCAATCAGTACCTGGTGTCGGGATGAGAGTCGACGAGCGAGAGGAGCGGTATGAGTGAGGTGACTGGAGAGGGAGCGGCCCCCGCGACCTCGCAGGGTATGTTCGCCCGCAAAGCGACCGGCCTGGTCCGAGAAGTCTCGCCCTTCTCGACCTTCGTCTTCAACATGGCGGGGCAGCCGACCGCGATCTTCCTCGCCGTCGCGATCTTCTTCGTGCTCGGCGTCTACCCGGGCGGCTCGATCTGGCTCGGGTTCGCGATGGCGCTCGCCGTCGCCCTCGTGCTCTGCGTCTGTTACGGGCTGTTCTCCTCGGCGATCCCGCGCAGCGGCGGCGACTACGTCCTGGTCGGGCGGCTCACCCACCCGGTGATCGGCCTGATCTCGTCCTTCTTCTGGATCTCGGGCGTCGTCCTCTCGATCGCCTTCACCGCGTTTGCCTTCGTCACCGTCGCGCTCGGCCCCTCGCTGACCGCGGTCGGGCTGGTCAGCGGCCACCACTCGCTGGTCACCGCCGGCGACGACCTGGCGACCAAGGAAGGCTGGCAGTTCGCGATCGGCACGGTCGTGATCCTGCTCTCCGCCGGCCTGCTGGCGGGCGGCTGGCGCTGGACGACCCGGATCATGAACGCGCTCTGGGTGTTCACGATGGTCGGGCTCTTCACCGTCCTCGTCGTCCTCCTCTTCAAGTCCCACGCGGGCTTCGTCGACAGCTTCAACAAGTTCGCCGAACCGATCACCAACGAACCCGACTCCTACAACGGGCTGATCCAATCGGCGGCCAAGGAAGGCATCGACACCTCCCCCGCCTTCAGCCTCAACAACACCTGGCCGACCTTCGCCGCGATCGCCGGGCTCTCGATCTACAGCTGGCTCTCGATCTACATCTCGGGCGAGATCCGGCGCGCCAAAGACACGACCCAGATGAAGATCATGAGCCTCGCCACGATCGTCCACATCGGGATCGCGGTGCTGCTCTCGGTCGTCTTCTTCTGGAAGTTCGGGCACGACTTCTTCGTCGCGGTCAACGCCCTCAGCGGCAGCGAAAGCTACCCCTTCGCGGCGCCGCCCTACTACACGTTCCTGACCTCGATCGCCGGCGGCAGCACCCTGCTCGCCTGGTGGCTCTTCCTCACCTTCGCGGTCGCCTATCCGCTGCTGATCCTGCCCAACATCACGATCGCCGTCCGCACCTTCTTCGCCTGGGCGCTGGACGGCATCCTGCCCTCGCGCTTCGCCCGCGTCTCGCCCAAGACCCACGCGCCGAACTGGGCGATCGGGCTGACGGTCGTGATCAGCATCCTCGTCCTCTACTGGGCGGTCAGCAACGGCGAAGGCTTCCTCAGCGTCCTCTACGAGGCGGTCGTGCTGCAGCTGATCACGATGATCCTGATCGGGGTCGCCGCGATCCTGCTGCCCTACCGGCGCCCGGAGGTCTGGCGCGCCTCGGCGACGACCAAACGGATCTTCGGCATCCCGGTCGTCGCCTTCGCCGGCGGCCTCACCGTCGTCCTGCTCGGGCTGCTCTTCTTCATCTACATGCACTACCCCGAACTCGGGATCGACAAGGGGCATTTCTTCCGCGATTGCGCGATCATCCTTGCCGCTGCCCTGTTGACGTTCTTCGTCGCCCGCTGGGCGCGACTGCGCCAGGGCGTCGACGTCGACAAGCTCGCGATGGAGATACCGCCTGAGTGACCCGCAGCCAAGCGCCGATCCGATCCTCGAGGGGGGGAGGATCGCCGACGCCGCCGAGGCCGGCGGGGTGCCGCTGCGGCTGACCGGCGGCGTCGCCGTGGCGCTGCGCTGCGAGAGCGCCCACTCGCCGCCGCTTGCCCGCCGCTACGCCGACGTCGACGTCGTCACGGTCGGGCGCGGCAGGGAGGCGGCGGCGGCGCTGCTGGAGTCGCTCGGCTACGTGCCCGACCGCGAGTTCAACGCCCTGCACGGCGCCCGCCGGCTGTTCTTCTGGGACCCGGTCAACGAGCGCCAGCTCGACGTCTTCGTCGACGAGGCGCGGCTCTGCCACCAGATCGACTTCCGCCCGCGGCTGGAGGCCAGTCCCCGGACCCTCTCGCTCGCCGACCTGCTGCTGATGAAGCTGCAGGTGGTCGAAACCAACGAAAAGGACCTGCTCGACGTCTGCGCGATCCTCGCCGACCACGAGATCCGCGAGGACGAGAGCGGAGTCAACGCCGAGTACCTGGCCTCGCTCGCCGCGGCCGACTGGGGCCTGTGGCGGACGCTGGGGATGGTCGCCGAGCGCGGCGAGGCATTCGCCCGCGAGCTGGCCGGCTTCGAGCGGGGTGAGCTGGTCGCGGCGCGCCTCGAGGAGCTGCGGCGCCGGCTCGACGAGGCGCCGAAGAGCCGCGGCTGGAAGATGCGGGCGCGGATCGGCGAGCGCAAGCGCTGGTACGAGCTGCCCGAAGAGGTCGGCTGACCGGGCGGTGCGCCGCTCGAGCGCTGGGATAACCTCGCCCGCGTGATGCCCGGCCCCGACCATGGCGGACGAGTGTGACCCGGCCGCGCCGGGGGCAGCCGCGGGCCCGCACCAAGATCCTCGCCGCCAGCCGCCGGCTGTTCTCGCGGCGCGGCTACGCGGAGGTCTCGGTCGGCGACATCGCCCGCGCCGCCGGTGTCGTGCGCGCCACCGTCTACAACAACTTCGACGACAAGCAGGACATCCTCGCGGCGATCATCTCCGACTATCTGACCGGGTACGCGCGGATCGCCCAGGGACTGCGGGAAAGCGCCCGGCCGGGGCAGACCTCGTTCGAACTGATCGAGGAGATGGTGCGCGAGGCGCTCGCCTGGCGGGTCGAGAACGCCGACCTGCGGCCGCTCGTCGCGGTCGCCCGCAACTCCCGCGGCTCGGGCTGGGACCAGGCCAACAAGGCGGCCGACGACGCGATGCTGGGCTGGATCCTCGCCGTCCACGCCGCCGACGACGCGGCCGGCCTGGTCCGCGAGGACATCGACCTCGAGTTCGGCGTCCGCGCGACCTACGCGATGATCGAGTCGGTGCTCTCCTCCTTCGACGTCGCCGCCGACGAGGAGGAGATCGAGCGCGCCGCCCAGCAGCTGGCCCGGCTGCACTGGTACTCGATCTGCAGCGTCGATCCGGAGCACGCTCCGGAGAGCCCGCTGGGCAGGGCCGCGGCCGTTCAATAGTTGAACAGTCTGTCTACTTTCGATAGCGTGGTGGCGCGGGGCGACGCCCGTCACTCCGGAACGACCCTGCATGGGGACATGACGAAAGCGCCGAGCACCTCGAGCTACGCGGAGAGCGACCTCGCCAACCTGGTCCATCCGCTCACCGACCACTCCCGCTTCGCCGCCGGCGCCGCGCCGCTGGTGATCGTCCGCGGCGAGGGCTGCGAGCTGATCGACGAGCACGGCCGGCGGCTCCTCGACGGCTCGGCGGGCCTCTGGACGGTCAACCTCGGCCACGGCCGCGAGGACCTGGTCGAGGCCGCCCGCAGCCAGATGTCGACGCTCGCCTACGCCGCCACCTTCGGCGGCGTCTCCTCGCCGCCCGCGATCGCGCTGGCCGAGCGGATCGTCGAGCTGGCCCCACCGGGGCTCGGCGGCGTCTTCTTCGTCTCCGGCGGCAGCGAGGCGAACGAGACCGCGATCAAGCTCGCCCGGCGCCACTGGGTCCGCGCCGGCCAGCCCGAGAAGAGCATCCTCATCGCCCACGACCGCGGCTACCACGGCCTCGCCGGGATGACGACGACCGCGACCCGGCTCGAGGCCTACCACGGCGACTTCGGCCCCGCCGCGCCCGGGATCGTCGAGGTCTCGGCGCCCTACACCTACCGCTGCGACGCCGGCGTGCCCTGCGATCCCGAGACCTGCCCGGTCTGCACCGGAGCGGCGCTCGAGAGCCGGATCCGGGAAGTCGGCGCCGAGCGCGTCGCCGCCGTGATCGTCGAGCCGGTGTTCGGCGCGGGCGGGGTGATCGTGCCGCCCGCCGGCTTCCTGCGCGCCCTGCGCGCCGTCTGCGACCGCAACGAAGTCCTGCTGATCGTCGACGAGGTGATCACCGGCTTCGGCCGCACCGGCAGCTGGTTCGCCTCCGGCGCCGAAGGCGTCAGCCCCGACCTCATCACCTTCGCCAAGGGCGTCAGCAGCGGTTACGTGCCGCTCGGCGGCGTGCTCGTCTCCGACCAGCTCTGGGACGAGCTGCGCGACCCCGCCGCCGAGCCCGGCTTCCTGATGCACGGCTTCACCCACTCCGGCCACCCGGTCGCCTGCGCCGTCGGGCTCGCCAACCTGGCCGCGATCGAGCGCGAGGGGCTGATCGAGCGGGTGGGCGAGATGGCGGCCGTCCTCGCCGACCTGATCGAGCCGCTGCGGGACCTGCCCGAGGTGGGGGAGGTGCGCCAGGCGGGGCTGATGGTGGGGGTCGAGCTGGTCGCCGACAAGGAGACCCGCGCCCGCTTTCCCAGCGCCCTCGGCCGCGGCCGGGCGGTCGCCGACGAGGCGCGCGAGCGGGGGATGCTGACCCGCGGCCTGCTCGACGACATCGTCTGCCTCGCGCCGCCCTTCACGATCTCCCCCGAGGAGCTCGAGCGGGCGGTCGCGATCGTGGCCGACAGCATCGCCGCGACTAGACATTCTGTCTAGTTACCGTTAGGCTGGCCGGCATGAGGTTGGGAATTCTCGGCGCGGGCGCCGAGGGGAGCGGTCTCTCGGCGCTCCTCGCCAACGAGGACGGCCTCGAGCAGATCGCGCTCGCCGACCGCGACCCGGAGCGGCTGGGCCTCGCCGGGCGCCGCTTCGCCAGCCTCGGCAGCGCCGCGGCGCTGAGCGAGACCGAGCTCGACGCGGCGGACTCCGAGGCGGTGGCGGCCTGGGCCGGCGGCCTCGACGCCGTCCTCAACGCGACCCTGCCGCACCTCAACCTCGCCGCGATGCGCGGCTGCCTGGCGGCGGGCGCCCACTACATGGACCTCAACTCGGGGCCGTTCGAGGTCGCCGGCACGATTCCCCACGAGGAAACGATCGACGCCCAGCTAGAGCTCGACGGCGAGTTCCGCGAGGCGGGGCTGACCGCGGTCTCCTGCGCCGGGGTGGCGCCGGGCTGGGTCGACCTCGTCGCCCGGCGCGCGGTCGAGGAGCTCGACTCGACCCGCAGCATCGTCGTCCGCTGGGTCGAACGCAACGACGGCACCGAGCTGGTCTCGACCGTCGGCCCGAACCTGATCGCCAACTTCAACATGCCGACCCCGCTGCGCTGGGAGCAGGGCGAGATCCGCCAGGTCGACCTGTTCGAGAGCGAAGAGGTCTACGAGTGGCCGGAGCTGGGGCCGATCCCGGTCTTCACCGGCTTCATGCACCCCGAGCTGCGCACGATGCACAACCTCGGCGTGCCGCTCGAGCGGGTCGAGGTCAAGAGCGGCCTCTCCAACGGCCGCTGGCGCTCCTCGCCGCAGATCTGGATCGAGGCGCTGCGCCGCCGGCTCGAGGCCGGCGAGCAGATCGCCGCCGACCTGCCCGCCGAGCTGGGCCGCGCCTTCATCCCGCCCGAGCGCTACGAGGAGGCGATCGAGCAGGGGATCGTCTCCACCGGCGCCTTCGCCGTCTGCGTCGAGGTGAGCGGCTCCCAGGGCGGCGAGGAGGTGGTCCGCACCGACGGCCTGATCGTCTCGCTGGCCGAAGCGCGCGAGCGCATCCCCTGGGGGACCCACATGGTCTACGCGACCTCCGGCACGACCCCCGTCGTCCTCCTGCCGATGCTCGGCCGCGGCGAGATCTCGACCCGCGGCGTCGTCGGCGTCGGCGCCCTGCCGGAGTGGGAGGCGGTCCTGGCCCGGATCGAGGCCCGCGGCCTGCGCACCTGGCGCCGGCTCGAGGCCGGGCGCTGAGCGGGCGCTTCGCCGACGCCGTCCCCGGCTGCATGCCGGTCGCGGATCGCGGGTAGCGGGCCGCCATGGCGAGCGTCGAGGTATCGCGCGAGCAGGACTCCCGGGCCGCGGCGCTACATCGAGCTGCGACGGGTTGACCGCGCCGCTCCCGGGTGAGAGCGTCGGCTGGCTCGTCCGCCGACCAAATCTCAACAGGAGGAGTGACAGATGGCCGACGTGCTTATCCTCGAGTTCGAGGACCTCGGGCCGCGCGAGTACGAGCAGGTGAACGACGCCCTCGGCATCGACATGGCGAGCGGGGACGGGCTGCCGGAGGGGCTGATCGTGCACAGCGCCGCTGCCGGTCCCGAAGGGCTGGTGATCTATGAGATCTGGCGCTCGCGCGAGGACCAGGAACGGTTCATGGCGGAGCGGCTCGGCGCCGCGCTCGCGCAGGGCGGGGTCGAGGGCCCGCCGGCGCGGCAGGAGTGGCTCGACCTGACCTCGCACCACCACCGCCCCGAGCAGGGCTGAGCGAGTAGCGCAGCCCCTGGCGCCTCCTCCTCATGACCTTTGTCACCCAGAGGGTTACAAAGGTCATGAGGAGAGTGCTGGAGGCTCGAGGTGGCGCGCCCACCGCGCGCGGCTCAGCCCGCCGGCCGCAGGGCGCGCCGGCGGGCGAAGGCGAGCACGGCGCCGGCGGCCGGGAAGACGCAGGCGACGACGGCGCCCGCCCGCCAGCCGCCGGCCTGCACCAGCGGGCCGGCGATCGCCGAGCCGGCGCTGGCGCCGACGGTGATCGCCAGTCCCATCCAGGTGTAGGCCTCGGTGCCGGTGCCGGGCGGCATCACCTCCGGCACCAGCTGGTTGCGGACGGTGCCGATCGGCGCCACGAAGAGGCCGGCGAGGGCGGCGGCGGCGAACATCTGCGGGATCGTCGTCACCCCGAGCACCGGCAGGCAGGCGATCACCTGCAGCGGCGTCAGCACGAAGAAGGCGCGGTGCGGGCCGCCGAGCATCTGCGGGCGCAGGCCGTAGGCGAGGCCGCCGAGCGCCGAGCCGAAGGCGAGGGCGGCGGCGAACGGGCCGCCGAGGGCGGAGTTGCCGTGGACCACGCCGAAGGCCGGCAGGGCGACGTCGAGGGCGCCGAAGGTGACGCCGAGCGGGATGTCGGTGAGGATCAGCAGGCGGATCCCCGGCGAGGCCAGGGCGCCGAGCCAGTGGCGTTCGTGGGCGGGGTGATCGGAGGGCGGAGCGCTGGCGACGGCGACGAACCAGAGCGTGCCGACGGCGCCGACCGCGGCGGCGACCAGGAGGCCGTCGCCGGCGCCGACCGTCGCCGCGAGCAGGCCGGCCAGCAGCGGCCCGGCGACGAACAGGATCTCGATCAGGACCGCGTCGAGGGCCAGGGTCGTCGGCATGTCGGCGGCGGCGACCAGGTGGCGGTAGCGCAGCCGGGTGACGCTGCCCAGCGGCGGCGTCGCGGCGCCGGCCAGGCCGGCGGCGGCCGCCAGCGGCACCACTCCCGCGTCCTCGTGGCCGAGGGCGACGACGGCGACGAAGGCGGCCGAGCTGAGCAGCCCGGCCGGCAGCAGCACCGGCCCCGAGCCGCGCCGGTCGATGACGCGGGCCAGCACCGGGCCGGTGATCCCGAGCCCGATCGTGTAGGCGCCGGCGGCGACGCCCGCGGCGGCGAAGGAGCCGGTCGCCCCGTGCACGTAGAGGACGAGCGCGACCGCGGCCATCCCGACCGGCAGGCGGGCGACGGTCGAGACGACCGCCAGGGTCGCCATCCCGGGGGCGCCGAGGACGCGCCGGTAGGCGGCGAGCCCGTGGCTGGGGGTTGTCTCCTCGACAGAGGCCATTGGTCCCAAGGTGCCAGGGATCGGCCTAGGCGGCGAGGGCGTTGTGGCGCGGCAGGCGCGCGCACCAGAGGGCGAACAGGCCGACGGCGAGCAGGGCGCCGGCCCAGTGCAGGCCGATGGCCACCGCGACCAGGCTCGGCAGGCCGGCGAGGACGGCACCGAGCAGGGTCGGCCCCAGCGGCAGCGCCAGCACCCGGGCGGTGAGGGCCGCGCACAGCAGCCAGGCGAGCGGGCCGGAGATCCAGCCCCAGCTCTCGAAGAAGCTGTGGGGGAGGGCGATGGCGAGGGCGATCGAGAGCACCGCGACCGCGGCGAGCTGGACCAGCGCCGCCCGCCAGAGCGTCGGTACGTCCATGCGCCTGAGGCTAGCGGACCGCGGGCGCGGCCGCGCCGCTCAGCCGACGACGATCTTGCCGTGCATGAAGGAGTGGATCTTGCAGTGAAAGCGGAAGGTGCCGGCCCGCTTGAAACGGAAGGCGAAGCTCTCGCCGGGGGAGAGGCGGCCGCTGTCGAAGCCGCCGCTCCGGGTGACGGTGTGGGTGACCGAATCCCGGTTGACGAAGAGGACGCGGGTGCCGGTGGAGATGCGCAGCGTCCCCGGCTTGTAGGCGAAGTTCTCGATCTCGACCTGGCCGCCGGCGCGCCGCGCCTCGGCGCCCGGCCGCGCAGCCGCGCCATTGGGGGTGGGGCGCGGCTGCGCGCCGGCGCTCGCGACGGTGGCGCGCAGGCCCGCCAGCGCCACCACCATCAGCGCCAGGGCCGCGATCGTCGCGGCCCAGCGCCAACCGCGGCGCAGGCTGTCTCGGGCGATTGCCATCGGCCCGGTCTACGGCCCCCCGGCCGCCGGGGTTCAAAAGCTCAGCAGCCGATTCCGAATTCTTCGCAGAGGATTGAGGATTCGCCGCCCGAGAGGCCGCCGAGCTGTTCTTCCAGCGCTTCCAGCCGGGCGCTCAGTTCGGCGTCTTCTTCGACCGCACCGCGCAGTTCCTGGACTTCGGCTTCCAGCCCCTGCACCTTCGCTTCGCCCGATGCGCCGCGTTCGCCCTGGGGGCCCTGCGGGCCGCGCGGGCCGCGCTTTCCTTCCGGGCCGCGAGCGCCCTTGGCCCCCGAGGGGCCGGTCTGCGCCAATAGCGCCAGCCCCGAGCCGATCCCGGCGCTGAGGATGCAGACGCCGACCACGAGCAGGACGAAGTTGCGCTGCGTCATCGAGATCATCGAGTCCATCGCTGGCCGGGATCATCGCAGCCGCGGCCGCGCGATAATGGCTGAGCGGGCGCTTAGCTCAGCTGGGAGAGCGTTCGGTTTACACCCGAAAGGTCGGCGGTTCGATCCCGTCAGCGCCCATCGGCCCCGGCCGGCGCCACGCTCGCCGGCACCGGCTTGGCCTTCTCACAACCCATCGCGCCGGCGCCGGCCGCCGGTCCCATAGCCTTCGCGACGACGACCCAGACCGAGGAGCTGCCATGGACTTCGAACTTACGGACCGCTGCAAGGACTTCCAGGAGCGCGTCCAGGCGTTCATGGAGGAGCGGATCTACCCGGCCGAGCCGGTGCTGGCGGCCGAGATGAAGGAGGCCGGCGACCCGTTCCACCATCCCCAGGTGATGGAGGAGCTCAAGGAGGAGGCCCGCTCGCGCGGCCTCTGGAACCTCTTCCACCCGCACGAGGAGTGGGGGCCGGGACTGCTCAACGCCGAGTACGCGCCGCTGGCGGAGATCATGGGCCGCAGCATCCTCCTCGCCCCCGAAGCGATGAACTGCAACGCGCCGGACACCGGGAACATGGAGGTGCTGACCCTGTTCGGCACGGAGGAGCACAAGGAGAGGTGGCTGCGGCCGCTGCTCGACGGCGAGATCCGCTCGGGCTTCGCGATGACCGAGCCGGCCGTCGCCTCCTCCGACGCGACCAACATCGAGACGCGGATCGAGCGCGACGGCGACGAGTACGTGATCAACGGCCGCAAGTGGTGGACGACCAACGCGCTGCACCCCAACTGCAAGGTGCTGATCGTGATGGGCAAGACCGACCCCGACGGCCCCACCTACAAGCAGCAGTCGATGCTGGTGGTGCCGCTCGACACGCCCGGAGTCGAGGTCGTCCGCAACCTCTCGGTGTTCGGCTACACCGATCGTGAGGGCCACGCCGAAGTCTCCTTCGAGAACGCCCGGGTGCCGACCTCGGCGGTGCTCTCGGCCGAGGGCGACGGCTTCATGATCGCCCAGGCGCGGCTCGGCCCGGGCCGCATCCACCACTGCATGCGGGCGATCGGGGTCGCCGAGCGGGCGCTCGACATGATGTGCGAGCGGGCGCTCGCGCGGGAGACGTTCGGGGCGCCGATCGCGACCCGCGGCAACATCCAGGACTGGATCGCCGAGGCCCGGATCGAACTGGAGATGGTGCGGCTGCTGACGATGAAGACCGCCTGGCTGATGGACACCGTCGGCAACAAGCACGCCCGCACCGAGATCGCCGCGATCAAGGTGGCGGCGCCCGAGGTGGCGCTGAAGGTGCTCGACCGGGCGATCCAGGTGCACGGCGGCGGCGGCGTCAGCGGCGACTTCCCGCTGGCCGAGATGTGGGCGGGGCTGCGGACCCTGCGCCTCGCCGACGGCCCCGACGAGGTCCACAAGCGCTCGATCGCGCGGATGGAGCTGCGCCGCTTCGAAGACCGCTAGGGCTGGCGCGCCGCCATGCTCGCCGCCCGGCTCCGAGCCCGCGGGGCGGGGGAGCGCGGCCTCAGGGGGTGAGCACGATCTTGCCGAAGACCTCGCCGGCGATCATCGTCTCGATCCCGGCCGCGGCCTCGGTCAGCGGCAGCACGCGGTCGATCCTGGGGCGCAGCCCGGTCGCCTCCATCATCCCGACCAGGTCCTCGAGTTCGGCCCGGGTCCCCATCGTCGACCCGATTACCTCGATCTGTTTGAAGAAGAGTCGCGAGAGGTCGGCGGGCGGGTTCATGCCGCTGGTGGCGCCGGCGACGACGACGATCCCGCCCGGCTTCACGGCCCGCAGCGAGTGCGCCCAGGTCGCCTCGCCGACGGTCTCGATAACGACGTCGACGCGGTCGGGCAGGCGGGCGCCCGCCTCGAAGGTCTCGTGGGCGCCGAGCTCGGCGGCGTACTCGCGCTTGCGCTGCTCGCGGCTGGTCGCCCAGACCCGGGCGCCGGCGCCGCGGGCGATCGCGATCGCCGCCGAGGCGACGCCGCCGGCCGCCCCCTGGACCAGCACGGTCTGGCCGGGCCGCAGCCGGCCGCGGGTGAACAGCATCCGGTAGGCGGTGAGGTAGGCGGTCGGCAGGCAGCAGGCCTCCTCGAAGCTGAGCGCCTCCGGCTTCGGCACCAGGTTGCGGCGCGGCACCGCGACCCGCTCGGCGAGCGAGCCGGGATGGACCTCGGAGAGCAGCGTCCGCCTCGGGTCCAGCGATTCGTCGCCGCGCCATTCCGGATCGGCGATCACCGAGTGGACGATCACCTCGTTGCCGTCGGGGTCGGTCCCGGCGGCGTCGCAGCCGAGGATCATCGGCAGCCGCTCCTCCGGCAGGCCGACCCCTTTCAGCGACCAGACGTCGTGGTGGTTGAGCGAGGCGGCGCGGACCTCGACCGCAACCCAGCCCTCAGGGACGTTCGGCTCCTCGACCTCGCCGACCTCGAGGCCCGAGAGCGGATCCTCGGGCGAGATCCGGGCTGCGTACGCGGCAAGCACGGCGCCGATGCTATCGACGCGCCGGGATCCAACCCTCCTCATGACCTTTGTAACCCACAGGGTTACAAAGGTCATGAGGAGGGTCAGCCGAAGGCGCGAACCGCGAGGATGGCGGCCACCGGGAGGCCGAGGAGGGCGATCGCGACGCGCAGCGTTTCGCCGGAGACGCGGCGGGCGAGGTTGGCGCCGAGGCGGCCGCCGAGCAGCGAGGCGACCGCGAGGCAGAGCGCGTAGTCCCAGTGGACCGGGGCGAGAAGGGCGTAGGCGAGCGCCGCCAGCAGGTTGGCGAAGCCGCTGAGGAGGATCTTGTTCGCGTTGAGGTGCTGCATCGTGTCGGCGACGAAGAGGGCGAGGATGCCGAGCAGGAGGATGCCGACGGCGGCGCCGAAGTAGGCGGCGTAGGCGCCGGAGAAGACCAGGCCGGCCACCAGGAAGGGCGAGTGCTCGTTGCCGGCGTGGGCCACGTGCGGGGTCAGCCGCGGCTGGAAGAAGAGGAGCAGGCAGGAGCCGGCGATCAGGAAGGGGACGATCGCCTCGAAGGTGTCGTTGGAGGTGAGCAGCAGGGCGACGGTGCCGGCGGCGGCCCCGGCCAGCGTCGGCACGGTCAGCCGGCGCAGGCGCGCGCTCTGCTCGCGCAGCAGGTCGGTGTAGCCGAGGGCGCCGCCGGCGGAGCCGGTGACGAGGCCGACGGTGCTGGTGACGTTGGCCGACAGCGGCGGCACCCCGACCGCGATCAGGGTCGGGAAGGTGATCAGCGAGCCGGCGCCGGCGAGCGAGTTGGAGACCCCGGCGGCGGCCCCGGCCGCGGCGACGGCGAGCAGGCTCAGCACCGGCTCAGAGTAGTTCGAAGACGGCGTGGACCGTCGCCGTCACCTTCTGGGTGCCCGGCTTGGTGGGCGGTACCGGCGCCTTGACCCCAGCGGCTTCCTCGCCAGAGGCTGACGTCCCCTTTTCGAAGTCGCCGCCGAACACCGCTTCGCCTTCGTCGATCTCGAGCACCGGCCCGAGCGCCGCGCCGGCGGCGGCGGCGAGGGTCGCGGCTCGCGCCCGCGCCTTTTCGAAGGCGGCGGTGAGCGCGCGGCGCTCGGCGGCGCCGGTGTCAGCGACGAAGAAGTAGGGACCGCGGACGCCGGTCGCCCCGGCCGCGATCCCGGCGCGGACGAGCTCGCCGGCGCGCTCGGCCTGCCTGAGGGTGACGCTGATGCCCTGGGAGGCCCGGTAGACCGTCCCGGTGCCGCGCGAGACCTTCCGGACGGAGATCGCACCGGTGCGGATCGCGCCGGGCTCGACGCCCGGCACCCCCTTCGCGGCGGCGATCACGGCGGCCAGCTTGGCCGAGGCGGCGCGGAGCGCAGCGCTGCGGCTGCGCCGTTCCTTGCTGACCCCGAAGCCGACGCGGGCGCTGTCGCGCGGCACCAGCACCGTCGCGGTCGCCGAGACCGAGACGCTGCGGGCGCTCGCCACGGCGGCCGGCGCCGCCGGCAGCGCGAGCGCCGCGAGGGCGAGCGAGAGGGTGAGGAGGCGCCGCGCCATGACCGGACCCTACCCGCGCAGGCGGGCCCGCATGCGACTCCAGAGCGACGGCGGGCGCGGCTGGGTCGCGCGCCACTCTTCCTCGGTCGGCAGGCGCCCGGCCCGCCGGGCCTCGATCACGCACTTGGTGTGGGCGTGGCGGCGGCGCGACTTGTCGCCCTCCGGGGCGAGCAGGACGTGCTCGGAGAGCGCCGGCAGGTGACGGCCGCAGAGCGGGCAGCGGTAGGTCGCCGGCTTCAGGTTCTGCGCCGGCCGCATCGACCACCAGCGGACCGGCTCGGCCATCCCCGCTAGCGCGGCGGGTCTTTCTTGCTGAGGGCGACCAGCGCCGCGCCGCTGCGCCGGCGCTCGACCAGGCCGTGGAGCTCGTGGCCGGCGAAGATCTCGTCCAGTTCCTCGCGTGTCAGCGTCTCGCGCTCGAGCGCGTTGGCGGCGAGGTCGTCGAGGCATTCCCGGTTGGCGGCGAGCAGGGCGCGGGCGCGGCGGAAGGCCTCGCGGGCGAGCGTCGCCGCGGCCTGGTCGACGTCGCGGCGGGTCGCGTCGGAGACCGCGTAGTCGCCGACCGGCATCGCGATCGGCGGCGGCCCGTCGTGGTCGAGCGCGACCCCCATCCCGAATTCGGCGACCATCTGCTTGCTGACCAGCTGGACGCGGTGGAGGTCGTCGACCGCGCCCGAGTAGGACTCGCCGAAGACCTCCTCCTCGGCGGCCCGCCCGCCGAGCAGCGTCACCACCTCGTCGAGCAGCTCTTCACGCGACTTCAGGTAGGTGTCCTCCTGCGGCGAGTGGCCGACGAAGCCGAGCGCCGGGCCACGCGGGACGATGCTGAGGATCTCGGGCGGGTCGAGGCCGAGCAGCTTGCGGCAGAGCGCGTGGCCGGCCTCGTGGTAGGCGACGATGCGGCGCTCCTTGGGGGTCAGGCTGCGGGCCTGCTGGGAGCCGACCGACTGGCGCAGCAGCGCCTCGTCGAGGTCTTCCCGGGCGATCGCGGCGCGGCCGGCGCGGCCGGCGATGATCGCCGCCTCGTTGAGCGCGTTGGCGAGCTGGGCGCCGGTCATCCCGGTCGTCTTGCGGGCGACGTCGCGGAGGTCGAGGTCGTCGGCCAGCGGCTTGCCCCGGGCGTGGCTGCGGAGGATCGACTCGCGGCCGGCGCGGTCGGGGGGCGCGACCAGCACCTGGCGGTCGAAGCGGCCCGGGCGCAGCAGCGCCTTGTCGAGCTTGTCGACGTTGTTGGAGGCGGCGATCACGATCACCGTCCCCGGGTCCTTCTCGAACCCGTCGAGCTCGACCAGCAGCTGGTTCAGCGCCTGCTCGCGCTCGCTGGTGCCGCCGTCGCCGCCGCCGCTGCGGTGGCCGCCGACGGCGTCGAGCTCGTCGATGAAGATCACCGCGCGGCCGGAGCGGCGCGCCTCCTTGAAGAGGCGGCGGATGCGGGCGGCGCCGCGGCCGACGAACATCTCGACGAAGCTCGAGCCGGAGGCGGCGAAGAAGTCGACGCCGGCCTGGGCGGCGACGGCACGGGCCAGCATCGTCTTGCCGGTCCCGGGCGGCCCGAAGAGGAGGACCCCGCGCGGCGGCTGGGCGCCGAGCGCGGCAAAGCGTTCGGGGTCGCGCAGCCACTCGGCGACGTCCATCAGCTCGTCCTTGGCGGCGTCGACCCCCTGCACCTCCTCCCAGAGGACCGGCTCGGTCTTGCTCGCCTTCACCGTCTCCGGCTTGGTCGAGCCCATCGTGCTGCGCAGCAGGCGCAGGAAGACGAAGAGCAGCCCGGCCATGAAGACGACCCCGAAGACCGGGTACCAGTTGAAGAAGAAGGTTTGGATTTCCTGCGCCATCATCAATAGTGTGGATGTTGGGCCACGGCTTCCAATAGGACATCCGTCCAGTTCGGGAGTCGAAGGCTAAAGCCGGAGCAAATGGGCCGCAAATCCAATGCTTAGGATCAGCGCGTGAACGAGCGACGGGTGGTCAGCGCGCCGGAGCTGAAGGCCCAGATCGAGGCCGAAAGGGAAGGGGTCCCGTTCCTCGTCTACCGCGACGGCGGCGACGGCGGCGAGCAGCGGATCCTCAGCGTCCAGCCGGGGGGCGGCGAGCTCTGGGTCGGCCGCGGCGAGGCCGCCGACCTGCGGCTCGGCTGGGACGAGGAGGTGTCTGCCCTGCACGCGCAGCTCGAGCTCGTGCGCGGCGAGTGCACGCTGGTCGACGACGGGCTCTCGCGCAACGGGTCGTTCGTCAACGAGGAGCGCGTCCACGGCCGGCGGTTGCTGCGCGACGGCGACACGATCAGGTTCGGCCGCACCAGCGTCCAGTACCGGCGCCCGGGCGTCGGCGGCGCCCCCGACGAAACGGCGCTCGCCGCCGAGTCGCCGGCGGCGGCCTCCGTCTCGCCCGCCCAGCGCCGCGTCCTGCTGGCGCTCTGCCGTCCCTATAAGGACGGCTCGAGCTTCGCCACCCCGGCGACCAACCAGGAGATCGGCGCCGAGCTCCACCTCAGCGTCGACGCGGTGAAGACCCACATGCGCGCCCTCTTCGAGAAGCTCGAGGTCGGCGACCTGCCGCAGAACCAGAAACGCGTCGCGCTCGCCGAGCGGGCGCTCAACAGCGGGGTGGTGAACCCCCGCGACCTCTGAGGAGTACGCCAGCACCATGAACGACGTCCAGCTCTCATCCCCTGACCCCATCACTCGGCGCCGCGGCCTCCTCGCCAGGGCCGTCCTGCTGGCGATCGGCGCGCTGCTGCTCGCCGGCCTCGCCGCGCCGGCGGCGCTGGCCGCGCCCGGCGACCTCGACCCGGCGTTCGCCGGCGGCGCGGGCACCGAGCGCTTCTACCCCAGCGACGGGAAGGTCTTCCTCGGTGCGGTCGCGACCCAGCCCGACGACAAGATCGTCCTCGCCGGCTTTGAAGCCCCAGGAAGTGTGATCGTCGTCCGCCTGCTCGCCGACGGCAAATTCGATCCAAGCTTCGGGACCGAAGGGAAAGTGACGACCCCGTTCACGGGCACCGGGAACTTCGGCGACGCCAACGCCGTCGCGGTCCAGCCCGACGGCAAGATCGTCGTCGCCGGTTCGGCGAAAGGCGCGACCAACACCGACTTCATGGTTGCCCGCTACGACGCCGATGGCCATCTCGATTCGAGCTTCGGCGGCGGCGACGGAGTCGAGATCTTCCCGGTCGGCCTCGGCGAAGACACCGCCAGGGCGGTCGCTCTGGGCGCCGGCGGACGTATCCTCGTCGCCGGCGAAGCGCGGTCCCCCGTCAGCGGCGAAGCCGCCGCGGTGGCGGTGCTGCAGCCGTCCGGCAAACTCGACCCCAGCTTCTCGACTGACGGCATCACCCTGCTCGAAACGACGGGGGTGGAAGCGTCAGATCGCGGTGAAGGCATCATCGAGCAGCCCGACGGCAAGCTCGTCGTCGCCGACTCGACCGGCAACGGCGCCGGCAACGGCTTCACGCTGGTGCGCCTGCTTGCCGGCGGGGCGCCCGACCCCTCCTTCGACGGCGACGGCATCGTCAGGACGCCGATGCCGAGCGCGACGAACCCGGGCGCCAAGGGCCGGGTCACGAGCCTGGCCCTGCAGCCCGACGGCAGGATCGTCGCAGCCGGCTACGGCTTCGACGAAGTCGGCCCAACCTTGAAATTCGACACGAAGTTCGCGGCGGCGCGGTACCTGGCCACCGGCGCGCTCGATCCCAGCTTCGGGGACGCCGGCAGCGGCATCTTCACGCGACAGGTCGGCGAAGGCGACGACTCGGCCCGGGCGCTGGCGCTCACTCCGAGCGGGCAGCTGCTGCTCTCGGGCGGGTACGAAGCCGCGCCGACCACCGAATCCCTCGCCGCGGTGCGACTCGGTCCGAGCGGGGCGCTTGACCCATCCTTCGGTAGCGGCGGCATCGTGCGTCGTGGCGTCACGGCGCAGTTCGGCGAGACGTGGGAGGCATCGGCGCTTGACTCCCGGGAACGGCTCGTTCTCGTCAGCCGCAGCTTCGAGGGCAACGAAACGACTCGGGTCGTCGTCACCCGCCTGCTGGGCGACAAGCCCCCTGCCGGACCGGAACCCGCCCCCAACGAGGCGCCGCACGCGCGGATCAAGAAGCTGCCGAAGAAGGTGAGGGCGGCGGAGCTGAAGCGCTTCGCCGGGACCGCGGCCGACCCCGAGGGGTCGCTCGCCAGGGTGCAGATCGCGGTGACCGGGAAGGTCAGGGGCGGCAGGGCCTGCCTGGTGATGAAGAACGCGAAGGCCAGGCTGAAGCGCGTGAAGCTGAAGAAGGGCAGGGCCTGCCCGCAGCGCTGGCTCACCGCCAAGGGCACGGCGAGGTGGTCGTTCAGGCTGCGCGGCGAGCTGCCGCCGGGCCGCTACGTCGTCTTCGCCCGCGCCGTCGACCGCGAAGGCGGGGCCGACACGCGGTTCGCTCGCAAGCTCGGCAACCGCCTGGCCTTCCGCGTCATCCCCTGAGGCCGGCGGCGCGGTCCCCTGACGCCGACGGCGCGGTCCCCGGACGCGGAGCGTCGGGGCCGGGGGACCGCTGTCCGGGGGGATCCGGGCCGGGGACCGCTGGTCAGAAAGGGGTGGTGAGGTTCACCCCTGGGGGGCCTGGGAGGGAGCCCGGGAGCGGGCCAGAGTTGGTGCACGGAAGTCAACGAGACACCGCAGACACCGACTCAGGAGGAACCACCGATGACCCGCATCCATCTCGTCACCAGCAAGCTCGGCCGCCGCGCCGGCCTCTTCTTCGTCCTCGCCGGCATCCTCGCCGCGATGGTCGCGCCCGCCCAGGGCCTGGCCAAGGCCCCGGTCAAGTTCGGCGCCAAGCTGAACCCGACCGTGCAGCCCTCGAACTCGCTGCCGGGGATCACCTGCGACGGCGGCCCCACCGCGGGCTCGGCCTGCACGATGGTCCAGGAGGAAGCCTACGGTCGCCCCGACGGCGGTGAGCTCGCTCCGCGCAGCGGCCACATCAGGCAGATCCGGATCATCGCCGGCGGTCCCGGCAGCTTCCGGCCGCAGGTGGTGACGGTCAAGCACTCGAGCTCCACCATGCTCGGGCAGACCAAGGCCAAGGTCACCTACACCGGGCCGAAGCTGAGCTACACGGGCCAGTCGGCGCTCAACTGGGAAGACGACAGCTACAAGGTCGAGACCTTCAACGTCGACATCCCGGTCGAGAAGGGGCAGCAGCTGGCGCTGCGCGGAAACATCAGCTCGATGATCCGCTGCTCCTCGGGCGGCCACAACACCCTGCTCTTCTCGCCCGCCCCGCGCACCGGCGGCCCCTTCCAGGGCGCCACCGACGCCAATGGCTGCTGGACCCTGATGGAGGCCGTGATCCGCTGAGCGCCCGCTCCGTCTCTCCCGCAGTTCCCGCGAGGCCCCGCTGCGGCGGGGCCTCGTCGCATTCGGCGAGTCCGCGGTTCGCCACGCTATGCGTGGTCAATCGCGGACTCGCGCTATTTCTCGACCTGGGAGCCGCCGACGATCGCTTCTTCGCCGGAGTCGGCGAAGGTGACCCAGGCCTTGTTGCCGCCGTCGTAGTCGGGTGCCCAGAGGCGCAGCGTCGCCGGCCGGCCCCAGACCGTCACCTCTTCCTCGCCGGTCGCGTCGATCCCGCGCCAGATCCGCACGAACGGGTTGCTCGACCACTCCTCCTCGATCGTCGTCGGCTCCTTGTGGCCGGGGTGGACGACGGTCTCGGGCGGCAGCTCCATCAGCCGCATCACCGAGGCCTTGAGGTCCTCGAAGCCGCTGGCCCCCGGCGCCATCGTGCCGCCGACCGTCCCCTTGAAGAGCACGTCGGCGGTGAAGACGTCGGTGCCGTCGATCAGGAAGGCGAGGTGGCCGGCGGCGTGGCCGGGGGTGTAGAGGGCTTCGATCTCCAGGCCGCCGGCCTGCAGCTTGTCGCCGTCGTCCATCGTCACCTCGACCTCCTGGTCGATCTCCGCGGCGGTCGCGGCATGGGCGACCACGGGCGGGTTGCCGAGCCGCTCGAGCGCCTCCGCGAGCCCGGCGACGTGGTCGCTGTGCGGGTGGGTGACGAGCACATGGGTGATCTCGATCCCCTCGCTCTCGGCCTTGTCGAGCAGCGGCCCGAGGTCTTCGTTGCCGTCGATCAGCACGCCGGTCTTGGTCTCGGGGTCGGCGACCAGGTAGGCGTTGGAAAGCCAGTTCGGGTTCTCGGTCCTCTCGACGATCAACTCTGCTCCTCCTTGGCGTGGGCTGGGGAGGCCAGCGTAGCGCTGCCCTCCAGCAGGGTGCGGGCGACCAGCGGGGGGTCGTCCCACATCGGCGCGTGGCCGACGCCGGGGAGGACGAGGAAACGGGCGCCGGCCGGGCGGCGGTTCGGCTTCGGCGGGCCGACGAGCCGGTCCCGCTCGCCCCAGGCGATCGTCACCGGGACGTCCGCCGGGTAGCCGGACGGGTCGAAGACGTGCATCCGCATCGCCCGGTTGGCGCCGTCGTAGCCGTTGGCGTCGATCCAGCCCATGACCAGCTCGCGGGCGGCGTCGGCGGGGATGCGCTCGGGGTGGGCGGCGAAGGTCGCCGTCATCTGCCGCCGCAGCGCCGGCACCCGGGTCGCGGCGCTGACGAGCGGCCGCACTCTGCGGGCCCAGGCGCGGAATTCCCGGGGACGGGCGCCGAGTGGGGCGCGCCAGAGGCCGGCCGGGGAGATCGCGGTGACCGAGGCGGCGGCGCCGGACCGCCCCATTTCGAGCCCGACCCAGGCGCCGAGGCTGTTGCCGGCCACGTGCGGGCGCTCGACCCCGAGCTCGGCCAGGCGCGCGGTCAGGGCGGCCCCCAGGTTGGCGGCCGTCGGCTCGATCTCGGGCGGCAGCGACGGCGCCGTGCCGAAGCCCGGCATGTCGAGGACGAGCACCTCGCGCTCGCCCTCCAGCAGCGGCACGACCGGGTCCCAGACGCTGCCCGAGGCGCCGAGCCCGTGGATCAGCAGCAGCGGCTCGCGGCCGCCGGCCCGGCCCGCACCCGGCGCCGCCGGGTGCCCGTCGCTCACTGCCATCCGGGCTTCGCGAAGAGGGCCTGCACGTCGCCGATCCGGCGCTCGCGGAAGCCCGCCTCCGAGGAGCTCAGATAGAAGTCCCAGAGGCGGCGGAACCGCTCGTCGTAGCCGCGGCCGCGCAGCCGCTCCCAGGCGGAGAAGAAGCGCTCGCGCCAGGCGGCGAGGGTGGGCGGGTAGTGGGCGGTGATGTCGTCGACCCAGACCTGACGCATGCTGGTGACCCGGCGCAGGCAGCTCGCGATCAGCCCCTCGGAGGGCAGGCAGCCGCCGGGGAAGACGTGCGTGTTGGCGAAGCTCTTGGCCGCCTTCTCGATCTCGTAGAGGTCGTCGTCGATCGTGATCGCCTGCAGCAGCATCGCGCCGTCCTCGGTGAGCAGCTGGTCGCAGCGGCGGAAGTACTCGTCGAAGTACTGCCAGCCGACCGCCTCGATCATCTCGACCGAGACGAGCCGGTCGTAGCGCCCCTCGAGGTCGCGGTAGTCCTCGAGCAGAACCGTGATCCGGTCCTCGAGCCCCGCCGCGCGCACCCGCTGGCTCGCCAGCTCGTGCTGGGCGCGGGAGATCGTCGTCGTCGTCACCCGACAGCCGCTGCGCTGCGCGGCGTGGATCGCCATCCCGCCCCAACCGGTGCCGATCTCCAGCAGGTGGACGTCGGGGCCGAGGCGCAGCTTGTCGCAGATCCGGTCGAGCTTCGCCAGCTGGGCCTCGTCGAGGGTCGCCGCGTCGCTGGGGAAGTAGGCGCAGGAGTACATCATCCGCTGGTCGAGGAAGGACTCGAAGAGGTCGTTGCCGAGGTCGTAGTGGGCGGCGATGTGGGCGCGGGCGCCGTCGTGGTCGTTGCGGGGGACGAGGCCGCGGAGCCGGTGCCAGGCGCCGCGCGGGCGGGCGATGAGGCCGCGCATCCCGTCGAGCTCGCGCAGTTCGCGGGCGGCGATCCGCATCAGGGTGACGAGGTCGTCGGTCTCCCAGAGCCCCGCGACATAGCCCTCGCCGAGGCCGACCGAGCCGCGCAGGGGCCCGCGCCAGGCGGCCGGGTCGTTGATCCGCACGGTCGCCCGCAGCTCGGCGTCGGCGGGGCCGAAGCTGCGCTCGCGCTCGCCTTCGACGACGTCGATGCGGCCGGCGCTGACCCGGTCGAGCACCTGCCCGACGGCGAAGCGGGAGACGGCGTCCCTCACGCCGCCTCCGGGTGCGGGTAGTAGCGCGCGCCCTTCAGCTTCAGCCGCGCCGCCTGGGCGTAGATCTTCGCCACCACCTGCAGCGAGTGAGCCGGGTAGCGGGCGAGCAGGCCGAGCAGCAGCGGCGTGCTGAGCTCGCGGCGGCGCAGCGAGAGGGTCGCGTCGAAGGTCTTGCCGGCGCCGGGCGCGCCGGCGCGCGGGCGCGACTCGATGTGAACCGAGAGGCGGTCGCCGGGCTCGGTGGCGCGAAAGGCATAGGTCTGGTCCATGCTCATCAGGGGCGAGACGTGCAGGGTCTTGTCGAGCTCGTCAGCCAGGACACTACCCCGGCGGGCGCCGCGCGCAAGCACGTAGGGGCGGCGCTCGCCCCAGGGGATGTTCTCGACCTCGGCGACGACCGCCTCGACCCGCTCGCCGGCCGCGTCGAAGCAGTAGTAGAAGCTGACCGGGTTGAAGCTGTGGCCGAGGTAGCGCAGGCCGGTGAGCAGGCGGACCGGGCCGGCGGGGCGCCGGCCGGTGGCCGCCGCGACCACGTCGCGGGCGCACTCGTCGAGCGGGCGCCGCGGGTCGCCGAGGAAGTCGGTGCGGCGGAAGCGGGCGGGCGCCCGGCGCCGGGCCGAGTAGAGCGGCACGCGGTCGAACAGCTGCGGCAGCTCGGCGAGGTCGAGGTAGGTGAGGAAGTGGCGGTAGCGGAACTCGTGCGCGACCGGCTCGAAGCGCCGGTGCCGCACCCAGCCCTCATAGACCGCGGAGGCGGTCGCGGTCGCCGCCGGGGGGGCGTCCGGGGGAGCGGCTGGCCGCTCGACGCTCATGCCGCGAGTGTCTCAGGCGACGAGGTCGAGGGTGGGCGGTCCGCGGCCGCCACGAGATCGAGGTCGGCGGCCGCGGCGGCCGGCTGGCGCGCCGCCCCCGCCCCGGCCAGCGCCTCGCAGACCCGCTCGGCGCTGACGACGCCGTCCTCGTGGAAGCCCCAGCCCCAGTAGGCGCCGCAGTAATGGGTACGGCGGGCGGCGTTGCTGATCTCGGCGTGGCGGCGCTGGGCGGCGACGCCGGCCGCGGTGTAGACGGGATGGTCGTAGTGCAGGCGGCGGATCACCCGGGCGGGGTCGACGTCGGCGCCGCGGTTGAGGGTGACGAAGTAGTCGCGGCCGGCGGGAAGGTGGCGCTGCAGGCTGTTCATCCAGTAGGTGACGGTCGTCCTGCCCGGCGGCTGCTCGCCGAGGTGGAAGTTCCAGCTCGACCAGACCGGGCGCCGGCGCGGCATCAGCGCCGGGTCGGTGTGGAGGACCGCTTCGTTGTCCTGGTAGGGGATCGCGGCCAGCACCTCGCGCTCGGCCCGGCTCGGGTCGGCGAGCAGCGCCAGCGCCTGGTCGGAGTGGGCGGCGATCACGACCTGGTCGAACTCCTCGCTCTCGCAGCCGTCGGCCTCGATCCGCACGCAGCCGGGGAGGCGCTCGATCCGCCGCACCGGCGCCGCCAGCCGCACCCGGTCGCGCCAGGGCGCGACGATCGCCTCGACGTAGCTGCGCGAGCCGCCGGCGACGGTCCGCCACCGGGGCCGGCCGCGCAGGCTGTACATGCCGTGGTTGCCGAAGAACTCGGCGAGGAAGGAGGCCGGGAAGCTCCACATCTGCTCGGGGTCGGCCGACCAGACGGCCGAGGCCTGCGGCACGATCAGCCGCTCGACGAACCAGCGCGAGAAGCCCTGGCGCTCGAGCCAGTGCCCGAGCGAGGGGGCGGTCCCGTTCATCCCGATCAGCGCCGGCGCCTCGCGGTTGAAGCGGCGCCAGTCGCGCAGCATGCGCAGGAAGCGCGGGTCGAAGAGGTTGGCGCGGCGGGCGAAGAGGCCGCGCGGGGTTCCCGAAAACTCGAAGCGGCCGCTGCCGTCGGCGACCGAGAAGCCCATGTGGGAGGGCTGGCTGGGGACGCCGAGCTCGGCGAGCAGCGCTTCGAAGCGGGGGTAGTTGCGGTCGTTGAAGACGATGAACCCGGTGTCGACCCAGTCGGTCCCGGCCTCGGTCTCGACCGCGACCGTGTGGGTGTGGCCGCCGATCCGCGGCGCCGCCTCGTAGACGACGACCTCGTGCTCGCGGTGCAGGCGGTGGGCGGCCACCAGCCCGGAGATGCCGGTTCCGACGATCGCGATCTTCATCGCCACTCCCTACGTAGCTTGGCCCCGATCGGTTGCATCGAGATCCTTATCCGCCCCTCGGCTCGGCCGAGGGCTCAACCGTAGGGGCGGTAGATCAGGTGGTAGCCGAGCAGCTGGGAGACCGTGGTGAAGCCATAGCCGCGGGCGCGCAGGGTGTCGATGATCTGCGGCAGCGCCGCCAGCGTCTCGCCGCGCGGGCCGCCGCCGTCGTGCATCAGGATGATCGACCCGGGCCGGGCGTTGCCGACGATCGTGCTGTAGATCGAGCCGGTGCCCGGGGTCGACCAGTCGCGCGGGTCGACGTCCCAGTTGACGGTCCGCATCCCGAGGCTGCCGGCGGTGGCGACCACGCTCGAGTTGACGGCGCCGCCGGGCGGGCGGAAGAGACAGGGCCTGAAGTGGGTGTAGTCCTCGATCCGCGCCGCGGCGCCGGCGATCTGGGCGTAGCCGGGATATTCGACGTGGTTCATCGTGTGGTCGCCGAGCTCGCTCCCCTCGGCGAGGATTTCGCGCATCACGTCTTCGCGGCCGGGCATCTCCTGGCCGACCTCGAAGAAGGTGCCGACGACCCCCTTTTCGCGCAGCACCTGGAGGAAGCCGGACGTGTATTCGCTCGGTCCGTCGTCGAAGGTGAGGGCGACGACGTTGCGGTCACGGGGGCCGTTGGTGACGAGCCCGGGGCTGCCACCGGTGCAGCCGACCGGGCGAACCGGCCGCAGCCGGAAGGCGAGCGCGCCTCGCGCCGGCAGCGCTTCGCCGCAGTGCCCGCCCGCCGCGCAGCCGTTGCTGGCGAGGACGCGCCAGGTGTACCGGTTGGGGGCGAGGCCCGCCTCGCCGGGCACCAGCGCCGCCACCAGCTTGTTGGGGTTCGGCCGCTTCACGGTCGCCGGCACGCTGCCCTTGGCGACGATCTCGCCCTTGGCATTGACCCGCTCGGTGCCGAGCCGGGTGCGCTTCGGGCCGAGGCAGAGGCGCAGGCCGCCGGCGTGGCCGGCGCGGCTCAGCTCGAAGCAGAGGTAGCGGGAGGCGGCGCGCGCCGTGACCGGGCGCGCCTGGAGGCTCTTCAGCGCCACCGGCGAGGCGGTGCGCACGCTGAGCAGCAGCTTGCGGCCGGCCTGGGAGAGGTCGGCGTGCTGCAGGCGGCGCGGCGCCGGGTCGCGCTTGGAGCCGCCGCGGGCGGCGGCGGTGGGTCGAGCGGTGGCGGCGGCCGGCGCCAGGGCGAGGGTCGGCAGCGCCAGGGCCATGGTCAGCGCGAGGGCGCACGGGATCTTGCGAAGTGGTGTGATCGGAAGCTCCGAGGAGGCCGGGTGCGGGAGGCTGTCATGTTAAGGCGGCCCCGCCGCCGCAGCCTTCGGCCCCGAGCGTGTTGCAGCCAGACGTGAGCCCCAGCCTCGACCCCGACCGCGCCGCCCAGCCCGACGCGGTCGCCGGCATCCCGGAGCGCACCGCCGCCACCACCGCCGGCCGGGCGCCACGCTCGCGGGCGCGCCGCGCCGCCGCCTGGCTGCCGACGCTCCTGCTCGCCCTGGCCCTGCTCGCCGCGGTCGCGGTCCCCGCCCGCGCCGCGACCGGCGGCGCCGGCCTCGAAGCGGGCGGCGAAGAAGTCGTCCCGGCCGCAGAACAGGTGCCGGTCGGCAACACGCCGTACGACCGCCAGGGGATGTGGATCTGGTACGTCTCCCACTCCGAGGCCGGCAGCGTGCCGGGGATCGTCGCCCGGGCCCGCGCCAACGGCATCGGCACCGTCTACGTCAAGTCCGGCGACGGCAGCACCTACTGGAGCCAGTTCAACCGTGCCCTGGTCCGCCGCCTGCACCAGGGCGGCCTCGACGTCTGCGCCTGGCAGTTCGTCTACGGCCAGAAGCCGGTCGCCGAGGCGAAGGTGGGGGCGATGGCGGTCAAGCGGGGCGCCGACTGCCTGGTGATCGACGCCGAGTCCGACTACGAGGGCCGCTACGCGTCCGCCGACCGCTACATCCGCACCCTCCGCGCCCAGATCGGCGAAGAATTCCCGCTCTCCCTCGCCGGCTTCCCCTACGTCGACTACCACCCGGCCTACCCCTACTCGGTCTTCCTCGGACCGGGCGGCGCCCAGTACAACCAGCCGCAGATGTACTGGAAGACGATCGGCGTCTCGGTCCGCACGATCTTCGAACACACCTACCTCTTCAACCGGCTCTGGGAGCGGCCGATCTACCCGCTCGGCCAGACCTACGAAGGCCCGGGCAGCACCTCGCTGCGGCTCTTCCGCCGCTACGCGGCGAGCTTCGGCAGCGGCCCGCCGAGCTGGTGGTCGTGGCAGGAGACCAGCGGCCGGGAGTGGGGCGCCCTCAGCTCCAGCGCCGGCGAGCGGCCGTTCACCGGCTTCCGCCGCAGCGTCGAACACCCGCTGCTGAAGGCCGGCGATCGCGGCGACATGGTCGTCTGGGCGCAGGAGCACCTGATCGGGGCCGGCGCCGAACTGGAAGTGAACGGCGTCTTCGGCCAGCAGACGCGCGCCGCGGTGCGGGCCTTCCAGAAAGACCAGCAGATGAAGGTCGACGGCCAGATCGGCACCGAGACCTGGGAAGCCCTGCTCGCCTACCAGCCCTACCGCATGCCCTGGGCCTCGCAGCGCACCCGTGGCCACAAAGGCGCCGCCTCGAGCGCGCGGGTGACGCCGGCGCGCCGCCCCCTCTCCGCCTCCCTCCCCGCCAAGGCCGACGAGATCCCGCCCCGCGCCGGCGCCGGCCTCCCCTAGCCCCGGCGCGCACCCGCCCCTCCTCATGACCTTTGTAACCCACAGGGTTACAAAGGTCATGAGGAGCAGGGCTCAGGCGGCGATCTTGGTCTCGAGCCGGCCGAGGGTCGGCGATTCGATCGCGATCTCGTCGCCGGCGGCGAGCCAGACGCGGGGGTTGCGGCCCATGCCGACGCCGGGCGGTGTGCCGGTGGCGACGATGTCGCCGGGCTCGAGCGTCATCAGCGCCGAGAGCTCGGCGACCAGCTGCGGGATCGAGAAGATCAGGTCGGCGGTGCTCGAGTCCTGCATCGTCTCCCCGTTCAGGGTCAGGCTGATCGCGATCGCGTCGGCCGGGCCGGCCTCGTCCGGGGTGACCAGGGCCGGGCCGCAGGGCGCCGAGCCGTCGAAGATCTTGCCCGGCATCCACTGCGGGCCGCGCCCCTGCAGGTCGCGGGCGGAGAGGTCGTTGAGCAGCGTGTAGCCGGCGAGGTGGTCGAGCGCCTCGGCCTCGGCGACGTCCTTGGCGCGCCTGCCGACCACGAACGCGACCTCGGCCTCGTAGTCGACCTTGTCGCTGTTGGCGGGCAGCGTGACCGTGGCCCCGGGCGCCGCCAGGGCGTTGCGGTACTTGCCGAAGACGACGGGATGCTCGGGCGGCTCGGCGCCGACCTCGGCCGCGTGCTCCTTGTAGTTGAGCCCGATGCAGACGATCTTCTCCGGGTCGGGGATCGGCGGCAGCAGCGCCACCGCGCCGAGCGGGTGGGAGGGAGCGCCGCTGTCGCCGAGCCGCCCCCGCAGCTCCTCGACCCGCCCGGCGGCGATCAGCTCGCGCAGCCCGCCGCGGTGTGGCTCGCCGAGCAGCGCCCAGGCGTCGGCGACCCGGTCGCCCTCCAGCACTCCGGCGCGGCCGCCGTCCCCGGCGTCGAAAGTGACCAGCCTCATGCCGGGCAGCCTATGCGAGAGCGCCCCTGCCAGGCCTCGACCGGCTCGGGCTCGAGATCGGTGCCGAGCAGCGTCTCGCGTTCGATCTCGCCCTCGCGGACGAGCAGGAGGGTCAGCCCGGCGCCGGCGAAGGCGAGGATCGCGCCGAGCAGCAGCACCTCGTTGAGGCCGTGGACGAAGCCCTGCTCGGCGGCGCTCCGGGCCGCGTCGCGGGCCGCCGCCGGGACGGCGGCGAGCGCCTGCGGCAGGGCGCCGGAGGAGGTCGCTTCGACCAGGCCGCGCGCCTGGTCGTGGGAGAGGGCGCCGCTGACGTCCTGCGCCTCGGACGCTCCGGTGCCGAGGAACACCGCGCCCCAGGCGGCGATCCCGACCGCGACCCCGACCTGGCGGAAGGTGTCGTTGATCCCGGCGGCCATCCCGCTCTGCTCCTTGGGGACGACGCTGAGCGCGACGTCGGCGATCACCGGGTTGAGCAGCCCGGTCCCAGCGCCATGCCGGCGCCGGCGAGGGCCAGCCCGCCGCGTCAGGTAGAGGAAGAGCGCGAACAGCGAGCCGGAGATCGCGAAGGCGCCGATCTGGACGCCGGTGAAGGCGCCGCGGCGGAACAGGCCGAGCGACAGGATCGGCTCGTGCACCTGACCGAGAAGGGCGAAGAGGCCGCGAGCTGCTCGAGGAGATCGTCGCGGCCGAGGCCCCCGACCTCGTCCCCGAGCTCTCCCGCGCCGCCCACGAGGCCGCTCCCACCGCGGCCGCCCGCTAACCGCTAGATTTGCGAGCCGGGCCGCTCCCATGGCCCCTTCCGAGGTCCCGCTCGGGGGCGTAGCTCAGTTGGTTAGAGCGCCGGCCTGTCACGCCGGAGGTCGCGGGTTCGAGTCCCGTCGCTCCCGCTTCTGCGTGCCCGGAATGTCGCCGAGCAGCGGTCGAGCCGCCCAGATCGTCGCGGCGAAGCCCGAATGAGCGGCTGCTAGGCGGCGCTCGACTCGTTGCGGCGACGTGGTCGCGGCACCGCCCGGACCCGCGCTCGCCGTTCAGCCCGCTCGGCGTCGCGCACCGCCCAGGTGACGCGCTCGATCAGCTGGCCGGCGGAGTGGGCGGACTCGAGATGAACCGGGTCGAGGTGCTCGCTGAGGATCATCTCGGCGGCGTGGCCCGGAGCGTCGGTCAGGACGAGGATCTGCGCCATGTTTCCCTCCTGCGTTCGGTTCCCTGAGGGAAGAGAATCGCCGGGGAACCTTCAGCCGAGGTGAAGAGCGGGTAAAGCGACTCGCTATTTGCGTGGTCGTGATCCGGGAGGGTGTGGAAATCGGGGGAGCGCCCGCCGGGCGGGGCGAGCGCCGCCGTCGATCCGGAGCGACCGCCGGGTGGCGGAAAGTGGCAGCTCAGGCCCTGCCGGGCCCGGCGGCGAGCGCCTTCGCGACCCAGCCGGAGCCGACCGAGAAGTCCTCGACCCCGAGAGCGGCGGCGACGTTGCACCACATCCCGGCCTGGAAGAAGCCGTCGAGGCGCTCTTCGTCCTCGACTCCGGTGAGCCCGCGGGTCAGCTCGACCAGGCGGGCGTACTCGAGGCGGACGAAGGTCTGGATCTCGGCGTCGTCGCCGCAGGCGGCGTAGCCCTGGAGCTGGAGCAGCAGGAGGTCGGGGTTGCCGGCGAGGGAGGCGGTGTAGGCCCTGCCGATCGCCTTGAGGACGTCTTCCCCGGGCTCGGTGGGGCCGTGGCGCTCGAACTCGGCGGCGGTGGCCTCGAAGATGACGGCGATGCGCTCGAAGCAGCGGCCGACGGCCGCGAGGAAGAGGTCGCGCTTGGTCGGGAAGAGGCTGAAGACGTAGGGCTGGGCGACGCCGACGTCGGCGGCGATCGCGGCGACCTTGGTGCCCTGCAGGCCGCCGTGGGCGAAGTGGTGCACGGCGGCCTCGATCAGCGCGTCCCGGCGCTCGGCGGCCGGGACGCGTCGGCGGGGCTCGGTCTTGGCACTGGCCGCCACGCCCCGATCCTAGTTCGCCACGGGCAGGGGTTGGGCGGGCTCGGCGAGGCGGGCGGCCTCGGCCTCGGCGAATTCCTCGACCTCGCCGCGGGTGGCGCGGCCGCCGAAGGGAAGCGCCGCGGCGACCAGGGCGCCGCCGGCGAGCACCGCGGCCCCGACCCAGAGCGCCGGCACCATGCCGTCGACGAAGGCCTGCGGCGAGGCGTAGCCGCCGGCGCCGCTGAACACGGTCGCGAGCACGGCGATGCCGAAGGTGCCGCCGAGCTCGCGGATCGCGTTGGTGGCGCCCGACGCCTGCCCCGCCTGGTCGACCCGGACCGAGTTGAGGATGGCGCTGGCCGAGGGGGCGAAGACCAGCGCCATCCCGGCGCCGGCGGCGACGAAGGCGGGGATCATCGTCGCGTAGGCGACCGTGGTACTGGCCACGGTGGCAAGCCAGGCGAGCGCCGCGGCCTGGAGGGTGAGGCCGGCGATCATGAAGGGCCGGGGGCCGACCCGTTCGGAGAGGACGCCGGCGATCGGCGCGACCACCATCGTCGCCCCGGTCCAGACCAGCAGCTTCAGGCCCGCCTCCAGCGGCGAGTTGCCGAGCACGTTCTGCATGAACTGGGTGAGGAAGAAGATCGAGCCGAACATGCCGAACAGCATCGAGAGCGAGACCACGTTGGTGACCGCGAAGCTGCGCTTGGCGAAGAACGACATCGGCAGCATCGGCGCCTCGGCGCGCAGCTCCTGGCGGACGAAGGCGGCGAGCAGCACCAGCCCGGCGCCGAGGCTGACCACCACCTCGGGCTCGGTCCAGCCGATCGTCTGGGCGCGGACCAGGCCGTAGACGAGGCCGAAGAGGCCGGTCGAGGCGAGGGCGAGGCCGGGCAGGTCGAGCGGCGCCCGCGGTCCGTGGCTCTCCTCCAGCCGGGCGGCGGCAAGCGGCGCCAGGGCGAGCCCGATCGGGACGTTGATCCAGAAGATCCAGTGCCAGTCGGCGAGCTCGATCACCGCCCCGCCGACCAGCGGGCCGATCGCCACCGCGATGCCGCTGATGCCGGACCAGACGCCCAGCGCGAGGCCTCGTTTGGCCGGCGGGAAGGCGCTGGCGAGGAGGGTGAGGGTGAGCGGGGTGACGATCGCCGCGCCGACGCCCTGCACCGCCCGGGCGAGGATCAGCAGGTCGGCGCTGGGCGCCAGCGCGGCGCCGGCGGAGGCGGCGGTGAAGAGCGAGATGCCGGTGACGAACATGCGCCGGCGGCCGAAGCGGTCGCCGAGCGCGGCGCCGGTCAGCAGCAGCACCCCGTAGGCGAGGACGTAGGCGTTGACCGTCCACTCGAGCGCCTGCACCGAGGCGCCGAAGTCGTTGTGGATGCTGGGCAGGGCGACGTTCACGACCAGGTTGTCGAGGACGACCATGAAGAGGCCGGCGGAGACCAGGAGCAGCGTCCACAGCCTTCCTCTCGCTTGCGTTTCCATCTCGATCCCTTCCTAGTTAGTAGCGGCGACTAAGAACAACTTAGCAGCGACTAATAATCGATGCGGTCCGGCCCGGGCGGCCCTGTCGTGTCATGGCGCCGGTCACGGTTCGTCAAGATGGGCGGCATGGCAGCGAAGGGGACGATCGCGGTCGTCGGCGCCGGCCCGGGAGTGGGCGCCGCGGTCGCCCGGCGCTTCGGGTGCGAGGGCCGCCCGGTCGGGCTGCTCGCCCGCAACCGCGAGCGGCTGGAGGGCGTGCGCGAGGACCTCCCGGCGGAAGGGATCGCGGCCGAGCTGGCGATCGCCGACGCCCGCGACGGCCGGTGAGCGCCACCTCCGCGCCGACCTACGAGCGCGACGGGTTCACCTGGGCCGCCTACGGCGCCCTGCTCGGCTTCGGCTACCTCAACGCCGCCCTCGGCCCGATCCTGCCCTACCTGCGCGCGGTCGAGGAACTCTCCTACCTGGGTGCCGCTCTACACCAGCTGGCCCTCGCCGCCGGCGGCGGGCTGGCCGGGGTGATCGCGACCCACGGGCGCAACCCGCTGGGGCGGGCGGCGACGATCCGCCTCGGCCTCGCCGGGGCCGCGGTCGCCGGCATCGTCGTCGCCTACGCCGGGCAGGCCACGGTCACCGTGCCGGCGGCGCTGGCGATGGGCTTCCTCAACACCTCGGCCCTGATCGCGCTGTGGGCGGCGCTCTCCGACGCCCACCGCGAGCGGCGGGCGGTGGCGATGACCGAGGGAGAGGTGGCGGTCAGCCTCGGCGGGGTCCTCGTCCCCCTGCTGATCGCCGGCCTCGCCGCGACCGCCGCGACCTGGCGCTCGGCGCTGCTGGTCGGCGCCGTGCTGATCGCCGCCGCCGTCGCCCGTACCACCGCGGTCACGGTGCCCGAACGTGACGCCGGCACCGGCGCGGCCGCCGCCGAGCCCGGCGGCGAGGCCAGGAGCCGGGCGGGCCCGACCCTGCTCATCGTCTTCGCGATCGTCGCCCTCGAGTTCGCGCTCAGCTTCTGGCTGGCGAGCTACCTCAACGCCAGCGTCGGCCTCGAGCGCGGCCTGGCGGTGGCGCTGGTCGGCGCGCTGTACGCCGCCAACCTCGCCGGCCGGCTGCTCGCCAGCCGGCTGGCGCGGCGGATCGACGCCGAGCGCCTCCTGGCGCTGGCGCTGGCCACCACCCTGGTCGGCCTGCCGATCCTGCTGGCCGCCACCGGTGCGCTCGCGGCGACGCTGGGGTTCGTCCTGGCCGGGGCCGGGATCGGCGCCATGTTCCCGCTCACCACCTCGCTGCACGTCGGCGCCAGCCGCCGCGGCGCCGACAGCGCCCTCGGCCAGGTCCTCCTCGTCGCCGCCGTCGGCGAGATCCTGGGCCCGCTGGCGGTTGCGGCGATCGCCCAGGGCGCCGGCCTGCGGGTCGGCCTGCTGATCCTTCCTGCCCTGGTCCTGCTCGCCGCGGCGGCCCTGGCGGTCTACTCGCGCGCTCCGGCCTGGGTGGCGAGCAGGCCGTGAGGCCTCACGGCCCTAGGTCCTCGACCTCGAAGCCGAACTCGCGCCGCAGCCGGGCGGCGACCAGCGAGCGGTGGCAGGCCTCGGGGTCGCGCTCGACGCAGAGCAGCGCCGCCCGGGAGGAGCCGACCCAGGAGACGATCGGCGCCAGATCGACCGGGTCGAGGATCTCCCGGGTGTAGCGCTCGGCGTACTCGGGCGCGAGCCGGGTCCGGGACCGTTTGCCCTCGCCGAGCCGGGCGTCCTCGCGGTACTGGACTTCGCGCAGCTCGGTGGTCGGGGCCAGCTCCGGCAGGTGGGAGTAGCCGATGCCGGCCTCCGCCAGCGCCGCCTGCAGGCGGCGGGCGTTGGCCCACGCGTACTCGCTGCCGCGCACCCCGCGGCGCTGGCGGACGTCGAGGATCAGCGTCACCCGGGCCTCGCGCAGCGCGTCGAGGAAGCTCTCGCGGTCGAACCCGTAGACGCCGATCGTCGCGATCGTGGGCACCGGCGAAGTCTGACGCCTCGCCGGTGCCGCCTCGCCTACCGGCGCCGGCCCTTTTCCTGGGCGACCTCGCCCGTCGGCTGTTTCGGCAGGCCGGCCGGATCGGGATCCTCGTCCATCGGGCTCCCTGCGTAGGCTGGGGCCCGGTGAGGCCCGCTCGCGCATCCGCCCTCGGCGTGCTCTGCCTGGCGCTGATCGCCGCGGCGGCACTGGTCCTGCCCGCCGGCGCCGCCCCGGCCGGACTGGTCGAAATCCAGGGCGCCGCGGCCGGCACGCACCTGCGGCTGGCGCTCGCCGAAGGCGGCCTCCTGGTCCGGGGCCCGCGCGATTCCGGCGGCGCCGGCTGCGCTCCGCGCCGCGAGCTGGGCGGGATCCTCTGCCCGCTGGCCGGGGTCGAGCGGATCGTGGTCACGATGGGGGCGGCCGACGACCGCGTCGACGTGCTCGAACCGCTGCCGGTGCCGCTCACCGTGCGGCTCGGCGGCGGCTCGGACAAGTTCGTCGGCAACGCCGAGGCCGACACCTGCTATCCGGAAGGCGCGCGGCGCAACCGCTGCGTCGGCGGCGGCGGCAACGACGTCTGCATCACCGGCGCCGAGAACAGCGACTGCGTCGGCGGCCCCGGCGACGACTACTGCCGCCACGGCGCCGGCAGCGACGGCTGCTGGGGCGGACCGGGCGCCGACGTCTGTGTGATGGGCGCCGGCGAAGACGGCTGCCACGGCGGTCTCGGCCCCGACCGCCTCTACGGCGGCCCCGGGGCGGACCAGCTCTACGGCGGGTCGGGACGTGATTTCTGCGACGGCGGGCCCGGCCGCGGGCACTCGAGAGGGTGCGAGGAAGGCCCGGGCGGCTGAGGTTTCAACCGCGGGAGAGGCTCGCGGCCCTGGCGAGAGCCTCGTGCGCGTCACCGCTCAGCGTCTTCAGCGCGCCGCTACATCTTGCCGGCGCAGTTGCGGTCGGCCCCAGGGCGATGCCCTTCAGCGCGGCTTCGGCCCCGGCGCTCGGCGCAGCGGCTAGAGTGAGCTCGTCCCATTCCGAGGAAAGCGAGCGGCGATGGCTGCCGACGAGAAGAAGAGGGAAAGCAGGCTTCGGCACGCCGCCAGGCGCCAGGGGCTGAGCCTGCGGAAGTCCCGCAGCCGCGACCCGGGCGCCGAGGAGTACGGCAAGTGGCGCATCCTCGACGCCACCGGCCGCATCGTCCGGGAGTGGGACATCCTCGATGAGATCGAGGATCATCTCGAGCAGCGGCGCTGAGGTGAGAGGGCGATGCTGAGGCACGTCGTCGTCTGGTCGATGGCCGAGGAGCACGGTGGCGAGCTGGACGCGCTGCTCGCCGAGCTGCGGGCGCTGCCGGCGGCGATCGAGGAGATCGAGGCGCTCAGCGCCGGGCGGCTGCTGAACGAGTCCGAGCTCGAAGCGGCGCTCTGCGTCGACGTGGCCGACGCGGCGGCGCTGGCACGCTACCGCGACCACCCGGCCCACCAGCCGGTGCTCGAGCGGCTGCGGGGGCTCGCCGGCCGGATCGTCGTCGCCGACTACGAGCTGTAGGGGATGGCCGCCTGGACGATCGTGCCGCTCCCGGCCGGGGTCTCGTTAGGATCGCCGGTCACCACGCGATGAACCTGAGTTTGATGGAAGGAGACTAAGCAGATGGCGAGCGCCAGGACCGCATCCGGCAACGGGGCGGAGGACGCAGCAGGAGCCGCCGAGGAGTACTCGATCAGCCGGCGGCTGGCGACGTTGCGCCAGGAGCATCGCTACAGCATCCGCAAGCTGGCGGACCGGGCCGGCGTCTCCGCCTCGCTGATCAGCGACGTCGAGCGCGGCAAGGTCGAGCCCTCGATCTCGACCCTGAAGCGCCTCTCGGAGGCGCTCGGCACCACGCTCACCTACTTCTTCTCCGAGGGCGCCACCCAGGAAGGCCGGGTCGTGCGCGCCGGCGAGCGGGTCGTCCTCGACGGCGGCGAGGCCAAGGCGGCCGAGGTGCGCTCGGCGATCGAGTCGGGCGGCATCCGGTTCGAGCTCGCCTCGCCCGACCAGGCCGAGAACATCGAGGCGATCTACGGCCGCTACGAGCCCGGCGCCTCGCTCGGCGGCGAGCCGGTGACCCACGAGGGCGAGGAGTGGGGGATGGTGATCAGCGGCCGCCTCAAGGTCTGGGTCGGCGACGAGATCTACTTCCTCGATCCGGGCGATGCGATCTGGTACCCGAGCACGATCCCGCACCGGATGGCGAACGTCGCCGACGGGCCGACCGAGTACATCTGGATCGACACGCCGAAGAGCTTCTGAGCGGGGCGCTCAGGCGGCGGCGGGAACCAGCAGCGCCTTCACCGCCTCGCCCGCGCGCGCCGCGTTGACCGCGTCCATCGCCTGGCCGAGCTCGAAGCGGTGGGTGAGCAGCCGCTCGAACCCGATCTCGTTGCGGTCGAGCAGCTCGACCGCGAGGGGGAAGGTGCCCTTGCCGATGTAGACGCCGTGGACGTGCACCTCGCGGTAGGCGATGTCGGCGACCGGGATCTCGGCGCGCGCTTCCTCGTTGAGGCCGAAGACGAGGACCTTGCCGCCTTTGCGGACCGCGGCGATCGAGTCGGTGAGCAGCATGCCGACGCAGTCGATGCTGACGTCGGCTCCGCGCCCCCCGGTTGCCTCGCGCGCCGCCTCGGCGGGGTCCTGCCGGCGCGGGTCGATGACCGCGTCGGCGCCCAGCTCGGCGGCGAGCTCGGCCCGGTGCTCGCCCGGCTCGCTGACGATCACCTGGGCGCCGGCGGCCTTGAAGATCATCTGGTAGAGCAGGCCGATCGGGCCGGCGCCGAGGATCAGCACGGTCTCCCCCGGGTGCACGCCGGCGGCCCGGGTGCCGTTGAGGACGCAGGCCAGCGGCTCGGCCAGCGTCGCCATCTCGTCGGAGAGCGAGTCGGGGACGGGGACGATCATCCGCTCCGGGACGACGACGTAGTCGGCGGCGCCGCCGTTGCGCATCGAGCCGAGGTGGACGAAGCTCTCGCAGAGGTTGAGGTGGCCCGAGCGGCAGTACCAGCAGACCTGGCAGTTGATGTTCGGCACCGCGGTGACCCGCTGGCCGACGGCGACGCCGGTCACCTCCGAGCCCACCGCGCTGACCTCGCCGACGAACTCGTGGCCGATCACGACGCCCTCGTCGTAGACCATCTGGGGAGGCGTGGTCAGGGCCCGCAGGTCCGAGCCGCAGATGCCGTTGGCGGCGACGCGGATGACGACGTCGTCGGGGCCCTCCGGCCGCGGGTCGGGCAGCTCCTGCAGGTCGAGCATGCCGTTGCCGGCGAAAACCACAGCCTTCATTGTCTCCTCGCTTTCTCGACGCTCTGGGCGACTCAGCCGGTGCGGCCGGTGTCGCCGTACAGTCTAAGCGAGAATTACGCCTGAGCGACCAAGATAGCGATCGAGTTGACGCTGATTGGCGCGATCTGTACGGTAGCGACCGTGCCAGGACTCCACGAGCCGGCCACTTTCCCACCACCCCGATCTTAGGAGCCGCGATGTCGACTGGGAAGGCGCTGCGAATGCGGCGCATCATCGAGCCGTCCACGCAGTCCACGCTGATGTTCGCTTTCTCGCACGGCACCAGCTCGCCCGAGGTGCTGCCGGGGCTCGAGGACCCGGTCGCCAAGTTCGAAGCCGCGCGCGAGGGCGGCGCCGACTGCATCTTCATCGCCCCGGGGCTGATCCGGAGCCTGGCCGAGGTCGCCGCGACCTCGCGCGACCTGGCGATCGTCGCCAAGATCACCTCGACCGCCTCGCGCGGCGGGGTCAAGCACCAGGAGCGGCTGATCGCCTCCGTCGAGCACTGCGCCGAACTGGGCGCCGACGGTGTCGTCGCGATGATCCCGTTCGCGCCCGAGAACGAGCCGGACGTGATCTCGCTGACGGCGGAGCTCGGCGAGGCCTGCGAGCGGCTCGGGATGCCCTACGTCGCCGAGGCCGAGTTCCCCAACGCCTACTACGACTCCGGCGACGACTACGCGAAGGAATGGGGGCTGCCGTACCTGAAGCGCAGCGCCCGCCTCTGCGCCGAGCTCGGCGCCGACGTCGTCAAGAGCAACTGGCCGGGCTCGGGCGAGGAATTCGCGGAGATCGTCGACGCGGTCTCGGTGCCGGTGGTGGTTGCCGGCGGCTCGCGCGAATCCGACCTCGACCTGTTGCAGAAGGTCGCCGAGGCCCGCCGCGCCGGCGCCGCCGGCTGCTCGGTCGGCCGCAACATCTTCCAGCACGACGACCCGGCGGCGATCACCGCGGCGCTGTCGGACGTGGTCCGGGGCCGACGCTCGCCCGAGGACGCGCTGGCCGAGCACCTCGGCGCGACCGCGGTCGCCTGACCTGGGCAGGAACCAAGAGGAGGAATCGAGATGAAAGCTGTTGTCCTGAACGCCGAATGGGCCCCCCGCCCCGGTGTCAAGGTCTCACCCGAGGACGAGAAGCGGCAGTGGGCGACCAACGCCAACCTCGTCTACCGCAACCCCTCGGCGACGCTCGAGGAGCGCCCCGACCCGGGCGAGCCCGGGCCCCGCGAGCTGATCCTCAAGGTCGGCGCCTGCGGGATCTGCGGCTCGGACGTCCACATGTTCGAAACCGACGACGAGGGCTACCTGATCCTCCCCTACCACCTGGCGACGCCGGTCGTCACCGGCCACGAGTTCTCCGGCAAGGTGGTCGCGATCGGCAGCGACGTCACCGAGTTCCGGGTCGGCGACCTGGTCACCGCCGAGGAGATCCAGTGGTGCGGCGAGTGCGACGCCTGCCGCGGCGGCTACTGGAACCAGTGCCGCTACATCGAGGACCTCGGCTTCACGATCGACGGCGGCTTCGCCGAGTACGCGCGCGTCAACGTCAAGTACTGCTGGTCGCTGAACGCGGTGCTCGAGCGCTACGGCGACGAAACGACGGCGCTCGAGGTCGGCGCGATGACCGAGCCGGTCAGCGTCGCCTACGAGGGGATGTTCACCCGCGCCGGCGGCTTCCTCCCGGGCGGCGCGGTCGCCGTCTACGGCGGCGGCCCGATCGGCCTCGCCGCGGTCGCCCTGGCAAAAGCGGCCGGGGCCTCGAAGATCTTCTGCTTCGAGCCGCTGCAGGAGCGCCGCAACCTGGCCGAGAAGCTGGGCGCGACGCACGGCGTCGACCCGACCAAGCTCGACGCCGCCGAGTACGTCGCCGAGGAGACCAAGGGCGACGGCGTCGCGATGGCGGTCGAGTGCTCGGGCAACTTCCCGGCGGTGATGCGGACGATCGAGGAATCGCTCGGCATCGGCGGCAAGGTCGCCGTGGTCGGGATGGACGGCCGGCCGGTGGAGATCAACTTCATCGACCACCAGCTGCGGGCCGCCTCGACCTACGGCACCGTCGGCCACTCCGGGTCCTGGGACTTCCCGAACGTGATCAAGCTGATGGCCTCCGGCCAGATCAACATGCACCACGCGATCACCAGGCGCTTCCCGCTCGAGGACCTCGTCGCCGCGATCGACGAGACCAAAACCAGGGTCGACGGCAAGATCCTCGTCAAGTCCGAGCTGTAGTCATCCCACCCAACGATCCCTCCTCCTCGCAGGTGCCCGGCCGCCGCCCGACAGCCGTCCGGCGGCGGCCGGCTCCGCGAGCCCCGCGGAGACGATGAGCGAGGCGGCCCCGCGGCAGTCGATCGGTGCCCGGCTGCAGGGGCTGCGCCAGGAGCACCGCTACAGCATCCGCGGCCTGGCCCAGGACGCCGGCGTCTCCGCCTCGCTGATCAGCGACATCGAGCGCGACAAGGTCGAGCCCTCGATCTCGACCCTGAAGCGGCTCGCCACGACCCTGGGCACGACCCTCGCCTTCTTCTTCACCGAGGCGCCCGACCCCGGCGGCAGGCTGGTGCGCGCCTCCGAGCGCAGCGTGCTCGGCGAGGGCCACGAGCCGCGCAGCAAGGCCGCCCGCCGCGCGATCGAGACGGCCGGGATCCGGTACGAGATCGCCTCGCCGGCCGAGGCCGAGCAGATCGAGGCGATCTACGGCCACTACGCGCCGGGCGCCTCGCTCGGTGACCCGATCACGCACGAGGGGGAGGAGTGGGGGATGGTCCTCAGCGGCCGGCTCAAGGTCTGGGTGGGGGAGGAGATCTACTTCCTCGACCCGGGCGACGCGATCTGCTTCCCGAGCACGACGCCGCACCGGATGGAAAACGTCGCCGAGGACGAGACCGAGTACATCTGGATCAACGTGCCGAAGTCCTTCTGAGCCGGTCTCAGCGACTGCTTGACCCGGCGAAGGGCGAGAGTGTACGGTACTGCCCGTCTTCTTCAACCGATCTAGCTCAAAACGTTCGATACTTCGGACGCCAGGGCGGAACCAACAACCTCAGCCGAAGGGATCAACACGCCGATGTCCGAGAGCGGTCAACTTCACTCACGCCTCCTGCTCGACCTGGCGCCGCCGGATATCCGGGCGCACCTCGAGCACGACGACACGATCCTGATTCCGATGGGCGCCTGCGAGATGCACGGCGACCACATGCCGTTGGGGACCGACATCTACAACGCGATGGAGGTCTCGCGGCGCGCCGCCGAGAAGGCCGGGACGCTGGTCGCGCCGCCGATCTGGAGCGGCTACTCCCCCCACCACCTGCGCGAGCCCGAGCGCGGCATGGGGACGATCACGATGCGCTCGACGACGCTGCTGGCGATCCTGCACGACACCGCGCGCTGCCTGATCCACCACGGCTTCAACCGGCTGATCTTCGTCAACGGCCACACCTCCAACACCAAGGTGACCGATCCCGTCTTCCGCAACCTGCGCTACGAGACCGGCGCTCTGCTGGCGATGTTCAAACCGTACGGCGAGCGCTACCTGGGCCTGATCGAGGACGTGATGGAGAACCCGCCGGAGGAGACCCCCGGCTGGCACGCGAGCGAGCAGGAGACCTCGATCATGATGGCCTACGACAGCGCCAACGTGAAGATGGAGCGGGCGGTCGACACCCGCGCCCACGCGCCCGAGTGGATGCCCGAGGCCTTCGCCAAGGAAGACGGCGCCGCCGACGCCGAATTCCAGGGCTATGAGTACTTCTACTTCCCGATGGAGCACAACGAGTTCGCGCCAGCCGGCGTGATCGGCAACCCGCTGCGGGCCACGGCCGAGAAGGGCAACGAGATCTTCGAGCGCTTCTCGACCTACCTGGCGGAAGCGGTGACGGAGATCCGCAAGATCCCCGTCGAGATCAAGCAGCGTGAGTACACGCTGAAGGCCTAGAAGGAGAGATCGATGGGAAACAGGTTTGACGGCAGCGGCGTCCTCGTCACCGGAGGCGCCGCCGGTATGGGCCGGGCGATCGCCGAGGCGTTCCTCTCCGAAGGGGCGCGGGTCGTGATCGCCGACATCGACGAGGAGCGGGTCGGCCGCACCGCCTCCGAGCTCGACGGCTCGGGGGAGAAGGTGACCAGCCTCGGTGTCGACGTGACCAGCGAGGAACAGGTCGGCGAGATGATCCGCCGCGGCGACGAGGTGCTCGGCGGCATCGACGTCCTCGTCAACAACGCCGGCGTGATCACCATGGACAAGACCGTCGACGTCTCCGAGAAGGACTGGGACTTCGTCATGGATGTCAACGCGAAGGGCGTCTTCCTCTGCGTCAAGGCGGTGATCCCGGGGATGCTCGAGCGCGGCGGCGGCAAGATCGTCAACATCGCCTCCCAGGCCGGCAAGCGCGGCTACAAGCTGTTCGCCCACTACTGCGCCTCGAAGGCGGCGGTGATCGTCTTCAGCAAGGGCGTCGCCCTCGAAGTCGCGCCGACGATCCGGATCAACTGCGTCTGCCCCGGGATCGTCAACACCGAGATGATGGAGCGCGAGTACGGCTGGGAGGAAGAGATGACCGGCGAGCCGCGCGCTTCGATCGAAGAGCGCTGGATGTCCGGGATCCCGATGGGCCGCTTCCAGGAGCCCGAGCACATCGCCCGCGTGGCGATGTTCCTGGCCTCCGACGAATCGAGCGAGATGACCGGGCAGGCGATCAACGTGACCGGCGGGATGGTGATGGAGTAGGCGCTGGCGCCGCTCGAGCCTGGCGCCGGAAGCCGGCGCCAGGCCACCCCGACAGCGCCCCGGCAGGGCGCCGGTTGACATCGTCCGGGGCCTTGGTAGCGTTCGGCTTCCCGGTACAGATAGGCCGGTTTTCGCGGAAATCGTTCCCCTTATCGAACGAAAACGCGCGAAAACGGCTGGTCAATACGTCACAGGCGGAAGGAGGGCAGGTCGAAAATGGGGAGCAGCGAGGCGACCTCTTCCTTCGCCGGGCAGTCCGCGATCGTGACTGGCGCGGCCCGCGGCCTCGGCCGTGGCATCGCCAGGGCGTTTCTGCGGGCGGGCGCCGGGGTCGTCGTCTGCGACATCAGCGAGACGATCGAGGCCACCGCCGCCGCGCTCGCCGAGGAGACCGGCGGCGAGATCGCGGCGCTGCGCGCCGACGTCAGCAAGCCCGAGGACGCCGCCCGGGTGGTCGACGCCGCCAGGGAGCGCTTCGGCACGGTCGACAACCTGGTCAACAACGCCGGGATCGTGACGATCGCGCCGCTGGCCGAGACCCCCGACGAGGACTGGAACCGGATCATCGCCGTCAACCTGACCGGGGTCTTCAACTTCCTGCGGGCGGCGCTGCCGGTGATGGTCGAGCAGGGCCGCGGCGCGGTCGTGAACATCTCCTCCCAGGCCGGCAAGCGCGGCAACATGTACATCGCTCCGTACTGCGCCTCGAAGGCCGGCGTGATCAGCCTCACCCAGACCGCGGCGCTGGAGGTGGCGCCGGCGGTGCGGGTCAACTGCGTCTGCCCGGGCTTCATCAACACCGAGCTGCAGGAGGACGAGTACGACGCCGTCGCGGCGATCACCGGCCAGGACCGCGACGAGATCAAGGCCGGCTGGATGGAGGCGATGCCGCTGGGACGCTTCCAGGAGGTCGAGGACGTCGCCGCCGCGGTCCTCTTCCTCTGCTCTGAGGCGGCGAGCCAGACCACCGGCGAGGCGCTGAACGTGAGCGGCGGAATGGTGATGGATTGACCGCGGGGCGGCCGGCGAGGCGACGGCCCCGAGCGAGGAAAGGTGGAAGTGATGGCCACGGCTGAGATCGAGCAACAGGGCGTTGACCTGCTGGACCTGTACGCGCGGATGGCCCGGATCCGCGCCTTCGAGCGGAAGGTGCAGGCGCTCTTCAAGCGGGGCGCGCTGCCGGGCTTCGTCCATCTCTACATCGGCGAGGAGGCGGTGGCGGTCGGCGCCTGCTCGGTGCTCTCCGACACCGACAAGATCACCAGCACCCACCGCGGCCACGGCCACCTCCTCGCCAAGGGCGCCGACCCGGAGCTGATGATGGCCGAGCTGCTCGGTCGCGTTGGCGGCTACTGCAAGGGCAAGGGCGGCTCGATGCACATCGTCGACTACTCGCTGGGCATCCTCGGCGCCAACGGCATCGTCGGCGGCGGGCTGCCGATCGCGACCGGCAGCGGCCTCGCCGACCGCGTCCTCGGCCGCGATCACGTGACCGTCTGCTTCTTCGGCGACGGCGCCTCCAACCAGGGCGTCCTGCACGAGGCGATGAACCTGAGCGCGATCTGGCAGCTGCCGGTGATCTTCCTCTGCGAGAACAACCACTACACCGAGTGGATGAGGACCGAGGACATCACCGCCGGCGAGATCGCCGAGCGCTCGCGGGCGTTCGGCATCCCCTCCGAGCAGGTCGACGGCAACGACGTCCTCGCGGTGCGCGCGGCGGCGACGCGGGCGGTCGAGCGGGCGCGGGCGGGCGAGGGCCCCTCGCTGATCGAGGCCGAGACCTACCGCCACCACGGCCACAACGAGGGCGAGGAGGTCTTCTCGGGCCCCTACCGGCCGCAGGAGGAGATCGACGGGTGGATCTCGCGCGACCCCCTGATCCTGTTCCGCGACCGGCTCGTCAAGGAGGGCGCCGCGGCGCCGGAGAGCTTCACCGAGATCGACGAGCGGGAAGCGGCGCTGATCGACAGCGCCTACGAGAAGGCCGAGCAGAGCCCGCAGCCGAGCGCCGAGAGCGCCCTCGAGGACCTCTACGCGGAGGAGTCGCGATGACCGAGACGCTGACCAAGGACACGTACATGACGAGCGCGATCGCCGCCGCGCTGAAGGCGGCGATGGCCGAGGACGAGTCGGTCGTCGTGCTCGGCGAGGACGTCGAGCTGAGCACGATCGGGTGCACCAAAGGCCTGGTCGAGGAGTTCGGCGCCAACCGCGTCCGCAACTCGCCGATCTCCGAGGCGACCGTGGTCGGCGCCTGCGTCGGCGCCGCCGCCTCGGGGCTGCGGCCGGTGATGGACCTGATGTTCTCCAGCTTCTTCTACGTCGCCCTCGACCAGGTCGCCAACCAGGCGGCGCGGCTGCGTTACATGTCGGGCGGCCAGGTCGACCTGCCGCTGGTCTACTTCGCCGGCACCGGGCCCTCGGGCTCGGCCGCGGCGCAGCACTCGGAGAACCCGCACCCGCTGCTGATGCACCTCTCCGGGATCAAGGTGGTCTTCCCGAGCAGCCCCGGCGATGCCGCCGGCCTGCTGCTGGCCAGCATCCGCGACCCCAACCCGGTCGTCTTCCTGCTCGACCTGATGCTGGCCGGGGCGCAGGGCCCGGTGCCGGCGGAGCTCGCGCCGCTGCCGCTGGGCGTGGCCGAGACCAAGCGCGCCGGCGAGGACGTCACCGTGGTCGCGATCGCCTCCGCCGTCGAGGCCGCCCTCGCGGTCGCGGCCGAGCTCGAGGAGGAGGGCGTCTCGGTCGAGGTGATCGATCCCCGCACGCTGACGCCGTTCGACTGGGACGCGGTCAGCGACTCGGTCGCCCGCACCGGGCGCCTCGTCGTCGTCGACCCGGCCCGGCGCACCTGCGGGGCCGCCGCCGAGGTCGTCACCCGGATCGTCGAGCGCAACTGGTCCGATCTCAAGCAGCAGCCGCGCCGCGTCTCCTGGGAGGACGTGCCGATCCCGTTCAGCCCGGTCCTGGAGGCGGCGGTGACGGTCCGCAAGGAGGAGATCAGGAGCGCGGTGCTGGCAACCGTCGAGCGGAACGGAGGCGCGTGATGGACGTGGTGCTGCCGAAATGGGGCGTGACGATGCAGCGGGGGACGCTGACCGACTGGCACGTCGCCGAGGGCGACGCGGTCGAGGAGGGGCAGGCACTCGGCCACGTCGAAACCGACAAGATCGACGCCGAGATCGAGGCTCCTGCCGCCGGCGTCGTCAAGGAGCTGAAGTTCGCCGAGGGGAGCGTGGTCGAGGTCGGCGCCGTGGTCGCGGTCATCGACGAGGGCTAGGCCGGCCCGGTCTCGGATGCTGGTAGTCGGCGACATCGGCAGCACCTTCACGAAGATGGTCGGTGTCTCCGAGAGCGGCGAGCTGCTCGGCTCGGTGCGGGTGCCGACCTCGCGGGAAGACCTGGCCGGCGGCGTCGCCAGGGCCCGCGAACGGCTCGTCGCCGCGGCCGGGCGGGCGGCCGGGGAAGCGGACCTGATCCTCTCCTCGAGCGCGGGGGGAGGGCTGCGGATCGTCGTGCTCGGCATGGAGCCGGCCCTGACCCTGGCCGCCGGCCAGCGCACCAGCGCCACCGCCGGGGCGCGAATCGTCGCCAGCTACGGCGCCGGCGAGACGGCCGCCGCGACCAGCGCCGGCTTCGCCGCCGCCCAGCCCGACATCGCGCTGCTGACCGGCGGCACCGACGGCGGCGACGCCAAGACGATCGTCGAGCACGCCGAGGCCCTGCGGACGCTGGCGCCGGGCCTGCCGGTCGTCGTCGCCGGCAACCGCGCCGCCCAGCCCAGGGTTCGCGAGGCGCTCGGCGAGGGCCGGGTCGTGCGCTGCGTCGACAACGTGATGCCGCGCGTCGGCGAACTGCGGCCCGAGTCGGCGCAGGCCGAGATCCGCTCGCTGTTCGTCGAGCACGTGATCGGCCACGGCCGCTTCTCCTCGGCCTCGGAGCTGGCGAGCGCGATCCGAATGCCGACGCCGGCCGCGGTGCTGGCGGCGACGGCGGCGATCGGCGAGAGCGCGGCGCACGGCGAGGCCCGCTTCCCGGTGGTCGTCGACATCGGCGGCGCCACCACCGACGTCCACTCGGCGCTGCCGCTGGACCCGAGCGCCCACGCCTACGTCGCCACCGGCCTGGCTGAGAGCCACCTGACCCGCACCGTCGAGGGCGATCTCGGGATGCGCGAGAACGCGCCGGGGGTGCTCGAGGCGGCGGCGCTGGGCGGCCTCCCCCGCGAGGAGCTCGCCGGCCTCGAGGAGCCGGTGGCGAGGCGGGCCGCCGACCGCGCCTTCGTGCCCGCCGACGAGGCCGAGCGCGAGGTCGACCGGCGCCTGGCCGAGATCGCGGCCGAGGTCGCCGTGCTGCGCCACGCCGGACGGCTGCGGACCGTGCTCACCGACGAAGGCGCGGCGCTGATCCGCGACGGCCGCGACCTGCGCCCGGCCACCTGCTTCATCGCCACCGGCGGGGTCTTCGCCCACGCCGCGGCGCCGGCGCGGATCGTCGAGACCGCCCTCGCCCGGGTCCGCGGCAGTGGCGGGCTGGTCCCCGCCTCGGTGCCGGTGCGCGTCGACCGCGACTACCTGCTCTGGGCCGTCGGCCTGCTCGCGCGCGATCACCGCGAGGCGGCGCTCGGCCTGCTCGAGTCGGTGCTCGGGGGCGAGCGGTGAGCTCGCCGGTGGCCGCCGACCTGCTGCCGTCGGACCTGCCCGACAGCGCCGAGCTGATCGCCGAAGGCCGCGAGCTCGGGCGCCGCCTGCGGCCGGCGGTGACCCGCTACGAGGCCCGGCACGGGGTGATCTCCGAGCGCCACTACAAGGAACGCTGCCGCGAGGACGGCACGATCACCTACTACATCAACCTCGGCCTCAAGAGCTGGCCCGAGACCCGCGACTCGCTCGGGGAGGTGTGGGAAGAGTGCCAGCGCCGCGACCTGCGGGTCGACCGGGTCTCGCTGACAGCCGACCGGCGGATGGGGCTGCTGCCGGCCGAACGCCCGGGCGCCACCGAGGAGACCGGGATCATGTTCTGGACGCCCGAGGACTGGGCCGGGATCGCGACCGAGATCGAGGTCGAGGGGATCATCAACGACCACGCGGTCGGCAGCCCCGCCTCGGTCGAGAACGCCTGCGCGGCGATCGAGGCCGGCGTCTCCTACGTCGGCAACCTGGCCCAGCAGCCCTACGGGTATCCCGGCTGGAGCGCCAAGGACGTCGAGCAGATGGCGAGCACGGTCAAGGCGATCGCGGTGATCGCCGCCCAGAAGGAGGCGGGGGTGGTGCTCGACTCCTACATCGACGACGGCTACTGCGCCTCCTTCCACGACTGCGCGACCTCGCTGGGCTGGTGCCTGATGCACCGCCGGGTGGCCGACGAGCTGATCGGCGCCGCCTACTCGCCCAGCTACGGCTCGACCTTCGCCGACCCGCTGCTGAAGGCCGCCTACGGCCAGGCGATGGACGCGATCAACACCTCGCGGGTGCCGCCCTCGCTCGTCCATGGCGACACCAACTCGCTCGACCCCGCCTTCTCGCTCGACCGCCACGCCGCGACGGTCACCAGCGACATCCTCTTCACGATCGCCAACGAGCTCGCCCACCCGACCGGCGCGGCGGTCCACGCGACGCCGACGACCGAGCCGATCCGGATCCCGACCGTCGAGGACATCGTCCAGTCGCTGGAGCTGGGCAACGAGGCCGAGCGCCAGGCGCGGCGGGCGCTGCCGCTGATCGACTGGACGCCGGTCCACGAGGTCCGCGACCGGATCATCGCCGGCGGCCGCCAGGTCTACGCCAACATGCTCGCCGGCCTGACGGGGATGGGGGTCGACGTCGACGACCCGCTGCAGATCCTGATCGCCACCCGCCGCCTCGGCGCCGAGCGGATCGAGGAGCTCTGGGGGGCCGGCCCGGCCGACGACGAGTACCCGCGCGGGCGGACGCCGGTGGTGGCCAGCAACACCCTCTCCCGCGCCACCGAGCGCCGTCAGGCGGTGCTCGCCCAGATCCTCGCCGAACAGGGCGAGGTCGAGCTCGGCGGGATCAGGGTCGTCACCGCGTCCTCGGACATCCACGAGTACGGCCTCGACATCGTCGTCTCGGTGCTGCGCCGCTTCGGCGCCGAGGTGATCGACCTCGGGACCAGTGTCGACAACGACCTGCTCGCCGCCGCGGCGGCCGAGACGGCGGCCGACGCGGTCGGGCTCAGCACCTACAACGGCTCGGCGCTCAGCGTCACCGAGGACCTGATGGCGCGGCTGCGCGAACGCGGCCTGCGGGCCGAGGTCTTCATCGGCGGGCGGCTGACCCAGGACCTGGGAGCGGTCAAGTCCGTGGACGTCAGCGACCGGATCGAAAGCGTCGGCGCGCACCCGTGCGCCTCAGTGTCGGAAATGCTAACCGTGCTCGGGGCGCTGCGGCGGACCCCCGGCGAGTAGAAAGGCGAAGAGAATGTCGAAAGTTGCACTCGTGGTCGGCGGCGGCACCGGAATCGGATACGCCTCGGCGCGGCGGCTCGCGGGCCGGGGGGTGGCGGTGATGCTCTCGGGGCGGCGCGAGGAGAAGCTGCGCGAGGCCGAGAGCCGGCTGAGCGAGGAGGTCGAGGGGGCGAAGGTCGCGATCTGCGCCGGCGACAGCGCCGTCGAAGCCGACGCGAAGCGGATCGTCGCGGCCACGGTCGAGGCCTTCGGCGGGCTCGACATCTGCGTCAACTGCGCCGGCACCTACGAGCCGACCGACTTCCTCGACATGGACGAGCGCGCCTGGCAGGCGACGATCGGCCCGACGCTCGACGCGATCCTCTATCCCTGCGTCGCCGCCGCCAAGGTGATGGCGGAGCGGGGAGGCGGGCGCTTCGTGCTGATCTCCTCGGTCAACTCGCCGGTCTCCGAGCCGGAGTCCGCCCACTACAGCGCCGCCAAGGCGGCGGTCAGCTCGCTGGCCCGCTCGATGGCGGTCGACCTCGCCAAGCACAACATCGTCGCCAACGCGATCGCCCCCGGCTGGGTGGCCACCGACATGGTCGGCGACTTCGTCGAGAACGCGACTCCCGAGTCGCTGAAGCAGCTCAACATCCTCGGTCGGGTCGGCGAGCCCGACGAGCTCGGCAACGTGGTCGAGTACCTCGGCCTCGACGCGCCCCAGTACCTCGACGGCGCGACGATCTTCGTCGACGGCGGCCAGACCGCGATGGCGCCGCTGATCTGAGTCCGGCGATGCCGACCGTCGAGGCAGGAGGGGCGACCGTCGCCTTCACCGTTGCCGGCGAGGGGCCGGGGCTCGTCCTCGTCCACGGCACCGGCGGCGATGCCGCCACCACCTGGTCGACGGTCGGCCCCGCCCTGGCCGAGAGCTGGACGCTGGTGATGCCCGACCTGCCCGGCTCGGGGGCGACGGCCGACCCCGGCGACCCGCTCGACCTGGCGGCGCTGGCCGAGCAGGTCGACGCGGCCGCGGGCGCCGCCGGCCTGCGGTCCTACTCGGTGGTCGGGTTCTCGCTCGGGGCGGCGGTCGCGGCGACGCTGGCCGCCGCCGAGCCCGAGCGGGTCGAGTCGTTGATCATGCTGGCCGGCCCGATCGAGGGCTCGAGCGCGCGCGTCCACGTCCAGTTCGACCTCTGGCGCGACCTGCACGCGCTCGACCCCGACCTCTTCGCCCGCCTCTGGATGCTGACCGGCTTCAGCTCCGGCTTCGTCGCCGAGCTGCCGCTGCAGGGGCTCGACACGCTGGCGACCTTCCCGGTCGCCCCCGGGCTCGCCCGCCAGTGCGAGCTGAACAAGAGCGTCGAGCTCGAGCCCGTGCTCGGCGCGATCCGCTCGCCGGCCCTCTTCCTCGGCGCCAGCGAGGACTGGATCGCGCCGCCGGCGCTGGTCCGCGAGGCGGCCGAGCGGGTGCCAGGAGCGACCTACGAAGAGCTCGAGTGCGGCCACTTCGCCGTGCTCGAGCGCCCCGACGAGGTGGTGGCGAGAATTGAAGCCTTCCTCAGGCGATAGGGCCGCGGCCGCCGGCCGGGACCGGCCCGGAGGCGCACCAGCTCGCGAACCGGCCGAAGATCGCGCCGCTCTCGGCGCTCGCGGCCGGGGTCATGAACTCGGGGTGCCACTGGAGGCCGATCAGCCGCCGCCCGCCGTCCTCGAGCTCCTCGACGGTCCCGTCCGGGGCGCGGGCTCCGCAGCGCAGCCCGGGAGCGAGGGCGGCGATGCCCTGGTGGTGAATGCTGTTGACCGCGAAGCGGGGCCGCCCGACGGCCTCGGCGAGGACGGTTCCCGGGGCCACCGCGACCTCGTGCACCGGGGCGCCCGGACGGTCGCGCACGTTGTGGTCGAGGTCGGTCACCGCGGGCAGGTCCTGGACCAGGGTGCCGCCGAGCAGGACGTTGAGGAGCTGCATGCCGCGGCAGACCCCGAGCACCGGCAGGCCCCGCTCCAGCGCGCCCCGGGCGAGCTCGAATTCGAACTCGTCGCGGTCGCGGTCCGGCGCTCCGGTCGGCGCGCGGCGCCGCTCGCCGTAGCGTTCGGGGTCGAGGTCGCCGCCGCCGCTGAGCAGGACGCCGTCGACCCGGTCCAGGAGCGCTCCGGCGGCACAGGAGGAGTCGACGACGACGGCGAGCGCGCCCGCCTCGGCGAGCAGCTCGCCGAAGCGGCGGTGCGAGGTCGCGCTCGGCATCTCGACCGGGAGCGTCGTCGGGATCGTCCGCGGGATCGAGGTCACCGCGACCAGCGGCCGCTCCATCAGGGCTCCGCGCTCGGCGCTGCCGGCGCCTCACGGGAGCGCGCGTGACGCCCGGCTTCCTCGACCAGCAGCTGAAAGAGGCCGGAGTGGGCGGGGTCGCGGCGCCAGCCCTCCTGCATCTCCCACTGGACGCCGATCACGGCGGCCTCGGCGCCCTCGACCTCGATCGCCTCGATCACGCCCCCGTGGCCGTCGATCGTCGTGATCGAGACCAGCACGATCGGCCGGCGTCGCGGCTGCCGGTGGGCCCCGCGGAGCGGCGTTTGCGGCGACCGGACCGGCACGGGTCGGGTTGTACCCGCAATCCGGGCCGGCCGCAAGCGCGGCGCCGGAGGCAGCTGCCGCGGCCGCCTCGCGACGGCGCCCGGCCCGTCTTGACAGACCGCACCGGGCTGTGTGAGCATCCCTGCCCCCCGGAGCCGGGTTCCGGGTTGCCCGCCACGCCCCCCGCGCGCGCACAGGAGAGAGAGTGATGCCGGCCACCGCGCTGGAGACCGCATTGAGCCGCTCGTCCGAGCAGGACGCGGTGCGGGAGATCACCGGACAGATCCGCGCCGGCGGGGTCAAGCACGTCTACCTCCAGTACGTCTCGATCCAGGGCCGGGTGCTGGCGAAGCTGGTCCCGGCCAAGCACTTCGAGCGCTTCTGCGAGTCCGGGCTGGCCTGGACCTTCCTCGCCGCCGGCGGCTTCGCCGAGACGCGCGAGGGGGCGACGATCGGGCCCAGCGCGATCGAGGTCGCCGAGGGGGTCCTGGTGCCCGACCTCGCAACCTTCCGGATCCTGCCCTGGGATCGCGAGATCGCCAGGGTCTTCTGCGACCACTACCACCGTGCCGACGAGCCCGAGCGCCCCGGCGCCCCGGTCGACTGCGACTGCCGCCTCAACCTGAAGCGCGAGCTCGACCGCTTCGGCGCCGACTTCGGCCTCGAGGTCCGCAGCGGCTGCGAGCCCGAGATGAGCTGGTACCCCGACCCCGCCGACCCGCGGCCGGGGCCGCTGCGGACCCCCGACAACGTCGGGCCGACCTACAACGTGGCGGTGATCGAAGAGCTGCGGCCGGTGATCAAGCGGGTCACCGAATACGGCGAGGCGATGGGGCTCGACATGATCCAGGCGGACTTCGAGCACGCCGGCCAGGTCGAGATGAACTTCGGCCCCGAGCCGGCGCTCCGCACCGCCGACAACCTCGTCACCTACCGCCAGATCTGCGTCCAGGTGGCGAAGGAGTTCGGCATCCTGGCGACCTTCATGCCGAAGCCGACCCCGGGGATCATGGCCAACGGCTGCCACCACCACATCAGCCTCTGGGACGGCGAGCGGCCGGTCTTCGCCGGCGAGGGCCCCGAAGGCCTCAGCGACCTGGGCCGCCAGGCGATCGCCGGCGTCCTCGCCCACGCCCGCGGCATGACGGCGCTGGTGGCGCCGACCGTGAACTCCTACGCGCGCTACTGGGAGGTCGGCCTGTTCGCGCCGACGACGCCGACCTGGGGGCTGCAGAACCGCCAGTGCATGGTCCGCGTGCTCGACTCGCGGTTCGAGTACCGCGGGCCGGACGCCAGCTGCAACCCCTACATCTCCCACGCGGCGATCCTCGCCGCGGTCCGCGACGGGCTGGAGCGCGGCCTCGACCCGGGGCCGCAGCTGCCGCCGGAGACCGAGGCGACGGCCGACCTCGAGAGCCCCTTCGAGTCGGTCCCGATGACCCTGGCCGACGCGCTGGCGGCGCTCCAGCAGGACCCGGTCGTCTGCTCGTCGCTGACCCCCGACCTGCTGGCGGTCTTCCTCGAGCTGAAGTACGACGAGTGGCATCGCGCCTGCGGCGCGGTCACCGACTGGGACCGCGAGACCTACCTCAACTACGTGCCATGACGCCGTCCCGGGACCGGAGCGGGCGATGAGGGTCAGCGTCGACCGCGAGCTCTGCGAAGCCAACGGGCAGTGCGAGATCGTCGCCGACGATCTCTTCCGGCTGGCCGACGACGGCACGATCTCGTGGGTCGAGTCACCCTCCGAGGACCGGCGCGATGACGTGCTCGCGGCGGTCGAAGCCTGTCCGGCGCGCGCGATCTCCTGCGAGGAGCGGTGAGCGAGCCGGCCCCCTCTCCGCTCTGGCACCCGTTCGCCGACATGGGCTGGGTGGCCGAGCACAAGCTGGTGCTGCGCAGCGCCGAGGGGATCTGGGTCGAGGACGAGGCCGGCAAGCGCTACATCGACGCCACCGCGAGCCTCTGGTACGCGAACGTCGGGCACGGGCGGCCGGAGATCACGGCGGCGGTCGCCGCCCAGCTCGAGCGGCTCGACGGCTTCAACGTGTTCGGCGAATACGCCAACCGGCCGGCGCTCGACCTGGCGGACCGGCTCGCCGAGCTGAGCCCGATCGAGGGGACCAAGATCTTTCTTGCCTCCGGCGGAGGCGACGTGCTGGACAGTGCCGCGAAGATCGCCCGCGCCCACTTCGCCCGGCGCGGGCAGCCGCAGCGCACCCACCTGATCTCGCGCCGCTTCGGGTACCACGGGACCCACGGCCTCGGCACCAGCCTCGCCGGGATCGAGGCGAACACCGCCGGCTGGGGGCGGCTGGTGGCCGACGTCTCGGTGGTCGAGTTCGACCAGGTCGATTCGCTCGAGGCGGAGATCCTGCGAGTCGGCCCCGAGCGGGTCGCCGCCTTCTTCTGCGAGCCGGTGATCGGCGCCGGCGGGGTGCTGCTGCCGCCGCCCGGATACCTGGAGGGGGTCGCCGACGTCTGCCGCCGCCACGGCGTCCTGTGCGTCGCCGACAGCGTGATCTGCGGCTTCGGCCGGCTTGGGACCTGGTGGGGGATCGACCGCTGGCCGGTCGAGCCGGACATGATCTGCACCGCGAAGGGGATCACCAGCGGCACCCAGCCGCTCGGCGCCCTGCTGGTCAGCGGTGAGGTCGCCGCGCCGTTCTTCACCGGCGAGGCCGGGGCGCCCGTCCTGCGCCACGGCCAGACCTACGCGGGGCATCCGGTCTGCTGCGCCGCCGCGCTCGCCAACATCGAGATCCTCGAGCGCGAGGGCCTGATCCCGCGCGGCCGCGAGCTCGAGGGCCACCTGGCCGCGGCCCTGGAGCGCGTCACCGCGACCGAGGTCGTGAGCGAGCTGCGGGCGGGAATCGGGCTGATGGCCGGCATGGACCTCGCGCCGGCGGTTCTCGACCGGGTGCCGGGCGCCGTCAACGAGCTGCAGCTCGCCTGCCGGGCCGAGGGCGTGCTGGTCAGGCCGCTGCTCAAAGGGATCGCCGTATCGCCGCCGCTGACCGTGACCGAGGCCGAGATCGACGCGATCGCCGACGCGATCGGGGCCGGGCTGGAGCGCTTCGGCGAGCGCCTGCGGGCGGGTTCGCCGGGGTGACCGGGCGGCTCGACCAGCCGGCCTCGGCGGCCGCCGAGGAGCCGCCGTTCCTCGACCTCTCCGACCCCGCGTTCTCCTTTCGGGCGGCGCCCGCCCGCGCCGCCCGCGAAAGGAGCTGGTACGCGCGCACCCCGTACGGGATCGCGGTCCTGCGCTACGAGGAGGCCCGCGAGCTGCTCCGCGACCGGCGCCTCGGCCAGGGCTCGAAGCGGTGGCCCGAACACAACGGCGTCGAGAGCGGCCCGTTCCGGGACTGGTGGCACCGAACTTTGATCAACCTCACCGGCGAGGACCACAAGCGCCAGCGGCGGATCCTCAACCCGGCCTTCGCCCCCGGCCTGATCGACCGCGAGGCGCCGATGTTCGTCGCCCTGGCGAACGAGCTGATCGACGGCTTCGCCGGCCGCGGCCGCTGCGAGTTCGTCGCCGAGTTCAGCCAGCCCTACGCGACCCGGGTGATCTGCAACCTGATCGGGCTCGGCGACCGCGACTGGGAGGACCTGGCCCTCTGGACCGCGGAAATGGGCCTCGCCCTGGGCATCACCATCGGGCCCGAGCTGGAGCGGGTCGAGCACGGCCTCGGCCGGCTGACCGAGTACGCCGAAGCCGCGATCGCCGCGCGGCGCGCCGCCGGCGGCCCCGAGGACACCGTCGGCGCCCTGATCGCCGCCACCGACGCCGGCATGCTGAGCGAGCTCGAGCTGACCGAGGCGATGGTGAACATGTTCTTCGGCGGGGTCGAGACGACCCGCAACCAGCTCGGCATCGCCGTCGACCTGTTCGCCGAGCACCCCGACCAGTGGCGGCTGCTGGGCGAACGCCCGGAGCTCGCGGCGGCGGCGGTGGAGGAGGTGATGCGGATGCGCCCGACCACCACCTGGATCACGCGCGAAGCGCTCGAGGACCTCGAATACGAGGGGGTCGCGATCACGCGCGGCACGACCATCCACCTGGTGGCCGCCGTCGCGGGCACCGACCCGCGCACCTTCGGCGCCGACCAGGAGTTCGACATCGCCCGCGAGCGGCCCAAGCAGTTCGGCTTCGGCGGCGGCGCCCACCACTGCCTCGGGCACTTCCTGGCCCGCCGCGACATGACCGAGGCGCTTGCCCTGCTCGCCCGGCGGCTGCCGGGGATGGAAGCCGACGGCGAGGCGCGCTGGCTCCCCGACACCGGCAACACCGGGCCGCTGGCGCTGCCGCTGCGCTTCGCGGCGGAGCCGGCGCGATGACGGTCGAGCCCGGCGTGCTGACCCTCTGCTGCTCCTCGCTGGACTCGGGCCGGCTGTTCTGGACCGAGGCCGACGGCAGCCGCCACGGCTACGAGGTCGAGGTGGCCGCGGCGACCGCGGCGGCCGCCGGTCTCGAGCTGCGCTGGATCTTCCGCCAGTGGTCGGCGTTCGGCGGCGCCCTCGAGGCCGGCGAGTGCGACGCGATCTGGTGCGGCTGCGCGGTCACCCCCGAGCGCTCGCGCCGGTTCTCCTTCACCTCGCCCTACGCGGTCTTCGACGAGTCGGTTGTGGTCCGGCCCGAGACCGAGGTCGCCGGTCCCGGCGACCTCCGCGGCCTGCGCGTGCTGGCGATCGAGGGCTCGACGAACATGGCCCTGGCCGAGACCTTCGAGGGGGCCGTGCCGGTGCCCTTCGCGGCCGCCACCGACGACGTCCTCGGCGACATGCTGGCGCTGCTGCGCGACGGCGAGGTCGATGCGCTGGTCGACGACGAGGTCTGCTTCATCGACCCCGACCCGACGATCCGGGTGGCCTTCACGGTGCCGACCCGCAACGCCTGGGCGGGGGCCTGCCGCCGCGGCGAGGCCGAGCTGGTCGAGCGGCTCGACGCGGCGCTTGCCGGGCTCGACCTGGAGCCGATCTGGGAGCGCTGGCTGGCGCCGCTCCCCTGCCCGTTCGGCGCCCGGGGCAAGGGCGCCGGTGCCTGATCCGCCGGCCCTGGGAGGGCCCATCTTGTCGACGAGGAACGTCCGGTTTAGGTTCGCACTTGACGCGATGGGTGCCCGTAACGTACGGTGCCGCCGGTGGCCGAGTTCGAGATTCCACAAACTGTTCGATGGATCGGACACAACGGGGAAGCGAGCCCGCGCATCCTCGTGGTCGGGACCCTCGACACCAAGTTCGCCGAGCTCTGCTTCCTCGCCGACGCGATCGACGCGGCCGGCGGCACCCCGATCCTGCTCGACTCCTCGCTCAGCGGCGAGGCCGTTCCCGCCGCCACCTACCCGGTGATCGGCGCCGCGGAAGTGGCGGGGGCGGCGGGCTCGACGCTCGAGGAGATGGCGAGCCTGCCGCGCGGCGAGGCCGGCGAGCGGATGCAGGCGGGGGTGCGGGCGGCGATCGGGGCGCTGGTCGCGGCCGACCTGGTGCGGGGCGCGATCTGCATCGGCGGAGCCGGCGCCCACGTCGTCGGCCCGGCCTTCAGGGAGCTGCCGATCGGGTTCCCGAAGATGGTCGTCTCGCCGCTGACCTCGGGCCAGCGCCGCTTCGAGCCCTACGTGGGCCTGCGCGACGTCGCCACCCTGCATTCGGTGGCCGACATCGCCGGCATCAACGAGGTGACCGAGAAGGTGCTGAGGACGGCGGCCGGATACATCGTCGGCGCCAGCCGCGCCGCCGGCAACGGCAACGGCGCCGCCGCCGAGGAGGATCGCCGCCCCGCCGTCGCCGTCTCGATGAACGGCAACACCACCAAGGCGCTCGACCGCGCTCGCGCCCAGCTGGAAGCCGCCGACCTCGCCGTCGTCGTCTTCCACGCGAACGGGGTCGGCGGCAGGGCCTTCGAGCAGTTCGTCGCCGACGGCCGCGCCACCCTGGTCCTCGACTACACCACGACCGAGCTCGCCGCCACCCTGGTGGGCGGGCTGATGGACGCCGGCCCGGGCCGGATGGAGACCGCCGGGCGGATGGGCGTCCCCCAGGTGCTCGTCCCCGGCTGCGTCGACTTCATCACCTGCGGGCGCTGGGAGGAGGCGGCCGAGGAATTCCCCGACCGGGTGATGTTCAGGCACAACCCGGAGCTGACCCTGGTCCGCCTGACCCGTGAGGAGATGGCCGAGCTCGGCGCGCTGTTCGCCGCCAAGGCGAACAAGGCGACCGGGCCGACCTCGATCCTGGTGCCCAAGCGCGGCTTCTCGGTCCCCGACGCCGAGGGCGGCGTGTTCTGGGACCCGGAGGCCGACGCCGCCTTCGTCGACGCGCTGCTGGCGGCGGTCAGGGACGGCATCCAGGTCGAGGTGATCGACGCCCACATCAACGACGACGCCTTCGCCGACGCCGCCGTGCAGCGGCTGCTGGCGCTGGCCGGGCTGGAGAGCGAGGTCGGCGCATGAGCGGCAACGGGCCCCTGCGCTGGGGCATCCTCTCGACCGCCCAGATCATCGACGAGCTGCTGCCCGGCTACGCGGCGGCCGCCGACGCCCGCCTCGACGCCGTCGCCAGCCGCGACGGCGAGCGCGCCGCCCGCTACGCGAGCGAGCACGGGATCGGGCGCTCGTTCGGCTCCTACCAGGAGCTGCTCGCCGACGAGGAGATCGACTGCGTCTACATCCCGCTCCCCAACGCCCTGCACGGCGAGTGGACGCGGGCCGCGCTGGAGAGCGGCAAGCACGTGCTCTGCGAGAAGCCGCTGACGCCGACCGCGGCCGAGGCCGCCTCGCTGTTCGACCTCGCCGAGGAGCGCGGCCTGGTGCTGATGGAGGCCTTCATGTACCGCCACCACCCGAAGACCAAGACGCTCGGCGAGCTGGTCAGGGGCGGCCGGATCGGCCAGCCGCGGGTGGTCCGGATGCGCTTCCACTTCCGGGTCGAGGACCCCGCGACCGACATCCGCTACAGCGCGCCGCTGGCCGGCGGGGCTCTGCGCGACGTCGGCTGCTACTGCGTGAGCATGGCCGGCTACCTGCTCGGCGGGGCGCCGGACGAGGTGAGCGCCACCGCCCGCGGCACGGCCTCCGGCGTCGATGAGACCTTCGCGGCGACGATGCGCTTCGGCGACGACGCCGTCGCCGTCTTCGACTGCGGCATGCAGACGCCTCTCGACGTCGGCGTCGAAGTCCTCGGCACCGAGGGGCGGGCGGTGGTGAGGATGCCGTGGTACCCGCACCTGGAGCCGCTCAGCATCGAGCTCGAGACGGGCGGCGAGGTGGAGGAGGTACCGACCCCGGGGGGCAACGCCTACCAGCTCGAGATCGAGAACTTCTGCGCCGCGGTGCGCGGTGAAGCCGCCACCGAGGTGTCACGTGAGGAGACCCTGCGAAACCTCGAGACCATCGAGCGGCTGCTGGCCGTCCGGTCGCTGGAGCCCGAGGATCAGCCCTAGAGGATGGATATGTCGACCGAGAAGAAGGAGCCCACCGAAGTGAGCACCGTGAGCAACGAGTCGGTTCCCGACCCGACCGAGGCCCCGGCGACGTCGAGGCCGGTGGTCGAGCTGCGGGGGATCTCGAAGACCTACCCCGGCGGCACCCACGCCGCGGTCGCGGAGATGAACCTGGCGATCCAGGAAGGGGAATTCTTCTCGATCCTGGGTTCGAGCGGCAGCGGCAAGACGACCACGCTGCGGATGATCGCCGGCTTCGAGCAGCCGACCTCGGGCCAGGTGCTGCTCGACGGCTACGACGCCACCGGCATCCCCCCGTTCCGCCGCGACGTCAACACGGTCTTCCAGAACTACGCGCTCTTCCCGCACATGAAGGTGGAAGCGAACGTCGGCTACCCGCTGAAGATGGCGGGCGTCTCGAAGAAGGAGATCGCGCCGCGGGTCGCCGAAGCGCTCGAGCGGGTCTCGATGACGGGCTATGAGAAGCGGCTCCCGCACCAGCTCTCGGGCGGCCAGCGCCAGCGCGTAGCCCTCGCCCGCGCCCTGATCCGCCGCCCGCGGCTGCTGCTGCTCGACGAGCCGCTCGGCGCCCTCGACCTGAAGCTGCGCGAGAACATGCTGCTGGTCCTGAAAAACCTCCAGCGCGAGGTGGGGATCACCTTCATCTACGTCACCCACGACCAGGGCGAGGCGCTGGCGATGAGCGACCGGCTGGCGGTGATGAACGAAGGCCGGGTCGAACAGATCGCCAGCCCGACCGAGGTCTACGACCAGCCGGCGACCTCGTTCGTCGCCGGGTTCATCGGCAAGACCAACCTGCTGGAGTGCCAGCACGAGGCCGGGACCAGGGCCCGGACCGGCGCGGTGACGGTCGCGCTCGACCGCGAACCCGAGGAAGCGAGCTTCGTGCTCTCGATCAGGCCGGAGGCGATCGTCGTCGGCGAGGAGAGCCGCGGCCTCGCCAACCATTTCGAGGCCCGGGTCGGGGACGTCCTCTTCCTCGGCCACGAGCGCGAGGTGCTGGCCGACCTCGGCGAGCAGCGGCTGATGCTGCGCAGCTCGAGCAACAACCTGACGCCCGGCGGCCCGATCGAGTTCGGCTGGCGTCCCGAGGACGCGGTGATAGTCAAGCCGACCGGGACCTGGCAGGACCTGCAGGAGGAGCCTGAGCAGTGACCAGCATCGCTGCAACGGCCTCGAGGCGGCTGGAGCCGATCCTGGCGGTGCCGCGGCGGCTGCCGCGGCCGATCAAGACGCTGTTCGCCGTCAGCCCGATCCTGGCCTGGATCGTGGTCCTGATCCTGCTCCCCAACATCTTCCTGATCTCCTACAGCCTCTGGAAGAACGAACTCGGCCAGGTCGCCCACGTCTGGAACGTCCACAACTACACCGAACTGTTTCAGTCGAAAGTCTTCCAGACGCTGCTGAAGCGCACCCTGACGATTGCGCTGATCTCGACCACCTGCGCGACGCTGATCGCCTACCCGCTCGCCTACGTCGTCGTCACCAAGTTCGGCCGCTACAAGACGCTCGCGGCGCTGCTGATCATCATCCCGCTCTGGGTCAGCTACCTGATGCGGATCTTCGCCTGGAAAATCATCCTCGGCGGCCACGGGGTGCTGAACGGGTTCCTCGAATCGATCGGGCTGATCAACGGCCCCTCGACCGCCTTCCTCTACTCCTCGACGACCGTCGTCGTCACCCTCACCTACGTCGCGATCCCGTACGTGTTCCTCTCCGTGTACACATCGCTCGACCGGGTGCCGCGACACTACTTCGAGGCCTCCGGCGACTGCGGCGCGTCGGGCTGGCAGACCTTCCGCCACGTGATCTGGCCGCTCACCCGCCCCGGGGTCGCGGTCGGCTTCGCGATCGGGTTCGTGCTCACCTTCGGCGACTACGTCACGCCGGCGCAGGTCGGCGGCCTCAAGGGCACGATGCTGGGCTCGATCGTCCTGCAGGCCTTCGGCACCGCCAACAACTGGCCGCAGGGGGCGGCGATCGGGATCATGATCATCGCCGCCGGCCTGCTGGTCCTCGCCCTGGTCTCGCTCTTCACGCGGCTGGAAGCGGAGGTCGAGAACTGATGGGCTCGGAGTTCCAGCCGGTCCGCGTCCGGTTCCGCGAAACCAAACCGGTGAAGATCGCGATCACGGCGCTGGTCGGGTTCGCCGTCCTCTGCGTCTACCTCTTCCTCTACGCGCCGATGGTGATCACGGCGCTGTTCTCGGTCAACGACAGCAAACTGCAGACGCTGCCGTTCGTCGGCTTCACGACCAAATGGTTCTCGGCCCTGTTCGCCGACGAAAAGATGCTGGAAGCGATCGAATTCAGCCTCAAAGTCGCGATCACGTCGGTTGCGATCTCGGCCTGCGTGGCGCTCTACTTCGCGATCGTCCTGCACCGCCGCCGGGTGGCGGGCAAGCCGCTGATCCAGGCCCTGCTGGCGACGCCGCTGGTCGCGCCCGGGGTCGTCCTCGGGATCGCCCTGCTGGTCAACTTCCACTCGATCAAGATCGAACCCGGGTTCTGGACCATCGTCGCCGGCCACGCCTCCTTCATCACGCCGCTGATCATGTTCATCCTCCTGCAGCGGCTGAAAGTCTCCGATCCCTCGCTCGAGCAGGCCTCGATGGACTGCGGCGCCGGGCCGCTGCGCACCTTCTGGCACGTCACCCTGCCCGGCCTGCGGGTGCCGCTCGTCGCCGGCTGCCTGCTCGGCTTCACGCTTTCGATGGACGAGATCGCGATGACCTTCTTCCTGGTCGGGCAGCAGCCGACGCTGCCGGTCTACGTCTGGGGCCTGCTGCGCTTCGGCTTCACGCCGCAGGTCAACGCAGCCTTCACCCTGATCGCCGGCGGCTCGCTGTTCCTGATCGCCGCCGCCGGGGTGATGCTGTTCTTCGCCAGCAGGCGGAACCGGCTGCCCGAGGAACGCCGCAAGCGGAGCCGCACCGCGCGCCCCTGGAGCGGCTCGCGCAAATCCGCGGCGCAGGGGGCCTAGCGATGAGGCAGGCCGTCTTCGTCCCCAACTTCGGCCCGTTCGGCGACGCCGAGGCGCTGGTCGAGCTCGCGGTCGCCGCCGAGGGGGCGGGCTGGGACGGGTTCTTCCTCTGGGACCACATCAACTGGGAGGAGGGCGGGACGCGCCCGATCGTCGACCCGTGGGTCGCGATGACGGCGATCGCCGCGGCGACGACGCGGCTGCGCATCGGCCCGATGATCACCCCGCTGCCCCGCCGCCGGCCGTGGAAGCTGGCGCGGGAGACGGTGACGCTCGACCGCTTCTCCGGCGGCAGGCTCAACCTCGGCGTCGGGATCGGCTACCCGCCGGAGATGGAGTTCGGGGCGTTCGGCGAAGAGGTCGAGGACCGCGCCCGCGCCGAGATGCTCGACGAGGGCCTGGAGGTGCTCGACCGGCTCTGGAGCGGCGAGCGCTTCAGCTTCGAGGGCAAGCACTACACGGCGCGCGAGGTCCGCTTCGAGCCGGCGCCGCTGCAACAGCCGCGGATCCCGATCTGGTGCGCCGGCTGGTGGCCGAACCGCAAGCCGTTCCGGCGGGCGGCGAGGTGGGACGGCGTCGTGCCTGAGCTGGTCGGGGGCGGCACGCCGACCCCGGCGGACGTGCGGGAGATCGCCGCCTACATCGGCGAGCACCGCAGCGCGCCCGGGAGCTTCGACATCGCCCTCGACGGCGAGACGGATCCGGGAGCGGGCGAGCTGATGGCGGAATACGAGGCCGCCGGGGTCACCTGGTGGCTGGAGCGGATCGAGCCCGAGAAGGTGACCTCCTGCCAGCAGGCGCTGGAGCGGATCTTGGCCGGCCCTGCCGGGGGGGCCGGCAGCTGAGCTGGCGCAGGTATCGCATGGGGGAAAGACAGACGAGAAGAAAGGAAGTGCGATGAGGGTAGGCAAGTTGAGGGGAGTGCTGGGACTGCTGGCGCTGATCGCCCTGACGGCGCTGGTGCTGGCCGCCTGCGGTGGGGGCAGCAGCAGCAGCGGGGGCGGCAGCAGCGAAGGTGGAGGCTCGGAAACCGCCCCCTCCGAAGAAAGCGAAGGCTCGGGCAGCGGCGAAACGATCAATCTGCTGACCTGGGAGGGCTACCACGAACCCGAATGGCTCGAAGAATTCGAACAGGAAACCGGGATCAAGGTCAACGCGACCAACGTCGGCTCCCCGGCCGAAATGTTCTCCAAGGTCAAGGCCAGCCCTGAACAGTACGACCTGATCCTCAACACCTCCGGCTGGTTCCCGCAGTACGTCGCCGACGAACTGCTGGAACCGATCGACAAGAGCAAAGTCACCGCGCTGAAGAACATCAAGCTCGGTTTCCCCTGGGAAGAAGTGGACTCGGTCGAAGGCACGCTCTACGGCGTTCTCTACAACTGGGGCGACCAGCCGCTGGCCTGGGTCCCGAAGGCGATCGAAGGCCTCAACCTGAAGAAATACGAAAACTCGAAGGGCGAACTCGACAACTGGAACGTCCTCTGGGATCCGCAGCTGAAGGGCAAGGTCTCGATCTTCGACGACCCGACCTCGGTCGAGCCGATGGTGCCGCTGGCGCTCGGCTTCGAAAATCCCTACCAGCTCGACGAAGAAGAATTCGAAGCGTTCGAAAACAAACTGTTCGAACTCGAGCCGCAGGTCAAGCGCCTGACGACCGGGTTCGACGACCAGACGGCGGCCCTCGCCTCCGGCGAAGCCTCGGTCGCCTACCTGAACATCATCGCGATCCAGTCCACCCTCCACAAGGAAGGCAAGGAACTGGAGGTCAACCACCTGGTCAAGGGCGGCGTCCCGGCCTGGAGCGACAACTACGCGATCACCAAAGCCGGCGGCGGCAACAAGCTCGCCGCGATCTACAAGTTCATCAACTACACCGAGGAACCGGCCTGGCAGGCGAGGTTCATCGGCTCGACGGCCAACTCCGGGACCCTGAACTACGAACAGGCGACCAGCCCGGAAGCCAAGCAGCAGGGCCTGACGCCCGAAAAGCTGGAAGAAACCCTGATTCCGGCCACCAAACTGGGCGATGCGTTCTGGAAGGAGATGAAATTCTTCCAGCCGGTCGAGGACCTGGAACGGCGCCTCAACGTCTGGAACGAATTCAAACTCGGGCTGGGCGGCTAGCCCCACCCTCTGCCGCCTGACAGGTCGAGCCGTGCGCCGCTCCCGGGCGGCCCACGGCACCGGCGGCAGGTCGGCGGTTCGGGGGTGACCAACCTCGCAGCGCCCGCCGCAACCGGGCGGGCTCCCACCGCGGATGGGCGGCGATGAGCGCCGCGGCCCGGGCGGCGACCCGCGGCGCCGCCAGGGAGGTGCCCAGGGCCGGGCGCCCAGGCGTCGACGCTGGTGGCGCCGAAGTTCGAGGCGGGGCGGGCCCGCCCGCCGGGGCCGAGGGAGCCGACACGCAGATGACGTTCGCCAGCGGCGCCGTGCAGGGGTCGCGCTCGATCCCCGGCTGGTCGAGGTCGAGCCCTTCGTTGCCGGCGGCGACGACGAAGATTGCCTGGAGCGGCCGCCAGCGCCCGCCGCACGCGCGGCGCCCGCCCGGCGATCGTCTGGCTGACGTTGACGACCGGCACGCCGTCGCCGCCGGCGCGGCGGATCGCCGCCGCCAGCAGCCGTGGCTGGGCGTAGCCGGCGCGGTTGGAGGTCCGGGTAGGAGCGCAGGTGCACCGCCACCCGGCGGGCGGCGGCGGCCTCGCGCAGCGCCGCGGCGACGGCGGTGCCGTGGCCGGTCGGGTCGCCGGCGCCGAGGCCGAGGTCGATCAGCCCGACCCGGACCGGCGCCGCCGTCGCCGCCGGGACGGCACCGGCGACCAGCACGGCGCTCGCCGCGAGCGCGCCGGCAGCCGCGAGCAACGGGCCCGGGGCGCGCATCTCAGCCGGAGAAGCCGGCGGGGCTCGACCCGGGGTGGACCGAGATTTCCCAGCGGTTGGTGTCGAAGACGAGGACTTCTTCGCTGGGCCAGACGTCTCGTTCTTCTGCGAGCGCCGGCAGTTCGCGCCAGCTCCAGTGCAGGCCCTCGTCGCGGACGATCCTGCCGGGCGCCGCCGCCGGTACCGGCGGGTCGCGCCAGCCGCCGGACAGCGCCTCGAGGATCGGCGTGCTCCCGGTCCAGATGCCGGGGTTGACCTGTTCTTCGCCGATGCCCTGGTATTCGAGCGCGTCGAAGGCGGAGATCAGGTGGGTCGGGGGGCAGCCGCGGCTGCAGGTCTGGGCGGTCAGCACCCAGGCCTCGGAGCTGGCGGCCGGCACGAAGGGCGCTTCCAGTTCGGCTTCCGCTTCGGGGCTGATCGCTGCGGCGGCGACGATCTGGAAGGTGCTGGCGGCGAGCGAGCAGTCGTTGGTGGCGTCGAAGAGCAGCGCGAACGGGGTCAGCTCGACGTCGAACATGTTGGCGAGGAAGTCGACTCCGATCGACGCCCAGTCGACGTAGGCGCCCGCCGATTCGCCGGTCGGCCCCTGGTACCTGGCCCGGTCGAGGATGCTGCCGTCGGCTTCGACGCGGCCTTCGATCGTGCCATTCGGCTGCACGACTTCCTCGGGCGCGGTCGTGAAGGACTCCAGGTTGGAGCCTTCCTCGCCGTCGGTGTACATGCAGAGGATCGGCGTCGAGACCGTGCGGATCGGGCCGCCGGTCTCGTTGCTTAGCCGCAGCAGGCCGGATTCGCCCTGTGGCCGGGCGCGGTGGCTGGAGGCCATCGTCATCGAGGCGTTCTTGTCGTGCATGGCCGGCCCGCGGCGCCGCTCTCTGATCCGGTGGCGGACGTCGACGCGGACGAGGCGGCCGCGCCGGTCCCGGCCGGCGCCGAGCAGGGCCCGCGAGGCCCTGCGGCCGAGGACGAAGCGGTCGACGACGGTGCCGCTGCCGGCGAGGCGGTGGCGGTGCTCGCGCTCGGCGATGGTGCCGACCGGGCGCCCGTCCCGCAGCCGGCGGGCGACGTGCAGGGTCACCGTGGAGAATTCGAGCCCGCGGGCCCGGCCGGGGATCGCCTTCGTGTAGGTGACCGGGACGCTGATCCGGGCCAGGCCGCGCGGCGTCTTGGTCAGCGCGATCGCGCCGATCGCCGGCAGGTGGCCGGGGCGGAGCTCGGGTGCGGCGGCCGCCGCCGTGCCGGCTGTGGCGAGCAGGAGCAGCGCGGCGGCGCCGAGCGCGGCGAGCGGCGCGACGGAAGACGGGCGGCGAGCGGCCATGCGCCCTGGATCGGCGGCGGGCGCGACCGCGCTCAACCGCTGGGCGCCCGCTTGCAGGTCGCGCAGAGGCCGGCGATCGGGAAGTGGCTGAAGCGGGCTCGGTAGCCGAAGCGCTTCTCGATCGCGCGGCGGACCGGGTCGAGCTCGCGCGGCTCGACGCTGCGGACCCGGCCGCAGCGCTCGCAGATCAGGAACTCGCGCTCGCCGGCGCCGACCAGGAGGTAGAGGCTGGGCCCGTGGCCGAGGTGGACGTGGCGGACCGCGCCGAGCGACTCGAGTCGCTCGAGGTTGCGGTAGACCGAGCTCGGCTCGAGCTCGGTCGGGGCGCGCTCGGCGATCTGCTGGGCGGAGATCGGGCCCTCCTCGGCGGCGGCGAAGAGGGCCGCGAGGACGAAGCGGGCGGCCGGCGTCACCCGGTGGCCCTCGGCCCGCAGCAGGGCGAAGACCTCCTCGATCGAGCCGAAGGAGCGCGGCGGGGTCGGTCACTCCGGTTGGCGCAGCGTCGCCGCCCAGCGCTCTTCGAGCCTGGCAAGGCGCCAGACGGCGAGCGCTCCGACCCAGGTGAGGACGAAGACGGCGACGACGACGAACCCGGCAGTGTTCAGGTCGAGCGCCGCCAGCCACCCCCAGGCCCCGCCGCTGAGGCCGAGTTTCTCGGCGGCGAGGGCGAGGATCTCGGCCGAGCCGATGATCAGCGCGACGAGCACCGAGAGCGCGGTGATCGTCAGGTTGTAGAAGACCTTGCGCACCGGCTGGGAGAACGCCCAGTCGTAGGCGAAGTTCATGAAGGAGCCGTCGATCGTGTCGAGCAGCGTCATTCCGGCGGCGAAGAGGACCGGCAGGCAGAGGATCGCGTAGAAGGGCAGCCCGGCGCCGGCGGCGCCGGCGGCGAGGAAGAGCAGCGCCACCTCGCTGGCGGTGTCGAACCCGAGCCCGAACAGGACTCCGAGCGGGTACATCTGCCAGGGGCTCGAGACGGCGCCGGTGAAGCGCCCGTAGAAGCGGTTCATCAGGCCCCGGCCGGCGAGCTCGGCCTCGAGCTCGGCCTCGTCGAACTCGCCGCGGCGCAGCTTGGCGAGCACGCGCAGGATGCCGACCAGGACCAGCGCGTTGAGGGCGGCGATGAGGTAGAGGAAGGTGCCGGAGACGCCGGTGCCGATCCAGCCCGCGGCCTCGTGCAGGGTCGAGCCGCCGTCCTCGACCTGCCCGCTCAGCGCCCGCACCCCGATCGCGAACAGGAAGGCGAGCCCGAAGACGACCGTCGAGTGCCCGAGGGAGAAGAAGAAGCCGACGCTGAGCGGGCGCCCGCCCTCGTGCATCAGCTTGCGGGTGGTGTTGTCGATCGCGGCGATGTGGTCGGCGTCGAAGGCGTGGCGCAGCCCCAGCGTGTAGGCGGTGAGGCCGACGCCGACGGTGAAGGCGCCGGAGGAGCCGAGGCTGTAGCCATGCGGTGCGACGAGCCCGAAGAGGAGGCCGAAGCCGATCAGATGGAGGCCGATGACCACCGCCGCCATCGCGGCGAGGCTGCGCCTCTGGCCGGCGTCGAGGCTTCGCCTGAGTCTCCTCATCGCATCCCGATCCCCAACCGCGAACCTAGAGCTATCGCAAACCATTGTCAATAAGAGGAGCCGCCGGGCTGCCGGCCCGGCGGCCGGGCCCGGCGCTGCGGCTGGCGGGGAGTAACTTGTCGGCCATGTGCCTGGCGATTCCGGGCCAGATCACCGAGATCGTCGACGAGGCGAACCGCCTCGCCAAGGTCGACGTCGCCGGCGTCCGGCGCACGGTCAGCGTCGGCCTGCTCGACGCCGAAGGGGAGAGCGCCCGCCCCGGCGACTGGGTCCTGATCCACGTCGGCTTCGCCCTCGCCAGGATCGACGAGGCGGAGGCGATGTCGACCCTGCGCCTGCTCGAGGGGATGGGCGCCGAGTACGAGCAAGAGCTCGCCGAGCTGCGGGGGAGCGCGATCGAGTGAGCTCCCGCGAGCGCTGCGAGCACGAGGCCGGCTGCGTCACCTGCGGCGACGAGGCGGTGGCGATGGAGGTGCTCGAGGTCGACGAGGCGCGCGGCCTGGCGCTCTGCGCCGCCGCCGGCAACCGCAGCACGGTGGAGACGGCGCTGGTCGCCCCGGTCGCGGCCGGCGAGCGGCTGCTGGTCCACGCCGGCACCGCGATCGCGAGGGCGCCGACGTGAGCGCGGAGGCGCCGTGAGCGGCCTCAGGTTCGTCGAGGAGTTCCGCGACGGGGAGCTCGGCCGCGTGCTCGCCGGTGAGATCGCGGCCGCCGTCGACGCCGGGCGCGAGTACCGGCTGATGGAGGTCTGCGGCGGGCACACCCACACGATCTACCGCTACGCGCTCGACGAGCTGCTGCCGGCCAACGTCGAGTTCGTCCACGGCCCCGGCTGCCCGGTCTGCGTGATCCCGATGGGCCGGGTCGACGACGCGATCGCGATCGCCCGGCGCGAGGAGGTGATCTTCACCTGCTTCGGCGACATGATGCGGGTGCCCGGCTCCGAGCGCTCGCTGCAGGAGGCGAAGGCCGAGGGCGCCGACGTGCGGCTGGTCTACTCGCCGCTCGACGCCCTGCGCCTCGCCAAGGCCAACCCCGAGCGCGAGGTCGTCTTCTTCGCGATCGGGTTCGAGACCACCGCGCCGTCGACGGCGCTGACCCTGTTGCGGGCGCGGGCCGAGGGCGTCGCCAACTTCTCCTGCTTCTGCAACCACGTGCTGATCGAGCCGCCGCTGCGGGCGCTGCTCGACTCGCCCGACCTTCAGCTCGACGCCCTCGTCGGGCCCGGGCACGTCGCCACCGTGATCGGCGCCCGGCCCTTCGAGTTCATCCCGGCCGAGCACGGCAAGCCGTTCGTCGTCTCCGGCTTCGAGCCGCTCGACGTCCTGCAGTCGGTGCTGATGATCGTGCGCCAGCTGGGGGAGGGCCGCTGCGAGGTCGAGAACCAGTACACGCGGGTCGTCCCCTACGAGGGCAACGCGCGGGCGCTGGCGGTGATGGACGAGGTGTTCGCGCCGCGCGCGGAGTTCGAGTGGCGCGGCCTCGGCCCGATCCCACGCAGCGCGCTGGCGCTCGCCGAGGGCTTCGCCGCGCACGACGCCGAGCTGCGCTTCCCGGTTCCGGGCGCCCGCGTCGCCGACCCGCAGGCATGCCAGTGCGACGAGGTGCTGCGCGGCGCGATCAAGCCCTGGGAGTGCCGCGTCTTCGGCACCGGCTGCACCCCCGAGCACGCGATCGGCACCTGCATGGTCTCGCCCGAGGGCGCCTGCGCCGCCTACTACAACTACGGCCGCTTCGCCCGCCAGCGGGAGGTCGTGTGATGGCCGACGCCGCGCTCGGCGACCGCGAGCGGCGCGTCCTCGGGATCATCGAGACGGCCCGCGCCAAGCGGGCGCGGTTCCGCGACGAGCGGGTGACGATGGCCCACGGCGCCGGCGGCAGCTCGACGCAGGCGCTGGTCGAGGGGCTGTTCGCGCCGGCCTTCGGCTCGGCGGCGCTCGACGAGCTCGCCGACGCCGGCGCGCTCGCGGTCGAGGGGCTCGAGCTCGCCCTCACCACCGACAGCTTCGTGGTGCGGCCGCTGCGCTTCCCGGGCGGATCGATCGGGGAGCTGGCGGTCAACGGCACCGTCAACGACCTCGCGGTCAGCGGCGCCCGGCCGCTGGCGCTGAGCCTCTCGCTGATCCTCGAGGAGGGGCTGGGCGCGGACGTGCTGCGGGCCGAGGTCGATGCGATCGCCGCCGCGGCGCGAGCCGCCGCGGTCGAGGTGATCGCCGGCGACACCAAGGTGGTCGAGCGGGGGAAGGCCGACGGGATGTACGTCTGCACGACCGGGATCGGGCGGCGCGAGGGGGGCCCGCGGCTCTCGCCGGCGGCGATCCGGCCCGGCGACCGCATCCTCGTCTCCGGCGAGCTCGGCGCCCACGGCACCGCGATCATGCTGGCCCGCGGCGAGTTCGAGCTCGACGCCGAGGTCGAGTCCGACACCCGCTCGCTCTGGCCGGCGGCCGCGGCGCTGATCGAGGCCGGCGGCGAGGGGCTGCGCTGCATGCGCGACGCGACCCGCGGCGGCGCCGCCACGGTCCTCAACGAGCTGGCCCGCGCCTCGCAGGTGACGATGGTCGTGCGCGAGGCCGACGTCCCGGTCGCGCCCGCGGTCGCCGGGGCCGCCGAGCTGCTCGGGATCGACCCGATGTACGTCGCCAACGAGGGGCAGCTGCTTGCCTTCGTGGCGCCCGAGCGAGCCGCGGCGGCGCTGGCGGCGCTGCGCGCCGTGCCGGGTTTCGGCGACGCGGCCGAGATCGGCGAGGTCAGGGCCGAGCCGCCGGGCATGGTGCTGGTCGACACCGCCTTCGGCGGGCGCCGGGTGATGGACATGCTGGCCGGCGACCCGCTGCCGAGGATCTGCTGAGGCGGGGCGTGCACGAGCTCTCGATCGCACGGGCGGTGGCGGCGGTGGCCGAGCGCCATGCCGGCGGCCGCCGGGTCGTGCGGGTCGAGCTGCGGGTCGGGCACCTGCGGCAGGTGGTGCCGGCGGCGCTCGAGTGGAGCTGGCAGGTGGTCTGCGAGGGGACGGCGCTGGACGGCGCCGAGCTGGCGATCGCGGAGGTGCCGGCGCGGGTCCGCTGTCGGGGCTGCGGCACGGAGACCGAGGTCGCCGGCTTCCCGCTCGGCTGCGGCGGCTGCGGCGGGCGCGAGCTCGACGTCGTCGCCGGCGAGGAGCTCGAGGTCGAGGCGCTCGAGGTCGAGGACCCGGTCGCGAGTGTCGACTTCCTCTCGCGGGGCGAGAGCAACTCGACAAGGCCCGGGAGGAGCTGATGCATCGGACGAGGATCGCGGTGGCCGAGGGGGCGCTCGACGCGAACGAGACGATCGCCCGCGCCAACCGCGAGGACTTCGACCGCGCCGGGGTGCGGGTGGTCAACCTGATGAGCGCGCCCGGCTCGGGCAAGACGACGCTGCTGGAGCGGGCGCTGCCGGGGCTCGGGGTGCGGGCGGGCGTGCTCGAGGGCGACGTCCAGGGCTCGCTCGACGCCGAGCGGCTGGCGGCGCTCCACGTCCCCGTCGTCCAGCTCAACACCGGCGCCGGCTTCGGCGGCGAGTGCCATCTCGACGCCAACATGGTCCGCTCGGCGATCGGCGAGCTGCCGCTGGGCGAGGTCGAGCTGCTGGTGGTCGAGAACGTCGGCAACCTGGTCTGCCCGGCCGAGTTCCGGATCGGGGAGGACGCGCGGGCGATGGTCTGCTCGGTCACCGAGGGCGAGGACAAGCCGCTCAAGTACCCGCTGATGTTCCGCGCCTGCGAGCTGGTCGTGATCAACAAGGTCGATCTCCTGCCCCACCTCGAGCTCGACCTCGAGCGCCTGCAGCGCAACGTCGAGGCGGTCAACCCGCAGGCCCGCCAGCTGGTGGTGAGCGCCCGCAGCGGCGAGGGCGTCGACGCCTTCGCCGGCTGGCTCGAGGCCGTCGCCCGCCGCGACCCCGCCCCCGCGTGACCGGCCGCGGTTCGCTGCGGAACCATGCCGACTGAAAGGAACCACGCGGTGGCCCGGAGCGCCGGTCCGGCGAGTCGTGGTTCGTTGCGGACGCCTGCCGACCGCAGGGAACCGCGGGGCCGGGTGCGGCGGCGGATCCGGGTCGGCGGAACCGTGCAGGGGGTCGGGTTCCGGCCGTTCGTCTTCCGCCTGGCGAGGGAGCTGGGGCTCGGGGGGTGGGTGCTGAACGACAGCCGCGGGGTCGTGCTCGAGGTCGAGGGGGAGGCGACGGCGGTGGCGGAGCTCGAACGGCGGCTGGAGGTGGAGGCGCCGGCGCTGGCGGCGGTCGAGCGGGTCGAGGTGGAGGCCTCGGCGCCGCGCGGCGAGAGCGGGTTCCGGATTCTCGCCAGCGAGCCGGGCGCCGAGCCGCGAGCCGCGGTCGCCGCCGACGCCGCCACCTGCCCGGCCTGCCTGGCGGAGCTCTTCGACCCCGCCGATCGCCGCCACCGCTACCCATTCGTCAACTGCACCGAGTGCGGGCCGCGGTTCACGATCGTCACCGCCGTCCCCTACGACCGGGCGAGGACGACGATGGCCGGGTTCGAGATGTGCGCCGCCTGCCGGGCCGAGTACGAGGACCCGGCGAACCGCCGCTTCCACGCCGAGCCCAACGCCTGCCCAAGCTGCGGCCCCCGCGCCCGTCTCCTCGACCCCGCCGGCACCGACCTCGCCGTCCGCGGGGCGGGGGACGCGGTGGCGGGGGCGGCGGCGCTGCTGCGGGACGGGGGGATCGTGGCGGTGAAGGGGCTCGGCGGCTACCACCTGGCCTGCCTGGCCGCCGAGGAGGAGGCGGTGGCGCGGCTGCGCGCGGGCAAGCGCCGCGAGCAGAGGCCGTTCGCGCTGCTGGTGGCGGATCTTGACGCGGCCCGGGAGCTGGCGGAGCTCGGGCCCGAGGAGGAGGCGCTGCTGAGCGGGCGGGCGCGGCCGATCGTGCTGGCGCCGCGCCGCCCCGGGGCTGCGGTCGCCGCCTCGGTCGCGCCGCGCGCCCGCGAGCTGGGGCTGATGCTGCCCTACTCGCCGCTGCACCACCTGCTCGCCGCCGACGCCGGCGCTCCGCTCGTCCTCACCAGCGGCAACCTCGCCGAGGAGCCGATCGCCTACCGCGACGAGGAAGCGCTGGCGCGGCTGGCGGCGCTGGCCGACGCATTCCTCGTCCACGACCGGCCGATCGAGACCCGGACCGACGACTCGGTGGCGCGGGTGGTGCGGACGCCGGCGGGCAGGCGGGCGCTGCTGCTGCGACGCTCGCGCGGCCACGTCCCCGAGGCGCTACCGGCGCTCCCGGTCGCGGCGCCGGCGCACCTGCTCGCCACCGGCGCCCAGCTGAAGAGCACGTTCTGCCTCGCCCGGGCCGGGCGCGCCTGGGTCAGCCACCACATCGGCGACCTCGAGAGCTACGAGACGCTGCGCTCCTTCGAGCAGGGCATCGCCCACTTTCAGCGGCTCTTCGACCTGCGGCCGGCGCTGGTCGCCCACGACCTCCATCCCGACTACCTCTCGACCCGGTACGCGCTGGCGCTCGAGGGGGCCCGGCCGGTCGGCGTCCAGCACCACCACGCCCACCTCGCCGCGGTGCTCGCCGAGCACGGCGAGCGGGGGCCGGCGGTCGGCGCGATCTTCGACGGCAGCGGCTTCGGCGGCGATGGCACGGTCTGGGGAGGCGAGCTGCTGGTCGGCGGCCTGCGCGGCTTCGAGCGCGCCGCCCACCTGCGGCAGGTGCCGCTGCCCGGCGGCGCCGCCGCGATCCGCGAGCCCTGGCGGATGGCCTGCGCCTGGCTGCAGGAGGCCCGCGGCGGCGAGCCCGACCTGCCGGCGGCGCTGGCGGCGGCGGTCGAGCCGCGCGCCTGGCGCAACTGCCTGCGCCTGGCGGCGAGCGCCGGCGGCGCGGCGCCGGCGACCAGCAGCGTCGGCCGCCTGCTCGACGCCGTCGGCGCCCTCTGCGGGGCGCCGGCCCGGGTCAGCTACGAGGGCCAGGCGGCGATCGAGCTGGAGGCGATGGCCGAGCCGGCCGCGCGGGGCAGCTACGAGATCCCTTTCGCCGGCGGGGTGCTCGACCCGGCGCCGGCGCTGCGGGCGCTGCTCGCCGACCTCGACGCAGGTGCGGCTCCCTCGCTGCCCGCGGCCCGCTTCCACGACGGCCTCGCCAGGGCGACCGCCGGCGCCCTGGCCGATCTCGCCGCCGCCCACGGCACCGAGCTGGTCGTGCTCGCCGGCGGCGTCTTCCAGAACCGCCTGCTGCTCGAGCGCACCGCGGCGCTGCTCGGCGGCGCCGGCCTGCGCGTCCTCCTGCCCGAGCGCCTGCCGGCCAACGACGGCGCGATCTCCTTCGGCCAGGCCGCGGTCGCCGCTGCCCGCGCCGGCGCTCCGTAGTCCGGGGAACCCGCCGTGCGGCGCTCCCCGCATGCGCGGCGACGGCGCGGCGGCGATCATCGAGGCGTCGGTCGGCCCGACCCGGAGGCAGCCCCATGGGAACGCAGCTCAGCGCACTCGACGCCGCCTTCCTCGAGCTAGAGGAAGCCGACGAGGCCGCCCACATGCACATCGGCTGGGCGATGGTCTTCGAGCCGGCGCCGGGGGGCGAGCCGCCCTCGCTGGCGGAGCTGCGCGAGCGCACGCGGCGCCGCCTCGGGGCCCTGCCGCGCTTCACCCGCCGCCTCTCCTCGCCGCGCGTCGGCAGCCTCTCGATGCCCGAGTGGGTCGCCGCCCCCGAGCTCGACCCGGCCGAGCTGATGCGGCGGGCGAGGCTGCCCGCGCCTGGCGGCGAGGCGGAGCTGATGGAGTGGCTCGGCGACTTCTTCTCGCACCGCCTCGATCGCTCGCGCCCGCTCTGGGAAACGACTCTGCTGGAGGGGCTGGAGGGCGGCCGCTGGGCCCTGGTCACCAAGGCGCACCACTGCCTGATCGACGGCCTCAGCGGCGCCGCGGTGGCGACGATCCTGCTCGACGCCGAGCCCGAGCCGGCGGACGAGGAGGCGACGATCGCCGCCCACCTCGCCGCCGCCGAAGGCAGGGAGGAAGCCGAGGGGGGCGGTCGCCTCGGCCGCCTCCGCGGCACGCTCGCCGGCGGCCTGACGGCGGCGCTGCACCCGCGGCAGCTGCTCTCCCAGTCGCGGGCGGTGGTCGAGACGCTGGTCCGCGACGAGCTCATCAGCGCCCCCCGCACCAGCCTCAACGGCCCGATCGGCGCGAGCCGCCGGCTGGCCGCCGTCGACGTGCCGCTCGCCGACCTCAAGCGGGTCAAGGCCGAGCTCGGCGGCACCGTCAACGACGTCGTCCTCGCCGCCGCCGCCGGTGGCCTGCGCCGACTCTTCCTGCAGCGTCGCGAGGAGCCGGTGGAGACGGTGCGGGCGATGGTGCCGGTCAGCGTGCGGGCGGCGAGCGACTCGCTGGCGCTCGGCAACCGCGTCTCCTCGCTCTTCGTCGACCTCGCCGTCGCCGAGCCCGACCCGGTGCGGCGCTACCGGCAGATCGTCGCCGCGGCCGAGCAGCTGAAGCGCGGCGACGCCGCCGCCGGCGCCGAGTCGGTGATCCGCCTCGCCGCCCTCGCCCCGCCCGCGATCCAGAGCGTCGTCGCCCGCCTCGCCTTCACGCCCCGGCTCTTCAACCTGACGATCACCAACGTCCCCGCCTCCCCGGTCACCCTCTACGCCGCCGGCGCGCCGATGATCCGCGTCGTGCCGCTGGTGCCGATCTTCTCCGGCCACGCGGTCGGGATCGCCGTCGTCAGCTACGACGGCACCGTCACCTTCGGGCTCAACGCCGATCGCGACACGGTTCCCGACCTCGACGTGATGCGCGCCGGGATCAGGGACTCGCTGGCGGAGCTCGGCGCGGCCGCCGCCCGCTGAGCGGGCCCCCCGCCGACCCCCGGGGAGGCGCGGGCCTAGGAGGCGGCGCGGAAGCGAGCGGCCCAGAAGTCGCGGTCGAAGCTGGCCGGCTCGGTCTCGGCGAGGAAGCGGTCGAGGCACTCGACGAAGCGCAGCGGCGCCTCGACCTGGGGGATGTGGCCGACGTTGTCGAAGATCTCGAGCCGGGAGTCGGGAAGCAGGGCGTGGGCTTCGTCGGCATGGCTGGCGGGGATGATCCGGTCGCGCTCGCCCCAGATGATCAGGACCGGCATCTCGCGGGCAAGGGCGAGCCGCTCGCCGGCGTTGACGCGCTGCCCCTCGCGGCCAATGACCCCGCGGACGGTGGCGAGGAAGGCGGCCCGGCGCTCGTCGTCGGTGAGGCTGCCGTAGCCGCGGAGGACCTCGGCCAGGTCAGGGTTGGGGCGCAGCCCGATCCAGCGCAGGCCCTGCGCCACGGGCGGCACGACGACGTGGCCGAGCGCGGCGGTCGCCTGGATGAAGAGGCCGGCGCCGGGCAGGGTGGCGGCGCGCAGGATCGGGCTGACCTCGGGGCCGAGGCCGCCGCTGGAGACCAGCACCAGCCGCTCGACCATCTCCGGGAACTGGTAGCCGAACTGCATCACGACGCCGCCGCCGAGGCTGTGGCCGACCAGGGTGGCCCGGTCGTGGCCGAGCCGCAGCAGCAGGTCGCGGAGGATCGAGGCGAAGGAGCCCAGCGAGTAGTCGCCGTGGCCGGCGCCGGACTCGCCGTGGCCGGGCAGGTCGGGGGCGATCACCGTGTGGCGGCGCGCCAGCGGGTCGATCACCGTCTCCCAGTTGCGGAAGGTGCCGCCCATCCCGTGGACCAGCAGCAGAACCGGACCCTTCCCCGCCTGGGCGAAGGTGATCTCGCTGCCGTGGATCGACTCGGTCTTGATCTCCATCGAAGGTCTCCCCGCGTGGCTATTCATTGCAGAGAATGACGCAGTATTACCCGGAATGCATCAGTGGAACCCCACAGCCCCCAGTTCGGTGAGCGCGCGGGCGGCGGCGACCGCGACCGCGGCGAGGACCGCGGGGCTCGGCTCGGCCCCGGTCGCCAGCCGCTCAGCCTCGATGCCGAGCACGGTGAGGCGCCGCGGCAGGCGGCCGAGGGCACGGCCGAGCTCGATCGCCTCGGCGAGGCCGAGCGCGTGGGTCGAGGCGGTCGCGAAGGCGGCCGGCAGGGGCGCCGCGGCGGCGTCGAGGCGGTGCAGGGCGCCCGGAGCGGCGCCGGAGGCGACCGCGTCGGCGAGGACGACCCGCTCGGCCCCGGCCCAGGCGTCGAGCAGCCCGACCGGCTCCCCCGCCAGCTCGAGCACCTCGATCGCGCCTCCCGCGCCGGCCAGCAGGCGCCGGGCCTCGCGCGCGACCAGCAGGCCGGCCGCGTCGTCGCCGCGGAGGTCGTTGCCGAGCCCGACCAGCAGCCGCCGGCCGCCGCTCACACCCTCTCGACCTCGAGCCGCAGGAAGTGCGTCGAGCAGGAGATGCAGGGGTCGTAGTTGCGGATCGTCTGCTCGCAGCGGCGGCGCAGCTCCTCGTCGGGGAGCTGGGTGTGGGCGGCGACGAACTCGCGCAGGTCCTCCTCGATCGAGCGCTGGTTCTGGGAGGTCGGCGGCACGATCCAGGCGGCGACGATCGCGCCCTCGGCGTCGATCTCGTAGCGGTGGTAGAGGACCCCCCGCGGCGCCTCGCTGACGCCGTGCCCGACCCCGGCCCGCGGCTCCCACGGCACCGCCGGCCGCTCGGGGCGCTCGTAGGCCTCGATCAGCCGCAGCGCCTCGTCGAAGGCGTAGAGGATCTCGACGGCGCGGACGACGATGCTGCGGAACGGGTTGGCGCAGCCGGCCCCGATCCCGGCCTCCCGCGCCGCCTCGGCGGCCAGCGGCGAGAGTCGCCCGTGGCTCAGGTTGAAGCGGGCCAGCGGCCCGGTCAGGTAGGCGCCGCGCTCGCGCACCCGGGCGTGCAGCGCCGTCGAGTGCGGCACCTGCCGCTCCTCGAAGGTCGCGCCGAACTCCGCCGGGGCGATGTCGATGCCGCGGTTGGAGACGATCCGGCCCCGGTCGATCGGGTACTCGCCGCCGTCCTCGGGGCGCAGGCAGACGAGCTCGTAGGAGCGCTCGAGGTCGGGGAACTCGAGCCCGGCGGCGAAGCGGACCGTCTCCAGCGCCTCCTCGCGGCAGCGCTCGAGCTCCTCGCGCAGCTCCTCCAGCTGGCGGCGCTCGGGGGCCCGGTGAAAGCCGCCGACGCGGACGTTGATCGGATGGACGGCGCGGCCGCCGACCACCTCGATCAGCCGGTTGCCGGCCCGCTTCGCGCGCAGGCCGCGTTCGACCACGTCGCCGTGCTCGGCGGCCATCGCGAAGCCGGTCTCATAGCCGAGGAAGTCGGGCGCGTGGAGGAGGTAGAGGTGCAGCGCGTGGCTCTCGATCCACTCGCCGCAGTAGATCAGCCGGCGCAGCGCCCGCAGCTGGCCCTCGACCTCGATCCCGAGCGCGTCCTCCATCGCCTGGCAGGCGCTGGTCTGGTAGGCGACCGGGCAGATGCCGCAGATGCGGGCGGTTATGTCGGGCGCCTCGGCCAGGTCGCGGCCGCGCAGGAGCGCCTCGAAGAAGCGCGGCGGCTCGTAGATCCGCAGCTCGACGTCGAGCACCTCCTCGCCGCGCAGCCGCACGTGCATCGCCCCCTCGCCCTCGACCCGGGCCAGCGCGCCGGTCTCGATCCGCCGCTCGCTCACCGGGCGGCGTCCTCGCTGGCGGCTTCGAAGGCGGGGGCGGCCGCGTTGAAGGTGCGGTAGACGCGGACCAGGTCGGGCGTCTCGGCGCCGAGGCCGCGCAGCCAGGCGGTCAACGAGTCCGCGTTCGGCGACTCCATCGGGCCGAAGCAGCCGTAGCAGCCACGGTCGTGGGCGGGGCAGAGGGCGCCGCAGCCGGCGTGGGTGACGGGGCCGAGGCAGGCGGTGCCGTGGGCGACCATGACGCAGACGTTGCCGCGCCGCTTGCACTCGATACAGACGCTGTAGTCGGGGATCTGCGGGCGGCGCTCGGCGAGGAACGCGGTGACGACCTCGAGCAGCTGGTGGCGGTCGATCGGGCAGCCGTGCAGCTCGAAGTCGACGGCCACGTGCGCGGCGATCGGCGTCGAGGTGCCGAGGGTGGAGATGTAGGAGGGGTCGGCGTAGACGGCGGCGGCGAACTCCTCGACGTCGGCGAAGTTGCGCAGCGCCTGGATGCCGCCGGCGGTCGCGCAGGCGCCGATCGTGACCAGGTGCCGGGAGACGCGCCGCACCTCGCGGATCCGCTCGGCGTCGGCCGGCGTCGTCACCGAGCCCTCGACCAGCGAGAGGTCGTAGGGACCCTCGACATCGGCGGCGCCGGCCTCGAGGAAGTAGGCGACGTCGATCCGGCCGGCGAGCGCCAGCAGCTCCTCCTCGAGGTCGAGCAGGCTGAGCTGGCAGCCGTCGCAGGAGGCGAACTTCCAGACCGCGAGGCGAGGGCGATCGGCGCTCATCGGCCCCTCACAGCTCCCTCACGCCGAAGAACCGGCCGAGGTCGGCGACGCTCATCACCGGCCCCTCGCGGCAGACGAAGGTCGGACCCAGCTGGCAGCGGCCGCACTGGGTGACGGCGCACTTCATGTTGCGCTCGAGGGACAGGTAGAGGTCGGTCGGCTCGACGCCGCGCTCGAGCAGCGCCTGGGCGGTGAACCGCATCATCACCTCGGGGCCGACGACGAAGGCGAGGGCGCGGGCGGGGTCGAACGGCGCCGTGCCGATCAGCGTGGTGACGACGCCGACGTGACCCCGCCAGCCGGGCTCGGCGGCGTCGACGGTGACGCCGACGTGCAGGCGCGGGTCGGCTTCCCAGGCCTCGATCTCGCCGGGGTAGAGCAGCTCCGCCGGCGCCCGGCCGCCGAGCAGCAGGACGAGCCCGCCCAGCTCCTCGCGCCGCGCCAGCGCCGCCAGCAGGACGCCGCGCAGCGGCGCCAGGCCGAGGCCGCCGGCGACGATCACGACGTCGCGCCCGGCCGCCTCGGGCAGCGGCCAGGAGCTGCCGAACGGGCCGCGCAGGCCGAGCTGGTCGCCGGGCTCGGCGCGGCAGATCGCCTCGGTGACGGGACCGACCGCGCGCACCGTGTGCTCGATCGGGCCGCGGCCGCCCGGCTCGCCGCTGACCGAGATCGGGACCTCGCCGACGCCGAAGGCGTAGAGCATGTTGAACTGGCCGGGGCCGAACTCGGGGGCGGGTCCGCCGTCGGCTGGCTCGAGGGCGAGCGTCCAGGTGTCGCGGGTCTCCCGCCGGCGCTCGACGACGCGGAAGGGCCGCGGCGTCATCGGCGCCGGACGGGGGGCGCCCGGCTCAGCCACCGCCGCCGCCGTAGACGTCGAGCAGCTGGACCCGGGTCGACTGCAGGCGCTCGAGGATGATCGCGGCGAAGCGCCGCATCAGCTCGTAGCCGAGCTCCTTGTCAGCCTCGCACTTGCCGCGCAGGCAGGCGCCGTCGAACTCGATCGCGCGCACCGGGTCGAGCGCGCGTGCGTCGAAGCTCCAGCGGTAGGGCGGGAAGAGCCAGGACCAGCCGAGCACCTCGCCGGCGCCGAGCGTCCCGATCGTCAGCGCCCCGGGCCCGGGGGCGGCGACGTCGAGCGCGACCCGCCCGGAGCGGATCGCGTAGAAGGTGTCGGCGGCGCCGCCCTCGCGGGCGATCTCGGCGCCGGCCTCGAAGCCGCAGGTCCGGCCGCAGCCGGCGACCGTCGCCAGCTGCTCGGGCGGCAGGCCGGCGAAGGTCGGCATCGCCGCGATCAGCTCCTCAATCGATTGGGTCGGCACGGATCGCCGCCACCTCCTCGGTGATGTCGATCGCCACCGGGCACCAGGTGATGCAGCGGCCGCAGCCGACGCAGCCGGAGCTGCCGAACTGATCGATCCAGGTGGCGAGCTTGTGGGTCATCCACTGGCGGTAGCGCGAGCGCGAGGAGGCGCGGACGCTGCCGCCGGGCAGGTAGGAGAAGTCGAGGCTGAAGCAAGAGTCCCAGCGGCGGGTCCGCTCGGCCTCCGCGCCGGCCAGGTCCGAGCTGTCCTCGACCGTCGTGCAGAAGCAGGTCGGGCAGACCATCGTGCAGTTGCCGCAGGTGAGGCAGCGGTCGGCGACCTCCTCCCAGCGCGGGTGCTCGAGGTTCTCGTAGAGCAGCTCCTTGATCCCGGCGGTTTCCATCTGGCGGCCCTGGTTGGCGGCGGCGCGGGCGACGCCGGCCTCGGCGGCGGCGAGCTCGGTCGCCCCGGCCGCGGCCCGCGGCAGCTCGTCGAGCAGCTCGGCGCCGCGCTCGGTGCCGGCTTCGCAGACGAAGTAGTGGCCGCCGGGCGCGCCGTCGCCGGCGTCGTCGTCGATCACCTCGGTCAGCGCCAGGTCGAAGCCGCCCTCGGCCCGCGGCCCGGTCTCCATCGAGACGCAGAAGCAGGTGCCGCCGGCGACCGTGCAGTTGACGGCGACCAGGAAGGCGCCGTCGCGGCGGGCCGCGTAGAAGGGGTCGGGGTAGGCGCCCCCGGCGAGGACCCGGTCCTGGATCGCGATCGCGTGCAGCTCGCAGGAGCGGACGCCGATGAAGGCGTAGGCGGGCGGGTCGTCGGCCGCGGTCTCGATCGCCAGCGAGCCGTCGGCGGCGCGGCCGGCCCGCCACAGCGTCACCTCGGGCGGGTGCAGCCACCGCTTCCACGACTGCGGCCCGACCGCGTAGCCGAACAGGGCGCCGTCCTCGCGGCGGCGCAGCCGGTAGCGGCCGCCGTCCTGCTCGTCGGTCCAGCCCGCCGGCAGGTCGGCGACCCCCGCGATCTCCTCATAGACGATCGCCCCGTCGCGCACCGTCGGCCCGATCGTCTCGAAGCCGCGCCCGCGCAGCGCCCGGATCAGCGCCTCCAGCCCGGCGACGTCGATCCTCGCCCGCTCACTCATCCCGTGGTTCCCTTCGGACGCATACCGTCCATAAGGAACCGGACTGTTGCGGAGGGCCCGCCCTCACTCATCCCGTGGTTCCTCTCGGACGCATACCGTCCATAAGGAACCACAGGAGGGGGCGGCTGTCACGTTTGCTCGGCGATCATCTCGATCGCGCCGCAGGGGCACTCCTCGGCGCAGATGCCGCAGCCCTTGCAGTAGTCGAGGTCGATCTCGTAGCGCTCGCCGGTGCCGGTCAGCTTGATCACCGCGTTGTCGGGGCAGACGCCATAGCAGTTGTCGCAGGAGAAGCAGTTGCCGCAGGAGAGGCAGCGGCGCGCCTCGAAGACGGCGTTGCCCTCGTCAAGGCCGCCGCGGACCTCCTCGAAGGAGCTTGCCCGCCGCGCCGCCTCGAGCTGCGGCTGGTGGGTCGCCGGCGCGTCGGAGTAGTACCAGGCGTTGAGCGAGTCGAACCCGGCCAGCGCCGGCCGCGGGCCGGGGTCGAAGGTCTCGCCGCGCAGCCAGGCGTCGATGTGGCGGGCGGCGCGCTTGCCGTGGCCGACCCCGACCGTGACCGTGCGCTCGGCCGGGACCATGTCGCCGCCGGCGAACACCCCGGGGTGGCCGGTCATCATGTTCGGCCCGACCTCGACGACGCCGTCGGCGACCTCGATCCCGCTCACCCCCTCGAGCAGCGAGAGGTCGGATTCCTGGCCCAGCGCCAGGACCAGCGAGTCGGCGGCGAGCGTCTCGGTCTCGCCGGTCGGCCGCGGGAAGCCGGTCTCGTCCAGCTCCATCCGCTCGAGGACGAGCTCGCCGCCGTCGTAGCTCCTGACGGTCTCCAGCCAGCGCATCTCGACCCCCTCGGCCTCGGCTTCGGCGACCTCGAAGGCGTGCGCCGGCATCCGCTCGCGCGTGCGCCGGTAGACGACGACGGCGTCGGTGGCGCCGAGCCGCTTCGCGGTGCGGGCGGCGTCCATCGCCGTGTTGCCGCCGCCGTAGACGGCGACGCGGCGGCCGAGCAGCGGCCGCTCGCCCTCCTCGAGCCCCTCCAGCAGGGAGACCGCGTCGACGATCCGCGCCGCCTCGCCGGCCGGGACGTAGGCGCGGCGGCCGATGTGGGCGCCGACCGCGAGGAAGCAGGCGTCGAAGCCGCCCGCCGCCATCTCCTCGGCGGCGTTGCCGACCCGGCGGCCGAGCTCCAGCTCGACGCCGAGGTCGAGGATCCGCCGCACCTCGGCGTCGAGCACCTCGCGCGGCAGCCGGTAGCGGGGGATCCCGTAGCGCATCATCCCGCCGGGGGCGGCGCCGGCCTCGCGGACGCTGACCGCGTGGCCGAGCCGGGTCAGGTGGTAGGCGGCGGAGAGGCCCGAGGGACCGGCGCCGACGACCAGCACCCGCTTGCCGCTCGCCGCTGCCGCCGGGCGCTCGAAGCCCCAGCCACGGGCGATCGCCTCGTCGCCGAGGAAGCGCTCGACGGCGTGGATCCCGACCGCCTCGTCGAGCTGGCCGCGGTTGCAGGCGGTCTCGCAGGGGTGGTAGCAGACCCGTCCCATGATCGCCGGGAACGGGTTCTCCTCGGTCAGCTTGCGCCAAGCGCGCTCGTAGCCCGCGCCGCCCTCCTCGGCCTCGTACAGCCAGGCCTGGACGTTCTCCCCGGCCGGGCAGGCGTCGTTGCAGGGCGGCATCCGGTCGACGTAGAGCGGCCGTTCGTCGCGCCAGCTGCCGGTGTGGTTGGCGCGGCTGGAGCCGACGTCGAGCGTGATCGCGTAGGGCTTGGCGCTCACCGCTCCTCCTCGGCGCCGAGCAGACCGTACTCGCGGACGTTGCGATCGGCGCCGGCCTGCAGCCGGGCGACGATCTCCGGGTGCCCGTGCTCGCCGAACAGGTGGGCGTAGCGGCGCTGCAGCTTCAGGTACTCCTCGACCGGGACCTGGCGGCGGATCCGGGAGACCGCGACGACCTCGCCGTCGACCGCCTCGAAGACCGGGAAGAGGCCCGTCTCCTTGACCAGCCGCGCCAGCTTGATCGTGTCGTGGGACTCCGAGCCCCAGCCCAGCGGGCAGGGGACGAAGACGTGCAGGTAGCGGGCGCCGCGGATCGCCATCGCGGTCTCCACCTTGCGCTCGAGGTCGTGCGGGTCGGCGACGGTGGCGGTGGCGACGTAGGGGATGCCGTGCGCCATCGCGATCCGCGGCACGTCCTTGCCCTGGCCGAAGGCGTTGCCTGGGTGCCCGCCGATCGGCTTCGTGTTGGCGGTGCGGGCGGCCGGCGGTGTCGCCCCGGAGCGCTGCACGCCGGTGTTCATGTAGGCCTCGTTGTCGTAGCAGACGAAGAGCACGTCGTCGCCGCGCTCGAACATCCCGGAGAGGCAGCCGAAGCCGATGTCGACGGTGCCGCCGTCGCCGCCCTGGCCGATCACCCGCACGTCCTCGCGCCCCTTCGCCCGCAGCGCCGCGGCGACGCCGCTGGCGACCGCCGGTGCGTTGCCGAACAGCGAGTGGATCCAGGGCAGCTGCCAGGAGCTCTCCGGGAATGGGGTCGAGAAGACCTCGAGGCAGCCGGTCGCGTTGGCGGCGACCAGCCGGTTGCCGGTCGCCCGCATCGCGGCGTCGAGCACGTAGCGGGCGCCGAGCGCCTCGCCGCAGCCGCGGCAGGCGCGGTGGCCGCAGGTGAGCGCGTTGGAGCGGTCGACGCGGGCCTGCACCGTGCGCTGCTCGGGGTCGAGCAGCCGGTTGCCGACGACGTTGGTGCCGACCTGGTAGAAGCGCACCCGCTGGTGGCGGGTGGCGGCGTCCGCCTCGCCCCGGCCGGGCTCGGCCCGGCTCGCGGTCTCGCGCGGCGGCGTCAATGCGACCTCCCGGCGACGACCCCGACTTCGCGCAGGATGTTCTCGGCGTGCGGGCCGCTGCGGCCGCCGCCGGCGCTGCGCCGCAGCTCGGCCTCGACCCGCGGCCAGTCCATGTCGAGGAAGGTGAGCGGCTGCAGGCGGTCGGCGATCGCCTCGGCGAAGAGGCTGCGCAGCGAAGCGGCGGTGATCGCGCGGCCGCCGAGCCCGGCGATCACGGTGTAGCCATGCAGATCGATGCCGGAGAGCGCCATCCTGACGTTGGCCGAGACGATGCCGCCGACCCCCACCGCCAGCGCCTTCTCGAGCACGACGACGCGCCTGGCCCCGGCCAGCGCGGCGCGCACCGCCTCCATCGGGAAGGGGCGGAAGGACTTGACCGCCAGCGCCCCGATCGAGACCCCCTCCTCGCGCAGCTCGTCGACCACGTCCTCGATCGTCCCCAGCACCGAGCCGAGGGCGACGACGACGGTCTCGGCGTCCTCGCAGCGGTAGCCGCGCACCAGCCCGCCGGCGGCGCGGCCGAAGACCGCCTCGAACTCGGCCGCGACCTCGGGGATCACGTCGAGTGCCTGCATCTGCTTGGCGTGGGCCAGGTACTTCACCTCGGCGAAGGCCTCGGGCCCGACCATCGCCCCGATCGTCATCGGGTCGGCCGGGTCGAGCGCCTGGCGCGGCTCGAAGGCCGGCAGGAAGGAATCGACCTGCGCGGCGCTCGGCACGTCGACCCGCTCGAAGGCGTGGGTGAGGATGAAGCCGTCCATGCAGACCATCACCGGCAGCGAGAGCGCCTCGGCGACGCGGAAGGCCTGGACGTGCAGGTCGGCCGCCTCCTGGTTGTCCTCGGCGTAGAGCTGCAGCCAGCCGCTGTCGCGCTGGGACATCGCGTCGGAGTGGTCGTTCCAGATGTTGATCGGGGAGCCGATCGCGCGGTTGGCGACCGTCATCACGATCGGCAGGCCGAGACCGGAGGCGTTGTAGAGGGCCTCGGCCATGTAGAGCAGACCCTGGCTGGCGGTCGCCGTGTAGGCGCGGGCGCCGGCCGCCGAGGCGCCGATGCAGACCGACATCGCCGCGAACTCCGACTCGACCGTCATGTACTCGCACGGCGCGAGCTCGCCGGCGCGGACCAGGTCGGAGAGCCCCTCGACGATGTGGGTCTGGGGGGAGATCGGGTAGGCGCAGACGACCTCGGGCCGGCAGCGGGCGATCGTCTCGGCGACCGCGGCGGAGCCCTCGATCTGCCTAAGCACGGGCCGCCTCCCGCGCCCGCTCGACGACCTCGAAGCACTCGGCCGCTGCCGCCGCGTTGCCCTCGCCGGCGGCGCCGGTGAAGCGCTCGCGGATCGCCGCCTGCACCGCCCCCAGGCCCAGCCGCCCGGTCAGCGCCGCGAAGCCGCCGAGCAGGGCGGCGTTGGGCAGCGGCCGGCCGAGGTTGCGGCGCGCGATCTCGCTGGCCGGGACGGTCAGCGCCTGGCCCTCCGGCAGCCGGGCGGCCACCTCCTCGAGCCCCAGCTCGGCCAGCGCCCGCGGGCTGTTGAGCAGCAGGTAGCCGCCCTCGCGCAGCCCGGCGAAGAGGTCGACCTGGTGGATCAGGGTCGCGTCCTGGACGATCAGCGCGTCCGGCTCGGCGACCGGTTCCCGGGTCCGGATCGGGTGCGAGTCGAAGCGGCAGAAGGAGACGACCGGCGCCCCGGTGCGCTCCGAGCCGAAGCTGGGGAAGGCCTGCGCGTAGTGGCCCTCGTCGAAGGCCGCCACCGAGAGCAGCTCGGCCGCGGTCACCGCCCCCTGGCCGCCGCGGCCGTGGATCCGCACCTCGAACCTGTCCCCTGAGCGCTGCACCGTGCTCACCGTAGGCCGGCCGCCACGGGGCGCCATCGGGGGTTTGCCGCAAACCCGTCCCCGAAATGCCGAACCGCGCTCAGGCCCGCGGCGCGCGGGCGCTGAGCAGCCAGGTCGAGGCGGGAGCCCAGACGCCGTCGGGGCGCTCGAGATCGGCCAGCGCCGCGCGGATCTCGGCGGCGATCGCCGGCCGCAGCCTCTCGCCGCGCTCCCCGGCCTCGCGGATCAGCTCGCCGCCCGGCCCCATCGCCATGCTGAACTCGACCGCCGCGTCGAGGTCGGCGCCGAGCCGGATCGGCATGTCGCAGCGCTCGAAGGCGATCCGCTCGAAGCCGGCTGCCGTCAGCTGGTCGCTGAAGAGATCGGCGTCGGCCATCGAGTACGGCCCGGGCGCCGGCGCGCCGTCGATTGTCGGCGTGCCGGACGGCGCCGGCGGCCCGAGCTGCGCTTCGACGGCGAGCTGGGCGCGGTGGACCCACTGGTTGTCGGGCTTGCGCCGCCAGACCACGGCGACCAGCCGCCCGCCTGGCCGCAGCGCCCGGCGCAGGTTGGCGAGGGCCGACACGGGGTCGGCGAAGAACATGATCCCGAAGCGGGAGAAGGCGTAGTCGAAGGGGCCGCCGGGATCGCCGTGCTGGGCGTCCATGACCTGGAAGCGGACGTTCTCCACCCCCGCCTCGGCGCTCTCGCGCCGCGCCGACTCGACGAACCGCCGCGAGAGGTCGACGCCGAGCACGGCGCCCGAGGCGCCGACCAGCTCGGCCAGGCGCCGGCTGGTTTCGCCCCAGCCGCAGCCGACGTCGAGGACGCGGTCGCCCGCCGCCGGCGGGTGGGCCGCGAACGCCGCCTCGCTGAACCCGCGGCCGCTGGCGGCGACGATCGGCCGGTAGGCCGAGAAGCGCTCGAACATCGCGCCCGCCCAGGCCTCGGCCATCTGCTCGTTGCCGGGGGCGACGCCGCGGGTGTCGGGTTCCGGCTCCACTGGCTGGCTGGGGCCGATCTTAGATCGCATCGGCTGATCGAGCTCGCCGACGCCCTGCTGCTCGGAGCGGGCCTGCTCTCGGCCTGACCGGGTCCGCCCGCCCCGCGCAGGGGTCGGCGCCGCGGCGGCGAAGAGGGTGGCGATGAACCTCGACCGCCACCACCTCGAACAGATCGCCGACAGCCTCGGCCTCGGCTTCTACCTGCTGATGGTCGGCTCGCTGTTCGCGGCGATCACCGGCTCGCCGGGGTGGGCGGTCCTCTTCCTCCTCCTCGGCGCCGGCGCCCACGTCGGCCGGGCGGGGATCGAAGAGTTCGTCGCCGCCGAGGGCACGGAGGCGAACGTCGTGATCGACCTCGAGGCGGCCCGGGAGCGGCTCGCGACCGGGGTCAGCCGGCTGCGGACGCAGCCAACGCCGCGGCGAACGCCTGTCGCTCGGCGCCGCCGATGAAGCAGAAGCGGACCAGCTCGATGCCCGCCTCGGCGGCGTACTCGCGGACCGCGGCGACCGCGATCGGCGCCGCCTCGGCGACCGGGTAGCCGTAGATCCCGCAGGAGATCGCCGGCAGGGAGAGGGAGCGGACGCCGAGCTCGCCGGCCATCTCGATCGCGTTGACGTGGGCGGCCTTCAGCAGCGCCGCCTCCTCGCCGTCGTGGCGGCCGTAGACCGGGCCGACGGTGTGGACGACGTGGCGGGCGGGCAGGTCGAAGGCGGGGGTGGCGACCGCTTCGCCGGCGGCGAGCGGGCCGCGCTCGGCGATCAGCTCGTCGCAGGCGCGCTGCAGCTCGGGGCCGGCGGCGCGGGAGATGGCGCCGGCGACGCCGCCGCCGTTGGCGAGGTGGCCGTTGGCGGCGTTGACGATCGCGTCGACGGCCTCGCGGGTCAGATCCGCTTCGACGACCGCGATCTCGACGCTGCCGGGCACCGACAGACATCCTGGCACCGTCGGCCCGCCGGCGGCCGGCGGATGGGGGGTCGCGATCCCCCATCCGCCGGGAGACTCAATGCCCCGCCTTTTCCCCGTTGGGGTGGAGCGGGTACCAGGGGGCCCCGAAGGCCTTGCTGTCGGTGCCGTTGTCTTCCCCGGGCTTGTGGTCGGCGACGAAGGTGTAGAGCGGCCAGCCGGCGTAGGTGACCTGGGTGGTGCCGTCGGGCCGTTCGATCGTGCCCAGCATCGAGGCCTGGGCGCCGGCCATCGCTTCCGGTTCGCCGCTTGTCGTCACCGGCGGCCAGGCGCTGGCGCAGGCTCCTTCGCACTTGGAGACCCCGCTGTTCTTGCCGTCCTTGACGAAGTAGTAGAGCGTCATGCCTTCGGCGTCGACGAGGACCTGGCCGACGCCGGCGGCCTTGCCGACCGAGACCGCGGCGGTTTCGCCGCCGCCCGCTTCGGCGCCGCCCGAGCCGGCGCTTTCGCCCGATTCGGATTCGGTTTCACTCGCCGTTTCTTCCGCACCGCCGCCCGATTGGTACGAGTAGCCGCCGCCCGAGCCGGCGCTTTCGCCGCCGCCTTCGCCGCCGCTGGTGCCGCCGCCGCTGCTCGAGCCGCCGCCGCAGCCGGCGGCGATCAGGCCGAGCGCCAGCGCGGCCAGCGCCAGCCCCGTATAGAGCTTTCTCATCGCCGTGCCTCCTGTCTCGTGGTTGTGATCTGGTCGAGACAGCCGGGGGTACGGGCGCGGTGCCCGCCGCGTTCAATCCCGCTGCAGGGCGGTGATGGTGCCGAGGTGGAACTCGGCCATCTCGGCGACGTCGGCGACGGCGATCGCCTCGTCGTCGGCGTGGGCGGCGTCGCTGTAGGCCTCGGCGTCGGTGTGGAAGACCGGGGCGAAGCCGTAGGCGACCGTCTCGCGGGAGCTGCGGATCCAGTGCGAGTCGGTGAAGCCGGCGTTGAGGATCGGCAGCAGCAGGGCGCCGGGGAGGCGCTGGGCGACGTAGGTCTCGATCACCCGGTAGAGCGCGGTCCCGGTCGGCGATTCGGTCCCTCCCTCGAGCGGCTCGAGCAGCTCCATCTCGTAGGGGATGCCGGCGAGGGCGCGGTCGAGGTGCTCGCGGACGTCGTCCTCGCCCTGGCCGGGCAGCGCCCGGCAGTCGCAGAGCACGTCGGCGCAGGGCGGGATCACGTTGCTCGGCTCGTGGGTCCGCAGCCCGGTCGGGGTGACGGTCAGCCGGGTCATCGCCGCGACCAGGTCGGCGAGGATCGGGTGCTGCCCCGCCGCCCAGGCGAGCGCCGCGCCGGGCTCGGATGGCGCCCCGAGCGCCTCCAGCGCCCGGCCCACAGGCGGCACGATCCGGGCCGGCGCCTCGGTCTCGAGCAGCGCCTCGGTCGCGCGCGCCGCCAGCCGCAGCGGGTTGACGGCGCGCCGCGGTACCGAGGCATGGCCGGCGCGCCCGTGGAAGCGCAGACGGAGCGCGCTGACCAGCTTCTCCCCGACCGAGATCGTCACCACGCGGCGGCCGTCGGCGAGGTCGAGGAGGATGCCGCCGCCCTCGTCGAGCGAGAAGTCGAAGGCGACGTCGGGCCGTTCGCGGACCAGCCACGACATGCCGACGTCGGAGACGTTGGCCTCCTCGTCGGCCTGGGCGATCAGCAGGACGTCGCCGGCCGGCCGCTCGCCCGAGCGGGCGAAGGCGGCGAAGGCGGCGGCGCGGGCCGCCAGCTCGCCCTTCATGTCGGTGGCGCCGCGGCCGATCAGGCGGCCCTCCCGGACCTCGCCCGCGAAGGGCGGCACGCTCCACCCCTCGGGCGGCGCCGGGACGACGTCGGTGTGGGCGCAGAGCGCCAGCGACGGCCCGGTGCCGCTGCCCTCGATCCGCGCCACCAGGTTGAGCCGCGCCGGGTCGGGCCCGGTCAGCTCCGCCTCGATCCCGTACTCGGCGAGGTAGCGCCCGAGCAGCTCGGCCGCCGCCGTCTCGTTGCCGGGCGGGTTGGAGGTGTCGACGCGGATCAGCTCCCGCGCCAGCGCCACCGCCTCGGCGCCCAATTTCGAGAGCTCGCCGATCGCGGTGGCCGGGAGTGTCGAGTTCCTCTCGCCATCCGAGAGGAACTCGCCACCAGCGCTCATGAACGCGACCCTCGCGCCGCCGCGGCGGCCGCGGCGGCCGGGAACGCCTCCTGCACGGTGCCGTCGCGCCGGGTCGCGGGCCGCGCCGCCAGCAGGCAGTTGTAGACCGCCTCGTGCGCGGCCTCGTAGGCGGCGGCGAAGTAGGGGTTGAGCGCCGAGTTGGGCAGCGGCGCGCGGTCGCCCTCGCCGCCCTCGACGCCGCCGGTCCGGAAGGCGATCGCGATCTCGCCGGAGCTGTCGGCGCCGTAGGAGCCGACGCGGGCGAGGCCGAGCAGCGGCCGCAGCGCCAGCCGCCGCAGCTGGTGGGCCGAGAGCGGCGCGTCGGTCGCGCAGACGGCGATGCACGAGCCCTGCGGCTGGTGGGGGTCGGCGGCGGGCTCCAGCACGGTCCCCGGCAGCGCCAGGTACTCGCGGTCGCCGAAGTTGCAGAGCAGGAGGACGCCGAGGTGGTGCTCGCCGACCCGCCGCGAGGCGGTGCCGATGCCGCCGGGAAAGTCGAAGCAGGTCATCCCGGTGCCGGCCCCGACCGTGCCCTCGGCGACCTCGGAGCCGAGCGCGGCCAGCGCCGCCTCGACGTCGGCGCCGACCACGGTGCGGGCGTCGGCCATGACGCCGTCGTCACACTCACCGACGACCGGGATGACGACGTCGTCGGGCCCGCGCCCGGAGGCGGCGATCGCCGCCTGCGTCACGGTGCCGAGGGCGTGGGTGCCGCAGAGGTAGACCGGCGTCTCCATCCTCCCCAGCTCGTCGATCTCGGTCTTCGCGACCAGCTCACCGGTGCCGTTGACGGCGGCCGCGCCGGCGGCGGTCGGCAGGGCCGGCGGCGCCACCACGGTCACGCCGGTGCGCTCCCCGCTCGCCGCCTGGGCATGGCCGACGCGGACGCCGGGCACGTCGGTGATCGCGTTGCGCGCCCCCGGCGCCAGGCGCCCCACCGGCCCGGCCAGATCGCGCCAGCGCTCAGCCATCGCCGCCGCTCCCGCCGCCCCGCGCGCCGGCCGCCGCCCGCGCCGGGTCGTGCAGCAGGCAGGCCGCCATCTGGCCCGGCGCCCCGCTGGCGACCAGCTCGGGATCGACCGCGTCGCAGGGCTCGAAGCGCCGCGGGCAGCGCGGGTGGAAGCGGCAGCCGGGCGGAATCGCGCTGGGGTCGGGAAGCTCGCCCGGCAGCAGCTCGCGGCGGCCGCCCCCGCCCGGCGCCGGCACCGGGATCGCCGTGACGAGCGCCTGGGTGTAGGGGTGCTGGGGGCGCTCGATCACGTCCTCGGCACGTCCCTGCTCGACCACCCGACCCAGGTACATGACGACGATCCTGTCGCACAGCGACCAGGCGAGGCTGAGATCGTGGGTGATGAAGATCAGCGAGAGCTCGCGGCGCTTCTGCAGCTCGACCAGCACGGCGAGGATCTGCGAGCGCACCGAGGCGTCGAGCATCGAGACCGGCTCGTCGCAGATCAGGCCCTCGGGCTCGAGCACCAGGGCGGCGGCGATCGCGACGCGCTGGCGCTGCCCGCCGGAGAGCTGGTAGGGGTAGCGGTCGCGGAAGCGGTCGGGGTCGAGGCCGACGTCGGTCAGCGCCCGCCGCACCCGCTCCTCGCGCTCGCCCCGCGCCACCCCCTGGACGACCAGCGGCTCGGTGACGATCGCGCCCACCCTCATCCGCGGGTTGAGCGTCTGGTAGGGGTCCTGGAAGATCATCTGCACGCGCCGGCGCAGCCGCCGCAGGTCGCCCCGCCCGCGCGCCGCGGAGCCGTCGAAGGCAACCTCGCCGCGGGCCGGCTCGGCCAGCCCCAGCAGCGTCCGCGCCAGCGTCGACTTGCCGCAGCCGGACTCGCCGACGACGCCGAGGATCTCACCCCGCCGCCACTGCAGCGTCACCCCGTCGAGCGCCCGCGCCTCGCCCCCGGCCGCGCGGAAGCGCACGCAGAGGTCGCGCGCCTCGATCAGCGGCCCGCCCGCCGCCGCCGCGCTCACCGCGCGACCCCCGTCGCCTCGACCTCGGGCCACCTCGTCCAGGGCGCGAAGTGGCAGGCGGCGGCGTGGGCCGGCGCCAGCTCGCGCAGCGCCGGGTCGGCGGCGCACTCGGCCGCCGCGTAGGGGCAGCGCGGCCGGAAGCGGCATCCCTCCGGCAGCTCGCCGGGGTTGGGCGGGGCGCCCGGAATCGGCGCGCTCAGCCCGCGGTGGCCGCCGATCACCGGCAGGGTGTCGAGCAGCCGCTTGGTGTAGGGGTGCTGCGGGGATCGGAAGACCTCGGCGACCGGCCCGCTCTCGACGATCCGGCCCGCGTACATGATCGCGATCCGGTCGCAGGTCTCGGCCAGCACGCCCATGTCGTGGGAGATCAGGATCAGCGCCAGCCCCAGCTCCTGGCGCAGCCGCTCCAGCAGCTGCAGCACCTGCGCCTGCATCACCACGTCGAGCGCGGTCGTCGGCTCGTCGGCGATCACCAGCGAGGGCGAGCAGGCGAGCGCCAGCGCGATCATCACCCGCTGGCGCTGGCCGCCGGAGAGCTGGTGCGGGTAGCGCTGCCCGGCGCTCGCCGGCAGCCCGACGGTCCCGAGCAGGTCGGCGATCCGCGCCCTCACCTCGCGGGCGCCGACCCGTTCGTGCAGCCGCACCGCCTCGGCGATCTGGGCGTCGATCCGCTGCACCGGGTCGAGCGAGTTCATCGCCCCCTGGAAGACGAGCGAGACGTGGCGCCAGCGCACCAGCCCCATCCCGCGCTCGGTCCGCCTGCCGATGTTGATCGGCTTCTCGACGCCGGGCGGGCGCAGGGTGATCGCGCCCTCCTGCCGGAGCCCGCCGGGCAGCAGCCTGAGCAGCGAGAGCGCGGTCGTGGTCTTGCCGCAGCCCGACTCGCCGGCCAGTCCCAGCGCCTCGCCCGCCGCCAGGTCGAAGTCGACGCCGTCGACGATCGGGTCGCCGGCGGCAGTGGTGACCCGCAGGTCCCGGACCTCGAGCAGCGGCGGCGTCATCCGCGCTGCTCCCGCAGCCGTGGGTTGACGTGCTCCTCGAACAGGTAGCCGAGCATCGAGACGGCGAGCACGAGGACGGTGATGCAGAGGCCCGGCGGGATCACGTACCACCAGGCGCCGGCGCTCGGCGCCCCCGATTCGAAGGCGCTCTCCAGCATCGAGCCCCACGAGATCCGGGTCGGGTCGCCGAGCCCGAGGAAGGAGAGGGCCGCCTCGGAGAGGATCGCGACGGCGACGATCAGCACCGTGTTGGCGAAGATCAGCGGCAGCGTGTTGGGGAGGACGTGGCGGCGGATGATGTAGAGGTCGCCGGCGCCGAGCGCCCGGGCCCGCTCGACGAAGGCGCGCTCGCGGAGGGTGAAGACCTGGGCGCGGACGATCCGGCCCGTGCCCGCCCACGAGGTCAGCCCGATCACCGCGATCAGGACGGTCATCGAGGGGTTGAGGATCCGCGCCAGGACGATCATCAGCGGCAGCGTCGGGATCACCAGGAACCAGTTCTCGAAGGCGTCGAGGATGCGGTCGGTCCAACCGCCGAAGTAGCCGCCGGCGAGGCCGACGGCGGAGCCGAGGAAGGCCGAGATCGCCGCCGCGGCGAAGCCGACGACGATCGAGACGCGCGCCCCGGCGAGGATCTGGGAGAAGACGTCGGCGCCGCTCTCGGTGGTGCCGAGGACGTGGCTCCAGCTCGGTGCCGCCAGCACTTCGTAGCTCGATTCGGTCGGGTCGTAGGGCGCCAGGGCGCTGCCGAAGACGGCGAGGAAGGCGAACACGGCGACGACCGCGAGGCCGATCCGGCCGCGCCAGGTCCCGAGCAGGACGGCGGCGACGCTCGGCTCGGCGGCGATCGCGGCCTCGTCGCGGTCGAGGCGGAGGTCGAGCTCCTGGGCGATCTGCTCGGTCACCTGGCGCTCACCGGCTCTGCACCCGCGGGTCGAGGTAGAAGTAGAGGCAGTCGGCGAGCAGGTTGGCGACGATCACCGCCGCCGAGAAGACAAGGAAGGTGCCCTGCAGCACCGGGAAGTCACGGGCGTTGATCGCTTCGTAGCTCAGCAGCCCCAGCCCCGGCCAGGAGAAGATCGTCTCGATCGTGATCGCGCCGCCGGCGACGGCGCCGAACTGGATCGCCGAGAGGGTGACGAGCGGCAGCATCGCGTTGGGTACCGCGTGGCGGCGGACGACCCGGTGCCAGGGCAGCCCGATCGCGCGCTTGACGGTGATGAAGTCCTCGGTGAGGACGTCGACCATCGAGCTGCGCATGATCAGGAAGTACTGGCCCAGGAGCATCAGCGTCATCGCCGTCGCCGGCAGGACCAGGTGTTCGGCGACGTCGGCGGCTTCGCCGAGGAAGCCGGAGAATTCGCCTCCCGGCGTCATCTGCAGGCCGGAGGGGAAGACCGGGATCCAGACCGCGAAGACGAGGATCAGGATGATCCCCATCCAGTATTCGGGCGCCGCGTAGGTGAAGAGGCTGAACCCGAGCAGCCCGTCATCGGCGCGCTTGCCGCGCCGCGTCGCGGCGATCACCCCCAGCCAGCTGCCGAGCAGGGTCGCGATCACCGTCCCGGTCCCGACCAGGAGCAGGGTCCAGGGGATCGCTTCGGCGATTTCGTCCCACACCGGGCGGCGGCTGCGCTGGCTGGTGCCGAGGTCGAAGGTGGCGGTGTCCTTGGCGTAGACGACGAACTGGCCGAGCAGCGGCTTGTCGAGGCCGTAGTCGTGGCGCAGCTGCTTGATCTCCTTCGGCGTCGACTGCGGCAGCTTCGCCAGCTGGTTGGTCGGGTCGCCCATCACCCGGAAGAGGAAGAAGTTGAAGATCAGGACGAAGACGAAGGTGAGGAGCGCGGCGGCGACCTTCCCTGCTAGCCAGCGCCCGCTCACCGCGCTACTCCTCGATCTCCAGCGGTTCGACTTCGCGGCGGCCGCGCGAGCGGCCGAGGAAGAAGGCGATCGTCCCGACCACCACCATGCCGAGGATCGCCAGCGCGGTGCCGCCGCCCGAGGAGCCGCCTCCGCCGCCGCCGGAGCTGGACCCCGGTTCGAGGTCGAGCAGCGGCTGGTAGGAGACGGCGGCGCAGATCGCGTTGCCGGTCTCGTCTTCGGGGCAGACCGGGCGCACGTTGGCGATCCGGTCGGAGCGGTAGGCCTGCAGCAGCGGGTCGAAGGTGAGGACGAGGTAGGGCAGTTCTTCCTGGGCGATCGCGACCATCTGTTCGATCAGCGCTTTGCGCTTGGCGACGTCGAACTCGCCGGTCTGCTCCCGGTAGAGGCGGTCGTATTCGGCGTTGGAAAAGAAGGAGTCGGAGGAGCCGCCGATTTCTTCGGTGGTGAGGACGCTGAGCAGGAAGCTCGGGTCGTAGGGGTCGCCGCCCCAGCCCCAGATGAAGGTGTCGTATTCGGGCGCCGGCTTGCCGTTGGCTTCGGCGGTCGTGATTTCGGTCAGCTTTTCGGTGCTGACCACCTGGACGTCGAACTCGATCCCGACCCTCTTGGCCTGTTCGGCGATCAGCTTCGCCGCCTGGATGTTGTAGGTCGATTCGGAGCGGACGTAGAGGTTGAACTTCAGCTCTTCGTCGCCGCGGCGGCGCGGGCCGCTGCCCTGCGCTTCCCAGCCCGCTTCGTCGAGCAGCGCTTCGGCTTTCTGCGGGTCGTATTCGTAGTCGAGCTCGGGCTTGGAGTAGAAGGAGCGGTAGTACGACGGCAGGATCCCCTCGCCGATGAAGGAGGTGTCGCGGGCGGCGATCTGGTTGATCCGTTCGCGGTCGACCGCGTAGCCGACCGCCTGGCGGACGGCGCGTTCGGTTACCGCCGGGTTGCGCTTGGCGTCCGGGCAGATCTTTTCGGGGCAGACGTCGAAGGCGAGCTGGGTGTAGCTCGGGCTGCTTGCTTTCAGCGTCTCGACGTTGGAGTCTTCGCCGATCCGCTGGAAGTCGCCCGAGGCGACCTTGAGGTCGAGGTCGACTTCGCCGACCTGGACGGCGCGCTCGACCGCGTCCTGGTTGCCGTATTTGACGAACTCGATCTTCGAGTACTTCGGCGGGGTGCCACGGAATTCGGGGTTGCGTTCCAGCACCAGGATGCGGCCCTTTTCGAACTTGGTGACGATGAACGGGCCGGTCCCGACCAGCGGCAGCTGCGGCTTGTAGGTCCCGGTCAGTTCCTTCAGCGGCACCTTGCCCCAGACGTGCTTGGGGATCACGTAGACGAACAGGCCGCCGATCATCCGCGTGTCGGGCTGGCTGGTGTGGATCACCACCGTCTCGGGGTTCGGCGTCTCGATCGCGGTGATGCTTTCGGTGTAGCTGGTGAAGAGCGCACCGTGGCCGCCGAGGCTTTCGAGCGAGAACTTGACGTCGGCGGAGGTGACCGGGACGCCGTCGGACCACTTGACGCCCGGCTCGAGCTTGAAGGTGACGGTCTTCTTGTCAGCCGAGACCGTCCAGCTCTTGACCAGGCCCGGCACCGGCGAGAGGTCGCGCGGGCTGAACCCGATCGGCAGGTCCCAGTTCATCGCCCAGACGTCGAAGTCCTCTTCGTCGAGCCCGACGTAGGGGTTGAGCGTCGCCGGATCCTGGGCCCAGCCGATCTTCAGCACGCCCCCCGCGCCCGCTTCGGGGCTCGCGCCTTCCTCGGCGGCGCCACCCGGCGCGGCGAGCGCCAGCGCCGCCAGCGCCATCGCCGCCAGCACCGCCGGCAGCCGCCGCATCCTCATCCCGCCGCCCCCCGCACCCCGGGCTCGAGCACCTCCAGGGACTTGGCGTCGGCGTCGAGCCGGACGCGGGCGCCGAGCGGCATCGTCGCGATGTGCTTGCCGTGCCCGACCGGGACGTTGGCGATCGCCGGGATCCCCAGCGGCGCGATCAGCTCGTCGAGCATTTCCTCGATCGAGAGCTGCGACTCGGGCGCCTCGGGAACCGTCTGGCTCTTCAGGTTGACGTCGGTCCCCAGCACGAACCCGGCGGCGCCGTCGAGCTTGCCGGCGCGGACCAGGTGGTTGAGCAGGGTGTCGATCAGGTAGGGCTCGGTGTTGAGGTCCTCGACCATCACCACCCTGCCCGCGGTCTCGAGCTCGAAGGGGGTGCCGATGCTGGCCGAGATCAGGGTCAGGCAGCCGCCGACCAGCTCGGCCTCGGCGCTGCCGCCTCCGACCGTCAGCACGTAGGGGTCCTCGGGGTCCTCGAATACCCGGCCGAGCGGCTCGGGGCGGAAGGCGCGGTGAAACCACTCCTCGGTCTCCGCTGTCAGCTCGTCCTTGCGGCGGGTGAAGCGGAGGAAGTTGGGCCCGTAGAAGGTGACCCAGCCGGCGTGGGCGGCGAGCGCCAGGTGCAGCGCGGTGATGTCGGAGAAGCCGCAGACGATGCGCGGCGCGCCGAGCGCGCTCCAGTCGATCAGGTCGTGCAGGCGGGCGGTGCCGTAGCCGCCGCACAGCGTGTGGACCATGTCGATGCCTTCCTCCGAGAGTGCCCACTGCAGGTCGGCGGCGCGCTCGGCGTCGGTCCCGGCCAGGTAGCCGTGGACCTCGCGGTGGTGGGGGCCGAACACGACCCGGTGCCCGCGGGCCTCGAAGTAGGCGGTCGCCTGCTCGGTTTCCGAGCGGGTCTGGGGCGGGCTGGCCGGGGCGACGACGGCGATCGTCGCCCGCTCCGGCAGGGCCGGCGGCTTGATCCGTTCGCTCACGGGCTCTCCTCCTCGGGGGTTGGGACGGTGGGCCGGCGCGAGACCGCGGCGATCGCCTCGCCGATCAGCCGCGGCGAGGCCTGCAGCGAGCCGAGCACCAGCTCGACGTGCAGCTCGGCGACCTCCTCGAGGCTGAGCGGCCCCGCCGGGGCGAACCAGAGGGCGACGCCGGTGCACTGCAGGAGGATCGCGTAGGTGGCCACGCGGGCCTCGGAGGTGCGCAGGTCGCCGTCGCGGCTGCCGTCGCGGATCATCTCGGTGAAGCGCGCCTGGTAGGCGTCGCGCTTGGCGACCAGGGCGGCGCGGGACGGCTCGCCGAGGGCGCGGATCTCGCTGTCGGTGGCGAAGGCCCAGCGCTGGTGGTGGCCGTGGAAGACGACGTGCTCGCGGACGGCGGCGGCGAGGCGCAGGGCGGGCCGGCTCTGGCGGGCGACGGCGGCGTCAACCTGCGCTTCGAGCTCGGTCATGAAGTCGTCCTGCAGCTCGACCAGGATCGCCTCCTTGCTCGGGTACCAGTGGTAGATCGCGCCGGGGCCGACGCCGGCGGCGGCGGCGATCGCCCGCATCGAGGTCGCGTGGTAGCCGAGCCGGGCGAAGAGGTCGACCGCGGCGCGGCGGATCTCAGCCTGGGTCTGCGGGCCGCGCTGGCGACCGGCCGCGGCCGGCGAGGCCGCGATCGCCGCCGCCTCAGCCAAGGCGCAGCAGCTCCCGGGTCTGCGCCTGGGTGGCCACCTCGCGGCCAAGGGTGCGGGCGAGGCCGGCGGCCATCTCGACCAGCGCCGCGCTGGAGGGGGCGAGGACGCCGCGGCTGATGTAAGCGACGTCCTCGAGCCCGGTGCGGATGCCTGGCGCGCCGCGCAGCAGCGCCAGGGCGAGCATCCGCGGGTGATGGCGGCCGATGCAGGTCACCGTCCAGAAGGCGTCGGCGGGCAGCGGGCGGACCATCGCCTCGAGCGCCTCGGGGCTGGCGTCGATCCCGCCGGGGACGCCGAAGACGAGGTTGATCCGCAGCGGCTCGGGGAGCAGCCCTTCGCGGAGCCAGCGCACCGCGCTGACCACGTGGCCGACGTCGAAGCACTCGACCTCGAGCGCGATCCCCATCGCCAGCGCCCGCTCGACGATGCCGCGGCCCGCCGGCGGCGGCGTGATGAAGGTCTCGTCACCGAAGTTCATCGAGCCCGACTCGACGCCCGAGATGTCGGGGCCTGCCTCCAGGCCGGTGGTCCGTTCCTCGATCGTCATGTCGTTGGCGCCGCCGGTCGAGACCATCGTCAGCAGGCCCGAGCCGGCCCGGATGCGCTCGACGACGTCGACGAAGAGCTCCGGCCGGCCGCTCGGGGTGCCATCGTCCTCGCGCACGTGCAGGTGGGCCAGGGTGGCGCCCGCGGCCGCCGCCTCGATCGCCGAGTCGGCGATCTCGGCGGTCGTGTAGGGGATGTTCGGGTTGTTCTCGCGGAAGACGTCGGCGCCGGTGACGGCGACCGTGATCACGACCGGGTCGCTGTCCCAGGCCGCGGCCATCAGGCCTCCGCCCCCTCCGCCGGCGACGGCGCGACGCCCTCCATCGAGGCGCGCTCCTCTGCGGTCAGCGGCCGCGAGGCGCGGCGCGCCCGGTCCCAGAGGACGAGCCCGAACTCGGCTTCGACGACGACGTCGCCGGCGTCGCTGACGATCCGCTCGCTGGTCGAGAAGCTGGCGTTGCCGAGCTGGTCGAGCCGGCACTCGATCGTCACCGCGTCCTGGCCGGGGTCGATCTCGCCGCGGAAGCGCAGCGTGCAGCTGCCGACCACGTATTCGTCGCGGGCGATCCCGTGCTGGGCGAGGAAGCGGTCGCGGCCCTCCTCGAGGTAGGTGAGGGCGACGGCGTGGTTGACGTGGCCGAGGCCGTCGATGTCGCGCCAGCGCATCTGCACCCGGTGGGTCGTGCTGGGAGCGCTCACGCCGCCCCCCGCAGCTCGATCCCGAGCGCCTCGCGCAGCGGCTCCGAGCCGCGCACGAGGTCGAGCGCGTAGGCGCCGCGATCGGGCGCGTAGCCGCCGCCGATCAGCAGCCGCAGGTTGGTCGCGACGCCGTCGGCGGCGAGGGCGGCGGCGCCGAAGCTGGTCGCCATCGAGAAGAAGAGGACGGTGCCGCCGTCGGCGGTGATCAGCTCCGCCGTCGACTCGCAGCCGGCGGCGTTGACGACGACGACGGTGAGATCGGCCGGCGCCGCGCCCGCCTCGCGCAGCGCCTCGTAGGCGGCGAGCGGGTCGCGCAGGTCGGTGACGACGGCGACGTCGCAGAGGCCGAGGCCCTCGACTCTGGCCAGCGCCGCGACGTCGACGTCGACCGCGGCCAGGCGGGCGGCCGGCGCCGCCTCGCGGGCGGCTGCCAGCGCCAGCTTGCCGGCATGGCCGGCGCCGAGCACGCAGACGCTCTCGGCGAGCGGCGCCAGGGCGCGGACCTGGGAGGCCGCGGCGCAGACGTCGAAGAGCTCGACGGCGGCGGCGGCGCTGAGGTCGGGGGGCACCGGCGCCCAGGCGGCGCGGCCGCAGACGTAGGCGGTGCCGGCGACGCCGACCTGGGCGGAGGTGGGATCGACCTCGGTGACTCGCTCGAGTCGCAGCGGGGTCAGTGTCAGCGAGCCGAGCGAGACGACGAGCTCGCCGCTCGCGGGCGGCTCGGGGTAGGCCGAGCCGGCGGCGGCGAGGGTGCCGACGAGGACGCCGCCGGAGTCGGTGACCGGGTTGTGCATCTTGCCGCGGGCGGCGACGATCTCCTCGATCCGCGCCGCCATCCGGTCCGGGTCGCCGCCGGCCTGCTCGCGGATCTGGCGGTGGGAGGTCGAGTCGAGGCAGAGGGTCTGGACGTCGAGCTCGATCTCGTGCGGGCGGACCGGGCCCGAGGCGTCGAGGCGGGCGGCGGGCTGGGGCAGCGCGCCGAGCGGCTCGAGGACGCGGTCGGCGCCGAGCTGCTCGTGGATGTCCGGGGGAGCCAGCGAATTCATTGAATCGCGGTTCAGTTGAACGCTTGTTCGGAACCTAGGCGTCCGGGACCGCCCGACGCAACCCCCGGCGCGCTCTTTCATCGCTTTGGCCAATTGAACGAGCGTTCGCGGGCCAGATCGGCGCTGAGGTATAAGGCGGCGATGAGCCTGGCGATCCCAGTCGTCTGGAGCCCGCGCCACGCGCTGCATCGCCCCGGCGGCGAGGTCTGGGTGGGGGTGCGGACGCCGGCCGCCGAGGTCCCCGCCCGGGCCGAGCTGATCCGCGCCAGGCTGCTCGCCGCCGGCGCCGAGCTGGTCGCGGCCGCCGCGCACCCCGACGAGGCGCTCCTTGCGGTCCACGACGGTGAGCTGCTCGCCTACCTGGCCGGGGCCTGGGATGGGTGGGTGGCGGCGGGGCTCGATGTCGACCCCGGCCAGGACCGCGTCGTGCCCTACCTCTTCCCCCACCCGGGGCTGCTCGGCGAGCTCGCCGCGGCGAGGCCGCGGGCGGCGAGCGCCCGCGCCGGCCTCTTCGCCTACGACACGATGACGCTGATCGGTCCCGGTACCTGGGAGGCGGCGCGCGCGGCCGCCGACGCGGCGCTGAGCGCCGCCGAGCTGACCGCCGCCGGCGCCCCGCTCGCCTACGCCTGCTGCCGGCCGCCGGGACACCACGCGACCCGCGGCGCCATCGGCGGCTCCTGCTACCTCAACAACGCCGCCCTCGCCGCCGCCGCGCTGCGCGCCGGGCTCGGCGAGCCGGTCGCCGTGATCGACGTCGACGCCCACCACGGCAACGGCACCCAGTCGATCTTCTACGCCGACCCCGGCGTGCTGACCGGCTCGGTCCACGTCGACCCCGGCGCCGGCTGGTTCCCGCACTTCCTCGGGTTCGCGACCGAGGCGGGCAGCGGCGCCGGGGCCGGCGCCAACCGCAACTTGCCGCTGGCGCCCGGCTCCGGCGACGGGCCCTGGCTGGCCGCCGTCGCCGAGCTCGCCGCCTGGGCCGGGGAGTCCGGCGCCCGCGCCCTGGTCGTCGCCCTCGGCGTCGATGCCGCCGCCGGCGATCCCGAAAGCCCGCTCGAGGTCAGCCTCGCCGGCTTCCGCGAGGCCGCCGCCGTCCTCGCCTCGCTCGGGCTGCCGACCGTCGTCGTCCAGGAGGGCGGCTACGACCTCGCCAACCTTCCCGGCCTGGTCGAGGCCTTCCTCACCGCGATGGCCGGCTGACCCCAGGCGCTCCGACCGGGCCCCAGGACGGCATCCCCCGCCCCGAGCCGGCGGCTTCCTCGGGACCCGCCCCCAGCCGGTCGTTCCTCGGCCCCCCGCCCCGAGTCGTGGTTCCCTATGGTCGCCACGCGTCTGCAAGGAACCACGACTCGGCGAGCGAGGACGGCGTCTCGCCTTGTGGTTCCTTCTGGTCGCCACGCGTCCGCAAGGAACCACGACCGGGGGGCGGCGGGTGCTTGGGGCGGGGTGCCGGCGCGGCCGGCGCTAGAGCCGTTCGGGCTTGGGGTGCAGCCGCTGCTTTTCGACTCGGCGCAGCTTGCGTTTGAGCCGCGCCATTTCGCGCTGCTCGGTCTTCGTCAGCTCGGTGCCGGGGTGGGCGAGGTTGCGTTTCTCGAGTGGGTCGTGCCGGAGGTCGTACATCTCCCATTCGTCGGGCACCGCTTCCCCGGTTTCGGGGTTCACCCCGTGGTACCGCGCCAGCTTCCAGCGCTCTTCGCGGATGCTGACGATGTGGTTCGGAGGTTTCGGATAGGGCCCGTTGGCCTGGCCCGACTGGTAGTCGTCGTAGGTGAAGACGACGTAGTCCTGGACCGAGCCGCCGCGCTGCGGGTTCAGCACCAGCTTCGAGTAGTCGACCCCCTGCCACTTGCGACGTGCCCCGGGCGGGGCCCCGGCGAGGCTCGCCAGGGTGGGGAGGAAGTCGACGTGGGAGACCAGAGCGTCGCTGGTCTGGGCCTCGGGGAAGAGCTTCGGGTTCGAGTAGATCAGCGGCACCCGCAGCGTCTCCTCGTAGAAGTTGAAGTTCTTCTGCCGCAGGCCGGAGTGGGCCAGGCCCATCTCGCCGTGGTCGGAGGTGCGGACGATCAGGGTGTCGTCGAGCAGGCCTATCTGTTCGAGCTTGTCGAGGACTTCGACCAGGTAGTTGTCCGAGGACTTCATCAGGTTGCCATAGAAGTTCAGGTAGCTGCGCTTTTCGGCGTCGGACCTCGGCTTGCCGGTCAGGTTGAAGATGCGGAGGAACTGTTCCTGCACGGTCGGCTTCGTCGAGAGGTCTTCTTCGTTGGTCGCCGGGATCCCGATTTCGCCCTCCAGCCAGGAGCGGTCATAGCCCGCTTCTTCGAAGGTCCGGCTCGGGTAGAAGAGGACGTCGTGGGGGTTGACCAGCGAGATCACCAGGAAGAACGGCTCTTCCTCGCGGGCCCGCTCGTCGAGGTACTCGAGGACGCCCTCCTCGCCTTCGACGTTGTTGCCGTCCTGGTCGACGAAGCGGCCGTCGTTGTCGACGTAGCCGCCTCCCGCCTCGGGCACCGTCTGGTTGGCCCCGGCGTCGGGGGGATTCCAGCGCAGGAACCCGTACTTTTCGAGGTCGGCGGGAGTGGCGTCGCCCGGCTTCTCCGGCTTGGAGCAGTGCCACTTGCCCTTGTAGGCGACGTTGTAGCCCGCGCCCCGCATCACGGTCGCGAGGTTGGCCAGGTCGGTGGGCAGTTCGACCTGCGGGTAGGTCGGTTCGATCGGTTCGCCTTTTTCGTTGACCGAGCCTTCCGCCGGCATGTTTTCCTCGAGCGTGTATTTGACGCCGTGCTGGGCGGGGAAGTAGCCGCTCATCAGGGTCGAGCGCGCCGGCGAGCACATGCAGGCGTTGGTGAAGGCGTGTTCGAAGGTGAGGCCGTGGCGCTTCAGCCGCCGCATCCCGGGCAGGTTCTTGCGCATCCAGTTGGGCGGGAAGTGCTGGATCGCCCGCTCCTGGTCGGTGATGAAGAGGATCATGTTCATCCCGGCGAGGTTCTTGCGCCCGCCCTTGGCGAGCGCCCGCTCGACCCCGCTCTGGGCCAGCAGCGCCCCGGCCGCGGCGCCGGCGCCGGCGCCGATCAGCTCCTTCCGGGTCAGGCCCTGCTCGCCGCGTTCTGACTCACTCATCTATCTGTGCCTCCGGAAGACGTCGACCGCGTCGCTGAGGTACGAGGTCGTGTAGACAAAGCGGTTGTCGGCGCTGACCGCGACGGAGCTGATCCCCGCCACCGCTCGCGCCCTGGTGCAGAGCGGTTCGGACTTGCGGGCCAGGCAGCCGGCGGCGCCGGGCTTCTGCGAGATCGAGCCGGTTTCGCGGTTGCGGTCGAAGACGTCGAGCGCTCCGGTGGCGAACGCGGCGACGTAGACGTTGTGGCCGTCGGGCGAGACCGCGACCCCCTCCGGCGCCTTCAGCGAGCGGCCGAAGCCGCAGCCGACCGAGCGCAGCCAGACGACGCAGCCGGCGGTCCCTTCCTTCTGGGCGAGGCCGCCGCGGGTCGTCGCCGGCTGCAGAACCGCGACGCTGTTGGAGAGCAGCGAGGTGACGTAGACGATGTCGCTGCCGGGGCTGGTCGCGACCGCGTTCGCGCCTTCGATCTCGACCGCCGCGTCGCACCCGGCCAGCGCCGTGGCCAGGCAGCCGGCGCCGCCGGCGGTCTGGCTGAGCGCGCCGCCTTCGGGGGCCCGGGTCAGCACCGCGACCGCGTTGGAGAGCGCCGAGCCGGTGTAGACGCTGCTGCCGTCACGGCTCACCGCCAGGCCCTCGACCGCGCCAAGGCCGATTCCCGCGGCGCAACCTTCGGCGCCGCCCTCGGCGATGCAGCCGGCGCTGCCGGCCGCCTGCGAGAGGGCGCCGCCGGCTTCGGTGTTGCGCGAGAAGGTGGCGACCGCGTTGCCGAAGAAGGCGCCGACGTAGACGTTGCGGCCGTCGCCGCTGACGGTGACGACGTCGGCGCCGAGCAGGGCGCGGGCGCCGGTGCAGCCGGGGGTCCCGAAGACCGAGTAGCAGCCGGCACTGGCCGGCGGCAGCTGGGTCAGCGCCCCGGTTTTCGGGTTGCGCTTGAAGCTGACCAGGGAGCTCGAGGCGCGCGAGGTGACGTAGACGTTCTTGCCGTCGGGGCTGACCGCGACCGAGTTGGGCGCATCGAGGCCGAGCGCCGTGGCGCAGCCTTCGGCGCCTTTGGCGGCGACGCACCCTTCCTTGCCGCTGGGCTGGGTCAGCGCCCCGGTCTTCTGGTCGCGGTCGAAGATCGCGATCGCGTCGCTGCCCGAGGAGGCGACGTAGACGTTGCGGCCGTTGGGGCTGATCGCGATCGCCCGCGAGCCCATGAACGGCCCGGGCCCGTCGAGCGCCCGCGCCTCGCCGCAGCTGCCCGCCGCGGCGCCGCGGTCGACCAGGCAGCCGCGCGCGCCCTTCAGCTGCGTCAGCGTCCCCCGCTTGCCGGCCTTTTCGAGCCCGTGCTGGCGGGCGGCGGCGGCCGCGGGCAGCGCCGTTGCGAGGAGCGCCGCGGCGCCGAGCGCGAGCAGAGCGAGGCGGGTGGCGGCAGCGCGGTTCAACCCGCGGCAAGGATATGCGCCACCGGCAGACGGTTCAGCGGACCAGACGCTTTACGTAGGCGCGCACCTTCGGCTCGGCGCCGACCCGCGGCACTCCCGCCTCCTGGGTGGCGAGCAGGCTGGCGGTGCCGGCGAGGAAGGCGCTCGTCGTCGCTTCGTCGAGCCCCGGGGCGTAGGGGTGGGCGCAGACGTCGGCCGGGAAGCGCGAGGGCTTGGCCGGGCCCGGGTGGGAGATCGCGTCGGCGAAGGCGGCGAAGCTGACCGAGTCGGTGGCGGTGCCGATGTGGGTCGTGACCCGGCCCGGGCAGATGGCCTGGATGACGATGTTGGCGGCCCCCTTCAGGGCCGAGGTCGGGTGCGGGCCGGTGGTCGGCTGGACCGCTTCGTCGGTGGTCGAGCGCACGGTGGTCCAGGCGGTCGGGCCGGGCGCCTCGACCGGCTGGCGGTTCAGCGCCCGCAGCAGGTTGGAGCCGGCCGCCTGCTGCCAGTAGGCCGGCGGGCAGGGGGTGGCTTCCGAGCAGCCGCCGGCGCCGGCGGTGGTGCCGTGCTGGGTCCCGGCGGCGGCGACGACATCGCTGACCAGCGGCCGCAGGCCCGGCCAGTAGGTGAGCGCGAAGCGGGGCAGCAGGCCGCCCTGGCTGATCCCGAAGATCGCGATCTTGCGCCCCGCCATCTGGTGCTCGCGGCGGATCGCCCAGACCAGGTACTGGACCGAGACCTGGATGTCGGCGGTCGTGTAGTCGGGGAAGTCGACGTCGCAGACCGGGTGGCCGAGCGCTTCGAAGGCGCCGTGGCCGATCAGCCAGCCCTGCTCGCCGGTGGCGCCGGTCCCGGTCACGAACAGCAGCGGCTGCGGCCCGCCGGGCGCGATCGTGCCGTGGCAGTGGAAGGCCGCTTCGAGCTGGGCGCGCGGGACCTGCAGCGGCGGTTCCCAGGCGCGCTTGGCGGTCGCCGGCCCCGCCGCGGCGAGGGCCAGCAGCGCGATCGTCACCAGCGTAACGGCGGCTCGGCCACTTCTCATGGCGTCGATCTTCCCGCGCCGCGGGCCGCCGCGCAAGTCGGGCAGCCGCTAGGCCTTGCGCGCCTTCCAGATCTCCTCGCAGGGCCAGCGCCGCGCCCACTCCAGCGTCATGTAGGGGTAGCGGGTCCTCGCCTCGGGGGGCGGCTGGACCTCGATCAGCTCCTCGACGGTCAGGCCGTTGGCCCGCAGCAGCGCGATCAGCTCGCCGTGCGGGAGGTGGAACTCGACCGAGTCGTCGCTGCGCCACTCGAACCGGTGCATGCCGAAGTAGGGGCGGACGAGGCGCTCGCCGACCGGTTCCTCCTCCGGCCCGTCGGGGTCGCAGAGCATCGCCAGGACGCCGTTGACGAGGAAGATCAGCTCGCCGCCGGGTCGCAGCAGCCGCGCCGCCTCGGGGATCCAGGCGTAGGGGTCGCACCAGATGCTGGCCCCGTACTCGGAGATCGCCAGGTCGAAACCGCCGTCGGCGAGCGGCACCGCCTCGGCGCTGCCGTGCAGGAGCGGGAACTCGAGCCCGAACTCGGCCTGCAGCTCGCGGGCGGTCGCCAGCTGGGCTTCGCTGTTGTCGATCCCGACCGGCCTGGCGCCGCGCCGCGCCAGCCAGGCGGACACGTACCCGGTGCCGCAGCCGAGCTCGATCGCCTCGCGGCCGGCCAGCTCCGCGGGCAGGACGCGGAGCTGGGACTCGGGCACGCTGAAGATCCCCCAGCGCGGTTCCTCCTGGCCCCAGTTGCGCCGCCCGTCGGCGACGTAGGAGGCGGCGAGGCCGTTCCAGTAGTCGCGGTTGCGCCGCACGTGCTCAGGAAGCTCGGCCACGCCGCCAGCCTAGCCGCGCCCGCACCGCGCAACCCCAGCCCTCCGCACAACCCCCTCCTCATGACCTTTGTAACCCAGGGGGTTACAAAGGTCATGAGGAGGGGACAACGGGGCCGGGGCGGTTCAGGGGCGCGCCCCGTATCCTGCGGCGCCGATGGCGGAGCTCGACCTCAAGCTGCTGCGGGCGATGCGCACCCGCGGCCACACGCCCGGCCTCGAGGCCGCGGCGAAGGCGCTCGGCAAGGCCGCCAACAACGGCCTGGTCTGGGTCGTGCTCGGCGTCGCCCTGGCGATCGTCGACCCCGAACGGCGCGAAGCCTGGCTGATCTGCGCCGCCCTCGGCCCGGTCGCGATCGTCCTCAACTACGGGATCAAGCTCGCGGTCAGGCGGCCGCGCCCGGTGCTGGAGGGGCTGCCGCCGCTGGGCGGCGCCCCGAGCTCGCTGAGCTTCCCCTCCGCCCATGCGCTCTCCTCCTTCGCGGTGGCGACGGCGATGTTCCGCGTCGACCCGGCGACCGCCGGCGCTCTCGTCGTCGCCGCCCTGATCGCCCTCGGCCGGCCCTACCTGGGGATGCACTACCCGTCCGATGTCCTCGCCGGCGCGATCCTCGGCGTCGCCCTCGGCCTCCTCGTCCCCCTCTCGCTATGAGCGGGCACAAGGGCGCGCCCGGATGCCGACCGATGCCTGATTCGCCTGCCGGTCCCTCGCGCGGAGGAGGCGTCGCCCGATGAAGGTCGGGATCGTCGGGCTGCCGAACGCCGGCAAGTCGACCCTGTTCAACGCGCTGACCAGGGGCGGCGCCCAGACCGGCGACTACCCGTTCACGACGATCGAGCCCAACGTCGCCGTCGCCCAGGTCCCCGACGAGCGCCTCGCGGCCGTCGCCGAGACCGTCCACAGCAGCGAGCTGGTGCCGGCGACGATCGACTTCCACGACATCGCCGGCCTCGTCAAGGGCGCCTCCGAAGGCGAGGGCCTCGGCAACCAATTCCTCGCCTCGATCCGCGAGACCGACGCGATCTGCCACGTCGTGCGCTGCCACCAGGACAGCGGCGTGCCCCACCCCGACGGCCGCGTCGACCCGTTGGCCGACATCGAGACGATCGAGACCGAGCTGATCCTCGCCGACTTCGAGCAGGTCGAGCGCCGGCTCGGGCGCGTCGGCAAGGGGGCCAAGAGCGGCGACCGGGAGGCGATCGCCGAGTTCGAGTGGCTCGAGGCGGTGCGCGAGGCGCTGGCCGCCGGCCGGCCGGCGCGCACGATCCCGCTGCCCGAGGCCGCCCCCGATGCGGCCCGCAACCTGCAGGCGCTGACCAGCAAGCCGATCCTCTACGTCGCCAACGTCGACGAGGGCGATGCCGAGGCGCCGGCGGCCGTCGCCGAGCACGCCGCCGCGGGCGATGCCGGCGTGGTCGCGGTCAGCGCCAGGATCGAGGGCGAGCTGGCCGAGCTCGAGCCCGAGGAAGCCGAGGAGATGCGGGAGTCCTACGGCGTCGAGGGATCGGGCCTGGCCCGTCTCGTGCGCGCCGCCTACGACCTGCTCGAGCTGATCACCTTCTTCACCGCCGGCGAGGGGAAGGAGGCGGTGGCGCGGCCGCTGCGGCGCGGCGCCACCGCACTGGAAGCCGCCGGCACGATCCACACCGAGATCATGGAAGCGTTCGTCAAAGCCGAGGCGATCGGCTGGCAGCAGCTGGTCGAGTGCGGCGGCTACGTCGCCGCCCGCGAGAAGGGCCTGCTGCGGATCGAGGGCCGCGACTACCTCGTGCAGGACGGCGACGTGATCACCATCAAGGTCTAGCGGGGCGGCGACAGCCGCACCTCACCTCTAAGGTCTGGGTAATGGAGGAACGGGCGCGGTATGTGGACGTCGCCGCTCGGCGCGGGCACTACGAGAGCTTCTACGTCAAGGCCTGCGAGCCGGGCGGCGGGCGCGGGATCTGGATCCGCCACACGGTCCACAAGCGGCCCGGCGCCGAGCCCAACGCCTCGATCTGGTTCTGCTTCTTCGACCGCGCCGCCGCCGGGCCAAGGGCGACCAAGGCGACCGTGCCGGCGGCCGAGCTCGCGACCCCGGCGGGCTCCTGGATCCGGGTCGCCGATGCGGAGATCGGCCCCGGCCGCGCCGAGGGGTCGGTCGAGACCGAGGCGCTCAGCGCCGCCTGGTCGCTGACCTTCGAAGGCGACCAGCGCCCCTGCAAGTACCTGCCCGCCGACTGGCTCTACGAGGCGCCGCTGCCGCGCACGAAGTTCGTCGCGCCGCTGCCCGACGCCCGCTTCGAGGGCCGCCTCGTCCTCGACGAGGAACCGCTCGAGCTGACCGGCTGGCCGGGCATGATCGGCCACAACTGGGGCAGCGAGCACGCCGAGCGCTGGATCTGGATCGAGGGCACCGGCTTCGCCGACTCCCCCGGCACCTACTTCGACGCCGGCGCCGCCCGCATTCGCCTCGGCTCCCGCGCCAGCCCGTGGATCCCCTCCGGGATGCTGATGCTCGACGGCCAGCCGCACCGGCTCGGCGGCCTGGGCGCGATCCGGGCCGCGCGGATCGAGGAGTCGCCGACCGTCTGCGCCTTCAGTCTCCCCGGCCGGGACCTCGTCGTCCACGGCCGCGTCGCCGCCCCGGCCAAGGACTTCGTCGGCTGGGTCTACGCCGACCCGGCGGGGCCCGAGCACAACACCGTCAACTGCTCGGTTGCCGATCTCGAACTGACCGTCGAACGGCCGGGCCGGGCGCCGCGGCAGCTGACCCTGGCCGGCGGCGGGGCCTACGAGCTCGGGATGCGCGAGACCGACCACGGCATCCCGGTCCAGCCCTACCCCGACGGCTGAGCGGGGGGCCGGGGCAGGGTGGCGGGGGCGGCGCGACGCAACTGGCTGATCTGGGTCGCGGTCCTGCCGGTCGCGCTCTGGGCGCCGGTCCGCCTGCTCGGCCTCGACTCCGGGTTCCCGCTGGTGGCGATGATGGCGTTCACGCCGTGGGTCGCGGTGCTCGCCCTGCTCCTCGCCGGGGTCGCGGTCGCGCTCGAGAACTGGGCGGCCGCCGCGCTCGCCGCCCTGACGACCGTCGCGCTCGCGGCGGTTGTGTTGCCGCGCGCCCTCGGTGACGCGACCGTGCCTGTCGAAGGCCACCGGACGATCCGCGTCCTGAGCGCCAACGCCTACGTCGGCAAAGCCGACCCCCACGCCCTGCTCGACCTCGCCGACCGGCTCGACGTCGACGTGCTCGCGGTCGAGGAGCTGACCCCCGCGCTGCGGGCCGGGCTGCGGCGGGCCGGGGTCCGCGACCTGCTGCCGGAAGCCGAGATCGCGCTGCGCGAAGGCACCGGGTCGGCGATCTACTCGCGGCTGCCGCTCGCCAGCCTCGACGAAGGTCGCGTCTTCACCTTCCCGATGCCGCGCGTCAGCCTGGCCCTGCCCGGCGGCGGCGCGGTGCGGATCGTCGCCGTGCACCCGATCACCCCGACCCGGCACGGGACCGGTACCTGGGAAGAGACGCTCGCCGCCCTTCCCTCGGCGGGGCACGGCGTGCCGTGGGTGCTCGCCGGCGACTTCAACGCCACCCTCGATGACTCGGCGCTGCGCGACCTCATCTCCCGCGGCTATCGCGACGCCGCCGACGTCGCGGGACTCGGTCTGATCCCCACCTGGCCGCGCAACCGCGCCGTCGGGCCGCTGATCACGATCGACCACGTGCTCGCCGATCGCCGGCTCGGGCTCGTCTCCTACTCGGTCGAGGAGCTGCCGGGCTCAGACCACCGCGCGGCCTTCGCCGAGCTGCGCCTACCCTGAGGCGCCGCCGGTCCGCCCGCTGGCGCCGCCGCTCGCCCCGCCGCCACCGCCGCTCGCGCCCCCGCCCCCGGCGCCGCCGCCCGACCCGCCCCGCTTGCCGGTAACCACCTTCTGGAAGGTCATCCAGGTCGAGTAGCCGCTGAGCGCGACCTCGAGCTGTTCGCCGGTCACGGTCGAGACCCCGCCGGTCCCGTAGAGCGTCGCTTCCTGGATCCGGGGCGAGTACCCGGTCTTGGTCACGACGACCTTCTTCAGCCGCCCCTTCAGGTAGGCGCCGAGCAGCGAGCTGATTTCCGGCCCGGTGAACCTCAGCGTCCAGGTGTGGAGCGGGCAGTAGTAGTCGTAGGGGTCGGGCACGCCGACCAGGTAGGGGAGCGGGCTGCCGAAGACGTTCTTGATGCTCTCGGTCTTGCCGCCCGAGCAGGCCGAGAAGAGCGTCTCGGCGATCTGCCCCCCGTACATCACCACCTGGCCCTTGGTCTCTTCGGCGGCCTGGTTGGTGCGGGCATACTCGCTTTCGAGGCCTTTGTAGACCTGGCTGCGAGTGTCGGAGTAGAGGTCGAACCCGTTGCCGTCGCGGCCGGCGGTCAGCGCGAAGGAGCGCGAGATCACCGCCTGCGCCTTGAGCTCGGCCATCGGCCAGGAGGGCGGCGACTCGTTCGGGATCACGCCCTTCACGTACTGCTCGACGGTGAGCGCGTTGACGACGTTGAGGGAGCTGCCTTCCGGCACCGTCTCCAACGCGCCGCGGTAGCGGCCGAGGCCGGCGATCGAGATCGTGCCGTTGCCGGCGGCCCGCAGCAGCCCGCCGCAGCGGGCCAGCCGTTTGCCGCCGGAGCTGCGCAGGACCACGGTTCCGCCGCTGAGGTGGGCCTCGTAGCTGCGCTTCGGGTCGAGGCTGGTGCGGCAGGCGCTGGTGGCGCCGCTGAAGCCGACGTCGCCGCTGGAGGTGCTGAGCAGCACCCGCACGATCCGCGGCTTGGAGAGCGTGCCGAGGCTGGTGCCGCGGTAGTAGTGGCCGAGGATGAAGCGGTATCCCTTGCCGTTCTTGGCGTAGCCGTAGGCCCCGTAGGCGCTGAGGCCGACGCCGTGCCCGAAGCCGCGCCCGTGCACGATCCAGCGGACCGCGGCGCCCGCGGGGGCCGCCAGCAGCGCCAGCAGCGCCGCCGCGGCGAGGCAGGCGGCGAGGCCGGCGCGGGCGGCTTTCATCGCTTTCGGCATACCTTCGGCAACAGATTCAACGCTACGGAGTAGCGGCCTGCACGCGCGACTGTCTACTCTGGCTGGACCGAAGATTTCGAGGAAGGATCGAGATGGCTACCGAGACCCTGCAGGCAACCGACCACAAGCTCCTCGTCGCCGGCGAGTGGACCGAGACGGGCGAGTGGGACGAGGTCAAGAGCCCATACGACGGCAGCGTGATCGGCCGCGTCGCGCAGGGGGACGGGGCGCTGGTCGACCGCGCCGTGAGCGCCGCCCACGAGGCCTTCCAGACGACCGACTTCCCGCAGCACGAGCGCGCCGCGGTGCTCGACCGCGCCGCCGAGCTCGCCCGCGAGCGGGTCGAGGACCTGGCGCGGACGATCGCCGCCGAGGCGGGCAAGCCGCTGAAGACCGCCTCGGTCGAGGCCGGGCGCTGCGTCGACACCCTCACCTTCTCGGCGGTCGAGGCGCGCAAGCTGACCGGCGGCACCGTGCCGATGGAGGCCTCGGCCGGCGGCGTCGGCAAGCTCGGCGTGATGCTGCGCGTCCCCTACGGCGTGGTCGGCGCGATCAGCCCCTTCAACTTCCCGCTCAACCTCGTCGCCCACAAGCTCGGCCCGGCGATCGCGGCCGGCAACTCGGTGGTGCTGAAGCCGGCCGGGCAGACGCCGATGACGGCCCTGAAGCTGGCCCAGATCCTGCTCGACGCCGGCCTCCCGGAGGGCTGGCTCTCGGTCATCCCCGGCCCTGGCAGCGAGGTGGGCAACGCGCTGGTCGAGAACGACCTGGTCAAGGCGATCACCTTCACCGGCTCGGCCAAGGTCGGCTGGGGGATCCGCTCCGCCGCCCCGCACAAGAAGGTCAACCTCGAGCTCGGCTCCAACGCGCCGCTGGTCGTCAACGAGGACGGCGACTGGGAAGCGGCTGCCGACAAGGCCCAGATCCACGCCTTCGCCCACGCCGGGCAGGTCTGCATCTCGATCCAGCGGATCCTCGTCCACGAGGCGGTCGCCGACCGCTTCACCGAGCGCCTCGTCGCCAACGTCGAGAAGCTCAAGGTCGGCGACCCGCTCGACCCGGAGACGGACGTCGGACCGCTGATCACCCCCGTTGACCGCGACCGGGTCAAGGACTGGGTCGACGAGGCGGTCAGCGCCGGCGCCGAGCTGCTGACCGGCGGCGAGCTGGTCGACGAGGGCCGCTGCCTGGCGCCGACCCTGCTCAAGGCGCCCGGCAAAGACACCAAGGTCTGGTGCGAGGAGGTCTTCGGGCCGGTGGCGACGATCGACACCTTCGCCAGCTTCGAGGAGGGGCTGGCGATGGCCAACGACTCCAGGTTCGGCCTCCAGGCGGGCGTCTTCACCCGCGACCTCGGCCGCGCGATCGAGGCCGGCCGCACGCTCGAGTACGGCGGCGTGATGGTCAACGAAGTCCCCTCGTTCCGGGCCGACCAGATGCCCTACGGCGGCGTCAAGGACAGCGGCAACACGCGGGAGGGGCCGGCGTTCGCGGTCTACGAGCTGACCGAGGAGCGGTTCGTGGCGTTGCAGGGGTAGGTGTAGGGGCCCTCACCGGCCCCCGCGGCGGGGACCGCAGCGCCGGAGCGATCGAGTTCGACATTTGCCACGTATTTCGTGGTCAATGTCGAATTCGATCCGGATCTGCCGCATGCCCAGTCCGCGTCGCTCCTCCCCAGGCAGGCGATAGATGAGCTCCTCCAACTCCCCCCAGGCGCGGCCGGAAGCGGTTCGGATCGAGCCCTACGTCTGGAAGATCGTCGGGGTCGTGATCCTCGGCATGATCATGTCGATCCTCGACACGACGATCGTCAACGTCGCGCTCGACACCCTCAGCAAGGACCTCCACAGCACGATCTCGCAGATCCAGTGGGTGGCCACCGGGTACCTGCTCTCGCTGGCGGCGGTGATCCCGCTGACCGGCTGGGCCGCCCGCCGCTTCGGCGCCAAGCGCGTCTACATCGGCTCGGTCGTCCTCTTCACCCTCGGCTCGGCGCTCTGCGGGCTGGCCAGCTCGAGCACCTCGCTGGTCGCCTTCCGCGTCCTGCAGGGCGTCGGCGGCGGCATGATCATGCCGGTCGCGCAGATGATCATGGCCGAGGTCGCCGGCCCGAAGCGGATGGGCAAGGTGATGGGGGTGACGGTGATGCCGGCGATGCTGGCGCCGATTCTCGGCCCGGTCGTCGGCGGCCTGATCCTCGAGCACTTCGCCTGGCAGTGGATCTTCTTCGTCAACGTCCCGATCGGGATCGTCGGCGTCGTCCTCGGCCTGCTGATGCTGCCCGACTCCGAGCTCGGCGCCGCCGGCAGGCTCGACTACCTCGGCCTGGCCCTGATGGTCACCGGGATGCCGCTGGTCGTCTACGGCCTCTCGGAGATCGGCACGACCGGCAGCTTCACCGCGGCGCAGGTGGTCTGGCCGATCGTCGCCGGGCTGGCGCTCTCGGCAGCCTTCGTCCGCCACGCGCTGCGCGCCGAGCGGCCGCTGCTCGACGTCCGCCTCTACGCCAACCGGATCTTCGGCTCCGCCTCGCTGACCACGTTCTTCCTCGGCGCGGCGCTGTTCGGGGCGATGATCCTGGTCCCGCTCTACTACCAGCAGGTGCGCGGCGAGAGCGTCGTCGCGACCGGCCTGCTGACCGGTCCCCAGGGCCTCGGGATGCTGTGCGTCGCGCCCTTCACGGCGCGCCTCACCGAGCGCTTCGGCGGCGGCCGCGTGGCGATCGTCGGCGTCTCGCTGCTCGCCCTCTCGACGCTGCCGCTGGCGTTGATCGGCGCCGACACCTCGATCGTCGTGATCTCGGCGACGCTGCTCCTGCGCGGGGTCGGGATCGGCCTCGCCTTCATGCCGACGATGACCGTCTCCTACGCCTCGCTGCGCAAAGACCAGCTCTCCGACGCCACCCCGCAGATGAACGTCCTGCAGCGGGTCGGCGGCGCGATCGGGACCGCGCTGCTGGCCGTCGTCCTGCAGCGGGCCAGCGCCGGCGCCAGCACGCCCGCCGAGCTCGCCGGCGCCTTCGGCACCGCCTACTGGTGGTCGCTGGGGCTCGCCGCCGCCGCCCTCCTGCCCTGCGTGGTCCTGCTGCGGGCCGAGGACCGGCTGCGGCTGCAGGGCGCCGCCGAGCGCCGGGCCGAGGAAGAGATCGCCGAGGCCGGGGTGGAGTCGCTCGGTGCCTGACCGCGAGCGCCAGCTCGCGCATCGAGCTGCTCGGCCTGCTGTTCGACCAGGGCCCGCCGGATCTCGGCGGGCCCGGCCGCGACCGGGACGTCGGTGGCCCCGGTCGGGACCGCGAACGCCCCTGATCGCGCGGCCAGGGCGGCTCAGCCGTGGGGGCGGGCCATGCGGCGGTGGTCCAGCGCCTCCTCCAGCACCGACGGCTCGACCCCCTGCTCGAGCGCGACCTCGCGCAGCGAGCGGCCGGACTCGGCCGCCGCCTTGACGATGTCGGCGGCGCGGTCGTAGCCGATGTGCGGGTTGAGCGCGGTCGCGGTCGCCAGGGTCGCCTCGGCGTGGCGCTCGGTCATCTCCTCGTTGGCCTCGAGGCCGGCGACGCATTTCTCGTCGAGCAGGCGCGAGGCCGAGGCGAGCAGCTTGATCGAGTCGAGCAGGTTGCGGGCGATCAGCGGCACCCGCACGTTGAGCTCGAACTGGCCCTGGCTGCCGGCGACGGTGATCGCGGCGTCGTTGCCGATCACCTGGGCGGCGACCTGGATCACGACCTCGGGGATCACCGGGTTGACCTTGCCCGGCATGATCGAGGAGCCCTTCTGCAGCTCCGGCAGGCGCAGCTCGGCGAGGCCGGCGCGCGGGCCGCTGCCCATCAACGCCAGGTCGTTGGCGATCTTGTTGAGCGAGACGGCATAGACCTTGAGCGCCCCGGAGAGCTCAACCAGGGCGTCGCGGTTGCCCTGCGCCTCGAAGCGGTCGAGCGGCTCGGAGATCGCCAGCCCGGTGTCGGCGGCGAGTCGCTCGCGGACCTTGGCGGCGAACTCCGGGTGGGTGTTGAGCCCGGTGCCGGTGGCGGTGCCGCCGAGCGGGATCTGGCCGACGCGGCGCAGCGTCGCCTCGATCCGCTGGATCCCGAGCCGGACCTGGGCGGCGTAGCCGCCGAACTCCTGGCCGAGGGTGACCGGCACGGCGTCCATCAGGTGGGTGCGGCCGGCCTTGACGACGTCGGCGAACTGCTCGGCCTTGGCCCCGAGCGCCGCCTCGAGCGCGCCCATCGCCGGCAGCAGGTCGTGGGTCACCTCGCCCAGCGCCGCCAGGTGGACGGCGGAGGGGAAGACGTCGTTGGAGGACTGCCCCATGTTGACGTGGTCGTTGGGGTGTGCCGCCTCGCCTGCGAGATTGGCGATCACCTCGTTGGCGTTCATGTTCGACGAGGTGCCGGAGCCGGTCTGGAAGACGTCGATCGGGAACTGGTCGTCGTGCTCGCCCTCGGCGACCGCCCTGCCGGCGACCGCGATCCGGTCGGCCAGGTCGGCGTCGAGGAGCCCGAGCTGACCGTTGGCCTCGGCCGCCGCCGCCTTGATCCGACCCAGCCAGCGGACGACGGGGACCGGCACGCGCTCGCCCGAGACGGGGAAGTTGTCGACTGCTTTGGTGGTCTCGCCACCCCAGAGCTGCTCAGTCAAAACAAGCCTTTCGTGGAAGATCGTGTGGGGCCAGGGAGGGTATTCCTCCGCCGCGGTTCGGAGCATCCCGGGGCACCGTCATCAGCCGTCCCTGCGGCCGGCGTCGAAGCCGCGCTGGTAGGCGGCGAGGAAGGTGGCCGGCAGGCGCTGGTCGGTGGGCGCGAAGCGGGCGGCGACGGTCAGCCGGCGGACCAGGTCGGCGTGGATGCCTTCGGTCCGCTCGGCGCCCCGGGTCACCGCGCCGAGCAGGTAGCCGAGCTCGACGTTGGCCGAGCCTCCCGGCCGCGCCCGCGCCTCGCTGTTCAGCGCGGTCGCCAGGCCGACCATGGTTTCGCCGACGTTGGCGAGGTCGCCCGCCTGCTGGTTCTCGGCCAGGCACTCGGAGATCGCGGTGCCGTCCGGGAAGCGCACCGAGCGCGGCGCCGCCGCCAGCGCCTCGCGGTAGGCCGACTCCGGTTCGAGGCAGGCGACCGGGGTCGAGTCGTCCTTCTGGTTGCCGCAGCCGGCGAGCAGCGCGGCGAGGGCCGCGAGGCAGAGCAGCGGGACGAGGGCACGGGCGCGCATCCGCCGCGGATCCTAGGCACCCGAAGCGGCCGGCGCCGCGGCGCGCTCAGTCGCCGGCCAGCGGCGAGAGGCCGCCGTAGCGGCTCTGGGAGAGGCCGCCGGTGGGGGCGGGCTTCGGCGGCGGGCTCTTCTTCGTCCGCTGCTTGCCGCGCGGCTGCGCTTCGCCTTCGGTCGGCCCGACCGGGAAGACTTCGACCCATTCGGCGAGCTGGAACTGCGGCGCCGGGGCGTGGTTCCAGGAGAGGTGGAGGTGGTTGCCGCAGCCATGGCCGGCATCGCCTTCGTAGCCGACCCAGCGGAACGGCGGCAGCGGCTGGTTCTGGACCGGCTCCGCCCACAGGGCGAGGCGGGTGATCGGCGCCCAGGCCGCGTTGCAGACGGTGCCGCCGCCGACCGGAACGAGATCGACGGCGAGGCCGTTGTAGTGGTCGGAGCCGCGGGTGTGACATTCGTCGCAGCCGACGTGCCTGCCGTTCGGCAGAGGGCCGGAGTAGCCGTCGGTGACGTAGATCGGGTAGCGCTTGGCGATCCAGCGCAGGTCGGGGAGGATCCGCTGGTCGACCATGTCGCCGGCTTCGTGCGGGATCGAGGCCGGGATCGGCACGATCTTGCCCGGCGCGTAGACCAGCCGCGTCGCCGCGGGCGGCGCTTCGGCCGCGGCGGCCCTGGCGGCGCCGAGGCAGAGCAGCAGCGGCGCCAGCGAGGCGAGGGCGACGAGGAGCGCCGGCAGACGGCTTGCACGGGAAGGACTCACCCTCTCGCTATCGACGGCTGCGGCCCCGGCTTGAGGCCCGGAAAGGATCGGATTCCCAGTCCTTTCGCCTGGGCGAGATCTTGCAGGCCGGGCCCGCCGCGAGCGCGCGGCCACGGTCCGGGTGGCCGGTAGGGTTCGGCGATGCCGACAGTGAGAGATGCAACCTTCGAGCTGTTCCGGGCGCAGGGGATGACGACGATGTTCGGCAACCCCGGCTCGACCGAGCTGCCGATGCTGGCCGACTTCCCGGCCGACTTCCGCTACGTGCTCGGTCTCCAGGAGGCGGTCGTCGTCGGCATGGCCGACGGCTTCGCCCTCGCCACCGGCAGGACGACGGTCGCCAACCTGCACACCGCGCCGGGGGTCGGCAACGCGATGGGCGCGATCTTCAACGCCCAGGCCAACCACTCGCCGGTCCTGGTCACCGCCGGTCAGCAGGCGCGGGCCCAGATCACGATGCAGGCCAACCTCACCAACCGCGACGCGACGCGGATGCCGCACCCGCTCGTCAAGTGGTCCTTCGAGCCGCCTCGGGCCGAGGACGTGCCGCTGGCGCTCGCCCGCGGCGCCCACCTCGCCGCGCTGCCGCCCCGCGGCCCGGTCTTCGTCTCGCTGCCGATGGACGACTGGTACGCCGAGGTCGACGAGGGCGACGCCCGGGCGGCGATCGGCCGCGCGGTGAGCGGCCGCGCGGTCGCCGACCCGGCGGCGGTCGCGGCGCTCGCCGAGCGACTCGAAGCGGCCGCCAACCCGGTCCTGGTCGCCGGCCCCGACGTCGACGCGAGCGGCGGCTGGGAGCTCGCCGTCGCCCTCGCCGAGCGCCAGCGCCTGCCGGTCTGGGCCTCGCCGGCGACCGGCGGCGTCCGCCTCGGCTTCCCCGAGGGACACCCCAACTTTCGCGGCGTCTTGCCGCCGGCGATCGGCCCGGTCGGCCAGACGCTCAAGGGGCACGACCTGATCCTCGTCCTCGGCAGCTCGGTCTTCCCGTACTACCCCCACATCCCCGGACCGCTGCTGCCCGCGGGGGCGAGCCTCGTCGCCGTCACCAGCGACCCCGACGAGGCGGCGCGGGCGCCGGTCGGCGACGCGATCGTCGCCGACGTCAGGCTGACCCTGGAGGCCCTGTTGGAGCGGGTCGGCGAGTCGAGCCGACCGGTGCCGGAGCCCAACCCCGGGCCGGCCGAAATCCCGGCCAGCGACCCGCTCAACCCCTCGACGGTGCACACCGCTCTGGCCGAGGTCCTGCCCGAGGACGCGATCGTCGTCCTCGAGTCCCCGACCAGCACCCTGGCGCTGCGCAACCAGCTGCGGATCTCGCGTCCCGGCAGCTACTACTTCAGCGCCGGCGGCGGCCTCGGCTTCGGCCTCGCCGCCTCGATCGGGATCCAGCTCGCCGAGCCCGACCGCCCCGTCGTCTGCGTGCTCGGCGAGGGCTCGGCCCAGTACGCGATCACCGCCTTCTGGACCGCCGTCGCCTACCGGGTGCCCGTCACCTTCCTCGTCCTGCAGAACCAGGAGTACGGGATCCTCAAGTGGTTCGCCGAGGTCGAGCAGGTCGCCGGCGCGCCCGGCCTCGACCTGCCGAAGCTCGACGTCGCCGCGGTCGCCGAGGGCTACGGCGTCAAGGCCCACCGCGCCGGCGATCGCGACGGCGTCGCCGCCGCGCTGGCGGGCGCGCTCGCCTCCGCGGCTCCCGAGCTCGTCGAAGTCCCGGTCGCGCCCGGGATGGCGCTGTTCTGAGGGGCGGTTCGATGGAGGCAGCCACCGCAGAGCAGCTACCGGCCCCCGACCGCGCCCCCGACGCGCTCGCCGGCGGCACGGCGCAACCGCTGCGCGGCGAGCTCAGGGCGCTGCTCGGCGCCGACCGGGTCCTCGCCCGCCCGAGCGACATCGTCAAGTACGCCTCCGACGCCAGCCCCTACCGCCTCTTCCCGCAGGCCGTGGTGGCGGCGCGCGACGCGGTCGACGTCGCCAGGATCCTCGAATACGGGCGCCTGAAAGGGATCCCGGTCACCTTCCGGGCCGGCGGCACCAGCCTCAACGGCCAGGGCCAGACCGACGGCATCCTGGTCGACGTGCGCCGCCACTTCGGCGGCGTCAGCGTGCTCGACGACGGCGCCCGCGTCCGCGTCAAACCGGGCACCGTGCTGGGCCACGCCAACCGCGTCCTCGCCCCGTACGGGACCAAGCTCGGCCCCGACCCGGCCTCGACCGACATCGCCACCGTCGGCGGCGTCATCGCCAACAACTCGGGCGGGATGCGCTGCGGCGTCAGCAAGGACTCCTACTCGACGGTGCGGTCGCTGACCTTCGTCCTCCCCTCCGGGACGACGATCGACACGGCGGCCCCCAACGCCGCCGCCGAGCTCGCCGCCGCCGAGCCGGAGCTGGTCGCCGGCCTGGCGGCGATCCGCGACGAGATCCGCGCCGACGAGGAGCTCTCCGCCCGCATCCGCCGCAAGTTCGCGATCAAGAACACGACCGGCTACCGGCTCTGCGCCTTCCTCGACGCCGACGAACCGCTGGAGATCTTCCGCCGCCTGCTGATCGGCTCGGAGGGCACGCTCGGCTTTGTCGCCGAGGCCGAGTTCGAGACCGTGCCGGTGGCGGCGGCGACGACCACCGCCTGGGTCCACTTCCCCTCGATCGACGCCGCGATCGCCCCCGTCTCCGAACTGGTCGCCGCCGGCGCCACCGCGGTCGAGCTGATGGTGGCGCCGGCGCTGATCACCGCCGCCTGGAACATGGTCGGCGCCCCGGAGGAGTGGAAAGAGCTGCCGCCGGAGTCGGCGGTGCTGCTGGTCGAGCTCGGCGGCGCCGACGCGGCCGACCTCGACGCCCAGCTGGCCCGCGCGCTGGAGCTCCTCGCCGGTCACGAGACGATCCGGGCGATCGAGTTCACCCGCGAGCCGGAGGAGATCGAGCTGGCCTGGCGCGTGCGCGAGGGCCTGCACGGCCTGATCGGGCGGCTGCGGCCGCCCGGCACGGCGCTGATCGTCGAGGACGTCTGCGTGCCGCCGGAGCGGATCGCCGAGGGCGCCCGCGACCTGCAGGCGCTGCTCGGCGAGCACGGCTTCCTGCCCGGTGTCGCCGGCCATGCCTCGGCCGGCAACCTCCACTTCATGCTCACCCCCGACTTCGCCAAGCAGGAGGACCTCGACCGCTACGAGGCGTTCATGCAGGGCCTGGTCGAGCTGATCGTCGACAAGTACGACGGCTCGCTCAAGGCCGAGCACGGGACCGGCGTCAACATGGCGCCCTACGTCGAGCGCGAGTGGGGCGCCAAGGCGACCGAGCTGATGTGGCGGGTGAAGCGGCTTGCCGACCCCGACGGCGTGCTCTCGCCCGGCGTCGTGCTGAACCGCGACCCCGGCGCCCACCTGCGCAACCTGAAGACGACGCCGCCGGTCGAGGAGCCGGTCACCGCCTGCGTCGAGTGCGGCTTCTGCGAGCCGGTCTGCCCGAGCCGGAACCTGACGACGACGCCGCGGCAGCGGATCGTGCTGCGCCGCGAGATCGCCCGCCAGCCCGAGGGCTCGCCGCTGCGCCGCGCGCTGGAGGAGGAATTCGACTACGAGGTGGTCGATACCTGCGCCGTCGACGGCACCTGCCAGCTCGCCTGCCCGATCGGGATCGACACCGGCGCCCTGGTCAAGGGCCTGCGCGCCACGGCGCACTCCGAGACCGAGCAGCGCAGAGCGCTGCGGCGGGCCCGGCGCTGGGCGACGCTGGAAGGCGCGGCGCGGGTCGGGCTGCGCTTCGGCGGCCCGCTGGCGCGGCTGACCCGGCGCGGGCGGGACCTCCCGGGCGCGGCCTCGAGCCGCCTGCCGAGCACCCTGCATGCCGGCGCCGCGGCCCTCTACCTGCCCTCCTGCACCAACCGGATCTACGCCGGCTCGCCGGTCCAGGCGCTGGTCGAGGTCTCCGATCGCGCCGGGATGCCGGTCTGGATCCCCGATGACGTCGACGGCAGCTGCTGCGGCCTGCCGTGGAGCTCGAAGGGATTCGCCGCCGGCCACCGCGAGAAGGCCAACGAGCTGATCGCGCGGCTCTGGGAGTGGAGCGGAGAGGGTGCGCTGCCGGTGGTGATCGACGCCGCCTCCTGCACCGCCGCCGTGCTCGACCCCGGCCCCGGCGCGCTCAGCGAGGAGAACGTCGCGCGCCTCGCCGGGCTCGAGGTCCTCGACTCGGTCAGCTGGGCCGAGCGGCTTCTACCCTGGCTGGAGGTCGGCGAGAGGGTCGGCTCGGCCACCGTCCACCCGACCTGCGCGACCCGCCACATGGGGCTCACCGGCAGGCTCCGCGCGCTCGCCGGGGCGCTCGCCGAGGACGTCTACGTCGCCCCCTCGGCGACCTGCTGCGGCTTCGCCGGCGACCGCGGCTTCACCCACCCGGAGCTGACCGCCGCCGCCACCGAGCCGCAGGCCGCCGAGCTCGCCGCCGCCGAAGCCGGCGGCCGGCGCTTCGACGCCCGCCTCTCCAACAACCGCACCTGCGAGATCGGCCTCACCCGCGCCACCGGCGAGCCCTACGAATCGGTCGTCATCCTGCTCGAGCGCCTCACCCGGCCCGCCGCGACCGGCGGCTAGCTCAGCCGGCGCTCGGGCCCTCGCCGCCGAGCGCCTCGGCGTCGAGGTCGGCGATCAGGGCCCGGGTCTTGGCGTCGGTCTCCATCCGCCTGTCGAGCAGCGGGTTGATCACCCCGCGCAGGGCGGAGGCGTAGCGCCACCATCTGGGGACGAAGACGCGGGGCGCGCGTTCCTCGATCCCGCGGACCAGCCCGGCCGCCGCCTCGGCGGGGGAGATGCGCTTCAGCAGCCAGTCGGGAGAGAGCTCGCGGATCCGGTCGGCCTTGCCCTGCGCGAAGGCGTCCTGGACGAGTTTGGTGTCGACCCAGCCGAAGTAGGCGACGGTGGCGCTGGCGCCGTGCGGGGCCAGCTCGACCCGCAGCGCCCGGCCGAGCTGCTCGACGCCGGCCTTGGCGACCGCGTAGGGCGTGTTGCCGAACCCGTTGGCGAAGGCGTAGACGGAGGAGATCACGACCAGCTGGCCCTGGCGGGCGACGACCTGCGGCAGCGCCGCCCGGGCCGTGCGCCAGACGCCGAGCAGGTCGACCTCGAGGACCCGCTCCCACTCCTCGCCGGAGATGCCGCGCACGGTGGCGAACTCCTTCTGGGCGATGCCGGCGTTGGCGACCGCGACGTCGAGGCCACCGAAGCGCTCAACCACGGCGGCGACCGCGGCCCGCATCGCTCCCTCGTCGCTGACGTCGCCGGCCAGCCCGATCGCCCGCGGCCCGATCCGCTCCGCCGCCTCCTCGGCCTGGGTCGCGTCGAGGTCGAGCACGGCGACCGCGGCGCCGCGCATGTGCATCTGCCGCGCCGTCTCGTACCCGATGCCCCGCGCCGCCCCGGTGAGGAGCGCGACCTTGCCGTTGAGGCTGTAGTCCCCCATCCGCGGGCCAGCCTAGATGATTGCCCGCACCCGACCGCCGCTCTAGGCTGCCGTCGTGGCCGACGCCGCCGCGCCGCTCTCGTCCTTCGCCGCCGACCGCGGCCTCGAGGCGCTGCCCCATTTCGAGGCGGGGCCGCTGACGCCGCTGCTGGTCGAGTCGGGCGCGGGCCGGATCGCGCCGGCCGCCCGCGGTGCGCTCGGCCACGGCTTCGAGGGGACGATCGGGCGGCTCTCCTACAAGCGCAACGGGACCTTCCGCTTCGACGTCGCCCTCACCGAGGTGCCGCTCTCCACGGCCTTCGCGCCGCGGCTCTTCTGCGTCCGCCGCGGCCGTCGCACCAGCGACGACGAGTACTACGGGTTCGAGGCCCGCCATTCGCGGCTCTGGACCGAGAGCATCGCCCTCAACCAGCGCTACTCGATCCTCACCAGCCCCTACCAGGACGAGAACTGGCTGCGACAGCTGTTCTCGCCGGCCTTCGTCGAGTGGCTCGCGGCCGAGGCGCCGCCGCACTTCTCCTTCGAACTCGCCTACGGCTCGCTGCTCGGCTCATGCGAGGCCGGCGACGCGGTCGCCGCCGACCTCGCCGACCTGGCCGCCGCCACCGTGCGCGTCGCCGCGCGCATCGCCGGGGAGTGCGAGGAGTAGCCGTGCAGGTCAACCGCACCGGCATCGCCCTGATCCTCTTCTTCGGGGTCGTCGGCGCCTTCGTCGCCGTCGTCCCCGCCGCGCTCGGCGCCCCCGCCCAGCTGGCGATGATCCTCGGCCTGCTCGGCGGCATCTGGTTCCTGGTCGCGGTCGGCCTCGCGCTCTACGCCCGCCACCAGCAGCGCCGGGCCGCCCACCAGGACTGGGTCTTCCGCAACGGGCTGAAGGGCACGGCGACCGTGCTGCAGGCGGGCAGCAACGCCACCGTCAACGACATGCCGCTGGTCAAGCTGCAGCTCGAGCTGCGGGTCCCCGGGAGCGCGCCGCGCCAGGCCAGCCGCCGCGAAGTGATGCCGGTGTTCGCGGCCGCGCGGATGCGGCCGGGGCTCGTCCTGCCGGCCCGCTTCAACCCCGGCGACCCGGCCGACTTCGTCCTGGTCTGGTGAACGGGGCGCTGCCGCGGCCGACCCGGGCGGGGTGCGGCGGCCCGACGCTCCTAAAATCCGGGTCTTCGTGCCCGGATTCGACCCAGTAGACCCCAAACAGTCCTTCCCCGCGCTGGAGGAGCGCGTGCTGGCGCGCTGGCGCGAGGAGAAGGTCTTCGAGCGCTCGCTCGCCAACCGCGAGGGGGCGCCGGTCTGGAGCTTCTACGAGGGGCCGCCGACCGCCAACGGCCGCCCCGGCTCCCACCACGTCCTCGCCCGCGTCTTCAAGGACGTCTACCCGCGCTACCGGACGATGACCGGCTACCGGGTGCCGCGCAAGGCCGGCTGGGACTGCCACGGGCTGCCGGTCGAGCTCGAGGTCGAAAAAGAGCTCGGGATCTCCTCCAAGCAGGAGATCGAGGACTACGGCATCGCCGAGTTCAACCGCCGCTGCCGCGAGTCGGTGTTCGAGTACGTCGAGGAGTGGGACCGGCTGACCGAGCGGATCGGGTTCTGGATCGACCTCGACGACCCCTACGTGACGCTGGAGAACGAGTACATCGAGTCGGTCTGGTGGTCGCTCGGACAGCTCTGGGAGAAGGGGTTGCTCTACGAGGGCCACAAGGTCGTGCCCTACTGTCCCCGTGACGGCACCCCGCTCTCCTCCCACGAGGTCGCCCAGGGCTACCAGGACGTCGAGGACCCCTCGATCTACGTCCGCTTCCCGCTGCTCGGGGCCGAGCGGGAATCGCTGCTGGTCTGGACGACGACGCCCTGGACGCTGCCCGGCAACGTCGCCGTCGCCGCCGCCCCCGACGTCGTCTACGCCAAGGCGCGGGTCGGCGAGGGAGAGGACGCGGAGGTCCTGATCCTGGCCGAGGCGCTGGTCGAGAAGGTGCTCGGCGAGGGGGCCGAGGTCGTCGAGCGCCTGCCCGGCTCCGAGCTGCTCGACAGCCGCTACGCGGGTCCCGTCTTCGCGCTCTCCGACGGCGGGCCGGGCGGCGGCGAGGGCTCGCCGCCCTTCCGCGTGATCGCCGGCGATTTCGTCACCACCGAGGACGGCACCGGGCTCGTCCACGTCGCGCCGGCCTTCGGCGAGGACGACTACGCGGCCTGCGCGGCCAACGGGCTCTTCGACCCGACCGTCGCCGGCACCCTCTACAACCCGGTCCGCCCCGACGGCACCTTCGACGACCGCGTCCAGGGCTTCGCAGGGGGCTTCGTCAAGGATCCCGAGGTGACGCGGGCGCTGATCGCCGCGCTCGAGAGCAAGGGGCTGCTGTTCCGCGAGCAGGTCTACGAGCACGCCTACCCACACTGCTGGCGCTGCGGCACGCCGCTGCTCTACTACGCGACGACCAGCTGGTACGTCGGCACCTCGAGCAGGCGCGAGCAGCTGCTCGCCAACAACGAGACGATCGGGTGGCACCCCGAGCACGTCAAGCACGGCCGCTTCGGCCGCTGGCTGGAGAACAACGTCGACTGGGCGCTCTCCCGCAACCGCTACTGGGGCACGCCGCTGCCGATCTGGCGCTGCACGACGCCCGGCTGCGGCGAGGTCGAGTGCATCGGCTCGGTCGCGGCGCTGCGCGAGCGCTCGCTCGCCGGCAGCGTCCCCGACGATCTCCACCGCCCCTACATCGACGAGGTGCGGCTGCGCTGCGGCCGCGCGGGGTGCGGCGGCGAGATGGAGCGGGTCAGGTCGGTGATCGACACCTGGTACGACAGCGGCGCGATGCCCTTCGCCCAGTTCCACTACCCGTTCGAGGGCGAGGCGGAGTTCGCCGAGCGCTTCCCGGCCGACTACATCTGCGAGGCCCAGGACCAGACCCGCGGCTGGTTCTACACGCTGCTGGCCGAGTCGACGCTGCTGTTCGGCGAGTCGAGCTTCCGCAACTGCGTCTGCCTCGGCCTGATCCTCGACCCCGAGGGCCAGAAGATGTCGAAGAGCCGCGGCAACGTGGTCGACCCCTGGGAGGTGCTCGCCACGCACGGCGCCGACGCCTTCCGCTGGTACTACCTCGCCACCCAGCAGCCCTGGGCCGGCTACCGGTTCTCGGTCCAGACGGTCGGCGAAGCGGTGCGCCAGTTCATGCTCCAGCTCTGGAACACCTACTCGTTCTGGGTCCTCTACGCCAACGCCGAGGGCCTCACAGCCGCCGACTTCGCCGCCCCGACCGACCCCGGGGACGATCTCGACCGCTGGGTCCTCTCGCGGCTGCAGGCGACGATCGCGACCGTGCGCGAGCGGATGGACGACTTCGATTGCACGACCGCCGGCCACGCGATCGCCGGGTTCGTCGAGCAGCTCTCCAACTGGTACGTGCGGCTCTCGCGGCGCCGCTTCTGGGAGGGCGACCGGGCCGCCTTCGCGACCCTGCGCCACTGCCTGCTGGAAACGGTCGCGATGCTGGCGCCGTTCACGCCCTTCCTCGCCGACGAGATCCACCGCAACCTCAGCGGCGGCGCCGCCGGCGGAGCGCCCGACTCGGTCCACCTGCGCGACTTCCCCGAGGTCGACGAGCGGCTGGCCGACCCCGCGCTGGAGGCGGGGATGGAGGCGGTGCGGCTGACGGTCGAGCTCGGCCGCGCCGCCCGCGCCCAGGCCAAGGCGAAGGTGCGCCAGCCGCTGCGCCGGGCGGTGGTCGTCGCCAACGAGGCCGAGCGGGCGGCGATCGAAGCGCAGGCGGCGCTGGTCAGGGCCGAGCTCAACGTCAAGCAGGTCGACTTCGTCAGCGACGAGAGCGAGCTGGTGACCTACACCGCCAGGCCCAACTACCGCACCCTCGGCCCCCGCTTCGGCAAGCGGATGCCGCAGGTGGCGGCGGCGGTCGAAGCGCTCGACGCCGCCCACGTCGCCAGGGTGCTGGCCGAGGGCGGCGAGGTGGGAATCGCGATCGACGGCACCGACCACAGCCTCGGCGCCGAGGACCTGACGCTGGCCCTGCAGCCGCTCGAGGGCTACGAGGTCGAGGCGGCGGCCGGCCACGCGGTGGCGCTGGCGCTCGAGTTGGACGAGGAGCTGCGCCGCGAGGGCCTCGCCCGCGAGATCGTCCACGCGGTCCAGAACGCCCGCAAAGACGCCGGTTTGGAGATCACCGACCGGATCGAGCTGGCGCTCGGCGGCGACGAGGAGCTGCTCGCCGCCGCCCGCGAGCACGAGGCCTACCTGGCGGGCGAGGTGCTCGCGACCGTCGTCGGCTACGACGCCGACGGCGAGGGCGCCGCCGCCCAGATCGACGGCCGGCCGCTGCGGATCGCGGTCAGGCGGGTTTAGGGACCATCCGCCGCATCACCGCGACCGCCGCCCTCCTTCTCGCGCTGGCCCTGCCCGCGCCGGCGCTCGCTGCCGGCGGCGCCGGCGGCGCGGGGCCGGGCGGCACCAAGGCTCCTGCCGAGGAAACCGGCCCGCCGCCGCAGCTGCTGCTCTTCCACGGCGGCTCATTTCTCTTCGACGACCCCTACTTCGAACCGCTGAGCAGGCCGCGTGCGGAAGCGGCCGGGTTCGTCCCCCACTACGTCGCCTACCCGCTCGGCGACATGCCGGCGGCGGTGCTCCGCGCCCGCGCCGAAGCGCGGCGGCTGCGCCAGAAGTTCGGGCTCGACCGCGTCTACGCCTACGGTGCCTCGGCCGGCGGCACGCTGGCGGCGCTGCTGGCCGGGGACGACCTGGTCGCGGCCGCGGTCGCCAAGGCGCCGGTCTCCGACCTGGCGACCTGGGAATGGCCGCTCACCGCCTACGGACCCGAATACTTCCAGCAGATCGGGCTCGGCCCGGCGGCCCGGCTGCGGCTCTCGCCGCTGCGCCGGCCCGAGCGGGCGCCGCTGCTCGTCTACCAGGGCCGCGCCGACCAGGTGGTGCCGCTGGCGATGAATGAGATGTTCGCCGCCAAGTTCAAGCGGGTACACCTCTGGGAGGTGCCCGGCGGGCACACGACCGAGCGCGTCCGCCCGGATCTGATCACCAAGGCGATGCGGTGGCTGGCGCGGATCGCCCAACGCAAAGCGCGGGCGCAGAGCGGCCATGGACGCCTGCTTCAATCCTGAGCGATGGACTCAAGAACCAAACAGGAGCGTGGCGGTGGCTTCCGGACGGACGTCGAGGGCCTGCGCGCGGTGGCGATCGTCGCCGTCCTTCTCTGCCACGCCGGGGTCCCGTTCCTGGCCGGCGGCTACGTCGGGGTCGACGTCTTCTTCGTCATCTCCGGCTTCCTGATCACCGGTCTGCTGGTCCGCGAGCTGGGGCGCGAGGGCCGGATCTCGCTGGGCGGCTTCTACGCGCGCCGGGCCCGCCGCCTGCTGCCGCTCTCGGCGCTGCTGCTGGCCGCCGTCGCCGCCCTCTCGCTGGCGCTGCTCTCACCGCTGCGCGCGACCGAAGTCGCCGGCGACATCGTCAGCGCCGCCACCTACACCGCCAACTGGCACTTCGCCGCCCAGTCGGTCGACTACTTCTCGCAGGGGATCGAACCGAGCCCGGTGCTGCATCTGTGGTCGCTGGCGATCGAGGAGCAGTTCTACCTGGTCTGGCCGGCGCTGCTGCTCGGCGCCACCGCCTACCAGCGCCGCCGCGGCCGCCGCATCGACGGCGCCCTCTGGTTCGCGCTGCTCTTCGTCTTCGTCGCCTCGCTCGCCTTCGGCATCGTCTTCACCGGCTCCCAGCCGCGGGCCGCCTACTTCTCGACCTTCGGTCGGGCCTGGGAGCTGGCGCTCGGCGGCTGCCTCGCCCTGCTCGGCGCCGTCCGCCTGCCCCGCCTCGGAGCCGTCGCGCTCGGCTGGGCCGGGCTCGGCGCGATCGTCTTCGCGGCCTTCGCCTTCGACGCCGGCACGCCGTTCCCGGGCGTGGCGGCGCTGGTGCCGACCCTCGGCGCCGCGGCGCTGATCCTCGCCGGCGCCGCCACCGCGAGCCGCCCGCGCGCCAGCGCGGCGGCCCCGCTCTCGCTGCGGCCGGTCCGCTACGTCGGCCGCATCTCCTATTCGTGGTATCTCTGGCACTGGCCGGCGCTGGTCTTCGCGACGGTGCTGTGGGGGGCACTCTCGCCGCTCGCCGGGCTCGCCGTGGTCGCCGCCTCGCTGGTGCCCACCGTGCTCAGCCACCACCTGCTCGAGGACCCCGTGCGGAGGGCGCGGGGGCTGGTCCGGCTGCCGGCCCGCGGCCTCGCCCTCGGCGCCGCCTGCATGGCGCTCGCCGCCGGCGCCGGGCTGCTGCTCACCGACCTGCAGCCGAGCCTGCGGACGGCGCCGATGTCCGAAGTGGAGGGGGCGGCTGCGCTCGCCTGGCAGCCGCAGCCGCAGGCGCGGGCCAGCGCCGTGCGGCCGAATCCGCTTGACGCCCGGGCGGATCGCTCGCGCGCCTACTACGCCGGCTGCATGGTCGGGATCCCCGGCACCAACTCCAACCGCTGCCTGTTCGGCGACCCCGAAGGCACCCGCACCGTGATCCTGTTCGGCGACTCGCACGCGCTGCAGTACTTCTCGCCGCTCGAGAAGCTGGCCGAGGAAAACCACTGGCGCCTGCTCAACCTGACCAAGGCCGAATGCTCCCCGGCCGAAGTCGAAGTGCGCAGCATGGTCGCCGACCGCGAGTACTCCCAGTGCGACGTCTGGCGCGAGGCGACGCTGCGGCGGATCGAAAGCAGCCGGCCCGGCGCCACCGTGGTGATCAGCGGCGACACCGCCTACACCGCCTACGGGGAAGGGGGCGAAGAACTGAGCGGCGCCGCCAACGCCGCGGAGCTCGAACGCGGCTACATGGCGACGCTCGAGCGGCTGCGACGGGCCGACCTGCAGCCGGTGGTGATCCGCGACAACCCGGCCGCCTCCGGCGACGTTCCCAGCTGCGTCTCCGAAGACCTCGAAGACCTCGCCAAGTGCTCGTTCCCGCGGGTTCGCGACCGCAACCTCGAATTCGACGTCCGCGCCGCGCGCCGCTCACCCGGGGCGCAGATGATCGACCTGACGAGTGAGATCTGCCCCGGTGAAGTCTGCCGCGCGGTGATCGGCAACGCGCTCGTCTACCGCGACCGGACCCACCTCACGGCGACCTTCGCCCGCACCCTCAGCCCCTGGATCGAAGCGGGCCTCGAGGAATCCTCGCTCTAGGCGGGGCTACTCGCCGTCGACCGGGCCGATGATGAAGTCGGCCTTCTCTGAGTCGGAGAACTTGACCCAGCAGTGGTCGGGCGCGACGCCGGCCACCTCGACCAGCGCCGCTTCGATCCGCCTCGCGATCTCGCGCTTCTGCGCGTCGCTGCGGCCCGCGTACCAGTGGACCTCGACGAAGGGCATCGCTCGATCCGTCCAGCCGGCCGGGCCCGCCTAGGCGAGCGCCGGCTCCAGCTCGGCCTCGAGCCGCCGCTTCGGCATCGCCCCGACGACTTTCTTGGCGATCGCCCCGTCCTTGAACAGGATCATCGTCGGGATCGAGAGGACTTCGTACTGGGCCGCCGTCTGCTGGTTCTCGTCGACGTTGAGGCTGACGATCTTCAGCTCGTCGCGCTCGGCGTCGATCTCCTCGAGGACCGGGTGGACGACGCGGCAGGGACCGCACCAGGGAGCCCAGAAGTCGACGAGCACGGGGCCGTCGGCATCGAGCACGTCAGCTTTGAAGGTTGCGTCGGTTACGTCGTTCAGCTTGCCGGTCACTTGTATCGGTCTCCCAAATCGAGGTTGTCAGCTCTGCCGCGGACGTTCAATACTTCAAAAAGTATAGCGCTGCTCCCCGGTGGTCGCGCGGGCTTCATCGCGGCCCTGGGAGCCGAACCGCAGCTGCGGCACGCGGAACGCCGCCTCGGCGACGATCGAGCGGTCCATCTTGGAGTGCCCGGCGCGGCGGTCGCGAAACACGATCGGCACCTCGACCACGCGGAAGCCATGGCGCAGGGCGCGGTAGGTCATCTCGACCTGGAAGGCGTAGCCGCGCGAGGCGACCGCGTCGAGGTCGATCGTCTCCAGCACCTCGCGGCGGAAGCACTTGAAGCCGCCGGTCAGGTCGTGGACGTCGACGCCGAGGACGAGGCGGGCGTAGGCGCAGCCGCCGCGGCTGATCGCGCGCCGCAGCGGGCCCCAGTCGGTGACGCCGCCGCCGGCGACGTAGCGGGAGCCGATCGCCAGGTCGGCGTGGCGGGCGGCCTCGAGCAGCCGCGGCAGGTAGGCGGGGTCGTGGGAGAAGTCGGCGTCCATCTCGAGGACGAGGCCGGCGCCGCCGGCCAGGGCGCGGCGGAAGCCGGCGAGGTAGGCGGGGCCGATGCCCTCCTTGCGCGGCCGGTGCATTACCTCCACCTGCTCGCTCTCGGCCGCGAGCCGGTCGGCGATCTCGCCGGTGCCGTCAGGCGAGTTGTCGTCGACGACGAGCAGGCGGCTGCCGGCGGGCAGCTTCTGGCGGGCGGCGGCGAGCAGGCCGGGGAGGTTCTCGGCCTCGTTGTAGGTGGGGAGGACCACCCAGGGGGTGCCGTCGCGGTGCAAGCTCATCTGGTCGATGCTATTGCCGGTCTCTAATCGGAGACTGAAGGGCGGTGCCGGCCAGGGGTTAAGTTGCGGCTGTGAACAACGCCGAAATCGCCGCCGCGCTGGAGGAGCTCGGCATCCTCTACGAGCTCGACGGGGCCGTCAAATACCGCGTCCTCGCCTACAGCACCGCCGCCAAGGCGATCCGCGAGAGCCCGGTCTCGGTCGCCGAGCTGGCCGCGCAGGGGCGGGCCACCGAGATTGCCGGCGTCGGCAAGACGCTGGCCGAAAAGATCGACGCGCTGCTGGCGACGGGCGAGATCCCCGCCGCGGTGAAGCTGAAGGCGCGGTTCCCGCCGACGCTGGTCGAGGTCACCCGGGTTCCCGGGGTCGGCCCGAAGACCGCCCGCCGCCTGTTCGAGGAGCTGGGCGTGACCTCGATGGAGGACCTCAAGGCGGCCGCCGAGGGCGAGCGGGTCCGCGAGGTCAAGGGGCTCGGGCCGAAGGCGGAGGAGAACATCCTGGCGTCGCTCGCCCGCCTCGGCGAGCCCGGCGAGGGCCCCGGCCGGCTGCTGCTCTCGAAGGTGCGGCCGATCGCCGAGGAGCTGGCGGCGGCGCTGCGCGAGCACCCGGCGGCCAACCGGGTCGAGGTCGCCGGCTCGGTGCGGCGCTGGGCGGAGACCTGCAAGGACGTCGACCTGATCGCGACGGCCGAGGAGCCGACGCTGCTCGCCGAGCACCTCGCCGCGCACCCGCTGATCGCCGCCGCCGGGACCCCGGGGCCGAACGGGCTGCGCGCCCAGACCCACAACGGCATCTCGGTCGACCTGCGGATCGTCGCCCCGGCCGCCTTCGGCAACCTCCTGCAGCACTTCACCGGCTCCCAGGCCCACAACGTCGCCCTGCGCGAAGACGCGGTCGGCCGCGGCCTCTCGGTCTCCGAGCACGGGATCACCGACGTCGAGAGCGGTGAGGTGACCCTCTGCGAGAGCGAGGCCGAGGTCTACGAGCGGCTGGGCTACGCCTACATCGAGCCCGAGCTGCGCGAGAACCGCGGCGAGCTGCGCGCCGCCCGCGCCGGCGAGCTGCCCGAGCTGATCGAGCTCGGCGACCTCCGCGGCGACCTCCACACCCACACGACGCTCTCCGACGGGCGCAACAGCCTCGAGGAGATGGCGGCGGCGGCCCGCGAGCGCGGCTACGCCTACCTGGCGATCACCGACCACTCGGCGAGCCACGGCTTCGGCAACCATGTCACGCCCGACCGGCTCTGGGCCCGGATCGAGGAGATCCGCGAGTGGAACCGGGGCAAGCGCGGCTTCCGCCTGCTCGCCGGGTCGGAGATCAACATCGGCCTCGACGGCTCGCTCGACTACCCCGAGGACCTGGTCGCCGAGCTCGACTGGGTGGTGGCCAGCGTCCACACCTCCTTCTCGATCTCCGAAGCCGAGATGACCGGCCGCGTCCTCGCCGCGATCGAGAACCCGGACGTCCACTGCATCGGCCACCTCACCGGCCGCCTGATCGGCCGCCGCGAGCCCTACGGGATCGACGTCGAGGCGGTCGCCGAGGCCGCCGCCCGCACCGGCACGATCCTCGAGATCAACGGCAACCCCAACCGCCGCGACCTCTCCGACCGCCATGCTCGTCTCGCCGCCGAAGCCGGCGCCCCGATCGTCCTCAACACCGACGCGCACGGCGTCGACACCCTCGACAACATGCGCTACGCCGTCGCCACCGCCCGCCGCGCCTGGCTGACCAGGGCCGACGTCGCCAACACCCGGCCCTGGGCGCGGTTCAAGCAGTTGCTCTGAGCGGCAGGCGCGGGCGCTCAGTAGGCGGTGCCCTTGGGGGCGCTGCGCAGCCCGGGCGTCCGCATCAGCTCGACCGCTCGCCAGGCGGGGCTGGGGACGACGTAGAACTTGACGCCGTCGCGCTGCTCGATCGCCAGCACCGCCGCCTCGCGGCTGTGCCAGGCGAGCGAGACGATCAGCGCGTAGCCGGCGCCGATCACCGCGACCCCGGGGAAGAAGAGGCCGAGGACGCCGGCGACGATCGCGGTCAGGGCGATCGGCCAGAGGCGGCCGACGGCGATCCGGGCCGGCGCCTGGGAGGGAAGGGAGGTCGCGGTGCGGGCGCGGGCGAGCGGGTCGCGCATGTCCTCGCGCGCCCGCGCCGGGCGGCCGAGCCAGAACCCGATCGCGATCGAGACCAGCCACCAGCCGGCGGCGATCAGCATCGTCGTCGTGTCGTTTTCGCGGTTGGCGCCGATCGCGCTGATCGCTCCCAGCACCGTCGCCTCGGCCCCGGTGAGGAAGACGGTGACGCGGAGGAGGTCGGTGTAGGGCACCCGCTAGCCCGCCAGCCACTCGAGGATCTCGAGCCACCCCTCGGGCCCGGCGACGGCGAGGTCGGACTCCTCGCCGAGCTCGGCCGGCCCCTCGGCGGTGAGGATCCCGACCCGGACCGCGCTCAGCAGCTCGCCGGACTCGCGCAGCTGCTGGAGGCGGCGGAAGGCGTCGAGGTCGGTGCGGTCGTCGCCCGCGTACACGGCCCGGTCGAGGTCCTCGCCGGCGAGCAGGGCGGAGACGGCGGCGTCCTTGCCGCCCCCTCCGACCGGCCGCAGCTCGAGCACCTTGCGGCCCCAGTGCGGGTCGAGCCCGGCCTTGCCGGCGGCGATCGCGATCTGGCCGGCGCGGGCGTGCGCCGCGGCCTCGTCGGCGGCGCCGCGCCAGTGCAGGGCCTGGATCGCGCCCTTGTCCTCGCGCCGCAGGCCGACCTCCGCCAGCTCGCCCTCGTCGCGGCCGGCGAGGAACTCCGCCGCCTGCCGCTCGCGGCCGCCGAGGGAGGGGTCGGCCCGGGGCTCGGCCTCGCCGGGCAGCAGCAGCTCCAGCCCGTGGTTGCCGGCGTAGGCGAGCTGGTCGAGCCCGACCAGCCGCCGCGCCTCGAGCGCCTGGCGCCCCGAGACGCAGCCGACCAGTCCGTAGCGCTGGCTGAGGCGGGCCAGCGCCTCGCGCGCGGCCGCCGGCACCGCAGCTTCCTCGGCCCGCTCGGCGATCGGCGCCAGGGTGCCGTCGACGTCGGTGAGGATCGCCGCCCGCGCCGGCTCGTCGCGGAGGGGCCCCAGCAGCGCGTCCCGGACTCCGGCCCCCGTCTCGGATTCGTGCGGCACGCGATCTAGTATCGCGGCATGCCGACCGCGACCGACGCCAGCCGCCGCGTCCGCACCGCCCACCTGCTGGCGATCGGCACCGTCGCCGGCGCCTTCAGCGGCCTCTTCGGCGTCGGCGGCGGCACCGTGATCGTGCCGTTGCTGATCCTCTGGTTCGGTTGGGGCGAGCGGCTGGCGACCGGCACCAGCCTGGCGGCGATCGTCGTCATCGGCCTGCTCGGGGCCGTCGCCCAGGGCGGGATCTACGGCAACGTCCACATCCTCACCGGCCTGCTGCTGAGCATCCCGGCGGTGCTCGGGATCCTGATCGGCACCACGGTCCAGCAGCGAATCCCGCAGCGCGCCGTCTCCTACCTGTTCGCGGCGCTGCTGACCGCGATCGCGATCGAGCTGATCCTCAAATGAGCGCCCCGTGAACGAGGTGGCGGCGGTGCTGGTCGCCCTCGCCGGCGGTCTGGCCGGGGGGCTGGTCGGGGTCGGCGGCGGCGTCCTCTTCGTCCCGGCGCTGACGATCTTCATCGGCCTCTCCCAGGTCGAGGGCGAGGCGACCTCGCTGCTGATGATCGTGATCGTCGCGCTGGTCGGCGCGATCCGCCAGAACGGCTACGGCAACGTCCGCCTGCGCGAGGCGCTGATCATCGGCCTGCTCTCGCCGCTCGGCGTGGCGATCGGCGTCACGGTCGCCAACAGCGTCCCCGAACGGGCGCTGCAGCTGACCTTCGCGGCGCTGGCGCTGTTCTTCGCCGGCCAGCTGGTCTACCGGGCCCGCACGGCGCGGTAGTACGCTCACCGAGTGGATTCTCTGAGCTGGGAAGCCGATCTGCCGGTGCTGCGATCGCCGGTGATGGTCTGCGCCTTCCGGGGCTGGAACGACGCCGCCGCGGCCGCCTCGACGGCGCTGGCGACGATCGCCAACTCGCTCGACTCCGAGCTGGTCGCCCGCGTCGACCCGGAGGAGTACTTCGACTTCCAGGCGAACCGGCCGACGATCAGCCTGGAGGACGGCCGCACCCGCCGCATCGACTGGCCCGAGAACAACCTGATCGCGGTCCGCGTGCCGAGCGCCGACCGCGACCTGGTGCTGCTCGACGGGACCGAGCCGAACCTGCGCTGGCGCACCTTCTCGGAGACGATCGCGACCGCCGCCGACGCGCTCGGGGTCGAGCTGGTCGTCACCCTCGGCGCGCTGATCGCCGAGGTCGCCCACACCCTGCCGGTCCCGATCACCGGCCTCGCCTCGAGCGCCGAGCTGGTCGAGGAGCTCGAGCTCGAGCGCTCCAACTACGAAGGCCCGACCGGGATCGTCGGCGTCGTCCACGACCGCTGCCAGCAGGTCGGGATCGACTCCGCCTCGCTCTGGGCGGCGGTGCCGCACTACGTCGCCGCGGTGCCCAACCCGAAGGCGGCGCTGGCCCTGCTGCGCCGGCTCGAAGGAATGACCGGGATCGCCGTCGAGGCCTCCGACCTGGAGGAGGAAACGAGCGACTACGAGGAGCAGATCGGCCGCGCCGTCGCCGCCAACCCCGAGATCGAGGAGCTGGTCTCGCGGATCGAGGCCGAACAGGCCGACCTGCTCGCCGACGAGGGCCAGGACCTCCCCTCGGCCGACTCGATCGCGCAGGAGTTCCAGCGCTTCCTGCGCCAGCGCGGCAACGGCTCCTAGGGCCCGACAACCAGGCGAGACGCGCCGGTTTGCAGGGCCCTAGGACTCGGCCGCGGGGCAGATCAGGCGGTAATCGCACCAGGAGCAGACGCCCGGCGAGGGGCGGGGCTCGAAGTCCTGGCCGATGATGCCCTCGCCGACCTGGAGCACCGTGCGCTCGACCCGCTCGGCGTCGTCGGGGCGGGTCGGGGCGGCGACCTTGTCGCCGTCGAGCACGTAGTAGTAGCTGCCGAAGGCCGCCTCGATCTCCCAGGTCTCGCGGGCGGCGAGGCGGTAGAGCGCCAGCTGCAGGTCGTTTTCCAGCTCGGCGGCGCTCTTGCGCTCGCCGGTCTTGTAGTCGATCAGCTCGAAGTCGCCGTCGGGGAGGCGGTCGACCCGGTCGACGCGGCCGCGGACGTGGTGCTCGCCGACCCTGAAGTCGAACTTCTTCTCCAGCCAGATCGGTTCCCCCTCGGCGATCCGCTCGCGCTCCCAGTAGACCCGCAGCGCCTCGCGGGCGCGGTCGCGGTACTGCAGCTCGTCGTCGCTGGAGCCGAAGCCGGTGCGGTGCCAGCCGGTCTCGAACAGGCGCATCAGCCGGCGCAGGCCGTCCTCGGGGCGCTCGGGCGGCTCCTTGTGGAAGCGTTCGAGGACGTTGTGGATGAGGATCCCGAAGCGCTGGTTGATCGTCGGTTCCTGGGGGATGCCGAAGACGCGGGCGAACTTGTACTTGAGCGGACAGGTCAGGTAGAGGCTGAGGTCGGAGGCCGAGAGGCTCAGCATGCCGTCGCCTCGCTTCGGCAGGAAGGCCTCCAGCGAGGGCTCGTCGCGGGCGGCGATCAGCTCCAGGCGCCGGCCGCGCTCGCGTTCTGAGTCCAGCAGGTAGGAGTCGAGCGAGGAGGCGTCGAGCTCGGCCTGCTGCTCGGGCGTCGCCACCTGGCGCAGCAGCCCGTTGACCGCCTCGATCGCCTCTGCGGTCGGCTCGTCGCCGGGCCGCTGCGCGAGCGCCGCCAGCTTCAGCAGCTCGAGGTAGCGGGCGATCGCGCGGTTGACGTCGAGGGCGGTGTCCAGGCGCGGCTCGGAGAGCTCGCGGCCGGCCCGCCAGGAGGCCTCCAGCACTTTCTCGCGCAGCGCCCGGTAGGTCGCGTGCAGGCCCTCGGCGGGGCCGAAGAGCTCCTCCTCGTGCTCTTCCTCGGTGGCGCCGGCCAGGGCCAGGGCCTGCGCGTAGAAGCGCGACGGCAGGACCTCGCCTTCCTCGCCGCGGCGCAGCCGCGAGAGGACGAGCCCGCGCCGCGCCGGCCACCCGATCCGCTCCCAGTCGGCCTCGGCCTCGAGGCCGAGCACGAAGACGTGGTCGAAGCCCAGTCCCTTGACCGCCGCGGCCGACATCCCCAGCACGGCGTTGTGCGCAGGGGGCTCCTCGCCGCCGGCCGGCTCGACGCCGGCCTCGGCGACGGCGCTCAGGTAGGCGACGAAGCCGCGGGTCGAGCCGTGCGGCTCGCGCCGCGCCCAGGCGGTCGCCATTTCCGCCAGGCGGGAGAGGCTGAGGAGGCGCTCGGCGACCTCGGGCTGGGCGGCGAAGAGGCGCTGGCGGCGCAGGCCGATGCGCTCGATCAGCCGGCGCACGAAGACGTCGGCGCGGCGCTCCTCCATCGCCGCCGCGGCGGCCGAGTAGAGCTTGAGGAAGGACTGGATCCGCTCCCGCGCCTCGGGCTGGAACTGGGGGCTGTCGAGGGCGGCTTCGCAGCCGCCGACCATGTCGAGCTTGCGGCGGCGGGCGATCGTGGTCAGCCGCGCCAGGTCGCCGGAGCGCAGCTCGACCGGCGGCCGGGTCAGCGCCCGCGCCGCCGCCGCCGAGTCATCGGGGTCGGCGAGCACCCGCAGCCAGGCGATCGCGTCGCGCACCTCGGGGCGCTGGAAGAGCGCCGTCGGCCCGGCGAGGTGGAAGGGGATGCCGCGTTCCTCCATCGCCGCGGCGACGACGCCGCCGTCGTGGGCGGTGTCGGCGACCAGCACGCAGACCTGGCCGGGGTCGGTGCCGGCCGCGACCAGGTGCTCGGCTTCGCGGGCGACCGCCTGGGCCTGGGCGCGCTCATTGGCGCAGGCCCAGAACCGGATCGCCGGCTCGCGCAGCCGCTGCCGCAGCTCGACGATCTCGCCCGCCGGGTGCAGGTCGGCGAACCACTCCCGGGGCGCCGCGGCGTCGCCCTCGAGCGCGTAGACGTGGTTGGCGCTCTCCTCGGCCAGCGACTCGAGCAGGGCGAGCTGCGCCCGGCTCGCCTCCTCCAGCTCGTCGACCATCAGGTGTTCGAAGCGGGCACCGATCGCGCGGCGGACGTCGGGTCGTTCGGCGAAGAGGCAATCGAGGGCGAGGAAGAGGTCGCCGCGGTCGAGGCTGCCCGCCTCGGCGAGGATCCGGTCGTGCGCCGTGTAGAGCTCGGCGAACTCGAGCTCGCGGCGGATCTCCTCGCGCCCGGCCTCGTCGCGGACCGTGGCCTCGCGCTCGCGAACCCGCTCGGCGAGGCTGGTCGGACCGACGCGGTCGGCCTTCAGCGCGTCGATCCGCGCCAGCAGCCGGGCCAGCAGGCCGGCCGGGTTGCCGCGGATCTCGTGGCGGCGCAGCGGCAGCTGGTCGAGGCGGTCGAGCAGCATCGCCAGCCGCTCGGCGGGCCCCAGCACGTCGAAGAACGGATCGAGGCCGGCGGCCTCGGAGTGTTCGCGCAGCAGCCGCTCGCCGAGCGTCGCCCAGCTGCCGATCCACAGCTCCTCGAACGGCACCGCGATCAGCGCCTCCGCGCGCTGTCGCAGGCGCCGCGCGGTTGCCCTGGTCGAGCCGATCATCAGCACCCGCTCGGGCCGGACGCCGTCGGCGACCAGGCGCGCCAGGCGGCGGGCCAGCAGCTCGGTCTTGCCGGTGCCGGCGGCGCCCTGCACGAGCAGCGGCCCGCCCTCGTGGGCGACCACGCGCTCGGGCTCAGGGGGGGTCAGCGTCTCGCTCGGCGGCGGCTGCTCGCGCATCGGCTTCAAAGCTAGCGGTCCGGGTACGTCACCTAGGATCAAGGCGATGGACGTCTTTTCCGCAGATTGGCCGGTGATCTGCCGGCGCATCGTCGCCGCCCAGCGCGAGATCTTCGCCGCCACCTCGAGCATCGAGCAGCGCACCGATTACGACGGGGTCGGCGAGGGCGGCGATCACACGCTGGTGATCGACCGCCGCTGCGAGGACGTCGTCTTCGCCGAGCTGGAGCAGCTGGCGGAGGAAGGGGCCGCGTTCACGGCGGTCTCCGAGGAGCGCGGCGAGGTCGCCCTCGGCGGCGGCGGCTCGGCGCGGGTGGTGATCGACCCGATCGACGGCTCGCTCAACGCCCGCCGCACGATCCCCTCCCACAGCCTCAGCATCGCGGTGGCCTCCGGGCCGGCGATGGCCGACGTCGAGTTCGGCTTCGTCCACGACTTCGGCGCCGACGAGGAGTTCCTCGCCGGTCGAGGCGAAGGCGCCAGGCTCGGCGGCGAGCCGGCGCGGGTGGCGAGCGCCAATGGCAAGCTCGAGATCGTCGGGCTGGAGTCGGCCGAGCCGGAGCGCTCGCAGCCGGCGCTGGCGGCGCTCGACGGCAAGGCCTACCGGCTCCGGGTGGTCGGCTCGATCGCGATCAGCGCCGCCTACGTCGCCGCCGGCCGCTTCGACGCGATGCTGAGCCTGCGCCCGTGCCGCTCGGTCGACGCGGCCGCCGCGCAGCTGATCGTGCGCGAGGCCGGCGGCGTCGTCTCCTTCGGCGACCTCGAGCTGACGGCGGCAGCGCTCGACCTCGACGCGCGCTACCCGATCGCCGCCGCCAGCGCCGCCGCGGGGCTGGCCACGGTCGCCGCCGCGCAGGCGGCCTGAACCCCGAGGTGTAACCCGGCCGTGCAGGGGGTTTAAGAACGTGTGTTCGCAAGGAACATACGTTCGATACCCTCGGTCGCGCCGAGGCAGCCAAACACGAAGGGATGCGTCACAGCAATGGCAACGGAGAGCAGCAAGAGCAGCAACGCGAAAACGCAGGCCAAACGCGCCACCACCGAAGCGAGGCACGCGATCGACGACGCCGGCAGGGCCAACCGCAAAGCGGCCAAGAAGACCGCCGCCGCCGAGCGCAAGATCGTCGCCGCCGAGAAGAACCAGGTGCAGGCGGTCGCCGAAACCGCCGTCGACCTGCCGGTCGGCGCCGTGCTCAGCATCAGCGACCGGATCTCCGAGCTGGTCGAACCGTGGACCGCTCGCAGCCGCGCCGAGAAGCAGATCGACGCCTACCGCGCGCAGCTGCGCAAAACCCTGAAACGGACCGAGCGCCGCGGCGCCAGCGTCCGCAAGCGGGCGACCAGCGAGGCCCGCAAGACCCGCAACCGCGTCGAGCGCGAGGCCCGCAAGCGCCAGCGCACCGTCGAGACGACGCTGCGGCGCAACCGCCACGAGGTCGAGTCGCGCGTGCGCCGCGCGATCGACGAGCAGGCCGGTCGCGCCCAGGAGCTGGTCGGCAGCGTCAGCGAGCGGGTTCCCTCGATCCGCTAGGCCCGGCGCCGCCCACCCGCAGCACCCCGACCGCCCCGGACCCCCGGGGCGGTCGTCGTTCAGCGCCCGGTGACCGTGACCGGGCGTGAGTAGGCGGCGGCGTACGGCCAGCCCGGCTGCGCGGCGAGGTGGGCGCGGAACTGGAAGCGGACGCCGCGGCTGTCGTCGTCGCTGAAGGCGTAGGGGAAGCGAAAGCCGCCGTGACCGTCGGTCTGCACGGTGCGGAACTCGGTCCAGGGCAGGGCGGCGACGCGGAACTCGAGGGCGACCGGCAGCCCGCCGACCGGCAGCGCGGCGCCGCGCCGTCCGATGTGGCCGCTGAAGACGATCGGCCGGCCGCCGATCACGGCGCTGGCGCCGGAGGCGCGCAGGCGAACCGCCGCGCGGGCGCCGAGTCGCAGGCCCGGGCCGGCGGCGGCGGTGAGGGTCGGGCTGCCGGCGAAGACGGCCTCGACGCGCCGGCTCGGGCCCGGGTCGAGGTGGGCGAGGAAGACGCCGTCGGCGCCGGTGGTCGCGGTGCTCGTCCGCCGCGCCGGCTCGGCGCCGGCGGCGAAGGTCTCGACGATCGTCACCGGCTCGCCGGCCAGCGGCGCCCCGGCCGCGTCGGTGAGGCGTCCGGCGACCGGGACGCCGCGCCCGTAGGCGACGGTGCGCGCCGCCGGCCGCCGGCTGAAGTCGACGAGGACGCGCCGGTGGCAGCGCATCCCGGCGGGCCGGCGGGAGCACCGGTGCTCCACGTAACGACGGCCGCCGAAGCCGAAGGCGAGCGTCGTCGGCCGCTTCACGGGGTTGGTGAGGACCAGCGTGCCGGGCGGGGTCTCGGCCCGGTTGCCGGCCGCGTCGTAGCCGGTCGCGCGCAGCTCATAGCTGCCGCGGGGGAAGGCGTCGGAGTCCCACTCGGTGACGAGGCGGCCGGCCTGGACCGAGGTCGGCAGCGGCTCGAACGGCCGACTGCTGCCGGCCGGCCGGATCGCGACCCCACCGCGCCGGGCGCTGGGGCCCGAGAGCGCGTCGGCGACCACCGCGACGATCCGCTCCGGCGCGGCCGGGTCCCGGGCGGGCTCGAATGAGACGCGGGGAGGCGTTTCGTCGATCCAGACGACCGCGCGGGCTGCCGCCGGGTCGGCGGCACCGAGGTTGCCGACCGCGTCGCGGGCGCGGGCGAGGAGGAGATGGGGGCCGTCCCCGTGGACCGTGGCCCTGGCCCTGGCCCCCGGGACGACGGTCGCCGGGCCGCCGTCGAGGCTGAGCGCGGTGAGCGGTCCGCCGGGACCGGCGCCGAGCATCCCCGAGAGCGGATCGCTGGCCAGCGCTTCGACCTCGACGGCGCCCCGCGCCCAACCCGCCGGCACGCCGCGCAGCTCGAGCGCCGGCGGGGTGCCGTCCACGTGCAGGACCGCCTCGCCAGCCGGCGCCGATGGCACTCCGGTCCCGGAGACCGCCACCACCCGGGCGACGTTGACTCCCTCGGCGAGCGGCCCGAGCACGATCGAGTCGTCGTCCTCGCCGCCGCCGAGGTCGATCTCCTGCGGCGGGCAGACCAGGCCCTGGCCGCAGGGCGCCGCGCCGGAGCCATGGTCGAGCTCGACCGCGTAGCCGCGGATGCCGGAGGCCGGGCGGGGCCAGCCGGGGTGGGCGATCGTCAGCCTGACGCTGGTGCCGGCCGCCAACCAGCCGCTCGGCGCCGAGGGCCGCACCGGTTCGGGCCGGCGGTTGTCGAGCGGCAGGATCACGATCTGCGCCGTCGCGCGGCCGGCCTCGGCGAGCCAGAGCGCCAGGCGGTAGGCGCCCGGCGGCGGCTGCTGGCCGGGCGGCGCGGGGATCGCGAGGTTGAGGACCCGTGTCCTGGCGCTCGTGGCCGCGACCGGCCCGATCGCGGCGCCCCCTTCGTCCTCGACCTGGAATTCGAGTCGCGGCGTGACTCCGGCGGGCGGGGCGGGGACCAGGTCCCAGGTCACGGTGAACTCGTTGACCGCGCGCCAGCCGGGGCCGCCACTCAGGGCGACGGCCGCCAGGCGGTAGGGCGGCGCCGCCGCCGCGGGCGCGGCGGGCCAGCCCGTGCCGGCCAGCGCCATCGCCGCCAGCGCGCCGGCGAGGCTCCGCCGGCTCTGGCTCACGGGCCGAACTCCCCGGCGGCGCTGCCCGCGGCGGCCGCTGAGCTCGCCGGGGCAGGGGATGGGGCGGGCGGGGGCGGGGCGTATTCGACCGCCCCCGCCGAGCTTTCCGGCACGGGTGGCGGCTGCGGCTGCGGTTCGGGTTCCGGCTCCGGGGCCTGCTCCGCGGGTGGCGATTCCGCCGTGCCTTCGGAGCGCTGCGGCGGGGGTTCGGCGCTTGTCGCCGGCGCCGCCTGGTCTTCGGCGCGGGCCCGGAGAAGCGGCTCGCGTGGCGGTCGTTCGGCCCGTGGCCTCGTCGCCGCCGCCTCGTCCCCGACCACCAGCGGCGCCGGCACGACGCCGGTGGCGACGCAGGCGGCGGCGCCGACGGTGCCGGCGCAGACGGCGAGGACCTTGGCCAGCGCCGCCATGCCGGCGCCGCGGGCGCCCCCGGCGGCGGCGACCTGGCCGAGCGAGGGCTCGGCGCCACCGCCGCCGACGAGGCGCGCCGCCGCCCCCACGGTCGCGTCGTGGAGGCGTTCGAGGAGCGGCCGGCCGGCGGGCAGCGCCGGGGCCAGCGCGGCGGCGGCGCCCGGGGCGGCGCGGTAGGCGCGCAGCGTTGCCCGGCAGTGGGCGCAGGCACGCAGGTGCTCGCGGACCGCGGCCGCCTCCTCGGCGCTGGTCTCGCCGTCGCAGTAGGCCGAGAGCAGCGGCCGCAGCTCGGTGCAGCGCTCGCCCTGGGTGCTGCGCGTCAGGAAGCGCCGGAAGCGCTCGCGGCCCTCGGCCAGGCAGCGGTTGATCTTGGTCGCCGAGAAGCCGGTGATCTCGCCGATCTCGCGGTAGGAGTAGCCCTGGGCGAGCAGGGTCAGCGCCCGCAGCTCGGCCGGTTTCAAGGTGCGCAGTGCCTCGCGGCTGCGGGCCACCGCTTCGCTGCGCTCGGCGCGCTCGGGCGGTCCGTCGGCGGTGGCGGGAATCAGCGTCACCCAGTCCTCGCCCTCGCTGCCCGGGAGCGCCGCCGGACCGGCCAGGATGCGTTCCCGCTCGCGGCGGACCGCCAGCGCCTCGTGCCGGACGACGGTCTGGGTCCAGCGGATCAGTTCCCGCGGGTCCTCGGTCGGGGCTTTGCGCAGCAGGATCTCGAGGCCTCGCTGGAGGGCGTCCTCGGCATCGTCCTCGCAGAGGGAGAAGCGGCGGGCGGTGCGCCGCAGCGCCCGCTCGTGACGCGCGTAGGTCTCGACCGCGGCGCGCTTGCGCGCGGCCGCCCGCTCGCCTTCCTCGGCGCCGATGCGCCCCTCCTCTCCCTCGCCCGCCTCGGCGGCGGCGCGGCCCTCCTCCCGCTGCTCCGGGTCGATCACCAGGCTCCCCCTGCCCGCTGCATTTTTCTGCACCAAAAGATGTCAGGGATAAGGCCGAGCGGTGCGCCGTCTCTCCCCCCTTTTTGGCACGACTTCCTCCTGAAAACTCGGAAAATGCAGAGCGATCGCGCCGCGGCCGGCCCGCCGGGCGGGGCCGGGGCTGCGCCGGGGGTCGCGGCGGCCGGCATCGATAGCATCCGCCCATGGCGACCTGCGTAGTGACCGGCGGAGCCGGCTTCCTCGGCTCTCACCTCTGCGAGCACCTGCTGGGGCAGGGGCACCGGGTGATCTGCATCGACAACCTCGAGACCGGCTCGCTGGAGAACATCGCGCACATCCGCGACGAGGCCTTCGAGTTCCGCAACGTCGACATCACCACCTACGTCGACGTGGCCGAGGACGTCGACTTCATCTACCACCTCGCCTCGCCGGCCAGCCCGATCGACTACCTGCGCCTCCCCCTGCACACGCTCAAGGTCGGCTCGCAGGGCACCCACAACATGCTCGGGGTGGCGAAGTTCAAGCGCGCCCGCTTCCTGATCGCCTCGACCAGCGAGGTCTACGGCGACCCCAAGGTCCACCCCCAGAACGAGGAGTACTGGGGGCACGTCAACCCGATCGGCCCCCGCGGCGTCTACGACGAGGCCAAGCGCTATGCCGAGGCGCTGACGATGGCCTACCACCGCCAGCAGGGACTCGACACGGCGATCGTCCGCATCTTCAACACCTACGGGCCGCGCATGCGCCCCCACGACGGCCGCGCGATCCCGACCTTCCTGCGCCAGGCGCTGCAGGACCGGCCGCTGACCGTGTTCGGCGACGGCAGCCAGACCCGCAGCTTCTGCTACGTCGACGACCTGATCCGCGGCATCGTCGCGCTCGCCGAGTCAGACGTCCACCTGCCGGTCAACATCGGCAATCCCGACGAGTTCACCCTCCTCGAGCTCGCCGAGAACGTGATCGAGGTGACCGACTCGCGCTCGGAGATCGTCCACGAGGCGCTGCCGACCGACGACCCGCAGCAGCGCCGGCCGGACATCAGCCGCGCCCGCGACCTGCTCGGCTGGGAGCCGACGATCCCGCTGCCCGACGGGCTGCGCCGGACGATCGACAGCAGCGGCGTCGAGCGCCTCGTCGGCAGCTCCGACTAGCGCCCCGACCTGGAAGGGGCCGCGCGGCGGGCCGCCCTGACGGGCATGAAAAGGGCGGCCCGCAGGCCGCCCTTTCCAGCTCAACTCGCGGCTTGACCTATTCGGTCTGAACCGTGAAGTTGACGATGCCGAGGGGGTCGCCCGCGGCGAATTTTTCCTGCCCTTTCAGGCCGGCCGATTCGATCGGGCCGATGAACACCTGGTTCAGCGTTTCCGCGGTGACCGCCTGCAGGGTCGCTTTCGCGCCCGTGATGGAGATCGAGCGGGTAGCCGGGCTCGGGGTGATCGTGGCGCCGCTCAGATCGATGTCGGCGATCGAGGCCCGGCCGAGGTTGCCGAGGTTGGCAGCCGCGGTTTTCGGGTTTTCGATCGTGACTTCGACCGAGGCGGTTTTGGCCCCGAGGTCCAGCCAGATGTTGCCCATCGTCAGCGTCGTGACGCCGGCGCCGGCGAGTTCGAGGTTCTGGACCAGTTTCAGGCCACCGACCGTCTTGAGGACGCCGGCCTGGCCGTTCGGCGCGACCGTGCCGCCTTCACCGAACGGGAACTGCGCGGTCAGCGTGCCCGCGTCGAACGTCGTCGGATCGACCGGCGCGAGCGAGACCGCAACCGGGCTGGTGCCTTCCGGGAACGGCGGGGTGCCGACATGGGCCAGCTTTTTGATCGCGGCCGGATCGAGCGCCAGCGAGGCGCTGCCGGAGGCAACGACGCCGACGGTGGCCGGTTCCGGCGTGGCGACGCCCTTGCCGATCAGCTTGCCGCCGAGGAACGGCAGCGGGTTGCCCTTCGGGTAGCCGGTCTGCTTGTTGAGCAGGTTGGCTGCCGCGCTGGTCAGCTTCAGCTTCTTGAGCGTGATCTTGACGCCGAAGCCGCTGCGCGTATGCGACCAGCCGGCGACGGAGGCGAGCTTGACCTTCTTGCCGCCGACCTTCGCCGTCAGCGCCTTCTTCTTGGTGTCGAGGACCAGGCCCTTGACCGTGGCCTTCTTCTTGCCGGCGTTGAACTTGAGGCCGCCGGCGAGGTTGATGGTCCCCTTGCCCGACGCCGGGTCGATCGTGCCTTCCGTCGCCGAGAAGGTCGCCTTGGCGCCCTTCAGCTTGGCGGGGCTGACCTTCTGGATCTTGATCCCGAACGTCTTCAGGTACTTGGTCCACCCGCTGTTCAGGGTCACGGTGGCGGAGCCGCCACCCACGGGGTCGCTGGCGGCAGAGGCAAAGGGCGCGAACGCCAGCAGCGCGAACAGGGCTGCCACCAGGATTCCGGCGGGCAGCATTCTCCCCCGAGCCATTCGTGGCTGGGTTGCATCAGTCATATGGTTCCTCCGTTTTTTGTCGCCCCCTGCGGTCCCGTTAGGCGACTTACGACAAAGTCGATTGCGGCCAAGCCTATTCTCGGTCACGCCCATTGACAACCCGGTCAGCCAGCCAAAGTTCCGCTGGGCAGCTTCCTGCAGTGGCGGCGGCCGAGGCCAGGCCGCCCCCGGGCGACGGCGCCCAATATCCTCTGCCGCGATGGCAAGCACCGACCGCTCGGCTGCCGAGGAGGCGCACCGTACGATCGCGCCCCTCGTCGGTCCCGACGACGAACGCGTCTTCACCGACTCTGGAATCGAGATCGAGCGCCTCTATGAGGAGGCCGACGTCGCGCCCGGGCTGGAGGAGCGGCTCGGCGAGCCGGGGGCGCCGCCGTTCACCCGCGGCATCCACGAGGGCATGTACCGCGACCGGCTCTGGACGATGCGCCAGTACGCCGGCTTCGCCTCGCCCGAGGACACCAACGAGCGCTACCGCTACCTGATCGAGCACGGCTCGACCGGGCTCTCGATGGCCTTCGACCTGCCGACCCAGCTCGGCCGCGACTCCGACGACCCGCTCTGCCACGGGGAGGTCGGCCGCACCGGCGTGCCGATCGACACGATCGAGGACATGCGGATCTGCTTCGACCAGATCCCGCTCGACGGGGTCTCCACCTCGATGACGATCAACGCACCGGCGGCGATCCTGCTGCTGCTCTACGAGCTGGTCGGCGAGGAGCAGGGCGTGCCCTCCGAGCAGCTGCGCGGCACTGTCCAGAACGACGTGCTCAAGGAGTACATGGCACGCGGGAACTACATCTACCCGCCGGAGCCGACGATGCGCCTCACCACCGACCTCTTCGAGTACTGCCGCGAGAAGGTGCCGAAATGGAACACGATCTCGATCTCCGGCTACCACATCCGCGAGAAGGGCTGCTCGGCGGTGCAGGAGGTCGCGTTCACCCTCTCCAACGCGATCGCCTACGTCGAGGCGGCGCTCGAGCGCGGCCTCAAGATCGACGAGTTCGCGCCCCGGCTCGCCTTCTTCTTCAACTGCCACAACAACGTCTTCCAGGAGATCGCCAAGTTCCGCGCGGTGCGGCGGATGTGGGCCAAGATCGTCGCCGAGCGGTTCGGCGCCGAGAACCCGAAATCGATGCAGATCCGGTTCCACACGCAGACCGGCGGCGTCACCCTCCAGGCCCAGCAGCCGGAGGTGAACATCATCCGCGTCGCCCTGCAGGGCTTCGCCGCGGTCGCCGGCGGCACCCAGTCGCTGCACACCAACGGCTTCGACGAGGCGCTGGCGCTGCCGACCGAGCGCTCGGCGCGGATCGCGCTGCGCACCCAGCAGGTGCTCGCCTACGAGTCGGGCGTCGCCGACACCGTCGACCCCTTCGCCGGCTCCTACTTCGTCGAGTCGCTGACCGACGAGATCGAGCTGCGCGCCTGGGAGCTGATCGGCAAGGTCGAGGAGCTCGGCGGCTCGGTCGCGGCGCTCGAGTTCATGCAGCGCGAGATCGAGGAGTCCGCGCTCAGCTACCACGAGCGGTACAAGAGCGGGCAGGACATCGTCGTCGGCGTCAACAAGTTCGTCACCGACCAGGTCGACGACGTCGACATCCTCAAGGTCGACCCGGAGTCCGAGCAGCGCCAGCTGGCCCGGCTGCGGGCCTTCAAGGAGCGCCGCGACCAGGCGGCCGTCGCGGCCAGGCTGCAGGCGCTGCAGGACGTCGCCCGCGGCGACGGCAACCTGCTGCCCCCGATCCGCGCCGCGCTCGCCGACGACGCCTCGATCGGCGAGGTCTGCGGCGCGATGCGCGAGGTCTTCGGCGAGTACCGCGGCGGCAGCTTCTTCTAGGCGGCGCCCGGCGAGGGCGGGGGACCGGCCGGAGGAACCCGCCTAGGCCTCACGCAGCAGGTTTCCGGCCGCGATCAGGCCGAGGTCGAGGGTCCGGTAGCCGACCGAGTCGAAGAGGACGACGACGCGATCGCCGTCGTAGCGCTGGACTTCGCCGCCGCCCCACTCGGCGTGGACCACCGCCGCGCCGACCTCGTAGGGACGCTCGCGGGTAGCCGCCGCCGCGCTGAGGCCGGCGTCGCAGTTGTCGCAGTTGCCGCAGGGCGGCTCGTGCTCCTCGCCGAAGTAGCCGAGCACGAAGTCGCGCCGGCAGCCGCGGAACTCGGCGTAGGAGCGCATCATCTCGAGCCGCGAGCGCTCGAACTCCCGGTGTTCGTCGCTGGCGCGGGCGCCGGCTGCGATCGCCTCCTCCAGCCGCGGGCCGGCGGCGCTGGGGACGACGTCGCCGGCCGCGGAGATCTCGAGCCAGCCCGCCTCCTCGAGCCTGGTGAGGGCCTCGAGGACCCTGCTGCGCGAGAGCTCGAGCCGTTCGCCGAGCTCGGCGGGGTCGGCCTCGCCCACCGCCTCGATCGCCCGCCCGACCCGTTCGAGCTGCTCGCCGTCGATGCCCGCGGCGGCGCCGAGGAAGCGCCGGATCGCCTGGTCCTCGGGCCGGTAGAAGACGCAGGCGGCGGCCGGCTCGCCGTCGCGGCCGGCGCGCCCGACCTCCTGGTAGTAGGAGTCGACCGAGTCCGAGAGCCCGGCGTGGTGGACGAAGCGGACGTTGGCCTTGTCGATGCCCATGCCGAAGGCCGTGGTGGCGACCATCGCCTCGACTCCGTCGGCCATGAAGCGGTCCTGGAGCTCGCCGCGACGGCGGCTGCCGAGGCCGGCGTGGTATGCCTCGGCGCCGACGCCGGCCGCGCGCAGCGCCGCCGCCAGCTCCTCGCTGGCGCGGCGCGTCGCGATGTAGACGATCCCGGGCTTGGCGGCGGCGGCGACCGCCCCGATCAGCGCCTCCTGCCTGGCCTCGGCCTCGCTGAAGCGCCGCACCGCGAGGTGCAGGTTGGGACGGTCGAAGCCGCGCACGAAGACCGCCGGGTCCCGCATCCCCAGCCGCTCGACGATCTCGCGACGGACCGGGGGCGAGGCCGTCGCGGTCAGCGCCAGCAGGGTCGGCCGCCCGAGCCGCTCGGCGAAGGCGCCGAGCTGCAGGTAATCGGGCCGGAAGTCGTGTCCCCACTCGCTGATGCAGTGCGCCTCGTCGACGACCAGCAGCGAGGGCTTCGCCGCGCGCAGCTCGGCCAGCACCTCCGGCTTCGCCAGCTGCTCGGGCGCCAGCAGCACGAACTCGCGGCGGCCGCTGCGCAGGGCCTCGACCAGGCGACGGCGGCGCGACTCCGAGACCGTGGAGTTGAGCTCCGCCGCCTCGCCCGGGGCGGTCTCCTCGATCGCCTCGACCTGGTCGCGCTGCAGGGCGATCAGCGGCGAGACGACGATCGTCGGCCCGTCCAGCAGCTCGCCGGCCAGCTGGTAGATCGCCGACTTGCCGTAGCCGGTGGCCATGACCGCCAGCGTGTCGCGGCCGGCGAGCACCGCCTCGACCGCCTGGCGCTGCCCGGGCCGCAGCCGCTCGAAGCCGAGCGTCTCCCGCGCCACCGCCGCGATCCGGTCCCGGCTCATCCACTCTCAATACCGCAAGCGGCGCGGGCTCTCCCCCCTGGGCGCTCGGTTTCACGGGAAGGAGGCCACGGGCAGGAGCCGAAATGCGGCGACAGATGATCGAGGTTTCGAGGACGCTGATGAAGTCCGAGCCCGAGCTGGCGGAGCTGATCGCGACCGTCGAGGGGCTCGAGGTGACGATGGCCGAGAAGGGCTTCGGCACCCGTGTCCGGCTTCGGGCCAGCGAGCAGAGCGGCCTCGGCGAGGCGGATCTCGAGGCCGTGCTCGACCGCCTCGCCGAACCGCAGCGCCGTCCCTTCAGCTGAGCCGGCGCACCGGCGGACGCGTCCGGCGCAGCGTAAATAGACTCTCGCGCCGATGCGCGAACGCAACCCCGAAACGCACGAGGAGAAGCTCGCCTACCTGCGCGAGCTGCGCGACGAGGCGGTCCACGCCGGATCGGCCGAGGCCGTCGAGAAGCAGCACGCGAAGGGCAAGATGACCGCCCGCGAGCGGATCGAGAAGCTGCTCGACCCCGGCTCCTTCGAGGAGCTCGACACCTTCGTCCGCCACCGCACCTACGACTTCGAGATGCAGAAAAGGCGGCCCTGGGGCGACGCGGTCGTCACCGGTCACGGCACGATCGAAGGCCGCACCGTGTTCGTCTTCTCGCAGGACTTCACGGTCTTCGGCGGCAGCCTCGGCGAGGTGATGGCCGAGAAGATGTGCAAGGTGATGGACCTCGCCGCGCAGGTCGGGGCGCCGGTGATCGGGATCAACGACTCCGGCGGGGCCCGGATCCAGGAGGGGGTCGTCTCGCTGGGAGCCTACGGCGACGTCTTCGTCCGCAACGTCCAGTGCTCGGGGGTGATCCCCCAGATCAGCCTGATCATGGGCCCCTGCGCCGGCGGCGCCGTCTACTCGCCGGCGATGACCGACTTCATCTTCATGGTCAAGGAGACCTCGCACATGTTCATCACCGGCCCGGAAGTGATCAAGACCGTGACCGGCGAGGAAGTCGAGTTCGAGGAGCTCGGCGGCGCGATGAGCCACAACTCGAAATCGGGCGTCGCCCACTTCGCCTCCGAGGACGAGGAGAGCTGCCTGGAGGACTGCCGCTACCTGCTGGGCTTCCTCCCCTCCAACAACCTCGAGGCGCCGCCCCGCTCGGAGCCCGGCGACGACCCCGATCGCGAAGACGCCGAGCTCGACACGCTGGTCCCCGACGACCCGTCGAAACCGTACGACATGCGCAACGTGATCACCCGCATCGTCGACGACGAGGAGTTCTTCGAGGTCCACGAGCACTTCGCCAGGAACATCGTCTGCGGCTTCGCCCGCCTCGACGGCTATCCGGTCGGCGTGGTCGGCAACCAGCCCGCCTTCCTCGCCGGCGTCCTCGACATCGAGGCCTCCGAGAAGGCCGCCCGCTTCGTGCGCACCTGCGATTGCTACAACGTCCCGCTGCTCACCTTCACCGACGTCCCCGGCTTCCTCCCGGGCACCGACCAGGAGTGGAACGGGATCATCCGCCACGGCGCCAAGCTGCTCTACGCCTTCACCGAGGCGACCGTGCCGAAGCTGACCGTCGTCACCCGCAAGGCCTACGGCGGCGCCTACGACGTGATGGCCTCCAAGCACATGCTGGCCGACTACAACATCGCCTGGCCGACCGCGGAGGTCGCCGTGATGGGTCCCGAGGGCGCCGTCAACATCATCTACCGCAAGGACATCGCCACCTCGCCGACCCCCGACGAGCGCCGCCAGAAACTGATCGACGACTACAAGGCCCACTTCGCCAACCCCTACTCGGCGGCGGAGCGCGGCTACATCGACGACGTGATCGAGCCGCGGGAAACCCGGCCGCGGCTGGTCAAAGCGCTGCGCATGCTGCAGTCCAAGCGGGTCGACCAGCCGAAGCGCAAGCACGGCAACATCCCGCTTTAGCGGAGCTTCGGGGCTAGGGGGCGGCGGTTACCTCCGCCACCTCTTCGGCGCCGCCGCCGCGGCCGGGGGTGAGGCCGGCTTCGTCGCTGGAGAGGCGGTGGGCGAGGTAGACGGGGATGATCGAGATGATGATCACGAGGACCGCGACCGCGTCGACCACCGGCAGCGCTTTGGGGCGGAAGAGGTTGCTGAAGATCCAGATCGGCAGCGTTTCTTCGCCGGCGCCGATCGTGAACGTGGTGACGATGATCTCGTCGAAGGAGAGGGCGAAGGCGAGCAGGCCGCCGGCGGCGAGGGCCGATTTCATGCTCGGGAAGGTGACGAGGCGGAAGGTCTGCCAGGGATCGGCGCCGAGGTCGGCCGAGGCCTCCTCGAAGGAGCCGGAGGTGCGGCGCAGGCGGGCGACGACGTTGTTGTAGACGACGACGATGCAGAAGGTGGCGTGGCCGACGATCACCGTCCACAGCGCCAGGCTGACGCCCATCACCTGGGTGAAGGTGTTGCTGAGGGCGACGCCGGTGACGATCCCGGGCAGCGCGATCGGCAGGATGACCAGGAAGGAGACGGTCTCGCGGCCGAAGAAGCGGTGGCGGCCGACCGCCAGGGCGGCGAGGCTGCCGAGCAGCAGGGCGAGGACGGTGGCGACGAGGCCGACCTCGATCGAGGTCAGGAACGCTTCCCGCACCGAGTCGCTTTCGAAGGCCTGCTTGAACCATTCGGTGGTCAGGCTCGGCGGCGGCCACTTGAGGATCCGGCTCGAGTTGAAGGCGTAGATCCCGATCACGACCAGCGGCACGTAGATGAAGGCCAGGCCGAGGCCGACGAAGACCCGCAGCGCCCACTGCGCCCGTCGCGAGAGCCGCATCAGCCCGCCGCCTTCGGTCTCGCGGCGCCCATCAGACGTGCTCGAAGGCGCCGAGCTTGCGGGCGACGGCGAGGTAGCCGATCATGACGACGATCGGGACCAGCGCCAGCGCCGCGGCGAACGGCAGGTCGTTGGTGATCGAGGAGAAGATCACGGTGCCGATGAACTGGCTGTTGGAGACCAGCCGCACCGAGATGAAGTCGCCGAGGGTGAGCGAGAAGGTGAAGATCGAGCCGGCGACGACGGCGGGGAAGGCGAGCGGCAGGATCACCCGCCGGAAGGTCGTGAGGGGCGGCGCGCCGAGGTCCTCGGAGGCGCTGATCAGCGAGTTCGGGATCCGCTCCAGGCCGGCGTAGATCGGCAGGATCATGTAGGGGAGCCAGAGGTAGGACATGACCAGCCAGACGGCGGTCAGGCCGTAGCCGGGGCCGTGCAGCCCGAGCGGGTTCAGCGCCCAGTTGATCACCCCGTCTTCGGAGAGCATCGTCCGCCAGGAGAGGACCTTGACCAGGTAGCTCGACCAGAGCGGCATCAGGATCGCGACCACCAGCAGCGCCTTGCCGCGCCGGCTCGCGACCTTCGCCATGTAGAAGGCGATCGGGAAGGCGATCACCGCGTCGGTCAGGGTGACCAGCGCGGCGGTGCGGACCGTGCGCCAGATCACTTCGCCGTAGACCGGTTCGTTGAGGATCGATTCGAAGTTGTCGAGGCTCCAGCCCTTGATGACTTCGCCGCTGAGCGGGTCGACGGTCCAGAAGGCGGTGATCAGCAGGACCGCCAGCGAGCCCAGGTAGAGGATGACCAGCCAGGCCCCTGGCGCGGCCAGCAGCGACCCCACCTGCAGGCGGGGTCGCCCGTGGAAGAGGCCGGCGAGCCTGCGGCCCGCCGACCTCTTCACCACGACCGATTCAGCGGCCATCGGCCCCTACCGGCGGCCCTAGCCTTTGATTTCGGTCCAGGCTTTGACCCACTGGTTGTAGTCCATGCAGTCGTTTTCGCCGTTGCCGCATTCCGCCAGCGGCGTCTCCCAGTAGTAGACGCGCTTCCAGAAGGCGGGTTCTTCGGCGTGGTATTCGCTGCAGAAATTCGGGTTTTCCGTTTCTTTGCAGGCCAGTTCCTGGGCCGGCGCCTCGCCGAACCATTCGGCGACTTCGGCGTTGACCTTCGGTTCGATGATCCAGTTCATCCACTCGTACATGCAGTTGGGATGTTTGGCTTCGGAGCTGATCATCCAGGTGTCCGACCACCCGGTCGCGCCCTCTTCGGGCAGGAAGCCCTGGCTCGCCGGGCTCGCTTCGACCGGGACGCCTTCGCCCTTGAGGGCGAAGTACTGGTACTGCCAGGTGGTGCCGACGGTGACGTCGCCGGCGCCGAAGGCCTGGATCTGTTTGGCGGCTTCGCCCCAGTATTCGCCGACGTTCGGCTGCTGTTCCTTCATCAGCGTGACCGCGGCTTCGAACTGTTCTTCGTTCAGCTCGTAGGGGTTTTCGATGCCGAGTTCGGGTTCGTGGGCCTTCAGGTAGACGGCCGCTTCGGCGATCGACATCGGATCGTCGTACTGGCTGATCTTGCCGGCGTACTTGGCCGCTTCTTTCGGATCGAGGGTGACGGCCCAGGACTTGGGCGCCGGCTTGACCGAGCTCGAGTCCCACATCAGGAGGTTCGCGCCGCGCCCGTGGGGGATCCCGTAGGGCGTCCCTTCGAAGGTGTTGTAGGGCTGGTCTTTGAGGTCGGCGAAGACCGTCTTGTAGTTGGGCACCAGGTCGGTGTTGACCGGAGCGACGAGCCCGGCGGCCCAGAGCCGCGCGGAGGCGTTGCCGGAGGCCGAGACGCCGTCGTACTGGCCGCTTTTCATCAACTGCACCATTTCGTCGGAGGTGCCGGCTTCCTTGTTGTTGACCTTGCAGCCGGTCTTCTTTTCGAACGGCGTCACCCAGTCCGGGTTTTCGCCGCCGCCGGCTTCGACGTAACCGGGCCAGGAGATGAGGTTCAGCGCACCCTCCCCCTTGCCCAGCTTCTGCGGCATTTCTCCTTCGCCGCCGCCCGAGCTGCTGCCGCCCCCGCCGCAGGCGGCGAGCGCGAGCATGAACGCGACCAGGCCGCCAACCACCAGCCAGGCCGTCCTCGCTGGGTGAGCTCCCCTTCTCCTCATGGTGCAATCTCCTCCTTGGTCGATTTGCCGCCGACGGCGGACGCGTGCTCCGGCCGCCAGCCGACGAGTACTTCCTGTCCCTGCCCGGGCTGCCCCTCGGCGGGGCGGGTCCCGACGTTCTGGCGCGCCAGCTGCAGCGTGCCGCCGGCCTCCAGGTCCACCGTGTAGCGGGTCAGCATGCCGGCGTAGGCGACCTCGCGAACGCGGCCGCGCTCGGTCGTCAGACCGGCGCTGGGCGCCGCGGGATCGAGCAGCTCGATCTTCTCCGGCCGGATCGTCAGTCGCTGCCCGCCACGCTCGATCACGTTCGAGACGCCGACGAAGCCGGCGACGAACTCGGTCTGGGGGTGCTCGTAGAGCTCGCGGGGCGGGCTCACCTGCTCGATCCGGCCCTCGTTGAAGACGGCGATCCGGTCGCTCATCGTCAGCGCCTCGTCCTGGTCGTGGGTGACGTAGACGAAGGTGATCCCGACCTCGCCCTGGATCGTCTTCAGCTCGACCTGCATCTGCTCGCGCAGCTTCAGGTCGAGCGCCCCGAGCGGCTCGTCGAGCAGCAGCACCCGGGGCCGGTTGACGATCGCCCGGGCGAGGGCCACCCGCTGGCGCTGGCCGCCGGAGAGCTCGGCGGGCTTGCGGTCGGCGTAGCCGGGTAGCCGCACCATCTCGAGCGCCTCGTCGCGGCGCCTGGCGCGCTCCGCCTTGTCCACTTTGGCCACCCTGAGCCCGTACTCGAGGTTGGCGCCGACCGTCATGTGGGGGAACAGCGCGTAGTCCTGGAAGACCGTGTTGACGGCGCGGTCGTAGGGCGGGGTGCCGCTGACGTCCTCGCCGGCGAGCTCGACCGTGCCGCTGGTCGGGTCCTCGAAGCCGGCGATCATCCGCAGCGTCGTCGTCTTGCCCGAGCCCGAGGGGCCTAGCATCGTGAAGAACTCCCCGGCCTCGATCTCGAGGTCGATGCCGGCAACCGCAACCACCTCGCCGTACTTCTTGGTGAGGCCGGCCAGGCGGATGTCAGGTGCGGTGGCGACGCGGGGAAGGTATCCCAGGCGGACCAAATTGCAAGCACAAAGAGGCCGGGAGGGATTAGACGCGGCGGCGTACGGGACGGGAGGCCCGGGCCTCGTAAGGGACGGGGGCTCGCAGGGGCGGGGGACGAGGGGCTGGTCGGGAGGGTCGGGTGACCCTCTTCACTCGGCCGTGTCGTCGTCGGGGAGTTGGAGAGCTCTCGCCCGCAGCCCAGCCCTCCTCAGCCGCAAACGTTCAGAGGGTCACCCGACCCCTCCCGGAAGGCTCCACGGCCCCCAACCCCGGAGCTCCCGGACAAAGACGAGGCCCCGCCCCCTTGCCCAGAGCTTGAAAGGGACCAAGCCCAGCGTCTCTCGAAGAGCCCCTTCAAGGACCAAGGCCTCCAATCGCGTGGTTCCTAACGGTCGCCCGGCGACCGTTGGGAACCACGCTCTCCGCAAAGCCGGCGTTCTCCATCCCGTGGTTCCTTTCGGACCCAGAGCGTCCACAAGGAACCGCGAGTCGCCTGCGACCACGTGGAACCGCGAGTCGCCTGGTCCTCGCCGTCCGAGGCCGCCCCCGCTAGATCTCTGGCGCTAGAAGCCGGCCGGGTGCCGGGCGATGAAGCCGACGTTGTCGCGCAGTTCCTCGTGCCAGCGCGGGCCGGTTTCGCCGCCTTCGTCGCCCGAGGTGTCCCAGCGGTAGCCGGCGATCACGGCGTAGGCGTGGCCGCCGTTGGCGTAGACGGTGATCCAGCGGCCTTCGCCGGCGGCGCCCCAGGTCGTCATCGAGCCGGAGGGAATCGGGCTTTCGAGGAAGCGGCCGCCGTGCAGAGCGAAGCTGACCGAGCCCGAGCAGTCGTAGCCGCGATCCCACCAGCGGGCGTGGCCGCCGCCGTAGATGTAGGGCTTGGAGCGGATCTTGTTGGCCGCGGCGATCACGCGCTTGACCCGGGCGGGGGCGCTCTTCGGCGGAACCAGCATGCCGTTGGGCAGCAGCTTCGCCTTCGCGGTCGGGGTGCAGATGTCGACTTCGGCGGGCGAGAGGCCGCCGCCTTCGCAGTTGGCCGAGGCGGTGCCGGGACCGATCACGGCGAGCGCGGCGAGGACCGCGACGAATGCCAACCCGGCCTTCAACTTGAAGCTATGCGACAGCAAACCGATTCTCCTTTGTCGGCCTACGGGGTTAGCTGTCGGGCTGGCGCTGAAGGAGCCTGCGCCCTCGCCTGGTGGCGAGTTAGCCCCGAAAACGTGGTTCCCCCGTTCCCAGCGCCTTCGAGGCGGCGGGACTCGGCGTTTCGGTCTTCGAACTGGCGGCAGTGTAGACGATCGCCAGGCGCTTTGCTTACGAAACGCAAATACATCCTCAAGCGGCGGTTCGCGTCCTGGAGATGGTGTCGACAGCCCTGCTGGTAGCTTGGCTACTGGTATGCAACTTGCGGGCCGCACAGCGCTTCTGACCGGGGCCACCGGGGGTCTGGGCCGGGCGATCGCCCAGGCGCTCGCCGGCCGCGGCGCCACCCTTCTGCTGAGCTCGCGCAAGCAGGCACAGCTCGAGTCGCTGGCCGCCGAGCTGCCGGGGTCGGGCCACCGCGCCCTGCCCGCCGACCTGGCCGAGCCCGGCGCCGCCGAGCGCCTCGCCGGAGAGGCCGGCGCCGTCGACCTGCTGGTCGCCAACGCCGGCCTGCCCGGCGCCGGCTGGCTCACCGACTTCAGCCCCGAGGAGGTCACCCGGGCGCTGCGGGTGAACCTCGAGGCGCCGATGCTGCTGGCGCGCGCCCTCTACCCGGGGATGCTCGAGCGCCGCTCCGGCCACCTCGTCTTCGTCTCCTCGCTGGCCGGCAAGGCGGCCAGCCCGCGCACCTCGGTCTACAACGCGACGAAGTTCGGCCTGCGCGGCTTCGCCCTCGCCCTGCGCACCGACATCGGCCCCCAGGGCGTCGGCGTCTCGCTGGTCTCGCCGGGCTTCATCCGCGACGCCGGCATGTTCGCCGACTCAGGCGCGAAGACGCCGCCCGGCCTCGGCACCGCCACCTCGGCGGAGGTCGCCGCCGCCGTCGTCAAGGCGGTCGAGCAGGACAAGGTCGAGATCGTCGTCGCCCCGCTCGTCGACCGCCTCGCCGCCCACTTCAGCCTCGCCGTCCCCAGCGTCGCCGTCCGCGCCCAGAGCGGCGCCGCCGGCCAGAAGGCCTCCGAAGCGATCGCCGTCGGGCACGCCGAGAACTCGAAGGACAAGAGATAACCCCCCTTGAAAGGTTCCCCCCAGACATGAGCAGCGATTCGTTTGGCGCCCGTTCGACCCTCGCGGTGAGCGGGCGCGAGTACGAGATCTACCGGCTTGACTCCCTGCAGGAGCGCTTCGACGTCACCCGCCTGCCCTACTCGATCAAGGTCCTGCTCGAGAACGTGCTGCGGCTCGAGGACGGGGTCTCTGTCAGCGCCGCCGACGTCGAGACGATCGCCGGCTGGGACGCCAAGGCCGAGCCGAGCGCCGAGATCCCCTTCCAGCCCGCCCGCGTCCTGATGCAGGACTTCACCGGCGTCCCCGCCGTCGTCGACCTGGCGGCGATGCGCGACGCGATGGAGGAGATCGGCGGCGACCCGACCGCGATCAACCCGCTGGTCGACGTCGACCTGGTCATCGACCACTCGGTCCAGGTCGACGCCTTCGGCAACGAGCGCGCCTTCGCGCTCAACGCCGAGCGCGACTTCGAGCGCAACCTCGAGCGCTACTCGTTCCTCAAATGGGGCCAGGGCTCCTTCGCCAACTTCCGCGTCGTGCCGCCGGCGACCGGGATCTGCCACCAGGTCAATCTCGAGTACCTGGCGCAGGTCGTCTACAGCAAGGAGAACGACGGCGCGCTGCAGGCCTACCCCGACACCCTGGTCGGCACCGACTCGCACACGACGATGGTCAACGGCCTCGGCGTGCTCGGTTGGGGGGTCGGCGGGATCGAGGCCGAGGCGGCGATGCTCGGCCAGCCGATCTCGATGCTGCTGCCGCAGGTGGTCGGGTTCAGGCTCGACGGCGAGCTGCCGGAGGGGGCAACGGCCACCGACCTGGTCCTCACCGTCACCGAGATGCTGCGCGAGCGCGGCGTCGTCTCGAAGTTCGTCGAGTTCTTCGGCCCCGGCCTGCCGACCCTCGGGCTCGCCGACCGGGCGACGCTCGGCAACATGTCGCCGGAGTTCGGCTCGACCTGCGCGATCTTCCCGGTCGACGCCGAGACCCTGCGCTACCTCGACCTGACCGGGCGGCCGACCGAGACGATCGAGCTGGTCGACGCCTACGCCCGCGCCCAGGGCATGTTCCACGAGGAGTCGAGCCCCGATCCGGTCTTCTCCGACCTGCTGGAGCTCGACCTCTCGGCCGTGGAACCGAGCATCGCCGGGCCGAAGCGGCCGCAGGACCGGGTGCCGCTGGCCGAGGCGAAGGAGTCCTTCCTCGAGGCGATGAAGGAGCTCGACGCCGACGCGGCGCTGGAGATGGGCAACGGCGACGAGGCGATCGAAGAGTCCTTCCCCGCCTCCGACCCGCCGGCCGAGGACCACGAGGACGTGCGCGACAAGCCGCGTCCCGCGGTCAGCGGCTCGCCGGCGGCCACGGCCACACGGACGAGCGACGCGATCGGGGTCACCCTCGCCGACGGCACCGAGTTCGAGCTCGACCACGGCCGGGTCGTGATCGCCGCGATCACCAGCTGCACCAACACCTCGAACCCGAGCGTGATGATCGGCGCCGGCCTGCTCGCCCGCAACGCGGTCCAGCGCGGGCTGGCGCGCAAGCCGTGGGTGAAGACCTCGCTGGCGCCGGGCTCGACCGTCGTCACCGACTACCTCGAGCGCGCCGGCCTCACCGAGTTCCTCGACGCGCTCCAGTTCAACCTGGTCGGCTACGGGTGCACCACCTGCATCGGCAACTCCGGGCCGCTCGATCCCGAGATCTCGGCGGCGATCGCCGAGCAGGACCTGGCGGTCTGCGCGGTCCTCTCCGGCAACCGCAACTTCGAGGGCCGGATCAACCAGGACGTCAAGGCCAACTACCTCGCCAGCCCGCCGCTGGTCGTCGCCTACGCGCTGGCGGGGCGCATGGACATCGACCTGAACGAGGAGCCGCTCGGCGAGGGCAGCGACGGCGAGCCGGTCTACCTGCGCGACATCTGGCCCAGCGCCGAGGAGATCAAGCAGGTCGTCGGCGCCTCGGTCGCGGCCGAGATGTTCTCGCGCAACTACGCCAGCGTCTTCGCCGGCGACGACGCCTGGAACGCGGTCGAGGTCCCGGCCGGCGACCGCTACACCTGGCCGGAGTCGACCTACGTGCGCCAGCCGAGCTTCTTCCAGGAGATGCCGGCCGACCCGCCCGGCGTCGAGCCGATCGCCGGCGCCCGGGCACTGGCGGTGCTCGGCGATTCGATCACCACCGACCACATCTCGCCGGCCGGCGCGATCAAACGCGACAGCCCGGCCGGGCAGTGGCTGATGGATCACGGCATCGAGCCGGGCGACTTCAACTCCTACGGTGCCCGCCGCGGCAACCACGAGGTGATGATCCGCGGCACCTTCGCCAACATCCGCCTGCGCAACCAGCTGGTCGACCGCGCCGGCGGCTACACCCGCCACCTGCCGGACGGCGAGGAGACCTTCATCTACGACGCCGCGACCCGGTACGCCGACGAAGGCGTGCCGCTGGTCGTCCTCGCCGGCAAGGAGTACGGCTCCGGCTCCTCCCGCGACTGGGCCGCGAAGGGCACCAAGCTGCTCGGCGTGCGGGCGGTGATCGCCGAGAGCTTCGAGCGCATCCACCGCTCGAACCTGATCGGGATGGGCGTGCTGCCGCTGCAATTCGCCGCCGGCGAGAGCGTCGCCGCGCTCGGCCTGACCGGTGAGGAGCGCTTCGACGTCGGCGACCTCGACGAGGGCCGGGCCAGGACCGTGACGGTCAGCGCGACCGCCGAGGACGGCTCCAGCCGTGAGTTCACCGCCACCGTCCGCCTCGACACCCCCAACGAGGTCTCCTACTTCCTCAACGGCGGCATCCTGCAGACGGTCCTGCGCAAGCTCAACCAGTAGCGGCGCGGGCTCGGGCGGGTTGCCCGGCTGCCGGGCGAGGTGGGAGAGTGGTCCGGTCTCGTCCGCCGCTCGCCCGCTCCAACCCAGGAGGACCCATGCCCAAGCTCCGTTTGAGCTATGCCAACGTCACCTCGACGCTGGCACTCGTACTTGCCCTCGCCGGCGGGACCGCGTTCGCGGCAACCCACCTGGCCAAGAACAGCGTTGGAACCAGGCAGATCAAGAAGAACGCCGTCACCACCGCGAAGGTCGCCGACGCCGCGATCACCGGCGACAAGATCAAGGCCGGGACGATTGACGGCTCGAAGATCGATCTCGCCCGGCTCGGCACCGTGCCGAGCGCGACGACGGCGACCACCGCGGTCAGCGCCGGCACCGCGAGCAACTTGGCGGCACCCGAACCATGGCACGAAGTCGGGGCACCGGGGCAGCCCGCGTTCGAAAACGGCTTCCACACCGTGCTCCTCGCTCCAGGCTTCTACCGGGACCGCCAGTGCGTCGTGCACCTGAGCGGCGAACTCGAAGGAATCAGCGGCAAAACGGCCTTCACCCTGCCGCCCGGCTTCAGGCCCTCGAAAGACGCGCTCTCGGCGGTCGCAGTCGGCGGTCCCCTGGCCGGCAACGTCGAGATCCTCACCAGCGGCGAAGTGAAGCCCTTCGGACAGGGAGGCGGGACCCACAACTACGGACTCGACTCGGTCACCTTCCGGGTCGCCGGCTGCTGAGGGGCCGGAGCCCCGTTGCGTCAAGTAGGCGCAGCGGGGCCGCGGGAGGCAGGGGGGTCCGCGCGACCCTCGCTGCACCTGCGCGCCGGTAGCCAGGGAGGGATGCCGACGCGGCCGTTCCCCTGGACGAGACTGTCCAGACGGAACAGTCCCGGCTAGCTATACCTGCTCGACCTCACACGGTCAAGCAAGTTCAAACGGTTTCCGCCCCCTTAGGGTGGTTGCCCTCCTCGGGTGCGGCGACGCCCCATCCCTTGCGTTCGATCAGCTCGATTCCGATCACGCTGCCGACCGGTCCGACCGGAGTCAGGGTCGCGGCGAGCAGGGTGTAGGGGGTCTCGTGGCGGACGCAGGCGATCCAGATCACGACGCAGAGCGCGACGAAGCCGAGCCCGTGCGCCCAGCCGAAGAGCATCGTCTCGGTTTCGAATCCGGGCAGCAGCCAGAATGCGATCAGGCCGCTGAAGATCGCCAGCTCGACCCAGGAGAGGCGCTTGACCCAGACGAAGAGGTCGCCGGGCACGGGCTTCTCGAAGGGTCGCGCCATCTCGCCGCAGCCCTAGGTGCCGGGCGTCAGCGCGGTCAACACGATCCGCTCCTGCTCGAGCGCGTGGGCGCCGGAGTAGCCCTCGCCCGGGCTGGCGCGGCCGGGCCGGCCGATGTAGGTCAGGTCGATCCCCTCGGGGAGGACGGCGGGGAAGCGCCGCGACATCACCTTCCAGGCGCCCATGTTGCGCGGCTCCTCCTGGACCCAGGCGATCTCCTTCAGGTTCGGGTAGGAGGCGATCACCTCTTCGAGGCGTTCCTTGGCGAACGGGTAGAGGACCTCGACCCGGGCGATCGCGACGTTCTCGGCGGTCTCGCGGCGCTCGGAGGCGTCGATGTCGTAGTAGACCTTGCCGGTGCAGAGGACGAGCCGCTCGACCTTCTCGCGGCGCTCGGCGGCCTTCGGGTCGTCGAGGATGAACTGCAGCTCGCCGTCGGTCAGCTGATCGAGCGTGGCGGCGGCGCGGTCGAGCCGCAGCAGCCCCTTCGGGGTGAAGACGATCAGCGGCCGCGGCTTGCGGATCAGCGCCTGGCGGCGCAGCAGGTGGAAGTACTGGGCGGCGGTGGTCGGGTTGGCGATGCGGATGTTGCCCTCGGCGCCGAGGGCGAGGAAGCGCTCGATGCGGGCGCTGGAGTGCTCCGGGCCCGACCCCTCGTAGCCGTGCGGCAGCAGCAGGGTCAGCCGGCTGGTCTGGCCCCACTTCGCCTCGCCGGAGACGATGAAGCTGTCGATGATCACCTGGGCGGCGTTGGCGAAGTCGCCGAACTGCGCCTCCCAGAGGACCAGCGAGCTCGGCGTCGCCGCCGAGTAGCCGTACTCGAAGCCGAGGCAGGCGATCTCCGAGAGCGGCGAGTTGTAGAGCTCGAACGGGGCCTTCGCCTCCTTCAGGTTCTGGATCGGGGTGTACTCGAGGCCGGTGTTCTCGTCGTGCAGGACGAGGTGGCGGTGGGAGAAGGTGCCGCGCTCGGTGTCCTGGCCGGTGAGGCGGATGTGGACGCCCTCGGTGAGCAGCGAGCCGAAGGCGAGCGACTCCGCGTGGCCGAAGTCGATGCCGCCGTGCTCCAGCGCCTCGGGCCGTTTGCCGAGCGGCCGTCGCAGCTTGCGGTGGACGGTGAAGCCCTCCGGCGTGCGCAGCAGCTCCGCGTTCAGCTCGCGCAGCTTCCCGGCCGGGACGCGGGTGTCGACCGGCGGGCTGGCGGTGCGGTCGAGGAGTTCGCCGGTGCTGGTGTTGACGCCGGTCACCGTCGGGTCCTCGTATTCGCCCGCCTCCATCTTGCGGCGCAGTTCCTTGAGGGCGTTCGACATCTGCTCCTGGCGTTCGCCCGCCTCCTGGGCGACCTCCTCGGCGCTGACCACGCCCTCGCCGACCAGCTTCTCGGTGTAGATCTCGGAGACCGGCTTGTGGGCTTTGATCTGGGCGGCCATCGTCGGCTGGGTGTAGGCCGGCTCGTCGGTCTCGTTGTGGCCGAAGCGGCGGTACCCGATGACGTCGATGACGATGTCGCGGCCCCAGCGCTCGCGGTAGGCCATCGCCAGCCGGACGGCGGCGATGCAGGCCTCGACGTCGTCGGCGTTGACGTGGATGATCGGGACGTTGAAGCCCTTCGCCATGTCGGCGGCGTAGGGGGTCGAGCGCGAGTCCTCGGGATCGGTCGTGAAGCCGACCTGGTTGTTCTGGATCAGGTGGATCGTGCCGCCGGTCGTGTACCCCTTCAGCCCCTGCAGGTTGAGGGTCTCGGCGACCACGCCCTGGGCGGGGAAGGCGGCGTCGCCGTGCAGCAGGACCGGCACCGCGCGCCTGGGGTCGTGCTCGAGCCGGGCGCCGTCGAACCCGGACTGCAGGTAGCGGGCGCCGCCGGTGACCACCGGGTCGACGAACTCGAGGTGGCTCGGGTTGGGGTAGAGGCGGACCGAGATCTTCTCGCCCTCGGCGGTCTCGTAGACGCCGCGGTGGCCGTAGTGGTACTTGACGTCGCCGGTGCCGCCGTGCGGGATCGCCGCCACCGCCTTGACCGCGCCGAGCTGCTTGGAGCCCTCGAACTCGGCCAGGATCGATTCCACCGAGCGGCCCAGGTTGTGGGCGAGGACGCTGAGCCGGCCGCGATGAGCCATCCCGACGACGACCTCTTCGGCGCCGTCGCGGTGGGCGAGGGTGACGGCCTCGTCGAGCATCGGCACGACCACGTCGAGACCCTCGATCGAGAACATCTTCTGCCCCAAATAGGCTTTCTCGAGGAAGCGCTCGAACTGGAAGACATCGATCAGGCGGTGCAGGAGGCGGTGTTTCTCGGCCTCTGTCAGCGGCTGGCGGTGGGCGCCGGTCTCGATCATTTCGCGCAGCCAGATCCGCTGCTGGTGCGAGGAGAGGTGCTCGACCTGGTAGCCGATCGTCCCGCAGTAGGCGGTTCGTATCCGCGGCAGTGCCTCCAGCAGGGTTTCGCCGGGGACCCCGATGCGCAGGATCGAGGCGGGGATCCTGGCCATCAGCTCGGGCGTCAGGTTGACGTTCTCGGGCTGCAGCGCGGGGTCGCCTTTCGGCTCGGAGCCGAGCGGATCGAGATGGGCGGCGAGATGGCCGTGGGTTCGGTAGGCCTTGAGCAGCGAGGTCGCCGCCTGCACCGCCTGCAGCAGCTCTTCGTCGACCGCTCCGGTCGGCGCCGCTTCGGCGCTCGGCGGGGCGGCGGAGAGCGGCGGCGCCGAGGCCGCGGCGGCGTGGGCGGAGCTGACTCCGGCGGCGTCGACCCCGAGGTCGGCGGCGACCTTCTCATAGAAGGAGTCCTCGCCCTGCAGGAGCTGCTCGAGGCGGCGCAGGAAGGCCCCGGACTCGGCGCCCTGGATGACGCGGTGGTCGTAGGTCGAGGTCAGCGTCATCACCTTCGAGACGCCGAGCTGGCGCAGCCGGTCGGGCGAGGCGTGGGCCCACTCCGGCGGGTAGGCGATCGAGCCGGTGGCGATGATCGCGCTCTGGCCGGCGAGCAGCCGCGGCACCGAGGCCATCGTCCCGATCCCGCCGGGGTTGGTCAGCGAGATGTTGGTGCCGAGGAAGTCGTCGGCGGTCAGCTTGTTCTCCCGCGTCTTCTTGATCAGGTCCTCGTAGGCGGAGTGGAAGGCGGCGAAGTCGAGCTCCTGGGAGCCCTTGATGGCCGGCACCATCAGGCTGTGGGAGCCGTCCTTGCGCTCGACGTCGACGGCGATCCCAAGGTTGGTGGGGGCGCCTTCGATCGCGTGCGGCCTGCCGTCGCGCTCCTCGAAGCTGCGGACCATCACCGGGAACTCCTTGACCGCCTGGACGATCGCGTAGGCGACGAGATGGGTGAAGGAGACCTTGAGCCCGCGCTCCTTGAGCACGGCGTTGATCGCCTTGCGTTTGGCGTCGAGGGTGTCGACGGCGATCGTGCGGAAGGAGGTCGCGGTGGGGACGGCCCGGCTCTCGTCCATCGCCTTGGCGAGCATCGCGGCGGGGCCGCGCAGCAGCTTCGCCTCGCCGGTCGCGGCGGCGCTCGGCGCGGCGGCCGCGCCGTTGCCCGAGCCGGCGGCGAGCACGTCGTCCTTGGTCACCTTCTCGCCGGGGCCGGTGCCCCTGACCGCGCCGAGGTCGACGCCGCGCTCGGCGGCGATGCGACGGGCGACGGGGGTGGCCCTGACGCCGGCGCCGTTGCCGGCGGCGTCCGCCCCGCCCGCGGGCCCGGTCACCGCGGCGGACTCCCCGCCCCCTGCGGCAGGCGAAGCTTCGCCGCGGGTTGGCTGCCCGCCGGTGCCACCCGCAGCGGAGGCGGCCGCCGTCGCGCCGGCTTCGAGCTCCGCGAGGGGAGCCCCGACCGCGACCTCGTCGTCGACCGCGACCAGAAGCTTCGTGATGACGCCGGCGGCCGGAGCGGGGACTTCGGCGTCTACCTTGTCGGTCGAGACGGTGACGACGGGGTCGCCCTCGGAAACCGCGTCTCCCTCGGCGACCAGGAGCTCGATCACCACTCCCTCGGTCACCGACTCGCCCATCTCCGGCATCGCGATCGTCAGCGTCTGCCCCGACCCCGCGGGCGCCTCCGTGCCGCCGCCGCCGATCGCCTCGCCCGCCGCGGCGGGCGACTCGCTGCCGTTGCCGGAGGCCTCGCCGGACGGGGGCTCTGCCGCGGCCGGCGGCTCCCCGTCCCCGACCGACATCTCCGCCAGCGGTGCCCCGACCGCCACTTCGTCGTCGACCTGGACGATCAGCTTCGTGATCACGCCGCTGGTCGGAGCGGGGACTTCGGCGTCGACCTTGTCGGTCGAGACGGTGACGACGGGGTCGCCCTCGGAAACGGCGTCCCCCTCGGCCACGTGCCACTCGAGAACGATGCCCTCGGTCACCGACTCGCCCATCTCGGGCATGGCTATCTGCACGGTGACCGTCTCTGGCATTTCCTCGCCTAAGTGTATGGAACGGGGCCGCTCGGCCGAGACTGGTATGCAACGGCCTCGGGAAAGCGAGATACCCTGGTGCGGGATGAGCTATTTCGTCACCGGCGCAACCGGTTTCATCGGCCGCAACCTCGTCCAGCGGCTGCTGCAGCGCGAGGGGACGATCTATGCCCTGGTGCGGGCCGGCTCGCGCGGTCGCCTCGAGGAGCTTCGCACCGGCTGGGGGGCCGACGGAGCGCGCGTGGTGCCGATCGCCGGCGACCTCAGCCAGCCCGGCCTCGCCGTCGCCGAGGAGGACCTGGTCCAGATGCGGGGCGAGATCGACCACTTCTTCCACCTGGCGGCGATCTACGACATCACCGCCGACGCCGAGACCCAGCAGATCGCCAACGTCGAGGGCACGCGGCACGCGCTGGAGCTGGCCGGGGCGCTCGACGCCGGCTGCTTCCATCAGGTCAGCTCGATCGCCGCCGCCGGCCTCTACCGCGGCGAATGGCGCGAGGACATGTTCGAGGAGGCCGAACGCCTCGACACCAACCCCTACTTCCGGACCAAGCACGAGTCCGAGCGGCTGGTGCGGGAATCGACCAGGCCCTGGCGCGTCTACCGGCCGGGAATCGTGGTCGGCGACTCCCGCACCGGTGAGATCGACAAGATCGACGGGCCCTACTACTTCTTCAAGGCGCTGCAGCGGACGCGGCGGGTCCTGCCCTCCTGGCTGCCGGCGGTCGGCATCCAGGGCGGTGAGATCAACATCGTGCCGGTCGACTTCGTCGCCGACGCGATCGACCACATCGCCCACCAGCCCGACCTCGACAACCGCGCCTTCCACCTCACCGACCCCAGCCCGAAGAAAGCCGGCGAAGTCATCAACCTCTTCGCCAAGGCCGCCGACGCGCCGCAGATGGCGTTCCGCCTCGACACCGACGTCACCGAGCCGGCGAGCGGTGCAGTCCGCAGCGTGCTCGGCCTGCTGCCGCCGGCGAAGCGGCTGGCCAAGGCGGCGCTCGACCAGGCCGGGCTGCCGGCCTCGGTCCTCACCTACGTCGACTACCCGACCCACTTCGACTGCAGCGAGACGCTGGCGGCGCTCGAGGGCTCGGGGATCGAGGCGCCGCCGCTGGAGAGCTACGCGGCGCGGATCTGGGACTACTGGGAGCGCAACCTCGACCCCGACCTGTTCCGCGACCGCTCCCTCTCCAGCGCGGTCCGCGGCAAGATCGTGCTGATCACCGGCGCCTCCTCGGGGATCGGCCGCGCCACCGCGGTCAAGGTCGCCGACGCCGGCGCCACCGTCCTGCTGGTCGCCCGCTCGATCGACAAGCTCGAGGAAACCAAGGCCGAGATCATGGCCGCCGGCGGCACCGCGCACATCCACCAGTGCGACATGGCCGACGTCGAGGACGTCGAGCGGATGGCCGAAGAGGTGCTCGCCTACCACGGCCACGTCGACATCCTGGTCAACAACGCCGGCCGCTCGATCCGCCGCTCGGTCGCGCTCTCCTACGACCGCTTCCACGATTACGAGCGGACGATCCAGCTCAACTACTTCGGCTCGCTGCGGCTGATCCTCTCGCTGCTGCCGGCGATGCGGGCGCGCAAGCAGGGCCACATCATCAACATCAGCTCGATCGGGGTCCAGACCAACCCGCCGCGCTTCTCCGCCTACGTGGCCTCGAAGGCCGCGCTCGACGCCTTCAGCCGGGTGATCGCCTCCGAGGTCAAGGACGACCGGGTCCACATCACGACGATCCACATGCCGCTGGTGCGGACGCCGATGATCGCCCCGACCCGGATGTACGACATGTTCCCGGCGATCACCCCGGAGGAGGCGGCCGAGCTGATCGCCAGGGCGATGGTCAACCGGCCCAAGAAGGTGGCGACCAAACTCGGCAACCTCGGTGAGCTGATCTACGCGGTGGCGCCGAAGGCGAGCGACTCGCTCCTCAACACCGCCTACAAGCTGTTCCCGGACTCCCAGGCGGCCAAGGGCAAGGGCGAGGAGGCGCGGGACAAACCGCCCTCGACCGAGGCGGTCGCCTTCGCCCACCTGATGAAAGGCGTCCACTGGTGATGCGCCCCGGCCGGCGGGTCCTGTCACCGCAGGGACCCCCCACCCCTTCCGGTAGCTGAAGCTTCCTCAGGGGTGGCCCCCCTACGGCGCCACCCGCCGGAGGAGCCGCCGCCACCGGACGCCGGTCGCGACCCGCAGCGAAGGGGACCATCTGTCGTTCTCGCGATAGGTCCGCCTGCGCGTCGACCGCCCCCATCCGCGGTGGCCCGAGTAGGTTCTCCTCGATGGCCGAGCGGAGGCTGAAGCACTGGGGGTGGGGGTATGAGGACCAGGCGCCGAGCGGGCGGCAGCTGCGCGAGGCGGCGGCGGGGATCCGGGAGCGGTTCGGGTTCGGCGGCGAGGTCGAGAAGCCGGTGCCGCTGGAGGCGGTGGAGCTGCGCCCGCCGCGGCTGCGGCGGCCGAGCGGGCTCGGCGACCTCTTCTCCGACGAGCGCTACGAGCGTGTCTCCCACGCCCTCGGCAAGGCCTACCGCGACGTCGTGCGCGGCTTTCGCGGCGAGTTCGAGAACCCGCCCGATCTGGTCGCGTTCCCGCGCGAGGAGTCGGAGATCGGGACGGTGCTGGCCTGGGCCGAGGCCGAGGGCGCCGCGGTGGTGCCGTTCGGCGGCGGCACCAGCGTCGTCGGCGGAGTCGAGCCGCGGCTCGGCGAGCGGCCGGTGGTGACGCTCGACCTGCGCCGGCTCGACCGCGTCCTCGAGCTCGACCCGACGTCGCTGGCGGCGCGGATTCAGGCCGGCGCGACCGGGCCGCGGCTGGAGCAGCAGCTGCGCGAGCACGGCCTCACCCTGCGCCACTTCCCGCAATCGTTCGAGTACGCAACGCTCGGCGGTTGGATCGCGACCCGCGCCGGCGGCCACTTCGCGACGCTCGAGACCCACATCGACGACCTGGTCGAGTCGGTGAGGGCGGTGACGCCGCGCGGCGAGTGGCGCAGCCGCCGGCTGCCGGGCTCGGGCGCGGGCCCCTCGCCCGACCGGCTGCTGCTCGGCTCCGAGGGGATCCTCGGGGTCGTCTCCGAGGCGTGGGTGCGGGTGCGGCCGCGGCCCCGGCAAAAGGCATCGGCGGGCGTCCGCTTCGGCGAGTTCACGGCGGCGGCGCGAGCCGTCCGCGAGATCGCCCAGTCGGGGCTGCACCCGAGCAACTGCCGGCTGCTGGACGCCGCCGAGGCGGAGCTGACCGGCGCCGGCGACGGCTCGGCCCACCTGCTGATCCTCGGCTTCGAGTCGGCCGAGCTGCCACTGGAGGAGAGGCTCGGGGCGGCGCTCGCGATCGCCCGCGAGCACGGGGGCGAGCCGGGCGAGAGCCGCTCGACGGGGCCGGGCGCGTCCGCCGGGAAGGAGAGTCGGGCCGGCGGGGCGGGGGCAGACGCGGTCGAGAGCTGGCGCGGCGCGTTCCTGCTGGCGCCCTACCTGCGCGACACCTTCGTCGCCTGCGGGGTGCTCTCGGAGACCTTCGAGACGGCGATCACCTGGGAGCGGCTGGATGAGTTCCACGCGACCGTGATGGAGACCGCCCGCGCCGCCACCGCGGCGGCAACCGGCTGCCCGGCCGAGGGGCCCGGCTCGCCGCGGATCAGCTGCCGCTTCACGCACGTCTACCCGAACGGCGCCGCCCCCTACTTCACCGTGCTGGCGCCGGCGGTGCGCGGCGGCGAGGTCGCGCAGTGGGACGAGATCAAGGCCGCCGTCTCCGAGGCCCTGATCGACGCCGGCGGCACGATCACCCACCACCACGCCGTCGGCCGCGATCACCGCCCCTGGTATGACCGCCAGCGGCCGGCTCCCTTCGCCGCCGCCCTGCGCGCCGCCAAGGTCGAGCTCGACCCGGCCGGCATCCTCAACCCCGGCGTCCTGATCGACCCAGCCTGAACGTGGCAGTCATTTCTCACGCTATGGCTGGAAAAGCTCTGCCACGGGACGCCGACGCTACCCTTGCGCGACTCCACTTCCCCGCGGGAGCCGCTTCTGGCGTGCCTCGGCGGGGTGGCCGCGATGGAAACGATCACCTCCGAACAACCGACCGTGCCCTCTGAGCCCGACCAGCCCGAACAGCCGCCAGGCGACGAGCCCGTCGTCCCGCGGCGCTCGCCGCTGCGCGCGGCGATCAAGACCGGGCGGCCGAAGGAGTGGATCAAAAACGTCTTCGTCTTCGCTGGCCTGCTCTTCTCCGGCAAGTTCAACCAGCCCCACGACGTCTTCCTCGCCGTCGTCACCTTCGTCGCCTTCTGCCTGATCTCGAGCGCCGGCTACTTCGTCAACGACCTGATCGACGTCGAGCTCGACCGCAAGCACCCGAAGAAGAGGTTCCGGCCGCTGGCCGCCCGCGAGCTCTCCGAGGGCGTCGCCAAGGCGATCGCTCCGGGCCTCGCCGTGGTCGCGATCGCGATCGGGTTCGCGGTCAACTGGCAGGTCGGGCTGATGGTGGTCGGCTACGGCGCGGCGCAGATGGCCTACAGCCTCGGCCTCAAGCAGATCGTGATCATCGACGTGATGACGCTGGCGGGCCTCTTCATCCTCCGCGTCGCCGCCGGCGCCAGCGCCGTCGACGCCCACGCCTCGGAGTGGCTGATCCTCTGCACCGGGATGCTCGCCGCCTTCCTCGGCTTCACCAAGCGCCGCCAGGAGGCGGTCTCCGAGCTGCACGAAGGCACCTCGACCCGGCCCGTCCTCGAGCACTACTCGCTGCCGTTCCTCGACCAGATGGTCTCCCTGGTCACCACCGGCACCGTGATCAGCTACGCGATCTACACCGTCAACTCGCCGCTGATCGGCAGCCAGATGATGCTGACGATCCCACCCGTCATCTACGGCATCTTCCGCTACCTCTACCTGATCTACGACCGCGCCGACGACCGCTCGATGGCCCAGATCGTCGCCGGCGACCGCGGCATCCAGGCGGCCGGGGCCAGCTACGCGATCATCGCCTTCCTGCTGCTCTACGTCTTCAAGTAGGGGCTCGGGCCTCAGCTCAGCTCGACCTCGTCGCCGCCGCCCTCCATCAGGTAGAAGCGGCTGCGGCCGAGCTCCTCGCCGTTGACGAGGACCACCGCGGCGTGGGGGCCGGCGGCGGAGAAGGTGGCGGTGGCGGCGATCGACATCACCAGGCGCTGCTCCTGGCCTTGAGGCATGCCGGGCGGCCGGCCGGTCTCGAAGTTGGCGGTGAGACCGTCGCCGAGCTCCTGCCCGTCGGGGTCCTGGATCGTGACGACCAGCTCGTGGGGGCTGTTGGTCTCGTGCCAGGCGACGTCGATGCCGAGCCCGATGTGGAATGACCACTCGTGCGGCAGCTCCGGCAGGCGGAGGACGTTCCAGCCGCCGCCGATCAGGTAGAGCTTGCCGTTGACCGCCTCGCTGCTGTCGGCGAGCAGGACGAACCCGATGTTCACGCAGCGCCTCCTTCGGGCCCCTCGTCCTCGGCGTAGGGGACGACCGCGAGGTCGGAGACGAGCTCGACCTTGCCGTTGCGGGTGAACTGGACGTCGACGGTCTCGTTCTTGCGGTAGGTCCCCCAGAGGCCGAGGTACATCGCCAGCCAGCGGCTGGTGCCGATCTTCTCCTTGACGATCGGGCGGGTGAAGACCACCTCGCCGCCCTCGATCGCGTAGTCGGCTCCCTCGCTCTGCTCGACCCCGTTGATGAAGACGGTGAACGGCGGTTCGGCGCCGCCCGGCAGCCGCACCCGCTCGCCGGCCGCGTAGCTTCCCTTCGGGATCTCGGTCTTCTCACTCATCGGTCCTCCGCTTCCAGAGTCTCGCGCACCAGGTCAAATGGCGTCTCGTGGGCGGTCGGGTCGAGCTCGATGCGGCCGACGGCGCCGCTGAACGGCATGAAGGTGCCGTCGCCGCGGACGTCGACGCCGGCGGTCGGCTTGCGCAGGAAGCCGCGGCCGCTGATCTGCAGCCGCGCCCGCACCTGGTCGGCGGGCGAGAAGTCGCGCAGCGAGCGGACCGGACGCGCCGGCGCCCCGGCCCGGATCTCCAGCGCCCGCGCGCGCATCGCCGCCACCGCCTCGCCGAGTTCCTCGAACCCGGCGTGGGAGACGTCTGGACCATCGCGCACCGTGAGCTTCCATCGCGGCCGGGACATAGGACAACCTAGGTCGTCCCGCTCCGCGTCAAGCTCGGTTGCCTATGCCCCGCGCCGCGGCCGTTTGGGCCGCCGCGCCGGAGGCCCGACGATTTTCTCCGGGCCCTCGCGGTCCTCGAGCTGGACGTAGGAGCGCTCGCGGTGGCCGGTGTAGATCTGGCGCGGGCGGGCGATTTTCTTCTCCGGGTCTTCCTGCATCTCCATCCACTGCGCGACCCAGCCGGAGGTGCGGGGGATCGTGAAGAGGACGGTGAACATGTTGGCCGGGATCTCCAGCGCCTCGTAGATGATCCCCGAGTAGAAGTCGACGTTGGGGTAGAGCTTGCGCGAGGTGAAGTAGTCGTCGTCGAGGGCGCGTTTCTCGAGCTCGCGGGCGATCTCGACCAGCGGGTTGTACTCGGTTGCCTCGAATACCTCGTCCATGTGCTGCTGGATGATCCGGGCGCGCGGGTCATAGTTCTTGTAGACCCGGTGGCCGAAGCCCATCAGTTTCTCCTCGCGCTGTTTGACCCGCTCGAGGAAGTCCGGAATGTTCTCGGGTGAGCCGATCCGCCGCAGCATTTTCAGCACCGCCTCGTTGGCGCCGCCGTGCAGCGGCCCGTAGAGGGCGGCGACGCCGGCGGCGACCGCCGAGTAGGGGTCGACCCCCGAGGAGCCGACGCCGCGCACGGCGCTGGTCGAGCAGTTCTGTTCGTGGTCGGCGTGGAGGATGAAGAGGACGTCGAGCGCCTTGGAGAGCGCCCGCTTCGGCACGTGGCGTGCCTCGGCTTTCTTGAACATCATCGAGAGGAAGTTCTCGGCGTAGTTCAGCTCGTTGTCCGGGTAGACGTACGGGAAGCCCATGTTGTGGCGGTAGCTGAAGGCCGCCAGGGTCGGCACCTTGGCGATCAGGCGCACCGCCGCCATGTAGCGCTCTTCGGGGTCGTCGATCTGCTTGGCGTCCGGGTAGAAGGTCGAGAGGGCGCCGACGCCAGAGAGCAGCATCCCCATCGGGTGGGCGTCGTAGCGGAAGCCCTCGAAGAGATTCTTGAGGTCCTCGTGGACGAAGGTGTGGTGGGTGATGTCGAAGACCCAGCGGTCGAGCTGCGGACCGGTCGGCAGCTCACCGAAGATCAGCAGGTAGGCGACCTCCAGGTAGCTCGACTTCTCGCAGAGCTGCTCGATCGAGTAGCCGCGGTGTTCGAGGATCCCGGCGTCGCCGTCGATGAAGGTGATCGCCGAGCGGCAGGCGGCGGTGTTGGTGAAGGCGGGGTCATAGGCGAGCATCCCGAATTCGTCCGGATCGACCTTGATCTGGCGCAGGTCCATCGCCCGCACGGTGCCGTCCTCTATCGGCAGCTCATAGGTTTTCCCGGTGCGGTTGTCGGTGACGGTGAGGGTGTCCGTCGACCCGGCGCCGGAGGCCTCCGGGGTCACGTCCTGGGTCTGCTGCTCGGTGGCCATCGCTCTCCTTCGAAGCTCTTTTCTCTGAGAGGCCAAGTATCGCAGTTCGCCTGCGTAGCCCTTGTTACCGAGGTGGTGCGATGGCGGGCGCCGCGGGGCCGTTACTCGGCGGCGACACCCTCGAACTGGGTCATCGCCCGCAGCGCCTCGAAGCGCTCCTCGATCTCGTCGCGCTCGAGGCGGGCGACGCGCTCGGTGCCGAACTCCTCGACGTTGAAGGAGGCGAGCACCGTGCCGTAGCCCATCGCCTGGCGCAGGGTCGGCTCGTCGAGGGCGCCGCCGTGTCCGTCGAGGTAGCCGAAGAAGCCGCCGGCGAAGCTGTCCCCGGCGCCGGTCGGGTCGCGCACGTCCTCGAGCGGGAAGCCCGGGAGGGCGAAGAAGCCCTCTTCGGTGAACAGCGCCGCGCCGTACTCGCCCTGCTTGGCGACCACCGCGCGCGGGCCCATCCCCATCACCGCGCGGGCGGCGCGGGCGAGGTTTGCCTCGCCGGTCAGCTGGCGGATCTCCGCGTCGTTGACGACCAGGCAGTCGACCTCCGAGACGGCGGCGATCAGCGAGTCCCTGGCGGTCTCGATCCAGAAGTTCATCGAGTCCAGCCCGCTGAAGCTGGCCGCCTCGCACTGGGCGCGGACCTGGCGCTGCAGGTCGGGCTGGATGTTGGCGAGGAAGAGGGTGTCGGCGGCACGCGAGGCGTCGGAGAGCTTCGGCTCGAACTCGGCGAAGACGCCGAGCTGGGTGTCCTCGGTGTGGGCGACGTTGAGGTCGTACTCGTAGCGGCCGCGCCAGGAGAACGAGCGGCCGCCGGCGACCCGCTCGATGTCGTCGGTGACGATTCCGCGCTGCTCCAGGACCGCGAACTCCTCCGGCCCGAAGTCCTCGCCGACCGGCCCGACCGGGCGCACCTCGGTGAAGAAGCTGGCGGCGAGCGAGAAGTGCACGGCGGCGCCGCCGAGCATGCGATCGCGCTCCCCGAACGGGGTCTTTACGGCATCGAACGCGATCGAACCGACGACGGTCAGCGACACGGGGCGAACAGTATCCGTAGGATCGAACCGATGCGCCGGCGCAAATCGCGTGCCGGCCACCCCACCACCTCCTCCATGACCGCTTTCAAAGACCTGGGGCTCTCGCCCGACATCCAGCAGGCCCTGGACGAGCTCGGCTTCGAGGACCCGACTCCGATCCAGGAGCAGGCGATCCCCGAGCTGCTCGCCGGCCACGACGTGATCGGCCAGGCCCAGACCGGGACCGGCAAGACCGCCGCCTTCGGGCTGCCGCTGCTGCAGTACCTCGACCCCGACAACGACGAGGTGCAGGCGATCGTCCTCACCCCGACCCGCGAGCTCTGCATCCAGGTGACGCAGGCGCTGCGGACCTACGCCGAGCACCTCGACATCGAGGTCGTCGCCGTCTTCGGCGGCGCCCCGATCCGCTCCCAGCAGTCCCAGCTGCGCTCCGGCGCGCACGTCGTCGTCGCCACCGTCGGCCGCATGATGGACCTGATGTCGCGCCGCTCGCTGGTGCTGACCGCGGCCCGCTACGTGGTACTCGACGAGGCCGACGAGATGCTCGACCTCGGCTTCATCGAGGACGTCGAGAAGATCCTGCGGATGTGCCCGAGCGGCCGCCAGACGGCGCTCTTCTCGGCGACGATGCCGCCGCCGATCAAGCGCCTCGCCGAGGGCTACATGTACGACCCGGTGACGATCAAAATCACCCCCAAGACGCTGACCGTCGACGCGATCGCCCAGGCCTTCATCGAGGTGCCGGCGAAGGAGAAGGCCACCCGCCTGGTCGAGCTGCTGAAGACCGAAGAACCCGAGCAGGCGATCATCTTCACGCGCACCAAGATCGGCGCCTCCAAGCTCGAGCAGACGCTGAAGAACAAAGGCCTCGACGTCAAGGCGCTGCACGGCGACCTCAGCCAGGGCACGCGCGACGGGGTGATGATCTCCTTCAAGGACCACCGCGTCCGGCTGCTGGTGGCAACCGACATCGCCGCCCGCGGCCTCGACGTCGAGCACGTCACCCACGTCATCAACTACGACGTGCCCAACTCCTCCGAGGTCTACGTGCACCGCATCGGCCGCACCGGCCGGGTCGGCCGCACCGGCCGGGCGATCACCTTCGTGACGCCCGAGCAGCGCGACGAGATCGGCCGCATCGAGCGCGACGTGCACACCACGATCGGCGAGTGGGAGAGCCCCGAGGACCGGCTCGAGCACGCGCCGCGGCCGCGCCGCCGCGAGCGCGGGGAGCGCCGCCGTCGCCCCCGCGAGAGCGCCGCCAACGGCGCCGAGCCAGCCGCCGCCGGCGGCGACGGCGTCCACGACGCCGAGGCCGGCGAGCCCGCCAGCGTCAAACTCTTCGTCAACCGCGGCGAGCGCAGCGGGATCAGTGAGGAAGACCTGCGCTGGGCGCTGCGCGAGGGCGCCGTCCTTCCCGACGAGGACGTCCGCGACGTCCGCGTCCTCCATCGCTTCTCCTTCGTCGACATCGCCCCCGAGCAGGCCGAGCGGACCGTCGAGTTCCTCGACGGCACCAAGCTGAAGGGCAAGGAGATCCGGTTGGAGATCGCCAAGAGCTGAGGTTGGTCGGGGCCTCGTAAGGGGACGGGGGCTCGCAGGGGGGCGGGGGGACGGGGGGCTGGTCGGGAGGGTCGGGTGACCCTCTTCACTCGGCCGTGTCGTCGTCGAGGAGTGGGGAAAGCTGTCGCCCGCAGCCCAGCCCTCCTCAGCCGCAAAACGTTCAGAGGGTCACCCGACCCTCCCTGAAGAGTCCACCGTGCCCCCCAACCCCGGAAGCTCCCGGACAAAGACGAGGCCCCGCACCCTTGCCCAGAGCTTGAAAGGGACCAGGCCCAGCGTCTCTCGAAGAGCTCTCAAGGGACGAACCCCAAGCCCAGCGTCTCTCGAAGAGCCCCCAAGGGACCAAGGCCTCCAATCGCGTGGTTCCTAACGGTCGCCTGGCGACCGTTAGGAACCACGCCCTCCGCAAAGCCGGCGTTCTCCCATCCCGTGGTTCCTTGCGGACCCAGAGCGTCCACAAGGAACCACGGGATGCCTTGGCGCTTTCAACGGTGCTTGAGAACGCACTTCCATCACCGCCCCTTCGTCCCTTTCGAGCTTTGGAGCGTGGGCGCGGGTGGGGGTTCTTGCTGGGGTCTGGGGTCCGGGGCGTCGGACGTCGGCCTTACTAGGGGAGGGGTGGGGTGTCCCTCTGAACGTTTTGCGGCTGAGGAGGGCTGGGCTGCGGGCGAGAAGCTTGAAAGCTTCCCCCCGACGACACGGCCGAGTGAAGAGGGACACCCCACCCCTCCCCCTCGCAAAGCCTTCGTCCCTTGGCCGTCCCTCACCCCGCCGTCAACGCCGCGACGTCCGCCAGCAGCCGCTCGAAGTCGATCGGCTTGGTGACGAAGCCGTCGATCTCGAGATCGGTGGGGGCGTCGGCGTCGCCCGGGTTCTGGTGGGCGCTGACGATCATCGCCGGGATCCGGTGGCCGGCGGCGCGGAGCTCGCGGAGGGCGTCGATGCCGGACTTGCGCGGCATCATCGCGTCGAGGAGCAGCAGGTCCGGGGTGCGTTCGGCGACCCGGTCGACGACCTCCTGGCCGTCGCTGGCGGTCGTCACCTCGTAGCCGGCCAGCTCGAGCCGGGTCCGCATCAGCAGCAGGATCGTCTCCGAGTCGTCGGCGATCAGGACCATGGTCATGAGCCCGAATCTACGGCTGCGGGGGGTTGGGCGTCGGCCGGCGCCGGGCGCAGGGGGAGGCGGAAACGGAAGGTCGAGCCCGCGCCGGGAGTCGACTCGGCCTCGATCGTGCCGCCGTGCAGCTCGACCAGCGACTTCGAGATCGCCAGGCCGAGGCCGGTGCCGCCGACCCGCTGGGTGAGGCCGGCGTCGCCGCGCACGAAGCGCTCGAAGATGTGCTCCAGCTGGTTCTCGGGGATGCCCGGGCCGTCGTCGGTCACGCTGACCTCAACATCGTCACCGACCACCCTCGCCCTGACCCCGATCCGCGCTCCTTCCGGGGAATACTCATGAGCATTCGTAACGAGATTCACCAATATTTGGCGAATACGGTCGGGCTCGGCGCTGATCGGCGGGATTCCGGGTTCGACTTCCTCCTCCAGGGTCTGGTGGGCGGCCTCGGTCTGGGCGCGGAGGGTGCGCACCACCTCATCGATCAGCGGCGGCAGCTCGGTCGGTCGCAGCTTGACGGCGAGGCGGCCGGCGTCGGAGCGCGCCAGGTCGAGCAGGTCGTTGAGCAGCCGGACCAGGTGATTGCAATTGTCGAGGATGATTTCGACCGTCTCGACCTGGCGCGGGGTGAGGCTGTCGCGCTCCAGCATCAGCAGCTCGGCGAAGCCCTGCACGGAGGTGAGCGGGCTGCGCAGCTCGTGCGAGGCGGTCAGCACGAACTCGTCTTTGAGCCGGTCGAGCTGCTCGCGCTCGCGCGCCTGCGCCTGCAGCTGGTCGGCCATCTCGTTGAAGGCGCCGCCGAGCGTCGCCGTCTCGGAGAGGCCGCCGACCTCGACCCGGGCGCTGAGATCGCCGGCGGCGAGGCGCCGAGCGGCCTCCACCAACGCCTCGAGGGGGCGCCGCAGCGAGGCGATCAGGCCGCTGAAGAGCAGCAGCGCCCCGGTCAGGCCGGCGATCAGCCCCGCCGCGACCAGGATCGCGGTGTCGCGGGTGTCGCCGGAGATTTCGTCGCGGAGGTCTTCGCGGTGCGCGACCTGCTCGTGGACGACGCGGCGGGCCGCGGCGCCCCCGCGGCCCTCGGCGATCCGCACCCGCGCGGTCATCTCGATCTGGTAGGAGCGGGCGATCGCGTCCTCGAAGTCCTGGCGCTTCTGGATGAAGCGCCCGACGCCGATCACCGCCATCGCCGTGAGCAGGGCGAAGGCGATCGCGAAGCCGATCCTCAGCCTGTTGGCGAGCGACGGGCTCAGCCGTCGCCTGGGTCCCGAATATGCTTGCGCGGCGATGGGAGACGAGGCTACAGGCCGTTCCGACGGCAGCGCGGAGGCGGCCGGGATCGAGCGGGAGGGGGTCGAAGCCTGGCTCGCCGCGCACGCGCCCGGGGTCGAGCCGCCGCTGCGCTTCGAGCGCATCGCCGGCGGCCTCTCGAACCTGACCTTTCGCGTCACCGACGCCGCCGGCCGACGCTGGGCGCTGCGCCGGCCGCCGCTCGGCACGACGCTCGGCTCGGCCCACGACATGGGCCGCGAGCACCGCGTCCTCACCGCGCTGGCGCCGACGCCGGTGCCGGTGCCGCCGCTGGTCGGGCTCTGCGAGAACGAGAGCGTCACGGGCGCCCCGTTCTACGTGATGGAGTTCGTCGAGGGACCGATCCTGCGCGACCTCGCCGACGCCGAGGCCGCCTTTCCGGCCGAGGCCGACCGCCACGCGATCGGGCTGCGCGTCGCCGACACCCTGGCCCAGATCCATGCCGTCGAGCCTGACGGCGTCGGCCTCGGCGAGCTCGGGCGCAAGCAGGACTACGTCGCCCGCCAGCTGCGCCGCTGGCAGGGGCAGTGGGAGAAATCGAAGACCCGCGAGCTGGCCGCGGTCGACCGCGTCCATGACCGCCTCGCCGCCCGCATCCCCGAGCAGGGGCCGGCGACGATCGTCCACGGCGACTACCGCCTCGACAACATGATCCTGACCGGCGGCGGCGAGGTCGCCGCCGTCGTCGACTGGGAGCTCTGCACGCTCGGCGACCCGCTCGCCGACCTCGGCACCCTGCTCGCCTACTGGCCCGAGCGCCGGCAGGGCGCCGTCGCCCTCGGACACCCTGCCAACCTCGCCCCCGGCTTCCCCGAGCGCGACGAGCTCGTCGGCCGCTACGCCGAGCGCTCCGGCCGCGACGTCTCCAACCTCTCCTACTACCTCGCCCTCGGCTACTGGAAGCTTGCGGTCATCCTGGAGGGCGTCTACGCCCGCACCGCCGCCGGCGCGTACGGCAGCTCCGACACCGACCTCGACGCCCTCAGGCTGCTGGTCGAGCGGCTCGCGGAGGCGGCCGAGCAGGCGGCCCCGCCCGCCTGAGACGGCCTGGGCCCACGCCGTGAGCGCGCCCTCGGCATGCCGCTGGTGCTCGGCCTCGCTCGCGGGTGGGAAGCGGCTGCCGGGCCGGATCCGGTGCCGCGACTGCGGCGTCGCGACGACCAGCCCCTGGCCCACGGCCGCCGAGCTCGACGCCGCCTACGCCGGCCCCTACCGGCCTGCCGCGGGCCGCTTCTCGGGCTGGGGAGACGCGCTGCTGCGGCGCTCGCGCGGCGCCCTGGCAACGCGGTTGGACGAGATCGCGCCGCCCGGCGCCGTGCTCGACGTCGGCGCCGGCGATGGCGCCCTGCTCGCCGCCCTGCGGCGGCGCGGTCGGGTCGCGATCGGAGGCGAGCGCGACCCCGCGGCGCCCGCGCGGGTGGGTGGTCTCGAGGCCGAGGCCGGGGCCGAGGAGTGGGCTGCGGTTGTCTTCTGGCACTCGCTCGAGCACCTGCCGGACCCGGCGGGGACGCTGGCAGCCGCGGCCGAGCGCCTCCGCCCCGAGGGCGTGATCCTCATCGCCGCGCCCAACGCCGACAGCCTGCAGGCGCGCCTCTTCGGCCGCCGCTGGCTGGCCCTCGATCCCCCGCGCCACCTCCACCACTTCACCGCCGAGTCCCTGGTCGAGAGGCTCCGCGCCCTCGGCCTGCGGATCGAGCGGGTCAGCTACCTGCGCGGCGGCCAGGTCGTCTTCGGCTGGCTGCACGGCCTGGTCGCCGAGCTGCCGGACCACCCCGATCTCTACGACGCGATCCGCCGTCCCGCCGCCCGCTTCCACCGGCTCTCCGCCCGCCGCCGGCTGGCGACCCTCCTCGCCGGGGGCCTGCTGCTGCCGCTGGCGCTGCTCGGCACCGCCGCCGAGGTCGCGCTGCGCCGCGGCGGCACCGTCTACCTCGAGGCGAGGTCCGGCGCGTGAGCGCCGCCGGGCAGAAGGTGATCGCGGTGCTGCCGGCGATGAACGCCGCGAAGACGCTGGCGCGAACGGTCGACGCGATCCCGAGGGACTTCGTCGACGACGTGATCCTGGTCGACGACGGCTCGACGGACGAGACTCTCGCGCTGGCCCGGCGGCTGCCGCTCAGCCTCGTCTGGCACCCGCACAACGCCGGCTACGGCGCCAACCAGAAGACCTGCTACCTCGAGGCGCTGCAGCGGGAAGCCGACGTCGTCGTGATGGTCCATCCCGACGGCCAGTACGACCCGGCGCTGATCCCGGCGATGTGCGCGCCGATCCTCGCCGGCGACGCCGACCTCGTCCTCGGCTCCCGCTTCGCCGAGCCGGGGATGGCGCTCGCGCAGGGGATGCCCCGCTGGAAGTTCCTCGCCAACCGGATCCTGACCGGGATCGAGAACCGCCTGATGGGGACCCGGCTGAGCGAGGCTCACACCGGCTACCGCGCCTACTCCCGGGAGTTCCTGCTGACGGTGCCCTTCCTGCGCAACGCCAACGACTTCAGCTTCGACTCGGAGATCCTGATGCAGGCGGTCGCCTTCGAGATGCGCATCGCCGAGGTCCCGGCCCGCGGGCGCTACTTCGAGGATGCCTCCTCGGTCGGGCTGGGCGAAGGCCTGGTCTACGGCGCGAAGACGCTGTGGGCGGCGGCGCGGCTGGTCCTGCACCGTCGCGGGCTGCTGGCCTGCCGCAGGTTCAGGGCCTAGGCGGGCCCGCCCGACCCGATCGGGCGGTGGGCGCCGAGGGTCCACTGCAGGTTCAGCCCGAGCCCTGTCGCGGCGGGGCCGCGGCCGAGGGCCGGCAGGACGTGCTCCCGCATCAGCTCGCGGATCACCGCGCCGCGCAGCTCAGGATCGTCGAGCTCGGAGATGAACTCGGCCTGGTTCGACGGCACGAGGAGGCCGCGGACGACGTCGTCGGCGAGCATCGCGTAGCTGGCGAGCCGCGTCGTCCCGGTGAACCGCGCCGCGAGCGCGGCCGTCACCTCGCTCGCCAGCGGGCGGGGCCTGATCCGCCGCTCCGCCCGGTCGCGGGCGCGGCCGCGACGCTCGGCGTCGAGGTCGCGCAGGGCGCTCGCCACCGCGGTCCGCAGGGTCGGCGACGGCGCCGGCTCGCCGGCGAGGAGGGCGAGCCAGCGCTCGCGCAGCATCCGGTTGGGGTCGTGGAGCAGCAGGGTGCCGGGGGCGGCGGGCCCGAGGTCGGGCGCGCTCCAGGCGAGCAGCCCGTCCGCGGTCAGCACCGACGCCAGGCCGGCCGCGGTGCGGCCGAGGGCCCGCGGCGGGATCAGGTGGAAGACCATGTTCGCCACCGCGACGTCGATCGTGGCGGCGCCGAGCACCCGGTCGAGCGGACGGAAGCGGCCGGCGCCGTCCAGCAGCGAGTGAAAGCGGACGCCCGGCCGGCCGGCGAGCAGCTCGTAGCCGTAGGCGTACCAGCTCGAGGGGATGTCGACGAGGTGGAACTCGAGCCGCTCGCCGCGCGCCGTGAAGCGCTGGCGCAGGCCGCGTTCCTCGCAGGCCCGCATCAGCTCGATCGTCGCCGTCCCGGTCCCGGCGCCGTAGTCGAGCACGCGGACGACGCCGCCATCCGCCGCCGCGGCCAGCCTCGATTCGAGCTGCTCGAGGGCGCGGGCGACGACGAACCCGGTCGGCGCCAGGCACCAGTCGGCGGGGAAGCGGACGTCGCCACGGTCGAAGACGATCCCGTGCAGGGCGCGCCCGTCCTCCAGGTCGGCGCCGGGGTCGGGGCGCCACGTCCCGGCCGGCTCGCCGGCGACGGGCTCCGGAAGCGGGTCGGGGGCGGCGGGGACCAGGTGGTTGAGGCTGATCGAGACGAACGGCCGCATCTGCGGGTAGCGGATCTCGGCCGGGCCGACCGGACGGAGCCCCGCGCGCCGGCAGCAGGCGAGGAAGGAGGGATGATCGACCGGGTACTGCTTCGAGTAGGCCTGGTGGGCGTCGAAGGCCAGCCCGTGCATCTCGCCGAGGTGGCGGGCGACGATCTCCGGCGGCGTGCAGTGGGCCTCGAGCACGACCATGCCGTGGCGTGGCACGAGCGCGGCCCAGCGTTCGAGGTGGGCGACGAGGTCGCGTTCGACGGCCGCGGCCGCCAGCCGACCGCCGTCGGCGTCGAGGTAGACGCCGCTCGCCCAGCCTGCCACCCCGGCCTCCGGCGCCCCGCCGCGGAAGCTGCGCTCGTGGTCGATGAACGAGCGGATGTGCAACCCCTCCTCGATCCTCAGGCCATGCTCGGCGAGCGCCGCGGCCAGGCCCTCCGGGTCGGTCACGTCCCCGGGCAGGAGCAGGGCCGGCACCGCCTCCCTGGCGAGGTACTGCCGGGCCTCCTCGCGCGCGATCGGATCGGGATCGACCCCGACCATGGTCAGGGGATGGTCCTCGAGCCGCGCCCCGCGCGCCGTCCGATCGCGGACGAGCCGGTGCAGGTGCGCCAGCCAGCTTCCCTGGCCGCAGCCCATGTCGGCGATGAAGCGCGGCTGCTCGGCGATCGGCTCCCGGTTGAAGATCTCGATGAAGAGAGGGTCGCTGTCGGCGAAGTAACGCTTGTGGGCGGCGGCGCTGATGCGCACGTTGAGCGACCGGTTGACGTGCCACTCGGCGCGACCGGCGGCCGGCTCGGGAACGACGGTGCGCCGGCCGGTGTAGAGCTCGGGCAGGCGCGCGAGCAGCGGCAGGTAGGTCGCGACGCCGCCGAAGTGCAGGGCAAAGGACCTCGCCTGCAGGCCCGCTTCCGTCCAGGCCCCGGCCCGATCGACCCAGCCGAGGTCGGCGAGCAGCCGGCCGATCGCCGCACCGAGCGGCGCCGGCGGCGGCAGCGGACCTGCGCCGCCGAGTCGTTCCTGCCCATGCAAGGAGAGGAGGGTCGGCACCGCTAGGGCCCCGTCGAGATGGGCAGCGAGGAGCTCGGCGGTCCGGCCCCGTCCGCCCCGGTGCTCGCCGGCCCGCTCGACGAGGGTCGCGAACCGCCGCTCGGCCTCAGCGCTCCAAGCCGCGGCCCAGCAGCCGGGCTCGGTGTCGTCGAAGCAGGCCAGCAGGTCGCCGAGCTCGATGTAGCGCGAGCGCCAGGCCATCGCCTCGCGCCCGGCGGCGGTCCAGCGCAGCACCGTGGTCGCCGGGTCCAGGGTCGGGCGCTCGGCCAGCCAGCCCGTCGCCACCAGGCCGTGGAGAGCGACCGCGACCGCGCCGAGCCCGCTCTCGCCGAGGCCGGGCGCGAGCTCGGCCAGGGTCCGCTCCTCCGCCAGCGCCGGCTCGAGCAGCCCCACCGCGTCCAGCCCGCGCAGGGTCATGCACAGGGTCACCCCGTCCTGGGCGAGGAACATCGTCCGCCGCATCGCCGCGCGGCCGGGTGCCGGCGGCCGCCCGGCGCCGGCCGGATTCTCCTGCGCCGCGGCCGCCATCAGCCCTGCCGGCTCAGCGCCGGGCCGCCGCCGTCGCGGCGTTGACGCAGCCAGGCCCGCACCGATCTGTACTTGAATTTCATCAGCGGACGCTCGATCAGGTAGTAGCTGAGCGTCGCCAGCGGCAGGGTGATGATCGTCCCGGCGATCAGCACTGTCCAGAAGCTCTCGTCGGCCCCGGGGTCGCCGAGCAGGACGGCGATGGTCACGTTCCAGAGCAGCAGCCCGTAGGAGATCAGGCCGATCCACATCAGCACGGGGTGGCCCAGCAGCCGGTTGGGCAGCCCGCGGTTGGGATTGCCGAAGACGCCGGGGACGAAGAGCAGCACCGCCGCCAGCCCCTGGACGAGGTTCAGCCAGGTGTACTCGAGACCGTCCCGAAACGGCGCGATGATGAACGGCGCGGGGTAGAAGGCGAGCACGGTGAAGGCGTAGATCGCGGCCGCGGCCCCCCAGCAGGCAAGCGGCCGCTCCGCCAGCCGCCGCACCCAGCGCCCCGGGCCGGTCCGCCAATCGAGGACCGAGACGATCGCCAGCGCCAGCCCGAGCGCGAACCAGAAGAAGTGACCGAGGACGCTGAAGCGGAACCAGTCCTCGCCGCGGAGGCCGAACGGCGGCCCGCCGAGGACCAGCGAGGCGGCGCCGAGCGCCGCCAGCAGGGCCAGCTCCCAGCGGACCCAGCTGCGGTCGCCGCGGCGCCGCCAGAGGGCGCCGGTCAGCGCCGCGTAGAACGGGAGCAGCACGTAGAAGCTCATGTCGACGCCGAGCGTCCACGATTGCGGCAGGCCGCAGAGCAGCTCCTTGCCGGCCGGGCAGACGTCGTGGAGAGGAAGGTGGAAGAAGTCGGTCAGGCTGTAGAAGGCCCACCAGTTCGGACTGAAGACGCCGTAGATGCCGGCGAAGACCGCGAACGCGGTCAGCGCCACCCAGTAGGCGGGGTAGAGGCGGATGAACCGCCGCTTCGCGTAGTCGCCGACCCGCGGCGGCGGCGGCCCGTCGGTGCGGTGGGCGATCATCGGCCGGTAGAGGAGAAACGCGGAGAGCAGGAAGAACAGCGCGACGAGGCCGTCCATCCTCACCATCAGGCGGTTCGGCAGGCTTTCCGTGAAGCCGCCGAAGCCGCCGGTGAAGAACCAGGCGTGGCCGAGGATGATCGCCATCGCCGGGATGCCGCGCATGCCGACGGTGAGCGGAAAGCGCGGGTGCAGGGGAGGAGGCGCGACGACGTCGGGGACGCTGCCCGTCGCGCCCCCCGCTGCTCGCCGTCCGGTCTGCCAGGAGCTCATTCGCTCAACGATTCGAGCAGCGCGTGGGGGAAGTCGATGTCGCAGTCGCGCAGCCCGGCCAGGTGGGCGGCGCGACGCTGAGTGAGGCTGAGATCGGTCAGCTGTTCCTCGAGCCCCCGGGAGCGCTCGCCGTCGCCTTCCCGCCCGGCGCGCAGCCGCTTTTCGGTGAGGACGAGAAAGGGGTCGAAGAGGTCGGTGAAGAGCGAGTAGGGGCGCGAATGGGCGGCGCTCTCGAGGGCGCCGAGGCGGGTCGCCGCTCGCCGCAGGACCGGGATGCTGGGACGGACGAGCCGCTCGGTGGTCAGCTCGAGCGTGGTCGCCGGCGGGTTGCGCAGCGCTCCCGCTCCGATTGCTTCGACTTCGCGCAGCAGGTTGCGGCAGATCGCGTCGGCCCGGGCGCGGATCCGCGGCGGTGGCTGCGCCGAGGCTGCCGCGGATTCGGAGCCCTGCCCGCCGCCGCAGGCGGCCAGGACGAACCCGGCGAGAAGCAGGGCCGCCACCGCGCCGGCCGCTCTCACCGCGCCTCCCTCGTGGCCGGGCGGGCGGCGTGGAGCAGCCACTGGATTCCGATCGCGGCCAGCATCAGCAGGAATGGGTCTGCTGGCAGCCGGTACCTGGGCAGACCGGCGATCGGGATCGCGATCGCCAGCATCGCCAGCGGCACCAGCCAGAGGAAGAGCGGTCCGCTCGGCGGGTGGGGAGCGGTGCCGCCGGCGCGGGCGCGCAGCCGGGCGCGAACGAGGACGGCCACGCCGATCGCCGCCAGCAGGCACGCCAGCGCCAGGCCGATCCGCTCCGCCGCCGGGTCGCCGCTGCCGATCCCGCGGGCGTCGAGCGCCGCGCCGCGCGCGTCGACGACCGAGCCTCCGGCGATCTCGAAGAGGCGGAGAAGGTTCCAGGCCGAGGTCTCGGCGACATATCCGGGATGTTCCCATGCGAATGACAGGGCGCGGCTGCGGAGTATCCGGTCGACCTCGGCCTCGTCGCGCCCGGGTTCTTCGAACAGGTGCCGCAGGCCCGGCACCACCTGGGGGTCGCGCCAGGCGCCGTGGGTATGCCCCTGGTCGAAGGAGGTCTGGTTGTAGGTCCCGGCGAGGGCGATGCCGCCGCTCGTCGTGACCGGGACGAAGCGGTCGAACTGAGCCCAGTCGCGAACCAGCCAGGGGGTGACGAGGAGGGTGGCGCAGGCCAGTGCCACCAGCGGAGCGGCGAGCGCTGCCCACGCCCGGCCGCCGGCCGGCACCCAGAGCCCGATCGCGATCGGCACCAGGAGCGCGATGCCGGTGTTGCGCGTGAGGACCGCCACCCCGCACAGCGCGCCGGCCGCGAGCGCCCACCGCAAGCGGCCGCCGGAGCGGCGGAAGTTGAGCACGCAGAGCACCGCGCCCAGCTCGATCGCGATGAACAGCGACTCCGAGACCAGGTCGCGGCTGAGCAGGACCAGGGGCGGGAAGACGGCGGCGAGTGCCGCCGCGATCAGGCCGACCGCGTCACCCCAGAGGCGCCTCGCGATCAGGTAAAGGAGGAAGACGGCGAGCGCGCCCAGCAGGGCGTTGAAGAGCCGGCCCACCGTGCGGCTGTCGCCGCTGGCCGCGTAGAGGGCCCCCAGCGCATAGGGGTAGGCCGGACCCCGGATCGCCGTCGGCCCGCCCTGGCGCAGGTAGCCCGAGCGGCCGAAGCCTTCGCCGGCGGCGATGGTGCGGCCGTAGTGGTCGTACTCGAAGGCGTCGTCGGTGGGCCGGTAGCCGGTGTCCGCGGCGACCACGGCGATGCGCAGGACGAGCGCCAGCACGACGACCGCCGCCGGCCCCCAGCGGCGCAGACGCCGGCCGGGCGTCGAGAGCGCCGGCTCCCCGTCAACCACTAGGGGCCTCCGTGGAGGAGGCCCCTAGTCCCAGTCGCGAAAAGGAGATTCAGCGGGCTACTTGGTGCCGCAAATCGCGATCGCGGTGATCGACCAGGACGGCGTTCCCTGGCCGTTGATCGTCTGCGCCCCGACGAACCAGCCGCCGCCGTAGAGCTGTTCCTCGGACTGCGTGACGGTGACCTTGTTGTTTTCGCCGCCGACGCTGAAGCCGCCGCCGAGGACGGGGTTGCCGGTCGGGCAGGAGGAGCTGGCGAACTTGCTGGTCGCGGTGCCTTCCGACGGTTCGCCGACGCGCTGTTCGGAGCCGGCGAGGCGGGTTTTGGCGTTGGCTTCGGCCGCTTCGGCGGCTTTCTTGGCGGCTTCGGCGGCTTTCTGGGCGTTGGTCGCGCTGGTCTGAGCGGTGGCCGCGTCGGCGACGCCTTTCTGCGCTTCCGTCAGGGCGGCGCCGGCGCCCGTGTTGGCGGTGCCCGCGAGGCTCTTCGCTTCGTTGGCGGTCTTCTGCGCGGCCTTGGCCTTCTTCAGGGCCTTGTTCGCGGTCTGCTTGACCGTCGCGGAGATGCTCGCGAGCGGGTTCGTGGGCCCGCCGAATGCGGGTACCGCCAGTGCCAGCGCGAAGACGACGCTCAATCCCAGAACCGCATACCGCTTTCTCATCTGCCTCTCCTGAAGTCAGCTTTCCGATCGCTCAACCCGGCCAACGCAGGAGGATTGGATCACATCGCCTATCCGGAAGCAAGCGCCGGGGGGGACTCATGGACCCCCGTTCGGGTTGAACCCGATCGTCGCTTCGGCGCATTCGGAGAGGCCCAGCGCCGCCACCGCTTCTTCCACGGCGGTGCTTGCCGCGTCGGCGCGACGGGCCGCGGCGACCGTCTCTGCCGGGGCATTGGGGTCGACCAGGGCCAGGGCGCCGAGCCGGGCCTCGGCTTCAACCAGGGCGGCGTCGAGGTCGTCGGCGAGCTGGCCGCGCCCGGCCGGCGGTTCGAGTTCGTCGAACTGGTGGCGCCAGGCGGCGATCACCGGGACCAGTTCGCGCCCCATCGTGCTGACCGCGGCCGCCCCGCCGGCGGCGGTGACGCCGGACTCGATCGCGACGATGTCGCGCTTCGATTCGAGGCAGAGGCGGTCGGCTTCGACCGTATAGGCATCGCGGGGAATTCCTTCCTTGGCGGGCTTGAGCGCCACGAAGGCGACGATCGCGACCACGATCGCGACCGCGGTGGCGGCGGTCACCAGCCGGGCGCGCGGCGAGCTGCCGGCGAGCCGGCCGAGACGATCGCGGAAGCTCGGCCGCGGACCCGCCTCGCCCGCCTCGCCGAGCGCCGCCCCGCAGGAGCTGCAATAGCGGTCGCCGGGCTCGTTGGGGGTCCCGCAGCGGCGGCAGTACACGGCGCCAAGCTACTCTAAATCGCATGAGCTCGAGGTTGGCGGCCGCGACCGCGCTGTTGCTGGTCGCCCTGGCGGCGATCGCGGCCGGATGCGGCGGTGCGGGGGGGTCGACGTCCGGCGGCGCCGACGCGCCGGCGGCCGGCTCGACCAGCGCCGAGGCTCCGCCGCGGGCCGACCGCGCCCCGTCGTCGTCGGGCACCCGGGCGGGCGGCAGCGATCGGTCCTCCACCGGAGCGGCGGGCGAAGCGGGGAGCGGCGACGGGGGCGCCAAGGCCGGCGGGCGCGGTGGGGATGAACGCGGCGCCGGCGCTGCCGAATCCGGAGGAGCCGGGTCGCCGCCGGCCGGCGGCGCCTCGAAGGCCGCGCGCCGCAAGCTCGCGCGGTACTGCCCCAAGGACGTCGGCCGCGAAGCCTGCGACGCGCTGGTCAAGGGGTATCTGACCGCGGGCGGCGACTCCAGCTCGACCTCCGTCGCGGCGCCGTCGGACTGCTCCAAGGTGATGAGCAAGTCCGAATGCGAAGCGCTGCTCTCCGCCCAGAAGGCCGCCGCGGAATCGCCGTCGTTCAGCGTCGATGAATGCCTCGCCGACCCGACTCCGGCCTGCGAAGCGGTCCTGCGGCCGATCCTCGAACAGCAGAAGGCCGCGCAGCAATCCGGGCAGTAGGGTCCCGGCCTTGGACGCTTCCGCGGCTCAACCGTCGACGCTCGCTGCCCCGAACGTCGCCAGCGTCGCCGTCGAGCCGGGCGAGCTGCCGCGCACGATGCTGGCCTGGGTGATGCGCCCGGAGCGCGAGGGCGACCTCGCCGCCGCCTACGAGATCGAGGAGGTCGAGGCCCCCGAGCCCGGCCCGTTCGAGGTCGTCGTCCGGGTGATGGCCGCCGGCGTCAACTTCAACAGCATCTGGGCGGCGCGGGCCGAGCCGATCTCGATCTTTCCCTACGGCGACCACCCGCGCTGGGGCCACCACATCGCCGGCTCCGACGGCTCCGGCATCGTCTGGAAGGTGGGGGCGGGCGTCGAGCGCTGGCAGCCCGGCGACGAGATCGTGATCCAGGCCAACCACGCCTCTTACGAGGATCCGGAGGTCCACGGCCTCGACCCGCTCGCCGCCCCCAGCCAGCTCGGCTACGGATACCAGACCACCTGGGGCACGTTCGCCCAGTTCGCCAAGGTCCAGGCACAGCAGCTGGTGCCGAAATCGCCGAGCCTCTCCTGGGTCGACGCCTCCGCCTACGGGGTCACCTACTTCACCGCCTACCGGATGCTGGTCGACCAGTGCCGCCTCGCCGCCGGCCACAGGGTGCTGGTCTGGGGCGGGGCCGGCGGCCTTGGGGTCTTCGCCGTGCAGCTCTGCCGGGCGGCCGGAGCGCAGGCGCTGGCCGTCGTCTCGACGCCGGAGAAGGGCGAGATCGCGACCCGGCTCGGCGCCGTCGGCTACCTGGACCGGACCGAGTTCGCCGGCATGATCAGCCGCGGCGACGAGTCCCCCGACGAGGAGCGCGAGCGTCAGGCGGCGATGCGCGCCTTCGCCCGCCGGGTGCGGGAGATGCTCGGCGACGCGCCCGACATCGTCTTCGAACACGTCGGCAGGGAGACCTTCCCGACGTCGGTCTTCGTCGCCAAGCGGTTCGGCAAGATCGTCACCTGCGGCGCCACCTCCGGGTACCGGCTCGGGTTCGACGTCCGCCACCTCTGGATGCGCCAGAAGCAGATCATCGGCTCCCACGCGTTCAACGCCTACGAGGCCTGGCGCGCGAACGAGCTGGTGCCGGAGCGGATCCGGCCGGTGCTCTGGCGGGCGTTGCCGTTTGCCGAGCTGCCCGAGGCGCACCGGCTGGTCGACGAAAACCGGCACGTCGGCAAGATCGCGATCCGGATCGGCGCCCGCGACGACGCGGAGGGCAAGACCGCCGCCGGTGCCGGCGCGCTCTGGATCGACTCGGCCGTCTGAGCGGATGGGCCGGCGCCGCGTCTCGAGGGTCAGCGGCGAGCGCGTCTCGACCCGGGCCGGCGGCTTCAACCCGACCTGGCAGCGCCACGTCGCCGCCTACGAGCTCTGCGCCCCGCTGCTGCCCGAGGGCGCCGTCGTCGACCTCGGCTGCGGGATCGGCCACAGCTTCGCGAGGCTGGCGCCGCGCCGGACCGTCGGCGTCGATCTCGATCCGGCCGTGCTGCGCGGGCAGGAGCGCGAGACGGTCGTGGCCGACATGCGCGCCCTCCCCTTTCCCGACGCCAGCTTCGCCGGCGCGATCGCGGTGCAGTCGCTCGAGCACGTGCCAGATCCCGGGCGGGCGCTGGCCGAGGCGGCGCGGGTGCTGAGCGAGGACGGCGTTGCCGTCTTCGTCACGCCCAATCACCTCACCTTCGGCCACGAGGGAGAGGTGATCGACCCATACCACCACCTCGAGTTCACCGAGCCCGAGCTGCGAGACGCCGCGGCGCTCCATTTCGGCAGGGTCGAGATGCTCGGCCTGTTCGGCTCACCCCGGTACCTGGCGCTCGTCGCGCGCGAGCGCGAGGAGCTCGAGCGGCTGCTGCGCTGGGACCGGTTCGGCCTCCGCCGCCGGCTGCCGCTGTCTCTCCGCCGCCAGCTCTACGACCTCACGCTGCGCCGCCGCCGGGCCGGTGCAGACCCCGCCGCGGAAGCGATCGAGAGCGGCGATTTCGAGCTGCGCCCACCGCCGCTGCAGACGGCGCTCGACCTGGTCGCCGTCTGCCGCCAGCCCCGCCGCCGGGAGAGCGCTCAGCGCCGCCGGTAGCGGGCGAAGAGCTCGCCGTCTTCCTCCAGCAGCCAGGCGAGCTTCAGCTCGGTGACGCCGGGGAGGTCGCCCTCGATGATCCGCGGCGCGTCGCCGCCGGCGAGCTTCGGCGCGATCGTGAGGAAGAGGTCGTCGACCATGCCGGCGCCCTGCAGCTGGTTGTGGAGGCCGGGGCCGCCCTCGCAGAGCACTGCCCGCACGCCGCGCTCCTGGCGCAGGTAGCCGAGCGCCTCGACCACGTTGACGAAGCGCTCGTGGCGGACGACCTGCAGCGCGGTCGCCGTCTCCGGCGGCTCGGCCTCCGAGGCGGTGAAGATCAGCACCCGGCCGGCGCCGGCGGTGAACAGCGGCGCGTCCCAGGGCAGGTCGAGGCGGCCGCTGACGAGCACCATCAGCGGGTCGTGGGGGAGGCCGAGGCGCTCGCGCCGCTCGCGCACCTCCTGGTCGTTGACGAGGCGGCCGTAGCGCTCGGCGCGCATCGTCCCGGCGCCGATCATCACCGCGTCGAACCGGGTCCGCAGGGTGAGCAGCATCTCGGTGTCGGTCTCCGAGCCGATCGGGCCGGAGACGCCGGCGATCGTCGCCCGGCCGTCGACCGTGGCGGCGAAGTTGACGGCGAGCAGCGGCCGGCCGTCACGGTCCTCCTCCCAGGGCCGGTAGCCCTCGAGCTGCTCGGCGACGCTGGTCGGGCCGGGGTCGGGGAGGAGGCGCCTCACGAGGCCCCGGCTCAGGAGTAGTCGTGCCAGCCGGCGAACTCGCGGCCGGCGAACTTCTGCAGCGCGGCGACGTCCTCGCCGAAGCGGCCGCGGATCGTCTCGAAGAGATCGTCGGGGAGCTTCGGCTTCGGCGCCGGCGGCTTCTCCGGGTCGTGGACGACCTTCTCGACCAGCCACCGCATCGACTCCGGCAGGCGGTCGAAGTTGCGGTCGAAGGAGCGGAAGCCCGGCAGTTTGATCAGCTTCTCCATGAACTGGTATTTGTCGCCCTGCTTGGCGCTCGACTTCTCCCACTCGCGGTCCCACTGCTCGGAGGTGAAGTTCTCGTCGACGCCGACGAAGGCAAAGGCCTTGCGCATCGTCGCGTCGCGTTCTGCCTGCAGCTCCTCCTGGGTGATGATCTCGATCTGGTCGCGGTCGAAGCGCTCGAGGTAGGGCTGCAGCTGCATCCAGTACTTGGACCGGTTCATGTAGGAGGAGTTGGGCTCGGAGAGCGTCGGCACCAGCTCGCGGGTCTCGTAGCCGGCGCCGGTGGCGTGGACCCAGTGCGAGAGGATCCGCTTGATCGGGTCGCGGACCATGTAGAGCAGGCGGGCGTCGGGGCAGTTGCGGCGGATGCGCTCGGCGACGCCCTCGAAGGCCGGCAGGTTCGTGTAGTGGGGCGATGACTCGCCGCGGACCGGGAAGCGCTCGTCGAAGCGGCTCGCGTACCAGTCGAGGCCGAGGTCCCAGTTCAGCTCCTCGACGAAGAAGTTGAGCTCCTTCGGCTTCGACATCTGGATCTCGGGGTGCAGCCCGAGATAGTGGTGGATGCTCGTCGTGCCGCACTTGAGCCCGCCGATGATGATGAAGTTGGGCAACGCCGCGTGCCGCTTGCGGCGGCGGCGGAAGCGGCTCTTGCGGTCTGCCGTGTACCGCTCCCGGGCGCGCGCGCACATCGCCTCGTCGGCGAGGTCGTGCGCCGGTTTGGGCGGCAGCGTGTGCGTGTCGGTGTCCGGCACGAGCGGGCTAGTGTAGCTGCGATGCCGATCGCCGACCTCGGGGACAGCTTCGAAGCATTCTTCAACCGGGCCGCGGAATTCTTCCGCCACCTCTCGGAAATCCACTGGACCCCGTTCGCGCTCGCCCTCGGCTGCCTGCTGGCCATGCAGGTGGCGCGCGCCTGGGCCTGGCGCAACGTGCTGCGGGCCGCCTACCCCGACCGCCGCATCGCCTTCCTGCCGCTCGCGGCCGCCTACCTGGCCGGCGCCGGCATCAACGCGGTCGTCCCGGCCCACGCCGGCGACGTCACCAAGGTCTTCCTGGTCAAGCGTCAGATCCCGGACTCCTCCTATCCGGCGGTCACCTCCTCCTTTCTGGTCCAGACCGTCTTCGACACCAGCGTCGGGCTGCTCGTCCTCGCCTACGCGATCACCCAGGGCCTGCTGCCGCCGCTGCCGCGGATCCCCGACCTGCCCGCCTTCGAGCTCTCCTTCTGGGCCGACCACCCGAAGACGCTGGCGATCGTCACCGGGGTCATCCTCCTGCTGCTGGTCGTCGGCACGATCTGGCTCGGTCACCACGTCCGCCGCTTCTGGCAGCGGGTGCGACAGGGCGTGATCATCCTCACCCAGCCGCGCCGCTACCTGCGCGAGGTCGCCGCCTGGCAGGGCGTCGGCTGGCTCTTCCGCTTCGCCGCCTTCTGGTTCTTCCTCGAAGCGTTCGAGATCGGCGGCTCAATCGGCAACGTGATGCTGGTGATGAGCGTGCAGGCGATCGCCAACGTGATCCCGTTCACCCCGGGGGGCGCCGGCGCCCAGCAGGCGCTCCTGGTCGCCACCCTGCAGGGTCCCTCGCGCGCCGCCGTGCTCTCGTTCTCGGTCGGGACCCAGATCGCGATGGCGGCCTGGTCGGTGGTGCTCGGCTTCGCCGCGATCCTGCTCGTCTTCCGCACCACCGACTGGCGCGGCCTGATCCGCCAGGCCAAGGAGGACGCCGAACGGGAGGACTCCGCGGCCGGGGCCGACCCCGCCTAGCCGGTCGCGATCGTCCACCGCTATAGGGTGGGGCGATGGGCGCGCCGGACACCCCGATCGAGGGCGTCGACTTCGTCACGCTGCCGACCCGCGACTTCGATCGCGCGGTCGAGTTCTACGGGACGCAGCTGGGACTCCCCGAGTCGGCGCGCTACGGGCAGATGCCCGGGGTCGAGTTTGAGACCGGGTCCCTGACCCTGGCGGTGATCGAATCGAGCGCTTTCGGCATCGAGTTCGCGCCCCACAGCCATCCCGTGGCCCTGCACGTCGCCGACGTCGGCGGGGCGCGCGAGGAGCTCGAAGCGCGCGGCGTCGAGTTCGCCGCTGCGACGATGGACACCGGCGTCTGCCACATGGCCCACTTCCGCGACCCCGACGGCAACGCGCTGATGCTGCACTGCCGCTACGCGCCGCGCTGACCCGGGGTCAGCGCGGCGCGTGTCGAGTTGCTCTCGCTCGACGAGAGCAACTCGACAACGTCTGCCCTACTCGTACTGCAGCGACTCGAGCACGTTGAGGCGGGCGGCGCGGCGGGCGGGCAGGATCGCGGCGATCACGCCGACGATGGCGGCGAGCAGGAGGATCGCGATCAAGGAGCCGATCGGATAGGAGAGGGTGAAGCCTTCGTCCTTCAGCGGCTGGGCGATCAGGGTCGCGAAGACGATTCCCAGCGCCATCCCGAGGATCGCCCCGATCAGGGCCGTGATCACCGACTCGTAGCGGATCATCGTCCGCACCTGCCGCCGCGACATCCCGATCGCCCGCACCATCCCGAGCTCGCGGCGCCGCTCGTAGATCGATAGCGCCAGGGTGTTGATCACGCCGAGCACCGAGATCACGATCGCCAGCGCCAGCAGCGCGTAGAAGAGGGTGACGAGCTGGCCGACCTGGCTTTCGCGGTCTTCCTTCAGTTCCTGCTGGTTGAGGACTTCGGCGACCGGGAAGAGCGCTTCGACGCCGGCGGTCAGCAAGGTCTGCAGCTTGGCCTGGTCGGTGCCCGGTTCGGTGACGACGAAGTCGATCTGGTCCTGGGTCTGGGCGGCCTCCCTCGCCAGCGCCGCCTGGGTGATGACGATGCTGCCGAAGAGGCCGAGCTTGGAGTCGAAGGTGCCGGCGACTTCGAAGCTCGGCCGCGCCCCGGTCTGGGTCAGGACCCGGACCGTGTCGCCGACCGAGAGGCCCTGGTCGGAGGCGAATTCGTCGCTGAGCAGCGCCTGGTCGTCGCGCAGCCCGGTGAGGTCCGCCGGCCCGCCTTCCTTCCATTCCAGGTTGAGGGCCTTTTCGATGTCCGGGCTCGGCGCCGAGGCGCGGACCGTGCCGCCTCCGGACAGGCTCTTGACCTGCGCCGAGCGGATCGTCGGAACGGTTTCGACCCCCGGCACCTTCGCGGCCGCCCGCGCGGTGCCGTTCGGGATCGGCGAGAAGCCGTCGGAGTTCTGGATGATCAGGCCGCCGGCGAAGTTTTCGTCGACGACCTGGGCGACCGTGCTCTTGATCCCCGCGGCGAACACGGTGACGAAGGCGACCAGCGCGATCCCGATCATCAGCGCCGCGGCCGTGATCGCGGTGCGGCTCGGGTTGCGCTGGGCGTTCTCGCGGGCGAGCCGGCCGAGCAGCCGGCGGACGCGTTCCAGCGGCCAGCCGGCGGCCCGGGCGAGCCCCGGCACCAGGCGCGGGCTGAAGAGCGAGACCGCGAGCACCGCGACCAGGGCGCCGCCGCCGATGAAGCCGGCGCGGGTGCCGGCGCCGCCGCCGCCGGCCAGGCCGCGGACGACGAGGACCAGGCCGATCAGCGCGACGACGATCGAGAAGACGAGGAAGGCGAGCCGGCGGCGGCGGCTCGGCGTCGGCACGAACGCCTGCAGGGCGGCGATCGGGGGCACCCGGGTCGAGCGCAGCGCCGGGATCAGCGAGGAGAATAGGGTGACCAGGACGCCGACCAGGATCGAGACGACCACGGTCCGCGACTCGAGCACCAACCCGGTCGTCGGCAGGTCGGCGCCGAAGGCTTCGAAGAGGACGTTGAGCAGCATCGCGACGAGCAGGCCGCCGACGATCCCGAGCAGCGCGCCGACCAGCCCGATCGCCGCCGCTTCGCTGAGCACCGAGGTGAGGATCTGGCGGCGGGAGGCGCCGAGGGTGCGCAGCAGCCCGAACTCGCTGATCCGCTGGGCGACGGTGATCGAGAAGGTGTTGAAGATCAGGAAGGAGCCGACGAAGACGGCGATGAAGCCGAAGACCAGGAGGAAGGTCTGCAGGAAGCCGAGGTTGTCGCGGATTTCTTCGGAGCCGCGATCGGCGCTCTCCTTGGCGGTCTCGACCCGGACTCCGGCCGGCATCTCGGCCTTGATCCGGCGCTTCAGCGCCGCCTCGGAGACCCCGTCGGCAGCGGCGATCGAGATCTGGTCGAAGCGGCCCCGCTTGTGGGTCAGCGCCTGGGCGACAGGCAGCGTCACCTGGGCGATGCTCGAGCCGCCGAACGAGGCGCTGCCGAGCTGGGTCAGCCCGACCAGCGTGAATTTGCGGGCGGCGCCCTGGCCGACCAGCGTGATCTTCTCTCCCAGTTCGAGGTTGGCGCTTTCGGCGGCGGCCTTGTCGATCGAGGCTTCGGTCGGGCCGCGCGGCTGGTGGCCATCGACGTAGGTCAGCGACTCGAGTTGGCCGGGCAGGGTCGAGGAGATGAACTTGGGGGCGAATTTCTGCCCGACCTTGTTCCCTTCTTCGTCGAAGAAGGCGCCGAGGCTGAAGATCGCCCCGGCAGCTTCCTTGACCCCGGGGGTGCGCTGGATCCGCGGCAGCAGCGAGGCTGCGACCGTCGGCACTTCGCCGTTTTCCTGTTCGACCGGGTTCTGGGCGGTGACGACGACGCTGGTCCCGCTCAGGGACTCGCTGAAGATTTCGTCGAAGGCGGCGAGGATCGTGTCGCTGAAGACGTAGCTGCCGGCGACGAAGGCGACTCCGAGGACGACCGCGAGCGAGGTCGCCAGCGCCCGCACCTTGCGCGCCCAGAGGCTCTTCAGCGCGAGGCTAGTCAAGCTGCTTCATCAGCTCGAGCACGTCGGCGGCGGAGCCCGGTGAGGCGTCATGGATGAGCTTGCCGTCGCGCAACGTGATCAGGCGGTCGGCGTGGGCGGCTGCGACGGGGTCGTGGGTCACCATCACCACCGTCTGGTCGAACTCGTCGACGGCGCGGCGCAGCAGGTCGAGGACGCCGGCGCTGGATTTGGAGTCGAGGTTGCCGGTCGGCTCGTCGGCGAAGACGACGGCGGGTTTGGAGACCAGGGCACGGGCGACGGCGACCCGCTGCTGCTGACCGCCGGAGAGCTCGCTGGGGCGGTGGGTGCGGCGGTCCTCGAGGCCGACGGTGCGGATCAGCTGCTCGAGCCAGGCCTGGTCGGGCTTGCGGCCGGCGATCGAGAGCGGCAGGACGAGGTTCTCCTCGGCGGTGAGGACCGGCAGCAGGTTGAAGAACTGGAAGACGAAGCCGAGCTTGTCGCGGCGCAGCTTGGTCAGCGCGTTGTCGTCGAGGGCGGTGATCTCGACCCCGTCGAGCTCGACGCTGCCGCTGGTCGGCTTGTCGAGCCCGGCGAGGATGTGCATCAGGGTCGACTTGCCCGAGCCCGAGGGCCCCATGATCGCGGTGAAGCGGTCGCGCTCGAAGGCGGTGCTGACGCCGGCCAGGGCATCCACGGCGGCGTCGCCCGTGCCGTAGCGGCGGGTGACGTCGGTGGCGACGACGACCTGTCCGTTGGCGCTCACTACTTGGCACCGTATCGAGTGGCGAGTCAATAGCCTGGCCCGGTGGCGCTCGCCGACCAATTCGCAGGGCTGCTGATCGATCTCGACGGAGTCGTCTGGATCGGCCGCGAGCCGGTGCCCGGCTCGCCCGAGGCACTGGCCGAGCTGCTCGCGGCGGGCAAGGACGTCTGTTTCGTCACCAACAACCCGACGCGGCGTCCCGCCGAGTACGCCGAGCGCCTCGCCCAGCTCGGGGTCGCGGTCGGGCCCGAGCGGGTCGTGACCGCAGGGCTGGTGGCGGCGCGCCTCGCCGGCGCGGCGGCTGACGGCGGCACAGCCTTCGTGATCGGTGCCCGGACCCTGCACGAGATGGTCGCCGAGGCAGGGGCCGAGGTGCTCGAGGGGGAGGCGGGCCGGGAGGCGCGCGTCGTCGTCGTCTCCGGACACCGCGGCTTCAACTACGACGAGCTGCTGACCGCGAAGCTGGCGCTCGACGGCGGCGCGGCCCTGCTGGCGACGAGCCGGGACCCGACCCTGCCGATGCCCGGCGGCGAGTGGCCCGGCACCGGCGCCGTCCTCGCCGCGGTCGAGACCGCCTCCGGCCGGAGGGCCGAGATCGCCGGCAAGCCCGAGCACCACCTCTTCGAGATGGCGCTGGCCGCCCTCGGCCGTGGTTCCTTGCGGACGCATGGCGACCATTCGGAACCAGGCGAAGAAGTGCCCGCGGGTCGTGGTTCCTCGCGGCCCGCTGGCGACCGTAAGGAACCACGGCAGGGGAGGGTGGCGATGGTGGGGGACCGCCTTGCCTCCGACATCGAGGGCGGCCGCGGCGCCGGCCTGGCGACGGTGATGGTGCTGAGCGGCGCCGACAGCCGCGCCGACGCCGAACGCGCCGAGCCCGGGCCCGACCACGTCGTCGCGGACCTGGCGGCGCTGCTGCGGTGAGCGCCGTCGCGCCCGCGCCCGCGCCGGCGCGGATCGGCGCCCGCTTCATGGCGCTCTTCCTCGCCACCTTCGCCGGCCTGGTCGCGGTCGGCTCGGTGCTGCCGGTGCTGCCGCGCTACGTGCACGGGCCGATCGGCGGTGGCGACGTCGCGGTCGGGATCGTGATCGGCTGCTACGCGATCAGCGGCCTGCTGCTGCGGCCGGTCGCCGGCCGGCTGGCGGATCGCTGGGGCCGGCGCCCGACCGCGGTGGTCGGTCTGCTGGGGCTGGCCGCGGGCGGCGCCCTGATCTTTCCGGTGCTGGGAATCGCCGGCCTCGTCTTCGCCCGCCTGGTGCTCGGCGCCGGCGAGGGATTTCTCTACACCGCCACCTCGGCATGGGTCGTCGACATGGCGCCGCCGGCCCGCCGCGGCCGCATCCTCGGGCTCTTCGGCCTCGCCGTCTGGGGCGGGCTCGCGGTCGGCCCGCTGCTCGGCGAGCTGCTCCTGCAGCAGGCCGGCTACCGAGCCGTCTGGACGCTGGCGACGGTGCTGCCGGCGCTCGGCGCCCTGATCGCCGCCTTCACGACCGATCCCTTCCAGCCGCGGACCCACGCCGAGCCGCACCCGCTGATCGCGCCGGAGGCGATTCGGCCCGGCGCCGCGGTGGCGCTCGCCGCGGTCGGCTACGCGACGATCGCCTCGTTCATCGTCCTCATGCTCGAAGCGCGCGGCATCGGCCACGGCGCCACCGTGTTCGCCGCCTTCGCGGCGATGATCGTCTTCGCCCGCCTGCTGGGCGGCCACCTGCCGGACCGGATCGGGCCGGCGCCGGTGGCGTTCGGCGCCGCCCTGGTCGAGGCGGCCGGGCTGCTGGCGCTGGCGCTCGCCGGCAGCCTGCCGGTGGCGCTGCTGGGCGGGATGGCGATGGGCGGCGCCTTCTCGCTGCTCAACCCGTCGCTGATGCTGATCGCGGTCGGAGGCGTGCCCGAAGCCGCGCGCGGCGCCACGATGGGCACCTACACCGCCTTCTTCGACGCCGGCATCGGCATCGGCGCCCCGCTCGCCGGGCTGGCGGCGGCGCTGACCGGGTACGGCGGCGCCTTCGCCTTCGCCGCCCTCGTCGTGCTCGGCTCGGCGGCGATCGTGCTGCTGACCCTCCACCGGCGGGGGTCCGGCGAGCTCAGCGTCGGCTGACGATCAGCGACTGGGCGGCGCGGCCGATCCGGCCCTCGGTGTCGAAGAGGACCGACTCGGCGGTGGCGACGCCGGTCGGCTGCGGCAGCGTCACCGCGTCGACGCAGATCCACTCGCCGGCCGGGATCCGCTCCAGGTGCACGGTCAGCTCGACGTTGACGAAGACGAACTCGCGGAAGTCGAGCGCGGCGCTGATCCCGTTGCCGACGTCGGCGGCAACCAGGGTGCGCTGCAGCGGGCTTGGCTCCTCGCCCTCCAGCAGCGGCACCTTCATCCGCAGCCAGGCTGTCGCCGGGCCGATCTCCATGAAGCGGCCGGAGGCGAAGCTGAGCTCCATCGCGGTGTGGTAGCCCTCGTCCGCGGCGCCGGGGAAGAAGTCGCCCGCGGCGCCCGCCTCCGGCGGTGGCGGCGGCGGGGTGCGGACCAGCGCCTCGGCCGGGACCTCGACAGCTGCGATCTCGATCTGCCAGGCGGCGGCCCGCATCAGCGGCTCGCCGCCGGCCCTCAGCTCGGCCTCGACCAGGCGCACGCGGCGGCCGGGACGCAGGACGCGGCTGGTGACCGCGACCGGGCCGATCGGGACCGAGCGCAGGATCTCGAAGGTGAGACGCGCGATCTGGAAGCGCTCGGACTCCGCCAGCCCCTCGATCGCCCGTCCGAGCAGGGCCGCCGGCGGCCCTGCGTGCTGCGCCCCGGGATCCCACGGCCCACGGGTCAGCGCCGTGGCGACGAACTCTCCCTCGCCTCCCCCCGCCTTATAGAACGCCGCCGCCACTCCCGCATCCTAGGCATCCTCCGACCCGTTCACGCGAGCCCATGCCCATGTGCCCCGGACCGCGTCGCCTCAGCAGCCGTGACTGCCGAACTCCTCGACCCACACGTGGGCGCCGGCCTGCCCTTCGAGGCTGCCGCTGCGCAGGCCCACCCCGAGGTCGGAGTAGGGGCCGAGGATGTTCTCCCGGTGCCCGGTCGAGTGCAGCCAGGCGCGGAACATGGCCCGGGCGCTGCCAAGCCGGCCGCCGCCCCAGGCGATGTTCTCGGCCGCCGACCAACACCTGCCGGCGATGTAGCCGAGCTGTTCGGGCCAGTAGGTGAACGGGCGGCCGCAGGCTTCGTGGCTGAATTCGTCGCAGCGAATGATGTCGGCGGCCTTGTGGCCGGCGGCCCGGTCGAGGCCGTTGGCGGCGGCCAGCGGCTTCAGCCCGGCGCGCCTGCGGGCGTAATCGGTGAGGCAGCGCATCGCCTCGATCTGCAGCGCGCTCCGCGCCTGCACCTCGGTCTGGTGCGGGCAGGCGCCGACCGGGGCGAGCAGCAGGCCGAGGTCCGCCCGGGCGCTCGCCGCCGCCGGCGCGAGCAGCGAGGCGAGGCCCGCGAGCACGGCGAGCGCCAGGACCGAGCGGAGGCCGCGGCCCGCCACGCCGCGCCGGCGGCGAGGCTGCCTGGTGCTCGCGAACGTCGGCCTGCTCGTCATCGCCCTGTAATAGCAGGGGCGTAATCTGGGTTGCGGATCAGAAAGGAGAACGAATGCCGACCAAGATCACCAAGAGCGACCAGGAGTGGCGCGAGCAGCTGACGCCCGAGCAGTACGAGGTGACCCGCAACGCCGGCACCGAGCGGGCCTGGACCGGGCCCCACCTCGACGAGAAGCGCGAGGGCATGTTCCGCTGCGTCGGCTGCGGCACCGAGCTGTTCGCCTCCGACACCAAGTTCGACTCGGGCAGCGGCTGGCCCAGCTTCACCGACCCGGCCAACCTCGAGCACGTCGAGCTGCGCGAGGACAACAGCCACTTCATGCGCCGCACCGAGGTCGTCTGCAAGACCTGCGACGCCCACCTCGGGCACGTCTTCCCCGACGGCCCCGGTCCCGGCGGGCAGCGCTACTGCATCAACGGATGCGCGCTGACCTTCGACCCGAAGGCCGAGTAGCGGGCGCGGCGGCTACAGGGCGCCGCCGCCGGCGCCCAGGTAGCTGAACCGCACCGCCAGCGCCACCGCCTCGGTGCGGGTGTCCACCTCGAGCTTGGCGATCGCGTTGCGGACGTGGGTGTGCACGGTCGCCGGGCTCAGCTGCAGCCGTTCGGCGATCTCTTTGACCCGCAGGCCCTCGGCCAGCAGCTCGAGGATCTGGCGCTCGCGCGGCGAGAGGTCGAGCAGCTTCTCGACCTCCGACGGCTTGCCGCCCGCGAAGTCGCCGCCGAGGAAGGTGCCGCCGCCGGTCACCGCTTTGACGGCGCGGGCGATGTCCTCGGCCGGGGCCGACTTCAGCACGTAGCCCGAGGCGCCGGCGCGCAGCGCCAGCGCCAGCAGATCGGGCTGGGCGTGGGCGGTGAAGATGATCACCTTGGTCCGGGGCCTGACCTTGAGGACCTCCTTGGTCGCCTCGATCCCGTCGCGCTTGGGCAGCTCGACGTCGATGATCAGGACGTCGGGCTCCAGCTCCCTGACAACGTCGACGACGTCGCGGCCGTTGCTGGCCTCGCCGACGATCTCGACCGCGTTGGAGCTGGCCATCCGCAGCTTGATCGCCTCGCGGACGATCTCGTGGTCGTCGCAGAGGACGACGCGCTTTGCCTCGCGCACCGCGGTGTTCACGAAACGCCGTCCACGCTGCTCATCGCGCTGCGATTCTGTCAGGACAGCCGTACGCTTGCAAAGAATTAGGTAGCGAGAAACTGCCGTCGCGCTCCTGGCGGTTCTCGATCAGCGCGATCAGCGCCCGGCCGACGGCGATCGCGGTGCCGTTCAGCGTGTGGACCGGCTCCGGGCCGGCGCCCTCCTCGGGCCGGTAGCGGCAGCCCATCCGGCGCGCCTGGAAGTCGGTCGTGTTCGAGCACGAGGTGAGCTCGCGGTAGCGCTCCTGGCTCGGGATCCACGCCTCGCAGTCGTACTTCTTCGCGGCCGGGGCGCCGAGGTCGCCGACGGCGACGTTGACGACCCGGTAGGGCAGCTCGAGCTCGCCGAGGATCCGCTCCTCCAGTGCCAGCAGCCGGTCGTGCTCCGCCGCCGAGGCCGAGGGCTCGACGAACGAGAACATCTCGACCTTGTCGAACTGGTGGACGCGGAAGATGCCGCGCGTGTCGCGGCCGGCGGCGCCGGCCTCGCGCCGGAAGCAGGTCGAGAAGCCGCAGTAGCGCAGCGGCAGGTCGGACGCGGCGAGGATCTGGTCGGCGTGCAGGCCGGCGAGGGCGACCTCCGAGGTCCCGGTCAGGAACAGCTCGTCCCTCTCGATCTCGTAGATCTGCTCGCGCGCCTCGGGCAGGAACCCGGTCCCCTCGAGCGCCGCTTCGCGGACCAGGACCGGCGGCACCACCGGTTCGTGGCCGGCGGCGCGGGCGACGTCGATCGCCAGCCGGACCAGCGCCAGCTCGCACAGCACGAGGTCGCCCTTGAGGTAGGCGAAGCGCGAGCCCGAGAGCCGGGCGGCGGCCTCCATGTCGATCAGGCCGCCCGCCAGCTCCAGGTGGTCGCGCGGCTCGAACTCGAAGCTGGGCGGCTCGCCGACCCGCCGGATCTCGACCGCGTCCTCCTCGCTGTCGCCGGGCGGCGCCTCGGGATCGGGGATGTTCGGCAGCGCCAGTGCCAGGGCGCCGAGCGCGGCGTCGACCTTCTCCAGCTCGGCCCCGCCAGCCTCGATCGTCCGCTTGAGGTCGGCGACGCGACCCATCAGCTCCGCGGCAGCGCTCTCGTCGCCCCCCTGCTTGGCCTCGCCGATCCGCTTGGAGAGCGCCTTGCGCTCGGCCTGCGCGCTCTCGACCTCGGGCAGCAGCTGGCGCCGGCGGGCGTCGAGCGCGAGCAGCTCGTCGACCTGGGCGGCGGCGCCGCGACGGGCAAGGGCGGCCTTGACCCGCTCGGGCTCGGAGCGGATCAGCTTCAGGTCAAGCACGCGTCACCGCCCCTACGGGGAGGATTCGCTCTGGCCCGGGCGCGGCGAGCTTTCCGCGTCTTCCCCAGCGTATTTTGCGACGAATTCCGCGACTTCTTCAGCTTCTTTGCCGACGACGATGTTCTGGGGCATGATCGCGCCGGAGAAGCCGCCGTTCTGGATCGCGAAGAGGGCGTCTTCGTAGCTCTCGCTGCGCTGGTTGAGGTTCGGACCCTGCGTGCGCTCGCCGCGGTTGCCGCTGCCCTGGGTGCCGGCGGCGCTCAGCGTGTGGCAGCCGGAGCAGTGGGTGGAGAAGAGGACGGCGCCGTTGTAGGTCGGTTCGTCCTTGCTCACCGAGAGCTTTTCTTCGCCGTAGCCGCAGGCGGTGAGACCGAGGGCGGCGGCGACGAGCATTGCTATGACGATTGCGACACGCACGCGGCGGGCATCATATTGTCTGGCGCCGATCCTCGACCCCCAGCCGATGCCGCCTCCCGATTCAGCCAGCTTCCGTGCCGCGATGGCGAGCCTGCCCACCGGGGTCACGATCGTCACCGCGCCCGGCGAGGAGGGTCCGGCCGGCGCCACCGCCAACGCCGTCTGCTCGCTCTCGATCGAGCCGATGCTGATGCTCGCCTGCCTGGACCGCGGCTCGCGCACGCTGCTCGCCGTCCAGGCAGCCGACCGCTTCGGCGTCAGCGTCCTGCACGACGGCCAGGAGCCGATCGCCCGCGCCTTCGCCACCAAGGTCCCGGTGGCGGAGAAGTGGGCCGGGGTCGACTGGAGGGAGTGGGCCGGGGTGCCGGTGATCGACGGCGCGCTCGTCCACGTCGCCTGCGAGCTGCGCGACGTGATCGCCGCCGGCGACCACGTGATCCTGACCGGCCAGGTCGTCGACCTCGCCGCGACCGAGGGCGACCCGCTGGTCTTCTTCGGCGGCGAGTATCGCCCGCTGGACTGACTCCACCGGCCCCGGAGCCGACGCGACCCTAGAATCGGACCCGATGGCCGTGGGGTTCAAGGAGCCGGGCTGGTTCACGCGCAGCGTCTTCAACCCGCTGGTCGGGTGGCTCAGCCGCCACGGGATGAGCGTCGCCGGCTCACGGGTGCTGGAAGTGAAGGGGCGCACGAGCGGCGAGTGGCGGCGGACGCCGGTCAACCCGCTCGAATTCGAGGGTGCCCGCTACCTGGTCGCGCCACGGGGCAACACCCAGTGGGTCCGCAACATGCGGGTCAGCGGCGGCGGCCGCCTGGTCGGGCGCGGAGTCGAGGAATTCCGCGCGACCGAGGTCCCCGACGCCGAGAAGCCGCCCCTCCTCCGCGCCTATCTGAGGAAGTGGAAGTGGGAGGTGGGCGCTTTCTTCGAAGGCGTCGGCCCCGACTCCTCCGACGAGGAGCTCCTCCGCATCGCCCCCGACCACCCCGCCTTCCGGATCGATTGAGATCGAGTTCGACATTGACCACGAAATACGTGGTCAATGTCGAACTCGATTCTCCGGCCGGCCTAGAGCCCGCTGGTAAAGGCGGCGCGCAGGCCGAGGAAGAAGATGACCCCGCACGAGACGGCCATGATGCCCATCTCGCGGCGCACGATCTGGAGGGCGATCTCCTCCTGGGTCTCGCCCGGCAGGGAGTCGAAGTCGACCTCGCCGAGCTCGCGCTGGGCGGCACCGACCCGGGCGCCCTCGGCGATGAAGGAGACGACCAGGGGCAGGATGCCGTAGAGGTAGTGGAGGTCTTCGGCCGGTTCATGGTTGGTGACCACCAGCAGGCCGCCCAGCAGCGCCTGGACGAAGACCGAGCCCTGGGCCGCGCGCAGCAGGTACCAGAAGGGGACCGAGGGCTTGTTTCGGTACCACTGTATCCCGCCGAGGAGGAACGCGGCGAGGTTGAGGGCGATCAGCAGGCCGCCGACGGCGATGTGGAGGCCGACCACCGGCTAAATCCTCCAAAAACAGTCGGGATTCCGCTTCCTGATGCGGAATATCACTATGTGGCAAGTTGTCACAAGGTGGGTGTATAACAGCGTCTACGGGCGTTGACGCAGGGTGAACCACTCTGCACGCCCACCCCCGACAGACCCAGCCCCCCAGTGCTCAAGAGCTACCTCCCGATCCTCGTCTTCGCCTTCCTCGGCCTCACCGTGGGCGGGGTCTTCGCCTTCCTCAACCACCTCATCGGCCCGAAGAAGCCGAAACGGGCGACGGCGGCGAGCCGGCGCCAGGGCGAACCGTATGAGTCGGGGATCCCGGTCGAGCCCGTCAAAGGGCTCAAATTCGGCGTCAGCTTCTACCTGGTGGCGATGCTCTTCATCCTCTTCGACATCGAGGTGGTCTTCCTCTACCCGGTGGGGGTGATCATGAAGGCCGCCGACAGCGTCTTCGTGCTCGGCGAGCTGATCACCTTCGTCGTCCTGCTGATGGCCGCCTTCGTCTACGTGTGGCGAAAGGGTGCGCTCGATTGGAGATAGAGCGCCGCAGCCTGAAGGACCGCCAGGCAACCGCCCGCGACATGCTGCGCGGCGACCTCGAAGGCGAGGACCTCGAGCGCTACGTGGAAGAAAAGGTCGTCACCACGACCTTCGAGAAAATGCTCAACCTGGCGCGGGCCAACTCGATCTTCCCGCTCACCTTCGGCCTTGCCTGCTGCGCGATCGAGGCGCCGATCTCGATCGTCACCGCCCGCTACGACCTCGCCCGGTTCGGTGCCGAGGCGCTGCGCGCCTCGCCGCGGCAGGCCGACCTGATCATCCTCTCGGGCCGGGTCTCGATCAAGATGGCGCCGGTCGTCCGCCGCCTCTACGACCAGATGCTCGAGCCGAAGTGGGCGATCTCGATGGGCGCCTGCTCCTCCTCGGGCGGGATGTTCGCCAACTACGCGGTCGTCCAGGGCGCCGACAAGTTCATGCCGATCGACCTCCACATCCCCGGCTGCCCGCCGCGGCCGGAGGCGGTGATGTACGGCTTCACCAAGCTGCAGCGCAAGATCATGGGCAACGCCGACCAGGGCTGGCGCAGCCGCTACAACGCCGCCGGCACCGAGGAGTGGGCGCGCGGCGGCCCGGCCTCGCAGCCGAGCCCGGAGGCGGCGGCCGCCTACGAAAGAGCCAGGGAGCTGAGCCTTGCCTGACGCACCCGGACTGGAGCTGATCCGGGGGGAAATCGAGCGCGAGCACCCCGGCGCGGTCACCGCCACCTCCTTCGACCGCGAACAGGCGGCGCTGCTGGTCGACCCCGAGCAGGTGATCGCGGTGCTGAGCTGGCTGCGCGAGACGCCCGGGCAGCGCTACCGGTTCCTCGCCAGCCTCCACGCCGCCGACTACCTGCCCGCCGAGCCCCGCTTCGGCGTCCACTACGAGCTGCTGAATCGCGACCGGGTCGAGCGGATCCGGGTCAAAGCGATGCTGGCCGATCCCGGCGACGGCACCCTGCCGGCCCTCGACTCGTGCTGCGAGCTGTTCCCGACGGCCAACTTCCAGGAGCGCGAAGTCTTCGACTTCTTCGGCATCGAGTTTCGCGGCCACCCCGAACTGACCCGGATCCTGCTGCCCGAGGACTACGTCGGCTGGCCCCAGCGGCGCGACTTCCCGGTCGGCGGCGAGCCCGTCACCTTCACCTACAACGAGCGCAACTATGGCTGACCCGCGGGTGCAGGAGGGCATCGGGCTGGAGGACCCGGCGGCGCCGATCGTCGCCGACCTCACCGGCGAGCTCGACGCCGATCGCACGACCGAGGTGATGACGGTCAACATCGGGCCGCACCACCCGGCGACCCACGGCGTCCTGCGACTCGTCGTCGACCTCGAAGGCGAGGTCGTGCGCGACCTGCGACCGGTGATCGGCTACGTCCACACCGGGATCGAAAAGTCCTGCGAGGACAAGAGCTACTGGAAGGTCATCCCCTTCGTCGAGCGGATGGACTATGTCTCCTACTTCTTCCAGATGCAGGCCTACTGTGGCGCGGTCGAGAAGCTGATCGGGCTCGAGATCCCGCCGCGGGCCAAATACCTGCGGACGCTCTTCCTCGAGCTCAACCGGATCCACAGCCACCTCGTCTGGCTCGGCACGACGGCGCTCGACCTCGGCGCGATCTCGATGCTCTGGTACTGCTTCCGCGAGCGCGACAAGATCCTCGACCTGTTCGAGATGGCGGCCGGCCAGCGGATGCACACCCGCTACTTCCAGGTCGGCGGCGTGATCGAGGACATCCCGCTCGGGTTCGAGCGCAAGTGCCGCGCCTTCGCCGAGGAAATGCCGGTCCGGGTCGGCCAGTACGAAGCCCTGCTCGACCGCAACGAGGTCTTCCTGCAGCGGACCAAAGGCGTCGGCGCCGTCAGCCGCGAGCGGATGCTCGACCTCGGCGTCACCGGGCCGCTGCTGCGCGCCACGGGCGAGCCCTGGGACCTGCGCAAGGCGACCCCCTACCTCGCCTACGAGGAGATGGACTTCAGGATCCCGGTCGGCACCGTCGGCGACAACTACGACCGCTACCGCGTCCGGGTCGCCGAGATGGTGGAGTCGAGCCGCATCGTCCTGCAGTGCCTCGACGCGCTGCCCGAGGGTCCCTACATCGCCGACGACCGCAAGTACGTGCTGCCGCCGCGCTCGGAGCTCTCGACCTCGATGGAGTCGCTGATCCACCACTTCAAGCTCGTCACCGAGGGCTTCCGCGTCCAGGCGGGCGAGGTCTACAACGCGATCGAGGGGCCGCGCGGGGAGCTCGGCTGCTTCGTCGTCGCCGACGGCTCCTCGAAGCCCGCCCGCGTCCACTTCCGCGATCCCTCCTTCGTCAACCTGCAGTCCTTCCGCGACATGGCCGCCGACAGCTACATCGCCGACATGATCTGCAGCCTCGGCATGCTCGACCCGATCCTGGGCGGGGTGGACCGATGAGCCCCGTCGACGGCCGCGGCATCCAGAACCCGAACCTGCCGGTCGACGTCGCCCTGACCGAGGGCCGCGTCCCGCCGCGCGCCGAGGAGCAGATCCCCGAGCTGCACGAAGTCGGCTGCCCCGACGAGCTGCGCGAGCGGATCGAGACGCTGATGGCCCGCTACCCCGACCGCAAATCGGCCTCGATCCCCGCCCTCTGGGCGGTGCAGAAGCTCTACGGCTGGTGCACGCCGGAGGGGATCCGCCAGGCGGCGGCGGTGATGCGCGTGACGCCGGCCTACCTCGAGTCGGTCGCCAGCTTCTACGACCTGCTGCACACCGAGCCGGTCGGGACCCACCGGATCGAGGTCTGCACGAACATCAGCTGCTGGATGCGCGGCGGCGATCAGCTGCTCGACGCCTTCAAGGCGGCGGCCGCGGGCGACGAGGAGGGCTTCCACGTCACCGGCTTCGAGTGCCTCGGCGCCTGCGACATCGCGCCGATGGCCTCGATCGACCAGCGCTACTACGGGCCGCTCGAGGAGGGCGACGCGACGGCGGCGGTCGAGCAGCTGCGCAGCGGCGCCGCCGTGCTGCCCGAGAAGGCGCTGGCGCGCCGGCCGCTGGCGGCCGACCTGCCCGGCGGCGGCCCCGAGGCCGAAGGACCGACCGTGGAAGGAGGCGGCGGTGGCTGACCCGCGCGAGACCCGCGTCCTGCTCGACAAGGCCGAGGACCCGGCGCTGGCGACGCTCGACGGCTACAAGCGGCTGGTCGGCGGCTACGCGACGCTGGAGAAGGCCTACCGCTCGATGGAGCAGGACGAGATCCTCAAGGAGCTCGAAGACTCGGGCCTGCGCGGCCGCGGCGGCGCCGGCTTCTCGATGGGCAAAAAGGCATCGTTCCTGCCGCGCGGGGAGATGCAGAAGTACCTCTGCTGCAACGCCGACGAGTCCGAGCCGGGCGCCTTCAAGGACCGCGAGCTGATGCAGCGCAACCCCCACCAGCTGATCGAGGGGATCGCGATCGCCGCGCTCGCCGCCGACGCCGGCCACGCCTTCATCTTCATCCGCGGCGAGTACGACGCCCAGGCCGACGTCCTCGACCGGGCCGTCGCCGAAGCCTACGAGGCCGGCTACCTCGGCCGCGACATTCTCGGCAGCCGCCGCGACCTCGAGCTGGTCGTCCACCGCGGCGCCGGCGCCTACATCTGCGGCGAGGAGACGGCGCTGCTCGACGCGCTCGAGGGCAAGCGCGGCAACCCGCGGCTGAAGCCGCCGTTCCCGGCCGTCCAGGGCCTCTACGGCGGGCCGACGCTGATCAACAACGTCGAGACCCTCTCCAACGTGCCGCGGATCGTCGCCAACGGCGCCGACTGGTTCCGCCAGTACGGCACCGAGCAGTCGCCGGGCACCAAGGTGGTCTCGATCTCCGGCGGCGTCCGCCGCCCCGGCAACTACGAGATCTCGCTGGGGATGCCGCTGCGGGAGCTGATCTACGGTCTCGCCGGCGGTCCCGAGCCCGGCCACGAGGTCAAGGCGTTCTACCCGGGCGGCTCCTCCTCGCCGGTGCTGACGCCGAACGAGCTCGACCTCCCCTACAGCTTCGAGGCGATGGCCGAAGCCGGCTCGATGCTCGGCTCGGGCTCGATCATCGTCGCCGACGACCGCGTCTCGATCCCGCACATGGCGCTGCGCACCGCGCGCTTCTACCACCACGAGTCCTGCGGCAAGTGCACTCCCTGCCGCGAGGGGACCAACTGGACGGTGAAGATGCTCGAGCGCGTGGTCCGCGGCGAGGCGACGCCGATGGACCTCGACATCATCTCCTCGGTCCAGCAGAACATCATGGGCCACTGCCTCTGCGTGCTCGGCGACTCGATGGCGATGCCGGTCTCGGCGATGGTCAACAAGTTCCGCGACGAGTTCGAGGAAGTGATCGCCAACGCCGGCCCGGCGCTCGTCGAAGGCGAGCAGTACGCGGTCGTGCGGGGCACCGCGGAGACCCTGGGGGCCTCGACGTGAGCGAGGAGAAGCGCACGGTCACGATCACCGTCGACGGCCGCGAGATCGCTGCCGTCGAGGGCGAGATGCTGCACGACGCCGCCCGCAAGGGCGACGTCGAGATCCCGGTCTTCTGCTACGAACCGAAACTCGGCGACCCGGTCGGCGCCTGCCGGATGTGCCTGGTCGAGATCGAGGGGATCCCGAAACTGCAGACCTCCTGCTCGACGCCGGTCCGCGACGGGATGGTCGTCCACACCCGCACCGAGCAGGTCAAGGAGGCCCAGAGCGCGGTGGTCGAGTTCCTGCTCGTCAACCACCCGCTCGACTGCCCGGTCTGCGACAAGGGCGGCGAGTGTCCGCTGCAGGACATCTCGATGGGGTGGGGCCCCGGCAAATCGCGGGTGATCGACGAAAAGCGCCACTTCCGCAAGCCGGTCGAACTCTCGCCGCTGGTCGCGATCGACCGCGAGCGCTGCATCCTCTGCTACCGCTGCGTCCGCTTCAGCCAGGAGGTCGCCGAAGACGCCCAGCTGCAGCTGCTCGAGCGCGGCGACCGGACCTTCGTCGGGACCTTCGACGACCGCCCCTACGTCGGTCCGTTCCACGGCAACATCACCGACATCTGCCCGGTCGGGGCGCTGACCAACTACACCTACCGCTTCCGCGCCCGGCCCTGGGACATCGAGCACGCCGGCTCGGTCTGCACCCTGTGCCCGAGCCAGTGCAACGTCAGCTTCACGGTCCGCGACGAGCGGGTCAAGCGGGTGCTCTCGCGCGACAACCACGACGTCGACGACGGCTGGCTCTGCGACAAAGGCCGCTACGGCTTCGAGATGTTCGAGGCCGAGGAGCGGGTCACCGAGCCGCGGCTGAAAGGCGGGTCGAAGACCGAGTGGGCGACCGCGATCGCGCGCGCCGCCGAGGGCCTGCGCGCGGCCGGCGCCGGCAAGGTCGCGGCCCTGGTCGGCGACGCCTCCAACGAGGAGGCGCTGCTGGTCCAGCAGCTGCTGCGCGAGGCGCTCGGCTCCCCCCACCTCGACTCGCGGCGCGCCGGCGGCCCCGACCGCGAGACGCTTCTCGCGCTCGCCCAGCCGAACCTCTCCGCCAGGGTGCGTGAGATCGACGACGCCGACGCGATCCTCGTCCTCGGCACCGACCCGCTGCACAGCAGCCCGATCCTCGACCTGCGGGTGCGCAAGGCGATCCGCCGCAACGGCGCCCGCCTGGTCGTCGCCACCGAGCGGCCGACCGCGCTCGACGGCGGCGCCGAGGCGATCGCCCGCTACGCGCCGGGCGAGGCCGCGGTCTTCATCGCCGAGCTGACCAAGGCGCTGGCGGGCGAGCAAACCGTCGCCGCGCCGCTGGCCGAGACGCTGCAGGACGCCGGCAAGGTCGTCGTCCTCTGGGGCGAGCGGATCGGCGGCCTCGGCCAGGAGGCGCTGCTGACCCTTGCCGCGGCGCTGAAGATCGCCGAGACCGAGGGCGCCGGCCTGCTCGAAGTGCCCGACTTCACCAACGCCCGCGGCCTGCGCGAGGCGGGCTGCCTGCCCGACGCCGGCCCGGGTCTGGCCGCGGTCGCGACCGCCGGCAAGAGCACCGAGGAGATCCGGGCCGCGCTGGAGGCCGGCGAGGTCGAGGGCCTCGTCCTCTTCGGCGTCGACCCGCTGCGCGACTTCCCCGACACCCCGGCCTGGACCGAGGCGCTCAACTTCGCCAAGTTCATCGTCGCCTTCTCGACCTTCGAGACCGCGACCAGCGCCAAGGCCGACGTCCTCTTCCCGCTCGAGACCCACGCCGAGAAAGACGGCACCGTCACCCACCCCGACGGCCGCCTGCAGCGGGTCCGGCCGAGCGCCGAGCGGCCCGGCGACATCCGGCCCGGCTTCCTCGTGCTCTCCGAGATCGCCGAGGCGCTCGGGCTGGAGACCGGCGCCTACTCGCAGCCGGCCGCCTTCGCGGCGCTGACCGCGGCGGTGCCGTTCTACGGCTCGATCACCGAGGAGATGATCGGCGGCAAGGGGGTTCGGTGGCAGGACACGGAGGGAGGGGCGAACTGCCCAGCGCCTGCGGGGCCCGTCGGGGCGGGGTCTCCAGACGCCCTTCGGGCTGGAGTGTCTGGAGACCCCGCCCCGACGAGCCCCAACGACACCGGGCGCTCGGGTTTGCTTCTCGGGACCTACCGCGATCTGTGGGCTGGCGCCATCACGGAGCTCAATCCGCCGCTGAGGTTCCTCCAGCCGCAGCAGCGACTCGAGATCTCCGAAGCTGACGCGGCGGGAATGGGGCTGGCGAGTGGGGACCAGGTGCGCGTGGGGCAGAACGGGTCCTCGGTCGAGGCGACGGTGGTGATCAAGGAACGGGTGCCGGCGGGGGTCTGCTTCCTCGCCGAGGGCGTCGCGGTCGGCAACGCCAACGGGCTGCTGAACGGCGGGCCGGTGCGGGTCGAGATCACCAAGCTCAGCGAGGTCTCCGCGTGATCACCCTCGCCGACACCCAGTTCGTCGAAGCGACCTGGATCATGATCGTCAAGTCGGTGGTGATCTTCGCCGTGATCTTCGGCATCCTGCCCGTCCTCACCGTCGTCGAGCGCAAGCTGATCGGCCGCTTCCAGCACCGCTACGGCCCCAACCGGGTCGGCCCGTTCGGCATCCTGCAGCCGCTCGCCGACGTCGGCAAGCTGATCTCCAAGGAGTCCTTCCGGCCCCAGAACGCGGTCTCGACCCTGTTCATCCTCGGACCGCTGCTGCCGGTCCTCTCCGGGGTGCTGGCGCTGGCGATCATCCCCTGGGGCGACGTCCAGATGGGCGTCGGCTTCTACGGCATCGACGTCCCGATCGGGATCCTCTACTTCTTCGCGGTCGGCTCGATCGCCTTCTACGGCCTGCTGCTCGGCGGCTGGTCCTCGGGCTCCAAATACAGCCTGCTCGGCGCGATGCGCTCGGCCGCCCAGCTGATCTCCTACGAGGTCTCGATGGGGCTGGCGCTGCTCGGGGTGATCATGATGGCCGGCTCGCTCTCGCTGGTCGACGTGGTCAAGGCCCAGGGCGAGGTCTGGTACGTGATCCCGCAGATCGTCGGCTTCCTGATCTTCATGCTGGCCGGGTTCGCCGAGACCAACCGCACCCCGTTCGACATGCCCGAGGCCGACGCCGAGCTCGTCCAGGGGTTCATGACCGAGTACGGCGGCATGCGCTTCGGCTCCTTCCTGCTGGTCGAATACATGGAGATCCTGGTCGTCTCGGGGATCGCCGCGGCGATGTTCCTCGGCGGCTGGATGGGCCCAGGCCCGAGCTGGCTGGACCCGATCTGGATGCTGGTCAAGATGCTCGCGCTCGTCCTCGTCTTCATCTGGGTGCGGGCGACGCTGCCGCGCCTGCGCTACGACCAGCTGATGACCCTCGGCTGGAAAGTCCTGCTGCCGCTGGCGACGCTCAACGTCCTCGTCACCGCGGTCCTGGTGGTGGTCACGTGAGCGAGCGTCCTACGGAGAGCCCGGACATGCCCGGACGCGGAGCGGAGGACATGTCCGGAATTGATGGGACGACCACGGCGTCGTCTCAGTATCTGATTCCCGACGACGTCGTGGTCGTTCAGCGTGGCCCCGAGCCGGGCGGCGTCGGCGGCGCCTACCGCGCCTTCGGCGAGACCCTGCGCGGGCTGAAGACGACGATGTCGCGCTTGATCGAGGGGCCGATGACGATCGAGTACCCCGAGGAGAAGACGCCGGTCTACCCGCGCTTTCGCGGCCGTCACAAGCTGCACCGCTTCGAGGACACCGGGCTGGAGAAATGCGTCGGCTGCTCGCTCTGCGCCGCCGCCTGCCCGGCCGACTGCATCCGCGTCGTCGCCGCCGAGAACGTGCCGGGCGAACGGGTCTCCTCCGGTGAGCGCTACGCCGCCGTCTACGAGATCAACCTCTCGCGCTGCATCTTCTGCGGCTACTGCGAGATCGCCTGCCCGTTCGACGCGATCACGATGGGCCACGACTACGAGATGGCCGACTACGACCGTCACGACCTGATCTTCACCAAGGAGATGCTGCTCGCCGAGCCGATCGAGCGGGCGCCGCTGAAAAGCGAGGGCGAATAGTGGAAGCCGTCGTCTTCTTCGCGGCCGCGCTCGGCGCGATCATCGGCGCCGTCGGCGTCGTCGCCCTGCAGAACCCGTTCTACAGCGTGCTGGCGCTGGTCGTCCACCTGTTCAGCCTCGCGGCGCTCTTCCTGCTGCTGACCGCGGCCTTCGTCGCCGCCGCCCAGGTCGTCGTCTACGCCGGCGCGGTGATGGTGCTCTACGTCTTCGTCGTCGCCTACGTCGGCGGCGGCGGCGAGCCGGTCCACGACCCGATCAAAGGCCAGCGCTTCCTCGGCATCCTCGTCGCCTCGATCCTCTTCGTCGAGCTCTCGGCGGCGATCCTCTCCTCCGCCCTGAAGGCGCTCTCGACCCACGGCCCCGACGTCCCCGCCGGCTTCGGCGACCCCGCCGCGATCGGCAACCTGCTGCTGGAAAAGTTCCTGGTGCCCTTCGAGGCCTCCTCGATCCTGCTGCTGATCGCCGCCGTCGGCGCGATCGTTCTCGCCGCCCGCCGGCGCGGGGCCGAGGAGGGGCTGGCCGCCAGCGCCGCCAGCGGCGGCCCGACCGCGGGCGCCACCACCGGCACCCCGACCGCCGGGAGCCCGACCGCGTGAACCTCGACTGGTACATCGTCCTCTCGGCCCTGCTGTTCGCGATCGGCGCGGTCGGGATCCTGGTCCGGCGCAGCCCGATGGTGATCCTGCTCTGCCTCGAGCTGATGCTGAACGCCGGCAACCTGGCGCTGGTCGCCTTCAGCCGCGAGGTCGGCAACGGGCAGGGCCAGGTCTTCGCCCTGATCGTGATGGTGGTCGCCGCCTGCGAGGTGGTGGTCGGCCTCGGCCTGATCGTCGCCATCTTCCGCCGCAAGCTGCCGCTCAACGTCGACGACCTGCGGGAGCTGAGGGGCTGAGATGAGCGCCACCTCGTGGGCCTGGCTGGTCCTCCTCTTCCCGCTGCTCGGCTCGATCCTGATCGGCCTCAGCTTCCGCACGGTCCCCGCCCGGGTCGCCGGCGCGATCGGCACCGGCGCCGTCTTCCTCGCCTTCATCTGCGGCGTCGCCGTCCTCGTCAACCTGCTCGGCCAGGAACCCGACGCCCGCCACCATGCCTCCTCGCTCTGGGACTACGCCAACGTCGCCGGGCTCGACATCAAGCTCGGCATCTACGTCGACCAGCTGTCGACCTTCATGGTGCTCGTCGTCACCGGCGTCTCGACGCTGATCCACCTCTACTCGTTCGGCTACATGAAGTCGGACCAGGGCTACCACCGCTTCTTCAGCTACCTCAACTTCTTCGTCTTCTCGATGCTGCTGCTGGTCCTGGCCGGCAACTTCGTCCTCCTGATCGTCGGCTGGGCCTTCGTCGGCTTCGCCTCCTACGCGCTGATCAGCTTCTGGTACCGGCGCACGACGGCGACCAGGGCCGGGATGAAGGCCTTCGTGATCAACGTCGTCGGCGACATCGGCCTCGTCCTCGCCGCCTTCCTCATCGTCCGCGAACTCGGCAGCTTCGAATACGGAACCGTCTTCGCCAAGGCCCCGGACACCTTCCAGACCAACGAGTGGACGATCACCGCGATCTGCCTGCTGCTGCTGGTCGGCGCCTTCGCCAAGTCGGCGCAGATCCCGTTCCACACCTGGCTGCCGGACGCGATGGAGGGCCCGACGCCGGTCTCCTCGCTGATCCACGCGGCGACGATGGTGACCGCCGGGGTCTACCTGATCGCCCGCACCCACGTGCTCTTCGTCCTCGCCCCGACCGCGGCCGACATCGCCGCCTGGGTCGGGGTCGGGACGCTGTTGATCGCGGGCACGATCGCGCTCGCCCAAACCGATCTCAAGCGCGTCATCGCCTACTCGACGATGAGCCAGATCGGGTACATGATCATGGGCGTCTCGATCGGCGCCTACGCGCAGGGCCTCTTCCACCTGATGACGCACGCCTTCTTCAAGGCGCTGCTCTTCATGGCGGCCGGCTCGATCATCTCGGCGATGGCCAACATCCAGGACATCGACCGCATGAGCGGCTTCTGGAAGGCGATGCGGTTCACCTCGCTGATGCTGCTGATCGGCGGCCTCGCGCTCGCCGCCTTCCCCTTCACCTCGGGCTTCTTCTCCAAGGACTCGATCCTCGCCTACGCCGAGGCGCGCGGCGGCATGTACACCTGGATGGCGGTCGCCGGCTACGTCGGCGCCCTCCTCACCGCGCTCTACACCTTCCGGCTCGTCTTCCGGGTGCTGCCGGGCAGGCCCTGCCGGGAGGCGCAGGAGCTGATCGACACCGGCCACCTCTACCACGGCCCGCCCGAGAACCCGGCCACCGGCGAGACCGAGGACACCGACGTCGGCTTCCCCGGCGCCGAACACCACATCGCCGAGCAGAGCAAGCCGATGGCGATCGCGATGGCGGTGCTCGCCTTCGGCGCCCTGTTCGCCGGCCTGATCCAGATCCCGGGCGTCGACGACGTCCTCTTCAAGTGGCTCGACCCGGTCTTCGCCAACTCGCCGCTCTCGGAGATCCACCCCAGCGTCGGCGCCGAGTGGCGCGGGCTCGCGATCGGCGGCGTGATCTCGGTCGTCGGGATCGGGCTCGCCTGGGTCCTGTGGCGGCGCGAGGCCGAGGTGCCGGCCCGCCTGCGCCAGCGCTTCCGCCCCGTCTACCTCCTCTTCCTCAACAAGTGGTACTTCGACGAGGCGATCGACTTCCTCGTCGTCCGGCCGGCGCTGGCGATCGGCCGCTTCGCCAACGGCGTCTTCGAGCGCTTCGTGATCGACGGCGCGATCACCACCGGCACCGAGGACGCCGTCCGCGGCGCCAGCGGCATCGTCCGCACGGTCCAGAACGGGTTCGTCCGCAGCTACGCGCTGCTGCTCGTCGTCGGGTTCGCCGGCCTCGCCCTCTACTTCCTGATCGTCCAATCATGATCAACGTCCTCCTCTGGCTCCCCCTCGCCTTCGGCCTCGTCGGGTTCTTCGTGCCCAGGCGGGCGGTCGGCTGGTGGGCGACGCTGGGCACGGTGGCGACGCTCGGCGTCGCGGTCGGCATGGCGCTCGGGTTCGAAAGCGGCAACTCGGGCCTGCAGTACACCGTCAACACCCCGTGGATCTCGGGGCTGGGCGTCGACTACAGCCTCGGCATCGACGGGCTCAACCTCTTCCTCATCCTGCTCACCGCAGTGCTGTGGACCGGCGCCACCGCCTTCGCCGCCTTCCGCGAGCAGGAGCGGCCGCGCAACTTCTTCTTCCTGATGCTGCTGGCGGAGACGGCGACGCTCGGCTCCTTCCTCGCTCAGGACCTGCTGCTCTTCGTCCTCTTCTTCGACTTCATGCTGGTGCCGTTCTACTTCCTCTTCGGCGCCTGGGGCAACGACCGCAGCGCCGAGGGCGGCCCGACCGCCTCGGCGGCGACGCTGAAGATGATGATCTACACCCTGATCGGCTCGCTGCTGATGCTGGTCGCGGCGATCGCCACCGCGATCATCTCCGCCGACGGCGGCCACCTCACCTTCTCGATCGCCGAGCTGCAGCACCAGGGGCTGCCGCTCGGCAGCCAGCGCTGGATCTTCTGGTTCTTCGCCGTCGCCTTCCTGGTCAAGATGCCGGCCTTCCTGGTCCACGGCTGGATGCCGGATGGCTACCGGGCGGCGCCGTTGCCCGTCCTCGCGGTCTTCTCCGGCGTCCTCGCCAAGGTCGGCGCCTACGGCTTCCTCCGCGTCGTCCTGCCGCTCTTCCCGGAAGCGACGGTTCAGTTCCAGGAGGTCGTCCTGATCATCGCCCTGGCCTCGATCCTCTACGGCTCGGTGATGGCCTTCACGCAGACCAACGTGCGGCTGATCGCCGGCTACTCCTCGGTCGCCCAGCTCGGCTTCATCACCGCCGGGATCTTCGCCCTGCGCGCCGACGGCTCCGACGGAGCGATCCTGCAGATGGTCAACCACGGCCTCGTCGTCGCCCCGATCATGATCATCGTCGCGATCCTCGCCGAGCGCACCGGCACCGAGGACATCCGCAGGATGGGAGGGATGGCGATGCGCGCCCCGGTCCTCGCGGCGCTCTTCCTGATCATCGCCCTGGCGACCCTGGCGATGCCGGGGTCGGCCAACTTCATCGGCGAGTTCTACATCCTCAACGGCCTCTTCCAGGCGAAGATCGTCTACGCCCTGATCGCGATCAGCGGCGTCGCGATGTCGGCCTACTACGCCCTCCGCCTCTACCAGGGAACGATGCACAACCGCCAGCCCTCGGAGTCGGGTGGGGGCCTGCTCTCGCGTGAGATCAGCCTCCGCGACGGCGTCGTCCTGGCGCCGCTGGTGCTCTGCATCCTCGCCCTCGCGCTGTACCCGCAGCTGATCCTGCACCGCACCGACCCGAGCGTGCAGCAGACGGTGGCGAGGGTGACCGGCGCCCACTCGGCGGAAACCGAACTGGCCGCCGGGCGGTCCGGGGCAGCGAACGAGATCGCGATCAGCAGCGGCAGGACGACCAAGTGAACTTCCACGAACCGCATATCGACTACGCCGGGATCGCCCCGATCATCGCGCTGACGGTCGGCCTCGTCGTCGTCCTCTTCACCTCGGTCCTGCGGCCGCTGCGGCGGACGGCGCCGTTCCTCACCCTGGTGACGCTGGCGGCGACCGCCGGCCTGCTGATCTGGCACTGGGACGAATCGCTGCAGCTCGTCACCGGCTCGCTCGTCCTCGACAACCTGGCGATCGCGATCTCGCTGATCGCGATCCTGGTGGCGGCCGTCTGCGTGCTGCTCTCGATCGGCGAGCGGGCGACCGCGGAAGCCGGCTCGGGCGAGTACCACGCGCTGCTGATCGGCTCGGTGATGGGGATGACGCTGCTCGCCCAGGCCTCGAACCTGATCACCTTCTTCGTCGCCCTCGAGACCCTCTCGATCCCGCTCTACATCCTCTGCGCGACCAACCTGCGGCGCGAGGGCTCGCTCGAGTCGGGGCTGAAGTACCTGATCGTCGGCTCGCTCGGCTCGGCGACGCTGCTCTACGGGATGGCCTTCCTCTACGGCGGCACCGGCTCGACCGATTTCGCCGGAATCGCGCACGGCATCGTCGACAAAGGGCTGCTCAGCGACCCGCTGATCCTGATCGGGATCGCGATGGCCGCGGTCGGGCTGGCCTTCAAGACCTCGATCGCGCCCTTCCACCAGTGGACGCCGGACGTCTACCAGGGAGCGCCGACCCCGATCACCGCCTTCATGGCGGTCGCCACCAAGGCCGCCGCCTTCGCCGTCTTCCTCCGCTTCTTCGACGTCGCGCTCGGCCCGCAGGTCGACCAGTGGGCGCCGGCGCTGGCCGTGCTGGCGGCGATCTCGATCGTCGTCGGCAACGTCGGCGCGCTCGGCCAGGACTCACTGAAGCGGCTGCTCGGCTACTCCGGCGTCGCCCAGGCCGGCTACATGCTGGGCGGGATCGTCGTCGCCTCCGAATCGGGCACCAGCTCGCTGATCTTCTACCTCGCCGCCTACGCGTTCATGAACCTGGCCGCCTTCGCGGTGGTGATCGCGCGGGAGCGCGAAACCGTGTTCGGCGACGACATCCGCGGCATCGAGGGCCTCGCCGCCGCCAAGCCGCTCCTCGCCTGGCCGCTGACGATCTCGATGCTGGCGCTCGCCGGGCTGCCGGCCACCGCCGGCTTCATCGGCAAGCTCTACCTGATCGAGGCCCTGGTGGAAGGCGACTACACCTGGCTGGCGGTCTTCATCGCGGTCGGCACGATGATCTCGCTCGCCTACTACCTGCGGGTGGTGGCTGCGATGTGGATGCGCCCCAGCGGCGAGCGGCTGCCCGGCGGCTCGCCGGCGATCGCCGGCGCCGCGCCGGAGGCCGACCCGGTCGACCCCGGCGCCGGCCGCCGCTGGTACATCGCCGGCCCGGCGCTGCTGGCCGCCGCCGCGACGGTCTTCTTCGGGGTCGTCCCACAGCCGCTGGTCGATTTCGCCAGTCACGCCGGCGCCTCGCTGTTCGGCTAGCGCCGCGGTCGGCGCGTGCAACCGACGGGGCTCCCATCACGTGGTTCCTTGTGGACGCCACGGGTCCGGAAGGCACCACGGGATCCGAATCAGGACGACGGAGGAGCAAGCGTGGTTCCTGGCGGACGCCACGCGTCTGCAAGGAACCACAGATCGGAGCCAGGACCACAAACGGCACCCCGTGGTTCCTTGTTGACGCCATGGGTCCAGAAGGAACCGCCGGTTGGGTGGGTGCGACGGTTGGGAGTCCGCACCAACCAGGGATCGCCCCGCGGGTCGGGCGCGGCACGCGTGGGCGGACGGAACCGATAGTCATCCCGGCATGGGCGTCCTGCTGACGACCGCACTGATGCTGGCCGGAGCCGGAGTCGGCGTCTACTCCGAGCGCCGCCACCCCCGGGCCGCGGTCGGCCTCGCCCGGCGCCTGCTGCTGGTGATCCTCTACGTGCTGGTCCCGATCGTCATCTTCTTCAACCTCGCCCGCGCCTCGATCACGCTCGACAACGGCATCGGGATCCTGCTCGGGCTGGTCAACCTGGCCCTGGTCGGGCTGATCGTCTGGTTCGCCGCGACGCGGCTGCTGCGACTGAGCCGGGCCCAGACCGGCGCGGTCCTGGTCGCGGTCCTGGTCGCCAACACCGCCTACCTCGGCTACCCGCTGACCGTCGCCCTGCTCGGCCACGACCGGCTCTCGACCAGCGTCCTCTTCGACGTCCTGGTCAGCGGCCCGGCGCTGATGCTGGGCGCCTTCGGGGTCGCCGCCGCCTTCGGCAACCGGGCGGGGGAGGGGGCGCGGGCCCGGGTGCGGACCTTCTTCACCCGCAACCCGCCGCTCTATGCCGCCCTGCTCGGCCTGCTGGTACCCGACGCGCTCGCCCCCAACTTCCTCGTCGACGCCTCCCAGGTCCTCGCGGTGGCGATCCTGCCGATCGGCTTCTTCGCCGTCGGCGCGACGCTCGCCGAGGGGGCCGAGCACGGCGAGCTGCCGATCCCGCCGCCGCTGACCCGGCCGGTGGCCCTGGCGGTGGTCGGGCGCCTCGTCCTGGCGCCGGCGCTGCTGATGCTGATCGCGGCGCCGCTGATCGACCTGCCGCCCTCCTACCGCCTGATGGCGGCGATGCCGACGGGGATCAACGCGATGGTCGTCTCCCATGCCTATGGCCTCGACAACCGGATCGTCGCCGAGGCGATCACCTGGTCGACCGCGATCGTCGTCCTCGGCGCCCTCGCCTCGCTCGTCCTCTGAGCGCCCGTCTGCGAATCTTCGGCGGGTGCTGCACCACGTCGGGATCGAGGTCGCGCCGGCTGACGTCGAGCGCACGGTGGAGCTCTTCGAGGCGCTTGGCTTCGCTCGCCTGCCGCCGCCCCCCAGCCTCGGGGACGCCTTCACCTGGCTCGAGCGCGACGGCACCCAGGTCCACCTGATGCACGAGGCGCGGCCGGCGGTGCCGCCCCGCGCCCATCTCGCCGTCCTCGCTGCCGAGTTCGAGGCGACGTTGGCGCGCCTGCGCGCCGCCGGCTTCGAGCCCGAGGCGCGCCGCGCCCACTGGGGCGCCCCCCGCGCCCTCGTCACCGCGCCCGGCGGTCACCGCGTCGAGCTGATCGCGGCGCCGCCGGGCGTCACCTCGGGCCCTACGAGCTAGGCGGCCCGGCGCTGGCGCTTGGCGGCGAACAGGTCCTGGTCGGCGCGGCGCAGCAGCCCCGGCTCGTCCTCGCCATCGGCCGGGAACATCGCGACTCCGGCGGCGGCGGTGACGGGGAGCTCGAGGTCGGTGCCGTATCCGCGGTGGCGGATGCGGTGGCAGAGCCTGGCCGCGACCTCCGCGGCTTCGGCGGCGTGGGTCTCGGGCACGATCACGGCGAACTCGTCGCCGCCCTGGCGAAAGACGGAGTCTTCGGCGCGCAGCTCGTCCTCCAGCGCGCGGCCGATCTCGGCGAGCAGGCGGTCGCCCTCGAGGTGGCCGTGCTGCTCGTTGATCTGCTTGAACCCGTCGAGGTCGATCAGGATCAGCGCGAACTCGCGCTTGCGGCGGCGGTGGCGGGAGACCTCCTCCGAGAGGCGCTCCTGCAGGCCGCGGTAGTTGCCGACCCCGGTCAGCTCGTCGCGGCGGGCGAGCTGCCAGAGCGCCTCGTGGTTGGCCTGCAGGCGGCGGGCCATCACCACGATCCCGATCGCCAGCAGCGCCAGGCACCCGACCTCGATCAGCGCCAGGATCAGCCGCTCGCTCTCCGAGAAGGACCCAAGCAGCTGGGGGAGCAGGAGGCCGGCGGCGATCGCGACGAGGCCGGCGATGAGCACGCCGACGCCGACCGGCGTGCGGGTCGGCTGCAGGGGCGGTAGCTCGGAGCGCGACATTCCTCAATCGTTATCGGGATTCCCGGTCGTGGGTACGCATTCCCGGTCTTGCGGCAGGTTATGCGGCCGCGGGCGATCCCGTTGCAGCGCCGCGGCGCGGGCCGGCCGACCGCGTCACTACGATGCGCCGGATGCGCTACCCGGTGGAACCGTTCACCCCGGAGGAGCAGAGGCTGCTCGCTCCCCACTTCACCAACCTCGACCGGCCGGTGTTCGCCCTGACGAACCTCCCCGAGACCGTGAAGGGAGCGCTTTTTGCCCGCTATTCACGGTATTCGGGGACGGTGAGGCGGCTCTATCTGGAGGAGTTCGCGGCCGACGAGCCGACCGCCGGCCGGCCCTTCGACGCCGAAGAGGGGGCGCGCGCCGCGCAGCTCTACGAGCGCGTCTTCGTCGGCTACGGCGACGACTCGATCGCCCAGGTCGGTGGCGCCCATGTCGCCTGCGAGTGGGTCTCCAACGTGCTCACCAAGCTCCTGCAGCGCGGCCGGCTCGCCGCCTACCTCGAGCAGTCGACGCGCTACATCCCCTACGACAAGCCGCTGCCGGGCGGCGGCTACCGGTTCTACCGCGACGAGGCGCTCGGTCCCGAGTTCGCGGCGGCGATGGAGGAGCTGTTCGCGATCTACTCGCGGTCGCTGAGCGCGGTCGAGGATTGGGCCGCCGCCCGCTGGCCGCGCGGCGAGGGCGAACCGGAGGGGCCGTGGCGGAGCTCGATCCGGGCCAAGGCGCTCGACCTGTTGCGCGGGCTGCTGCCGGCGGCGACGCTCAGCCACGTCGGCATCTACGCCTCCGGCCAGGCCTACGAGCAGCTGATCCTCCGCCTGCTGGCCTCGCCGCTGCCCGAGGCGCGGGAGTTCGGCGCCATGATCCTCGCCGAGCTGCAGCAGGTGATGCCGAGCTTCGTCTCCCGGGTCGAGCGGCCCGACCGCGGCGGCGAGTGGATCTCCTACCTGCAGGGCCGGCGGGCGCGCACCGAGGAGTGGGTCGCCCGCCTCGGGCTCGACCGCCGCGGCAGCGGCGACTGCGCGCCCTCGGTCGAGCTGCTGCACGTCGACGGCGGTGAAGAGGACCTGCTCGCCGCCTGCCTGTTCGAGGCCGCCAACGCCTCGGAGACCGAGATCCTCTCCCGCATCGACGTGCTCGACCGCGACGAGCGGGCGGCGCTGCTGGCGTCGATGGTCGGCGAGCGCGGCAACCGCCGCCACCGTCCCGGCCGCGGCTTCGAGGCGGTCCGTTACCGGTTCGAGATCGTCTCCGACTACGGTGCCTTCCGCGACCTGCAGCGCCACCGGATGCTGACCTGCCAGTGGCAGCGGCTCGGGCCCGACCTCGGCGCCGGCGTCCCGGAGGAGCTCGGCGAGGCCGGGGTCGGGGCCGAGTTCGAGCGCGGCCTCGAGATCTCCCGGCAGGAGTACGAGCGACTTGCCGCCGCCGGCCTCGAGGACCTGGCGCCCTACGCGCTCAGCCTCGCCTACCGCGTCCGCTACGTGCTCGACCTCAACGCCCGCGAGGCGATGCATCTGATCGAGCTGCGCTCGGGCCGCGAGGGCCACCCCGGCTACCGCGCCGTGGCGCAGGCGATGCACGAGCGGATCGCCGCCGTGCACCCGGGGATCGCCGCCGCGATGAGCCACGTCGATGACTCGGTCGAGCCGCGGCTGGAGCGGATCATGAGCGAGATCCGCACCCACCGCAAGCGCGTCGCCGCCGGCGCCTCCGAGTAGGCGGGCGGCGGCTCAGTCGCGCCGCTTGCGCTTGCGCGGCGGCCCGCCGCCGGTCTCGCCGGAGCCATTGCTACCGGCGGGCGGCTCCTCCTCGACGGCGTCGACGTCGATCACGTCGCCGTCCTTCGGTTCCATCTGCGCCGCCATCTTCTCGCCGGGGCTGGGCCAGGGGATCGCTTCGCCCGCCGCCCAGGCCGGCGGTCTGCCGCCCGGCAGCTTGCCGATCAGCAGCAGCGCGAAGTAGATGAAGAAGATCATCGTGAACTGGACCAGCAGGAGCAGGGCCGCGACCCCGAGGGCCATCCCCAGCGAGCCCCAGAAGCGCGACAGCAGGCCGGTCCGCATCGCCCACAGGCAGCTGTAGACGAGGGCGACGGCGAGACCGATCCGGGCCGCCAGCCCGAACCCGACCGAGGCGCCGCGCATGCTCGCTTCGCTGATCGCGTTTTCGGCTTCGTCATCGGCGACCTTGGTTTCTTCGCATTCCTGCGCCGGCGTCGTGCCGGCCTTGCCTTCCCACTTCTTTTCGAAGTCTTCCTTGCCTTCTTCCTTGAGGTCCGCGCGGCATTCCTTGCCGGCTTCCTGGGGGGTCAGCGTCGACTTGGCTTCGCCGGCGGCGAAGGTGTCGGCGGCTTCGTTGGTCGAGATCGCGTTGAGGCCGGAGGAGACGGCGAAGAAGAGCGGCGCGATGATCGCCAGCCCGACCAGCTGCCGTTTCATCCGGTCGCTGCGCGAGGAGGCGGCGCGGAAGAGGAAGTACATCGGGGCGACGAGGAGGACGAACCCGAGCGCCTCGAGCACCGCCGAGAGGGTGAGGTCGGAGGCGTGTTCCTTGGCCGAGGTGAGCAGCTCGGCTTCGCCGCTGCCGCTGACCGTGCTGACGACCACCGCGGCGGCGATCAGGAGTACCACGGCGACAAAGGTGGCGATCCCGGTGGGGACCGACCACTGTGACTCCCACTCGAGAATCTCCCTGCGGCTCCTGTTCACGCGCGTCCAGCCCCTTTCCTCAAAGTCGGTCTGGGGCAGGGCCCCTTGCGTCAAGTGCCGATGAGCCTATCCCCAGCGAGGATCGGAAGGCGCCGGCATCCGCGTACGCTACCTAGCGTGAGCGAGTCCCTGCCCACCCGTGTCGTCCCGCTCGAGGCCGGTGCCAGCGCCGAGAACCCGCCCTGCCCGGCCTGCGGCGAGCCGCTCTTCGGCTGGCTCGACCGCCAGCCCGGCCTGGCCGGCCCGGTCAGCCGCTGCGAGAGCTGCGGCCTCGGCGTCGTCGGCGCCGCCGCCGACCCTGCCGAGGCGCTGCGCGAGCTCGACCGCCGCGGCGACCGGGAGGCGGTCCGGATCGCCAACCGCGCCAGCTATGCCTGCGCCCTCGGCAGCGCCGGTTGGGCCGGGATCGAGCCGGGTGCGCGCTACCTGTTCTCCGTCGAGTCGGCGCGGCGCCTGGTCGCGCGCCGCGACCAGGTGGTGAAGCGCGCCCGGTGGCGGCCGCTGGCCGGCCTCGCGGCCACCTGGCAGAGCCTCCTCAACAGCGTCACCTTCGGCCACAACGTCGCCCTCGCCGCCTTCGGCCGCGCCCGCGGCGTCGAGGCCGACCAGCCCTGGAAGCGGTTCATCGACGCCCTCGCCAGCATCGTCCTGGCGATCCCCGCCCTGGCGATCGCCCTGCCGGTCGAGCTGGCCGGCGGCCTCTTCCGCCGCGGCGCCGTGGTCGACCTCGAGCTCGAGCTCCTCTAGAGCGCCTGAGCCCTCGGGCCAAGCGATTCAAGGACGCAGGGAGCGCCGCGTGCTCCGCACGCAAGCGACCGAGGACGCCGAAGCGCGCCGGCCCGAGGGCTCAGGAAAGGCCTTCGCGGGCCTCGCGGACCAACGTCACGGCCTCGGGGAAGAGGGCGCGGATCGCGTCGCGAACCTGGATCGCCTGTTCGTCGGCGCTGCCCTGCAGGTTGAGGCGGTTGATCGAGGCGACGGTCATCTCGACCGCGAGCTTGATCGCGTTGTCGGCCCAGGCGACGCGCTGGGAGGACTGCATCTGCTCCGAGAGCTCCTCCATGCGGGCGCGGAACTCATCGGGATCGCCGAACAGGTTGAAAGGGCTGCCCTCCATCACCCCCCATGTAAGCAGACCCGTCGCACCGGCGGCGCGAAATCGGCACACTCTGCGCGCCCCACGCGCGCCGAGCCCGGGTAGCTTCGGGCCGGTGATCGGAGCGGGGCGAGAGCAGCGACGGCGGGCCGGGGAGGCACTCGCCATCGGCGAGCGCGGAGCGGCCAGCGTCGAGCACCTCGGCCTGGTCGCGCTGATCGCCCTGCTCATGCTCGGGGTCGCGGCGGCGGTGCTCGCCGGCGGGGAAGTGAGGGCCGGGCGCGAGCTGGCCGGCGCCCTCGGCCGCCGGCTGACCTGCGGGCCGCACCTGCCGGACGCCTGCCGCCACCACCCGCTCGTGCCGGCCTACGGCTGGCCCCTGGCCCGCCTGGTGCGGGCGCTTGCCCCGGCGCCCCTGGCGCTGCCCGGACCTGGCGGGGTGTCGCTCGTCCCGGTCGACTTCCGCCGCTGCCGCCGTGCCAGCTGCGCGATCTACGCCGGCCCGCACCTGAGCGCCGCGGGCCGGCGCACCACCGCCTTCACCGCGGTGGCCGGCGCTCGCGGCGGCGGCGCGATCGAGGTCACCTACTGGCTCTACCGGCCCACCCTCGGCTGGCAGGCGGTGCGGCGCCGGGCGAGCGCGGCCGACCTCGCCGCAGCGGCCGGGACCGCGGTGCTCGAGCGCGACGATCCCGCCCTGGTCCCGCTCGAGACGCTGCCGGGCCGCAACCACTACGAGTTTCCGGCCGCCGAGCTGCCGCCCTGGCGGTGGCAGGTCCGCGGCCGCTACCCGGGGTGGTCGAGCTAGGCGGGCGCGGACGGCGTAGATTCGAGCCGTGAACTGGTTCCGGCTCGACGCGCGCGCACCGTCGCAGGGCCTCGGCCTGCTCGTCTCACTGGCCGTCGTCGCCGCCGGCACCGGCATCGTCTACCCGCTCAAGGAGGTCGCCCCCGCGGTCTCGCTCGGCGTCGTCTACATCCCCGGCGTGCTCCTCATCGCCGCCTTCTGGGGGCTGCGCCTGGGGATGCTGACCGCGGTCCTCAGCGCCCTCGCCTTCAACTTCTTCCACCTGCCGCCACTGGGCCGGCTCGACGTCCGCGCCGACCACGACCTGGTCGCGCTCGTCGTCTTCGGCATCGTCGCCCTCGCCGGCGCCGCCCTCGCCGACCTGGCGCGGGCGCGGACCGCCGAGGCCGAGCAACGGCGCGAGCAGGCCGACCGGACGCGGGTCGAGCTCGAGGAGATGGCGCGCGAGCGTGACCGGATGCAGGCGGAGGCGATCGAGGCCGAGGCGCTGCGCCGCTCCGACGAGCTGAAGACCTCGCTGCTGCGGGCGGTCTCGCACGACCTGCGCACGCCGCTGACCTCGATCATCGCCGCCGGCGCCGCCCTCGACTCGCCGAGCATCGACGCCGCCGAGCGCCATGAGCTGAGCGAGGCGGTGGTCGAGCAGGGGCAGCGGCTTTCGCGGCTGCTCGAGAACCTGCTCGACGTCTCGCGGCTGGAATCCGGCAAAGCCGAGCCGCACCGCGAGCCGGTCGACCTGTCCGGACTGCTGGAGGCGGCCCGGCACTCGCTCGGCGCCGAGGGCGAGGTCGTGCGGCTGGCACTGGACGCCGACCTGCCGCCGCTGGAAGCCGACCCGGCGCAGCTCGAGCGCGCTTTCGCCAACCTGCTCGACAACGCGGTCGTCCACGGCGAGGGCCAGCCGGTGCTGGTCCGCTCGCGCCTCGTCGGGCCGCGCCTCGTCGTCCGGGTCGTTGACCGCGGCCCCGGCATCGACGAGCGCGACCGCGAGCGGATCTTCGAGCCCTTCTACCGGGCGGGCAACGGTTCGGGCTCGGGCTCGGGGCTCGGCCTGGCGATCGCCCGCGGCTTCATCGAGGCCAACGGCGGCGAGGTCGAGGTCGAGTCGCTGCCCGGGCAGGGCTCCAGCTTCGTCGTCAGCTTCACGGCGCCGGCCGGGGGGGACCGCTGAGCGCCGGCGCGCCCCGCATCCTGGTCTGCGACGACGAGCCGCAGATCCTGCGGGCGCTGCGGGTGATCCTCCGCGACGCCGGGTTCGAGGCCGTGACCGCGGCCAGCGGCGAGGAGGCACTCGACCTCGCCGCGGTGCAGCGGCCGGAGGCGGCGATCCTCGACCTGATGCTGCCCGACGTCGACGGGGTCGAGGTGACGCGGCGGCTGCGCGAGTGGAGCGAGATGCCGATCCTGCTGCTCTCCGCCGTCGGCGAGGAGGAGGCCAAGGTGGAGGCGCTCGCGGCGGGCGCCGACGATTACGTGACCAAGCCGTTCGGGCCACGCGAGCTGGTTGCCCGGCTGCGGGCGGTGCTGCGCCGGGCCCGGCCCGAGGCCGAGCAGCCGGTGATCGCCGCCGAGGGCATCGAGATCGACCTCGCCGGCCACACCGTGCGGCGCGACGGGGTGCCGGTCCACCTGACGCCGACCGAGTTCGAGCTGCTCGCGACGCTGGCCCGCAACCGCGGCCGCCTGCTCACCCACCGCGCCCTGCTGGTCGAGGTCTGGGGAGTCGAGTACGAAGACGACCTCCAGGTCCTGCGCGCCCACGTCGCCAACCTGCGCCGCAAGATCGAGCCGCCCGACGGCCCCAGGTACGTGCTGACCGATCCGGGGGTCGGCTACCGCTTCGGCCTCTGACGGGCACCTTCACGAAATCTGTATGTGGGGGCGGGCGAACTTCATGCGCCCTTGACGGGGGCGGGCGCATGATCGATTCGTGCCCGCAGCGCACTCGATCATCACGACCGTCGCCGAGATCTTCCCCGGCGGCGGCGGCCCCTTCGCCGACGCCTTCGCGATCGCGCTGGCGGTGGCCCTTTTCGCCCTCCTCTACTGGGCGATCGACCTGATCGACCGGATATGAGCGCCGTGCCGCTCGCCGCGCTGACCGTCGCCGACGTCCTCGGCCTCCTGGTCGCCGCGCTCGTCTGCCTCTACCTGCTCTACGCGCTGCTGCGCGGTGAGAACCTCTGATGGCCCAGGGCTACCTGCAGTTCGCGATCTTCTTCGTCGTCCTCGTGGCGCTGATCAAACCCGTGGGGATCTACCTGGCGCGCGTGTTCGGCAACCAGCGCGTGTTCCTGACGCCCGTCCTCGGTCCCGTCGAGCGCGGTGCCTACCGGCTGCTGCGGGTGGGCCCCGAGGAGGAGGCCCAGGATTGGAAGGCCTACGCCCGCAGCCTGATCGTCTTCTCGCTGGCCTTCTGGATCCTGCTCTACCTGGTCCTGCGCACCCAGGGCATCCAGCCGTTCAACCCCGAAGGCTTCCACTCGGGGCCGTGGGACCTCAGCTTCAACACCGCCTCGTCGTTCGTCACCAACACCAACTGGCAGTACTACGGCGGTGAAGCGACCCTCACCTACTTCGCCCAGATGGCGGGCCTCGCCGTCCAGAACTTCGTCTCGGCCGCGGTCGGGATCGCCGTCGTCGCGGCGCTGATCCGCGGCATCGTCGCCCGCTCGGGCCGCTCGATCGGCAACTTCTGGCAGGACATCGTCCGCATCCTGCTCTATGTGCTGCTGCCGATCTCGGTTATCGGCGCCCTCTTCCTCGTCTCGCAGGGCGTGGTTCAGAACCTCGCCGGCGCCAGTGTGATCCACACGCTCGCCGGCGGGCAGCAGATCCTCGCCCAGGGCCCGGTCGCCTCGCAGGAGGTGATCAAGGAGCTCGGCACCAACGGCGGCGGCTTCTTCAACGTCAACTCGGCCTACCCGTTCGAGAACCCGACCGCGCTGACCAACTTCGTCGAGATGCTGCTGATCCTGGTCATCCCGGCCAGCCTCACCTACGCCTACGGGCGCATGGTCGGCAGCCAGCGCCAGGGCTGGGCGATCTTCAGCGCGATGGCCGCCCTCTTCGTCGTCGGCGTCGTCGTCGTCTACATCGCCGAGCAGCACGGCAGCGTCGCCCAGCACGCGGCGGGCCTGCACACCCACGCCTTCAGCGGCTCGACCGGCGGCAACATGGAGGGCAAGGACCAGCGCTTCGGCATCGCCAACTCGGCGCTGTGGACGGCGGTGACCACCGTCACCTCCTGCGGCGCGGTCAACGCCGCCTTCGAGTCGCTGACCGGGATCGGCGGTCTGGTGCCGTTCTCCAACCTCGGCTACGGCGAGGTCGTCTTCGGCGGCGTCGGCACCGGCCTCTACTCGATGCTGCTCTACGTCATCCTCGCCGTCTTCATCGGCGGGCTGATGGTCGGCCGCACTCCCGAGTACCTGGGCAAGAAGATCGCCGCGCGCGAGATCAAGCTGGTCTCGCTCGGCGTCCTCTTCACGCCGCTGGCGGTGCTGATCTCGGCGGGGCTCGCCTCGGCCACCGACCTCGGCAAGCGCTCGATCTACGCCGGCGTCAACCCCTCGGGCTTCTCGGAGACCCTCTACGCCTACCTCTCGCAGGCCAACAACAACGGGTCGGCCTTCGCCGGCTACACCGGCTTCATCCAGCCCAACGCGCCCGGCAACGTCGAAGCGTACGGAATCAGCTTCGCCGATCTGCTCGGCGGCGCGGTGATGGTCACGGCGCGCTTCGCGCCGATCATCTTCGTCCTCGCCGTGGCCGGGGCGCTGGCCGGCAAGAAGGTCTCGCCCGCCGGCCTCGGCACGATGCGGACCGACAACCCGACCTTCGTCTTCCTCCTGATCGGAGTCGTGATCCTCGTCGGGGCGCTCACCTTCTTCCCGGCGATCCTGCTCGGCCCGGTCTCCAACGGTCTCAGCGGCAGGTTGTTCCCATGAGCGGCCTGCGCAGAGACCTGACCACCGCCGTGATCGCGATCGTGGCGCTGACGGTGGCGCTCGGGCTCGCCTACCCGCTGGCGATCACCGGTCTCGCCCAGGTCCTCTTCCCCGGTTCGGCGAACGGCTCCAAGGTCTCCTACGACGGCCGCGTCGTCGGCTCGAAGCTGATCGGCCAGGCATTCACCGAACCGCTGATCGGCAGGAACGGCAGGCCGGTGCTCGACGAGGAAGGCGAAGAAGTCCTCGTTCCGGACCCCGCGGTCTTCCAGCCCCGTCCCTCCGCCACCGGCTACTCGGGCAACGTCACCTTCTTCGGCAACGGCGGGCCCAACAGCACCGCGGTGCGCGACGAGATCCGCGAAGAGCTGGCCGGCTACCTGAGGCTGAACAAGCCCTACGACAGGTCCCTGACCCGCGAGGACGTGCCGGTCGACGCGGTCACCCAGTCGGCCTCCGGCGTCGACCCGCAGATCTCCGAAGCAAACGCCCGGATCCAGGCACACCGCGTCGCCGCGGTCCGCAAGCTGCCGCTCGAGCGAGTCGAAGAACTGATCTCCGCCCACACCGAAGACCGCTTCCTCGGCGTCCTCGGCGAGGCCGGCGTCAACGTCCTGCAGCTGAACATCGCCCTCGAAGAAGAGGCACCCCTGCAATGACCGGCACAACTCGCACCTCCTCTGACCGTCAACCACGCTCGCTGCTGGACCCGACCATCCTGCGGCCCGCGATCGTCGAGTCCTTCGCCAAGCTGGATCCCCGGGTCCAGGTTCGCAACCCGGTGATGTTCGTGGTCGAGATCGGCGCCCTCGTGACCACCGTCGCCTGGCTGATCCAGGTCTTCGGCGGCAGCCCGCTCGGCGGCGGCCACGAGCCATCCTGGTTCACCTTCTCGGTCACCGTCTGGCTCTGGCTGACGGTCGTCTTCGCCAACCTCGCCGAGGCGATGGCCGAGGGCCGTGGCCGCGCTCAGGCGGCGAGCCTGCGGTCGATGCGCTCGGAGACGACGGCGAGGCTGCGGGACGGCAGCGAGAAATCGGCCGCCGAGCTGCTTCGCGGCGACATCGTCGTCGTCGAGGCGGGGGAGACGATCCCCGGCGACGGCACCGTGATCGAGGGGATCGCCTCGGTCGACGAGTCGGCGATCACCGGTGAGTCCGCGCCCGTGATCCGCGAGGCCGGCGGCGATCGCTCGGCGGTCACCGGCGGCACCAGGGTGCTCTCGGACCGGATCGTGGTCGAGATCACGCAGGAGCCCGGCAAGTCCTTCCTCGACCGGATGATCGCCCTCGTCGAGGGCGCCGCGCGGCGCAAGACCCCGAACGAGATCGCCCTTGGGATCCTGCTGGCCGCGCTCACCCTGATCTTCATCGTCGTCGTCGTCAGCCTGCGGCCGTTCGCGCTGTTCGCCGGCACCGAACTCTCGGAGACGACGCTGATCGCGCTGCTCGTGGCGCTGATCCCGACCACGATCGGCGCCCTGCTCTCGGCGATCGGGATCGCCGGCATGGACCGGCTCGTGCGCCGCAACGTGCTGGCTCTCTCGGGCCGCGCGGTCGAGGCGTCGGGCGACTGCGACGTGCTGCTGCTCGACAAGACCGGGACCATCACCCTCGGCAACCGCGAGGCGACCGAGTTCGTGCCGATGCCGGGCGTCAGCAGGGAGGAGCTGGCCGAGGCCGCGCAGATGTCCTCGCTCGCCGACGAGACCCCCGAGGGCCGCTCGATCGTCGTCCTCGCCAAGGACTTCGGGATCCGCGAGCACGACTTCGCCGGCCACGAGCCGGAGTTCGTCCCGTTCAGCGCCGAAACCCGGATGAGCGGCTGCGACTTCGACGGCACCCGGCTGCGCAAGGGCGCCGGCGACGCGATCGAGAGCTGGGTCCTCGCCGAAGGCGGCCGGCCGCCGGCGGAGCTGCGGGCCGAGCTCGACCGCATCGGCCGCGAGGGCGGCACACCGCTGGCCGTCGCCCGCAACGAGCGCGTGCTCGGCGTCATCTACCTCAAGGACATCGTCAAGGAAGGGATGAAGGCGCGCTTCGACCAGCTGCGGGCGATGGGGATCCGGACGATCATGGTCACCGGGGACAACAAGCTGACCGCGGCCAAGATCGCCGCCGAGGCCGGCGTCGACGACTTCCTCGCCGAAGCGACGCCCGAGCGCAAGCTCGAGCTGATCAAGGAGCAGCAGGCCGACGGGCGGCTGATCGCGATGACCGGCGACGGCACCAACGACGCCCCGGCGCTGGCCCAGGCCGACGTCGGCGTGGCGATGAACACCGGCACCCAGGCGGCGCGCGAGGCGGGCAACATGGTCGACCTCGACTCCAACCCGACCAAGCTGATCGAGATCGTCGAGGTCGGCAAGCAGCTGCTGATCACCCGCGGCGCCCTCACCACCTTCTCGATCGCCAACGACGTCGCCAAGTACTTCGCGATCCTGCCGGCGATGTTCGTCGCGACCTGGGCGAGCGCCGGCGAAAAGGGGCCGCTCGACGCGCTCAACGTGATGTCGCTGGGCACGCCGGAGTCGGCGATCCTCAGCGCCGTCATCTTCAACGCGCTGATCATCCCGCTGCTGATCCCGCTCTCCCTGCGCGGCGTCCAGTACCGGCCGATCGGGGCGACCGCGCTGCTGCGGCGCAACATGCTGATCTATGGCCTGGGCGGCCTGATCGTGCCCTTCGTCGGCATCAAGCTGATCGACCTCGTCGTCCACAATCTGCTGGGGGCGTGAGGAGATGACGTGAGCGGCGGGCGCTACAAGATCTTCCTCGGGATGGCCGCCGGGGTCGGCAAGACCTACCGGATGCTGCAGGAGGGCCATGCCGAAGCCGACGCCGGCCGCGACGTGGTGATCGGCTACCTGGAGCCGCACGAACGCGAGGAGACCACGGCCCAGGCGCGGGGCCTCGAGGTCGTGCCCCGGCGCAGCGTCGCGGTACGCGAGGTCGCCGTCGAGGAGCTGGACCTGGCGGCCCTGATCGCCCGCGCGCCGCAGCTGGCGCTGATCGACGAGCTGGCCCACAGCAACCCGCCGGGGCTCGAGAACCGCAAGCGCTACGAGGACATCGCGGCCGTGCTGGCGGCCGGGATCGACGTCTTCTCGACCGTCAACGTCCAGCACCTGGAGTCGCTCAACGACCAGGTCGCCGAGCTGACCGGGGTGCGGGTGCGGGAGACGGTCCCCGACTCGGTGATCGGCGAGGCCGACGAGGTGGTGCTGATCGATCTCACGCCGGAGGCCCTGATCGCCCGCCTGCAGGCGGGCAAGATCTACCCGACGAGCAGCATCGACGCCGCCCTCAACAACTTCTTCAAGATCGAGAACCTGGCGGCGCTGCGCGAGGTCAGCCTGCGCCAGGTCGCCGAGGACGTCGAGTCCAAGCGGCTCGTCTACAGCGAGAGTGAGCCGGTCGGGACCCGGGCCGAGGAAAAGGTCGCCGCCGACGCCCAGCGGGCGGTCGGCGAGCGGGTGCTGGCCCTGGTCCGGCCGCAGCCGAGCTCGCAGCGGCTGGTGCGCCGCGCCTGGCGCTCCTCGCAGCGCCTCGGCACCGAGCTCGACCTGCTCTGGGTGAAGCCGCCGGGCCAGGTGGTCGAGGGCGAGTGCGAGCGCCAGGTGACCGCCCTGCGCCAGCTCGCCTCGGTGCTCGGCGCCCAGCTCCTGATCGAGGAGCACGACGACCTCGTCGCCACCGTCTCGCGCGTCGCCCGGGAGCGGGGCATCACCTACATCATGGTCGGCGAGTCCGCGCCTCCCCGGATGCCCTGGGGGCGGCTGCGGGAACCGCTGCCGCAGCGTCTGATGCGGGCGACGCCGGCCGGCGTCGATGTGCGGATCGTCGCCCACCGCAGCCTCGAGGAGGGCTCGCGGTGATCCGCGTCGAGCACTTCCTGATCGTCTGCGCGCTGGCGCTCGGGCTGCTCGGCGGCTTCCTGCTCGCCCGCCGGCGCCGGCCCGGCGCCGGCCCGGAGGCCGTCCACCACATCCTCCTGCCGTTCACCGGCACCGAGATCTCGCGCCGTGCGGTCGACGCCGCGCTGCGGCTCTCGCGCGCCGAGGGGGCGACCCTGATGCCGGCCTACCTCGCCGAGGTGCCGAAGAGCCTGCCGCTCGAGTGCGCGATCCCGAGGGAGGCGGCGAAGGCGATGTCGATGCTGGAGGCGATCGAACAGCGCGCCAGCGCCCAGGGGGTCCTGGTCGACGCGCGGATCGAACGCGGCCGCTCCTATCGCCACGCCCTCGCCCGGCTGCTGGCGGCGGAGAGCTTCGACCGGGTGGTGGTGCCGGCCAGCGCGACCGGCGCCGGCGGCCTGTCCGGCGAGGACCTGGTCTGGCTGCTGGAGAAGGCGCCGGCCGAGGTGATGATCCTGCGCCCGGGGCCCGAGGATCACCGGGTCCTGGCGCCCGCGGCGCTCAACGGCAACGGCGCGCTCAGCCGACTATCGCCGTGATCAGGTGGCCGATCGCGAAGCCGACGCCGGCGCTGACGCCGCCGATCAGCAGCACCTGGAGGCCGGCGAAGCCGCGGCGCTGGCGGGCGACGGTGCCCTTGATCACGCCAAGGGCGAAGAGGGCGACCAGGGTGCAGGCGAGGCTGACCAGCAGCGCCGGGGCGATCAGCGGCAGCACCGCGTAGGGCCAGAGCGGGATGAAGGCGGCGCCGAGATAGGTGAGGCCGACGACCAGCGCGTCGCCGAGCGCGGCGCCGCCGACGTCGGGCGAGAGGCCGAGCTCCTTCTGCACCTTGGTGCGGAGGAAGACGTCGGGGTTGGCGGCGAGGCCGGCGGCGACCCGCTCGGCGTCGCCGCGCGGCAGGCCTTCGTCCTCGAGGATCAGCGCCAGCTCGGCCTGCTCGCGCTCGGGCTCGTCGGTCACCTCCTGCCCCTCGTCGGCGATCTCGGCGCGGTAGAGCGCCTCCTCGGCCTCGCTGGCGAGGTAGGAGCCGCCGCCCATCGCGATGCAGCCGGCGACCGCCTCGGCGAAGCCGGCGACCAGGATCGCCGCCCGGCCCGGATTGGCCGCCGCCATGCCGGTGACGACGCCGAGCGGCACCAGCAGCCCGTCCTGGGCCCCGAGCACGAACTCGCGGATCCGCGAGGCCCGCTCGATCCGCTGCGCCTCGCCCAGCGCGTGCTCCTCGATGTGCTGGCGGGCGGCCTCGCGCCGCGCCGCGCTGCTCTCGTCTGCTGCCATCGCCGCGATTGTCGCGCTTGCGGCCGACGCCCGCGGCGGACTCTTGCGGATGTTGAGCGTGTCCGGCGCAGCGGCGGTGACGGGCGGGGCGGCTCAGCCGGCGAGGCCCATGCGCAGGGCGCCGGCGATCTCGAACATCGCCGCCCGCGAGGAGCGGCTGATCTCGGCCTCGTTGGCGAAGCCGTGGATCAGGCCCGGGTAGCGGCGCAGGGCGGTCCTGGTCCCCTCCTCGCGCATCCGGATCGCGTAGGCCTCGCCCTCGTCGCGCAGCGGGTCGAAGCCGGCCGTGGCGACGTAGGCCGGCGCCAGGCCGGAGAGGTCGGGAGCTTTGAGGATCGAGATGTCGGGATGGTCGGCCTCGGTGCCGGGGCCGACGTAAAAGCCCTCGAAGTGGTCCATGTCGCCCTTGGTGAGGAGGAAGCCGTCGGCGAAGAGGAGCCGTGAGCGCGGATCCTCGGCCGAGTCGGTGACCGGGTAGATCAGCAGCTGCATCGCCGGCGCCGGCGCCCCTTCGTCGCGCGCCCGGCGGCATACGACCGCCGCCATGTTGCCCCCGGCCGAGTCGCCGCCGACGGCGATCCGGGCCGGGTCGGCGCCGAGCGTGGCGGCGTTCTCGACCGCCCAGGCGTAGGCCGCCCAGGCGTCTTCGATCGGAGCGGGGAAGGGGTGCTCGGGGGCGAGCCGGTACTCGATCGAGAGGACCGCGATCCCGGCGGCGGCGGCGAGGAAGCGGCAGACGCCGTCGTGGGTGTCGAGGTCGCCGACCACCCAGCCGCCGCCGTGGTAGTAGACGAGCAGCGGCGGCGGCGTGCCGCCCGGGATGCCGCGCGGAACGTAGTGGCGCGCCGGCAGCGTTCCGGCGGCGGTGGCGATCTCGAGGCCGTCGACCCGCGCCATCGGGATCGGCCGCGGCCGCTGCGTCGCCGCGGCCCCGCGCCGGTTCATCGCCCGCGCCTCGGCGGGCGGCAGGCCGTTCGTGTAGGAGCGCACGCCGGAGCGCTCGGCGAGCTTGATCAGCACGTGCACGTCGCTGGCGAGCGTCTGCCCGTCGATCGTCGGCGGCCTCCCGAACAGCAGCCGCTGCACCCGGGGCGGCAGCCCGCAGAGGAAGCGGCCGAGCCGGAACTCGACCGCGGGTGGGAGTCGTGGCGGGCTGGCCATGCGGCCAGCAAGGCTAGGCCAATCCTCACCCGGAGGGGGTGGAGCGATCTCACACTCGGGTGCTGCCGGGCGCCAGTAGCCTCGAGGGGTCGTATGGAGGCGACGGCGATCAACGCGGCGGCAGCGCCGGTCCGGCCGGTTCCGGGGATGCCCCCCGGCCCGCGGATGCCGCGGGCGCTGCAGACCGCGATCTGGTCGCGCCAGGCGCAGTGGCTGCTGGAGCAGAGCCGGCGGCGCTTCGGCCCCGTCTTCACCCTGAAGATCGCCAACGAAGGCGAATGGGCGGTCCTCGCCGACCCCGAGCTGGCCAAGCGGGTCTTCACCGGGGACCCGCGGATCTTCCACGCCGGCGAGGGCAACGAGGTCCTGCGGCCGATTCTCGGTGACAACTCGGTCCTCGTCCTCGACGAGCAGCGGCACCTCGGCCAGCGCCGGCTGCTGCTGCCTCCCTTCCACGGTGAGCGGATGCAGGCCTACGGCGAGCAGATGCGGGAGATCGCGGCCCGTGAGATCGAGTCCTGGCCGCGGGGCACGCCGTACCGGCTGCGGCCGCGGATGCAGGCGATCACCCTCGAGATCATCATCGAGACGGTGTTCGGCGTCCACGGCGGCGAGCGCCTCGAGCCCCTGCGGCGAGCCCTGCGCGACTTCCTCGACCTGACCAGCGACCCGCGCCTGCTCGGGCCGCTGCTGATGATCGGGCCGCAGCGGATCGACCTGCTGCCTCCGTTCCGGCGCCGGGTCGCGCGGGTCGACGAGCTGATCCGGCGTGAGATCGCCGAGCGCCGGGCCGCGCCCGATCTGGAGCAGCGGGACGACATCCTCTCGCTGCTGGTCGCCGCCCGGCACGAGGACGGCGGCCCGATGAGCGACGCCGAAATCCGCGACGAGCTGCTGACCCTGCTGGTCGCCGGCCACGAGACGACCGCGACCGCGCTCTCCTGGGCGGTGGAGCGGCTCAGCCGGCACCCCGAGAAGCTGGCGCGCCTGCGGGAGGAGGCCCGGGCCGGAGAGGAGAGCTACCTGGCCGCGACGATCCAGGAGACCCTGCGGCTGCGGCCGGTGATCGTGATCGTCATCCGCCGCCTGACCGAGCCGGTCGAGCTCGGCGGCTACGAGATCCCCGCCGGCGCCCGCGTCGTCCCCAGCATCCACCTGATCCACCGCGACCCGCGGATCTATCCCGAGCCCGCCGCCTTCCGCCCCGAGCGCTTCCTCGACCAGCCGCCCGGGACCTACACCTGGATCCCGTTCGGCGGCGGCGTCCGCCGCTGCCTCGGGGCCGCCTTCGCCCAGTTCGAGATGGCGGTCGTCCTGCGCGAGCTGCTCGCCCGCCACGAGATCCGCCCCTCGGACCCCTCCCCGGAGCGCTCCTACCGGCGGGCGATAACCGAGACGCCGCGACGCGACGCCGAGGTCGTGCTCGGCCAGCCGTAGCAGCCACGAGGCGAAGCCGCGGCCGCGGCTTCGCCTCGTGGCCTACCGGCTCAGCCGCAGCCGGTGTTGTTGCCGCAGCTGCTGCAGGTGTAGCAGGAGCCCGTGCGCTGCATCATGCCGCCGCACTGCTCGCAGGCCGGGCCGAGCTCGAGCCCCACCATCCGGGCGGGGCGGACGGGCGGGGTTTCGGTCATCGCCGCCGCCGCCGGCACCGCGCCGCCGCCGGCCTTCGCCTCGGCGCCGCCGTTGCCGCCATTGGAGTGGCCGTTGCCGCCGTTGCTCGGCCCGGCGGTGTCGCCGGCCAGGCCGATGCTCATCTGCGCGGTCTCGGCTTCCTTCTTGGCCCGCACGTCCTTGGTCAGGATCCCGAGTTCCTCGAGCACCTCGGTGTCGTCGATGAAGCGGCTCGCGACCCAGCGCATGATGTAGTCCGGCATCGATTTCGCGAACGGGATCTCCGGGTTGGTCGTCATCCCCTCCGGCTCGAAGCGCATGTAGCTGAACTTGCGCACGAAGGTCTCGAGCGGCACCCCGTACTGGAGGCCGAGCGAGATCGCCGTCGCGAAGGCGTTGAGCAGCCCCCGCATCGTCGATCCCTCCTTGCCGATGTCGGTGAGGAAGATCTCGCCGACCGAGCCGTCCTCGTACTTGCCGGCGGTGATGTACCCCTCGTGGCCGCCGATCGAGAACTTGTGGGTGATCGATTCGCGCTCGCGCGGCATTTTTTTCCGTTCCGGCGGGAGGACGACGACCTCCTTCTCCTTCCCGGCCTCGGCCTGGGCGTCGGTGCGCAGCGCCTGCGCGGTCTTCGAGCCGTCGCGGTAGATCGCCAGCGCCTTGAGGCCGCCCTTCCAGCCGCGCGTGTAGGCGTCGGCGATGTCCTCGACGGTCGCCGACTGCGGCATGTTGACCGTCTTGGAGATCGCGCCGGAGAGGAACGGCTGCGCCGCGGCCATCATGTCGATGTGGCCGGTGTGGGAGATCGCCCGCTCGCCGACCGCCACGTCGAACACCGGCAGATGCTCGTCCTTGAGGCCGGGGGCGCCGACGATCGTGCCGGTCTCGGTGATGTGGGCATCGATCTGATCGATCTCCGCCTCGCTGTAGCCGAGCGTCCGCAGCGCCAGCGGCACCGAGCGGTTGACGATCGTCATCTGCCCGCCGCCGACCAGCTCCTTGTACTTGACCAGCGAGAAGTCCGGCTCGATCCCGGTCGTGTCGCAGTCCATCAGGAAGCTGATCGTCCCGGTCGGAGCCAGCACCGTCGCCTGCGCGTTGCGGTAGCCGTGCTCCTCGCCGAGCTCGACGGCTTCGTCCCAGGCCCGCTGAGCGGCCTCGAGCAGGTCGCCCTTGATCCCGGTCCCGTCGACGTCGTAGGCGGCGTCGCGGTGCATGCGCATGACGCCGTTGTGCGGCTCGCGGTTGCGCTCGTACTCCTCGTAGGGGCCGGTGGCGCCGGCGGCGATCAGCGCCGACTGGCGGTAGGCGCGGCCCGTCATCAGGGCGGTGATCGCGGCCGCGACGTTGCGGCCCTCCGCGGAGTCGTAGGGGAGGCCGTCGGACATCAGCAGGGCGCCGAGGTTGGCGTAGCCGAGCCCGAGCTGGCGGAAGCGGCGGGCGTTGTCGCCGATCTCCTCGGTCGGGTAGCTCGACGGGGTGACGATGATCTCCTGGGCGAGGAAGACGATGTCGACGGCGTGCTCGAACTCGGCCGCGTCGAAGCTGCCGTCCTCGCGGCGGAACTTCATCAGGTTCAGGGATGCCAGGTTGCAGGCCGAGTTGTCGACGTGCATGTACTCGCTGCAGGGATTGGAGGCGTTGATCCGGCCCGACTCGGGGCAGGTGTGCCAGCGGTTGATGATCGTGTCGTACTGGACGCCGGGGTCGGCGCAGCGCCAGGCGGCGTCGGCGATCTGGTTCATCAGCTCGCGCGCCGGCAGCGTCTTCGTCGTCTCACCGGTGGTCCGTGCCTTCAGCTGCCACTCGCCGTCGGCCTCGACCGCCTCCATGAACTCGTCGGTCACGCGCACCGAGTTGTTCGCGTTCTGGTACTGGATCGAGGTGAAGCCGTCGCCGTCGATCGACATGTCGAAGCCGGCGTCGCGCAGCGCCCCCGCCTTCTCCTCCTCCTTGGCCTTGCACCAGACGAAGTCCTCGATGTCCGGGTGGTCGACGTCGAGGACGACCATCTTCGCCGCACGCCGCGTCTTGCCGCCCGACTTGATCGTGCCGGCCCAGGCGTCGGCGCCGCGCATGAAGGAGACCGGGCCGGAGGCGAGGCCGCCCTTGGGAGGTGCTCGACCGAGCCGCGGATGTTGGAGAGGTTGATCCCCGACCCCGAGCCGCCGCGGAAGATCATCCCCTCCTTCGTGTTCCACTCGAGGATGCTCTCCATCGTGTCGTCGACGCTGAGGATGAAGCAGGCCGAGCACTGCGGCTTCTCCTCGAAGCCGACGTTGAACCAGACCGGCGAGTTGAAGGCGGCCTTCTGGTTGAGCAGGATCGCGGTCAGCTCCATCTCGAAGGCGTCGGCGTCCTCCGCGGAGGCGAAGTAGCCGCCCTCCCGCCCCCAGCCGGCGATCGTCCCGGCGACGCGGCCGATCATCTGTTTGACCGAGCTCTCGCGCTCGGGGCTGCCGACCTTGCCGCGGAAGTACTTCTGGGCGACGATGTTGGTCGAGTTCTGCGACCAGCTCTTCGGGAACTCGACGCCGCGCTGTTCGAAGGCGGGGCTTTCGGGATTGCCGATCACCGCATCGCGGATCTCCCACTCGACCTGGTCGAATGGATGCACGCCGGCAGTCGAAAAACGCCGCTCGACGGAGAGGCCCTGGAGACCGTTCTTGGGACTGGCAGTGGCGGTCTTCGACATCAAAAAGCTCCTCTCGCAGCGACTTTTAGGGGTAACAGAGGAGGATTGCCCCCGGGTCGGACGGAACGCGCGATGCAAACACGCGAGGAGCGCGCAAACTAGCGCTGCGGGGCGCACTCGAATCCTCGCTCCATTGTGACACTCCGCAAAATCGGGCAAGCGCGTCCCGGGCCGCTGGCGGCGCCGCGGCCCGTGAGTCCGAAGCGCCCGAGCGGGTACCCTCCAGACATGGTCGACGATCTGCGCAGGGGCGCTGAGAGGATGGGCGATCGCGCCAGCGCCGCGCGCGAGCGGGCCAGCGCCGCCCGCGAGGCCGTCGGGGACCGAGCCTCCGCCGCCCGCGAGGCGGTGGGAGAGCGGGTCGAGCTCGCCCGCGAGGCGGTCGGCGAGCGGGCCACGGCGGCCCGCGAGGCGACGGCGGAGGCGATCGCCTCGGTCAAGCCGAGGCTGCGGGGCGTCAGCCACGAGTGGGCGTTCTTCCTCTCGCTCGGATTCGGCGTCGCGCTGATCATCCTCGCCAAGACCCCGAAGGCGACCCTGGCGGTCGGGATCTACGCGCTCAGCCTCTCCGCTCTGTTCGGCTGCAGCGCCCTCTACCACCGCGTCGACTGGCAGCGGCCGCAGGTGCGGCGCTGGATGCGCCGGCTGGACCACTCGATGATCTTCTTCCTCATCGCCGGCACCTACACGCCGTTCGCCCTGCTGGTCCTGCACGGGGCGCTGGCCACCGCGATCCTGGTCGTGGTCTGGGCCGGGGCGATCGCGGGCGCGGCGGTCGAGATGATCTGGATCGACCACCCGAAGTGGGCCTCGGCGCTGATCTACGTCTCGCTCGGCTGGGTCGCCGTCGCTGCCTTCCCGGCGCTGTGGACGGCGCTCGGGGTGGGGGGAGCGATGCTGGTGGTCGCCGGCGGCGTCCTCTACACCTGCGGCGCCGTCGTCTACGCGACCCAGCGGCCGAACCCGAGCCCCGCGATCTTCGGCTACCACGAGGTCTTCCACCTGTTCGTGATCGCCGCCGCGATCGCCCACTTCTCGGCGATCGCCTTCTTCGCCCTGCCCCACGCCTGAGCCGCGCCGGCGGCCGCTGGGCGGCCCGCACCCTGGCCGGGCACCCGTGGCGGCGTTAACGTAGGGCCGCCAAGCCAAGGCGGCGCGCCCGCCGCCCAACCAGACGAAGGGGAGATCCGTGCTCGCAAACCGCCGCCGCCACGCCGCCGCCCTCGGCGCCGCGCTCGTCCTGATCCTCGCGCTGCCCACCGCCGCCGCTGCCTCGTGGGGCTCGATCGCGATCAATCCCGAAGACGGCTCGGTCGGGATCGCCAGCGGCAAGGACAGCGCCCAGGCCGCGAAGCGCGCGGCCAAAGCTCGCTGCGGCGACCCTCACTGCAAGTCGGCGCTGTGGGTCTTCAACGGCTGGGGCGCCGTGGTCAAGAAGAAGAACGGCGTCTACATCTCCGGCATCGGCCGCACCAAGGCCAAGGCCTTCGCCAATGCCCGCAAGCGGGCGCGCGAAAAAGCGCCGGCCTACGCCTCGGTGTTCAGCGGCTTCAGCTGAGCCGGAGGGGCCCGGCGTCCGCCGCGATCAGGCGGCTGCCGCCACCGGCACCTCGCCGCGCAGCTCCTCAACTTCGCTGACCAGCTCGGCGAGAATCTCCTGCAGCTGCTCGGACTGCTCGGGGGTGAGCCGCAGCTCGCCGTCCTCGAACTGCTCCTGGGCGCGGGGGATCGGCAGCTCGCTCTCGACGACCCGGCCGCCGAGGGCACCCAGCACCTTGCGGGTCTCGGCCTGCGCCCAGACCGCGCCGAACATCCCGGTCGAGGCGCCGATCGCCGCCGCCGGCTTGCCCATCAGCGAGCTCTCGCCGGCCGGCCGCGAGATCCAGTCGAGGGCGTTCTTGAGCACGCCGGGGATCGAGTGGTTGTACTCCGGGGTCGCGATCAGCACGGCATCGGCGCCGCGCACCGCGGCGCGCAGCTCGTGCACCGCCGGCGGCGTCTCGCCGGCCTCTTCGAGGTCGGCGTCGAAGGGCGGGATCTCGCGCAGGTCCTCGTACTCCGACAGCTCCACCCCCGCGGGCAGCCGCTGGGCGGCTGCCCGCAGGAGGGCGCTGTTGTACGAGTCCCGTCGCAGGCTTCCGGAGATGCCCAGGACCCTCACGGCTAGGACTCCTGCTGAACGAGCTCGAGCTCGACGTTGATCGCGACGTCGTACTCGAGGACCTGGCCGCCGCTGGGCAGATCGGCGTTCCAGCCGAGGTCGATGTCGCGGCGATCGATCGTCGTCTCGAAGGAGAGGCCGACCCGCTCGTTGCCGCCGAGGTCGGCGCCGAGGGTGCCGAAGCGGCCGCTGGCCTCGACGTTGTGGGTGGCGCCGCGCACCTCGAGCTCACCGGTGAGGCGGACGCTGCCGTCCTCGCCGACGCTGAGCTCGGTCGAGCTGAACCTCATCTCCGGGTACTTCTCGGCGTCGAAGAAGTCAGGGGAGAGGAGGTGGCCCTTGAGCTGGGCCTCGTCGATGTCGATGCTGGCGACGTCGACCGTGCCCTCCAGCTTGGCCTGCTCGCCGCCCGAGAGGGTCGCAGAGAAGCCGGTGAACCGGCTGCGGAAGGTGGCGACGCGGTTGTGGGTGATCGCGAAATGAATCGCCGAGTGAACCGGGTCGACGGTCCAGGTGCCGGCGGGAATCTGCTGGGTGAGGGTCTCCGTGGTCATCGCTGCTGCCTTTCTGGAAGTTGCTTGCTCTGTCAATCTTTGCTGCAGAAATGATCGTAGCAGAAATGCTTGTCTCGTCAACTTTTGTCAGGACAACAGTCATATGCAATCATTGAGACATGGCCGTCACGTCCACCCCCACCGTGTCCACGACCACCACCGCCTCGGCGCCGGTGAGCTCCTGCGGCAGCGGGCCGCACCGCGATGCCTGGCTCGCGGTCGCCCGAACCCACGCCGCGATCACCGGCCGGCTGCAGGAGGCGCTGACCGGCGCCGGCCTGCCGCCGCTGTCCTGGTTCGACGTCCTCGCGACCCTCTCGGAGGCTCCGGAGCAGCGGCTCAAAATGGGGGAGCTGGCGGAAGCGCTGGTGATCACCCGCGGCGGCCTCACCAAGCTCGTCGACCGCCTGATCAAGGCCGGTCTCCTGGCGCGGGCGTTCTGCGAGACCGATCGCCGCGTCAGCTACGCGACCCTGCTCCCCGCCGGCCTCCAGCTGCTCGAGGAAATGCGCCCGGTGGTCAGCGGCGAGCTCGAGGCGACCTTCGCCGCCAACCTCTCCGAGGCCCAGGCGGAAGCCCTGACCGAGACCCTGCAGAGCGTCCAGGGCAAGGCCTGCGGCTCGACCTGAGCCGTCGTGGCGGCCAAGAGCCGCTCAAGCAGCGACCCTGGTTCCTTTCGGTCGCCTCGCGTCCACAAGGAACCACGCCTCCCCGGACCCGGCGATCTCCCATCCCGTGGTGCCTTCCGGACCCAGAGCGTCCACAAGGAACCACGCGATGCCTGGGCGCGTTCAACAATCCTGAGAACGCAATTCCAATCGCGCCCGTTGAGAACGCACTTTCACTCGCATAACGAGCGAAACCGCGTTTTCATCGGGGAAGCGGGCCCCGTCTCTCGCCGGCTTCAGAAGAGACAGGAGCCTTCGTCCCTTGGAAGCTTCGGGAGAGACGGAGGCCGCGTGCCTTTGAAGCTCAGGACACGGAGGCGGGGGCGGGGGTTCTTGCTCGGGCCTCGTGGCCGGGCGTCGGACGAACGCCTGCCAGGGGAGGGGTGGGGTGTCCCTCTGAACGTTTTGCGGCTGAGGAGGGCCGGGCTCCGGGCGCCAGTTTCCCCACTCCCCAACGACGACACGGCCGAGTGAAGAGGGACACCCCACCCCTCCCCCTCGCAAACCTCCGTCCTTTGGCCCGTCGGGGGACCAGCCTCCGCACCCCCGTCGCACCCCCGCCGCGATACTTTGGAACCGATGCGCGCCGTCACCTTCCAGGGCCCCGAGCAGGTCCGGATCGAGGAGAAGCCCGAGCCGGAGCTGGCCGCCCCGGACGACGTGATCGTCGCCGTCGAGGCGAGCGGGGTCTGCGGCTCGGACCTGCACATCTACCACGGCCGGGTCCCGGTCGAGGCGGGGTTCACGATCGGCCACGAGCTGGTCGGAACCGTCGTCGCCGCCGGCGACGGGGTGGAGCGGGTGGCGGTCGGCGATCGGGTCGTCGCCAGCTTCTTCACCGCCTGCGGAACCTGCGCCCCGTGCCTGCGCGGCGACTATCACCGCTGCGCCAACGGCCGCACCTTCGGCCACGGCGCCCACCTCGGCAACCTGCAGGGCACCCAGGCCGAGAAGGTGCTGGTGCCGCACGCCAACCTGACCCTGCGCCGGGTGCCCGACTCGATCGGCACCGACGTCGCGCTGTTCGCCGGCGACGTCCTCGCCACCGGCTTCCACGCGGTCGAGTACGGCGGTCTCCGGGCGGGGGACACGGTGGCGGTGCTCGGCCTCGGCCCGGTCGGGCTCTGCGCGGTCCAGTCGGCGCTGGCCGGCGGCGCCACCGAGGTCTTCGCGATCGACGGCGTCGAGCAGCGACTGGCGATGGCGGCCGAGTTCGGCGCCACGCCCGTCCACCTCACCGAGCAGGACCCCAAACGGGAGATCCGCGCCGCCACCGGCGGCGGGGTCGACCTCAGCGTCGACGCGGTCGGAAACCCCGAGCCGCTGGCCCTGGCGATCAGCCTCACTCGCGACGTGGGCGTCGTCTCGGGGATCGGCGCCTACGCCGGCAGGGCCGAGGTCCCGCTCGGGCTCGCCTGGCTCAAGGGCCTGCAGCTGCGCCTCGGCGTCGCCAACGTGATCGGTCAGATCGACCGCGTCCTCGCCCTGATCGAGGCCGGCAGGCTCGACCCGGGCCCGATCGTCTCCGATCACATGCCGCTGGCGGAGGCGGCCGAGGCCTACGCGATCTTCGACCGCCGCGAAGCGCTCAAGATCGTGCTCAGGCCCTAGCCGGCGAGGCGCCGCCCCCGCGGGGCGTTGCGACGGCGGCCGGGCTTTGCCAGCATGGGCGCATGGCGCTCCTGAGCGATGCCGAGATCGAGGCGCGGCTGGCCGGGCTCGAGGGCTGGCGGCGCAGCGGCGCCGCGATCGAAAAGGCCTTCCAGCGCGAGGGCTTCGTCGGTGCGGTGGCCTTCGTCGACGCCCTCGTCGCCCCGGCCGAGGCGATGAACCACCATCCCGACCTGGCGGTCTCCTGGGACACGGTGACGGTGACGATCTCGACCCACTCCGAGGGCGGGCTCACCGAGGCCGACTTCGAGCTGGCCGCGAAGATCGACGCGCTTTGAGGCTCCGGTCCGCCCCCAGCCTGGCGCTGCTCGCCACCTGCCTCTGCCTGCCGCTCGCCGCCTGCGGTGGCGGTGGCACGACGACGGTGACCGTGACCAGCGGCGAAACGACTCCCGGTCCCGGAGCCGAAACGGAGACGAGCCCCGAACCGACGCCCCAGACCGAAGGCGGGCAGGGGACCGAGGCGGCCGGCGGCGAAGGCGAAGCCAAGGCGGCGGCCGGCGGCCTGCAGAGCTTCCAGAGCCCGTCCGGGAACATCGGCTGCTACATCGGGTCCGAAGGCGCCCGCTGCGACATCGCCGAACGCGAATGGAGCGCTCCCCGTCCCGGGGATTGCCCGTCGCAGCTCGACTCCGGGCAGGGCCTCGAAGTGGGCCGCAGCGGACCGGGCCGGGTCGTCTGCGCCGGCGACACCGCGCTCAGCCCCGCAGCGGCCAAGCTGGGCTACGGCCAGGACATCCGGGCCGGCGACTTCACCTGCCACAGCCGCGAGGACGGCGTCGAATGCCTCGACGACGGCGACGGCCGCGGGTTCTTCATCAGCAAGCAGGCCTACCGCCTGTTCTGAGATGGCGAAGCGCAGGAAGCCCAAGCAGCGGCAGCCGCGCGAGCGGGCCGCGACCGTCGACTACACCGACCCCGAGGGCAGCGTGCTCACCCTGCGCGAGTCGCTCAGTGCCGGGACGATCGCCAAGATCGGCGAGCCGCCGGCGGGCGACGCGACCAGCCTCGAGGACGCCTGGCGCCGCCGCTCGGAGCTCCTCTTCGAGCGCCTCGCGGTGCGCTGGGAGATCGCCGGGCTGCCGCTCGAGGACCAGAAGATGCTGCTCGGTCGCTACCGAATGGCCGATGCCGAGACCCAGCGCTGGGTCCGGCAGACGATCGCCGCCCACCTCGAGCGCCACATCCCCGAGCTGGCGGGCTGAGCGGGCGGGAATGGCGGCGGAGCTGCCGATCGAGCCGGGCCTCGCGATCCCGCTGTCGGAGATCGAGCTGCGGGCCAGCCGCTCCTCGGGCCCCGGCGGCCAGCACGCCAACGTGACCGCCTCGCGGGTCGAAGCCGTCTTCGACGTCCGCGCCTCGGCCGTACTCGACGAAGCCCGCCGGCAGCGGCTGCTGGGGCGGCTCGGCCCGGTGGTCACCGCCACCGCCCAGGACGCCCGCGGGCAGGCGCGCAACCGCGAGCTCGCGCTCGAGCGGCTGGCCCGGAAGCTGGCCGCCGGCCTGCGGGTGCAGCGCCGGCGCCGGCCGACGCGTCCGACCCCGGCCTCGCGCCGCAAGCGGCTGGAGGGCAAGCGGCGCCAGGGCGAGCGCAAGCGCGCCCGGCGGCGCCCGGAGATCGGCGAGTGAGCGGCCGATGAGTTACGGCGCCCCGGCCGGTCCCAGCTGGAACACCCGACAACAGAGAGGAACCCACCGATGTTCACCGACACCAGGGCGTTTGCCAGCTTCGCGGTCGACGATCTCGACGCGGCGCGCCGCTTCTACGGCGAGACGCTCGGCCTGAGGACGAGCACCCCGATCGAGGGGATGCTGCTCGCGCTCGAGACGGCGGGGGGCGTACCGACCCTCGTCTACCTCAAATCAGACTTCGTCCCCGCCACCTACACGGTGTTCAACTTCGCCGTCGACGACGTCGAGGCGGCGGTCGACGAGCTCGCCGCCCGCGGCGTCGAGTGCGAGCGCTACGAGGGCTTCGAGCAGGACGAGAAGGGCATCGCCACCGGCGACGGCCCGCCGATCGCCTGGTTCAAGGACCCCGCCGGGAACATCCTCTCGGTGGTCAGGCCCGGCTAGGCGGTTGCCCTACCGAGAGGGGGCCGAGGCGGGGGCCTCGCGGACCCGTCCCGCCGGATCGACCTCGACCACCGCCAGCCCGGCCGGCCACATCGCCAGCGTCGCCGCCAGCCCGATCGCGATCAGGCCGGCGGCGATGTAGGCGCCGGCCTGGAGCGTGTACTCGTCGCCGAGCCCGCCGACCCGGTCGAGGATGACCACCCCGCCCGAGATCCACAGCAGCGAGGCGAGCACGAGGCGGCTGCGGTACCAGCGCGCCAGCGCGACCTGGCGACCGCGGCCGAAGACCAGCGGCAGCACGATCAGGATCGCCAGGGGGCCGATCAGGTAGCCGGCGCCGAGCTTGACCACCTGCCGGGAGCTCTGGGCGAAGTCGAACAGCGCCGCCCGGTCCCACCAGGTCACCGCCGAGCCGAGCACCCCGATCAGCAGGCCGACCGCGCAGAGCGTCGCCACGTCGCTGGCCAGCCGCACCCGGGTGCTGGGCCGGTACGCAAGGCGGACGTTGCCGCTTCCCGAGGTCGAGCCTCCCGAGCTCACCTGGCCAGCCTAGGCGGCGCCCGGCCGGCTCACCAGGGGGCAAGCCCGCCGCGCCGGAGGGTGGAACTACGGAGCGCGCGCATCCCGTAACGATTCTGCCCGCGAGTTGGCACGGTGTGCGCGCCACGCGTGCGGCCTCGCGGCCTAGCCTCCGCCTCGTGATCTACCGACGCGAGCTGACCGACCACTTCGCCTGGCTGGAGGGATCCAAATTCCTCGAAGAGGTGCTCGACGAGGCGATCGTCGCGATCGCCCTGACGGCCTGCGGAGAGGGCGAGAGCTCGGTCCTGATGAAGGCGGTCTGGTGGCGCCCCTGCGACGTCGTCGAGCGCTTCGCCCTCGAGGAGTTCGTCGAGCGCTTTCAGGAGAACCTGCTTTGAGCGGAGTGCTACCGCACATGGACATCGGCGGGCGGGAGCTGCGCAACCGGACGGCGCGGGTGATCGACGCGGTGCAGGCGGGCGAGCGCGTGACCCTGACCGTCAACGGCCAGCCGGTCGCGGACATCGTCGTCTGACCTCGGGGCCGCGCACGCGCCTCGCGCCCCCCGTGCACGTCGCGGCGGCCTCAGGCGGGGAGGTCGTCGGGAAGCGGGACCTCCTGCGGGGGCCGGCCCTCGCCGCCCTCCTCCCAGCTGCTCCAGGCGCGCCCGTCGCGGCCGACGTGCTCGCCGGAGCCGCCGAGGGCGAGCAGCACGACCCGGCTGGCGGAGGCGTTGGTGAGCTGCCTCCTGGGCTCGGGCCCGACCCGGGCGAGGTCGCCGACGCCGAGCACGTGAGGCTCTGCCTCGACCAGCAGCGTCAGCTCGCCCTCGAGGACGAGGTAGACCTCCTCCTGCTCCAGATGGCGGTGGATCCGGCCGCGCCGGCGCGGGCCGAGCGTGATCAGGTTGATGCCGAAGCTGGTCACCCCGAGGTCGTGTCGCAGCCGCTGGAAGATCGCCTCCTCGTCGGGGTGGATCGAAGTGATCTGAACCTGCTCGTCGTCCATCCGGTCTCCTCGTCTCGCCGTTTGTGCCGCCGACTCTACGGCCCTCGCTCAGAGCGGGACGGGGACGGGCCGCTGGCCAGCCTCCGGGCGCGGCGGCGCTTGGTAGCGTCGGCCGATGGACGTCGCGCCGGCCGCGGTCGCCGAGGAGATCCTGGTCGACCTCCGGCGCCGCCTGCGCGCGACCCGGCGGCTGGTGCTGCCGAGGAGCGCCGGCTGGGAGCGCGGGACGAACGCCGAGTTCCTCGCCGAGCTCACCGGCTACTGGGCGGACTCCTACGACTGGCGCCCCCACGAGCAGCGGATTCGCGCGCTTCCCTGGCGGAGCCGCGCTCCCAGGCCGAGCGGTTCTTCGACGTCCGCCGCTGGGACGAGCCGCCGGCCGGCGGTCACTTCGGCGCCTGGGAACAACCCGAGGCCTACGCCGCATCGCTGCGCGCGGCGGTCGTGCTCGGGGGCGACGCTGCATCTGCGGGCTCGCCAAGCTGCCCGCCTCGATCGCCGGCTGAGTAGGCTGGGCGGCGTGGCCGCCCCGACCCGCGAGGAAGCCTGGGAGCTGTTCTGCCAATGGACCGAGTCGGACTCGCTGCGCCGCCATGTGCTCGGCGTCGAAGCGGCGATGCGCGCCTACGCGCGCAAGTACGGCGAGGACGAGGAGCTGTGGGCGGCGACCGGGATCCTCCATGACCTCGACTACGAGCGCCATCCCGACCTCGAGAGCGGCCACCCGCGGGTGGCGCTGGAGCTGTTCGAGCAGCGCGGGTACCCGCCGGAGCTGATCGACGCGGTCGCCGGCCACGCGCCCTACCTCGGGGTGCCGCGCGAGTCGCGGCTCTCGCGCACGCTGTTCGCGGTCGACGAGCTGACCGGGTTCCTTGCGGCCGTGGCCCTGGTGCGGCCGACCGGGATCGCGGGAATGACGCCGAAGTCGGTGAAGAAGAAGATGAAGCAGCCGAGCTTCGCCGCCGCGATCAGCCGCGAGGACCTGCGGCTTGGCGCCGAGGAGCTCGGCGAGGACTTCGACCAGCACCTCGCCTTCGTGATCGCGGCGCTCGAACCGCGGGCCGAGGAGCTCGGGCTGACCGGCGCCGGCGAGTCAGGCTAGCTGTCCTACCCACTAGCGCCATCCGGCGCTGCGCCGAGCGTGGCCGCCGCCCGCATCGCCCCGACCAGTCCGGTGTCGGTGCTGCCGGCCCCGAGCGCGACCACGATCGCTTCGCTGCGCGCGGCGGTCGCGCTCGCCGGCGACGCCGCCGACTGAGCGCCCGGCGCCGACCGATCCGCGCTGGCCGCGCCGTCCGAGAGGCGGGGCCCCTTCCCCGCACCACCCCGTCCCGGACGGTGCGGGGAGAGGGTCCCGCGGCGGGCTATTCGGTGAATCCCGCTTCGGCGAGCCAGGGGGTGCCGGTGCTGGTCACGGTGAACCCGGTGACGTTGTCCTTGAGCGCCCAGACGTATGGCAGGTAGGCGACCATGTCGACGAATTCTTCGTCCGCGATCACCTGCTGGGCCCTCTGCCAGAGGCCTTCCCGCCGTTTCGGGTCGACCTCGCTCTGAGCTTCGGCGGCGAGCTTTTCGGTCTGCGTCGTGTCGGCCCCCGAGTAGATGCCTTCGTAGGCGTTGTAGAGGCCGAACAATTCCGAGGGGCTGGGGATCGCGGAATACGCTTCAAGCGGCGCCACGTCGAAGTCCCCCGAGGTGAGCTTTTCGCTCAGCGAGGCGACGTCATAGGTCTCGACCTTGACGTCGAACCCGATTTCCTTCAGGTTCGCCAGCAGGATCTGCGAGCCGGTCGCCCAGAACGAGCTTTCCGGATAGGTGATCAGGCGGATGCTGGTGTCGACGCCTTCCCGGCGCGCTTCGGCGATCAGCTGCTTGGCCTTGGCGACGTCGCGGGCCGGGGTTTCGATCCCGGCGTCGTGGTAGGGCACGACCGGGGGCAGCCAGGCCGCCGCCGCTTCGCCGTGCTCGCCGATCGTGGTGTTGATGATGCCTTCCCGGTCGAGGCCGAGGTTGACCGCTTCACGCACCTTCGGGTTCTGGAAGGTGGGGTTGCGGGCGTTGAGGACGACGAACTCCGAGAAGCCGAGCGGGTAGTCGCCGACCTCGAGCCCGGGCGTGCTTTCGAGCCCGGCGACCTGCGGCCAGGGCGGGCTCTGGATCGCGTCCAGCTGGCCGCCTTTGAGCTGGGCGGTGCGGCTCTCGGGGTTGGGCACGGTCTGGAAGACGACCTCGTCGAGGTAGGGCTGGCCCGGCTGCCAGTAGTGCGGGTTCCTCGCCAGGGTGATCGCTTCGCCCCGTTTCCACTTGGCGAGCATGAAGGGACCGGTGCCGACCGGCTGCTGGGCGAACTGCTTCTCGCTGACTCCGCCGTAGTCCTTGGGGACGATGCCGTAGGACCACTGCGAGAGGATCGCGGGCAGTTCAGGCGCCGGCTTCTCGCTCTTGATCACGAAGGTCCCGGGGGAGGGAGCGGCGAAGGAGTCGGCTTCGAAGGTGGCGCCCCAGATCGCGCTCTTCTTCGCGGTTTCGAAGGTGAAGAGGACGTCGGCCGAGGTCATCGGGGTGCCGTCGGAGAATTCGACGCCCTGGCGCAGCTGGAAGGTCCAGGTGCGCTGGTCGGAGGACTTCTTGACGCTTTCGACCAGCCAGGGTTCGTTCTTGCCGTCGGCGTTGACTTTGAAGAGCGACTCGTTGATCTGGCTGACGAGGTTGACGCTGAAGCCGTCGAGCGCTTCGAGCGGGTCGAGGCTGAGCACTTCTTCTCCCTGGGAGATGTGAAGGGTGCCGCCCGCCTGGGGCTTCGCTTCGCCGCCGCCGCTGCCACTGCTGTCGGTCCCGCCGCCTCCGCCCCCGCCGCCGGCAGCCGGCCAGCGCCGCCAGCGCCAGCAGCGCCGCCGCGACGGCCGCCGCCCTGGCGCGAAGCCTCGACCGAGCCCGCTTGCTCATTTCTCCTCCTCGGGTTGTGTTCATATGGCGAAGGTAACCATTCGATATGTCAATTGTCAACCTCTGATGTATCAGCTACCATGCTGGCCATGGCGGAACTCACCCAGCCCGAGCCTGCGACGGAGCAGCGCCCCTCGCTCGCCGACTCCGCCTACGCCCAGCTGCGGCGGCAGATCCTCGAGGTCGAGCTCTGGCCCGGGGCGACGTTCTCGGAGAACGAGATCGCCGAACGGCTCGAGCTCGGCAAGACGCCGATCCGCGAGGCGCTGCTGCGGCTGCGGCTGGAGGGGCTGGTCGCGGTCCGCCCGCGCGCCGGCTACGAGGTCGCGCCGGTGACCCTGCGCGGAGCCCGCGACTCGCTCGAGCTTCGCGGGGCCCTCGACGCCGAGGCGGCGAGCCGCGCCTGCGAGCAGCCTGCCGCCGGCGAAGGGCTCGGCATCCTCAATCGCGAGCTGCTCGCCGAGGCGGGCGAGGCGGTCGCCGGCAGGCTCGAGGCCGACCAGCGCTTCCACCTCGCCGTCGGCGCCGCCGGCGGCAACCAGGCGCTCGCCGAGGCCGTCTCCCGTTCCTTCACCGAGTACCTGCGCCTCGCCCACCTGGCGGCGGCGATCGACGCGGCCTCGCTGCCACCGCTGCCCGACCACACCGAGCTCGTCGACGCGATCGCCGCCGGCGAGGCCGCGCGGGCGCGCGAGCTGGCCCGGGGGGAGGCGCGCGACGCCGAGCTCCGCATCGTCCAGGCCCTGATCTCCAGCGAGAGCGTCGCCACCACCAACGTCCTCCCGGCCGCCTCGGCCAACAAGTTCTATCTCGACATCCCGAAACGATCGTGACCGCCGAACCGACCCCGGACAGGCCGCTGAGCTGCGACACCGTGCTGGCCGTCAGCGGCGCCGGCGCCGAGCGCCGCGCCGTCTTCGGCAAGAACAGCGACCGTCCCTGGAACGAGGCGCAGCCGCTCGAGCTGGTGCCGGGCGGCGAGCAGCCGCCCGGGGCGACCGTGCGCTGCCAGACGCTGACGATCCCCCAGGCCGAGCGGACGCTGACCGTGCTCGGCAGCCGCCCCTGGTGGCTGTGGGGATTCGAGCACGGGCTCAACGAGGCGGGCGTCGCGATCGGCAACGAGGCGATCTACACCCGCGACCCGGTCCCCGCCGAGGGGCTGCTCGGCATGGACCTGGTCCGGATCGGGCTCGAACGAGGCGCCAGCGCGGCGGCCGCGAAGCGGGTGATCACCGAGCTGATCGAGCACCACGGCCAGGGCGGCGCCGCCGTCTACCTGAGCGACACGCGGTACTTCAACAGCTTCCTCGTCGCCGACCGCGAGGAGGCCTACGTGATCGAGACCAGCGGCCATCACTGGGTCAGCAGGCGGGCCGAGGGCTCGGTCGCGATCGCCAACCTGCTGACCATCGAAGACGACTGGGACGAGGCTTCGCCGGGGATCGAGGGCCACGCCCGCCGCCACGGCTGGTGGACTGAGCCGGAGGGGAGGCGGTTCAACTTCCGCGCCGCCTTCGAGGACCGCAGCATGCGCAAGCTCACCGAGCCGCGCTACCGGGCGAGCTGCCGCTTCCTCGCCGCCGCGGGCGAGCCGGCGCCGGCGGCGATGATGCGCCACCTGCGCGACCACTTCGAGGGCGGCACCGTCCACGTCCCCGACGCCGAGACCGGGGAGGCGAGGCCGGCCTCGATCTGCCTGCACCCCGAAGGCTGGGAGGCGGGCACCGCCGCCTCGATGGTCGTCGACCTGAGCGCCGCCGGGCGCCGCGGGCCTGGTGCTCGATGGCGACGCCCTGCACCAGCGCCTTCTTCCGGTCACGGTCGGTGAGGAGTTGCCGCTGCCGCTGACGATCGCCGGCGGCAGCCACCACGAGCGCTCGCTCTGGTGGCTCCTGCACGAGCTCGCCAACGAGACCGAAGCCGACCCGGCGGCGCTGACGCCGATCGTCCAGGACGTGCTGGGGCGCTGGGAGCGAGGGCTGCTCGAGGCGGCGGCCGCCGACCGCCTGCCGCCGCTGGCGGAGATCGTCGCCGGGCTGGCGGCGAAGCGGACCGAGGCCCTCGCCAAGCTGCCCGCCTCGATCGCCGGCTGAGTAGGCTGGGCGGCGTGGCCGCCCCGACCCGCGAGGAAGCCTGGGAGCTGTTCTGCCACTGGACCGAGTCGGACTCGCTGCGCCGCCATGTGCTCGGCGTCGAAGCGGCGATGCGCGCCTACGCGCGCAAGTACGGCGAGGACGAGGAGCTGTGGGCGGCGACCGGGATCCTCCATGACCTCGACTACGAGCGCCATCCCGACCCGAGAGCGGCCACCCGCGGGTGGCGCTGGAGCTGTTCGAGCAGCGCGGGTACCCGCCGGAGCTGATCGACGCGGTCGCCGGCCACGCGCCCTACCTCGGGGTGCCGCGCGAGTCGCGGCTCTCGCGCACGCTGTTCGCGGTCGACGAGCTGACCGGGTTCCTTGCGGCCGTGGCCCTGGTGCGGGCCGACCGGGATCGCGGGATTGACGCCGAAGTCGGTGAAGAAGAAGATGAAGCAGCCGAGCTTCGCCGCCGCGATCAGCCGCGAGGACCTGCGGCTTGGCGCCGAGGAGCTCGGCGAGGACCTCGACCAGCACATCGCCTTCGTCGATCGCGGCGCTCGAACCGCGGGCCGAGGAGCTCGGGCTGACCGGCGCCGGCGAGCCGGGCTAGCGGCGGCGGGCGCCGCGCGGCGAGCGGCCGCCGTCGAGCGCGGCCTGGATTCCGTCGAGCAGGCGCTCGAGGCCGCGCTCGAACCGGCCCTCGCCGAGGAACAGCTCGCCGGCCCAGGCGAAGCCGGCCTCGATGTCGTCGCCGAGCAGGTGGCGGAACTCGGGGAAGTCCTCGCTGTCGAGCTGCAGCTGCAGGAACTCGAGCACTTCCGGCTCCCAGCCGCGCTCCTGTTCCTCGATCTCGCGCGCTTCGCGGAGGGCGAACCCGTAGACGTAGTCGTTGACGAAGGTGACCAGTTCGAAGCGCTCCTCGACCGGGATCTCGAGGCCGGCGCAGGCGCGCAGCTCCTGCTCAAAGCCGCGCAGGGCGTTGGGTCCCGGGTGGGCGTAGTCGAGTCGGTCGAGCGCCCAGCGGTGGCGGCGGAACGTCTCGCGGGTGCGGGTCGCGATCTGCCGCATCGCCTCGCGCCAGTCGTCGACGGCGAGCTCGTCCTCGGGCACCAAGGTCTCGGCGATCACCGCGTCCGCCATCAGCGTCACCAGCTCGTCCTTATTGCGGATGTAGTGGTACAGCGTCATCGTGCCGGCGCCCAGCCTCTGCGCCAGGCGCCGCATCGAGACCGCCTCGAAGCCCTCGGCGTCGGCCAGCTCGAGCGCCGCGGCGGCGATCTGCTGGCGGGTGTGGGAGGGGTTGCGCGCCGAGGGCTCCTCGCGCAGCCAAATCATCTTCGCGTCGGCCGCCGAGGTTCCCGAAGCCATCTAGTACAGTGTACCGCCAAAGCCTAGACGTACGGCGTACTGCTACTTCTCGGACCGACCAGATGCACCTCGGAAAGCGCTCCAACCACCCTCACCCGCTCGACCGGCGGACGCTGGTCGTCTGCGCCGTGGTGATGATCGGCGGCGTCATGTCGATCCTCGACATGACCGTCGTCAACGTCGCCCTCGACCGCCTCACGGTCGAATTCGACGCCTCCTTCTCGACCGTCCAGTGGGTGGTGACCGGCTACACGCTCGCGCTCGCGGCCGTGATCCCGGTCACCGGCTGGGCCAGCGACCGCTTCGGGATGAAGCGGATCTACATCGGCGCCGTCGCCGCCTTCACGCTCGGCTCGGTGCTCTGCGCGCTCGCCTGGAGCCTGGGGTCGTTGATCGCCTTCCGCGTCCTGCAGGGCGCCGGCGGCGGCATGGTGCTGCCGGTGATCACGACGATCGTCACCAGGCAGGCCGGTCCGCACCGGCGCGGCCGGGTGATGGGAATCCTCGGCGTGCCGCTGCTGGCGGCGCCCGTCTTCGGGCCGATCCTCGGCGGCTGGCTGGTCGACGCGGTCTCCTGGCGCGCGGTCTTCCTGATCAACTTGCCCGTCGGGCTGGTGGCGATGGCGCTGGCCCAGGTCGTCCTCGACCGCGACCGCCCGCAGCCCGGCCACCGCCTCGACTGGCTGGGGATGGCCCTGCTCTCGCCGGGCCTGACGCTGATGATCTTCGGCTTCGCCGAGTCCCCCGCGCACGGCTTCGGCGCGGTCCGGACCTGGCTGCCGATCCTCATCGGGGCGGCGCTGATCGCCGCCTTCCTGGTCCACAGCTGGCGCTCGCCGGTGCCGCTGATCGACGTCAGGACCTTCGTCCACACCCGGGCCGGGGCGGCGGCGGCGACGGTGCTCCTGCTCAGCGCGGGGCTGTTCGGCGTCCTGCTGATGGTTCCCGTCTACTTCCAGGTGGCGCGCGGCACCTCGGCGCTGGAATCCGGGCTGCTGCTCGCCCCGCAGGGGGTGGGCGCGATGGTCGCGATGCCGATCGCCGGCTGGCTTGCCGATCGCCACGGACCGTTCTGGCTGCCGGCCTGCGGCGTCCCCTTCGCGATCGTCGGCACCGTGCCGTTCACGCTGCTGACCGCGACCACCCCGTTCGCGCTGCTCTGCGCCTTCAACGTCCTGGTCGGGTTCGGCCTCGGGATCGCCTTCATGCCGGCGATGACGGCGGCGATGAACTCGGTGCCCGAGCGGGCGATCGCCCGCACCAGCACGGCGATGAACATCCTCGACCAGGCCGGCGCCTCGATCGGAGCTGCGGTCCTCTCGGTGGTGCTCGCCGCGGCGCTCCCGCAGGCGATGGGGGCGGGCGGGATCGACGCGGTCAGCGGCCTCGGCGACGGCCGCCGCGCGGCCCTCGCCGCGCCGCTGGCCGATGCCTTCTCGACCGTCTTCACCTGGGCGCTGGCCGGTCTGATCGCCTCGATGGTTCCGGCGCTGCTGCTGGCGCGCCACCGCCGCGGCGCCCGGCTGCCCGTCGGCCAGGGCCCGCAGCTCGCCGAGCGCGCCTAAACGCAGCTCTGGCCGCCCTCCTCATGACCTTTGTAACCCACAGGGTTACAAAGGTCATGAGGAGGCGAGATACCTCGGGCGCGAGCTGCCTGCGGCTGCCGCTGGAGGCGCCCGGCGGCTAGCGGCGCTGCCCGCGCCAGGCCCCGACCAGCAGCTCGAGGCCGGCGCGCAGGTCCTCGAGCCTGCCCCAGAACGGGACGCGAACGCGGTCGGCGAAGCCGTCGACGGCGGAGAAGAAGGCGCCGGGGACGACTGCGACCCCGTGCCGACGGCCGGTCTCGGCGAGGGCGCGGGTGTCGGTGTCGGGGATGCGCACCCAGAGGGCGCTGCCTCCCTGGGGGCGCCGCCACGACCACTCGGGCGCCAGCCCGCGCAGCAGGTCTTCGGCGTCCTCGAGGCTGGCCAGCAGCTCGCCCCGGCGCGCGGCCCGGGCCTCCTCGACGCCCTGCAGGCACTCGATCGCGATCGCCTGGCTGACCAGCGAGGTGCCGAGATCGGTGGCGGTCTTGATCCGCGTCATCCGCTCGATCACGCCGTGGTCGGCGCGGATCCAGCCGACCCGCAGGCCACCCCAGTAGAGCTTCGAGATCGACCCGATCGAGACCCAGAGCTGGGGCGGGATCCCGACCCCGACCGGGGTCGGGGGCCGCGAGCGATCGAGAACGAGGTCGGCCGGGGTGCCGTCCTCGAAGAACATCGCCTCCGAGTCGGCGAGGATCGCGGCGATCGCCTCGGCGCGGGCCCGCGCCACCACGTAGCCGGTCGGGTTGTGGGCGATCGGCAGCATGTAGACGAGCCGCGGCCGCAGGCGCTCGACGAGGTGCCGCAGGGCGTCGGGGTCGGGCCCGTCGCCGAGCACCGGGATCGGGACCAGGCGGGCGCCGCGGCTGTGGAAGATCTCGATCGCGCCGCGGTAGGTGGGGTCCTCGACGAGGACGGTGTCGCCCGGGGCGACGAAGGCGTCGGCGAGCAGCTGCAGCGCCTGCTGGGACCCGGTCGTGATCGCGACCTCCTCGGGGGCGGTCGGCGCCCCGAGCGCCCCGTAGTAGGCGGACACCGAGGCCCGCAGCTCGGCCAGGCCCTGCGGTTCGTAGCCATCGCCGGCCAGCAGGCGCGGCAGCCGCTCGCGCACGGCGCGCAGCGCCAGATCGGCGGTCGAGGGCAGCCCGGGCAGGGCGCCGCTGGTCAGGTCGAGGGCGGTGTCGTGCTCGGCCACGGTGGCGAGGCGGCCGTCGACCCGGGTGCGGTCGGCCGCCGGCCGGCCCCGCACCGACATCACCCGCGAGCCGCTGCCGACGCGGCTGTCGAGCCAGCCCTCGGTCCGCAGCTCGCCGTAGGCGGCGGTGACGGTGCCGCGGCTGATCGCGAGCGTTTCCGCCAGCCGCCGCTCGGAGGGCAGCCGGAAGCCGGCGGCGAGCTCGCCCTGGTCGATCAGCTCGATCATCGCCGCCGCCAGGCGTTCGGCCATGGTCGGCTCCTCGCGCGAGTCCCAGCCGCGCAGCAGGCGCGCGACCCTGGTCAGCGAGTCTGGCGGGCGCGCCCGGCTCGCCGCCACGGTCGTCGGGGATTGGGGCGGGATCGACATACCCGCGACCGAATCTAACGCCGCGCCGGCGGCCGGGGGAGGACCGTGGGCCATTCCCCGCCGAATGGCTCTTTGCGCGCCAGGGTGCCGCTGGGAGACTCCGGACTGGATGAGGGCTCCGATCGCCGTCGAGATCTACACCGTTCGCGATGCCGCCGACCGCGATTTCGCCGCCGCCCTGGAGCGGATCGCCGCGATCGGCTACCTCGGCGTCGAGCTGGTCGGCCTGCACGGGATGAAGCCGGCGAACTTCCTCGCCGAGATCGAGCGGCTCGACCTCGAGGTGATCGGCGCCACCGTCGCCGGGCCCGACGAAGAGGAGGAGCTCGAGAAGTACTACGGCGAGGCGGTCGAGGTCGGGGTCAGCGTCGTCCACACGATGATGGACGAGCAGCACTTCCAGACGCCGGATGCGGTCCGCCGCGCGGCCGAGCTCTGCAACCGGTTTGGCGCCCGCGCCCGCGGCGACGGCGTCGAGCTGCTCTACCACAACCACTGGTGGGAGACGACGCCGCGAGCGGACGGCTCCGTGCCGCTGCTGGAACTGGCCGCCGAGCTCGACGGCGTCGGCATCCTCGCCGACGTCTACTGGGTCGCCGCCGGCGGCATCGACGTGGCCGCGACCCTCGAGGAGCTCGGCCCGAAGGTCCGCCGCCTCCACGTCAAGGACGGGCACCTGAAGCCCGGGCCGGTCGACATCACCGAACCGATGACCGCGGTCGGCGACGGCAGGGTCGACATCCCGGCGGCGATCGCCGCCGCCCCCCAGGTCGACTGGCACGTGGTCGAGCTCGACGAGTACGACGGCGACCCCTTCGACGCGCTCGAGCGCAGCTACGGGTACCTGACCGGGAACGGTCTCTCCCGCGGGCGGTCGAGCTGAGCGCCGCCGGCAAGACCGTCGTCCTCCTCGGCACCCTCGACACCAAGGGCGAGGAGCTGGGCTTCGTCCGCGAGCGGCTGCGGATGGCCGGCGTCGAGACGCTGCTGGTCGACGTCGGGATCGTCGGCCCGCCGGCGATCGAGCCCGACCTCGACCGTGAGGAGGTGGCGGCGGCCACCGGCCTGGACCTCGAGGCGGCGGCGGCCTCGGAGGAGCGCGGCGAGGCGGTCGCGGCGATGGCCGAGGCGGCGGCGACGACCGCCCGGCGGCTGCTCGCCGAGGGCCGGTGCGACGGCATCCTCGGGATCGGCGGCGGCACCAACACGGCGATCGCGACGGCGGCGATGCGGGCGCTGCCGCTGGGCCTGCCGAAGCTGATGGTCACGACCCAGGCTGGCGAGGCGGCGGCCGCCTTCGTCGGCACCAGCGACATCGTCCAGATGCCCTCGATCGCCGACGTCGCCGGGCTCAACGCGATTCTGGCCCCGATCCTGGCCAACGCCGCGGCGGCGATGGCTGGCATGGTCGGGGCGCCGCCGCTGCTGCCCGACGCCGGCGGCCAGCGCATCGCGGCGACGATGTTCGGAGTCACCACCCCCTGCGTCAGCATCGCTCGCGAGGCGCTGGCGGCGCGCGGCTACGAGGTCGTCACCTTCCACGCCACCGGCACCGGCGGCCGGGCGATGGAGGGCCTGATCCGCGAGGGCTTCTTCGCCGGGGTCCTCGACGCGACGACGACCGAGCTCGCCGACGAGCTGGCCGGCGGCACGCTCTCGGCCGGGCCCGAGCGGCTGACCGGCGCCGGCGCCCTCGGGCTGCCGCAAGTCGTCTCGCTCGGCGCCCTGGACATGCTCAACTTCGGTCCCGTCGCGATGGTCCCCGCCCGCCTCGCGGGCCGCACGCTCTCGGTCCACAATCCCCAGACGACGCTGGTGCGGACCAATGCCGAGGAGTGCGGGCGGATCGGCGCCGAGCTGGGGCGGCGGCTTGCCGCGGCGCGCGGGCCGACCGCCGTCTTCGTGCCCCTGCGAGGCGTCTCCGCTCTCTCCGGGGCTGGCCGCGTCTTCGACGACCCCGACGCCGATGCCGCCCTCTTCGGCGGGCTGCGCCGGACTCTCGGCGGCGAGGTCGAGCTGCACGAGATCGATGCCCACATCAACGACCCCGAGTTCGCGCTGGCGATGGCCGGCCGCCTCGCGGACTACCTCGGAAAGGACCAGGAATGACCGGAGACGAAGCGCGGGCGCGGCTGCGCGCGGCGCTGGATAGGGGGGAGCCGATCATCGGCGCCGGCGCCGGCACCGGGCTCTCGGCCAAGTGCGAGGAGGCCGGCGGGGTCGACGTGATCATCGTCTACAACTCCGGCCGCTTCCGGATGGCGGGGCGCGGCTCGATGGCGGGCCTGATGCCCTACGGCGATGCCAACGCGATCATGCTGGAGATGGCGCAGGAGGTGCTGCCGGTGGTCGAGCACACCCCGGTGCTGGCCGGCGTCTGCGGCACCGACCCGATGCGCTCGATGGCGACCCTGCTCGACGAGGTGATCCGGCTCGGCTTCGCCGGCGTCCAGAACTTCCCGACCGTCGGCCTCTTCGACGGCAAGGTCCGGGTCAACCTGGAGGAGACCGGGATGGGCTACGGGCTCGAGGTGGAGATGATCGCCCTCGCCGCCGAGAAGGGGCTGCTCACCTCACCCTACGTCTTCGACGCCGAGTCGGCCGCGGCGATGACCCGGGCCGGCGCCGACCTGATCGTTCCCCACATGGGCACGACCAGCAAGGGGGCGATCGGGGCGCAGACGGTGCCGACCCTCGACGAGTGCGTCGAGCAGATCCAGGCGATGCGCGACGCGGCCGTGGCGGTCAACCCGGAGGTGATCGTGCTCTGTCACGGGGGCCCGATCGCCGAGCCCGAGGACGCCGCCTACGTGCTCGAGCGGACCACCGGCGTCGCCGGCTTCTACGGCGCCTCGAGCATGGAGCGGCTGCCGGCCGAGCGGGCGATCACCGAGAACGCGCGGCGCTTCAAGGCGCTGCAATTGCGGCCGGGGACCGAGACGGGGGAGGCGGGCTGATGGCGGTCGAGGCGAAGCTCGTCGACCCGGCCGCGCAGCCGACCTGGCAGTTCGACTGGGGCCAGGTCAAGCCGCTGATGACGGCGGCCGACAGCGACGCGGGCACGCTCAGCACCGTCCACGTGGTGATGCAGCCCGGGCTCGGGCACGAACGCCACAACCACCCCGAATCCGACGAGCTGATTCACGTCCTCAGCGGCGAAGGCGAGCAGATGGTCGACGACGGCGAGCCGTTCCCGCTGCGCGCCGGGCAGACCGTGGTGATCCCGAAAGGCGTCTGGCACTCGACCGTCAACACCGGCTCCGAGCCGATGTCGGTGCTCGCCGTCTACGCGCCGGCCGGCCCCGAGCGGGTCCTCGCCGATCTCGCCGCAGGCGACGGAGAGGAGAGCGCATGAATCGCTTCGAGGGCAGGACCGCGGTGGTGACCGGGGGCGCGATGGGCCTCGGCGCGGCGATCTGCCGCCGGCTCGCCGCGGAGGGGGCGCGGGTGCTGATCGTCGACCGCGACGGCGAGCGCGGCGCCGAGACCGCGGCGGCGCTGCCGGGCGACGGTCACGCCTGCCTCGTCGCCGACCTCGGCCGGGTCGAGGCGATCGAGTTGCTGGCGGCCGAGCTCGGCACCGCCACCGAGGACGTGCACGTCCTCGTCAACAACGCCGGCATCTCGATCCACGAGCCGGTCGAGGAGGCCAGCGACGAGCACTGGGAGCAGCAGGTCGCGGTCAACCTGCGGGCGCCGTTCCTCCTCTGCAGGGCGCTGATCCCCCTGATGCGCGACCGCGGCGCGGCGATCGTCAACGTCTCCTCCGAGGTCGCCTTCCACCCGGTCGCCGACGGCAGCACGATCTACGACGTCACCAAGGCCGGCGTCGGCGGCATGACCCGCTCGCTGGCGGCCGACCTCTGGAAGTACGGGATCCGCGTCAACGAGATGGCGCCGGGCGGGATGGTCACCGAGATGCACTTCGCCGGGGCCGAGGACCCGGCGGCGACCAAGCGGCAGCTCGAAGAGTGGGAGCTGCCGGAGGAGTGGAGCGTGATGCGGCGCCTCGGGCTGCCGGAGGAGGTCGCGCCGGCGGTCGCCTTCCTCGCCAGCGACGACGCCCGCTTCATCACCGGCAGCACGCTGCACGTCGACGGCGGGCAGGGGCTCGGATAGCGCTCGCCCCCGGAGGTGCTCGGAGGAGCCCAGGTTGGGCCCGTCAGTCATTCGATCGCGGAGATTGGAGTTGAGGTGCCTTTACACAAGAACCTTCTGAGCGAGGGCTTTCTCTTGCCCGAGTGCGAGAAGCACTTCCACGACGCGGACGAGACCTGGGTCGTGCTGGAGGGTCGTGGCACGAGCTACTGGATCGACCACGACGGCAAGCGAGAGGAGTTCGAGCTCGAGGCCGGGGACGTCTGGATGATCCCCGCCGGATACGAGCACGGCTCGAACGGGATCGGCGACAGCGGCGTCAACTCGCCGGATTTCAGGATCAATGCCTTCATCGGCACCGAGGCCGCCGGCAGTCATGAGTTCGGTCACTACTACGTCGAGAAGGAGGGGTACATCCCCACCCTCTCGCTGACCAGGACACCGACCGACCGCTACGACCGAGGCTGAGGCGCGGGTGTGATCTCACTCACCTTTCCCGAGCGCGGCCGCGCCGCCCTGGAGGACACGTCCGCGCCGCAGTGCGGGCCCGGACAGATCCTCGTCCGGGCGGTGTACACCGGGATGACCAACGGGACCGAAAGGAACCAGCTCCTCGGCGGCAACTACAACCCCGGGACGTGGCCGGTTCCGATCCTCGGATATCAGCACGTCGGTGAGGTGATCGAGGTCGGCGCAGGGGTCGACGGTTTCGCGGTGGGCGACGTCGTCTACTCCGACACCCCGCACCGTGAGCTCAACCTGGCCGAGACGGGCGCCGGCGCCAACACGATTCTCGTTCCCGAGAGCGTCGAGCCGAAGCACGCGGCCCTGTTCGGCGTGGCCGGCGTCGCCATGCACTCGGTCGCGCGGGCCGACCTGCTGCAGGGCGAACGGTGCCTCGTCGTCGGCGCCGGACTGATCGGTCAGATGACCGCCCGGATCGCCGCCGCCAAGGGGGCGGAGGTCTGGATTTGCGACGTCGATCCCGAGCGGCTCGAGATCGCGGCGGAGGAGGGCGTCGGCCCGATCGCGCTGACCGAGGAGGCCCGGTCGTGGTCGGCGGTGCGCGAGCGGGGGCCCTTCGACGTCGTCTTCGAGGACTCCGGCGCGCCGGTGCTCGACCGGATCTTCGGGCGGGGCTGGCCCGGCGAGGTCTATCCGGACGGACCGGCCGAACCGGGCCTCACCCATCGATCGCCCGAGATCGATCGCTCGCGGGTCGGCAAGAGGCGCTCGCGGGTGGTCGTCGTCGCCGGGCGCGACCGAGTCTCCTACGACTTCAACGCTGCGCAGGTCCACGAGATCTCGGTCCTCCACGTCAGCCACTTCGACTCCGCCGACCTCGGCGAGGTGGTTCGCATGACTGCCGCTGGGGAGCTTCCGATCGGGCCGCTGATCAAAGACGAGATGCCGATCGACGAGGCGCCGCGAGCATACGCCCGGCTCGCTTCGGACCCCGGCTCGCTGCTGGGGACGATCTTCGCCTGGGACGGCTGAGAGCAAGGCTGATCCACCGGCGTGAGCGTCCCGGGCGGTGGGCCATTTCAGGCGAACTGGTTCTTGCGGCGAGATCGGCCGGTGGGAGGGTGGGGGCGGTGATGACCACACCCGCGGGCCCGTCGATGAGTGGACGCTGGCTTCGGTATCCGACGCCGCGCGGCACCTCCCGTCGGCGGGGACCAGCAGGCGCATCGGCCCTGCGCAGCGGTCACTCGCCTACCGACCACGCGATCGCTGGAGGAAGATGATGCGAAGTGGCTTGAAGCCGGCCGTGGCAGTCGTGCTGGGTTGCCTCCTGCTGTTCGCCGTTGCCGCCTGCGGCGGCGGCAGCAGCAGCGGCGGCAGCTCCGAACCGAGCTCGGAAGCCGCGGCTGCCGAAGACATCAGCGGCAAGGTCGTCGTCTGGGACACCGAATACGAATCGCTTCCCAGATACACGGAAGCGATCAGACAGCTCGACGACGAATTCGAACAGCTGCACCCGGAAGTCTCGATCGAACGGGTCGCCCAGCCGCTGGAAGAATTCGAAACGATCTACCGGACCGCGTTCGCCGCCCACGAAGGCCCGGACGTGATGATGTTCCAGCCGGGCGCCTCGCGGGCCTTTGCCCAGGGAATGGAAGACATCTCCGACCGGGTGACGCCGGAAATGAAGGAAAAGATGCTCTTCTGGGAACTCAGCAGCCCGAACCTGGAAAGCGGCGGAGAGCACTTCGCGGTGCCGATCGGGTCGTTCGGCTACGCCTGGTACTACAACAAAAAGATGTTCAAGGAAGCCGGGCTGCCGACCGACTTCCAGCCCGAAACCTGGGACGAGCTGCGCGAAACCGCGGAAGCTCTGAAGGCGAAGGGCGTGGAACCGTTCGTCGCCGGCAACAAGGAGGGTGCGGAAAACCTCTACTGGTTCTCGATGGCGCTCGAAAACGGCGCCAGCGAAGAAGAAATCAGGGAACTGGCGCTCGGAAAAATCCCCTGGACGTCGGATTTCGTCGCCAAGGCGTTCCAGCCGGAGATCGAAATGCAGGAAGCCGGCGTCTATCCGCAGGCGCGCTTCACGACCTCGCTCTTCACCGAAGCCTACGGCCAGTTCGCGGAAGGCAAGGGAGCGATGATCCTCGGCTTCTCCAACGGCATCGGGTACTGGGGCGAATTCAACGAAGCGCTCGGCGAAAAGAACGTCGGCACCTTCCTCACCCCGGGCCTCTCACAGCCGGTCGGGCTCTGCGACGGCTGGGAAATCGGAATCCCGACGTTCGCGGCCAACAAGGAAGCGGCCTGGGCTCTGGTCGAATTCGACTCCAGCCGGAAGGCCCAGGAAGTGCTGCAGACGGTCGGCGGGCTCGTCTCCAACTGGACCGATACCGACCTGCCGAGCTCGTTCCCCGCGCAGCCGAACTTCTACCTGCAGGAAGCGCGGCAGCGAGGGGTGCAGATCATTCCCAACACGGTGATGCCGACCCCGGTCGTCTACGGACCGCTCGAATCGGAAATGAACGAGGTCCTCCAGGGTCGGATATCGCTCGCCGAAGCACAGCAGGCGATGCAGGAAGCGGCCGAAAGGTCGGGCTGACGACGACCGAACCGCCTCGCGTGGCGCTGGGCTCGACCGGGATGCGGCTCTCCCCGATCGGGTTCGGCGCCTGGGCGGTCGGCGGCGGCGACTGGGAGCACGGCTGGGGGCCGCAGGACGACGCCGAGTCGGTGGCGGCGATCGAGCGGGCGCTGGAGCTGGGCATCAACTGGATCGACACCGCCGCCGTCTACGGGTTCGGGCACTCCGAGGAGGTCGTCGGCCGGGCGCTCGCCAGCCGCCGCGAGAGGCCGTTCGTCTTCACCAAGTGCGGCCTGGTCCGTGGCGGCGACGGCCGCGAAGTCCCCTGCCTGCGGCGCGACTCGATCCGGCGCGAGGTCGAGGCCAGCCTCGACCGCCTCGGGGTCGCGGCGATCGACCTGCACCAGATCCATTGGCCTTTCCCCGAGGAGGAGATCGAGGAGGGCTGGGCGGCTCTGGTCGAGCTGCGGGAGGAGGGGCTGATCCGCCACGCCGGGGTCTCCAACTTCTCGGTCGCCCAGCTGCGGCGGGTGGCGGCGATCGCGCCGGTGGAGACCCTGCAGCCGCCGTTCTCGCTGATCGACCGCGAGGCCGAGCGCGAGCTGCTGCCGTTCTGCGAGGAGCAGGGGATCGGCGTCATCGTCTACTCGCCGATGGGATCGGGTCTGCTCAGCGGGCGGATGAGCCGCGAGCGGATCGCGGCGCTGCCGGAGGGCGACTGGCGCCGGCACGCCGCCGCCTTCAACGAACCGGAGCTGGCCGCCAACCTCGAGGCCGCCGAGCGCGTCGGCCGGGTCGCCGCCGGCCGCGGCGTCGCGCCCGGTGCGGTCGCCGTCGCCTGGGCCCTGCGCAACCCGGCGGTCGACGCCGCGATCGTCGGCCTCCGCCGCCCCGAGCAGGTCGAGGAGCTGATCGCCGCCGCGACGCTGGAGCTCGACGAGGCGGATGCCGCGGCGCTGTGAGCCGCGGTCGCTGGTCGATCCCGCCAAGCCCACCCCGGCGGCGCTTGGCAGATGCGACAAACACCGGCGCGCGGGCCCGGCCTAGGATCGGTCGGCAAGCGGTGATGGAGAGGAGAAGGGCTTGAGCGCGACGGAGATCCCCAGCTGGGAAGGGAAGGTCACCCTGGCCGACGGCTATGAGCGCTTCGTCAAGCGCTACGGCGAGGGGCCGCAGGCGATCGTCTGCCAGAACGGCGGCCCGGGCGCCGACCTCCACTTCTACGAGCCGCTGCGGGCGATGGTCGACGAGGAGATCCAGATCGTCCTCTACGACCAGCTCGACAGCGGCAAGTCGGACCGCAGCGGCCGCGAGGAGCTCTGGACCCCGGAGTTCTTCGCCGGCGAGTTCGAGGCGCTGGTGGCCGAGCTCGGGCTCGGGCGTGTCCACCTGCTGGGCCAGTCCTGGGGCGGGATGCTGGCGCTCGAGTGCGCCCTGCGCACGCCGCAGCTGATCAAGTCGCTGATGCTCTGCAACACGCTCGCCGACACCCAGGAATGCGCCCGCGGGATGCGCGAACTGGTCGCCGAAGCCTCCGCGGGGGCGCAGCGCGCGGTCGCCGAAAACCGCGAGTTCGACCCGGCCGACGACTCGCCCGAGGGCCGCGGCCTGCTCGAGCTCTACGCCAGCCACCTGCGCCGCGGCCGGCCGCCCTTCGACCTCGACCGCTCCTGCCGCGAATTCGTCGAGGAGATCGCGCCCGAATTCGGCGAGCTCGGCCCGACCTACTACTACATGTGGGGCAACAGCGAGTTCGCGCCGACCGGGCCGCTGCTGGAGTGGAGCGTCGCCGACCGGCTCGGGGAGATCGGGATCCCGGCCCTGGTCGTCTGCGGCAGGTTCGACGAGGTGCGGCCGTCCTGCAGCCAGACGATCGCCGAAGGGCTCGCCGACGCCCGCTGGCTGATCCTCGGCCAGTCCAGCCACATGGTCTTCCACGAGGTCGAGAAGGACGTCCTGATGGCGGCCCTGCGCGGCTTCGTCCTCGAAAACGCCGGCCGCTGAGCGCCGGCTCCACCCCTACCCGAGAAAGGCGAAATGGACAAGCAGGACGCGATCATCATCGGCGCCGGGATCATCGGCGCCGCCACCGCGCTGGAGCTCTCCAAGCGCGGCTACGCGACGCTCAACCTCGACACGCTGCCCGCCTCGGGCTACGGCCCGACCAGCAACTCCTGCGCGATCGTCCGCTTCTTCTACTCCTCGCGTGACGGCGTCGCGATGGCGCACGAGAGCGCCGCCTTCTGGGAAGACTGGAGCGAGTACATCGGCGTCGCCGACGACTCGGGCCTGGCCCGTTACGAGCGCTGCGGCTGCCTGCAGCTGAAGGCCGCCAACGGCCAGCACGAGCCCTCGGTCCGCCAGTACGAAGCGCTCGGCGTCGAGTTCGAGGACTGGGACCGCGAGGAGGTCGAAGCCCGCTTCCCGATCTTCGACATGGGCGACTTCTCGCCGCCGCGCCGGCCCGACGACCGGCGTTTCCGCGAGCCAGCCCACGGCACGGTACCTGGCGGGATCTTCAACCCCGGCGCCGGCTACGTCAACGATCCCCAGCTCGCGACCCACAACCTCCAGCGCGCCGCGGAAGCGGCCGGCGGCCGCTTCGAGTTCGGCCAGACGGTGACCGAGATCCACTGCGCGGGGGACCGGGTCAGCGGCGTCAGCCTCGCCGACGGCCGCCGCCTGGAGGCGCCGATCGTCGTCAACGTCGCCGGGCCGCACTCACCGCGGGTCAACGCGATGGCCGGCGCGCTGGAGGACATGAAGATCACCACCCGGGCGCTGCGCCACGAGGTCCACCACGTGCCCTCGCCGCCGGGCTTCGACTTCGAGCGCCAGGGCTGCGTCGTCTCCGACGGCGACGTCGGCGTCTACTACCGCCCGGCGCCCGGCAACCACATCCTGGTCGGCAGCGAGGACCCCGAGTGCGACCCGCGCGAGTGGGTGGCCGACCCCGACGACTACGACCGCGCCGTCACCGAGGCGCAGTACGAGGCGCAGGTCTTCCGCCTCGCCCGCCGCATCCCGGGGCTGAAGATCCCGACCGCGCGCCAGGGCGTCGTCGACCTCTACGACGTCTCCGACGACTGGATCCCGATCTACGACCGCTCCTGCGTCGACGGCTTCTACATGGCGATCGGCACCTCCGGCAACCAGTTCAAGAACGCGCCGGTCGCCGGCGAGCTGATGGCCGAGCTGATCGACCGGGTCGAGAACGGCCACGATCACGACGCCGACCCGGTCCGGATCACCGGCCGCTACACCGGCCACGAGCTGAGCGGCGGCTTCTACTCGCGGCTGCGCGAGGTCAACGAGGAGTCGAGCTTCTCGGTCCGCGGCTGAGTCCCGGCGGCCGGCTCCCCGGCTGCCAGGCGGGCACGCAGGGTCAGCTCGAGCGCCAGCCGCGCCTCGCCGTCGGCGAAGTCGACGCCGGTGATCGCGGCGATGCGGCGGATCCGGTAGCGGGCGCTGTTGACGTGGAGGTGCATGCGCCGGGCGACGGCCGGGGCGCTGCCGAAGCAATCGAGCAGGCAGGCCAGCGTCGCCAGATAGTCGGTGCCGTGGTCGGCGTCGTGGTCGGCGAGCGCCTGGAAGGCGGCCGAGGCGCCGCCGTGCCAAGCGCCGACGAAGCGGTCGACGTCGGCCAGCAGGGCGCGGTCGTGGACGTCCTCGAAGGCGACCACGGCGGCTCCGCCGCGGTCGAGGCGCAGGCAGTCCTCGGCACTGCGCCGGGCGCGGACGAGGTCTCCGTCGGAGCCGACCTCGGGACCGATGCCGGCCTGCAGCCGGACGCCGAGCGCTCGCGCGGCGTGCTCGATGCCATCGCCGAGAACCCGGCGCAGGAGGGCGCGGTCCTCGGGCCCGGCCGAGCGGGTGAGGACGAAGACGCGCTCGGCGCCGGGCGGGCCCCCGCCGGCGTCGGCATCGCCGCCGATGCCGAGCGCGGTCGCGGCCGCCGGCCGTTCGCAGGTGCGCAGGTGGACGGTGAGCAGGTCGGCGAGCCGCGGCCCGACGGCGGCCGGCGAGCTGGCGCCGCGCGCGAGCACCTCGACCACGACCACGACCAGGCTCTCGTCGAGCCCGAGGCCGACCTCGCGGAAGGCCCGCGGCGAGGCTTCCTCGCCGCGCAGGAGCGCCGCCACGGTCGCTTCGCGCATGCGCCGCTCGACCCCGACAGCGAGCCGCTCCCGCATCATCTGCAGCGCCGCGATTGGCGCCGTCCGCCGCAGCGCCTCGTCCGCGTCAGCCGCCAGCTCCGCGTCGCTGCCGGCGATCCAGATCGAGCCCAGCATCGTGCGGCCGAGGCGGATCGCGATCGCGCGGCGCGGCTGCAGATCGTCGAAGCTGACGTGGACCACCTCGTCGGCGGCCATCAGCCGGTCATAGATGCCGCGGTCGCGCAGTTCGCGCCGCCAGGCATCGGGCACCCGGTGGTTGAGGATCGAGACCTGGCGCATGCGGTCGCTCTCCTCCGCCTCCGAGAAGGCGACCACGCGGCCGTGGGTGTCCTCGATCGCGACCGCCCCGCCGGTGATCGCCGCCAGCGCCTCGACCACGGCCGGCAGGTCGTTCAGCTCCCGCCACTCGCTGTCGACGCTGCGGACGATCGCTTCCAGGTCTTCGGCCGCGATCGCCGCCGAGAACAGCTCGTAGAGCTCACCCCAGGCCAGCCCGGGGGCGACCGAGACGAGGGCGAGCCCGAGCGTCTCCGCGGCCTCGATGGCGCCGGGCGACCAGTGGCCGTCGTCGCGGCAGGCGACGGCGACGGCGCCGCCGGCAGCCGCCGCCCGCATCGCCCCGATCAGCTCGGCGTCGGCGCTGCCGGCCCTCAGCGGAGCAATGATCGCGCCCGCGGCCCGGTCGGCCTCGAGCTCCTCGCGCAGGTCGCAGGTGGACGTGGCCGACCGGGACGCCGAGCCTGCGGGGGCGATCGCGACGCTCGCCAGTCTGAGCCCGACGCCGGCGCACACCTCGCCGAGGCTGGCGGCGACCGCGCCCTGGGCGGGCGCCGACCGATCGCGTACCTCACTTCCCATCGCCCAACGATAGAACCTGGTCGGAGGCGATGGGCCGGTTTCGTTTGCCAAAAGAGACAGACGTGCGAGATTCAGATCGTGCTTTTGAACAAGCCGCTTCGCCTCACCGAGCGGGCGCGCCAGGCTAGGCTGGCGCCGCGTGAAAGCAGCTGAGAACAGAGGCGGCACCCCCGGTCCGCTGGCCGCTGGCGTGGAACGGCTGGGGACCGAGGGAGCCTTCGCCGTCCTCGCCCGGGCCCGCGAGCTGAGCGCGGCGGCGCGAGATCGTCCACCTCGAGATCGGCGAGCCCGACTTCGAGACGCCGGCGCACGTCGCCGAGGCGGGGATCGCGGCGATCAGGGCGGGGGAGACCCACTACTGCCCGAGCGCCGGGCTGCCGGAGCTGCGCGAGGCGGCGGCCGCCGACCTGGGCCGGCGCCGCGGCGTCGAGGTGGCCGCCGAGCGGGTGCTGGTGGCCAACGGCGCCAAGCCCTTCCTCTTCTTCACCGCGCTGGCGCTCTGCGAACCGGGCGACGAGGTCGTTCATCCCGACCCGGGCTTCCCGATCTACGAGTCGGCGATCCGCTGGGCCGGGGCGACGCCGGTGCCGCTGCCGCTGCGCGAAGAGGCCGGCTTCGGCTTCGCCGTCGAGGACGCCCGCCTGCTCAAGCTCGTGATCCTCAACTCGCCGCAGGAACTGACCGGCGGCGTGCTCGGCGCCGACGAGCTGGCCGCCGCCGCGAGCTGATCGCGGCGAGCGGCGCCTGGGTGCTGAGCGACGAGGTCTACAGCCAGATCCTCTACGAGGGCGAGTTCGCCTCGATCGCCTCGCTGGCGGGGATGCTCGAGCGCACCGTCCTCCTCGACGGCTTCTCGAAGACCTACGCGATGACCGGTTGGCGCTGCGGCTACGCGGCGGTGCCGGCGTCGCTGGTCGAGCCGCTGACCAGGTTCTTCGTCAACTCCACCTCCTGCGTGCCGCCATCCTGCAGCGTGCGGGGATCGCCGCCCTGACCGGCCCGCAGGACGCGGTCGCGGCGATGGTCGCCGAGCTCAGCGCCCGCCGCGACCTCCTCGTTGCCGGCCTCGACGCGCTCCCGGGGGTCTCCTGTCAGCTGCCGCGCGGCGCCTTCCTGAGCGTCGCCGGGGTCCCCTCGGCGCCGCCGAGCTCGCCGACCGCCTGCTCGAGGAGGCCGGTGTCGCGGTCCTCGCCGGCTCCTCCTTCGGCGCCGCCGGCGCCGCCAACCTGCGCCTCTCCTACGCCAACTCGCGACCCAACCTGGAGCTGGCGCTGGAGCGGATCGGCGAGCTCCTCGCCCGCCTCTAGCGGACCGGGCTCAGCGCAGGACCGCGGCCCAGCCGCCGTCGGCGACGTAGTCGGTGCCGGTCACGAACGAGGCCTCGGCGGAGAGCAGGTGGAGGGCGGCGGCGGCGATGTCGGCGGGCTGGCCGAGGCGGCGCAGCGGCGTGCGGTCGGCCATCCGCTGGCGGCGGTCGGGGTCCTCGGCGTAGATCCCCGCGACCATCGGGGTCTCGATCGCCCCGGGGCAGACGGTGTTGGAGCGGATCCCCTCCGGCGCCAGGTGGACGGCGAGCCCGCGCGAGAGGCTGATCAGGCCGGCCTTGGAGACCTGGTAGGCGTCCATCGGCTCGTCCATCCCGCGCAGCCCGGCGAGGCTGGCGATGTGGACCATCGCGCCGCCGCCGGCGCGGCGCATCGCCGGCACCGCAGCGCGGGCGAACCGCATCGGCGCGTTGAGGTTGATCTCGAGCACCCGGTTCCAGATCTCGTCGGGGGTGTCGACGCAGGAGCGGTCGCGGCCGAACCAGCCGACCCCGGCGGCGTTGACGAGCAGGTCGAGGGCGCCGTCGCGGGCGGCCAGCTCGACGGCCCGCTCGGCCAGGCCCACCTCGGTCACGTCGGCCTCGAGGTACTCGCAGCCCGTGCCGAGACGCTCCGGCCGCGGCTTCAGGTCGACGGCGACGACGCTCGCCCCCTCGTCCAGCAGCGTGGCCGCGATCTCCTCCCCGACCCCGCCGCCAGCCCCAGTCACCACCGCCGTCTTGCCCTCGAAGCGCATCGCTCCTCCTCGTCCGCGATCAATTAATTTATGCTCAGACCAATAACTATATTGCCGCGGAACGGAGAGAGCGAATGGACCTGAGGCTCGAGGGGAAGGCGATCGTCGTCACCGGTGCCAGCAAGGGGATCGGCGGCGCCACGGCGCGGCTGCTGAGCGAGGAAGGCGCCGGCGTCGTCCTGGTCGCGCGCGGGGCCGAGGAGCTGGAGCGCAACGCCGCCGCCTGCGCCGGGGAGACGGCGACGGTGGCGACCGACGTGACCGCGCCGGGGGCGCCGGAGCGGATCCTCGCCGCCTGCCTGGAGCGCTTCGGCCGGATCGACGGGCTCGTCAACAACGCCGGCGTGATCCGGGTCACCCGGCCCGAGGACCTGACCGACGAGTACTGGCTGATGCAGCTGCAGCTCAACGTGATGGCGCCGATGCGGCTGATGCGGCTGGCGGCGCCGAAGATGGTCGAGGCCGGCGGCGGCCGGATCGTCAACGTCTGCTCGATGGGCAGCAAGCAGCCCTCGCTGCTCGACATGGCCTACTGCGTCGCCAAGGCCGGCCAGCTCTCGCTCTCGCGCCTCTTCGCCGACGAGTGGGCCTCGCGTGGGGTCCTCGTCAACGCCGTCCTGCCGGGCGTGATCGACTCTCCGATGTGGACCGGGGCGGGCGGCATCGCCGACCAGGTGGCGGCGATGGAAGGCAGCGAGCGCGACGAGGTGATCGCCGGCGCCGGCCGCGAGGCCCCGATCGGCCGCATCGGCAGCAACGAGGAGGTCGCGGCGGCGATCGCCTTCCTCTGCTCCTCGCAGTCCTCCTTCGTCACCGGCGCCGCCTGGTCGGTCGACGGCGGCATCGTCCCGACGATGCTGTAGCGGGTGTCGAGTTCCTCTCGGATAGCGAGAGGAACTCGACACTCACCTCAACCGCGGCGGCGCGCTCGCTTCGGCGCGGCCAGCTCGCGCATGATCAGGTCGGTGCCGGCGAGGTGCTCTTCCATCGCCTCGCGGGCGGCGTCGGCGTCGGCGCGGGCGATCGCCTCGACGATCGCGTGGTGCTGGCGGTGGGAACGGGATTCGGAGGTGTTGAGGTCGGGGGTTTCGAGGAAGGCGTCCATGATCTCGAGCTCGAGCGTGGTCACCGCCTGCAGCAGCGGCTCGCACTCGGCGAGCTGGGCGAACATGATGTGGAGGCGGCAGTTGTCGCGCAGGAAGGTGTCGGCGTCGCCGGCCGCCAGCTCGGCCTCGAGCGCCCGCAGCCCCTCGACCCCCTCGGGTGCCGCCTTGCGCGCCGCCATCGCCACCGCACCCGGCTCGATCGCGGTCCGGAAGTCGAGCGTGGTGAGGATCTCGGGGCCGATCTTGGCGACGCCCTTGCGGGCCGGCAGCAGCGGTTCGTCGCGGAGCACGAAGGTGCCGCCGTAGCGGCCGCGGCGGGTGGTGATGTAGCCCGACTGTTCGAGGCCGCGGATCGCCTCGCGGACGGTGGTCCGGCTGACCTTGAGCCGTTCGCTCAGCACCCGCTCGGAGGGGAATTTCTCGCCGACCCGGACGCCGCCGAGTCGGATCGAGCGGGCCAGCTGGGTGAACGCTTCCTCGAACGGGTTCTTGGAGGCGACGGGCTGCAGGAAGAGCTCCGGTTCGGTGGCCTCCCGCTCGCTTGCCCCACCGTCGGATGACATCGGCAGCAGTCTATGCGAGGGCCTCCAGAGCGGCGACAATGAGACCGCCCCTGGGCCGCAATGGGTCGCTTGACTAGCATTAGACCATTGACATATTGTCCCTCCTCGCAGGGGCGGAGAGACCACCCCACGATTCGGACAGGAGAGATCAATGACGTCCCAGGACCCGGTCGCACTCGATCGCTCGCGCAGCAACGGGGGCAGCTCTCCCGACGATGCCGCCGCCGTGATGGAGCAGATCCGCTCGGGTGAGATCACGACCGTGATCGTCGGCGGCTGCGATTTCAGCGGCCTGTACCGCGCCAAGCGGATGCCGGCCGACCGCTTCGCCGCCAAACGGGTCCCCGGCCTGGAGTTCTCCGAGTACATGTGGGCGATGGACGTCGACGACTACCCGCAGCCGACCCCCGAGGGGTTCGAGGGCTGGCCCGACTGGAAGACCGGCTTCGGCGACGTCGAGGCGCGGGCCGACCTCGAGACGCTGCGCCGGGTTCCCTGGCTGGAGCGCACGGCGATGGTCCTCTGCGACTACTACTACCTCGACGGCAGCCAGTACGCGACCGCGCCGCGCCAGGTCCTGCGCCGGATCCTCAAGCGCTACGAAGACCAGGGCCTGGAACCGCGGATGGCGCCCGAGCTGGAGTTCATCGTCTTCAAAGAGACCGAGGAATCGGCGATAGCCAAGGGTTTTCGCAACCTCGAGCCGCTGTTCCAGCATCCGATGGCCTACGGCGGGCTGCGCGGGACGATCGACGAACACCTGATCGGCGACCTGGTCGAGGGGCTGCGCCGGATCCGGGTCCCGGTCGAGGCCTGGAACCCGGAGGGCGCCGCCGGCCAGTACGAGCTCAACATCCCCCACGCGACGGCGCTGGAGGCGGCCGACGTCGGCTTCCTCTTCAAGCAGGGGATCAAGGAAATGTGCGGCGTGCGGGGGCTGATCGCGACCTTCATGTCGAAGCTGACCGCCGCCGACTTCGGCTCCTCGCTGCACGTCCACCAGTCGGTCTGGCGCGACGGCGAGTCGACCTTCTTCGACGGCAGCCGCGAGGACGGCATGTCGGACCTTCTGCGCCACTACGTGGCCGGCCAGCTGCGGACCCTGATCCCGTTCGCGCCGATCTGGATGCCGACGCCGCCCGCCTTCAAACGCGGCGGCGCCTACACCGCCGCGGGGACGACCGAAAGCTGGGGCGGCGACAACAAGACCCTCTCGCTGCGCGTGCTCGCCCACGAGGCGGGGACCTGCCGGCTCGAGCACCGGGTCGCCGGCGCCGACGCCAACATCTACCTGACCCTGGCGGCGATGCTCGCCGGCGGTCTCTGGGGGATCGAGAAGGAAGTCGAGCTGCCGCCCGCCTACGAGGGCGACGCCTACGCCGACCCGAGCCTGCCGACGATGCCGCGGACGCTCGAGGACGCGATCCCCGCCTTCGAACAGAGCGAGGTGGCCAACGAGTACCTCGGCGAGGACTTCGTCCGGCGCTACGCGGCGACGCGGCGCTGGGAGGTCGAAGAGCTGCGCAAAGACGTCAGCGACCTCGAGCTGAAGCGCTACCTGATCCGCGGCTGAGGCGGCGGGCGGTGGGCGCCTCAGGCGTCGGCCAGCAGCTCCGCCGGCCCGTAGAGGGCGGCGGCCATGCCGCCGTCGACCGGCAGCACCTCGCCGCTGACGAAGCGGGCGGCCTCGGAGAGCAGGAAGGAGATCACGTCGGCCACCTCCGCCGGCTCGCCGATCCGCTTCAGCGCGGTGCGCTCGACGATCCACTCGCGCCGCTCGGCCGGCATCTGGCGCATCGGCGGCGTGTCGATCAGGCCGGGGGCGACGCCGTTGACCCGGATCCCGTCCGGGCCCAGCTCGGAGGCGAGCTCGCGGGTGAGGGTCGCGAGCGCCGCCTTCGAGGCGGCGTAGAGGGCCGAGGACTTGGGGGTGGTGCGCAGGACGAGCAGCGCGTCCATCGTGATCACGTTGACGATCGAGCTGCCGGGCGCCAGCCGGTCGCGCAGCACCTGGGTCAGGTGCAGCGGGCCGCGGAAGTTGACGTCGAGGACGCGGTGGATCTCCTCGTCCTCGTAGTCGGGGAAGTTCGCCACCGACTCGACGGCGGCGACGTTGACCAGCCCGTCCACCGGCCCGACCGGCTCCATCGCGGCGGCGATCGCCGCCCGCGGCGAGGCGACGTCGAGCAGGACGAACTCGGCGTCGAGCTCGCGCCAGAGCTCGTCGTCGCCGCTGCCGGCGCGGTTGACGACGGTGAGGCGGGCGCCGTCGGCGTGCAGTCGCCGGCAGAGCGCCTGGCCGATGCCGCCGCGAGCGCCGGTGACCACGAGGTGGCGGTTCTCAAGACGGCGCCGCTCGGAGTAGCTGCTCACGCGGCGCATCCTACACAATCTGGCATCATCCAGACCATTGACCTTTTTGGCCGTCCCGGGTTCCCCGGGGCGGACCGGGAACGAGAAAGCGAGCGAGAGGAAGTGCTGAATGGCGAGCGAGACACCGCCGCTGCTGGCTGAGCTGCTGCAGGCGCCCGGCCCGGCCGGGTTCGAGGAGCGGGCCACCGACGTCTGGCGAGGGGCCGCCTCCTTCGCCGCCCTCGGCGGCGACCGGGTCGGGTCGACCTTCGCCCGGGTCGGCGAGGGAGCGCCGGTGCTGGGGGCCTTCGGGCACATCGACGAGATCGGCCTGATCGTCAGCCACATCGACGAGAAGGGCCTGCTCTGGTTCTCCCCGCTCGGCTACTGGGACGCCCAGATCCTGGTCGGCCAGCGGGTCGAGGTGCAGGGCCGCGAGGGGGCCGTTCCCGGCGTGATCGGCCGCAAGCCGATCCACGTGATGTTCGAAAGCGAGGAGCTGAAGAAGGCGGTGGAGCTGCGCGACCTGCACGTCGACGTCGGCGCCACCAGCTACGAGGAGGCGACCGCCCTGGTCTCCCACGGCGACCCGATCGTGGTCGCGGGCCCGCCGCTGGCGATGGCCGGCGACCGGCTCGTCTCGAAATCGATGGACAACCGACTCGGCGCCTACATCGTGCTCGAGGCGCTGCGCCGCTACCACGAGGAGCCGGGCGGGGGCGAGGGCTCCTTCGTCGCCGTCGCCAGCGTCCGCGAGGAGCTCGGGCTGCACGGCGCGAAGACCGCCTCCTACGCGCTCGACCCCGACGTGGCGATCACCGTCGACGTCAGCCATGAGAGCGCCGCGCCGGGGATGGAGGAACGCTTCGAAGGCAAGCACGAGTTCGGCTCCGGGGCGGTGATCGGCCGCGCTCCGATCCTCTCCGACCGGCTCACCGCGGCCCTGATCGAGACCGCCGAGGTGGAGGGCATCCCCTACACGGTGCGCGGCACCGGCCTGATCGGCGCCCTCGGGCTGAGCACCGGCACCGACGCCGACGCGACGAACGTCTCGCGTGGCGGGGTCCCCTCCGGCGTGATCTCGATCCCGCTGCGCTACATGCACTCGCCGGTGGAGATGGTCGACCTGCGCGACGTCGAGGCCTGCGTCGAGCTGCTCGCAGCCTTCGCCCGCCGGTTGACGCCGGCGCTGGCGGCCGAGCTCGACCCCAGCGAGGGCCTCTCGTGAGCGGCGCCTTCGCCGGCAAGACGATCGTCGTCACCGGCGGCGCCGGCGGCGGGATCGGCGGCGCGATCAGCCGCGGCCTCGCCGCCGAGGGCGCCGAGGTCGTGATCGTCGACGTCGACCCTCGGGGCGAGCAGCTCGCCCGCGAGTATGGCGGCCGCTTCATCGCCGCCGACCTCTCGGACCCCGGCGCCGGCGCGGCCACCGTCGCCGCCGGCGTCGCGCGGCTCGACGGTCTCGTCAACGCCGCCGGCGTGCTCGAGGCCAAGCGCTTCCCGGACCTGGAGCCGGCCGAATGGGAGCGGGTCGTCGCGATCAACGCGGCGGCGCCGCTGTTCCTGATCCAGGCACTGTTCGAGCGCTTCGACCGCGGCGGCGCGATCGTCAACATCACCTCGCTCGAGGAGAAGCTGCCGATCGCCCTCTTTCAGCCCCGGACGACGCCGATCTACGCGGCGAGCAAAGCCGGCCTCGGGCTGCTGACCAAATCGCTGACCCCCGTGCTCGGCAGCCGCGGCGTCAGGATCAACTCGATCGGGCCCGGCTACACCCACACACCGCTCTCGGCGCCGCTGCGCGAGGCGGCCGAACCGTGGACGGTCGCGCAGACGCCGCTCGGCCGCTGGGCGCAGCCGGAGGACATCGCCGACGTCGTCCTCTTCCTGCTCAGCGACGACGCCCGCTTCGTCACCGGCACCTCGACGAAGGTCGACGGCGGCATCGCGCTCGGCCCCCAGCGGGTTGCGGCCTAGCGGTGTGGCGGCATGGAGAGGACACGAGTCCGCCGTCGGCCACGCATGACGTGTTCAACCGCGACTTCGCAACCACGACGATGAGCGACCAGGACCCCACCACGCTGCCCTTCGGCCTGCCGCTGCCGGCCGAGCCGCCGCGCCGCTGGCTCGAGCCCCAGCTGCACCCCGACCTCGGCGCCCCGCGCACTATCGAGGTCGACGTCCCGATGCGCGACGGGGTCCTGCTCGCCGCCGACGTGCACCTGCCGGCAGCCGAGCGGCTGCCGGCGCCGGCGATCGTGATCGGTACCCCCTACGACAAGTCCTCGCCATTCGACAACGGCCTCGCCTACCGCGACGCCGGCTACGTGGCGGTCGTCTATGACAGCCGCGGCCGCGGCAAATCGGAGGGCGAGTGGCACGCGTTCGCCGAGCACGACGGGCCCGACGGCCACGACGTCGTCGAGTGGGCGGCGCGGCAGCCGTGGTGCAGCGGCGAGGTCGGCGTCTCCGGTATCAGCTATCTCGGCTGGGTCGTCTGGGCGACGGTGGCCGCGAAGCCGCCGCACCTGAAGGCGGCGGTCTCGACCGCCGCCGCCGGCCGCTGGCAGCAGGAGATCCCCTACACCTACGGCTGCCTGCAGCTCTACTTCGCCCACTGGCACTCGCTCACCCGTCGCCGCATCACCGACGCCAGCCAACCGATGGACGCGCTGGCGACGCTCCCCTTCGCGGCGATCGGCGAGCGCTTCGAGATCGAGGGGCCGGGGTGGCGCGACCTGCTCGAGCACGAGGCGCTCGATGAGATGTGGCGCTCGCGGCGCTGGGACGGCGAATACGCGTTCGACGTCCCGACCCTCCACGTCAGCGGCTGGCACGACCGCGAGGACATCCAGGGCGCCTTCCACCACTACGAGCAGATGCTCGCCGCCTCGCCCGCCCGCGCCGACCAGTACCTCCTGGTCGGGCCCTGGAGCCACGTCGAAACCCGCTTCCCGGACGACTCCTACGACGGCGTGCCGTATCCCGGCGGCGGCGTCGAGATGGACGCGATCCACGTCCGCTTCTTCGACCGCTTCCTCAGGGGCGAAAACAACGGGGTTCAGGACGAGCCCCGGGTACGGCTCTACGACACCGGGGCCCGCCGCTGGCAGGTGCGCGAGGGCTGGCAGGAGGGGACGGCCGAGCGGGACTTCTTCCTCGACGGCGGCGGGCTGTCCGCCGAGCCCGGCGAGGCGGCCGCCGCGACCTACCGCTACGACCCGCTCTCGCCCAACGGCATCCCCTTCGACGTCGAGGCCTTCATCTGGGAGCCGACGCTCGACCTCGCCGTGCTCGAGGCCCAGGCGGGCGTCCTCGCCTGGAGCAGCGAGCCGCTCGCCGAGCCGCTCACCGTGCACGGTTGGGGAGAGGTCGAGCTTTGGGCCGAGAGCGACCGCGAGGACACCGAGCTCCACGTCAAGCTGGCCGACGTCGGCGCCGACGGCCGCGCCCTGCAGGTCGCCTGGGGTTGCCTGCGTGCCTCCCACGCCGAGGACCCAACCAGCCCGGCGGCGATCGCGCCGGGCGAGGTGCGAGGCTATGCGATCGAGCTGACTCCCGCTTTCCACACCTTCGAGGCCGGCCACCGCCTGCGGCTGCTGCTGGCCGGCTCGGAGTACCCGTGGTTCGCCCGCAACCTCAACCGCTTCGAACCGGTCGCCCTCCAGGCCGAGCCGCTGGTCGCGACCAACACCGTCCACAGCGGCGCCGAGCACCCCTCGCGGCTGCGCCTGCGGGTGGAGGGCTGAGATGGGGGACGCGACGCATCCCGATTCGTTCGTCGCCGCCGGCTTCGAGCCGGTCGCCGCCGAGTTCGAGCGCAACTTCAGCGAGCGCGGCGAGCTCGGCGCCGCCTTCGCCGCCACCGTCGACGGCGAGCTGGTGGTCGATCTCTGGGGCGGGATCGCCGACCGCGAGTCGGGCCGGCCCTGGCAGCGTGACACGCTGCAGGTGATCTTCTCCGGCACCAAGGGCTTGGTCGCGGTCTGCGTCCTGCTGCTGATCGAGCGCGGCGAGATCGGGCTCGAGACCCGGGTCGCGGAGCGCTGGCCCGAGTTCGGCGCCGCCGGCAAGGAGCAGGTCACGGTGCGCGAGCTCGTCACCCACACCGCGCGCCTGCCGGGCTTCGCCGAGCCGGTGACGATGGCGGACCTGACCGACGACCGCCGGGCGGCGGCGCTGCTCGCCGCCCAGCCGCGGTTCGACGACCCGCGGGCCGTCCGCTGCTATCACCCGCTCACCTACGGCTGGTTGCTGGGCGAGCTGGTCCGGCGCGTCGACGGCCGCAGCATCGGCCGCTTCTTCGCCGAGGAGGTGGCGGCGCCGCTCGATCTGGAGGTCTTCATCGGGTTGCCCGCGGAGCACGAGCCGCGGGTCTCGCGCCTGGCGCTGGCCGAGAGCTGGCCGACGCTGCCGATCTTCATGCCGGGTGAGGTCGCCGGCGACGCGCTGGCCAGCGCCGCCTGGCAGAACCCGCCGGTCTGGGCCTGGGAGACCTTCCCCTGGAACTCCCGCGAGTTCCACGCCGCGGAGATCCCGGGGGCCGGCGGGATCGCCACCGCCCGCTCGCTGGCCAAGCTCTACGGCCGGCTCGAGCAGGTGCTGGCGCCGGAGACGCTCGCCCTCGCCGCCACCGAGCTCGAGCGCCGGGTCGACGGCTACGGCCCTCCCGAGGAGACCCTGGAGGACGTCTTCGGCGTCGGCTTCATGCTGCAGAGCGAGCTGATGGAGATGGGACCGCCGGCCGACGCCTTCGGGCACGGCGGCGCCGGCGGGTCGATGCACGGACGCTGGCCGGGCCTGGGCGTCGGCTTCTCCTACGCGATGAACATGATGCACGACGACTTCCCGGCCGCGGACCCCCGCTCCGATGCGCTGCTGACGGCGCTGCACGAGTCCCTCGGCCCTGGCTAATTTGACATAAATCAGTCCATTGAGATATAACTTGGTCGCCGGGAACGAACCTGCGATCAAGGAGAGGGCATGGCTGAGGACCGATCGGCGCTGGAGGAGCGGGCGATCCCGACCAAGGTGCGGTTGCGGGCGGCGATCGAGGCGGGCCGCTGGGACGAGGCCGCGCGGCTGACCGATCACCTGCTCGTCGACTGGGAGGAGATCCGCTTCCTCTACCCGGAGTTCATCCGGCGGACGCTGGACGAGCTGCGCGCCCGGGTCGGTGCGGACAGCCGGCTGGAAGCCCTGCGCGAGCGGCTGCAGACAGCGCTCGGGCCCGAGTTCGAGGCGGCGGAGGCGCAGGCGGAGCTCGAGCGCGAGCAGGCCGCCCTCGCCGCGGCCTGCCGCGAGGGCACGGCGACGGTCGCGCGGATGGAGGCGCTTTTCAGCAGCTGGCTCGCCCTCCACGACCCCTGGCGCGACCTGTTGAGCGAGGCGATCGACGTCGGCGTCGAGCTGCTCGGCGAGGCGCGGCTGGGGGAGCTCTGGGCCGCGATCCAGGCCGACGAGATCGCCGGCTACGAGCGCTACGACCCGGCGAAGCGGCCCTGGAGCGAGTCCTTCGAGGAGGTCGTGCAGAGCGCCCTCACCGGGATGAACGGCCACCTCTGCGGCCCCAAGTTCGACGGCGAGATCGGCGTGCTGGAGGCCGAGGACCGGGTCGAGCTGCGCTTCGCCCCCTGCGGCTCGGGCGGCCGGATCCGGGAAGACCCGCGCTTCGGCGTGACCGCCGAGCGCCACGACTGGGCCTGGAACAAGGAGGGGGTCTGTTACTACTGCGTCCACTGCTGCGTGCTGCAGCAGCTGAGCCCGATCGACAACCTCGGCACCCCGGTGCGGGTGATCGAGCCGCCGACCTCCCCGGGCGAGGCCTGCACCTGGACCGTGTACCGCTCGCTCGACCTCGTCCCCGACGCCGCCTTCGAGGCGGTCGGCCGCGAGCGGCCCGAGCCGGCGTGATCCGACCCTTCTGCGAGGCTCCATGACCGTGGAGAAGATCGCGCCGATCGCCTACAAGTCCTCCTACAAGCTCGCGGCGGAACAGATCCGCCGGGCGCTGGAGCTGGGGACCTACCTGCCCGGCGACCGCCTGCCGCCGAGCCGCGAGTTCGCCTACCAGCTGGGGATCTCGGTGACGACGCTGCGCGAGGCGGTGCGCGGGCTGATCGACGAAGGCCTGCTGGAAATGCGGCGCGGCCCCAAAGGCGGGCTGGTCGTGCTGCCCCACCCCGCCAGCGGCAGGCGGCGGGCGGCGTCCAAAGCGGTTCTGGAAGAGGTCGGCAAGGTGCTGGAGCTGCGCAAGGCGATCGAGGGGGAGGCGGCGCGGCTGGCCGCCGAACGGCGCAGCGACGAGGACCTGGCGCGGATGCAGGAGGCCTTCGACGAGATGGAGGCGGTGATCGACGCGCCCCACGACGCGCTCACCGCCGCGCGCTTCAACCGCGCCGACGCCCAGTTCCACGCCGCGATCGCGAGCGCCGCCGGCAACGACCTGCTGGCCGAGCTGATCGAGGACACCCGGGTGCGGATGTTCGCCGAGATCGGCGTCGCCCTGCACTCGCACTCGCTCACCGTCGGCGCCCACCGCGGCCACGAGGCGATCCTGCGCGAGATCCGCCGCGGCCGCGCCGAGGCGGCGGCGAAAGCCGCCCGCAAGCACCTCGACGTGACCCGCGAAGACGCTTTCCGCGCGGTCTCGCCGCGCCGCTGAGCGCCGCGCCGGCTCAGCGATCGAGGTCGACGCCGGCGTCCAGCCGGGTGCCGAAGGCGGCGAGCAGCCTGACGCAGGCCTCGACGTCGCGCAGGTCGACCATCTCGACCGGCGAGTGCATGTAGCGCAGCGGGATCGAGACGACGCCGGTGGCGATCCCTTCGCCGGCGATCTGCATCGCGTCGGCATCGGTACCGGTGCTGAGCCCGAGGCCGGCGAGCCCGTAGCCGCCGAGCGTGTAGGGGATGCCCTCGGCCTCGGCGATCTCGACCAGCAGCCCGGCGACCTTCGGCGAGAGGGTCGGGCCGCGGCCGATGATCGCGCCGGAGCCGAGCTCGTGGTCGCCGACGTCGCGCTCCTCGATCGTCGGCGCGTCGCTGGAGAAGAAGACGTCGACGGCGATCGCGACGTCCGGCTTCAGCGCCTGCATCGAGGTCTGGGCGCCGCGCAGGCCGAGCTCCTCCTGGACCGAGGCTACGGCAGCGGCTGCCGCCGGGGCCGTCGCCCTCGGCGCAGCGGCGCAGGCTCTCGAGCGCGATGTAGGCGCCGAGGCGGTCGTCCATCGCCCGCGAGACGAAGCGCTCCGCCGTCACCCGCGCCGGCTCGGCGGCGATCACGACCAGGTCCCGACCCGCACCCGCGCTGCCGCCTCCTCGCGGCTGGAGGCGCCGATGTCGATGTGGAGCTCGCGCATCAGCAGCGGCGGAGCTGCTCGTCGCCGGAGAGGATGTCGAGCGACTTCGGCCGGCGGCCGACGACGCCGAGGACCAGCCCCTCCTCGCCGCGGATCGAGACCCGCTGGCCGGAGACGATGTTGGGGTCCCAGTAGCCGATCGGGTTGAACCAGAGGAACCCGTGCTCGTCGATGTGGTTGACGACGAACCCGATCTCGTCGATGTGGCCGACGACGGCGAGGAGCGGGGCGGCGCCGCCGACGCGGGCGATCGAGGAGCCGATCCGGTCGCTGCTCTGCTCGGCGAAAGCCGCCGCCTCGCGCCAGACGGCGCTGGCCGGCTCCTCGTAGCCGGCCGGCCCTTCGGCGCGGAGCAGGGCGTCAAGCAGGGGCGGCAGGTCCACGGGCGGGCTCCTTTGCGGCAGGGCGGGCGGAGGCGAGGGCGAGCCTACCCGCCGGGCGCGGCGAGCGTGCGCTCGATCCAGGCGGCGGCGGCGAGCACGGCGGCGTCGGTGAGCCCGACGAGCTGGAGGCCGATCGGCAAGCCATCGGCCGGCAACGGTAACGAGAGCGCGGGCAGGCCGGTGACGTTCCCCAGTCGCGTGTGGGCCGCCATCCGCGCGGCAATCGTCGCGTCGCCCGCGGCCTCCAGACGGGGCGCGACCTCGCCCACCGCAGGCCCGATCGCGACCAAGCCGCCGGCCAGGGCCCGCTCGGTGGCGAGGCGCAGCTCGGTCCGCGCGGCGAGCGCCTCCTCGTAGAGGTCGGGTGGGAGCGCGGCACCGTCTTCGAGCCGGGCACGGACGTCCTCGCCGAAGCGCTCGGGGTGCTCGCGCAGCGTGCGCTCGTGGACCCGCGCGGCCTCGGGCAGGAGGATCGAGGTCGAGACGGCGAAGGCGCGGGCGGGGGGCGGGATCTCGACCGCGATGGGCTCCGCGCCGGCGCCGGCCAGCCGCTGGCGGGCCAGCTCGAGCGCTCGCCGGGCGCCGGCGCTGGCCTGCCCGAGGTGCGCGGGGTCGAAGGCCAGGGCCGGCGGCGCCGAGGCGGGCGCGACCGCCTCGCCGGCGAGCACGCCGTGCAGCGCGATCAGGTCCTCGACGCCGGCGGCGAAGGTGCCGACGTGGTCGAGGGTGGGGGAGAGCGGGAAGACGCCGTCGATCGGGTAGCTGCCGCGGGCAGGCTTGAAGCCGGCCACGCCGCAGAGCGAGGCCGGGACCCGGACCGAGCCGCCGGTGTCGGTGCCGAGGGCGACCCGGGCGCTGCCCTCGGCGACCGCGACCGCCGAGCCGGAGCTCGATCCGCCGGGGAGCCGCTCGGGGTCCCAGGGGTTGAGCGCGGTGCCGTCGTGGTGGTTGATCCCGGTCAGCCCGAAGGCGACCTCGTGCATGCCGGTGGCGCCGACGTAGCGGGCGCCGGCGGCGCGCAGGGCCGCGACCGCGGGCGCGTCGGCGGGCTCGGGCGCGGCATCCTCGGCGCTCGCCGAGCCGAGCCGGCTGGGGACGCCGGCGACGGCGATCATGTTCTTGACGGCGAAGGTGAAGCCGGCGAGCGGGGCGCCCTCGCGGGCCGCCGGCGCCGGGCCGAGCCCGTGCTCGAGGTCGACGTAGGGGCCGCCGCCGGCGATCGTGGCCGGTGCCGAGCGAGGCCGCAGGCGCGCCGCGGCCGGTTCCGGCGAGTCGTCGTAGCGGGGCGGCCAGCCGGCCCAATCGGGCGCCGGCTCGCCGGCCACCGTCGCCCGCAGCCAGCGCGCCAGAGCGGTTTCTGGGGACTCGTTCCTCACTTGCATGTAGCATACAAGTGTGCCTGTCAAGCGCGCGAAGAGGACCGCGGCCGGCGCCGGCATGGCGCCCCTGAAGCGGCCGCGAAGCCTGATGGCGAGCGCCCACGAGGCGATTCGCGCCGGCATCCGCGACGGGGTCTTCGAGGCGGACGTGCTCTATTCCGAGAGCGAGGTGGCGGTCGGGCTGGGGATCTCGCGGACGCCGGTGCGCGAGGCGATGAACGAGCTCTCCCGCGAAGGCCTGGTCGAGGTCCTTCCCCAGCACGGCTTCCGGCTGCGCACCCTCTCCGCCGCCGAGCGCGAGGAGGTCTTCGCGCTGCGACTGGCGGTCGAAACGCTCGCCGCCGAACGGCTCGCCGCCGCCGCCGGGCCGGCCGAGATCGCCGACCTACGCCGCTGCCTCGAGCGCCAGCTGCAGGTGCGGGCCGAGCCCGGCGAGTTCCTCGAGGTCGACGAGGCGCTGCACCTGCTGATCCCCGAGCTGGCCGGCCTCGCCCGCACCCGCAGCGTCCTGCTCTCGATCCGCGGCTCGATCTGGCTGATCGGCAGCCTGGCGATGACGCTGGCCGAGCGTGCCGACCAGGTGCTGGCCGAGCACGAGGCGATCGTCGCCGCGATCGCCGCCAACGATCCGGCCGCCGCCGCCGCCGCGGTCCGCGCCCACCTCGAGTCGACCCTCGCCGCGAGCGCCGTCTGATTGGCGAACTGACAAGCGGGTGGCGCGGGGCTTGGCCGATGGGATAACGACGCGGCGCGGGCGGCGCCATATCTTGGCCGGGCCGACTCCGACGGAAGGAACCGACTTGGCCCCGATCCCGCTCTCCCAGCACCGCTCGCACGCCGATCTGATCTTCACCGCCGGTCAGCTCGGGCTCGAGCCCGACGGCACCGTCGCCCCCGACTTCGGCCGCCAGATGACGCTCGCGATGGATTCCCTCAAGGCCCGGGTCGAGGCCGCCGGCGCGACGATGGCGACGGTGCTCAAGGTCAACCTCTTCATCGTCGACCGCGGCGACTTCGCCGAGATGAACGAGATCTACTCGCGCTACTTCTCCGAGCCGTTCCCGGCGCGGACGACGCTGATCACCGAGCTGGCGCTGCCCGGCCTGCTCTTCGAGGTCGAGGCGATCGCCCACCGGGCCGCCGGCTGACGGGGCAACGCCGGTGCCCGCCACCAGAGCGCTGCGCTCGGCCGTCGTCTACGAGGGCGCCGACCGCGCCGCCGCCCGGGCCCATATGAAGGGCATCGGGTTCGACGACGACGCCCTCGCCCGCCCCAAGATCGGGATCGCCAACACCTGGTCGGGGGTGATGCCCTGCAACTTCCACCTCCGCGAGGTCGCCCAGCACGTCGCCGCCGGGGTGCAGGCGGCCGGCGGCACGCCGCTCGAGTTCAACACGGTGGCGATCTCGGACGTGATCACGATGGGCACCCAGGGCATGAAGGCCTCGCTGATCAGCCGCGAGGTGATCGCCGACTCGATCGAGCTGATGGCCCGCGGCTATCAGTTCGACGCGATCGTCGCCCTCTGCGCCTGCGACAAGACGATCCCCGGCTGCGCGATGGCCCTGGCCCGCCTTAACGTCCCCTCGGTCCTGCTCTACGGCGGCTCGATCGCCCCCGGGCACTGGCACGGCAAGGACGTCACGATCCTCGACGTCTTCGAGGCGATCGGCGCCCACAACGCCGGCGAGATGACCGACGCCGAACTGCACGAGCTCGAGGGCGCCGCCTCCCCCGGGGCGGGAGCCTGCGGCGGGCAGTTCACCGCCAACACGATGGCCTGCGCCTTTGAGGCGCTCGGGATCAGCGCCGGCGGCTCGGCGATGGTCCCCGCCGAAGACGCCGAGAAGGGATCGGTGGCAGAGCGGATCGGCGAGCTGGTCCTGAACGTCCTCGCCGAGGACATCACCCCCGCCAGGGTGATCACCCGCGAGAGCCTCGAGAACGCGATCGCCTGCGTCTGCGCCTCGGGCGGCTCGACCAACGCGGTCTTGCACCTGATCGCCCTCGCCCACGAGCTGGGGATCGAGCTCGGCCTCGACGATTTCGAGCGGATCTCCCGCCAGACCCCGCTCTATGCCGACCTAAAGCCCGGCGGGCGCTTCGTCGCCACCGACCTCTTTGCCGCCGGCGGCGTGCCGGTGATCCTCAACCGCCTCGCCGAGCAGGGCCTCCTGCACGCCGAGGCGCTCACCGTCACCGGCCAGAGCATCGGCGAGATCGCCGCCGCGGCCAGCGAGAAGCCCGGCCAGGAGGTGGTCCGCCCCCTGGCCGACCCGCTGAAGCCCGAAGGCGGCCTCGCGATCCTCAAGGGCAACCTCGCCCCCGAGGGCGCCGTGGTCAAGGTCGCCGGCACCGAGCGGCGCTCCCAGACCGGCCCCGCCCGCGTCTTTGAGTCCGAAGAGGAGTGCTTTCGCGCGGTCAAGGAACAGAAGATCAACCCCGGCGACATCGTCGTGATCAGAAACGAGGGCCCGGTCGGCGGCCCCGGCATGCGCGAGATGCTCCAGGTCACCGCCGCGATCGTCGGCGAGGGCCTCGGCGAGTCGGTGGCGATGGTCACCGACGGGCGCTTCTCGGGCGCCACCCGCGGCCTGATGATCGGCCACGTCGCCCCCGAGGCGGCAAGGGGCGGGCCGATCGCCGCGATCGCCGAGGGCGAGATGATCAGCGTCGACATCGACGCCCGCACCCTCTCCGTCGAGCTCTCCGAGGAGGAGATCGCCGCGCGGGTGGCGGGGTACGTGGGGCCGGTCCGCGACCCGGCCCTGGGGCGCGGGGTGATGGGCAAGTTCGCGGCGACCGTCTCCTCCGCCTCGCGCGGCGCGGTGACGAGCTGAGAGGCTGAGGGTCGATGCCGACCTTCGCCGTCCTCGTCCCGATTCCCGAGCCGGCGCTGGCACTGCTGCGCGAGGCCGGCGAGGTCCGCGTCGGCGCCGCCGCCGGGTCGCCGCCGCGCGGCGAGCTGGAGCGGCTGGTGACCGGCGCCGACGCGATCCTCGCGGTGCCGACGGCGGCGGTCGACGGCGCCGTCGCCGACCTCGCCGGGCCCGGCCGGAAGGTGGTCGCCAACATCGCGGTCGGCTACGACAACCTCGCCGTCGAGGAGCTGGTCGAGCGCGGGGTGACCGTCACCAACACCCCCGGCGTCCTCACCGCGGCGACCGCCGACCTGGCGATCGCCCTGATCCTCTCGGTAAGCCGCCGCCTCGGTGAGGGCGAACGGGTGATCCGCTCGCGGACCGAGTGGGTCTGGGGGCTCGACTTCATGCTCGGCCGCTCGATCCAGGGCCGCACGCTGGGCGTCGTCGGCATGGGCGAGATCGGCCGCGCCACCGCCGCGCGGGCGCGTGCCTTCGGGATGGAGATCGCCTACTTCAACCGCAGCCGCCTCGACCCCGGCGTCGAGGCCGAGCTCGGCGCCCGCTGGCTGGCTTTCGAGGAGCTGCTCGAGACCGCCGACGTGCTCACCCTGCACTGCCCGCTGACCCCGCAGACGCGCCACCTGATCGACGCCGCGGCGCTGGCACGGATGAAGCCGAGCGCCTTCCTCGTCAACACCGCCCGCGGCCCGGTCGTCGACGAGGCGGCGCTCGCGGCGGCGCTGGCCGCCGGGACGATCGCCGGGGCCGCGCTCGACGTCTTCGAGCGCGAGCCCGAGGTTCACCCCGGGTTGCTCGAGCTCGACAACGTCGTCCTCGTCCCCCATCTCGGCTCGGCCACGGTCGAGACCCGCGAGCAGATGGCCACCCTCGCCGCCCGCAACGCGATCGAGGTCAGCGCCGGCCGCCCGCCGCTGACACCCGTCGCCGCGCCCGGCGGCGACCCCAGCTAACGAAAGGAGCCCGTCGTGCGCGTTTTCATCATGAGCGATATGGAGGGAGTCGCCGGCATCACCAAGTGGGAGCAGGTGATGGGGGGCGCCAACGGCGCCGCCTCGCAGCAGTACATGGAGGGTCGCAGGCTCTACACCGGCGAGATCAACGCCGCGGTCCGGGGCGCCCGCGAAGCCGGCGCCGACGAGGTCATCGTCATGGACTGCCACGGCGCCGGTCACGGCTGGAGCTTCGGCTCGCTGATCCTCGAGGAGCTCGACCCCCAGATCGAAGTCGTCACCCAGCGCTCCTGGACCGATTACACCGAGGCGCTGGAAGAAGGCTGCGACGCGGCGCTCTTCGTCGGCGCCCACGCGATGTCCGGGACGCCGGAAGGCGGTCTCTGCCACACCGTCCACGGCAGCGCCTGGCGCGAGGTCCGCCTCAACGGCACCCCGGTCGGCGAGAGCGGCATCAACGCCGCCCTGGCCGGCACCTGGGACTGCCCGCCGGTCCTCGTCACCGGCGACCAGGCGGTCTGCGCCGAGGGCAGGGCGCTGTTCGGCGACTGGATCACGACCGTACAGGTGAAGCGCAGCTACGGCTGGCAGAGCGCCCGCCACAAGACCCCGGAGGTGGCCCGCGAGATGATCGCCGCCGGCGCCAAGCAGGCGCTCGCCAACCTCGACCAGGCCAAGCCCTACAAGCCCGGCGAACCGTGCGTGGTCGAGATCGAAGTCTTCACCATGGACATGGTCGAGCAGTTCCGCCACCACGAATTCGTCGAGATCGTCAACCCGACGACGATCCGCTTCGAAGGGCCGGACTGGTGGAGCGCCTGGAGGAAGTTCTTCTTCAACTACGTGTGGCCGGAGCCGATCCCCGCCTGATCGGCGGCGGGGCGGCGCCGCGTCGTCGCGGTTGGCGGAATGACAATCGGGTGCGGGCAGGTTTTTCAACCTGACAAGGCCGGGCGAGGAGGCCAAAACTAGGATCGCGCAATGAGAGTTGCGATCGTCGGTGGAGGAGTCGTCGGGCTCTGCGTCGCCGAGTCGCTGGTTCGCAAGGGAGCGGAGGTGACCGTTCTCGAGGCCGCCGCCTTCGGCGCCGCCGCCTCCGCCGGCAGCGCCACGGCTGGGTCACCCCTCGCACGCGGCGCCAGTGCCGACGCCGGGGATGATGCCGCAGGCGATCAGTGGATGTTCAACCCCGGCAGCCCGCTGCTGGTCCGGCCGGTCCCCCGCGCGGGGTACATGCGCTGGCTCTACGACTTCTGGCGCAGCACCCGACCGCGCGCTTACGGCGCCGGTCTGATGGCGATGGTCGCGCTCGCCGAACGCGCCGTCGGCGACTACGAGGCGCTCGCCCAGCGCTGCTCCTTCGAGATGCACGAGCAGGGCCTGCTCTACGTCGGCCACACCGAGAAGGGGCTGGAAAAGGAGATGCAGCTGCACCGCGAACAGCGGATGCTCGGCTACCGCGGCAGCTTCCAGGAGATGGACCGGGCGCAGACGCTGGCCCACGAGCCGGCGCTGAGCGGCGACGTGGCGGGGGCGATCCTCGCCGTCGACGACCGCCACGTGCGGCCGGAGACCGTCACCGCCGGCGTCGCCGAGCAGCTCCGCGCGAGCGCGCCGACCTGCGCCAGCAGGCCGCGGTCAGCCGCGTCGCCGCCGACGGCGGCGGCTGGCTGGTCGAGACCGGCGGCGAGACGATCGAGGCCGACCGCGTGGTCCTCGCCAGCGGCGTCGCCACCGCCCGCCTGCTCGCTCCGCTCGGCGTGCGCCTGCCGCTGGAGGGCGCCAAGGGCTACAGCGTCACGGTCGAGAACCCGCGCGCCACGCCGCGCGGGCCGATCTACATGCTGGAGGCGAAGGTCGGCATCAGCCCCTACGACGGGGCGCTGCGCCTGGCCGGCACGCTCGAGCTCGGGTCCCGCGACCTGGCCCTGAACAAACGCCGGGTTGCGTCGATCGAACGCGCCGGCGAGCGAAGCCTTCGTGATTGGGGAGATCACGCCAAGAAGCAGACGTGGGCGGGGTTCCGACCCCTGCTCCCGGATGGGCTGCCGGCGATCGGGCCGGTGCCGGGCAGGGAAGGACTGTTCGTCGCAACCGGGCACGCGATGCTCGGGGTAACGCTGGCTCCGACGACCGCCGAGGTCCTGGCGCCCGTCGTCCTCGACGAGAAGCCGTCGCTGGAGCTGGCTCCGTTCTCGATCGCTCGTTTCGACAACCGCGGCGGCGGAGCGATCGTCAATGCCAATGGAGGAGAGAAATGAGAAGACCACCCCTGCCAACGTGGCGCCTTGGGGCCACGGCGGTCCTCGCCCTGCTCGTGCTGCTGCTAGCCGCCGGTTGCGGCGGTGGTGGGAGCAGCAGCGGTGGCAGCTCGGCCGCATCCGGCTCGGAAGCCGAACCCCAGGCCGGCGGCACCCTGCGGATCTCGCAGGGCGAAGAAGTGATCAACCTCGACCCGCTGATCGGCACCGATGCCTCGAGCATCAACATCATCAGCCAGATCAACGAGCCGCTGTGGAAAGTGAACGCCGAAGGGGAAAACGAACCCTGGCTCGTCACCAACGTCAAGAAATCCGGCGACCAGCGGGTCTGGACGCTGCAGCTGCGCCAGGGCGTGAAATTCTCGACCGGCCAGCCGATGACCTCCGCCGACGTCCTCTTCACGCTCGAAGAAGCGCGCAAGAGCGAAATCTGGGAATCGCTGCTGGCGGGGATCGAAAAGGTCACCGCACCCTCGCCGTCGACGATCGTGATCACCAACTCCAACCCCGCCCCCGAACTCGACGCCGTGCTCTCGCAGTGGTCGTTCGGGATCGTGCCCAAGAACTACGGTGGGGTCTCGGCAAAAGAGTTCGCCCAGCACCCGATCGGCACCGGGCCGTTCATGCTCGGTCCCTGGAAACACGGCGAATCGATCACGCTCGAGAGGAACCCGAACTATTGGGAAACGGGCCAGCCCTACCTCGACAAGGCGGTCTTCCAGACCGTGGCGAGCCCCGAGAGCCGGGTCTCGCAGCTCAAAGGCGGTCAGCTCGGCGTGATCTACGCGCCGCCCTGGTCCCAGGTCGGGGCGATCGAAAGCACGCCGGAACTCGCGATCGGGGATTACCCGCTCGGCTACACCAATTTCCTCATCCTCAACTCGCGCATCCCCCTGTTCAAGGACCAGAAGGTGCGTGAAGCGGTGGACCTCGCCGTCGACCGCGAAGGCATCGTCAACGCCACGCTGGGCGGGCACGGCGAACCGGCCGGCGCCTGGATCCCGCCGACGGTGCCGAACTCCAACCAGACGATCGAACCGACCAAGCAGGACGTCGCCAAGGCGAAGACGCTGCTCAAGGAAGCGGTGGCCGGCGGTGCCGACCCGAGCTTCACTCTGCTCAGCAACGCCGAAAACGCGTACTGGGGCACGGCTGCCCAGATCGTCCAGCAGAACCTCGAAGAAGTCGGGTTCAACGTCAACATCAAATCGGTCGACGAAGCCTCGCGACTGGAACTCCTGGCCGCCGGGAACTTCGATGCCGGCGCGCTGGAAGTCTACGACGCGACCCCGAGCCCGGCCGAATTGTTCGGTTACTACAACGCCTACGAAGGGGCCTACTCGGGCGCCGACACGACGCAGACGACGAAGCTCTCAGAACAGGCGCAGAGCGAGGTGGATCCGCAGAAACGGCAGGAACTCTGGTACGAAATCCAGGAAATCGTCGACGAAGAACAGTTCCTCCTGCCACTCACCTACTCGCCGTACCCCTGGGCCTACCGCGACGAAGTCAGCGGCTTCACCGTCGCCCCGACGGGGATCTTCTGGCTGGCGGAAACCAGCACCGAAGGCTGACCCACGAGCACCGGGCGGGTCATCTTCCCCGGCCGTGGTCCCAGTTCGGGACCGCGGCCGGGGAGCCCGTCCTTCCCGCGTAGGGACTCGGTAGAAAGGAAGCAATGAGTCAAGAGCCAGCAGCGGCGCCCTTCGGCGTCCCGATCCCCGCCGAGTCGCCGCGGGCCGCCTGGGACGCGGCGATGCACCCCGACCTCGAGGCGGCGCGGACGATCGAGGTCGGGATCCCGATGCGCGACGGGATCGAGCTCGCCGCCGACGTCCACCTGCCGGCGGCCGACCGGCTGCCGGCGCCGGCGATCGTGATCGGCACCCCCTACGACAAGTCCTCGCCGGTCGACGACCGCAGCGTCTACCGCGATCACGGCTACGTCGTCGTCTCCTACGACGTCCGCGGCCGCGGCAAGTCGGAGGGCATCTGGCACCCGTTCGCCGGCGACGGCCCCGACGGGCACGACGTCGTCGAGTGGGTCGCGCGGCAGGATTGGTGCACGGGCAGCGTCGGCGCCGAGGGGCTCAGCTACTCGGGCTGGGTCGTGTGGGCGACGATCAAGGAGAAGCCACCGCACCTGACCGCCGCGGTCGCCGCCTCGCCGGCCGGCCGCTGGCAGCAGGAACTCCCCTACACCTACGGCTGCTACTGGCTCTACTTCGCCTTCTGGTTCGCCTTCGTCCGCCGCCGGATCATCGAGTCCGAACGCGACCTGCGGCCGCTGCTGGAGCTGCTGCCGGTCGACCGGATCGGCGAGGAGCTCGCCGTCGCCGGCCCGGGCTGGCGCGAGTTCATGGAGCACGACTCCCTCGACGAGCTCTGGCGGAGCCGCCGCTGGGATGGCGAATACGACTTCGACGTGCCGGTGCTGACGGTGACCGGATGGCACGACCGCGAGGACATCTGGGGAGCCTTCCACCACTACGAAAACATGATCGCGACGGCTCCGGCCGCCGACCGCCAGTGGTTGCTGGTCGGGCCCTGGAGCCACGTCTCCACCCGCCTGCCGAGCGACGAGTACACGGGCGTGCGGGCGCCGGGAGCCGGCATCGACATGACCGCGCTGCACGTCCGCTACTTCGACCACTTCCTCAAAGGCGAGGACAACGGCGTCGACGCCGAGCCCCGGGTCCAGATGTACGACCCCGGGCTGGGGGAGTGGAAGGTGCGCGAGGCCTGGGAAGGCGGCACCGGCAAGCGCGAGATCTTCCTCGCGCCGGGCGGCGCCCTCGCGGCGGAGCCGGGTGCCGATGGCTCCGACCCCTACGTCTATGACCCGATGAAGCCCAACGGGGTGCCGTTCGACGTCAACGCCCTGCCCTGGGAGCCGCCGCTGGACCTGGCCGAGCTGGAAGCCCAGGACGGTGTCATCGGCTGGAGCAGCGAGCCGCTCGCCGAGCCGCTCACCGTGCACGGCTGGGGCGAGGTCGAGCTCTGGGCCGAGAGCGACCGCGAGGACACCGAGTTCCACGTCAAGCTCGCCGACGTCGACCCCGACGGCCGCGCCCTGTTCGTCGCCTGGGGATGCCTGCGCGCCTCCCACGCGGAGGACGAGGCCCACCCCGCGGCGATCGTCCCCGGTGAGGTGAGGCGGTACTCGATCGAGCTGACACCCTCGTTCCACACCTTCAGGCCGGGGCACCGGCTGCGGCTGCTGCTGGCCGGCTCGGAGTACCCGTGGTTCGCCCGCAACCTCAACCGGTTCGAGCCGATCGCGGTCCAGTCCGAGCCGCTGGTGGCGACCAACGCCGTCCATCGCGGGACCGCCCACCCGTCGTGCCGGCGGCTGCCGGTCGAGGGGGTTGTTTGAGCTCTGCCTGGAGCGCGGAGGAGCACGTCCTGCCGGGCGCGGTCCGGCACACACGCTCGTCCTCGCCGATCTACGTCGTCGACGAGCCCTTCGCGCCGGACAAGCGCACGCGGCGCGAGTTCCTCGAGGTCACGGTGTCGCTGGCCGGCGAGACCGGCCTGCCCATGGTGATGTGGGGCCCCAGCGAGCTCTTGCCCTCGGGCAACCTGGCCGAAGACGACCTGCTGCTGGCGGCGATCCGCGCCCTCGTCACGAGTCGCTAGCTCGCGCTCGCAGCTCCAGCTCGAGCGCCAGCCGCGCCTCGGCGTCGTCGAAGTCGACGCCGGTGATTTCCGAGGCGCGCTTGACCCGGTAGCGGACCGTGTTGACGTGGAGGTGGTGGCGGCGGGCGACCTGCGTCGGGTTGCCGAAGCTGTCGAAGAAGGAGCGCAGCGTCGGCAGGTATTCGGTGCCGTGCTCCTCGTCGTGGCTGACCAGCGCCAGGTAGGCCGACGAGGGTCCGGCGGCACGGCCGGCGACCAGCGACTCGACCTCGGCCAGCAGCGAGCGGTCGGCGACGGTCTCGAAGACCGTGACCGGGTCCTCGCCCACCGCCAGCTCGAGGCACTCCTCGGCGCTGCGCCGGGCGAGCGGGATCGCCTCCGGCTCGCGGACCTCGTACCCGATCCCGGCCCGCAGCCGGATCCCGAGCGCCTTGGTCGCGTGCGCGACGCAGTCGGCGAGGATCCGCCGCAGCGAGTCGCGGTCGGCGGCGCCACGCGAGGTGGTGAGCACGTAGACGCTCTCGGTCGGCGGCGGCGGCCCGCTCTGGTCGAGCGTGGTGGCGACGGTGGGACGCTCGTAGGGGTGCAGGTGCATCGCCAGCAGGTCGATCAGGCGCGGCCCGACGGGCGCCGGCGAGGAGGCGCTGCGGGCCGCCGCTTCGAGCATCACGACGACCAGCGGCTCGTCGGCGCTGAGGCCGACCCGTTCGACCGCAGCGCGCGAGGGGTCGCCCTCGCGCAGCAGCGTCGCCACCCGCGACTCGCGGGTGCGGCGCTCGACCGAGACGCCGATCCGCTGCCGGGTCATCAGCAGGGCGGCGATCGAGGCGGCGCGCTTCAGCGCCTCGTCGGCATCCGGTGAGAGCACGTCGTCGTCGCCGGCCAGCCAGATCGAGCCGAGGACGCTGGCGCCGAGCCGGATCGCGACCGCGCGGCGGGACTGCGTGTGGGGGCTGGCGAGGTCGACGTGGAGCACCTCGTCGCTGGTCAGCAGGTGCTCGATCATGCCCCGCTCGCGCATTTCCTTGCGCCAGCGCTCGGGCACCTTGCGGTTGAGGATCGTCTCCATCCGCGGCTGGTCGAGCGTGTCGTGGCCGCTGATCCCGGAGAAGGCGAGAATCCGCGACTGCATGTCGTCGATCGTCACCGGGCCGCCGGCGACCGCCGCGGTCGCGTCGGCGAGCGCGAAGAGGTCGTGCAGGCCGGGGCGGTCGGCGCCGGCGCCCTCGAAGCCGAGGTCGTTGGGGTCGACGTCGACCGCCGCCCGGATCAGCTCGTACAGTTCGCCCCACTCGACGTGGTCGGGCACGGCGAGCAGCGAGACGCCGCCGGCCTCGGCGGCGCCGATCAGGTCGCGGAGGAAGGTGCCGCTGACGCGGCAGGCGATCGCCCCGGCCCCGGCCGCCGCCGCGGCGCGCATGAAGGGCCCGGGGGCGTCGCGTTCGGGCGAGAGGCCGACGGCGAGCAGGACCCTGCCGGCGACGCGGTCGCGCACGATCGGCTGCGTGGGGTCGTGGAAGGCGACGCCGGTGAGCGGGACGTCGAGCCCCTGGGGCGCCGCCTCGATCTCGACCAGCTCGGGCCCGAGGTCGGCGCAGAGCTGTCCCAGGGTCGTGGCCCGGCCGCCGCCGACGGCGGGGTCGAGCAGGTCCCGCTGCTCACCCTGATCCAGCATCTCGACACTATAAGCACGATCCGCGCACCCGCCCTTGTCGATTCGACAAAGGCGGTCCTTCCGCTCGGCGGATTCGACAGATCCCTGTGCACGGCCGGGTGCTGCGGGGCTGCCTGGACCGTGGGTCAGTCCCCGTCCTCCGCCCCCTTGGCGCGCGCGGCGACCGGGCGAAGGAAGTCGGGGATCGGACGGATCAGGGCGCGGTCGGTGGCCCGCTCCCAGGCGCGCTCAAGGGCCGCGAGGTGCTCGTCCATCACCGCCTCGATCCGGGCATGGTCGGCGGAGCGGATCGCCGCCAGCGTGCGCTCGTGGATGTCGATCACCCACGGCGCGGTGGGCGGCTCGTGCATGGCCAGATCGCGCGCGATCTCGAGCCGTCGCAGCAAGGTGCGCATCAGCGAGACGATCGTGCTGTTGCCGCTGGCGCGGGCGATTCGCACGTGGAACTGGGTGTCGAGCTGGAGAAAGCGGTCCTCGTTGGCCAGCACATCGCCTTCGTCGAGCATCCGCTTCTGGGCTTCGATGATCTTCGCCAGCGCCGCGAAGTCCTCCTCGCGAGCATTCACGGCGGCGAGCTGCGCGACCCGTGGCTCGAGCAGCCGGCGAGCCTCGAGCACGCCGGCGACCTCCCCCAGCCGGAGGTCGGATTTGGAGCGCAGGAGGTCGAGCGGGACGTAGTCGGAGACGACAAAGATGCCGCCCGTGGAGCCGGTGCGGACCCCGAGCACGCCGGCGTCAGCCAGAACGCGCACCGCCTCGCGCACGGTGGGGCGGCTGACCCGCATCGCCGCCGCCAGGTCACGCTCGGAGGGCAGGCGGTCGCCGGTGCTGAGATCGCCGAGCCGAATCCGCTCGGCGATCTGCTCGACCGCCCCCTCGAAGGTGCGGCGCGGCCCGACGGGCACGAAATTGGGGTCGACCATGGGCTAACGCTACCGGGCGCTGGGAGCATCGAGATCCATCCGCGGATCATGAATTCTCCAGGCTTGGTATAAAAATTCACCATGGGTGGTGAGGAGACGATCAAGGGCGGCGCGCCGCGGGCGGTCTCGCTCGCCGATCGCTACGAGCTCGAGCAGGGCCAGGTCTTCCTCACCGGCGTCCAGGCCCTGGTCCGCGTCCTCCTCGACCAGCACCGCGCCGACGCCCGCGCCGGGCTGCGAACCGCGACGCTCGTCTCCGGCTACCAGGGCTCGCCGCTCGGCGGCTTCGACCAGGAGGTCGCCCGGCTCGGCGAGCTGGCGAGCGCCAACCGGATCGTCGCCCGGCCGGCCGTCAATGAGGAGCTCGGCGCGACCGCGGTCTGGGGCTCGCAGCTGGCCGCGACCCTGCCGGGGCCGCGCTTCGACGGCGTGACGGGGCTCCGGGTACGGAAGGCGCCTGGGCTCGACCGCGCCGACGCGATCCGCCATGGGAACTTCGTCGGCACCGACGCGCACGGCGGCGTCCTGGCGCTGGTCGGCGACGACCTGGCCTGCAAGTCCTCGACGATCCCGGGCGCCTCGGAGTCGCTGCTGGTCGCCCTGCAGGTGCCGGTCCTCGTCCCCGGCAGCGTCCAGGGATACGCGATCACCTGCTCGCGCGCCAGCGGGCCTGGGCGGGGATGAAGATCGTCACCAACGTCGCCGACGCGGCGGCGACCGCCGCCGTCGGCCTCGACCGCGTGCAGCCGCTCCTGCCGGTGCTGGAAGGGGAGGGTGCGCCCTACGCGCACCGGCCCTCGGCTCATCTGCTGGCGCCGCAGTCGCTGGAGATGGAGCGGACGCTGGTCGAGCGTGCGGCTGCCCTGGCCAAGCGCTACGCGGCGCTCAACCGGCTCAACTCGCGTCGTCCTCGACGCGCCCGGCGCCTCGGCTCGGGATCGTCGCCGCCGGCGCCGCTGCCCACGACGCGCGCTGCGCCTCGCCGATCTCGGCGACGGCGCCGAGCTGCCGGTCCGCATGCTGCAGGTCGCGATGCTCTACTCGAGTCGAGGCCGCCGTGCGCGAGTTCGTGCCGCCGGCCTCGACGAGGTGCCGGGTCGTCGAGGAGAAGGCCGTTCCTGGAGCGGCTCGTGCGGGACGCGCTGTACGGCGGCAAGCTGCAGATGCCGCCGGTCACCGCGCTCGACGCCGCCGGCCTGCAGCTACTTCCCGCCCACGGCACGATCGACGCCGACGCTATCGCCCGCGCCGTCGGCACCTGCCTGCTCGCCCGCGAGGAGATCGCCTCGGTGCGCGCCCGGCTCGAGGCGATCGAGGCGGCGGCGCGGCCGGCGGCGGACTCGAGGGCGGCGCGGACGCCCTTCTTCTGCTCCGGCTGCCCGCACAACAGCTCCACCGTCGCCCCCGAGGGGGAGATCAGTTTCGGCGCCGGGATCGGCTGCCATCGATGCAGAGGAAGACCTGGCCGGCGTCACGGCGCGGTTACCGGGATCACGCAGATGGGCGGCGAGGGGGCGGCGGATCGGCGCCGTGCGCCGTTTGCCTCGGTGCCGCACTTCACCCAGAACCTCGGCGACGGCACCTTCCGCACCACTCGGGCTCGCTGGCGATCCGCGCCGCTGTCGCCGCCGGGCTCGACGTCACCTACAAGCTACCTTCAACGGCACCGCGGCGACCGGCGCCAGGACGTCGAGGGTGGATGGGGTGCAGCCGAGGCCGCCCGCAGCCTCAAGGCCGAGGGCGTCAGCCGGATCGTCGTCACGACCGAGGAACCGGAGCGCTACCGCGCGGCGCGGCGCTGCCGGAGATCGCCGAGGTCCGCGGCCGCGACGAGCTGCTGCGCGCCCAGCGCGTGATGGCCGCCGTCCCCGGGGTGACGCAAGCTGATCCACGACCAGGCTCTAGCCGCCGAGCTGCGCCGGGCCTGCAAGCGCGGCCGCGCCCCGAGCGCCCCGGCGGGTCGATCAACGAGCGCGTCTGCGAGGGCTGCGGCGCATCGCGGCGCGAAGTCACCGCCTCGGTCGAGCCGGTCGAGACCGAGTTCGGGCGCAAGACGCGGATCAACCAGACCAGCTGCACAAGGACTACCCTGCTCAAGGGCATCACCGTTCCTCACCGTCATTCCCGGCAGGGCCGGCGAGTCCGCGGTGGACTCACCGCCGGCATGCCCGCCGATCTGCCCGAGCCGGCGCGGCACCCCGGCGAGGACGCGTGCGGCTGCGGCTGGTCGGGATCGGCGGCACCGGCGTCGTCACGAGTCAGCCAGGTGCTGGGGATGGCGGCGTTGCTCGACGGGCGCCACGCCAGCGGCCTCGACCAGACCAAGCTCTCGCAGAAGGCGGGGCCGGTGGTCTCCGACGTCCGGGTCACGGCGGCCCTGGCCGAGGACGCGGTGACGGTGCCAGCGCCGCCGCCGACGCTGCTCGGGCTCGACCTGCTCGGCGCCGCCGGCGCCGCCAAATTGCGCGTCGCCGACCCCGAGCGGGCGGTCGCGATCGTCTCCGAGCCTGGCGCCGACTGGGCGCATGGCCGTCGATGGTCAGCGCCTCGCCCCGACCCGGCCGCCGCCCGGGCCGCGATCGAGGCGGCGACCTGGGCCGGGGCGCCTTCTACCTCGACGCCCAGCTGCTCAGCGAGGAGCTGCTCGGCGACGCCACGCCGGCCAACGTGATGGTGCTGGGCGCGGCGCTGCAGCGCGGGGCGCTGCCGGTCTCCCGCGAAGCGCTGGAGGAGGCGCTGCGGCTGAACGGAACCGGAGTGGAGCGCAACCTGGCGGCGCTCGCCTGGGGCCGGGCCGCGGTGGCGGCGCCCGAGGCGGTCGCGGCGGCGCTGGCCGGCGAGCCCGACGCGCCGCCGGCGTTGGCGCCCGGGCTGAGCGAGCGGATCGCGGCGGCCGGGATCGAGGGGGGCGAGCTGGGGCGGCTGGTGGCTGTCCGGGTCGCCGATCTCGACGGCTGGGGCGGGCGCCGGGCCGTGGGCCGCTACCTCGAGGCCCTGGCACGGGTTCGCGCCGCCGAGGCCGCCCGGCTCTCCGGCTCGACGGCGCTGAGCGAGGCCGTCGCCCGCGGCCTGCACAAACTGATCGCCTACAAGGACGAGTACGAGGTCGCGCGGCTGCACCTCGACGGCCTCGGCGAGCTGCCGGCCGGCGCGAAGCTCGAGTTCCACCTGCATCCGCCGCTGCTGCGGGCGCTGGGGATGAAGCGCAAGCTGAAGCTCGGCGGCTGGTTCGTCCCCGGCTTCCGCGCCCTGCGCCGCGCTCGCTCCCTGCGCGGCACCGCGCTCGACCCCTTCGGCTACGCCGCGGTGCGGCGGGTCGAGCGGGCCCTGCCCGGCGAGTACCTCGAGCTCCTCGACCCCGCCCTGGAGCGGCTCGGGCCCGACACCCTGGCGCTGGCGATCGAGATCGCCGAGCTGCCGGAGCTGGTCCGCGGCTACGAGGAGATCAAGCTGGCCGGCGTCGAGCGCTTCCGCCGGCGCGGGGCGGAGCTGCGCGGCCGCCTGGCAGAGCCGCGCGCCGAGGCGGTCGCGGCGTGAGCGCGGCGACGGCGGCGCCGTTGCACGACGCCCTCGGCTGGGGGCACGAGCGGGTCGAGATCGTCCACGACCGCGAGAGCGAGCTGCGAGCGGTGATAGCGATCCACTCGACCGTGCTCGGGCCGGCGCTCGGGGGGATGCGAATCCGCGCCTACGACGGTGGTGTCGGGGCGGCGCTCGACGACGCGCTGCGGCTGTCGCGGGCGATGACCCTGAAGGCGGCGGCGGCCGGGCTCGACCTCGGCGGCGGCAAGGCGGTGGTCCTCGACGACGGTCGCGAGCAGCTCCGCCGGCCGCGGCTCGCGGCCCTCGCCGGTGAGATCGAGCGCCTCGGCGGCGCCTACATCACCGCCGAGGACGTCGGCACCACCACCGCCGACATGGACTTAGTCGCCTCCCACACCGAGCACGTCGTCGGTCGCAGCCCGGTCGCCGGCCGCGGCGGCGACCCCTCGCCGGACACCGCGGCGACGGTGCGCGGCGCGATCGAAACGGCCCTCGAGGCGCTCTGCGGCGATGGCTCGCTGCGCGGCCGCGAGGTCGGCGTGATCGGCCTCGGCAAGGTCGGCGGCCAGCTCGCCGAGTGGCTGCTGGAGGGAGGCGCGGCGGTCGCCGCCTTCGACCCCGTCGAGGCGACCCGCGAGCGGATGGCGGCCCGCGGCGTCGAGCTGGTAGCCGACCCCGCCGAGCTGTTCGAGCGCCGGCTCGACGTGCTCTCTCCCTGCGCCGTCGGCGGCATGGTCGACGAGGCGCTCGCCGCGCGCCTGCGCTGCCGCGTCGTCTGCGGCGCGGCCAACAACCCGCTCACCGGCATCGCCGCCGCCGAGCGGCTGCAACGCCGCGGCGTTCTCTACGTGCCCGACTTCATGGCCAACTGCGGCGGCCTGATCCGCGCCGACTGCGAGCGCCGCGCCGACCCCGACCCGGCGCGGCTGGCGGCGGCGCTGGAGGCCGCCCGCGAACGCACCGCCGCCGTCCTCGCCGAGGCGCTCGCCGCCGACCGCTCGCCGCACCCGGTCGCCGAAGAGCACGCGCTGGAGCGGTTGGCGGCGGCGGAAGCCACCGTCTCCGGGTACTGATTCGAAATCCTGAACATTCTCGACCCGCGTTCGTGATAGAAGAACGCCGATGAGGGTGCTGAGCGATGTGCGGGTGCCGATGCGCGACGGGGTCGAGCTCTCGCTCGACGTCCTCCTTCCCGACGACCCGGGCGCCCCGCTGCCGGTGGCGCTGGTCCGCACTCCGTACGACAAGACGATCCAGCGGGCCGACGCGATGGACCTGATCGAGCTGCTGATCGAGCGCGGCTACGGGGTCGCGATCAACGACTGCCGCGGCCGCTTCAACTCCGACGGCGAGTTCTTCCCCTACTGGAACGAGCACGCCGACGGCCACGACACGGTCGAGTGGATCGCCGAACAGGAGTGGTGCGACGGCAACGTCGGCATGTTCGGCAGCTCCTACGTGGGCCAGACCCAGTGGTACGCCGCGAGCGAAGTGCCCCCGCACCTGAGGGCGATCGTCCCGACGGTCTCGCCGCCGAGCTCGTTGTGGCGCAACGAGCCCTTCATCAACGGGATCTTCCGCGTCTGCTGCGGCGAGTGGATGCTCGGGATGGGCCGGCGCTCCTGGCAGATCCCGGACTTCGTCCACCAGGCCTACAGCGAGCAGCGCGAGTACTACGACTCGATCCCCTTCGCCGACCTCGACCGGGAGGCGGGCGTGGAGAGCACCTGGTGGCAGCAGTGGATGACCCACCCGACCTACGACGACTTCTGGCGCCACAGCGAGTATGGGCGCTACGCCGAGATGACGGTGCCGGCGCTCAACGTCAGCGGCTGGTGGGACATGAACTTCCCCGGCGCGCCGGAGAACTTCGAAGCGATGCGCCGCGAAGCCGCCAGCGAGGAGGGCCGCGCCGGCCAGAAGCTGCTGATCGGCCCCTGGCCCCACATCGTCAACCAGAAAGCGGAGCTCTCCGGCCTGGACTTCGGGCCCGACGCCGTGATCGACCTCAACGCCCACATCGTCCGCTTCTACGACCGCTGGCTGAAGGGGATCGAGAACGGCGTCGAGTCGGAGAAGCCGGTCAAGGTCTTCGTCCTCGGCGCCAACCGCTGGCGCGAGGAGGAGAGCTGGCCGCTGCCCGGCACCGAGGAGGTGCCGTTCTACCTCCACTCCGGCGGCGCCGCCAACTCGCTGCTCGGCGACGGCGTCCTCTCGCGCGAGGCGCCGAGCGCCGAGGAGCAGCCCGACCGCTACACCTACGACCCCGCCGACGTCCACAAATCGCTCTGGCAGCTGGCCGAGGGCCCGGTCGACGACCGCGTCGCCACCGCCCGCGAGGACTGCCTCTGTTATTCGACCCCGGTCCTGGTCGAGCCGCTGGAAGCCGTCGGCTGGGTCAGCTGCCGCCTCTGGGCCGCCTCCTCGGCGCTCGACACCGATTGGCACGCCCGCCTCGTCGACGTCCACCCCGACGGCTCCGCCCGCTTCCTCTGCCACGGCATGCTCCGCGCCCGCTTCCGCAACTCGCTCTCGGAGCCCGAGCTGCTGACCCCGGGCGAGCCGACCCTCTTCGAGTTCGCCATGGACGCCTGCGGCATCCGCTTCGAACCCGGCCACCGCGTCCGCGTCGAGATCGCCAGCGCCTGGTTCACCCAGTGGGACCGCAACCTCAACTCCGGCGCCGAGAACAACCTCCTCGACGACCGGGTCGTGGTCGCCGAGCAGACCGTCTTCCACGACCCCGAGCACCCCTCCTGCGTCGTGCTCCCGCTCGTCCCGCCGCCGAGCGCCTAGCGAAGCCGCAGCGGGGAGACCGGGCCACCGCCGTGTGTCGAGTTGCTCTCGCCATACGAGAGCAACTCGACAAGGGCACCGATGGGCCTAGCGAGAGCTCGGGGTCGGCAACGTCCTCGAGCCGTGGGCCTCGCGCGAGTGTGGTCGAGCTGCTCGCCGCCGAGGCGCGGGCCCCGGTGGTGCCGAGCCCGGACGCGTTCGACGCGCTCGCCAACCTCGACTCCTACGTCGACGTCGCCGCCCAGGTGGTCAGGGCGAGCTCGAGCTGAACGTGATGGAGCTGGTGATCGCCCGCCACCTGCTGAGCACGAGCGGCGACCTGGCGCGCGTCGCCAAGCTGTTCGGAACGCGCTGCGTCGCCGGCCTCGAGTGGCAGCCGGCGGCGCTCGAGCAGCACCTGCGGGGCTCCCGGGCCGACGCCATCCTCAGGCCGCCGAGCACGGCTACCCGGTCGCCGCCGAGCGGGTCAGCAGCTCCGGACCCGCGCCAGCTTCACCGCCAGCTGCAGGGCGAGCAGGTCCTCGTCGGCGAGGGTGACGCCGGTCAGCGATTCGATCCGCTCGAGGCGCTGGCGCAGGGTGTTGACGTGGACCCAGAGCTGGCGGGCGGTGGCGGCGACGCTGCGGCCCTGGTCGAGGTAGGCCTCGAGGGTGGGGAGGAGCTGGGTGTTGCGCTCGCGGTCGTAGGCGGCGAGGCGGTCGGCGAGCTCGCGCAGGTGGTCCTCGGGACCGCCGGAGTCGAGGGCGTCGATCAGGTAGCGGTAGGCCCCGGTGTCGCGGTAGAGGAGGACGCTGCCGCCGGCCACCAGGGTGGCGGCGATTCGCGCGGCGTCGCCCGCTTCGCGCAGGCTGCGGCGGACGCCGGGGAGCCCGGCGCGGGCCTCGCCGAGGCCGAGCGCGAGGCCGAGGGAGGCGCTCGCCTCGGCCAGCGCCGCCGCCGAGTGGCGCGCCGGCTCGACACCGCTGGCCGGAGCCGGCAGCAGGGCGCGGAGGCGCTCCGGGCCGAGGTCGCAGGCCGAGCCGGGGTGCAGGCGCCGGATCGCCTCCTCCAGCGCCGTCGCGCGCTGGTGCCAGGGCGCCTCGTGCTCGCCGCCCGGGCGGGCGACGGCGACCAGGTGGGGGGAGTCGAGGTCGATGCCGACGAAGGCGGCGCGGCCGGCCGCCGCCTCGAGCTGGTCGGCGGCGAGCGCGTCGAAGAGGTCGCGGGCGACGTTCTCCTCGGTCAGGCGCTCGATCAGGCGGATCTTCTCGAGCGCCAGGTTGACCTGGTGGGCGGCGGTGCGCAAAAGCTCGCCGGCGGCCCGCGGCCAGGCGGCCGCGCCGGCGAGGAGGATGGCGCCGATCCGCTCCTCGCCCGAGGTCAGCGGCAGCGCCAGCGCCTCGGCGATCGGTCCCGCCAGCTCGAGCGCCGCGGCGGCGCCGAGCGGCAGGGCGCCGCCGGCGAGCAGGGCGTCGACGACCTGCGCCTCGTCGCCGTCGAGCGGGCGGCGCGCGGCCGGGCTCGCCGCGACCCGCGTCAGCTCGCCGCCGAGCCCGCTTTCGTAGACCCGGCAGCAATCGGCGGCGATCAGGGCGCGGATGCCGCTCGCGGCGGCGTCGAAGAGGGACTGGCGGTCGGCGACGGCAGCGATCTCGCGGCTCAGGGTCGAGAGCCGGGTCAGCTCCTCGACGCGCTCGCGCGCGTCCTCGTAGAGGCGGGCGTTCTCGATCGCGCCGGAGACCAGCGAGGCGGAGCGGGCGAGCACGTTGACGATCCCCTCGTCGAACTCGCGCGGGGCGACGGTGTGGAGGACGATCGCTCCGATCGGATCGCCGGCCCGCGAGGCGATCGGGATCGCCGCCAGCGACTGGAACCGCTCCTCCTCTAGCTCGGGGACGTAGACGTTGCGCGGGTCCTCGACGGCTCCCTCGCGGATGAAGACCGAACGCCCTTCGCGCATCGCCCATCCGGCGAGGCCCTCCTCGGCGCCGAAGGAGATGCGGCCGACCAGGTGCGAGTAGATCGGCGAGGCGGCGCGGAGGACGAGATGGCCGTCGGCGCGCAGGTAGACGAAGCAGGCGTGCGAGCTGGTCGCCTTGGTGAGCAGGTCGACGACGCGGTCGAGGATGTGGGCCAGGTCGGGGCCCGAGGCGACGACGCCGACCACGCCGGAGAGGGTCTCGTTCTCGAGCCGCAGCCGCTCCAGCTCGGCGAGGTCCCGCTGCCTGCGCTCGCGCGCGACCATGCGCGCTCAGCACCGCCGCTCAGAAGAGCTGCAGGTAGCGCTCCAGCTCCCAGCCCGTGATCTCGGAGTGGGCACGATCCCATTCGGCGCGCTTGACGCGCGTGTAGTAGTCCGCGTAGTCCTCCCTCGCACAGGTTCCGAGCGCCGCACGGATCACATCATCGCTCTCCAGCTCGCGGGTTGCCTCGAGCAGGTTGGCCGGCAGCATCCGGATCCCCATCGCCTCGACCTCGGCCGGCGGCAGCTCGTGCAGGTTCGTGGCGCCGGTCGGCTCGCCCGCCGGCAGCTCCCTGGCGATCCCGTCGAGGCCGGCGGCGAGGATCACCGCCGCCGCCAGGTAGGGGTTGCAGGAGCCGTCGACGGTGCGGTCCTCGATCCGCCCCGGGGCCGGGATCCGCAGCATCTGGGTGCGGTTGTTGGAGCCGTAGCTGACGTGGACCGGGGCCCAGGCCGAGCCGCTCTGGGAGCCGACGACCAGGCGTTTGTAGGAGTTGACCGAGGGGGCGGTGACGGCGATGTAGGCGGGCGCGTGCTCCTTCAGGCCGCCGATGAAGTTGTAGGCGGCGGGCGAGAGCCCGAGCGGGTCCGAGCCGGTCTCGTCGTCGAAGACGTTGACGCCGTCCTTCCAGAGGCTCATGTGCAGGTGGCAGCCGTTGCCGGTCAGGTGGGAGAAGGGCTTTGGCATGAAGGTCGCGATCAGCCCCCGTTCCTGGGCCATCGACTCGACCATGTAGCGGAAGAAGACCGCCCGGTCGGAGGTGGTGAGGGCGTCGCCGTAGTCGAAGTTCTGCTCGAACTGGCCGTTGGCGTCCTCGTGGTCGGTGGCGTAGTTGTCCCAGCCGAGCGCGTCGAGGTTGTCGGCGACGGCGGTGACGAAGTCGAGGCTGCGGGTCAGCGCCCGCATGTCGTAGCACGGCTGCTCGAGGTCGTCGCGGTCGTCGGCGACAACCAGGGTCCCGTCCTCGCGACGGCGCAGCAGGAAGTACTCGAGCTCGGCGCCGATCTTCAGCTCGTAGCCGAGCTCGGCGGCGCGGGCCATCTGGTTGCGGAGGATCGTCCGCGGGCAGTAGGGCCAGGGCTCGCCCTCGACGACGATGTCGCAGGCCAGCCGCGCGACCTCAGGCCGCCAGGGCAGCGGCGTGTAGCTGGCCGGGTCGGGCATCGCCACCATGTCGGGATCGTTGGGCCGCTGGCCGACGTCGCCGGCGGCGAAGCCGGCGAATCCGGCGCCCTCGCTGAGCAGGTCGTCGAGGTGGGAGACCGGGATCAGCTTCGCGCTCGGCTTGCCGTGCATGTCGACGAACTGGGCGAAGAGGTACTTGACGCCGTTTTCCCTGGTCAGGGTGCGGACGTCGTCTGCGGTGAGAGCGCTCATCGTCGGGCCTACCTCGGTGGGGTCGATGGGATGCGGAGGGCAGGGATACGAAACCGGACCCGCGCGCCCGGATCAATGTCGGCGCCGGCCACGGTTCGCCGCCCGCCTATGGACGATTCCTCCATGACATGTGCGGATCGCACACCGTCAGGCTCGCAAAAGTGCCCTTCCCGGACATGGGCAAGGAGCTTTGCCACGCCTACGCTGTCCCCATGTGCGGGATCGTCGGGATCTACTCGAAGTCGGACTCGTTCGCGGCCGAGCTCGGCCGCCACCTGGCGGCGATGCTCGTCGAGATGGCCCAGCGCGGCCCCGACAGCGCGGGCGTCGCCGTCTACCGCGACCCGGTGCCGGCCGGCCAGGCCAAGGTCTCGCTGCGGGCCGAGGACGGGCTCGACCGCGAGGCGCTGGCCGCCGCCCTGGCCGCCGGCGTCGGGCTGGAGGAGCTCGTCACCCACGCCGATTCGCTCGCCCTCGCCACCGTCGCCGCCGAGCCCGCCGCCGCCGAAGCATGGATCGGCGCCGAGCTGCCCGAACTGCAGATCCTCGGCGCCGGGCGGGAGATCGAGATCTACAAGGACGCGGTCCAGCCGGCCGAGTTCATCGCCCGCTACGAGATCGAGTCGGTCAGCGGCAGCCACGCGCTGGGCCACACCCGGATGGCGACCGAGAGCCGCGTCACCGCCGCCGGCTCGCATCCCTTCTCGACCGGCCGCGACCTCTGCCTCGTCCACAACGGCTCGCTCTCCAACCACAACCGGCTGCGCGCCGAGCTCGCCCGCGAGGGGGTCGTCTTCCGGACCGAGAACGACTCGGAGGTCGCCGCCGGCTACCTCACCCGGCGGATCGAAGCCGGCGACACGCTCGAGCAGGCGCTGGCCAGCTGCCTGGAGAACCTCGACGGCTTCTACACCTTCGCGGTCGGCACCGCCGACGGCTTCGCCGTCCTGCGCGACCCGATCGCCTGCAAGCCGGCGGTGATGGCGGAGACCGACGAGTGGGTCGCGATGGCCTCCGAGTACCGGGCGCTCGCGACGCTGCCGGGCGCCGCCGACGCCGAGGTCTGGGAGCCCGAGCCGGGGGTCGTCTACAGCTGGGGCGGCGGCGGGTGAGCGTCGCCGCCGACACGCTGCGGTTCGACCTCGCCGAGGTCGGCGTGCGCGAGCTGAACTCCGCGCTGCACGCCGGCGCCGCGAGGCGCTACGAGGTGCTCGAGCCGGGCGGCCGCCACGCCGTCGCGGTGGGCGCCGGCGAGGAGGCCGAGATCGTGATCGAGGGCTCGGTCGGCTACTACTGCGCGGGGATGAACCAGCGGGCGAGCGTCCGCATCCGCGGCAACTGCGGGGTCGGGGTCGCCGAGAACATGATGTCGGGACGCGTGCTCGTCGAGGGGGACGCCAGCCAGGCGGCGGGCGCCAGCGCCCACGGCGGCCTGCTGGCGATCGCCGGCAACGCCTCGGCCCGCTGTGGGATCTCGCTCAAGGGCGCCGACGTCGTCGTCCGCGGCTCGGTCGGCCACATGAGCGCGTTCATGGCGCAGAGCGGCCGGCTGGTCGTCTGCGGCGACGCCGGCGACGCGCTCGGCGACTCGCTGTATGAGGCGCGGATCTACGTCTGCGGCGAGGTCGCCAGCCTCGGCGCCGACTGCGTCGAGAAGGAGCTGCGCGAGGAGCACCGGACCGAGATCGCCGAGCTGCTGGCCGTCGCCGGGTTCGACGACGTCGACGCGGCCGGGTTCCGCCGCTACGGCTCCGCCCGCCGCCTCTACAACTTCGACGTCGACGACGCGGGGGAGTACTGATGGCGCGCCACGACCCATCCCGGCCCGGCTGGCGCGACGGCCTGCGCGAGTCGGCGACCTTCGACCTGGCGACGATCCACGAGATCCAGCGCGCCGCGCGCGAGGGCATCTACGCGATCCGTGGCGGCGGCGCCAAGCGCCGCGTCCCCAACTTCGACGACCTGCTGCTGCTCGGCGCCAGCGTCTCGCGCTACCCGCTCGAGGGCTACCGCGAGCGCTGCGAGACCGACGTCGTCCTCGGCACCCGCTTCGCCAAGCGGCCGCTGCACCTCGAGATCCCGATCACGATCGCCGGCATGAGCTTCGGCGCCCTCTCGGCTCCGGCCAAGGAGGCGCTCGGCCGCGGCGCCAGCGCGATGGGGACCTCGACCACCACCGGCGACGGCGGCATGACGCCGGAGGAGCGGGGCCACTCGAAGACCCTCGTCTACCAGCTGCTGCCCTCGCGCTACGGGATGAACCCCGACGACCTGCGCCGCGCCGACGCGATCGAGGTCGTGGTCGGGCAGGGGGCCAAGCCCGGCGGCGGCGGCATGCTGCTGGGCCAGAAGATCTCCGACCGGGTCGCCGAGATGCGCGACCTGCCGGTCGGCGTCGATCAGCGCAGCGCCTGCCGCCACCCCGACTGGACCGGGCCCGACGACCTCGAGATCAAGATCGAGGAGCTGCGCGAGATCACCGACTGGGAGAAGCCGATCTTCGTCAAGGTCGGCGCCACCCGCACCTACTACGACGTCGCCCTGGCGGTCAAGGCGGGCGCCGACGTCGTCGTCCTCGACGGCATGCAGGGCGGCACCGCGGCGACCCAGGACGTGTTCATCGAACACGTCGGCATCCCCACTCTGGCGGCGATCCCGCAGGCGGTGCAGGCGCTGACCGGGCTTGGCATGCACCGCCAGGTGCAGCTGATCGTCTCCGGCGGGATCCGCTCCGGGGCCGACGTCGCCAAGGCGCTGGCGCTCGGGGCCGACGCGGTCTCGATCGGGGTCGCGGCGCTGATCGCGATCGGCGACAACGCGCCCGAGCTCGAGGACGAGTACGCCAAGATCGGCTCCGCCGCCGGCTACTACGACGACTGGCACGAGGGCCGCGACCCGGCCGGGATCTTCACCCAGGACGACGAGCTGGCCGCCCGCTTCGACCCCGAGCTCGGCGGCCGCCGCCTCGCCAACTACCTGCGCACGCTGGTCCTCGAGACGCAGACGCTGGCCCGCGCCTGCGGCAAGTCGCGGGTTCAGAACCTCGAGCCCGAGGACCTCGTCGCCCTCACCGTCGAGGCGGCCGCGATGGCCCGCGTCCCCCTCGCCGGCACCAACTGGATCCCCGGCACCTGACCCCGGCCAGGCCGAATCGCACCCGCGCCCGCACGCCGAAAACGCACTTGTGCTCGCATAGCGGTTGGAACCGCGTCTTCGGCGGAAGTGGGACGGGCTATGCGCCGCCGAGCTCGGCGGAGATCGCGCGGGCGGTGGCGAGGACCTCGGGGAGGATCTCGAGGCGGCGGGCGTTGGTCATGCGGGCCAGTGGGCCCTGCAGGCCGACGATTGCGGCCAGCTGGCGGTCGGCGCCGAAGACCGGCGCGGCGAGGGCGGCGAGGTCGTCCTCGCGCTCGGCGACCGATTCCGCCCAGCCCGCCTCGCGCACCTGTCCGACCACCCGTTCCAGCTCGCCGACGCGGTCGATCGTGCGCTCGGTGAAGCGGGTCAGCTCGGCGGCCGCCGGGATCCGGGCGTCGGGGCCGAAGGCCAGCATCGTCTTGCCGATCGCCGTCGCGTGGAGGACGTTGGGCCGGCCGACGCGGGCCATGCTGACGACGCTCGACTTGCCGGGGACGAACTCGACGGTCACCGCCTGGCCGGCGGAGGGCACCGAGAGGGTCACGGTCTCGCCGGTGCGCTCGACGAGGGCGTGGAGGTGGGGCCGGGACAGCTCACGCACGTCGAGGCGGGTCGCGAGCAGGTCGGCGAGTGCCAGCAGCTTGAGCCCGAGCTGGAACCGGCCGCGGTCGTCGCGACGGACGAGCCCGCCCTGCTCGAGGGTCGCGAGCAGGCGCGAGGCGGTGCTCGGGTTGACCTCGATCCGCCGCGCCAGCTCGTTGACGCCGAGCCCCTCGGGCGCGGCGGCGAGGGAGTCGATCAGCTCGATCGCCCGGCCGACCGAGCCGACCAGCTGGTTTCCGGGCTTCTCGCCGGGCGGCAGAGGGGTCATCGAGTGGGCACAGCGTAGTTGGCTTGCGCAACCCGGGAGGGGATGGTATATTGCGTCTTCAGCAACGGCATTGCGTATAGCGCAACGATAGCACGTTGCCGAACAGACCCACCGAGGCCACCCAGCACATGTCCTTTCTCCTCACATGTCCCAACTGCGGCACCCGCGAGGTCACCGACTTCGGCTTCGGCGGCGAGGCCTCGCCGCGGCCCGCTTCCAAGCCGCCGCGCCGCGAGCTCAACCGTTACCTCTACTTCCGTCGCAACGTCGCCGGGCCCCAGCGCGAGTGGTGGGTCCACCGCTCGGGCTGCCGCCAGTGGTTCCTCGCTGAACGCGACACCCGCACCAACGAGGTGCTCTGGACCGCCCTGCCGGCCGACGCCCCCGCGGCCGGCGCCGGCACCGGGCCGGCAGCCGCCGGCGCCGGCCAGGAGGGAGGGGCGAGCCGGTGAGCCGCCTGCCGCAGCGCGAGGGCCAGCGGGTCGACCGCTCCCAGACCCTCTCGTTCAGCTTCGACGGCAAGCCGCGCCAGGGGCTCGCCGGCGACACGATCGCCTCCGCCCTCTACGCCGGCGGCCAGCGCGTCTTCTCGCGCAGCTTCAAGTACCACCGTCGGCGCGGCGAGATCTGCGGCTGCGGCCAGTGCGCGAACTCGCTCGTCACCGTCGACGGGGCCCCCGGCATCCGCGCCTGCGGCGAGCCGCTGGCGGCGGGGATGAGGGTCGAGCACCAGAACGCCTGGCCCTCGCTCGGCTTCGACGTGATGGCGGCGACCGACCGGTTCGGCGGCCCCTTCACGCCGCCCGGCTTCTACTACAAGACCTTCATCCGCCCGCGGCGCCTCTGGCCGGTCTACGAGAAGGTGCTGCGCCGCGCAGCCGGCCTCGGCCGCCTGCCGCAGAGCCAGGACGAGCGCAACCGGGAGACCGAATACCGGCGCCGGCACTGCGACGTGGCCGTCCTCGGCGGCGGCGGCGCCGGGCTCTCGGCGGCGCTGAGGGCCGCCGAGCTGGGCGCCGACGTGGTCCTCGTCGACGACGACGTCGAGCCCGGCGGCGGCCTGCTCGCCGCCGGCGAGCACGAGCGAGCGCGCGAGCTCGCCGCCCGCTGCGGCGAGGCCGGGGTCGAGATCCTCTCGCGCGCCTCGGCGCTCGGCTACTTCGACGGCCTGGTCGCGGTCTGGCAGGGCGACACCCTGCACCAGGTCCGCGCCGCGCGCCACGTCGCCGCCACCGGCGCGATCGAGCAGCCGCTGATCTTCCCCGGCAACGACCTGCCCGGCGTGATGCTGAGCGGCGGCGCGCTGCGCCTCGCCGCGCTCTACGCCCTCGCCCCGGGCGAGAGCGTGGTCGTCGCCACCTGTGAGCGGCGCGGGCTCGAGAACGCGCTGCGCCTGCAGAGCCTCGGGGTCGCCGTCACCGCCGTGGCCGACCTGCGCGGCGCCGGCGACGAGGACCTCTGCGAGCAGCTGCGCGCCGGCGGCGCCGAGCTGCTGCGCGGGATGACCGCGGTCGGCGCCTCCGGCCGCGGCCAGCTGGCAAGCGTCAAGCTGGCGGCCGTCGATTCGCGCGGGCGCGCCCAGGGCCGGGTCCGCACGGTCGCCTGCGACTGCCTGGCCGTCTGCGGGGGCGCCGCGCCAGCCTCCTCGCTCCTCCTGCAGGCCGGCGCCCGCGCCGCCTACGACCAGCAGGCCAACCGGTTTCTCCCCGGCTCGCTGCCGGCCGGGGTAAGCGGCGCCGGTGCCGTAGTCGGCCACGAGGACCCCGCCTCCATTCTCCTCTCGGGGTCCTTGGCCGGCGCCGAATCCGCGCTCGCCCTCGGCTTCGGCGGCCGGGAGGACCGGGCCCGCGCCGAGGACGAGCGCGGCCGGCTCGAGCAGGCGGTCGCCGCCGCGGCCCCGCTGCGTCAGGCGCCGCCGGCGCTGGCCACCGACGGCGGCGGCGGCAAGGCCTTCGTCGACCTCGACGAGGACATCACCGCCAAGGACGTCGCCTACGCCGCCGCCGAGGGATATGACTCGATCGAGCTCTCCAAGCGCTACACGACGGCGACGATGGGCCCCTCGCAGGGCCGCTTCTCGCAGCTCGCCGCGGTCCGTGCCCTGGCCGAGGACACCGGCCTGGCGATGGGCGAGGTCGGCCTCACCACCGCCCGCCCGCCGTGGGCGACGGTGCCGCTCGGCGCGCTCGCCGGCCGTCCCTTCGAGCCGGCCAAGCGCTCGGCGCTGCACGGCCGCCACCGCGAGCTCGGCGCCGAGGTCAAGTGGGCCGGCGACTGGCGCCGCGCCTACGACTACGGCGACCCCGCCGCCGAGGCGCTCGCGGTCCAGGAAGACGCCGGCCTGATCGACGTCTCCACGCTGGGCAAGCTGATCGTCCGCGGCCCCGAGGCCGAGGAGTTCCTCGACCGGCTCTACCCGAACCGGATGTCGAGCCTCAAACCGGGACGGATCAGGTACGGCATCCTCACCTCCGAGGCGGGCCGCATCACCGACGACGGCACCGTCTGCCGCCTCGACGAGGAGACCTTCTACGTCACCACCACCTCGAGCGGGGCCGCCGCGGTCGAGCAGTGGTTCTCCTGGTGGCTGGCGGACTGGCGGCTCGACGTCTCCCTGACCGACGTCACCCAGGGGGTGGCGGCGATGAACCTGGCCGGGCCGCGCTCGCGCCAGATCCTCGCCGGGCTGACCGCGCTCGATTGCTCCAACGAGGCCTTCCCCTACCTCGACGGCCAGCACAGCGAGGTGGCGGGCGTTCCCTGCCTGCTGCTGCGGATCGGGTTCACCGGCGAGCTCGGCTACGAGCTGCACTGCCCGCTCGCCAACGCCCGCCAGCTCGGGGACGCGATCGCGGCCGCCGGCGCGCGCCCGTTCGGGCTCGAGCCGCAGCGCATCCTGCGCCTGCAGAAGCACCACATTCTCGTCGGCCAGGACACCGACTCGGAGTCGACCCCCTACGGCGCCAACCTCAGCTGGGCGGTCAAGCTCGACAAGGAGCAGGACTTCATCGGCCGCTGGGCGCTGGAAGAGAAGGCCGGCGCCGAGCCTCCCCACCAGCTGGTCGGCTTCACCTGCCCGGGCGGCGAGGTGCCGACCGAGGGCGCGGCGGTCGTCAGCGCCGGCACCGTCACCGGCCAGGTGACGAGCTCGCGCCACTCGCCGAAGCTCGGCCAGTCGATCGGGCTGGCGATGGTGGCGCCGGGCGAAGCGGCCGACGGCACCGCGATCGAGATCTCCGACCGCGGGCAGCGGATCGCCGCGACCGTCACGACCGCACCCTTCTATGACCCCGAGGGCGAGGTGGTCCGCTCGTGAGCACTGCCTTCCTCAGCCCCGTGGCGAGCGCCGAGGCGCCCGCCCGCAGCCCGCTCGCCGACGCCGCCGCCGCGGCCGGCGGCCGGCTCGAGGTGCGCGACGGCTGGGAGCTCGCGACCTCCTTCGGCGACGCCGCCGCCGAGGCCGCCGCCTGCGCCACCAGCGTCGGCTTCGCTGACTGCTCCTCGCTGACCAAGCTGGAGCTCCAGGCCGCTCCCGAGCGGCTCGCCGAGGCGGCCGGCGGGCTCGAGCTCGGCACCGCGCGGCTCGCCGACGGCGCCTGGCTCTGCCCGGTCGCGCCCGGCCTGCGGCTCGAGCTGCACCCGGCCGGCGGCGGCGCCGAGCGCCGCGCCGCGCTCGAGGCCGGCGGCGTCCGCGTCCTCGACCTGACCGCTTCCCTCGGGGCGATCTCGGTCTGCGGTCCCGGGGCCGCGGAGACGATCGCCCGCTTCTGCGCGATCGACACCCGGCCGAAGTCGCTTCCTCTGTGCGGCTTCCGGCCGGGCTCGGTCGCGCGCACGCCCGGCCACCTGCTGCGCGACCGCGAGGACGGCTTCCTGCTGCTCTTCGGCGCCGCCTACGCCGAGTACCTCTGGCAGCAGGTTGCGAGCGCGGCGGCTGCCCTCGGCGGCCGGCCGGTCGGGGTCGACGCGCTGCCCGCGGCGAGCGAGGTGCCCGATGCGTGACCTCTTCCGCAAGCGCCGCATGTGGCGCCGGCGCGGCGAGCTGAAGGACTCCTACGACGTCGTCATCATCGGCGCCGGCGCCCACGGGCTCGCCACCGCCTACTACCTCGCCCAGCACGGGATCACCGACGTCGCGATCCTCGAGAAGAGCTACATCGGCTCCGGCGCCGCCGGCCGCAACACGACGATCCTCCGCTCCAACTACAAGACGCCGGAGGGGGCGCGCTTCTACGACGCCTCGGTCAAGCTCTACGAAGGGCTCGGCGCCGCGCTCGACTTCAACCTCCTCTTCAGCCAGTGCGGCCACCTCACCCTCGCGCACTCCGACCGGGCGATGTTCGTGATGGCCAACCGGGCCGAGGTCAACCGCCTCGAAGGGATCGACTCGCAGCTGATCGGGCCCGACCGGGTCAAGGAGCTGGCGCCGGCGATGTACGTCGGGCCGCGGACGACGTACCCGATCATGGGGGCCCTCTACCACCCGCCCGGCGGCATCATCCGCCACGACGCCGTCGTCTGGGGCTTCGCCCGCGGCGCCGACTCGGCCGGCGCCGAGATCCACCCTTACACCGAGGTCACCTCGCTGCGCCGCGAGGGCGACCGGATCGCCGCCGTCGAGACCAACCGCGGCACGGTGAGAGCCGGGACCGTGCTCAACTGCACCGCCGGCTGGAGCTCGCTGCTGTCCGCGATGGCGGGCGTCGAGCTGCCGATCACGACCCACATCCTGCAGGCCTGCGTGACCGAGCCGGTCAAGCCCTTCCTCGACGTCGTCATCGTCTCCTCGCAGATGCACGTCTACATCAGCCAGTCCGACCGCGGCGAGTTCGTGATGGGGTCGGAGATCGAGCCCTGGAGCACCTACCGGATGCAGAACACGCTCAACTTCCTGCAGGACCTGAGCCGCCACACGCTCGAGCTCTTCCCGCAGCTGGAGCGGGCGCGGCTCCTGCGCGCCTGGGCCGGGCTCTGCGACCTCTCGCCCGACTACAGCCCGATCCTCGGCAAGACCGAGGTCGAGAACTTCCACGTCTCCGCCGGCTGGGGCACCTACGGGTTCAAGGCGGCGCCGATCGTCGGCAAGACGCTGGCCGAGCTGGTCGCCAGCGGCCGCACCCCCGACCTGATCGCCCCCTTCAGCCTCGAGCGCTTCTACACCGACGAGCTGGTCTCCGAGCTGGCGGCGGCCGCCGTCAGTCACTGATCGCGATGGCTGGCAGGGTGATCCGGCTTGTCGTCGCCTGTCCCGACCGGCCCGGGATCGTCGCCGCGGTCTCCGGCTTTCTCAGCGAGGCCGGCGCCAACATCGTCACCTCCGACCAGTACTCGACCGGGATCGAGGACGGCCGCTTCTTCCTGCGGATGCAGTTCGCGCTGCCCGACGAGGCCGACCTCGAGCGGCTCGAAGCCGGCTTTCGCGACGAGGTCGCCGCGCGCTTCGAGGCGGCCTGGCACATCTGGCCGGCCGCCCGCCCCAAGCGCGTCGCCCTGCTCGTCTCCCGCTATGACCACTGCCTGCTGGACCTGCTCTGGCGCTGGCGCCGGGGCGAGCTCGAGGCCGAGATCGGGATGGTCGTCTCAAACCACCCCGACCTCGCCACCGACGTCGAGCGCTTCGGCCTGCCCTACCACCACATCCCGGTGCAGAGGGGCGCCAAGGCCGAGGCCGAGCAGGCCCTGCTGGATCTGCTCGGCGAGGACTACGACCTGCTCGTTCTCGCCCGCTACATGCAGATTCTCTCGCCCGAGTTCCTCGAGCGCGTCGGCGCCCCGGTGATCAACATCCACCACAGCTTCCTGCCCGCCTTCGCCGGCGCCGGCCCCTACGAGCGGGCCAAGGAGCGCGGCGTCAAGCTGATCGGCGCCACCAGCCACTACGTCACCGAGGAGCTCGACGCCGGCCCGATCATCGAGCAGGACGTGATCCGGGTCAGCCACGACGACACGACGGAGGACCTGATCCGCCTCGGCGCCGACATCGAGCGCACGGTGCTGGCGCGGGCGGTCAAGTGGCACTGCGAAGACCGCGTGCTGGTGGACGACGCGACCACGATCGTCTTCTGAGGAAGGTGACGATGGGATTCAGCAACGTCTATGGGCTGCCGGGGTTCACCTCGGCCGAGCGCGCCGGTGCGCGGCTGCTCGACGGCGCCGCGATCGCCGCCGAGCTGCGGGCCGAGCTGGCCGCCGAGGTGACGGCGTCGATCGCGCGCGGCCTGCCGGCGCCGGCGCTGGCGACGATCCTGGTCGGCGAGGACCCCGCCTCGGCGGTCTACGTCGCCGCCAAGCACCGCGCCTGCGGCGAGGTCGGGATCGACTCGATCGACCACCGGCTGCCGGCCGACTGCCCGCCGGCCGAGCTGGCCGCGCTGATCGCCGCGCTCAACGCCGACGAGAAGATCAGCGGCATCCTCCTGCAGCTGCCCCTGCCGCTCGGGCTCGACTCGGCGGCGCTGATCGACTCGATCGCCCCGGCGAAGGACGTCGACGGGCTGAGCAGCGCCAACGTCGGCGCGCTCTGGCGGACGCGGTCGGGGCTCGCGCCGTGCACGCCGCAGGGTGTGATGGAGCTGCTCGCCCGCGGCGGCGTCGAGCTGCGCGGCGCGCGGGCGACGATCGTCGGCCGCTCGGAGCTGGTCGGCCGGCCGCTGGCGGCGATGCTGCTCGCCGCCGACGCGACGGTGACGATCTGCCACAGCGCCAGCCGCGACCTGGTCGACCACTGCGCCGGCGCCGACCTGCTGGTCGCGGCGATCGGCCGGCCCCGGGCGCTCGGCCGGGCCCACGTCAAGCCGGGGGCGACCGTCGTCGACGTCGGCATCACCCGCACCGAGGACGGGCTGCGTGGCGACGTCGACTTCGAGGCGGTGCTGAGCCGCGCCGGCGCGATCACCCCGGTTCCCGGCGGGGTCGGGCCGATGACGATCGCCTGTCTGCTGCAGAACACGGTCCGGGCCCACCGCCGTGCCCACGGGGAGGACCCCGGCACCTGATAGACAGCCCGCCGATGGCCGACCCCGGGTTCAAGGACGCCGAGCAGCGGCACCCGGCGGCCGCCACCCGCGCCGCCGGGGCGATGGTGCTCGGCTCGGTCTTCTCGGTCCAGTGCGGCGCGGCGCTGGCGACGACGCTCTTCGACCAGGTCGGGCCGGCCGGCGCCGTCTTCCTGCGCTCGCTGTTCGGCTCGCTGATCCTGCTGGCCGTCGCCGGCCGCACGCTGCACCGTCTGCGCGGCCGGCAGCTGCTCGACGTCGCCCTGTTCGGCTTCGCGCTGGCCGGGATGAACCTCGCCTTCTACGAGTCGATCGATCGCCTGCCGCTGGGGATCGCGGTGACGATCGAGTTCGTCGGCCCGCTCGGGCTGGCGGTCGTCGGCTCGCGGCGCGGGCGCGACGTGGCCTTCGCGGCGCTCGCCGCGGCTGGCATCCTGCTGCTCTCCGGCGGCCTCGGCGGCGACGGGATCGACGCCCTCGGCGCCCTCCTGGCGCTGGTCGCCGGCGCCTTCTGGGCCTTCTACATCGTCCAGAGCGCCCGCGTCGGCCGCGCCCTCTCGGGGCTCGGCGGCCTCGCCGTCGCGATGTCGATCTCGGCCGTCCTGGTGGCGCCGCTGGGGATCGCCCAGGGCGGCGGCGAGTTCGCCGGCGCCGGCGTGATCGCCGCCGGCCTCGCCGTCGGCCTGCTCAGCTCGGCGATTCCCTACGGGCTCGAGCTCGAGGCGCTGCGGCGGCTGCCGCACGCGGTCTTCGGCGTCCTGATGAGCCTCGAGCCGGCGGTCGCGGCGCTGGTCGGCCTGATCTTCCTCTCGCAGGACCTCTCGGCGCTCGAGGTCCTCGGCATCGCCCTCGTCGTCCTCGCCAGCGCCGGCGCCCTGCGCTCGGCCGCCGCCCCCGCCCCCCGCGACCTCTGACCCGCGCTCCGCGCCCGCTCCTCATCACCTCTTTCGCCCACAGGGCGAAGAAGGTGATGAGGACGGCGGGAACGGGCCGTCGTGGGGGACGACCGGGGTGGAGAAGACTGTGGTGGGGACCAAGGACGAGGGAGGACGGGCGGCCTAGCATCGCCGGCATGGGTGAGAGCGACGGTCCCTTCGTCTTCGAGGCGCTGCAGGAGCGCGAAGGGCGCCGCGTCTCGCGCAGCCCCTGGGGCGAGGACGACGAGATCGGCCGCCTCAACTGGATCACGCCGGATTCCCGGCGGGCGATCCTCGATCACCTCGACGGCCGCGGCGTCTTCGACCTCTCGGTCGACTACTTCATCGGGATGCCGTCCTGGTCGGCCGCGGGGGATCCCAAGTTCGACGCCTGGATGACGCACACGCCGCGGGGGTCGATCGTCGACGGCCTCTCCGGCACGCCGGCCGAGGTGCACGAGCGCTACTCCTACTGCGGCGACTCGTTCGCGATGTACTCGCACTGCGGCACCCACATCGACACCCTCACCCACATGGGGTTCGACGGCCTCTTCTGGAACGGATGGAAGCCCGCTCGCGACCTCGGCAGCCGCGTCTGGGCCAAGGGCGGCGCCAACCGCTACCCGCCGATCATCGCCCGCTGCCTGATGCTCGACGTCGCCGGCCTGCACGGCATCGAGGAGCTGCCCGACAGCCACCCGATCTCGGCCGATGACGTCCGCGCGGCGCTCCGCGAGCAGTCGCTGGAGGTCCGCCGGGGCGACGTCGTCCTCGTCCGCACCGGACGCATGCGGCGCTGGCCCGACGCCTCATACGCCGACGACCAACCGGGGATGACGGTCGCCGCCGCCCGCCACCTGCTGGAGGAGGAGGGGGCGATGTGCATCGGCACCGACACGATGAGCTTCGAGGTGCTGCCCTCGCTGGAGGCCGACGTCTTCCTCCCGGTCCACACCTACATGCTTGCCACCGCCGGCGCGCAGCTGATCGAGATCGTGCCGATGGAGGAGCTCGCCGCCGAGGGGCTCGACGAGTTCGCCTTCGTCGGATTCCCACTGAAGCTGATCGGCATGACCGGGGCCCCGATCAGGCCGATCGCGGTACCGCTGCGAGACTGACGCAAGCCTCCTCATGACCTTTGTAACCCAGCGGGTTACAAAGGTCATGAGGAGGGTGGATTCCGTAATGCACTGAGGTATAGTCCAAAGGACGTAATTCTCACCCCAGAGGAGGAGCGTCCGCGTGTCCAGCCCCGGTAGGTACCTGCAGCTCGTCGACGGCGAGATCTCCGTGCCCGGCGAGGACCTCGGCGGCGTCCTCGAGAACCCGAGCGATGAGTCCGAGCTCGGCCCCATGCGCGCCAGCTCGGCCGACTCGGTCGAGCGGGCGCTCGCCGCCGCCACCGCGGCCTGGGAAGAGGGGAGCTGGAGCGAGCTGCCGGGCGAGCAGCGGATCGCGGCGCTGGAGCGCTTCGCCGCCGCCCTCGAGCCGCGCGCCGAGGAGGTCGCCCTGCTCGACACGATCGACAGCGGGGTGCCGCTCGCGGTGATGCGGCTCTTCGCCGGCTCGCTTGCCGACACGGTGCGCGGCGCCACCGCCGCCTACGCGGCAGCCGGCGACTCCCAGCCGCTCGCCGCCGATGGGCGCCGGGTCGAGGTCCTGCGCCTGCCATGGGGCCCGGCCGTCCTGCTCACCCCCTGGAACGCTCCCTCCGGCGCCGCGATCGGCAAGCTCGCCAGCGCCCTCGTCGCCGGCTGCCCGACGATCCTCAAGCCCTCCGAGTTCGCCCCCTCCTTCGCTCAGGTCTTCGCCGAGGCGGCGCTCGAGGCGGAGCTGCCGCCCGGCGCCCTGCAGATCGTCCACGGCGACGCCGGCGTCGCCGCCCGCCTCGTCGGCGACTCGCGGGTGCGGGCGATCGCCCTGACCGGCAGCCAGGCCGCAGGCCGCGCCGTCGCCGCCGCCGCCGCAGTGCGGATGGCGGCGCTGCAGCTCGAGCTCGGCGGCAGCAACGCCGCCGTGGTCGCCGCCGACGCCGACGTCGCCGCCGCCGCGGCGGGCCTCGCCGACGGCGTCGCGAAACTGAACGGGCAGTGGTGCGAGGCCCCGCGCCGGGTGTTCGTGCCGCGCGAGCTGCACGACGAGCTCCGCGACGCCCTTCTCGCCGACCTCGGCGCCCGCCCGATCGGCGCCGCGGAGGAGGAGGGCACGGCCATCGGGCCGCTCGCCCACCGCGGCCACTTCGAGCGGGTCCGCGCCCAGGCCGCGGCGCTCGGCGGCGAGGCGGCGGCAAGCGCCGAGCCGCCGGCCGGCCCGGGGTTCTACTTCAGCCCCCTGGTCGTCACCGGCGCCAGCCCGGAGAGCGCCGCCGAGGAGATCTTCGGCCCGGTGATCACCCTGCACTCGGTCGCCGACGAGCGCGAGGCGGTGGCGCTCGCCAACGCCAACGGCGACGGCCTCGCCGGCTACGTCTTCAGCTCCGACCCCGAGCGCGCTTTCGCGATCGGCCGCCGCCTGCACGCCGGCGAGATCCGCATCGGCGGCTCCAACCTGGTCGACCTCGCGCCCGGCTCGACGCAGTCGTTCTGGGGGACGAGCGGGATCGGCGCCCACGGCACCAGCCAGGTCCTGGAGGCCTTCCGCGGCAGCCGCGTGATCGGCGAAGAGGATCCGGGCCTGCCGTTCTGACCCTGCCGATCAATGGTATAAAGATAGGATCATTAGCGCATTGACTGAGAACGACGGAAATCCAAGCTCGCCACCGCTGATCGGGATCACCGGTCCGCGCCTGCACGCCGCCGAGATCCGCACCACGCCGTCGATCCTCCTCCACGCCTGGGTCGACTCCCATTACACCTTCTACCCGGAGGCCGTGGCCCGTGCCGGCGGCCTCCCGGTCCACCTCGCCCGCGAGGCCAACGCCGCTGCCGTGATCGCCCGCCTCGACGGGCTGATCGTCTCCGGCGGCCACGACGTCGACCCGCGCGCCTACGGCCGCGAGCCGACGGCGACCACGACGCGCCTGGACCCGGGCCGCGACGCCTTCGAGCTGGCCCTGATCGAGGCCGCGCTGGAGGCCGGGATCCCGGTGCTGGGGATCTGCCGCGGCGCCCAGCTGATGAACATCGCCCGCGGCGGCACCCTGCACGACGAGCTGATCAACGTGCAGCAGATCGAGCACACGCGGATCGTCTACCCGCCCGAGACCCGGGTGCATCCCGTCCATTGCCGGGTCGGCAGCGTCCTGCACGGCCTCTACGGCGAGGTCGTCAACGTCAACAGCTTCCACCACCAGAGCATCGACGCGGTCGGCCGCGACATCGAGGTCACCGCGGTTGCCGCCGACGACACGGTCGAGGCGATCGAGATCGGCTCCTGCGCGGTCGGCGTCCAGTGGCATCCCGAGATGCTGACCGAGCCCGACCCGCTCTTCGACTGGCTGGTGGCGGTCGCTTCAGTCGACGCCGTCGAGCACGGCGAGGACTTCCTTGTTGGTGGTCCTGACGTGCGCGGTCATCGCCTGGCCGGCGCGTGATTCGTCGCCGGCGCGGAGCGCATCGACGATCCGCTGGTGACCGCGCACGGCGCTCTGGATGATCAGCTCGAAGTCGACGACGTCGATCTGGCCGAACATCGCCGCCCGCGCGTCCTCGATCGCCCGGTGCAGGAGGGCGTGGTCGGCGATCGTCGCGATCTTGAGGTGGAAGTCGTTGTCGGCGCGGCGGAAGTCATGGTGGCTGGGTTCGTCGCGGAGCACGGCGATCGTCGCCTCGAGCTCGGCGAGGTCCTCGGCGCTCGCCCTGGTCGCGGCGCGGCGGGCCGCGAGCGACTCGTTGGCGATCCGGAAGTCCTGGATCGCCAGCAGCTCGTCGAGGTTCTGACGCAGGCGGGCCCGCGACTCGCCACGGGCGATCACGGTCGCGCCGCCGGTCGCCCCGCGCCGCATTTCGACGTATCCCTCACCCTCGAGCACCCGCAGCGCCTCGCGCAGGGTGACCCGGGAGACGCCCAGCTGTTTGGCGTGGGCGCGTTCGGGCGGCAGCCGGTCGCCGGCAGAGTAGACACCGAGGTGGATCGCGCGGCGGATGTGCTCGACGACGACGCCGTAGGCCGCCGGCACCTCGATCGGCGGCACCGCCTGCTCAGGAGAACTCATGAGCAGAGTTTAAATCATGTGTCCTAATGCTATGGTTCGTAGTGCAATTGGCGCATTCGGGTAGCGCCAGGTTCAACTGGTGACTGGAGGGCGGATGAGCAACGATGTTGCGGGTACGGGGGCGTGGGGCGGAGGCCGGACGCACGCCGGCAGGGTCGCCTTGGTGACCGGGTCGGGCTCGGGGATCGGGCGGGCGATCGCGCGCCGGCTGGCCGCCGAGGGCGCTCCCGTCGGCTGTCTCGACGTCGACGGCGAGGCCGCCGCGACGACCGTCGAGACGATCGCCGGCGCCGGCGGCCGGGCGCTGGCGCTGAGCGCCGACGTGCGCGACCGCGCCGCGGTCGCCGCCGCGGTCGCGACGGCCGCCGATCAGCTCGGCGCGCTCGAGCTGCTGGTCAACGCCGCCGGCCTGGTGACGATGACCGGGTTCGACGATCTCCAGGACGAGGAATGGGACGCGGTCGTCGACGTCAACCTGAAGGGCTACTTCATCGTCGCCCAGGAGGCGGTCAAGCGGTTCGCCGAGCGGGGCGGGGCGATCGTGAACATCTCGACCGTCGAGGCCGACGTGGTGGTCAGCTCGACCGGCCACTGCCAGGTCCACTACAACGCCTCCAAGGGCGGCGTCAAGATGCTGACCAAGGCGCTGGCGGCGGAGCTGAGCGGGCGCGGGATCCGGGTCAACGCGGTCGCGCCGGGCGTCATCAACACCGGCTTCTCCGGGCTCGACCTGCAGTCCGACGCCGCTCAGCAGTTCCTCAACTCGCGCCTGCTGATCGAACGGCTCGGCGAGCCGGAGGACATCGCCGCCGCGGTCAACTTCCTGCTCTCCGACGACGCTTCCTTCGTGACCGGGATCCAGCTGCCGGTGGACGGCGGCTGGCTCGTCCGCTGAGGCGACCGTGACCTCGCCCGCCGGCTCCGAGCGCGCCCGCCGCCTCTACCAGGGCGCCGAAGAGAGCCTTCCCGAGATCTACCCCAGCTTCTCCCTCGAGGCGCTCGGCGGCGGCTACCTGCACGACAGCCTGGTGGTCACCCACCCCGAGGGCCGCAGCGTCTACAAGGCCCTGAACACCGCGCTGGAGGAGTTCGCGGCGCCGCCGATCGCCGAGATCGTCGCCAACACGAGGAGCGCCGGCGAGACCGGGGTCGGGGCCCGCGTGATCGCCGAGTTCCCCGCCGTGCCGGCGGTCCTGCTCGAGTACGTCGACGGCGAGCCGCTCGAGATCGAGGACGTGCGGAGCCCGGAGACGCTCGTCCGGGTCGTCGACGCGGCCCGCAAGCTGCACGAGACCGCCGCGCCGTTCGCCTCGCGCTTCGATGGCTTCGAGTGGTTCGACCGCTGGCGCTCCCTCTGCCTGCAGCGCGGCTACGAGGAGCCGACCGAGGGCGCCGTCCTGGCTGCCGGCATGGAGCGGATCCGGGCGGCGCTGAGCGCCGACCGGCCCGCCCAGGTGCCCTGTCACGGGGACCTGCTGCCGGGGAACATCCTCGACACCGTGGCCGGGATCCGGCTGATCGACTACGACTACGCGGGGATGGCGGAGCCGGCCTGGGACCTCGGCGGGATCGCCGCCGAGAACGCGCTCAGCGAGGAGCTCGTCGAGCTCGCCTGCCGGCGCTACTGGGGCGAGGCCGCGGGCGCTCGCGAGCAGGCCCGGGTCAGGGCCTACGCCGTCGTCCTCCACATCGCCCTCGGCCAGCTGGTCTGGGCGCTGCGCGGCGCGATTCCCGACCTGCTCCCGGACGAGGTCTGGGCGGCGCTGGTCGCGGAGTTCGAGGAGCGCTGGTCGATAGCCGAGGCGGCGCTCGCCGACCCCGGCTTCGAGGCGGTCCTGGAAGCGGCTCAGTAGAGCGGGAACTCGTCGTTGACCGGCGCCAGCTGGGCGTTGACATGCTCGACCGCGACGCCGGCGGAGTCGACCCGGAAGGCATTCACCGAGCAGTTCCAGATCTCGTCCAGGGGCTGACCGAGGGCGGCGATCGCATCGATCCCGCGCAGCTGTCCGTGCAGCTGCTGGAGCAGGTTGCCGTGCGAGACGACGAGTACGGTGGCGCCGCGCTGCTCGGCCAGGATCGCCGCCAGCAGGCGGCCGGCACGGACGCCCAGGTCCTCGATCGACTCACCGCCGGGCGGGTTGATCGAGAAGGGCACGCCCTGGACCACCCGGTGGCGGACCTCGGGGTAGCGCTCGGCGACCTGGTCGGCGGTCAGGCCTTCGAGGGCGCCGTAGGAGCGCTCGGCGCAGAGCGCGTCGAAGCGGGGTTCGAGCGGGCGCGCGCCGAGCAGCAGCGCCGCGGTCTGCCGCGTCCGCCGCATCGGCGAGACCCAGGCGTGGTCGATCTCGATCGCCTCCAGCAGGGTCCCGACGAAGCGCGCCTGGGAGCTGCCGAGCGGGCTGAGGTCGTCCTCGGGCGCGCCGGTGCGCTGCGCCGCGTTGGCGGTGGTGAGCCCGTGGCGGACGGTCAGCAGCACGGTCTCGCCGCCGCTGCGGTCGGTGCGCTCGATCAGGCCGGCGACGCGGGCGACACCGTCCTCGCCGGCGCCGCGGTCGAAGCGGCGCTCAGATCCCGCGCGCGCGGACGAGTCCACCGATCCCCTCCCGGTTGAAGATCTCCAGCGCCTCGTCGGCCGGCGAGCGCCGCCGCTCGAGCCGCTCCCAGGCGTCGGCGAGATGGGCCTCCTCACCGGCGCCGCGGCCGCGCAGCCCGGCTTCGGCCAGCTCGAGCGTCCTGCGCAGGAAGTCCGGGAAGGGCTCCTCGGCGCCGAGGCCGGCGGCGATCGCCCGCTCGCGATAGGCGAGCAGCTGGTCCCACTCCGCGGACTCGGCGAGCCAGGCGTCGGCCTCCGCCGCGTTGGCGATCAGCCCGAGCCCGAAGGCCGACGCCGCCCAGAAGGAGTCGAACGGCTGCTGGCAGGCCGGCCGCACCTCGACCGTGCCGAAGCGGAAGACGGCGCGGCCGTTGGGCCAGACGACGTGGTCGAGCTCGACGAACCGGGTCCAGTCGTCGAGCCCGGGGGCCGGCTCCTCGATCGGGCTGTAGGAGAGCACGTAGGCGACGTACTCCTCCAGCGACGCGAAGCGGCGCGGCGTCGCCCCCCAGCGGTGCGGCTGCGGGAAGACGCCGCCGGCGAGGTGCTCGCGGACCGCCTGGACCGGCGCCGGGCGGCCGTCGCGCAGTGGCGAGTTGGCGGCCAGCGCGATCAGCGCCCCGGCGAGGCCGTTGACGACGTTGAGGGCGGCGAGCAGCTCCTCGCGGGCGACGTCGACGTGGATCTGGTCGGCGGCGGTGCCGGTCCAGCAGAGCGCCGCGGGACCGATCTGGTCGAGCAGCTTCAGGTAGCGGCGCTTGGGCGTCATCTGGTCGACCGCGGTCGGCGCCAGCGGCTGCATTCCCAGGCCCAGCAGCCGGGCGCCGCTCGGCGCCGCGGCGGCGCGGAGCTCGGCCAGCGCGGTCTCGGCGGCGCGCTCGAGCGAGCCGAGGTCGGGCGCGGGGTTCAGCGCGACCTCGACGACCCCGCGGCCGAACTCGACCGAGACCAGCCCGTACGGGCGCGGGACGCCGACCCCCCGCTCGGGGTCGGCGTCGCGCACCACGGTCGATCCCGGCAGCGCCGCCAGGGCCGGCCAGAGCTCGGCGACAGCGGCGGCCTCGCCGCTCTCGTCGACCAGCGGGATCTCGATCTCGCGGCCGACGCGGCGCTCGCGAAGCGGGCCGGAGGGGTAGTGCTGGAGGATCTGATCGCTGAGCTGCTCGACCGCGGCGGTCGGGAGGGTCACAAAGGCTCCTTTGGCCCGTTTTGTAGTGCAATCGTACCAGCGGGATGCCCGGCGGGCGCGGGGAGCGGGCGCCCGCGACAGGTGTCGGGTGAAAAGCGCTGGATGCGCGACGGAAATCGGTGACCGCCCCGCGCCGGAGGGGACTAGGCTGCACCCATGGTGGAGGACCGCATCGGGGCGGAGTTCGAACACGAGAAGCTGAGCGTCTTCCACGACTCCGAGACCGGCGCCACCGGCGCGATCGCGATCCACTCGACCGCGCTGGGGCCGGCGATGGGCGGGTTGCGGCTGCACGCCTACGCCGGGATCACCGACGCGATCGTCGACGCCCTGCGCCTGGCCCGGGCGATGTCCTTCAAGAGCGCCGCCGCCGGCCTCGACCTCGGCGGCGGCAAGGCGGTGCTGATCGACGACGGCGGCTGGGTCGAGCACCGCGAGGGCCGGATGCGTGCCGTCGGGGCGGCGATCGAGGACCTCGGCGGCGCCTACATCACCGCCGAGGACGTCGGCACCTCGCCCGCCGACATGCGGACGATCGCCGAGGTCACCGGCCACGTCTCCGGCGGGCCCGCCGAGCACGGCGGTGCCGGCGACCCCTCGCCCTACACGGCTCGGACCGTTTTCGGCTCGCTGGCCGCCGCGGTCCGGATCGGGATGCGGCGCGAGAGCCTCGAGGGGGTGCGCGTCGGGGTGCAGGGCGTCGGCCACGTCGGCGGTGAGCTAGTCGCGCTGCTCACGGCTGCCGGGGCCGAGGTCTTCCTCACCGACATCGACGAGGCGCGCGCCGCCGCAGTCGCGGCCGAGCACGGCGCCGTCGCCCAACCGCTCGCCGGCTTCATCTACGGCGAGTTCGAGGTCCTCGCCCCCTGCGCGCTAGGCGGCGCGATCGGGCTCGGTGACGTCGACCGGCTGGGCGCCCAGATCGTCGCCGGCGGCGCCAACAACCCGCTTGCCCAGCGCGAGGTGGCGGCGGCGCTGGCCGCCAGGGGCATCCTCTTCGTGCCCGACTTCATCGCCAACTCCGGCGGCATCATCCATGTTGGCGTCGAGGCGCTGGGTCTCCCGCAGAGCGAGGTCGAGCGGCTGATCACGGCCTCGATCGAGCGCTGCGAGCAGATCCTCGGCGAGGCGGCGGCCAGCGGCCGCCTGCCGCTCGAGCTGGCCGAGGAGATGGCCGAAGCGCGGCTGCGCGGCGGTCGCGCCGCTCAGCCGGCGTGACGCCCCAGGAACTCGGCGAGGATCGCCAGGTAGGTCTCGCGGTGGCCGGCCTCGTCGTGGATCTCGTGGCCGGCGCCCTCGATCCGCCGTACCTCGACAGCGGGGTGGGTCCTCGCCAGCCGTGCGGCGTGCTCGGCCCGGAAGGCCGGGGCGACGCCGGCCGCGAGCAGGAGGACCGGGACCGCGACCGGGGCGGTCGTGTCGAGGTCGCCCAGGGTCAGGCGCTCCGCCGCCGCACTCATCACCTCCGGGTCCATCGCGAGCATCCCGTCGGCGATCGCCAGCGGCGCGTCGGGGGTCAGCACCTCGCCCACGGTGGCCGGGCCTGAGCCCGCCGGGATCCCGGCCCTGACCGCCGGTTCGGCGGCGATCTGGCGGGCGATCTCGACCGGGTCCGCCGCCTCCGCCTGCCAGGCGCGGGCGGCGTCGCGGATCTCGGCGAAGAGCGGCAGGTGCGGGTTGGCCGCGTGCTCGGCGGCCTCGCCGAGGTAGAGCGGGGGGTCCTCGAGCAGCGCCGCCCGCACCAGTTCGGGGTGCTGCTGGGCGACCCACCAGGCGACGCACGCCCCCAGCGAGTGGCCGACGAGCACCGCCGGCCGGCCGACCGCCTCGCGCAGCACGCCGACCACGTCACCCCCGTAGTCGGCCACCGTGTAGGCGCCGGGCGCCGGGTCGGAGCGGCCGTGCCCGCGCAGGTCCATCCTCAGCACGCGCCGCCGGGCGGTGACCTCGTCGGGCAGCCAGGCGAAGGTCTCGCCGCTGGCCGAGAGCCCGTGGAGGAACAGCACCGGCGGCGCCTCCTCCGGCCCCGCGACCTCCAGGTGCAGCAGCCGACCCTTGATTTCGATCTCCACCTGCGCTCCTTGTCTTGACCGAGGCGGGTTACGCGGTGCTGCTGCCGAACCCGCGCGGCAGCGCCGGCCGCGGCCGCGAGTTCGCCCGCGCCAACCAGGGCGACGTCGGCGGCGGCGACTTCCGCGACATCCTCGCCGGCGTCGACGCCTGCGTCGAGCGGGGGCTGGCGATCGACGAGCAGGTCGGCGCCTGGGGCATCTCCTACGGCGGCTTCATGTCCTGCTGGATGGCCGGCAACACCGACCGCTTCGCGGCGATCGTCCCGGTCTCATGTCACTCCAACTGGCTGAGCTTCCACAACACCGCCAACATCCCCGCCTTCGACCGCCAGTTCGTCGACGCCGACCCCTACGAGGCCGACGGGCGCTACTTCCACCTCTCGCCGGTCGTCCACGCCCGCAGGGGAACGACGCCGACCCTCTTCCTGCACGGGGCGATCGACAAAATCTGCCCGCTGAGCCAGGCCGAAGAGATGTACCGGGCGCTGGCCGAGGCCGGGGTCGAGACCGAGCTGGCGATCTACCCGCGCGAGGGCCACCACGTGATCGAGGAGCGCGCCCACGCCGTCGACGCGATCAACCGCCTGCTCGCCTGGATGGACCGCCACCTGCGCGGGATCGAGGCGGATGCTCAGAAGTAGGTGATGACGGCGTCGACGATCCGCCGCCGCTCGTCCACCAGCGGGATCGCGCGCCAGCGGTCGAAGGCGCCGCAGGGATGCGAGACCGCGCAGCGCAGGAGGTCGCCGACGGCGAGCTCGGCGGTGGCGGGTAGCCGCAGGTGGGCATGCTGGTCGTTCATGCCGACGACCTCGACCCGCTCCAGCGGCGCTTCGGCGCCGTCCTCGCCGCGGCGGGCCCGGGGCAGCGGCCAGCTCATGTCCCAGGGCGCGTCGCGCTTGCCGAAGCTGGCGATCGCCCGCTCGGGCTCCGGCCGCGAGAGCACGGTCGACCAGAGCTCGAGCGCGTCGCGCAGCGCCGGCGCGCCGGCGCTGCGGCCGGCCAGCGGCGAGGTCGCTTCGTAGAAGCCGCCGTCCTGGGTGACGTAGCAGCCGCTGCGCAGGACGAGCCGGCCGGGGCCGGCGCCGAAGCGGGCGATGACGCGGTCGAAGTAGGCGCTGCCGCCGCCGCTGAGCAGCGGTTCGGCAGGCAGCCGGCCGCGCTCGACCAGGCGCTCGACGGTTGCCGCCACCTCGCCGAGCCAGGCGTCGATCAGCTCCAGGGTCGCCTCGACGCTCTCGCCGCCGGGGATCAGGCCCTCGTAGAACTCGACGCCGACCAGCTCGAGGTGGCGTGCCGCGGCGGCTGCTGCGGCGGCGGCGTCGGCGGCATCGGTGTCGCGGGCGCCCGCCCGCCCGCCCCGGTAGCCGACCTCGACCAGCACCCGCAGCGGCCGCTCCGGCTCGAGGCCGGCGAGCACGGAATCCATCCGCGCCACCGCGGCCGGCGAGTCGACCAGGCAGAACAGCTCGAAGCCGGGGTCGCGGCGCTGCTCGGCGCAGATCCAGGCCAGGGCCGCCGGGTCGAGCAGCTGGTTGGCGTAGAAGACGCGCCCGATGCCGAACCGGCGATATACGCGGAGGTGGTAGGGGGTCGCGGCGGTGATCGCCCAGGCGCCGGCGTCGATCTGCCGGGCGAAGAGCTGCGGCGCCATCGTCGTCTTCCCGTGCGGAGCGAGCAGGACGCCGTGGCTCTCGCAGTAGGCGGCCATCGCGGCGACGTTGGTGGCCAGCGCCAACTCGCGGATCGCCAGCAACGGCAGCGCCAGCTCGCCGCCGAGCAGGTCGAGGCCGCTGGCCCCGAGCTCGGCGAGGGTGAGGCCGTCGCTGCCGAGCGGCGCGCCCTTGGTCCCGGGCGCGAGCCATTCCTCGCCGGTGCGCGCCACCGCCGCCGCGTCGTAGGTCGTCGCGTCTGTTCTTATTTCACGAACAAAGGCTATGGTGCGTCGATGGTATACGAACGCTGTCCGGCCGCCCCGCGGCGGGGGCTCATGTCCCGCCCCGCAGCGTGGCGCCGACTGTGATGGGCTAGGGCGATGAGCCCGATGAGCGACGAGCTGGCGAGGGTCGTCGGCGAACGGATCCGGCGCCTGCGACTCGAGTCGGGCCTCGGCCTGCGCGAGCTGGCGCGGGAGATCGGGATCGCGCCCTCGGCTCTCTCGGCGCTCGAGAACCACCGCGGCGGCATGTCGATCGCCCGCCTGCAGCTCGTCGCCGCCCACTTCGACCTGAAGCTGACCGAGCTGCTCGCCGTCAGCGAAGAGGAGGAGGGCGGCGAGGTGGGACCGGAGATGGAGATCTTCCGCCAGGCGGCGACCACGGTGCCGCCGATCGAACGCGGCGACGGCGTCTCCTACCAGCTGCTCGGCAGTCCCGGCAGCCACCGCCTGCAGTCGACGCTGATCACCTTCGCTCCCGGCGCCTCCTACGAGCGCGACCGCATCGGCCACCCCGGCGAAGAGTTCGCCTTCGTCGTCCTCGGCGAGGTCGAGCTGCTGATCGGCGACGACGTGCACCGGCTCAACCAGGGCGACGCCGCCCGGTTCAAGACCGAGCGCGCGCACGCCTACCGCAACGCCTCGGAGATCGGCATGGCCTTCCTCGTCGCCACCGTGACGCCGCCGTGGTGAGCCGCCCGGCGGATCCTTGACACCCCCGGGGGCGGACCCTACAGTTCGAGAAACAGGAACGGCTTTTGTCCACTGTTCATGGGTTCAGAACAAGCTGACAAGCGAGGGGATGGCGCGGCGCCGCTGATCGGGATCGGCGGGATCCCGATGCAGTGCCAGTTCGGCGGCGTCTGGGACGAGCCGGTGACGATGATCCACCGCGCCTACACGCAGGCGATCGCGCGGGGCGGGGGAGCGGCGGTCCTCTTCACCCCGGACACCGTCCTCCGCGCCGGCGCCGCCCGCCTGCTGGAGGCGGTCGACGCGCTGATCCTGCCCGGCGGCGGCGACATCGACCCGGGCGTCTACGGCGCCGAGCGCGAGGAGGCGACGGTCCGCGTCGATCGCGAGCGCGACGAGGCGGAGCTGGCGCTCTGCCGCGCCGCCCTCGACGCCGACCTGCCGGTGCTCGGCATCTGCCGCGGCATGGAGCTGCTGAACGTCGCTCTCGGCGGCACCCTGCACCAGCACCTGCCGGCGCGGATCGGCCACGACGGCCACCTGCGCGACCCCGGCAGCTTCGAGCGCCACGAGGTCGAGCTCGAGCCGGGGTCGGCGGCCGCCCGGCTGGTCGGGGCGCCGCGCTGCGCGGTGATGTCGCACCACCACCAGGCGGTCGACGCGCTGGGGGAGGGCGTCGCGGCGAGTGGCTGGGAGCGCGCCGACGGGGTCGTCGAGGCGATCGAGCTACCCGCCGCGCGGCTCGCCGTCGGGGTCCAGTGGCACCCCGAGGAAGACCCGAGCAGCGAGCTGATACCCAACTTCGTCGCCACCGTCGCCGCCGCAAGGAGGCCCGCATGATCTCCGTCCTCGAACCCGCCACCGAGGCAGTGATCGCCGAGCTTCCCGACGCCGGCGAGGCCGACGTCGACGCCGCGGTCGCCGCCGCCCTGCCCGCCGCCCGTGCCTGGCAGGGGCTGCCGCCCGCGGCCCGCTCGCAGGCGCTGGCGCGGATCGCCGCCGGGATCGAGGCGGCCGGCGCCGAGCTGGTCGAGGCCGAGGTCCGCAACGCCGGCAAGACGATCGCCGAGGCCGAGGACGAGGTCGAGGGCTCGGTCGACCTCTTCCGCTACTTCTCCGGCGCCCCCGAGCGGCTGCTCGGGAGGACGGTCCCGGTCGCCGGCGGGATCTCGATGACGGTGCCCGAGCCGGTCGGCGTGGTCGGCGCGATCACCGCCTGGAACTCGCCGCTGGTCCTGCTCGCGCGCAAGCTGGCGCCGGCGCTGGCGGCCGGCAACGCGGTCGTCCACAAGCCCTCGGAGCTGACCCCGCTCAGCGCCCTGGCGGTCGAGCGGATCGTCCGCGAGGCCGGCGTCCCCGAGAACCTGTTCCGCACCGTGGTCGGCCCCGGCTCGACCGTCGGCGAGCGGATCGTCGGCCATCCCGACGTGCCCAAGGTCTGCTTCACCGGCTCGACCGCGGTCGGCGAACGGATCGGCGCCCGCGCCGGCCGCATGGTCAAGCGGGTCTCGCTCGAGCTCGGCGGCAAGTCGCCGAACGTCGTCTTCGCCGACGCCGATCTGGCGCGGGCGGCGGAGCTGGCGGCGCCGGCGGTCTTCGCCTCCGCCGGCCAGGACTGCTGCGCGCGCTCGCGGATCCTCGTCCAGCGCGAGGCGGTCGACGAGTTCCTCACCGCGATGGCGCCGGCGGTGGAGCGGATCCGGGTCGGCAACCCGCTCGACCCCGAGACCGAGGTGGGGCCGCTGATCTCGGCCAGGCAGCGCGATCGGGTCGCGAGCTTCGTCGACGAGAGCTCGGCGGTAGCGATCCGTGGCAGCGCCCCCGACGGGCCGGGCTTCTGGTACCCGCCGACGGTGCTGGCGCCGGCCGACAACGCCGAGCGCGCCGCCCGCGAGGAGATCTTCGGCCCGATCGCCGTCGTGATCCCGTTCGCCGACGAGGCCGAGGCGGTGGCGATCGCCAACGACACCAGCTACGGGCTGGCGGCCTCGCTGTGGACCCGCGACGGCGCCCGCGCCCTGCGCGTCGCCCGCGCCCTCGAAGTCGGCAACGTCTCGATCAACTCGCACCTCTCGGTGCGGACCTCGACCCCCTTCGGCGGGGTCAAGCGCTCCGGCCTCGGCCGCGAGCTCGGGCCCGACGCCCTCGACGAATTCACCGAGACCAAGACGATCTTCTTCGCCACCGGATAGGAGAGACGCATGACCGAAGGACAGCTGCTGCGCGACAGGGTCGCCGTGATCACCGGCGCCGCCTCCGGGATGGGCAAGGCCTCGGCCGAGCTGTTCGCCGCGCAGGGCGCGGCGGTGCTCGTCGCCGACCTCAACGGCGAGGCCGCCGAGGGGGTCGCCGCCGCGATCCGCGAGGACGGCGGCAAAGCCATCGGCCTGCGCACCGATGTCTCCAGCGCCGTCGACGTCGAGGCGATGATCGCCTGCGCCGAGAGCGAGCTCGGCGGCCTCGACGTCCTCTACAACAACGCCGGCCTCTGGCTGCTCGGCGCCGAGGGCTACGAAGAAGGGAGGACCGACGCCCCCAGCCCGCTGCTCACCGAGGACGTCTGGGACCGCACCGTCGGGGTCTCGATGAAGGGGACCTACCTCGCCTGCCGGTTCGGCATCCCGGCGCTGCGCCGGCGCGGCGGCGGCTCGATCATCAACGTCTCCTCGATCGCCGCCTTCCGGGTCGGCAGCGGCGCCTCCGACGCCTACACCGCCGCCAAGGGGGGCGTCGCCGCGATGACGCGGAGCCTCGCGGTCGAGCACGCGCCCGACCGGATCCGCGTCAACTGCATCGTCCCCGGTCCGATCGAGACGCCGATGTCCGACGCGATTCCCGCCCACCACAAGAAAGCCTTTGGCGACCTGGTGCCGCTGGGCCGCTGGGGAACGCCGCAGGAGATCGCCCAGATGGCGCTCTTCCTCGCCTCCGACACCTCCTCCTACTGCACCGGCGCGCACTTTGTCGTCGACGGCGGGTACCTGGCCAAGTGACCGCGCCGGCCGCCGACCCGGACTCGCCCCTGGCGGGCAGCGTCTGCGTCGTCACCGGCGGCACCAGGGGAATCGGCCGCGCCGCCGCCGAGCGGCTCGCCGGCGCCGGCGGGACCGTCGTCGTCGCCGCCCGCGACCGGGCCGCCTGCGAGGAGGTCGCCGCAGCGCTGCGGGCGGGCGGCGCCAGCGCCAGCGGCTGGCCCGTCGACCTCACCGACGAGGATTCCGTCGCCGCGCTCTACGCCGCCGCCGTCGCCGAGCACGGCCGCCTCGACGTCTGCGTCAACAACGCCGGCGCGCTCTTCGACGGGGACGCCGGTCCGGCCGCGACCCCGCTCGAGGTCTGGCGGCGGGTGATCGAGGTCAACCTGACCGGCACCTTCGCCTGCGTGCGCCACCAGCTGCCGCACCTGATCGAGTCCGGCGGCGGCTCGATCGTGATCGTCTCGGGGATGGTGGCGCTGCTCGGGTCGGCGACGCCCCAGGTCGCCTACGACGCGGCCAAGGCCGGGCAGCTGGCGCTGGTCCGCGACGTCGCCGTCGCCCACGCGCGCGACGGCGTCCGCTGCAACGCGGTCGCGCCGGGCCCGATCGAGGGGCCGATGATCGCCTCGCTGGTCGCCGACGAGGCGGCCTACCGGGCGCGGCTCGAGCACATCCCCGGCGGCCGCTTCGGCCGCGCCGAGGAGGTCGCGGAGGCGATCCTCTACCTGGCCGGCCCCGCCTCCAGCTGGACCACCGGCGCCGTCCTCCCGGTCGACGGCGGCACCACCGTCGCCTACAACACGCGGCCCGGCTGATTGCCGCCGGCGAGCTGGCCGCGAGCGCGACCGAGCTGTTCGAGTGGGGGCCAATCGGACGCGCGGTCCGCGGCGGCAGCTGGCGGCGCCAGGTGGAGACGACGCTCGACCGGAGCGACGCCGCGCTCGCGACCGCCCGCTGAGAACGCAGTTCCGCTCGCATAGCGGCAGGAACTGCGCTCTCGGCGAGTCAGGCGGCGACGATCGCGTCGATCTCGACCCGGGCCCCTTTCGGCAGCTGGGCGACGCCGACCGCGGCGCGGGCCGGCGGCGAGGCGGCGAAGAACTCGCCGTAGGCGTCGTTGATCTCGGCGAAGGCGCCGAGGTCGGTGGTGTAGATCGTCGCCCGGATGGTGCGCGAGAGGTCGGTGCCGGCGGCCTCGCAGACCGCGGCGAGGTTCTGCAGGCAGCGGGTCGCTTCGGCGGCGGGGGAGTCGCTGACCAGCTCGCCCGTCTCGGGATCGAGCGGGATCTGGCCCGAGCAGTAGACGACGTCGCCCTGGCGGACGGCGTGGCTGTAGGGGCCGATCGCGGCGGGGGCGCCGGGGGCGTCGATCAGGGTGCGCTCGCTCATCTGGTTCTCTCCTGTGGGTGGTCGGGGCGGGAAGGCTCAGAGCATCAGCAGCGGCTCTTCGAGCAGCCGCTTGATGGTGGCGAGGAATTCTGATGCCTCGGCGCCGTAGAGGATGCGGTGGTCGCAGCTCAGCGTCAGCGTCATCATCGCCGCGTCCTCGATCTCGCCGCCGGGAGCGCGCCGCAGCACCTCGCGGGTGGCGCCGACGCCGAGGATCGCGGCCTGCGGGACGTTGATCACCGGCGTGATCGCGGTCATCCCGAACATCCCCAGGTTGGAGACGGTGAAGGTCCCGCCGGCGAGCTCCGGCGGCGTTACCTCGCCGGAGCGCACGCGGGCGGCGAGGCGGCGCGCTTCGCGGCCGATCTCGGCCAGCGAGAGCCGGTCGGCGTCGGCGATCGTCGGCACCACCAGGGCGCCGTCGGCGGCGACGGCTATGCCGACGTTGACCCGCTCGTGCAGCTCGAAGTGGGCGTCGCGGTAGGAGCCGTTGGCTTTCGGGTGGGCGCGCAGGGCGAGCGCCGCCGCCTTGACGATGACGTCGTTGACCGAGGGGGCGGGCTCCTCGCCGGCCTCCTGCTTGAGCCGGGCGCGCAGCGCGAGGACGGCGTCGACCCGCGCTTCGGTCTGCACCTGGAAGTGGGGCACGGTCGCCTTGGCCTCCGCCATGCGGCGCGCGATCACGGCCTGCAGATGGGTCGGCTCGACGCTGGTCCCCGCCCCCCGGGCCCCGTCGGATCCGCCCGCCGCCGTCCGCTCGGGGGCGGGCGCCGGCGGCGCCGGGGCGGGGGCCGCCGCCTCGACGCCGGCCGCGGCCAGGACGTCGGACTTGGTGATCCGCCCGCGCGGCCCGCTGCCGGCGGCGAGACCGGTGATGTCGACGCCGTGGATCGAGGCGATGCGACGCGCCAGCGGCGTCGCCAGGCGGCGGCGCCGCTGCCGTTGGCGGAGGGGGCGGCGGCCGCGGGGGCGGGGCGGGTGCGGTGCGGCCTCGGGGGCGCTGCCGGGCTCCCCGGCCGCGGCTCAGCCGGCGCCGGCGCGGACCCCGTCCCGGCGGGGGCCACCGGGGCGGCCGGCGGCTCGGCGCCGAGCCGCGCGATCGCCGCCCCGACCGGCAGGGTCTCGCCCTCCTCGACCAGGATCTCGAGCACGCCCGAGCCCTCGGCCGCGTAGGTCATGTTGGCCTTGTCGGTCTCGATCTCGACCAGCTCCTGCCCCTCGAGGATCGCCTCGCCGGTGGCCGCGAGCCATTTCAGGATCGTCCCTTCCTCCATCGCGTCGGAGAGGCGGGGCATGGTGATCTCGAGCGTGCTGGCGGTCATCTGGGCGGCCTCCGGGTCAGAGGATCAGGTCGGCCGCCGCGCCGACGATCGTCTCGGCGTCGATCGCGAAGTGGCGGTAGAGGTCATCGACGTCGCCGGACTGGCCGAAGTCGTCGACGCCGAGGCAGGAGACGGGCGTCCCGGAGGCGCTGCCGAGGAAGCTGAGCGTGTGCGGGTGGCCGTCGGTGACCGTGACCAGCGGCGCCGTCCGGTCGGCCGGGAAGAGGACGTCGAGGATCCCGTCCTCGTCCTCGGTCAGGCCCTGCCGGGCGCGGAGCGCCCGGAAGACGAGGTCGGCCGAGGTCAGGCAGAGCACGTCGGTGGGGATCCCCGCCTCCTCGAGCTCGGCGGCGGCAGCGCAGGCCTCCGGCACCGTCACGCCCATCGCCACCAGCCGCACCCGGGGCGCGCCCGCCGCGGCGCGCAGCAGGTAGCCGCCGGCGAGCGAGTCGCGGCGGCGGCGCTCGCGGGTCGCCGCGTCCTCGGGCAGCGCCGCCAGGGTCTGGTCGACCGGCCTGGTGCTGAGGCGGAAGTAGGCGGAGCGGCCGCCGGGCCGCCCGAGGCGGCCGAGCGCGTCGAGCAGCGCCCACTCCAGGTCCTGGCCGAAGGCCGGCTCCCAGGCCGTGCAGCCCGGCTGCTCGAGGCCGACGGAGGGGGTGACGATCGATTGGTGGGCGCCGCCCTCGGGCGCCAGCGAGACGCCGGACGGGGTGCCGACGAGGATCGACTGGCCGCCGGCGTAGATGCCGAAGCTCCACGGCTCCAGGGCGCGGTTGACGAACGGGTCGTAGATCGTTCCGATCGGCAGCAGCGGCCGGCCGTCGCGCGACCAGGTCGCCCCCAGCTCGCCCAGCAGGCCGACGAGGTTGACCTCGGCGATCCCCAGCTCGACGTGCTGGCCCTGCTCGTTCTCGCGCCAGCGGACGAGCGTGTTGGTGTCGTCGGCGAACCAGTCGGTGCGCTCGCGGGGGTTCCAGACCCCGGCGTGGTTGATCCAGCCGCCGAGGTTGGTCGAGGTGCCGACGTCGGGGCTGACGGTGACGATGAGCTCGGCCACCTCGGGGGCGGTGTGGCCGAGGTCGACGAAGAAGCGGCCGAACGCCTGCTGGGTCGAGGCGGTGCCGCGGTGGGTGCGGCCGACGTCGGCGGGGACCGGGGGAGGGGAGTGCTCGGGCGCCGGCTCGCGCCGCATCCGCTCCGCCGCCCGCTCGCAGAGCTCGGCCGCGGCGCTGCCGGCCTCGAAGCGGGCCCAGGGGTCGTCGGCGTCGGCGCCGAGCTCGGCGGCGAGCTGGCGCCACTCCTCGGCCGAGATCAGCGCCGAGTGGTTGGCGGGGTGGCCTTCGGTCGCCAGTCCGCGGGCCTTGATCGTGTAGGCGAAGATCACCGAGGGGCGGTCGGCGGCGGCGTCCGCCTCGCGGAAGGCGGCGAGCAGGTCGGCGAGGTCGTGCCCGCCGAGGTCGCGCAGCGCCCGGCCCAGCTCGGCGTCGTCCAGCTCGCCGATCAGGCGCTCGATCTCGCGGCGGCCGCGACCGGTCCCCGGCAGCCGCTCGCGGAGGTCGGCGAGGGGGCTGCGCAGCAGCCGCTGGTACTCCTCGTTGCCCATCGAGTCGATGCGGCGCTGCAGCGCCTCGCCGCCCTTGCGGGCGAACAGCTCGCGCAGCAGGCGGCCGTACTTGACGACGATCGTCTGCCAGCCGGCCGCCTCGAACATCTGGCGGATCCGGCCGGCGGCGATGTCGGGGACGATCCGGTCGAGCGACTGGCGGTTGAGGTCGACGATCCAGGTCACCTCGCCGAGGGCCGGGATCATCGGATCGACGAGCGCCTCCCAGATGGCGCCCTCGTCGAGCTCGGCATCGCCGAGCAGGGCGACGTGCCGGCCGCCCGCCGGCGCCTCGAAGTGGCCGCTGACGTAGCGGTGGGCGAGCGCGCTCCAGAGCGTCGCCGTGGCGCCGATCCCGACCGACCCGGTCGAGAAGTCGACCGGGTCCGGGTCCTTGGCGCGGCTGGGATAGCTCTGCAGGCCGCGGTAGGCGCGGAGCTCGGTCAGGTACCTGGGGTCGAGGCTGCCGAGCAGGTAGTTGATCGCGTGCAGGACGGGGGCGGCGTGCGGCTTGACCGAGACCCGGTCGGCGCCCCGCAGGTGCTCGAAGTAGAGCGCGGACATGATGCTGACCAGCGAGGCCGAGGAGGCCTGGTGGCCACCGACCTTGACCCCGGAGCGCGTCTGCCGAACCTTGTTCGCGTGGTGGACGATGCTGGTCGCCAGCCACAGCACCCGGCGCTCCACCTCTTCGAGGACGGCCAGGGCCTGCGGCTCCAGCACCGCGGTGGCGCCGCTCTCTCGGTCTCCGCTCACCGGCGATATCCAAGCGCCGGCCGCGGTCGAATGCCACCGAACGGGCGCCGTCGGGCAAAAAGACGTTCGAAACAGCTGGGAAAGCGGGCTTTGACTTGCGTTCTAGTATCCAACACCTTTGCGGAGGGCACCCCGGATTACGATTCCGCCATGGACCAACCGGCCCCCTACGGAACCAGCGAGCCCGTCGACCTCGACGGGACCGACCTCGAGATCATCGAGCTGCTCCGCCGCGACGCCCGCATGACCCTGGCGGCGATCGGGCAGCGGGTCAGCCTCTCGGCTCCGGCGGTGCGCCGCCGCATCTCGCGGCTGGAGGAGCTCGGGGTGATCGTCGGCTACACCGTCGAGCTCGACCACGCCCGCCTCGGGCAGCCGATCGAGGCCTTCGTCGAGCTGCGCTTCGTCGGCACCACCAAGGTCGCCGACATCGCCGGCGTCGCCGAAGGGTTGACCGAGATCGAGGCGATCTACACGACCGCCGGCGACCCCGACGCGATCGTCCACGTCCGCGTCGCCGACGTCGCCGATCTGACCCGGACGATCGACCAGCTGCGCCGCACCGGCCGCATCACCGGCACCAAGACGCTGATGGTGCTCGACGTCCAGCCCGGCGGCGGCAGCGTCTGACCGCGGGCCTGTCAAGTTGCTCACGCACGTGCGTGAGCAACTCGCCACGGAGCTAGGGGACGGTGTCGATCAGGTAGGTGACGGCGCGATCGGGGCCGACGTTGACGATCGCGTGGTCGACGTCGGCGGGGTAGGCGACCGAGTCGCCGGCGACGAGCTTGACCGCGTGGTCGCCGGACTCGATTTCGACGGTTCCCTCGCGCACGGTGAGGAACTCGCGGGTGCCGGTGAAGTGGGGGGCGCTGCGCAGCTCGCCGCCGGCCGGCAGTTCGATCTCGTAGAACTCGAGCTCGCGCTGGGCCGAGAGCGGCGAGAGGGTGCGGATCCTGCAGCTCTCGTCGGAGCGGTAGACGTACTGGGAGTCGTTGCCGTGGATCACCTCCAGCGGCGAGCCCTCGCCGGGCCCGTGGGCGAGCTCATCGAGCGAGACGCCGAGAGCTTTGGCGATCGCCAGGGCGACGACGACGGTCGGGTTGGTTTCGTTGCGCTCGATCTGACTCAGCATCGAGCGGCTGACCCCGGAGACCGTGGCCAGCTCTTCCAGCGACCAGCTGCGCTGGGAGCGCAGCTGACGGACGCGATCACCGAGGTGGGAGCTGAGGGAGTTGGGCTGAGAGGCCTGCATTTCCAGGGCTTTTCCGAGATACCGGAAATACTGTCCGTGACACCGGAATCACCTGTATGGTATCGCGGAGATGTCATCCGAGATATTGGAGCAGAGGGAGGCCAGATGCAAGCGCTGGTGAAGGCCGAGGCGGCGCCCGGCCTAACCTTGACCGAGGTGCCCGAGCCCGAGGTCGGGATCAACGACGTCCTGATCCGGGTCCAGAAGACCGGGATCTGCGGGACCGACCTGCACATCCACTCCTGGGACGCCTGGGCGCAGGCGACGGTGCCGGTGCCGATGGTCGTCGGCCACGAGTTCGTCGGCGAGGTGGTCGAGATCGGGTCCAACGTCAACGACTTCGAGGTCGGCGACCTGGTGAGCGGCGAGGGCCACGTCGTCTGCGGCCGGTGTCGCAACTGCATGGCCGGGCGCCGTCACCTCTGCGCCAACACCAGCGGGGTCGGCGTCAACCGCCCCGGCGCCTTCGCCGAGTACATCTCGATCCCGATGACCAACGTCTGGCACCACCGGCCCGGCGTCGATCGCGACGTCGCCTCGGTCTTCGACCCACTCGGCAACGCGGTCCACACGGCGCTCGCCTTCAAGACGCTCGGCGAGGACGTGCTGATCACCGGCGCCGGGCCGATCGGCCTGATGGCGACCGCGGTCGTCCGCCACACCGGCGCCCGCCACGTCGTCGTCACCGACGTCAACCCCTACCGGCTCGGGCTGGCGGAGCGGATGGGGGCGACGCGCGCGGTCGACGTCCGCGACACCGAGCTCGCCGCGGTCCAGGAGGAGCTGGGGATGGCGGAGGGGTTCGACGTCGGGCTCGAGATGTCCGGTCAGCCGGCGGCGCTGCGCGAGATGCTGACGAACATGGCCCACGGCGGCCGGATCGCGATGCTCGGCATCCCCAGCGAGGAGATCGCAATCGACTGGAACCAGGTCGTCTTCAACATGCTGACCGTGAAGGGCATCTACGGCCGTGAGATGTACGAGACCTGGTACATGATGACCGTGATGCTGGAATCGGGCCTCGACATCTCGCCCGTCCTCACCCACCGTTTCCACTACACCGAGTTCGACCAGGCCTTCGCCACGGCGAAGGGCAGCGAAGCCGCCAAGGTCCTGCTCGACTGGACCTCCCGGGAGGCCTGATGTTCGAGACGACCCGCGGCCAGCTGCAGTCCGAGCTCGACGAGATCCGCGCCGCCGGCCTCTACAAGTCCGAGCGCGTGATCGAGACCCCGCAGGAGGGCGAGGTGGGGGTCGGCGGCGCCCGGGTGCTGAACCTCTGCGCCAACAACTACCTCGGGCTCGCCGACCACCCGGCCGTCGTCGCCGCCGCCCACGAGGCCCTCGACCGCTGGGGCTACGGGATGGCCTCGGTCCGCTTCATCTGCGGCACGCAGGCGATCCACGTCGAGCTCGAGCGCCGGCTCAGCGAGTTCCTCGAGACCGAGGCGACGATCCTCTACGGCTCCTGCTTCGACGCCAACGGCGGCGTCTTCGAGACCCTGCTCGGCGCCGAGGACGCGGTCATCTCCGACGCCCTCAACCACGCCTCGATCATCGACGGGATCCGCCTCTGCAAGGCGCGGCGGTTGCGCTACGCGAACGGCGACATGGAGGAGCTCGAGCAGCGCCTGCGCGAAGCCGGCGACGCGCGGCGGCGGCTGGTGGTCACCGACGGGGTCTTCTCGATGGACGGCTACCTGGCCCAGCTCGACCGGATCTGCGACCTCGCCGAGCGCTACGACGCGATGGTGATGGTCGACGACTCGCACGCGGTCGGCTTCGTCGGCCCGCGCGGGCGCGGCACCCCGGAGCGCTTCGGCGTCGCCGACCGGGTCGACTTCGTCACCGGGACGCTCGGCAAGGCCCTGGGCGGGGCCAGCGGCGGCTACGTCAGCGGCCGCGCCGAGATCGTCGAGCTGCTGCGCCAGCGCTCGCGCCCCTACCTCTTCTCCAACGCGGTCGCGCCGCCGATCGTCGCCGCCTCGCTGGCGGTGCTCGAGCTGCTCGAGGACGGCGAGGAGCAGCGCCGGCGGCTGCGCGACAACACGGCCCTGTTCCGCCGCGAGATCGCCGCCCTCGGCTACGACGTGCTGCCCGGGGAGCACCCGATCGTGCCGATCATGTTCGGCGAGGCGACCGCCGCCGTCGAGGTGGCGAGCCGGCTCTTCGAGGAGGGCGTCTACGCGATCGCCTTCTCCTATCCGGTGGTGCCGATGGGGCAGGCCCGGATCCGCACCCAGATGTCTGCGGCGCACACCGAGGAGGACGTTCGCGGCGCGCTTGAGGCATTCGCCAAGGTCCGCCCCTGAGCCGGGCTTTACAGGCGCCCGCCCCTGTGCGAGGGTGCCGGAATGGCCGAGCAAGGAGACCATTGGACCGACGACCCCGACGGCGGCAGCGAGGGCAGCTTCGGCATCCTCCCGGTCAAGCCGCCGGCGGCCTATGAGCTGGTCGTCGAGCAGATCCGCCGCGCGCTCGCCCTCGGTCGCTTCTCGCCCGGCGACATGCTGCCCTCCGAGCGGGTCCTGACCCAGCAGCTCGGGGTCTCCCGGACGGTCGTCCGCGAGGCGATCCGCGTGCTCGAGGGCGAGGGTCTGCTCGAAGTCACCCGCGGCGCCAGCGGCGGCAGCCGGGTCCTGCCGCCGGCCGGTGAGCAGCGCCTCTCGGCCGAGGAGCTGCACGCGCAGGGCGATGAGATCGAGCAGATGTCCGACTTCCGGCTGGCCACCGAGTGCGCCGCGGCCCGGCTGGCGGCGCAGCGTCGCAGCGACGAGGAAGCGGCGCGGATCGCCGAGCTGCTCGCCCGCCAGGACGAGCTGCTGGAGCGGATCGCGGCCAGCGAGGACGAGGCCGAGCGCTCCCGCCTCACCGCCCGCTTCATCGAACTCGACAACCGCTTCCACCTGGCGATCGCCGCCGCCAGCCACAACCACTTCCTCGCCGAGGCGGTGGAGAAGGTGCGGATCGTGATGCACAGCCCCGTCGGGATGATCTTCGCCAGCACCAGCGACGACGCCAACTACCAGCACCGCGAGATCGCCGAGGCGATCGCCGCCGGCGATGGAACGGCAGCCGCCGAGGCGATGGCCGGCCACATCGAATCGACCCGGGAGACGACGCTGCAGCTGATGCGGCGCCCGGCGGAGAGGGGATAGCGGCGCCCGGAATACCTCTCCTTGGCACCGTCTCTTAAAGCATAGAGTGCTTCATTAAATAGGCAAGGTCCATCCCGCCCGCCGCCCGGCGGGGCCCGGCGCTACACTTAAAGAGGCAGTACTTAACTCTTTGTGGCTCTTTGAGACTCTTCGACTCGTGGGCTGGGTCGTCCAGCCGGGAAAGGAACGAGATGACCCGCACCGCGGCCTCGACGCAGGACGAAGCACGTTACGCGCGACCGCGGCCCGAGCCGGACGCCCTGCTGCGAATCGGGGGCGCCGCCGTGGCCGCCGCCGCGGGCGAGCGCTTCCTCACCCGCGACCCCTCGACCGGGGAGGGGATCGCCGAGGTCGCCCGGGCCGGGGTCGCCGACGTCGAGACCGCGGTCGCGGCGGCCCGGCGGGCACAGCCGGAGTGGGCCGCCCGCGACGCCGAGGAGCGGGTGGCGGTGCTCGTCGAGGCCGGCCGGCTGCTGCGCGAGCGCTCCGTCGCCCTCGGCCGGCTCGAGGCGCTCGACGCGGGCAAGCCGGTCGACCAGGCGATCGAACAGGTCGAGCTGACCGCCGGCGCCTTCGAATACTGGGCGCGCACCAGCCAGGAGATCCGCGAGCTGGTGATGCCGACCGGTCCGCGGGCGCTCAACTACACGCTGCGCGAGCCGCTCGGCGTGATCGGCGTGATCACCCCCTGGAACTACCCGATGCTCGAGTACGCCGAGAGCCTGCCGGGGGCGCTCGTGCTCGGCAACGCGGTCGTTCTCAAGCCCGCCGAGCTGACCCCGCTGACGGCGCTGGCGCTGGCCGACGTGCTGGCCGAGGCCGGCCTGCCCGACGGCGTCCTCAACGTGATCCCGGGATCCGGCTCGGTCGTCGGCCAGGCCCTGGTCGAGCACGCCGACGTCGAGATGGCGGTCTTCACCGGGTCCACCAGCGTCGGCCGGCGCGTCGCCGCGGCCGCCGGCGAGGGGCTGAAGCGGACCTGGCTCGAGCTCGGCGGCAAGTCGCCCAACGTGGTCTTCGCCGACGCCGACCTCGGCCAGGTGGTCGGCGCCTCGCTGTTCTCCTTCACCGTCAACCAGGGCCAGCTCTGCACCGCCGGCACCCGCCTGTTCGCCGCGCGCGAGGTCCACGACGAGCTGGTCGAGCGGCTGCGCGCTGCCGCCGCCGAGCTGACCGTCGGCGACCCCTTCGAACCGGGGACCAAGCTGGGGGCGCTGATCTCGCCGGCCCAGGTCGCGACCGTCGAGGGCTACGTCGAGCGCGGGCGGGAGGAGGGGGCGAGGCTGGAGAGCGGCGGCCGCCGGCCGGAGCTCGACGGCCCCTGCGCCGGGGGTTCCTTCTACACGCCGACGATCTTCACCGGCGTGCGCAACGAGATGACGATCGCGCGCGAGGAGATCTTCGGCCCGGTCCTCTCGGTGATCGGGTTCGAGGCCGAGGAGGAGGCGGTGGCGATGGCCAACGACTCCAGCTACGGCCTCAACGCGGCGCTCTGGACCAACGACCTGACCCGGGCCCACCGGGTCGCCCGGGCGCTGCAGGCGGGGACCGTCTACGTCAACACGATCAACGGCGGTGCCAGCGCCCCCCATGACCGCTACAAGGGCTCGGGCCTCGGCATCGCCGGCAGCCGCGAGCAGCTCGAAGCGATGACCCGCGTCAAGAGCGTCTTCGTCAACCTCGGCGGCGGCACCCCGAGCCTGTGAGCGCCGCCGAGCGGCCCACGATCGGCGTCAGCTGCTACTGGCGGCAGGCGCACTTCGGCGCCTGGACCCTGGACGCGGCCCTGGTCGGCCAGGGCTACATCGAGGGCGTGCGCCTGGCGGGCGGCCGCACCCTCGTCCTGCCCCCCGACCCCGAATGGATCGATGACCCCGCCGACGCGATCGACCGCGTCGACGGCCTGCTGCTGGCCGGCGGCGACGACATCGACCCCTCGCTGTGGGGCGTCGCCGAGCGCCACCCGGCGCTCGGTCCCGCCAGCCCGCGCCGCGACTCCGTAGAGCCGGCGCTGCTGCGCTGCGCGATCGAACAGGGCAAGCCGGTGCTCGGCATCTGCCGCGGGATGCAGCTGATCAACGTCGTCCTCGGCGGCACCCTGACCCAGCACATGGAAGACACGATCGACCAGCGCCCCCACCGCGCCGACGACTCGACCTACGGCCGCCACCGGCTCCTCACCGTGCCAGGCACTAGGGTTGCGGCCATGTGTGACGCGGCCGACGTGGTGTACTCGCATCACCACATGGCCGTCGATGAGCTCGCTCCCGGCCTGATCGTCAGCGCCCGGGCGGAGGACGGCGTGATCGAGGGGATCGAGCTGGCCGACGACGGCGCCTTCTGCGTCGGGGTCCTCTGGCATCCCGACGCCGCCCATGACTCGACCGGCGCGACGGTCTTTGCCGCCCTGGTCGAGGCCGCCCGTCAGTCCCGGGAAGAACGACAGGGCGCGACGACGACGGCGTGAGCACGGGCGAGAGGATCCGCCAGGCCGCGACGCGCGAGATCGCACCCGGCGGGGAGGCGGACCGCCACCTCGAGGTCTTCCAACCGATCCGCGTGCAGAAGGCGGCCAACGAGGTCTGCATCGCGATCCTCGATCCGCTGCGCAGCGGCGTCTTCACCGTCGGCGACCGGCTGCCGCGCGAGAAGGACCTCGCCAAGCGCTTCGACGTCTCGGTCCACACGGTCAGCGAGGCGCTCGGGATCCTCGAGCAGGCCGGGATCGTGCGCCAGCAGCGCGGCCGCTACGGGGGCACCTCGGTCGTCTCGCTGCAGAACGTGCGCAAGGTCCTGGCCTCGATCCTCGCCACCTCCGACCACCGCGGCTCCCAGGCCGAACTGCGCAGCCTGCTCGAGCTGCGGCGGCCACTCGAGCTGCAGGCGGCGCTGCTCACCGCCTCCCGCGCCGGCGACGAGCACCTCGAGAAGCTGCGCAAGATCGCCGACGCGCTCGACCCCGGCCTCGCCACGGCCGAGTTCCGCGCCACCGACGTCCAGTTCCACCTCTACCTCGGCGAGGCCTGCGGCAACCCCCGCCTGCGCGACCATCTGCGCCACTACTTCGACGAATACGACGTCGTCCGCGACCGCTTTCCGGTCCAGCACCTGCAGCGCGAGACGACCGTCGGCAGCCAGCACGAATACCTCGAGGCGATCGTCAGCCGCGACCGCGAGCGGGTGATCGCCGCCGCCGACGACCACCTCGGCGTGATCGAGGAGCTCTTCCTCGGCACCCGGCTGCGCTTCCCATAGCCAACCCGCCGACCCACCAGCGGTTCCTTGTGGACGTGTGCCGACCGGAAGGAACCACGCGATGGGAATGCCGGACGGTCTGCTGTCCCGTGGTTCCTTGTGGACGCCAACCGTCCACAAGGAACCACGAAGGTCAGCTGTCCTGCTCTTTGAGCAGGCCGACGGTGAGGCCGCCGTCGACCACCAGGGTGGTGCCGTTGACGTAGCTGGCGGCGTCGCTGAGCAGGAAGACGATCGCGCCCGCCAGCTCCTCGGGCCTGCCCCAGCGCCCGAGCGGGACGCGGGCGCTGAGCCAGGCGTGCGCCTCGCCCTGTTCGGTTTCCGTCATCGGGGTTTCGATGAAGCCGGGGGCGACGGCGTTGACGCGGATCCCCTGCCGGCCGAGGACGGCGGCGAGGGAGTCGGAGACCATCCGCAGCCCGGCCTTGGCGGCGCTGTAGGCGGGGGAGATCCTGCCGGTCGAGGCGAGCACCGTAAGCGAGGCGATGCTGGTGATGTTGACCACCGAGGCGCCGGCCGGGTCGAAGCGGTCGATCAGGCCCTGGGTGAGGCGGAAGGGCGCGGTCAGGTCGAGGTCGATGACCCGCTGCCAGTCGTCGGGCTCGACCTCGGGGAACTCGGTTTTGGGCACGATCGCGGCGCCGTTGACGAGGCCCTGCAGGGTCCCGCAGGCATTGCGCACCGTCTCGATCGCGAAATCGATGTCGGCGAAGTCGACGACCAGGGCCTCGCCGCCGGCCTCCTCGGCGACGGCCCGGGCGCCGTCGCCGTCGCGGTCGGCGACCAGGACCTCGGCGCCGAGGCGGCCGAGCCGCAGCGCGGTGGCGCGGCCGATGCCGCTGGCGCCGCCGGTGACGAGGACGCGGCGGCCGCTGACGTCGTACATGGGATCGAGATCCAATTTCCCCTCCTGGTCAGGCGCACTCGAAGGAGCGCCGTCGTTCGATGTCGGAAACCTGCTTGGCGTAGACGTCGAGCTCGTTCTCGCAGACGGCGACCAGGTGCCCCACCACGGCCTCACCGAAGAGCTCGCGGGCGGCCTCGCTCTCGCGGAACGCCGCCAGGGCATCGGGCAGGTTGCTCGGTAGCGGCTCGCCCGGGAAGCCGGCGGCGGTGATCGGCTCGCCGAGCGGCTCCAGCTCGTTGTCGATGCCGTGCAGGCCGGAGGCGACCATCGCCGCCAGCGCCAGGTAGAAGTTGGCGTCGGCGCCGGGGATTCGGTTCTCGACGTGCAGCGCGGGGCCGCGGCCGACCTGGCGGAACGGGGTCGTGCGGACGTCGAGGCTCCAGCCATTGGTGGTCGGCGTGAAGCCGTCCGGGTCGAGCCGCTTGTAGGAGTTGACGTTGGGGCAGAAGAGCGGCATCAGCTCCGGGGCCAGCGCCATCATGCCGCCGAGCCAGTGGCGGCCGATGCGGCCCAGCCGCTGCGGGTCCTCGTCGACCATCAGCGTCCTGCCCTCCTTCGGGTCCCAGACGCTGACGTGCACGTGGCCGGAGGAGGCGCCCTCCTTCTCCGAGTAGCGGGCCATGAAGGTCGCGACGACGCCGTGCTTGACGCAGACCTGCTTGGTGATCAGCTTGAACAGCGCGATCCGGTCGGCGGCCTCAATCGCGTCGCAGTAGGTGAGCGTCAGCTCGAGCTGGACCCGGCCCCACTCGTGCTTGATCGTCTCGATCGGGACGCCCGACTCGATGCAGGCCCGCCGGATCTCGGCCAGCAGCGGGTCGACCAGGCCCATGTGGAGGATCGAGTAGTCGCCGTCGGCCTCGCCGAGGCGGTTGAGGTTGACGTAGCTCTTCTCCTTCGCCGAGGCGTAGCTCTCGGCGAACACGTAGAACTCGGTCTCGATCGCGCAGACGATTCCGTAGCCGCGCTCGGCGGCGCGCTCGAGCTGGCGCGAGAGGACCCGGCGCGGCAGCTCCTCGGTCAGCTCGCCGCTCCCCCAGGTGCCCTCGGCGAGCACGATCGCGGTCTTCTCGAAGGTGGCGAGGCGGCGCAGCGAGCGCCAGTCGGTGTGCATGTGCATGTCGGCCCAGCCGTTGACCGAGCCGATCGTCGGCCCCTCCAGGATCTGCCAGTCGTTGTCGTAGATCAGCGGCCCGGAGGAGAGGTCCATGCTCTCCTCGGCGAGGAACAGCGAGGCCGGCATGCTCTTTCCATACAGCTTGCCCTGCATGTCCGGCGTGGCGAGGATCACGGCCTCGATCTCGCCGCTTTCGGTGAGGCGGACGAGCTCCTCACGGGTGAGCTTCCGGGCCGGCCAGCGGGCCAGCGCGTCGAGCTCCTCGACGCTGAGCGACTTCCCCGGGTGGCGATCGATTTCCACACTCGGCATCCAACTCTCCTTCCCTAGTGGTCCTAAGAATCACTTTATAGTGTTTTAGTCCACGCGGGCCCGGATCAGGCCGGTGCGGGGGCCTGGATACCGGCGAGGGCGAGGAAGGTGTCGTAGAGCGCGTAGGCGCGGGCGACGATCTGCTCGGGTTCGGCGTCCATACCGCGCCGCAACCGCTCCGCGACGGCGGGGTCGAGCTCGTCGCGGTAGGCGCCGAGCCAGTTGTCCATCGCCGCCGGGGTCGCCTCGGGGTGAAACTGGACTGCCAGGCTGCGGCCGCTGCGGAAGGCAGCGGGCCCGACCGGGGTCCGCGCCAGCAGCTCGGCGTCGGGCGGCAGCTCGAAGGAGTCTTCGTGCCAGAACATCCAGGGGCCGGCCGGGATCAGCTCGGGCGCGAGCGTCTCGACCTCGAGCCAGTCGACCTCGTGCTCGCTGGCCGGGCGCGTCGTGCCGCCGTGGGCGACCGCGAGCGATTGCGAGCCGAAGCAGATGCCGAGGATCGGGACGTCGCCGGCCTCGGCCGCCGCCAGCACCTCGTACTCGCGGGCAAGCCAGGACACCTCCTGGTAGGTGTGGGCGGCGGAGCCCATCGAGACGACGAACTCGACCGTGTCCAGCGCGGGCGGCGACCACTCCTCGTCGGCCATCAGGACCTCGACCTCGAAGCCGCGCGCGGACGCCCATTCGGGGACCGAGCCGATCGAGGCGCGCTCGTGCTGGAGGATCAGCGCCCGGCCCGCCATCAGGAGCCTCCCGCCCCGGCCGGGGGCGCGACGGCATCGGCGAGGAAGGCGTCGTAGAGGGCCCAGGCGCGCATCCGGGCGGCGTCGGGTTCGGCTTGCAGGTTGCGCCGCATCCCGGCCAGGGTATCCGCGTCGAGCGCGCCGCCGGAGAACTCGATCCAGTCCTCGAGCGCCTCCGCGCCCACCTCGGGGTGGAACTGGATCCCCCAGTCCTTGCCGGTCCGGTAGAGCGCCGGCCCGAGCGGCGTGGTGGCGAGCAGCTGGGCGCCCGCGGGGACGGCGAAGCGGTCCTCGTGCCAGAAGAACCACGGGCCCGTCGGGACGGCGGCGGGGCCGGTCAGCTCGATGTCCCGCCAGCCGACCTCGAGCTCGTCGTTGAGCCGGGTCTCGGCTCCGAGCGAGCGGGCCAGCGTCTGCGAGCCGAAGCAGATGCCGCAGACCGGAGTCCCGGTGGCGTGCGCGGCGGCGAGGAAATCGAGCTCGCGGGCGAGCCAGGAGACGCTGTCGTCGTAGCTGTGGGCGGCCGAGCCGAGCGAGCCGACGAAGGCGTAGGGGGAGAGGTCGGGCACGTCCCAGCGCTCCTCGGCCATCAGGACCTCGACGTCGAAGCCGCGCGCCCGCGCCCAGTCGCCGAAGTTGCCGGGCGGCGCGGCCGGGTGGTGCTGGAGGATCAGGGTGCGGCCGCGGCTCACGGCTTGCCCTCCGGGAACTCGATGATCTCGACCGTGACCCCGTCGGGGTCGAGGCAGTAGAAGGCGCCGGCGCCCTTCCATTCGCCGCCGCTGAGCCTGACCGGCGCCTCGGAGCGGATCGTGACCCCGGCGGCGCGCAGCCGCTCGAAGACGGCGTCGACGTCCTCGACCTGCAGGCAGAAGTGGACGTTGCCCGGGTCGCAGGTCCGCGAGCGCACCGGCTCGCCGCGCGGGCTCAGGTACTCGAACAGCTCGAGGAACGAGCCGCCGCCGAAGCCGATCTCGGCGAACCGCAGGCGGACGTCCTGCATCCCGATCACCGCTTCGAGGTCGGCGTTGCCGACCTCGCCCTGGGCGAGGATCGGCAGCCCCAGGAGCTCGTGGTAGAAGGCCAGCGAGCGGTCGAAGTCGACGCAGGTGACCGAGACGTGGTTGAAGACCGGGACGGTCATCGGCTCACCTGGCCGCCGATCAGGGGCAGCACCGCGCCGCTCACGTAGGAGGCCGCGTCGGAGGCGAGGAAGGCGATCGCGCTGGCCACCTCCTCGGGCCTCGCCAACCGCCCGATCGGGTATTCGTCGAGGGTCTTCTGTTCGATCGCCGCCGCGGTGACGCCCTGGCGGCGCGCCTCGGACTCGTAGTAGTCGGTGATCATCGCGGTCCTCACCGGCGAGGGGGCGACGGCGGTGACGCGGATGCCATGGCCGGTCAGCTCGCGGGCGAGCGACTCGACGACCCCGACCACGCCGAACTTGGAGGCGCAGTACGCGCTCGCCCCGGGGACGCCCTCGATCCCGGACTGCGAGGCGACGCAGACGATCGCGCCGCCACCCGCCTCGAGCAGCGCGGGGACCGCGTGGCGGATGCAGAGGAAGGTGCCGACCAGGTTGACCTCGAGCGTGCGCCGGAAGGCCGCGGGCGTGGTCTCGGCGAGCGGCGCGTAGGTGAAGATGCCGGCGTTGGCGACCAGCGCGTCGAGCCCGCCGAGCGCGGCGGCGGCATCCCGCACCGCGGCGGCGACCGAGGCGTCATCGGTGACGTCGACCTGCAGCGGCTCGGCGCTGTGGCCGCCCTCGCGCAGCTCGGCCGCCAGCCGCGCCGCGCCCTCGCCGTCGAGGTCGGCGACCGCGACCGCGGCACCCTCGTCGCAGAAACGACGCGCGGTGGCCGCCCCGACACCGCCGGCGGCCCCGGTGATCAGCGCCCGCCGCCCCCTCAAAGCCCGGTGATCCCCGACCATCAGCTCCCTCTCGAAAATTTGGTCTGCAATAAGGCCTTATACCATAAGCCCTGTCAAGTTCCTCACGCACCCGCGTGAGGAACTCGCCAACGAACCGCCGAGCCTAGGCCAAGAGGCTCGGGGCCCGGTGGCTCTCGGGCAGGTTCTGATCGGCGTGGTAGCTGGAGCGCACCAGCGGCCCCGCCGCCACCGACTCAAAGCCAAGCGCGTAGGCCTCCCGCTCGAGCGCCGCGAACTCCTCGGGGTGCCAGTAGCGCACCACCGGCAGGTGGTTCTCGGTCGGCCGCAGGTACTGACCGACGGTCAGCACCTGGACCTGGTGCTCGCGCAGCAGGCCGAAGGTCTCGACCATCTCCTCAAAGCTCTCACCGAGACCGACCATCAGCCCCGACTTGGTCACCACCTGCTCCCCGCCCATCTCCTTGGCCATCGCCAGCACCCGGGCCGAGCGCAGAAACGCAGAGCCGCGCCGCGCCAGCGGGTAAAGGCGCGGCACCGTCTCGACGTTGTGGTTGAAGACGTCGGGGCGCTCGGCGATCACCCGGGCAAGCGGCATCTCCTGGCCGCGGAAGTCGGGGGTCAGGATCTCGACCTGGCAGCCCGGCGCCTGCCTCCGGATCTGGCGGATGACGCCGACGAAGGCACCGGCCCCGTAGTCGGGCAAATCATCGCGGTCCACCGAGGTGATCACCGCGTGGCGCAGACCCATCAGCGCCACCTGGCGCGCCACCCGGGCGGGCTCAAGCGGATCGTTCCAGCTCGGCTTGCCGGTCTGCACGTTGCAAAACCCGCAGCGGCGGGTGCAGACGTCGCCGAGGATCATGAAGGTGGCGGTGCCCCGCTCCCAGCACTCCCCGACGTTGGGGCAGTTTGCCTCCTCGCAGACCGTGTGCAGGTTCTCGCCGTCGATCTTCTGCTTCAGGCGCCGGTAGTTGGGACCGCCCGGCGCCGGCACCTTCAGCCATTTGGGCTTGCGGGCCCGCTTGAAGGGAACCGCGCCCTCGCTCACCGCGCCGCCGCCGGGGTTGGCGCGCGAGCGGGTGACGTGCAGGCGCTCGGCGGGGGCGGTGGCGGTCGGGTCGGTCAAGGTGCTCCTCGGAGCGTAGCGGTCGCGGCGTCCAGGCCGAGCTCGGCCTGGAGGGCGGCCCGTGGAGTGCGGTCGAACTCCTCCCCGTAGCGGGCGACGACGCTCTCGGCGAACTCCTCGACGGATTGCTCGGAGCCGAGCTCGCGGCTCAGCGAGGTGACCCGGCCGCCCTCGAGCTGGCAGGCCACAACCCAGCCGAACGGCTGCAGGTCGTTGCTGACGTTGACGGCGAAGCCGTGGGTGGTGACGCCGCGGCTGACGTGCAGCCCGATCGCGCCGATCTTCAGCGCCAGCTCGCCGTCGGGCCCCGGGGTCAGGGTGAGGGTCCCGTCCTCGGCCTCCGGGCCGCCGACCCAGACCCCCGTTTCGCCCGGGATCAGGCCGGCCCTGACGCCGTGCTCGGCGAGCGCCGCGATCATCACCCGCTCCAGCCCGCGCACGTAGGCGTGGACGTCGCCGTCGTAGGGGGCGAGGTCGACGATCGGGTAGGCGACCAGCTGGCCGGGGCCGTGGTAGGTGACGTGGCCGCCGCGGTCGGTGTCGAGGACTTCGATTCCCTGGGCTTCGTACCAGGCCTCGCCCATCGGCAGTTCGGCCGGCGTCACGCGCCGCCCTTTGGTGTAGACGGGCGGGTGCTCGAGCAGCAGCAGGACGTCCGGGATCTCGTCCGCCTGGCGCCGCGCCTGCACCGCCCGCTGCATCCGCAGAGCGTCCATGTAGGGGACGAGGCCGCACCGCACGACGAGGATCTCGCTGCTCACGGGCCAATTCTCGCAGGCCGCCTCCGTATGCTTGGTGGTCCTCCGATGGTCCACTCCAAGCCATTCAGACCAGACTGGCTGCCGGCGGTGGCGCTGAGCTCGGCGCTCGCGCTGGCGCTGCTGCTGTGGAGCCCGCCGGTCGGGGACCTCGCCGCGCAGGTCTTCCGCACCGAGCTCTTCCAGAAGGCCGGCCTCGCGATCTGGAACGGCAGCTGGTACGGCGGCCACTACACCCTCACCTACAGCCTCCTCTTCCCGCCGCTGGCGGCGCTGATCGGTCCCCAGGTCGTCGGCTGCCTCGCCGTCGTCTCCTCCTCCTACCTCTTCGACCGCCTCGTCCGCGACCGCTGGGGCGAGGAGGCGCGCTGGGCGACGCTCTGGTTCGGCGCCGGCGTCGTCACCCTGCTCGCCGACGGCCAGCTCACCTTCGCGCTCGGCGTCGCCTTCGGGCTCGGCGCGGTGAGGCTGCTGCAGCTCGACCGGCCTCGACCGGCACTGCTCGCGACCGCGGCGACCCCGCTGGCCAGCCCGGTGGCCGGCGTCTTCCTCGCCGGGGTGCTGATCGCGGGCTCCTGGCAGGGCGGGCGGCGCTTCGCCCGCCCGGCGCTCGGCGCCGGCCTGCTGGCGCTCGTCCTCACCGTGGCGCCGAACGTCGCCTTCCCCGAATCCGGCCAGTTCCCCTTCGTCTGGTCCTCCTACGTCGCGATCCCGTTCTGGTGCCTCGGCGCGCTGATCCTCACCGACGGCTCCCGCGCCGAGGAGCGGGCCCTGCGCCAGGTCGTGCTCGGCTACGCGCTCGTCTCGACCGTCGTCTGGCTGGTGCCCAACGCGATGGGCGGCAACGCGGTCCGGCTCGGCGCCCTCTTCGGCGGGCCGGTGCTGGCGGCGGTGCTGCTCTCGCGGCGGCCGCGACGCACGGTTCCGGCCTGGCTGTTCGCGGCGACGCTGGCGATCACGATGGTCGGCAGCCTCTACTGGCAGCTGAACGCCAGCGTGGCGCAGATCGCCCGCTCGGTCGGCGACCCCTCGACCGCGAAGAGCTATTTCGCGCCGGCGGCCCGCTGGCTGCACGAACACGGCGGCGCGGGGGACCGGATCGAGGTGCCGCCGACCGCCAATCACTGGGAGGCCGCCTACCTGGCGCCCAACTTCGACCTCGCGCGCGGCTGGCTGCGCCAGCTCGACACCACCCGCGACGACATCTTCTACGACGGCGGCGAGCTGACCAACCGCGCCTACAGCGCCTGGTTGCGCCGCAACGCGATCTCCTGGGTCGCGCTGCCCGACGCGCCGCTCGACTACTCCTCGGTCGAAGAGAGCCGGCTGATCCTGCGCGACCCGCCCTACCTGCAGCTGCGCCACCGCACCGCGCACTGGCGGATCTACCAGGTCGTGCGACCGAAGCCGCTGGTCGCGCCGGTCGGCGCCGGCCGCGCCCGCACCCTCTGGGTCGGCCGCCAGGGCTTCGCCCTCGACGTCACCAGGCCGGGCCTCTTCCTGGTCCGCGTCAACTTCACTCCCTACTGGTCGCTCTCGCGCGGCCACGGCTGCCTGCTCCGCGCCGGCGACTGGACCCTGGCCCGCACCACCCACACCGGCATCCTCCGCGTCGACGCCGACTTCTCGCTGGGCGCCGCCGTCAACGCGGTCACCGGCGCGACGAAAACCTGCTGAGCTAGAGCGCGGCGTCCAGCAGCGCGAACAGCTCGCGATAGTGCCGTTCGCGGGCGGCCTCGTCGAAGACCGGGATGTCGGCCATCGTGTAGCCGTGGCGGGCGCCGGCGTAGACCTCGGCGCGGTAATCGGCGCCGGCGGCGTCGAGCGCCCGCTCGAGCTCGGCGATCTGCGCGGCGGTCATGCTCGGGTCCTGGTCGGCGAAGCCGAGGTAGAGCTTGCAGCGCAGCGCCGCGGCCGAGCGGTGGGGGCTGTCGGCGGCGTCGGTGACGAGGCCGCCGGTGTGGAAGCAGCCGAGCGCGGCGACGCGGTCGGGCAGGGAAGCGGCGATCCGCCACCCGACCCGCCCGCCCATGCAGTAGCCGGTGATCGCGACCGGCCCGGGCGCCCGCTCGGCGAGCTCCGCGAGGTAGCGCTCGCCGTCCCGCGCCCCGGCCTCGCCGCTCACCTCGGCCAGCAGCGGTTTGACCTTTGCCATGAAGGCGCCGCGCGCGTCCTCGTCGCTGAAGTCGGGCATCCCGATCTCGGCCGAGGTGCCACCCCGGTACAGGGTGTTGGGCATCAGCACCAGGTATCCCTCGGCCGCGATCCGGTCGGCCATCTCCATCGTCGTCGGCCGCACCCCGAAGGCGTCGATGCAAAAGAGGACACCAGCCCGCGGCACCCCGGACTCGGGCCCGACCAGGTAGGAGTCGGCGACCCCGTCGGCAGCCTGGATCTCGAGCCGGTTCCCGCGCACGCTCAGCAACCTACCCCCGCGCTCCGCCCTAGAGCGCCAGCGCCAGCGGCTCTTCGAGCAGCTCGCGCACCCGGGCCAGGAAGCGGGCGCCGTCGGCGCCGTAGAGGATGCGGTGATCGCAGGCCAAGGTGGCGCCCATCATCTGGGCGGTGAGGATCTGCCCGTCGCGCACCACGGGCTTCTCGACGATCGCGCCGACGGCGAGGATCGCGGCCTGGGGGGAGTTGATCACGGCGGCAAAGCGCTCGATCCCGAACATCCCCAGGTTGGAGACGGTGAAGGTGCCGCCGGAGAGCTCGGGCGGGGTGATCGTGCCCTCGCGCACGCGCTCTGCCAGGGCGCGGGACTCGGCGGCGATCTGGGCAAGGCCCTTGCGGTCGGCGTCAAAGAGGGTGGGGACCACCAGTGCCTCGGAGGCGGCGACGGCGATGCCGACGTTGATCCGCGAGTAGAGCTCAAAGCGGGCGTCGCGGTAGGCGCCGTTGGCGCGGGGGAACTCGCGCAGGGCAAGGGCGCAGGCCTTGACCACCATGTCGTTGAAGGAGGGGATGATCTGGCCCTCCGGGGCGCTGGCCTTGAGCCGGGAGCGGGCCGCCACCGCCCGGCTCATGTCGATCTCGATCTCCAGGTAGAAGTGGGGGGCGGTCGCCTTTGACTCCGCCATCCGCCGCGCCACCACCTGCTGCAGGCGGGTGGGCTCCTGGATCGTGATGCTCCCCTTGGCGCTCTCGCCATCGGCGGGAGCCGATGGGGAGGGCGGTGGTGTGGCGGGAGTGGGAGTGGGAGCGGGGGCAGGGGTGGGGACCGGGGCGGCGGCGGCTGCCTGCGTCCTTTGCCCGGCTGCCGCCTCGACGTCGCGGCGCACGATCCTCCCGCCCGGCCCCGAGCCGCTGAGGGAGGCGAGATCGACGCCCGCTTCCCTTGCCAGGCGCCGGGCGACCGGTGAGGCCTTGACCCGCTCCCCGCCCTGGGGGGCGCCGTCGGCGCCGGCGCCTTGGCTTGGGGCCTCGGGCTCTCGGCCGCTCTCCTCGCCGGCCCCGGGTCCTGTGGGGCTCGGCGGCGCTGAGGGTGGCTCCCCCGCGGCGGGCTCCCGCGAGGAGGTCTCGCCCGCAGCGGCGCCGGGAGCCGCGGGCTTGGCGCCGCCGTCCTTCACGCCCTCTCCGACCACCGCGATCGGCGCCCCGATCGGCAGCGTCTCGCCCTCCTGGGCGAGGATCTCGGTCAGGGTGCCGGCGACGTCTGCCTCGTAGGCCATGTTGGCCTTGTCGGTCTCGATCTCGACCAGCTCCTCGCCGACGGCGACCTCATCGCCGACCTGCTTCAGCCAGCTCAGGATCGTGCCCTCCTCCATCGAGTCCGAGAGGCGGGGCATGACGATCTCGGGCATCAGCGGCTCCCCTCGAGTGTCTCCAGCGCGGCGCTGACGACGTGCTCCTCGTGGGGGATCGCCGCCTGCTCGAGCCGTTTGGAATAGGGCATCGGGACGTCGGCGCCGGTCACCCGCTGGACCGGCGCGTCGAGGTGGTCGAAGGCCTGCTCGGTGATCAGGGTGGAGAGGTTGGCGCCGACGCCGCCGTGCGGCCAGCCCTCCTCGACGATCACCGCCCGGTTGGTCTTGCGCACCGACTCGAGGATCGTGTCGAGGTCGAGCGGGCGCAGCGTCCGCGGGTCGATCACCTCCGCCTCGATGCCGTGCTCCTCGGCGAGCCTGGCCGCCGCCTGCTCGGCGACTTCGGCCATCTTGAGGATGCCGACGATCGTCACGTCGCCGCCCTCGCGGCGCACCGCCGCTTCGCCGAAGCGCACGGTCCCGTCGCCGTCGTCATCGGGAACCTCGCCGCGGACGCCGTAGAGGCTCTCGTGCTCGATGAAGACGACCGGGTTGTCGTCGCGGATCGCCGCCTTCAGCAGCCCCTTGGCGTCGGCCGGGGTGGAGGGGCAGGCGACCAGCAGCCCGGGGACCTGGAGGTAGAGCGCCTCGAAGCTGTGGGAGTGCGTCGGGCCGAGCTGGTGGCCGCCGCCGCCCGGCATCCGGATCACCATCGGCACCGTCGCTTCGCCGTTGAACATGTAGGGGATCGCGGCGGCGTGATTGACGATCTGGTCGAGCGCCAGGAGGGAGAAGTTGACGGTCATCAGCTCGACCACCGGCCGCAGCCCGTTCATCGCCGCCCCGACCCCGGCGCCGACGATCGTGTTCTCGGAGATCGGCGTGTCGCGGACGCGGCGCTCGCCGAACTCCTCGAGCAGGCCTTCGGTCACCTTGAAGGCGCCCTGGAAGACGCCGACGTCCTCGCCCATCACGAAGACCGACTCGTCGCGCCGCATCTCCTCGGCCATCGCGTCGCGCAGCGCCTCGCGCATCCGCAGCGTCGCCATCAGCTCGGCTCCTCGGCGTTCAGCGGGCGCTCCTGGTCCTGCGGGTCGATGCCGTCCCCGCCCTCCTCGCCGAGCCGCCGCGAGGCACTCTCGTCCATCGCGTCGCCGTGGATCGCCGGGTTCGGGCGGGGGCCCTCGGGCTCGACCGCCGCGTAGGCGGCGCCGGCCTCGGCCAGCTCGCGAGCGCGCTCGGGCATCTCGGCCTCGTCCTCGCCGCGGTGCGGCTCGGGGCTGCGCTCGTCGATCGCGTACCAGCCGCCGGGTTCGGTGCGCTGGTAGAGGCTTTCGTACATCCTGTCGAGCGGCGGCTCGGGCGAGGCGTCGGCGAACTCGACCGCGGCGAGCACCCGCCGCTCGGCCTCATCGCGCGCCTGCTGCACCTCGCGCTCGCCGAGCACGCCGGCCTCGACGCAGCGCCGGGCGAAGCTCTCGATCGGGTCTTTCTCGCGCCACTCGTCGACCTCTTTGCGCTCGCGGTAGACCTCCGGGTCGGCGGCCGAATGGCCGCGGTAGCGGTAGGTGAACGCCTCCAGCAGCGTCGGCCGCGCCTCCTCGCGCGCCCGGCGCAGGCCCTCGGCGACCGCCTCGCGCATCGCGATCACGTCCATCCCGTCGACCCGGGTGCCGCTGACGCCGTAGCCCTCCGCCTTCTTCGAGAGGTCGGTCTGGGCGGAATGGCGCTCGACCGCGGTGCCCATCCCGTAGAGGTTGTTCTCGACCAGGAAGAAGACCGGCAGCTTCCAGAGCGCGGCGAGGTTCATCGTCTCGCCGAAGTTGCCGGTGTTGGAGGCGCCGTCGCCGAACATGCAGACCGTCACCGCGTCTTCGCCCTTGTACTGGGAGCCGAGGGCGAGGCCGGCGGCGATCGGGAGGTTGCCGCCGACGATCCCGTAGCCGCCCATGAACCGGTGCTGGGCGTCGAAGATGTGCATCGAGCCGCCGCGGCCGCCGCTGGTGCCGTCGACCCGGCCGAACAGCTCGGCCATCACCCGATTGGGGTCGGTGCCGCGGGCGATCGCGTGGCCGTGGGTGCGGTAGGTGCCGATCAGGAAGTCCTGGTCGCGCATCACCGAGGTGGTGCCGACGATCGTCGCCTCCTCGCCGATCGCCAGATGGAGGAAGCCCCCGGCCTTGGCGCGCTGGTACTGCCGCCCGGCCTCCTCCTCGAACCGCCGGATCAGCGCCATCCGCGAGAGCAGGTCGAAGCAGGTGGGAGCGTCGGGGAGGTTCGGCATCCGAGCAGCCACCTTAGATGATCGGCGAGCCGCCCCGGGTCCTTGTATACAAGGGCTGTCTTCAGCCCGACGCGGCGGCGACGGCTTCCTCGAGACGGTCGTCGCCCCAGAAGACCCGCTCGCCGACGAGCACCGCCGGGACCCCTTCGACGCCGGCCGCCGCCGCCGCCTCGGTCGCCGCCCGCAGCCCGTCCTTGACCGACTGAGTCTGGACGGCTTTCGCCAGCGCCCGCGGGTGCAGCTCGCAGGCGGCGGCGGCGACGTAGACGTTGTCGGGCTCGCTCAGGTCGCGGCCGGCGGCGAACTGCTGGCGGAAGGCGGCGAGGGAGAAGGAGACCGTGCGGCCGGCCTGCTTGGCGAAGGTCGCGACCCGCATCGCGGTCAGCATGTCGCCCGGCCAGCCCTCGGGCCAGACGATCGGCGGCAGCCCGTACGCCGACGCCCGCCGCTCGCACTCCGCCATTCCCGCCTCCCGCTCCGGCCCCCTGCCCCACGACTCGCGGCCGAAGTGCGCGAACAGCCCCCCGAGCAGCACCGGCTGCCACTCCGGCTGCTCCGCCTCCGCCTCGGCGAACAGACCGCTGATCCGCTCCGCCGCCAGGTAGGCGTAGGGCGAGCCGAGGTCGTAGTAGAAGACGGCCCGGGACATGAGGGGCCAGATCCTAGGGACCCCCGGATGCGCCGGCCGGCGGCTGCCTAGGCGTGAATTGCCCAGCCGTCGACGGCTCGGGCGGCATCGAGCACCGCCTCGGAGACCGTCGGGTGCGGATGCACGATCCGGCTCAGCTCCTGGTAGCCGCCCTCGAGGGCCATCGCCGCGACCAGCTCGGCGATCATGTCGCAGGCGCGGTTGCCGACGATGTGGGCACCGAGCACCTCGCCGTATTTGGCGTCGACGACCAGCTTGACGATCCCGACTTTGTCGTCGTAGACCGTGCCGGCGCCCTCGCCGGAGATTTTCTGTTTGCCGACCTTGACCTCGTGCCCGGCCTCCTTGGCCTGGGCCTCGGTCAGGCCGACCGAGGCGACCTGGGGGTGGGTGAAGGTGGCGCCGACGATCAGCTCCTGGTCGACCGGGTGGGTCTCGACGCCGGCCGCTTTCTCGACCGCGACGACGCCCTCCTCGGAGGCCTTGTGGGCGAGGGCCTTGGCGTTGACCAGGTCGCCGATCGCGTAGACCTTGGGGTTGGTCGTCTGCTGGTAGGGGTCGACCTTGATCTTGCCGTTCTCCTCCAGCTCGACGCCGGCCTCCGCCAGGTTCAGCGCCTCGACGTCCGGCCGGCGCCCGCCGGCGATCACCAGGTAGTCGACCTCGATCGAGTTGTCGCCGTAGCTGAGCTTGACCGACTTCTCGCCGGCCTCGACGTTCTCCACCGGCGTGCCGGTCGAGATCGTGATCCCGGCTTTCTTGAAGACCCGTTCGACGACCTTGGCGATGTCCTTGTCCTCGGCCGGGAGGATCTGGGGCAGCATCTCGATCAGCGTCACCTCGGTGCCGAAGCGCGAGTAGGCGGAGGCGATCTCCGAGCCGGAGGCTCCGGCCCCGACCACGGCGATGCTCTTCGGGCACTCCGGCAGCGACCAGGCGCCCCAGGTGTCGAGCACGCGGCCGCCGAACTCGACGCCGGGGATCGCCGTCGCGACCGAGCCGGTGGCGAGGACCACGGTCTTGGCCTCGTACACGGTCTCGCCGACCTTGACGTTGCCGTCGGCGGTCAGCGAGCCCTCGCCCTGGATCGTCTCGATCTTGCCCTTGTCCCAGAGGAAGCTGACGCCGTTGGAGAGCGATTCGGAGACCGCGGCGCGGCGGGCCATCACCGCGTCCCAGTCGAGCTTGACGTCCTTGGCGACGACGCCGAGGTCGGCCGAGTTGCGCGCCTCGTCGTAGATCTCGGCGGTCCGCAGGATCGTCTTCGCCGGAATGCAGGCGTAATTCAGGCAGCGGCCGCCGGCTTTGTCGCGCTCGACGACGGCGGTCTTCTGGCCGAGCTGGGCGGCGCGGATCGCGGCGACATAGCCGCCCGGGCCGCCGCCGATGACGATGGTGTCGTAGGAGTCTGGCATCGGCGCTGAGCCTATAGAACTGCTCGCGCGAGCCTCGGGGCAGCCCTGTGAATCCCCCCGATCGCCCTACCTGGGGCGGCGTTCGGGCATCTGGATCCGGGCCATCGCCTTGACCATGAAGAAGAACAGCGTCCCGGCCACGATCAGCAGCCCGGTGGTGGCGGCGAACTGGGCCGCGGTCGTCGCCTGCAGCGCCAGCCCGTAGACGGCGCTGAAGATGAGGAAGACGAGCACCAGCTGGAAGCCGAGGACCGCCCAGTAGCGGGCCCGCCACATACCCCAGGACATGGCCGCCATGATCAGCGCCGGGCCGAGGACCTGCGCCGGGTTCGGTTTCTCGCCGTTGACCTTCACTCCCGCCAGGTAGCCGGCGAGGATCGAGACCGCGACCAGGCCGGTGATCACGGCGCCGACGGTGACCACCGCCGGCCGCTCGCCCTCGGCGAGCGGCTCGAGCGCTTCGCGGGCGGCCTGGTTGCGTTCCTCGGCCCGCGCGTAGCCCTCCATCATCCGCTGGCGCCCGTCGCGTGACTTGCGCTTGGGGCGGGGCGCCCCCGGGTCGCCTCGCGGCGCCGTTTCCGCCGCCGCCGGCTCCGGCTCCTCCCTCCGCGGCGCCGTTTCCTCGGCCGCCGCCGGCGCCTCCTCGCCGCGGGGCCCGGCCGGCTCCTCAGCCACCCGGGGCCACGCCCCTCTCGGCGGCGGCGAAGGCGCGACGCAGCGCTGCCGCCGCCACTTCGGGGTCGGGCGCGTCGCGCACCGCCCGCACCACGCAGAGCCGCCCCGCGCCCGCCCGCACCACCTCCTCGGCGTTGAGCGGGCTGATGCCGCCGATCGCGAAGAACGGGTGGGCGGCATGCTGGGCCGCGTGGGCGATCGGCTCCAGCCCGATCCCCGGCCGGCCCGGTTTGGTCGGGGTCTCCCAGATCGGCCCGACCGCGATGTAGTCGACGGGCAGCTCGGCCGCGGCGTCGACTTCCTCGGCGGAGTGGGTCGAGAGGCCGACGATCGCGTCGGGGCCGAGCGCCTCGCGCGCCGCGGCGACCTCGTCGTGGCTGCCGACGTGGACGCCGTCGGCGTCGCAGCTGCGCGCCAGGTCGGGGTCGTCGTTGACGATGAAGAGAGCGCTGTAGGTGTCGGCGATGCGCCGGTAGATGCCCCCGGCCCGCTCGATCTCGGCCCGGCCCAGCTCCTTCTCGCGCAGCTGGACGATGTCGACGCCGCCGCCGAGCGCCGCCCGCAGCAGGGCTTCGGGGTCTTCGCCGCGCGGACGGGCATCGCAGCAGAGGTAGAGGCGGGCGGTGCGCAGCCGCTCGCGCAGCAGCGGCCCGTTTCCCTCCGGTGGCGACAAGCTCATCGGTCGATTATGGCTGCAACCGGCCGCCATGGCGCGACCGGCAGCCATGGCTCGACCGGCCGCCAAGACCCCGGCGCGGCTTCAATCGACAGTCGCGGCCCCGAGCGCTCTCCTGCGGCCAAGCGCGAACGACCGCAGCCCGCCCGCCGATCCGGCACCCGTGGTTCCTTGTGGTCGCCAGGCGACCACAAGGAACCACGACCCGCTCAGGACCGCCGATTCTCCATCCCGTGGTTCCCTTCGGACTCTCAACGTCCAAAAGGAACCACGGGATTGGTTTGTTCTGGGCAGGCGTTTGCGAGGGAGTAGCATCGGGTTACCGGGAGCCCGCGAGGGCTGAGAGGGCGGCACCGAGGCCGCCGACCGTCTGGACCTGATCCGGGTAATGCCGGCGGAGGCAAAGTCTTGTCAGAGAAGCGCAGTTTCGACGCGATATTCGTAGGCGGCGGGGTGATCGGCCTCGCCTGCGCCTGGCGCGCGGCGCAACGGGGCGCCCGAGTGGCGGTCCTCGAGCGCTCGCGGCCGCCCGCCGGGGCCACCAACGTCGCCGCCGGGATGCTGGCCCCGGTCGGCGAGCTGACCTTCGGCGAGCCGGAGCTGCTGGAGCTGACCCTCGAGGCCGCCGGGCTCTATCCCGCCTTCGTTGCCGAGCTGGAGGGCGAGTCGGGCCGCTCCGTCGGCCACCTGCGCGAGGGCGCGCTGCACGTCGCCCTCGACGGCGACGAGGCGGCGCAGCTGCGCCGGGTTCACGACCTGCAGGCCGAGCTCGGCCTCGAGGCCGAGTGGCTGACCCCGCGCCGCTGCCGCGCGCTGGAGCCCGGCCTGACGCCGTCCTTCCAGGGCGGCGTCTTCGCCCCCGGCGAGGCCTCGGTCGACCCGCGGGCGCTCGCCGAGGCCCTGGTCGCGGCGCTCGCCGCGGCCGGCGGCGAGCTGCGCACCGGTACCGAGGTCGTCGACGGCGTCTTCGGCGGCGACCGCCTCGTCGGCGTCCGCACCGCCGCCGGCGAGGAGCTGCGCGCCGAGGCGGTCGTCCTCGCCAACGGCGCCTGGTCGGGAAGCGTCGGCTGGCTGCCCGAGCACGCGCGGCCGCCGGTGCGGCCGGTCAAAGGCGAGACGGTCGAGCTGCGCTCGCGCGAGGGGGGCGCGCCGTGCACGCGGATCGTCTGCTCCGAGCGCGTCTACCTGGTGCCGCGCGGTGACGGCCGCCTGATCGTCGGTGCCTCCGTGCAGGAGCGCGGCTTCGACACCGTGGTCAGCGCCGGCGGCGTCCTCGACCTGCTGCGCGAGGCTTACCGGTTGCTGCCCGACGTCGCCGAGATGGAGATGGTCGGGGCGGTTGCCGGCCTGCGCCCCGGCACCCCCGACAACCTGCCCCTGGTCGGGCGCGGCGCGATCGACGGCCTCCTCCTCGCCACCGGGCACTACCGCAACGGCATCCTGCTGGCGCCCCTGACCGCCGAGCGCATCGCGGCCGAGCTGGCCGGCGTGGAGGCGGCCAGGTGAGGGTCGAGCTGAACGGCGAGGCGCGCGAGCTGCGCGACGGCGCGACCCTGCTCGACGCCGCCCGCCTCGCCGGGGCGGGGGAGGGCGGCCGCGGCTTCGCGATCGCCGTCGACGGCGAGGTGGTCCCGCGCGGGGAGTGGGAGGCGACCAGCCTGCGCGACGGCCAGGCCGTCGAGGTGCTGGCCGCGATCCAGGGCGGCGCGCCGGAGGCCGATGCGAGCTGGGAGCTGGGCGGTCGCCGCTGGCGCTCGCGCCTGATCGCCGGCACCGGCGGCTTCCGCTCGCTGGAGCAGATGGAAGCCGCGCTCCTCGCCGCCGGCACCGAGATCGTCACCGTCGCCCTGCGCCGGGTCGATCCGGCCGCCGAGGGATCGGTCCTCGACGTGATCGACCGCCTCGGCCTCTTCGTGCTGCCCAACACGGCCGGGTGCTACACCGCCCGCGACGCCGTCCGCACGGCGAAGCTGGCCCGCGAGGCCTTGCAGACGGACTGGATCAAGCTCGAGGTGATCGGCGACGACCGCACCCTCTTCCCGGACGCGGTCGAGCTGCTCGACGCCGCCGAACAGCTCGTCGCCGACGGCTTCACCGTCCTCCCCTACACCAACGACGACCCGATCCTCGCCCGCCGCCTCGAGGAGGCGGGCTGCGCGGCGGTGATGCCGCTCGGCTCCCCGATCGGCTCCGGCGCCGGCATCCGCAACCCGTACAACATCGCGATCATCACCGAACGCGCCTCGGTGCCGATCGTCCTCGACGCCGGGATCGGCACCGCCTCCGATGCCGCCCTGGCGATGGAGCTCGGCTGCGACGCGATCCTCGCCGCCTCGGCGATCTTCGGCGCCGAGGACCCGCCGGCGATGGCCGCCGCCCTGCGCGGCGCCGTCCTCGCCGGCCGCGCCGCCCGCGACGCCGGCCGCATCCCGAAGCGCACCTACGCCGAGGCCTCGACCGCCTACCAGGGCCTCCCCGAGCTCTCCTGAGCACACGCTCCGGCCTCCCTCTACGATTGGCCATTCGCCCCTGTAGCTCAGCCGGTTAGAGCGGCGGCCTTTTAAGCCGCCAGCCTATTTTTCGGCTGTTCGAGCCGCGGGCGGCCCACAGAGCCGAATCCGGCATTGGGAGCGGGTTCCCGGTCTTTCCACAGCGACCCGGTCGGAGGTCAACCCGGGTCAGCGAAAGTCCCTCAAGGTCCTGATCTCGACCCTTTCGTTCCCTAGACGTTCCCTACGGGTGTCCCCTCGACAGGCGTTGACGGCGCTCCTCGCGTGCGCCGTCTCCTGATCCCGCGGCCGGCTGATTCGCCTAGTTCGCCGACCCGAGAAGGTCGGTCGAGTCGGGCGGAAGCCACGCATCCTGAAGTTGGGAGGGCTCGAGCTTCCAAAGCCCTTTGCCGTAGACCGTGGCGCCGTCGGCCAGCCTCGTCGCGACCTCTGGAGACGAGAGGATCCGGAAGAGCTCGTCGGCGTCGACACCCTCGCGGGGCCGCACAACGAGCCAGGAGTTGAGTGGGACCGCTTCTGCGTAGTTGCGCACGAACCGGGCCCGCGGTCGATTGAAGTAGGAAAAAAGGATGGGAGCCCGCTCCGGGACGGCGACCTCGAACCAGCGGCGGCCCGCCCTGAGTCTGGATTGGACGAGCGTCCGCTTGGTGACCCCGAGCTCGATCTCTCCCAGATCCAGGTAGCGCCGCAGCGGTCCGGTGGCGCGGAGGCGACGTGGCGCCAGCAACCAGCGCGGCACCTCGTCGTCCAGTTCGTCCATCTCCTCGAGTCCGACCTCGTTCTGCTTGAGATGTCGTGGCGAGGCCAGGCACGGCCTGCAGCTCTCGACACCGATGGCGAGCTCGCGCCGCCGTCGCTCGCTGAGGACGAAGAAGGAATTGTGACCGGTGGCGACGCCACGGTGGACCACCGCCAGGGCCCTCAGTCGAGTGCCCGCAGGAGGGGAAGAGCTCCGTCGCGACCTTCCCCAGCCTGATCCAGCGGTGAGGAGGACGTCACGCTCGTCCGATTTCGGCTTGAGGTCCGAGGCGATGAAGCTGGCGGCGCTCGCTAGACCGTCGCACTCGAGGATGCGGGTGGGTCCCGGGCTGCGACCCTTACGGATCAGCGTGATCGTCGCAGTGGTGCGCACCCCCGGGAAGACCAGCTGCTCAGCCGGAAAGTTGACGATCGCCTCGACCCTGGCATGCTCGAGCAGAAAACGTTTGACCTCCCTGCCGTACGCCATCTCGAGCCAATGTGAGGGCGTGATGAAAGCGAGCCGGGCATCCTCGGCCGAGACCTCGAGCGCCCGCACCAGGAAGAGGACATGGAGAGAGGAAAGACGCGAGAGGCGCAGGCCGAGTCGCTCTTCGAAGCCCTCGTGGATCTGCCTCTTGGCGGCCGCGTCGATGTCGTGGTGGCGCGTGAAGGGGGGGTTACAGATGACTGCGTCGGGCCGCTCGGCCAGCTCGTCGAGGAGGAAGTTCGCCCTACGCACCTCCATCGACTCGATCCTCCGGATCGCTCGCGTCGTCTCGGCCATCTCGATGGCGAGCCAGTCGGAATCGACCCCCAGGAGCCGCACCCCCGGGTGGGTCCGCTCGATCGCCGCGGCGATCAGGAGCGACCCCGAACCACAGCCCGGATCGAGGAGCGTTGTCGTTGGCTCGCCCAGAAGCCAATGGGCCATCGCCCGGGCGACCCAGAGAGGCGTGAAGAACTGGCCGGCCCGCCGCCTCGTCGAGGCGGAGACCACCCGCTCGTAGGCCTCCCCCACCACGTCGCGGCCGTCTTCCCAGGCGGGGCCGCTCGCGTTCGCGGGCAGCGCGCCGAGAAGCGAGCGGAAGGCCTCCCGTCCGTCGGCGCCCGAGGAGGTGCGTCGGTCGGTCGCCGAGGCGACCAACGCTTCGACCGCGGCGGCGCTGGCGGCGGCGGGGTATGAGTGTTCTGCGATGGAGGTCTCTTTCACGGTTAATCCGTAGAGCAGCGGTTATGCTCCCGACCACTCAGAGTTCGGCCACATCGTCTCAGGCCCGACGGCGAGAGGAGCGGCCTTGCCGCAGACCACCGAAGTTCAGCGCGTCAACCGGATCGCAGAGCTTCTCAGAGAGGCGCTCAAGCAGCCACCGGAAAAACAGCCTGAAGGCGAACGCCTGCCGGCGATCGGAGGCGGCGACGCCCTGGTCTGCCCGGTGATCACGATCGGCGTCGACGAGGTCGTCCTCAATCCGAACTCCCACCGGATCAAGGCCCAGCTCCAAGACGAGCCGGAGTGGGCGACCCTCAAGAACGACCCTTACTCGGAACCCTCGCAGCTCTTGATCCGGCGGCTGGTACGCGAGGCGCGAAAGCCCGACGCCTTCAAAGACCTGCAGAAATCGCTGCTGGACGAAGGACAGGACTACCCGGGCGTGATCACCCACAGGGGTGTGCTGATCAACGCCAATACCCGCGCGGTCGCGATCGCCGAATTTGAAAACCCCGCCAAGCGTTTCATCCGCGTCGCGGTGCTCCCTTCGACCGTGCAGGAGGACCAGCTCGCGCTCCTCGAGCTGCGCCTGCAGATGCGAAAGGAGATGAAAGCCGACTATTCGCTGACCAACGAGTTGCTCTTCATCGAGGAACTCTTCCAGCGCGGCCTGGCCGAAAAGCAGATCGCCGCCGAGCTGCGGATCTTCCCCGACAGCGCGAAAAAAGGAGAGAAAGAGGTCCAGACGCGTCTCCAGATCCTCGACCTGATCCGCGAACTGCAGCAGATCCCCGCCGAGCGCCCGAAGCTGACCTTCTTCGACACGCTCGCTCTGGAGCAGTTCCGCGAGCTGCTGCGCGAGCGCGATGCACTGCTACAGATCGCGCCTGCTGAGGCCGAGCGGCTGATGGAGAGCTTCCTCCTCTCGACCGCGGTGGGCATCACCCCCGTCCACAGTCTGCGCCAGATCGATTCCTCCTTCATGGACACCTACATGTATCCGCAGCTCGAGGAGGACGAGGAGCTCGGCTCCTTCGCCGAGGACCTTGCCAAGGGCGGGGAGGGGAAGGCCACAGGCGGCGACGGGGTGCTCGACCTCCCCGACGAGGACGGCGAAGACTGCGAGATTGACCTGAAGCGGCTGATCGACGTCGTCGTCGGCGACGGCAACCGGGTTCGGCTGCCCGGCAGCAGGCTGAACGTCGAACGCGCGCAGGCCAAGGAGGCGATCGCCCAGGCCGTCAAGACGGGCATCAAGGAGAAGCGCCGTGACGCGCGCGACGAGGACAAGCTCGAAGCGCCGCTCAGTGCGGTCAAGGCCGCGACCAAACAGGTGATAGGCGCGGCCGCTTCGGTCAAGGACATCTGTGATGACCCGGAGTTCGGCCAGACGCGAAGGAAATCTTTGGAGGCCGCGTTCAAAAAACTCCGCCGCCGTCACGGCGAGCTCGAGAAGACGCTCAGCGAGCTCGAGATCCTCGGCTCCTGAGCGGGGCACCCGTTGCTTACGTTTTCCCTCGAGGGCTCACCGCCGCGGGTGCGGATCGGCCGGGGCGATGAGGTAGTCGAGGAGCTCTGGCGGGCGCTGCCGCGGAACATCGCCCCCGGGCGGACCGAGCGGATTTCCGACACCGAGATCGCGGTGCCGCTCGAGCGGTTCCTGAGCGCCCGCCCCTGGCTCTCGCGGTCGGTTTCCCGCTACTACTGTGAGGTCTCCGCCTCCCCTGCGCTCGAGGCGATCCTCGAACGAGAGAACCGCGAGCGTGCCGAGGTCCAAGGGGCATTGGCGGGCGAGGCAGTGCCGATCTCCGAGGGTGAGCTAGACGGCCTTCTCGCGAAGAGCAGGCTGAAGCGCCCGCTGATGGAGTTCCAACGCCGCGATCTGAGGGCGCTGCTCGGGCTCTCCCACGGCGCTAATTTCTCGGTGCCGGGGGCCGGCAAGACGACCGTCGCCTACGCCACCTATGAGCTCGAGCGGATGCAGGGCCGCGTCGACCGGCTCCTGGTCGTGGCGCCGCTCTCGGCCTTCGAGGCCTGGAACGAGGAGGCCGCCGAGTGCCTCGACCCGAGCCCCGAGCTCCGCCAGCTGACCGACTCGCGACCGGGGATGGCCGAGGTTCTGCTGGTCAACTACCAAAGGCTCCGCTCCCGCTTCGACCTGCTGGCCGAGTGGATCTCCGAGGGCCGATGTCACCTGATCCTCGACGAGGCCCACCGGATGAAGCGCGGGCACGACGGCCAATGGGGCGCCGCCTGCCTCGAGTTGGCCCACCTCGCAGTCCGCCGCGACATTCTCACCGGCACCCCCGCCCCCCAGCACCCGGCCGATTTCGACGCCCTGCTCGGCTTCCTCTGGCCGAGCAACGGGACCACGATCGTCCCCTCCGCGGCCCGGGCCGGCGAGCCGAGCGGCGAGGTGATGTCAGAGCTCTCGGCGCGCCTCGACCCGTTCTTCGTCCGCACCCGAAAGGATGAGCTCGGCCTCGAGGACCCGCTGATCCGCGCCGAGGAATGTGAGATGGGGCCGGTCCAGGCCGAGATCTACGGCCACCTGCGCACTCGGATGCGGCGCGCAGTCACCGCCAGGGCAGGCGAACGCGCGCAGCTCTCCCGGCTCGGGGAAATCGTCATGTATATGCTCGAGGCGGCCGTCAACCCCGCCCTTCTGGCTCCCGCGATCGGGGGCTCTGCGAAGTCCCCCGCCTGGCCGCCGAAGGCGGCCCCGGAAGGCTCGCCGCTGGCCGAGCTGATCCGGAACTACGGCGAGCTCGAGGTGCCGGTCAAGTTCGAGAAGATCGCCACCCTGGTCGCCGCAAACGCCGCAGCCGGGCAGAAGACGCTGGTCTGGACGAACTTCATTGACAACTTCGACGGGCTGGGGCGGCTGCTCGAGCCTTACGAGCCCGCAAAGATCCACGGCGCCGTCCCGACCGTCGCCGACCCGGCATCGGAGCTGATCACCCGTGACGACGAGCTGGCCCGATTCCGCACCGACGATCGCTGCGCGGTCCTGATCGCAAACCCCGCGGCGATGTCGGAGGGGGTGAGTCTCCACGAGTCCTGCCACGACGCGATCTATGCCGACCGGACGTTCAACGCTGGCCAGTACCTGCAGTCGCTCGATCGCATCCATCGTCTCGGCCTCGCCGCCGGGGTCGAGACCAGGATCACCTTCCTCGTCTGCCGCGAGACGATCGACGAGCTGGTCGGCGAACGGGTCGAGATCAAGGCCTCACGGCTCGGCACCCTCCTATCCGACCCGGCTCTGGTGACGATGGCACTGCCTGACGAGGAGGCACACGGCGAGTGGATCGATCCTGAGGACTCAGATGTCCTTTTCGCCCACCTCGCCTGAGCCCGGGCAGCCGCCCAGCTGGGCGGCTGCCGGGGGCCTGCCGAGCGCCTACGTAATCCGCGCCGCCCTGCATGCCGCCGCTCTGATCGACGCCGAGGGCTCGATCGTCGGCCAGGCGCGGGAGTCCTACTGGCATAAGGCGACCGGCGGAGAGTTCTCGGCCGCCAACCTGCGGATCGGCGAGGAACTCCTGCTCGACACCGGCCTCCTGGTCGAGCGCGGGGGCCGCCTCCAACTGACGAAGGCGTTGGAGGAGTTGCTCGAGGGCTCGATCGACGATGCGACGGCGGCGGTAGCCCTGGAGGCGAGCTCTCTTTGGGGCCTCGCAGATGAGCTTGAGCCCACATCAGGACTCGAGGTTCTGGTCCCTGACGCCCGACGACGCGAGGAGCTCCTGATCGCCCGGGCCCGCCGTTTCGACGATCGCCGCCGCCGCCTGATCGGGGAGATCGGCGAGGAGGTCGTCCTCACCGCCGCCCGTCAAGAACTGACCTCGTTGAATCGGGGCGACCTTGCGCGGCGCGTGCGGCGGGTCAGCCTCGACTCCGATGCGCTCGGCTACGACATCAGCGCACCACGGTTGGTCGGCGAGCCCCGCCTGCTGGAGGTCAAGGCCACCACCGGCGGCGATCAGCCCACCCGGATCCATCTCTCACGCAACGAGGCGAGGGTTGGGGCGACCTACCCAGACTGGTCGTTGGTCGTATGTAGCGTGCCCGACCCGATGGAGCGGGTTGGGGAGATTCGCGGCTGGTGCCACGCCGCGAGCTTCCAAGCCCGGTTGCCATCTGACGCCGAGGGAGGACGCTGGGAGAGCGCGGAACTGGAGATCTGGCCGGCCGAGCTGTTGCCGAATTTGCCGCCTGCGACCCTCTGAGCGGCCCGCACCGGAGAGTGCCTGTCTGCCCGCGACCCATGTCCGGGGTCCTCGTATTCGTGCGGAGTTTGTGGCGGTCGCAGGCGGCAGTCTCGTAGATGACGGTGTAGCGGTTGGCGCCAGGCGATTCCCTCCTGGCACTCTGTTCCGGCTGACTCCGACGCGCGACGGTGATTATCTCGAGACTCCTCGCCGTCAAGGTGGCTTCGAGGGACTGAGCGCGGTCCGCTCGGAAACCCGCCCATTATGTCTTCCCTACCCCGCGCCTACCGACTGTGGTGCGCGTCGCTGCGCTCCGCTGCGTCAAGGGCGTCAGAGTCAGGCGCGGTGCCAGGGCAGGGCCGTTCAGCTCACTCTTCGGCAGTCCGGCTCGGGCACCCCTGACGTCACGCCACTCGCAGTCGCTGGAGGTGGTTCGTCGATCGCCTCGTAGAAAGCGGAAGTCTTTCAAGCCGAAGGTCGCGGGTTCGACTCCCGTCGGGCGCATTCCGGTCTGTGCCGCCGTGTGCCGGTTTATCCTGCAAAGCGGCGCTCATGACTATCCGGTTAGCTCCGTCCGGCGGTTGACCTACCGTCGGCGAATGGGCCGGCCCTCCTTTCCACACTCGATTCTCGAGTTTCAGCGGCGCTTCCCCGACGACGACGCCTGCCGCGCCTACCTGTTCGCCTCGCGCTGGCCGGAGGGCTTTCGCTGCCCGCAGTGCGGCGAGGGCGAGATCGGCGGCGAACATCGTCGCCACCTGTGGCAGTGCAAGGGCTGCGGGCATCAGACTTCGGTGACGGCGGGCACCGTGATGCACAAGACCCGCCTGCCGCTCTCGCTTTGGTTCTGGGCGGCCTATCTGGTGGCAACGCACACGCCGGGCATCTCCGCCGTGCAGCTGCAGCGCCAGCTCGGGATATCGCGCTATGAGACAGCGTGGCTGATGCTGCAGAAGCTGCGCCGGGCGATGGTTGCCCCCGAGCGTGAGCCGCTCAGCGGTGAGGTCGAGATCGACGAGACCCTCGTCGGAGGGCGCCACGAGGGGCGCCGTGGCGGCCGCCAGCGCGATGGCAAGGCGCTGGTCGGCATCGTCGTCGAGGTGCGCGGCGCGGGCTCGGGGCGGCTGCGCCTGGGAGTCCTCCCCGACGCCAGCCAGGGCACCCTGACTCCGTGGGTGAAGGAACTCGTCGCGCCCGGCGCGATCGTCCACACCGACGGCTGGGACGGCTACGGCAGGCTCGCCGGCGCCGGCTACTTGCATAAGCCCCGCCCGCAGCGGCGGCGACACCCTGACGAGCAGAAGCTGCTGCCGCGAGCCCACCGCGCGGCCTCCAACCTGAAGACGTGGCTTCAGGGCACCCACCGAGGGGTATCGCCCGAGCACCTGCCGGTCTACCTCGACGAGTTCGTCTTCCGCCACAACCGCCGCCGCACGCCGATGGCCGCCTTCCAGACGCTGCTCGGCCTCGGTGCCTCTTACCAGCCGACGACCTACCACGAGATCACCCACCGAGCCAGCGTGCCTGTCGCGGAGCTAACCGGATAGTCATGAGCGGCGCTTTTCTCGCGAGACGCCAATTTCGCCGGTCCGCGCTGTGCCGCCCGGTTCCGCTACATGCCGCGCGCTCATCGCTACGTTTTCGCTACGTTCGCTACGTGACGAGCGGTGGCGCGTCGTGCCCGCCAGCCGTGTAGTTGATGTGAGAGCGGCCGCAGCGACGAGGCTCAGCGACGAGCGCACCTGGTTTACGCCCGAGACGCTGGCGGCGCGCCTGCAGGTTTCCGAGCGGATGGTCCGCAAGTGGGTCGCGCAGGGCCGGCTCCGCTCCTACAAGATCGACAGCTGCCGGCGCTTCGATCCGGCCGACGTCGACGCCTTCCTCAAGCAGTTCGTCGACGAGCGGGGGCGCCAGCGGTGAGCCGGCGACCGCCTTCGGGCAGGCCGCCGCGGCAGACTCCCTACAAGCGCACCTACGCGAGCGGGAAGCTGGCCTGGGTCGCTCGCTACTACGGCCCCGATGGGCGGGCGCACTACGCGAAGCCGCGCTGGAACGGCGGCAAGTCGAGCTTCGCTCGCAAGGGCGACGCGCAGCGGGCGATCGATGAGGCGCTCGAGCGGTTGCGCGGGGCGCCCGGGCTGCCGGAATCGATCGGCGGCTACTACGAGCACTGGCTGCGGCGCTACCCGCGTTCGTCGCGCACCAACAAGACCAACGCCGACCGCGTGTCGTACGTGCTCGACGTTGAGATCGAGGGCAGGCCGCTCGGCGAGTGGGAGTTCGAGGAGCTGCGTCGCCGCCAAAGCGCTGTCGCTGCTCGATCACATGCTGCGGGTGGAAGGGAGGGCGGCGAACGGACCGCGCGGCATCCTCAGCGTCTTCTCGACGATGGCCGAGGACGCGATCGGCGACGACGTCGCGACCCAGAACGCCTTCCTCGGCATCCGCCTGCGTCGCAACGACCCGCGGATCCGCAAGCCGGCGAAGAAGATCCGCGTCTGGAGCTTCGAGCAGATGCGGGCGTTCGCCGCCGGCGGCCCGAGGTTCGCGCCGTGACCGAACGGCCGCGCGACGGCAGGAACCTGAGTCGCTATGAGCCGAGGCCTCGCTTCTTCTCACCGCACGACTACGAGGCCCTGCTGCTGGCGCCCGGCTTAACCGGCCTGCGGCTCGGCGAGTTCCTGGCCTTGCGTCGCGCTGACTTCGACGGCTGCTCGTTCAGCTTCCGCTTCTCCGCCCACGAAGGCGAGCTGATCGAATCAAGTCACGAGAAGAACCACGAACGCACCGTCCCGGTCCCGCCCTCCCTGGCCGAGCTGATCCGGCGCCGCCCGCCCCGCATCGACACCGACCTCCTCTTCCCGACCCCACCGGCAAGCTCTTCCGCGAGCGCAACTTCTACCGCGACGTCTGGGTTCCGGCCCAACTCGCGACCGGCCTCGACCCGACCCCCCACGAGTTCCGCCATTCCTACGTCAGCAACCTCCGCGCCGAACGCATCGACGACGCCGACCTAGCCAGCGTCGCCGGCCACACCGTCGAGACGATGATCTCGACCTACACCCACGCGCTCCACCGGAGCCACGAGCAGATCCGGCAGATCATTGGTTAGAGCCCAGCTCACCGTCGCCTTTGGGATGAGCGACGCCACCACCTACAGCTGACCCAGACAGGAGAGGTCGATTCGATCGACGGTGAGGTCCGAGACTCAGAGTCCGAGTTGCTTGGAGGCCCCTCGCGGGCCCCGAATGGGGGCTGAAGGACCAACTCTCCCTGGAGCGCCATGGCGCCCACACGCCTGGCGGCCTGCGGGCCAGGGTCGCCCAGCGGCTGCTGGCGCTCGGTGCCTGCGTCTGGCACAACCGGGAGATCGGGGAGCCAGGGCGCAGCCTGATCGCCTACGACCACTGAGCGGAGCGAATGGGAATCAGTGATCTAGGACATTAGGACTTAAAAACACATCTCCGGACCTTGCTCTAGCTGTTTTTTCTGCTATAAACACAATCGCTTGTGCCTATTACGGCACAGCGGATGACCGGCTATGGGTCCTATGGCTATAACGCAAACTACGAAGCCGGAGGAGGCTCAGGCTACGGCGTCGCCGCGACGGGTGCATGTCGAGTTCGGCTATCGGTTTGCGCTCGTTCTGGCCTGGATTGCGTTGATCGTCGTCTTCGGCCTTCTGAAGCCGGACACGTTCCTCACCGCCTCGAACTTTCAAACGATCTTCGGCTCGCAGGCGGTCCTCCTGATCCTCACCCTGGGGCTCATCGTTCCTCTCAGCGCCGGCGAGTACGACCTTTCGGTCGCCGGGATGTTGGGTCTGTCCCTCGTGCTCATGGGGTGGCTCAACGTCGCGGTGGGACTGCCGATCTACCTCGCCATCGCCCTCGCCTTGGCAGCAGGGATCGCGGCCGGCCTTATCAACGCCTTTTTCGTGGTCGTCGTCGGGGTCGAGTCGCTCGTCGTCACGCTTGGCATGGGGACGCTCCTGACCGGGATAGCCGTCGGAGTGCAAAGTTCGACGCTCAGCGGGATCGACCATGGCTTCGTCGACCTTGCCCGCACACAATTTCTCGGTGTCCAACTCGCCTTCTGGTTCGGCCTCGCGCTGACCATCCTGATCTGGTACGTGTACTCCTACACGCCGCTTGGGCGGTACCTGTACTTCGTCGGTGCGGGCCCCGAGGTCGCTCGCCTCACCGGCGTCAGGGTCAAGGCGATCCGAGCGGGTTCGCTCGTCTTTTCGGGGTTCTTCGCCGCCCTTGCGGGCGTCGTCCTCGCCGGTACCCTGGGGGGCTCAGATCCGACGGTCGGTCCCAGCTTCCTGCTGCCCGCGTTCGCCGCCGCCTTCCTCGGAGCAACCGCGATTACCCCTGGCCGCTTCAATCCCTGGGGCTCCTTCGTCGCCGTCTATTTCCTGGTGACCGGGATCACCGGGTTGCAATTGATCGGGGCGATCGGCTGGGTCGAACAGTTCTTCTACGGCTTCTCGCTGATTGTCGCGGTGACGTTTTCGAAGCTCGTCGGCCGCGCCCGGGCGGGCGGGTGAGGATCGGTTCGCTGGGGATCATCGGGTCCGCCGGCCTGGGTGAGGCCGAGAAGTCAATCCAAGAGGAGAGAGATGTCAAAGCACACCGACAAGAGAGGTGTATCCGGGGCCGGACGGCGGCCGGGTACCTATCGTGTTCTACTGGTTTTGCTGGCCCTGCTGGCGGTCGTCGGACTGGCGGCCTGCGGCTCGAGCGGTTCCAGCACCGATGCCGAAGGCTCCGGCTCGAGCGAAACCTCCAGCTCCGGCGGAACGAGTGAATCGACCGACTCGGGAGAAGCGGGTGGCGATCCCGTCAGCGAAGCGAAAGAAAGATTGCAGACGGCGATGGCCGAACCGGAATGGAAACAGCCAGGACCCGCCTTCGACGCCGGCAAGGTGCAAGGCAAAAAGGTTCTCTTCATCGGGGTCGATTCGTCGATACCGGTGGTCCAGACGATGTACAAAGCCTTCGCCGAAGCCGCCAAGGAAGTCGGGATGCAGGTGAACGAGTTCGATGGAAAGGGCCAGGTGTCCGAATTCAATCGGGGGATGGAAACGGCCATCTCCCAGAACTACGACGCCGTCGTGTTGCTGTCGATCTCACCGGAACTGGTGGCGGGCGCCGTGGCCGATGCTGAACGGGCGGGCGTCAAGGTGATCGAAGCCATCAACGGGGATCCTGGCAAGGTGCAGATTCCAGGTGTCTCGGCCTCGGTCTCGTTCTGCTATTCCTGCGCCGGGAAGCAGATGGCGGACTACGTCATCGCCGACAGCGGCGGAGATGCCAACGGCGCGATCTTCGTCTCCGAAGAAGTGACCAGCGGCACCGACGAGGTCAAAGGACTCATGGGCGAGTTCGGTGAACTGTGCGCGGAATGCAAGTTTGACACCAAGAACGTCCCGATCGCCGAATGGAGCAAGAACCTTCCGACCCTGACCCGTTCGACGCTCCTGTCGAATCCACAAACCAACTACCTGATACCCCTCTACGACGGAATGGCGATCTCCATTGTGCCGGCCGTCCTGCAGGCCAACAAGCCGGAAGTCAAGGTGGTCAGTTTCAACGCCACCCCGTCCGTCATGGAAATGATGAACGAAGGTGAAGTCATGGCGGCAGACGTCGGCGGCGCCAACGTCTGGTTGGGCTGGGGCCTTGCTGATCAGACGTTCCGCGTGTTGGCCGGAGTGGCGCCGGTCAAGGACGAGAACATCCCGCTGCGCACGTTCACCAAGGAAAATCTCGATGCGATCGACCTTGGAGGTCCGGAAGTCGACTGGTACGGAAAAGCGGACTTCAAGGCCAACTATAAGAAGCTGTGGAAGATCGGATGAACACCATGGGCGACACCTCCGAGCCGAAAGGCTCGGAGGCAAGCCCGGTCGACGCCGGCGCGCCGGCGTCGACCACCGGCGCGCCGGTGGTCGAGGTGCGTGGGCTCTCCAAGAGCTTCCTCGCCCGGCCGGTCCTCAACGACTTTGCGATCGAGTTGCTCGGCGGTGAGGTGCACGCGTTGCTCGGGCAGAACGGCTCCGGCAAGTCCACGTTCATCAAGATCCTCACCGGCTACCATCGGCCCGACGCCGGCGGCCGGATGCTGGTTCGTCGCGAAGCCTACGAGCTGCCGGTGAAGGCGACCGACGCACGCCGTCTCGGCTTCGCCTTCGTCCACCAGGACCTCGGCCTCGTTCCCGAGCTGACGGTGCTGGAGAACCTGCGCATCGGCCGCTATGAGACCCGCGGCCTGTGGCGAATCCCCTGGGGCCGCGAACGCCGCAACCTGCGAGAGCACATGGAGCGGTTCGGGTTCAAAGCGGACCCTGACGCCACGATCCGCTCTCTCTCGCATGCCGACCGGGCGATCGTCGCGATCGTGCGAGCGCTGGAAGAGCTGGGCGACGTCGAGCAGGGACTCCTCGCCCTCGACGAGACGACCGCCTATCTGTCCCGAGATGCGGTGCAGGAGCTGTTCGTGTCGGTGCGGCGGGCCACGGCCGAGGGCCATGCGGTCCTGATGGTCACGCACCGCCTCGACGAGGTCACCGAGTTTGCCGACAAGGTCACCGTGTTGCGGGAGGGCCGCGGAGTCGCGACCTCCACCGCCGCAAAGGTCGACCAAGCCGAGCTGATCCACCAGATCCTCGGCCGTCAGATGGGCCAGCTATATCCGGAGCACCACAGCGAAGAGGGGGATGCGGTCCTGAAGGTGGACGGTTTAACCGGACGGCGTATCCGGGACATCTCCTTCACCCTCCGCCGAGGCGAAATCCTCGGCGTCACCGGGCTCGTCGGGATGGGGTTCGAAGATCTTCCCTACGTTCTCGTCGGGGCAGAGCCGGCGAGCGGCTCGATCGAGATCCATGGCCGGAGCATCCGGCTGTCGAGCCTCAATCCGGGCGCCGCGCTACGCCAAGGGATGGCGCTCCTGCCGGCCGACCGCGCGCTGCGGGGCGGTGTCGACGAGGCCAGCGGCCGGGAAAACCTGACGCTCCCCACCCTCAGGCGCTACATGCGGCGAGGCAGGCTGCAGCACCGGCGCGAGCGGGCCCGGGCGATCGAGCTCTTCCATGACTTCGACGTCCGGCCGCCGGCGCCCGACGCGCGCTTCTCCACCTTCAGCGGCGGCAACCAGCAGAAGATCTTGGTCGCGAAGTGGTTTGAGACGGCACCTGAGGTGATGGTCCTGCACGAGCCGACGCAGGGCGTCGACATCGGCGCCCGTCAGCAGATCTTCGCCGAGGTGGAGCGCGCCAGCGAGCGCGGGATGGCGGTCGTCATCGCCAGCATCGAGTACGAGGATCTGGCGCACCTGTGCGACCGGGTGATCGTCGTTCGCGAGGGTCGACAGGTCGCGGAGCTGCCGCGCGAAGACCTCAGCGCCGATCGCATCCTCGAGCGCTCCTACGTGGCTTGAGCCGCGGCGCATGAGTCGGCATCTTCTATAAATGGCACAGCGGCTACGGCCGGAACGGGCGGATTGTCGTCCTATTTGACGCGATGGACTCCGATATATAACCTAGCCCTATGGGCCATATGGGAACTTCACAGGGAGATAACACGGTCAAGCGGAGCGGTGCCGATCCCGCGGTGAGGATCGACCGCGGCCGCAGCGCGCGCCGGATCGAGGAAGTCCTGGAGGCAGTGAGCGGCCCCCGGTACACCCGCTCCACGACCACCATCTGCCGTTATGCGTTCACGCCGGAGTACGCGAACACCGTCCGTTACTTCGCGACCGCGCTCGAAGGGCTTGGTTACGAGACTCGGGAGGACCCGGTGGGCAACTTCGTCGCGCGCAACCGTCCGGACGGTGAGCCCACCTACGGCGTCGGCTCGCACTGCGACTCCAACCGCAACGGCGGCAAATACGACGGCACGCTGGGCGTCGTCGCGGCGCTCGAGCTGTGTCGGCTCGAGTCCGAACTCGACCTTGGCCTGCCGTTGCAGGTGGTCGTCCCGGTCGAGGAGGAGGCCTCGGGGTTCGGCCACGCAATGCTCGGCTCGGCGATCATGGCGCAGGCCGTCGACGAGGACGACCTGCGCGCACTCAGGGCGATCGACGACGGCAGGTCCTTCTGGTCGCACGCCGAAGCGGCCGGCTTCGAGCCGGACCGCTGGCGAGAGTGTCGGGGCCCGCTCGAGCAGATGCTCGGCTGGCTCGAGCTTCACATCGAGCAGGGAAGGGTCCTGCAAGACGCCGAGGTACCCATCGGCATCGTCGACGGGATCGTCGGCATCGTCCACGCCGACGTCGCGATCCACGGGAGCGCCGACCATGCGGGTGCGACGCCGATGGAAATCCGCCGCGACGCCGGCATCGAGGCGGCGCGGCTTGCCCTCGACATCACCGAGCTTGCCAAGGCCAGTCGCTCCGGAGTGGTTGCCACGGTGGGCGAACTCGATCTCGATCCCGGACTGATCAACGTCGTTCCAGGTTCCGTGCGATTTTCCCTCGACGTGCGCGGCCCCGACAGCGTTGAGATCGACGAAATAGTCGACAAGGCGCTTTCACATGCGCAGGCGTCGGCGGCCGCGCTCGGGATGCGGGTCGAGCACTCGGAGCGGTCGCGGGTCGCGCCGACTCCGATGGACGACCGAGTCGTCCGCGCCCTCGAAGGCGCCGCACACCGCTCGGGCATCCCCCATCTGATCATGAGGTCCGGGGCGTGCCATGACACCATGCACATCGCCAGACACGTACCAGCCGCGATGGTCTTCGTTCCCTGTCGAGACGGGATCAGCCACTCGCCGCTCGAGTACGCCGATCCAGCCGATGCTGCCCTGGGCGCGGAGATCATTCTCAACGCGCTCCTCTCGCTCGCGTCCAGCGAGCAAGTGAATGACCGCAAATGACGCAAAGGAGCGCTAGGTGAAGCTACTCGGCATCGACGTCGGTGGAACCTTCACGGACTTCATCCTCCACGACACGCAGACGCGCGAGTCGTGGGTTCTGAAGATCTCGAGCGGCGAGGACACGGCCGCCACGATCGCGGGAGGAACCGAGGAGATCACCCGCCTGGCGGCGTGCAGCCCGTCGGATATCGGACTCCTGATCCACGGGACCACCGTGGCCACCAACGCCATCCTCGAGTTCAAGGGCGCAACCGTCGGGATGATCACCACGGAGGGATTTCGGGACGTCACCCACATCGGTCGCCACCAGCGCCCGATGAGCTACTCGATTCGACAGGTGATCCCCTGGCAGGCGCGGCCACTGGTACTGAGGCGCCACCGGCGGCCCGTGCCGCAGCGGATGATCCCGCCGTCGGGCGAGGTGATCACGGAGCTCGACCGCGACGCGGTCGTCCGCGCCGCCCGCGAGCTGAAGGCGGAAGGCGTCGACTCCGTCGCCGTCTGCTTTCTCTTCTCGTACCTGAACTCCGCCCATGAGGACGAGGCAGCGCAGATCGTCCGCGAGGAGATGCCCGACGCCTTCGTCTGCACCTCCAGCGGCGTCGTTCCGCAGTTTCGCGAGTTCGAGCGTTTCACGACGACCGCGGTCAACGCCTTCGTCGGCCCCGTCACGCGCTCCTACATCGGTCGCCTCGACGAACGCCTGCGCGAGATCGGCGCCGAGGACCTGCTTTACGTCATGCAATCGAACGGCGGCACGGCGAAACCGGAGGCGGCGATGGAACGGCCGGTGACGCTGCTGCTCTCCGGCCCCGTCGGCGGTGTCATGGGCGGAATCTGGGCTTCGGGCGGAAACGCCCCTTATCTGGCGACGCTCGATGTCGGCGGGACCAGTGCGGACATCGGGATCGTCGCCGAATCGGGGTTGGTCGAGGCGCGCTCGCGAGATACTTGGATCGCCGGCTACCCGATCATGGTGCCGATGATCGACATCGAGACGATCGGCGCCGGCGGGGGCAGCATCGCCTACGTCGACGAGGCCGGCGGCCTGCACGTCGGTCCCCGCAGCGCCGGCGCCCTGCCCGGACCCGCTGCCTACGCCCGCGGCGGTACCGAGCCCACCGTGACCGACGCCAACGTCGTCCTCGGTCGCCTTCCCGCCGAGCTCGCCGGCGGCCTGCAACTGCGGCGCGACCTCGCCGAGGAAGCGGTGGGACGGGTCGCCGAGCGGCTAGGCCTCGACCTGTTGGAGACGGCGGCGGGCATCGTCCGCGTCGTCAACGAGAACATGGCGGCCGCCCTGCGAACGAAGACGATCGAGCGGGGGCTCGACCCGCGGGACTTCCTGCTCGCTGGATTCGGTGGCGGGGGTCCCCTGCAGACGGCCGAGGTCGCCCGCCTCCTCGGGATCACCCGGGTGTTGATCCCCGAGCACCCGGGCGTCACCTCCGCCGGCGGGCTGCTCACCACCGACCTACGCTACGATGTCACCCAGTCGTACCTGCAGCCGCTGACCGACGTCGACCCGCCCGAGCTCGCCCGCCGATACGAGGCCGAGGAGGAGGCGATGCGGGCGCGGCTGAGAAAGGACGGGATCGCCGACGACGACATCGCGATCGAATGGGCCGCCGATCTCCGCTACCAAGGACAGAGCTACGAGCTCAAGGTTCCGCTCGAGTCGAGCCGAATCGACGCGGACACGTTGTCCAGGCTCAGCGAGGCCTTCCACGAGACCCACCGGCGGGAGTTCGGCCACGCCTTCCCGGGGATGGGCATCGCCTTCGTCAACCTCCGCCTTACCGGCACCGGCCGGCTGCCGCGGCTGAGCGCCCCCACGGTCGAGGGCGGCAGTACCGAGGACGCCCACCTCGTCGACACGCCCGCGACCTTCGAGTCGGAGGGCGGCGTCTACACGGTGGACGTGCCGGTCTACGCCCACGAGAAGCTGCCGGTGGACGAGAGCGTGCCGGGACCGGCGATCGTCACGCAGGTCGACTCGACGACGCTCGTACCGCCGGACTGCACGGTCGAGCGCGACCCTCACAACAACCTCATCATCGAGATCCCGCCCGGCGCGGGCCTCGGCTAAGGAGCCAACCATGGATCCCATAACCGCACAAGTCATCCAGGGCCGCCTCAACCAGATCGCGCTGGAGATGAGCCGCAAACTCATCCGCATGGGCTTCTCGATCATCATCAAGGAATCGGAGGACATCGGCGCGGCGCTGACCGACAAGGACGGTTGGCAGCTCTGCGAGGCCGATACCACGCCCTTCCAGATGGGTGCGATCCCCTGGTATGTGCAGGGTGTGTTGAAGATGGTCGAGGAGCGCGGCGACACGATCCGGCGCGGCGACATCTTCATCCACAACGATCCTTACCTCGGCGCCTCGCACGGCCCCGACGTCGGCTTTTTCGCCCCGATATTCCGGGACGACGAGCTCATCGGGTGGTCCTGCACCACCGCACACCACCTCGAGGTCGGCTGCTCCAAGCCCGGCACGTCGGTGATCGACGCCGTCGACGAGTGGGCGTGCGGGCTGCGCTTCCGCGGCCTGAAGATCCGCAGCGAGGGTCGCGACGACGAGGTTCTCTGGCAGATGATCGAAGACAACGTCCGCATCCCGGACGTGGTCATCGGCGACATGCAGGCCCAGATCGCGGCCTGCGAGCTCGGCGCCCAGCGACTCCTCGCGCTGATGGACGAGGTCGGGAAGGAGGACGTCTTCGCGACGCAGAAGTGGTTCGAAGACTATTCCGAACGAATGCTGCGGTCGGAGATCGCGAAGGTCCCCGACGGCGAGTACTTCGCCGAGGGTTTCGCCGACGGATTCGACGAGCTCGACGATCCGGCGAGCAAGAACCTCCGCTTCGCGGTCACTCTGCGGGTCAGGGGCGAGACACTGGAAATCGACCTCACCGGGACCTCACCACAGCTTGACAACCTGCCGCTGAACATGCCGCTGCAGGGGACCACGATGTGCGCGATCTTCACCGTGGTGCGGTCGGTGCTGCTCGACACCATTGACCACGAGGCGGTTCCTCAGAACCGCGGGCTCGTCCGGCCGATCAAGGTCGTCGCGCCGAAGGGTACCCTCGTCAATCCGAGCTTCCCGGCCCCGACGCTGGCACGGGCACTACCGGCGCTCTCGCTCTCCGACACCTTGGTGAAAGCGTTCGCCGAGGTGGTGCCGGAGCTGTGCTGCGCCGGCACCGGTGCGCTTGCCGTACTCAGCTACAGCGGTGTCATCGGCGAGAAGTACTGGATCCACATGGACATTCACGAGGGCAGCTATGGCGCCACCTCGGGCGGGGACGGGATGGACGCGGTGGATACCCTCTTCGCCAATACCCGCTGCGCCCCGATCGAGGAGATCGAGACCGAGTTTCCGCTCCGCTGCGTCCAGTGGCAGCTGAACGAAAATCCTCCCGGCCACGGCGAGTTCCGCGGCGGCAAGGGCGGTATCCGCGAGTATCAGTATCTCAACGACGGTTTCTTCTCCAGCGAGGCCGACGGGCAGCTTCACGCACCGTGGGGACTGAACGGCGGCCTGCCGGGCTCGCCGAGCGAAATGGCGCTGGATCATGACGATCCCGAGCGCAACGAACGTCTGACCTCGAAGCAGCCCGGACGGTCGATCGCCGAGGGCCGCGTGCTCCGCATCGTCTCACCGAACGGTGGCGGCGTCGGTTCCCCGCTCGCCCGCGATCCGCGGCGCGTGCTCGACGATGTCCTGGACGAGCTGATCACGCCGGAGGAAGCCCGTGACGTCTACGGGGTCGCCTTGGACCTCGAGGCCAAGGCGGTGCTCGAGGAGAAGACGGTCGAGCTGCGCGAACGCTGAGGGCACGGCCTAGATGACTGATTCCACGGCGAACCCCCTGGCCGAGGGGTTTTAAGCAGAGAGGCCGAAGTCGACGGTGCTGAAGCAACCGTCGACCGAAAGGCCACGATGCACGCCGACCTCGACACTCTCTGCACTGCGGTTTATTGCACGGCGGACGATCTCCTGCCCGAGAAGCCCGGCAATGCCCGTCGCCGAGTCACCGACGCCGAGGTGGCGACGCTCTGCGTCGCCCAGGCGATCATGGGCATTCCCTCTGATCGCCGCTTCCTGGCGGTCGCCCGCAAGCGTCTGGGAGAGCTCTTCCCCGAGTTGCCCCTCCAACCTGGCTTCCACAAGCGCCGGGCCCGGCTGGCGGAGACGATCGAGTGGCTGATCGGCGTCTTCGCCGCCGAGTCCCCCGGCTACTACGACGACCTGCTGCTGATCGACTCCACCCCGGTGGAGTGCGCCCGCTCGGTGGAGACGACACGCCGATCCCAACTCGCCGACGCCGCCGACTACGGCTACTGCGCCTCCCATTCGCGCTTCTTCTGGGGCTTTCGCCTGCACGGTCTCTTCGCCCCCGACGGCACTCCTCGTGCCTTCACCCTGGCCTCTCCCAAGCGCGATGAGCGCGAGGTCGGGGTCGAGCTACTCGAACGCGCCAACCGGGTCGGAGGGGAGATCGTGATCGGGGACAAGGGCTATGCCGGGCGCGAGTTCGCCGAAGCGGTAAGCGAGCTGCAGGCCACGATCGTGCGACCGGCCCGCAAAGACGAGCCCGACAGCTCCATCCACCTCGCCCCGATCCGCCAGCGGGTCGAGTCGATCTTCTGGACCTGCAAGGACATCCTCACCCTGGAGCGCCACGGCGCCCGCACCCTGCACAACCTGAGAGTTCGCATCGCCCGCGAGGTCCACGCCAGTCTCCGTGACGACCTCAGGTCATTGTCTCCCACCCCTTGACATCTATAGGAACGTCCCGGCCTGGCTCAGACCTGGGGACTTGACAAAACCTGGCTCCATATCAGCGTGGATCTTCATCCGGGTTCTCCTTTGGGGTGGGTGGCTCGCACCCCCAGCCTTCAAGGAGGATGAACAACGTTGTGAGGAACTACAACTAGTAGCCGCCCTCCGTCACCCCCCGCAGCAAGGCGATCAGGCATGGTCCGCAGAGGCCGCCGGCGGCCTGGTCACCGTCACCGGCCTCGATCACAAAGCTGACGTCGTCCGTCCGTTCGGCGCATCTGGAGCAGACCGTGCCGAGGATCGGGGGAAACAGGCGCACGCGGCTTCCGTCGCCGGTCGCAACTATCTCGGGATCGGCCGATACCGACCTTTCGGTCATATCCATTGCAGAGATAATGTCATATCTGAGCGGACCAAATGGCGTCGAAGGACCCGCTTCGCCCGCTTCGGCTCTTGTCGGCCGCCTTGACCGCGCTCTAGCTACTTCCCCCGGAAATAGTCACGCCTAACGACGCGGTTCCGTCCACCCCGCGCAGGACAATTTCCCTGCAAATCATGGATGAAGTAATGGATGAGAGAGGTGCTGATGCTGCGCTTGGAAGGCGTGCAGGCCGAGTGCCTGTTCGACGAGGTGCTGCCCGAGGAGGTGCGCGAGCTGCCCGATGACCTGGCGCGCCTGGACGAGTTGCTGGCCGACCCGGCGCTCCTGGCGCCGATCGAGGGGCACTGGCGGCGGGAGGCCGAGCAGCGGGGCCGCTCTGGCGCCGGCCACGGCCGGCCGACGATCCCGATGGCCACGTACGTGCGGCTGATGGTGGTCAAGCAGCGCTCGGGCTGGGGCTACGAGACCCTGGTCAAAGAGGTGTCGGACTCCCTGCACCTGCGCCGCTTCTGCCTGCTCGGGCTCGGCGAGCGGGTGCCCTGCGAGTCGACGGTCAGGAAGCTGACCCGCCGCCTGGGGCCCGAGACGGTGGCGGAGCTGACCCGGGCGGTGATCGCCAAGGCGGTGCGCGAGCGCCGCTTCCGGGCGCGGGCGGCGCGGATCGACTCCACCGTGGTGGAGGCCGACGTGCGCTATCCCTCCGACGCGATGCTCGCCCTGCAGGGCGCCAGGGCGCTGGCGCGCTCCGGGCGCCGGCTCGCGGAGCGGGTCGGCGAGCGGGGCAACGCGGTCCGCGACCGCTCGCGCGCCGTGGGGCGGCGGGTGCGCCAGATCTCCCGCACCCTCGCCCGCCGCACCGGCCAGGCCCGCGAGCAGGTGATCGCCCTGAACGCCGAGGCTGGCCGCCTCTTGCGCCGCTCGGCGGCCGAGGCGAGGAAGCTGGCCGCGCAGGCGCGCGCCAAGGCGCGCGGCCGCGGTGCCCGGGCCAAGCTGCGCTCGGCGGCGGCGATCGAGGAGCTGGCCGAGCGCTGCGAGCGCATCGCCGAGCAGACCGCCCAGCGCCTGCGGGGCGAGAAGATCACCGGCCGCATCGTCTCGATCTCCGACCCCGACGCGCGGCCGATCCGCAAGGGCAAGGCGGGCAAGCCCAACGAGTTCGGCTATGTCGCCCAGATCTGCGAGCTCACCCCGAACACCAAGTCAGGGGCGCGGGGCTTCGTCCTGCCTCCCGCAAGCGGCGCCGGCAACCTCGGCGAGAACACGCTGCTGCCCCAGACCGCCGCCGAGCTTGCGGCCCTCGGCCTGGCGCCGCGGGAGGTGGCGCTCGACGGCGGCTTCGGCCACCGCCGCTCCGAGGAGCAGCTGGCCGAGATCGAGCCCGAGCGGGTCTTCGTCTCCGGCCGCCAGGAACCGGGCTCAGCGCGGACCAAGCGGCGGTTGCGCCGCTACCGGACCGGGGTCGAGGGGCGGATCTCCCACTTAAAGCGCGGCTACGGGCTGCGGCGATCGAGGCTGAAGGGCGAGGAGGGACAGCGCATCTGGAGCGCCTGGGCGATCCTCGCCTATGACCTCGACACCTTCGCCGTCCTGGCTCGTTGAAAAGATCGGGAGGCTCGAAAGAGCATCCATGATTGCAACCGAAAACGGCCGCGCCGGCACTCCGCGCGGCCGTTTTCATGCCCAGGCGTTTTTCCGGGGGAAGTAGCTAGCTGATGCGTATCCGGTTTACTGAGGCTGCGTGCCTGAGCGCCGTCATCTCGCCATATGTCGTCGGATCGTGGATCGCGCCGAGGCCAAGCAGGGTCTGGAATGCGGCCATCGGAGTGCCGCGGCGGTTGTGGCGGAAGACGTACTCGTCGAGGTAGACCTGCAGGTAAGCGTCGGAGACCCCGCGGTGGGTGCCGTGCATCCACGCCTTCAGGTTGGAGACGGCGCGGTGAATCCGTGGCAGGAGCTCCTCCCCCGGCTCGACGCTCGCGACCTTGCGCGGGCGATGGTCGTAGCCGAGCTTCGGCAAGCCGTTGTAGGAGGGAAGCCCATCGGTGTGCACGATCGCGCCGGGCACGGTCGTCGCCTTCGTGAACGCTTCGAGCGTCTTCGCCTGCGAGTTCTCCAGGACCCGTAGACGAAGGCGCCCCGAGCCCTGGCCCCGAACCTCGATTGCGATGCTGACCAGGGCCTTCTTGCCGTGCTGCCGGCCGCCCTTGAGGCCCTCCACGTGCCCGCCGAGGAAGAACTCGTCGATCTCGACCTCGCCCTTGAGGGGATCGCGCTCGGGTGCGACCATCGCGCCGCGGAGCTTGTGCAGCATCGCCCAGGCCGTCTCGTGGCAGCCGACTCCGAGCTGGCGCTGGAGCTGCTTGGCGGAGATCCCGGGCTGAAACGTCGAGACCAGGTAAGCCGCCCAGAACCAGGTCCTCAGCGGCAACCTGGTCTTGTGCATCACCGTCCCGACGGTCACGTCATACCGCGAAGTTGTCCAGCGAGTCTTTGGGTTCGCTGGTGGTTACGCATCCGTTTCACCCGCTGGCGGGGGAGCGCCTGCCGATCCTGCTCGTGCGTCGCTGGGCCGGCTCGCGACTGTGTGTGTGCGAGCAGCGGGCCGCTCGGCAGCGTCACCTTGCCCGAGGACGCCACCGACCGCGGCGTGGAGGCGGCGGCCGAGACGTTGACGATCGAGGTGCTGGCCGAGCTCCTCGCCGCGGTGAAGGCGATTCGGAGCGCGCGGAAGGAGAGGCAGGATCGCTGACTTTGTGCGCGAATCATGCACAAGCAGATGAGCGAGTCGAGCCTCAGCGACCTGAGCGCCGCCCAGTTGCGGGCGCGCCGGCGGCGCCTGGCGCGGTCGGTCGGCGATCCGCAGGGGACGCTGCGGGGCACGCTGCAGCGTCAGGGTCGGCGCTGCGGGCGGGCCGGCTGTCGCTGAGCGCGCGGCGAGCTGCACGGCCCGTATCTGTACCTGGCGGTGCACGCCGACGGCGGTGGCCGGTCGATCTACGTGCCGAACGCGCTGGCGGGGACGGTCGGGGCGCTGGTCGAGGCGACCGGGCGGCGCGAGGCGGCGCTGGCGGAGATCTCGCGAATCAACCTCGAGCTGCTGCGCCGGCAGGCGCTCGGGTGATGGGCGGTCCGCCGCATGGACGGCGAGGCGCCAGGCGCTGGCCAACATGGTCGAGGCGGCGCTCGCCGGGAGCCCGGGAGATGAGCGCTCAGGCGAAGGTCACGAGCGCGCACCGGCAGCGGCTGGCGTTGGTCTACGTGCGCCAGTCGACCCTCGCGCAGGTGCGCGAGAACACGCAGTCGACCGAGCGCCAGTACGCGCTGGCGGGCGAGGCCGAGCGCCTCGGCTGGGAGGGCGCGCGGATCGTGGTGATCGACGCGGACCTCGGCGTCTCGGGCCGCGGCGCCGGCGAGCGGCCGGGATTCAAGGAGCTCGTCGGGCGCGGGTCTGCGTGGGCGAGGTCAGCGCGATCTTCGGCCTCGAGGTCTCGCGGCTGGCGCGCAGCTCCGCGGACCTCCAGCGGCTACTCGAGCTCTGCGCCCTGACTGACACGCTGATCGTCGGCTCCGACGGGATCTACGATCTGCGCAGCTTCAACGACCGGCTGCTGGTCGGGTTGAAGGGCACGATGTCCGAGGCCGAGCTGCACATCCTCGCCGGCCGCCTGCAGGGCGCCAAGAACGCGGCGGCCGAGCGCGGGGAGTTGCGCTTCCCGCTACCGGTCGGCTACCTCTATGACGAGGACGGCGCCACGATCATCGACCCCGACGAGGAGGTCCGCGCGGCGGTCGCCGACCTGTTCTCCGCGTTCGAGCGCGCCGGCTCGGCCTACGGCGTGGTCGGCGCGTTCGCCGAGCGACGGTTCCCGAAGCGCGCCTACGGCGGCGCCTGGGCGGGCGAGCTGCGCTGGGGGCGCTTGACGCGCTCGCGCGCGATCGGCGTGCTTCGCAACCCTGCCTACGCGGGCGCCTACGTGTTCGGGCGCTACCGCTCGCGCCGCGCGGTTTCCCCGGACGGCACGATCACCACCAAGACGATCGAGCTGCCGCGCTCGGAGTGGGCGGTTCTGATCCACGACCACCACCCCGGCTACCTCAGCTGGCAGGCGTTCCTCGCCAACGAGCAGCGCCTCGCCGCCAACAACTCCCGGCGCGGGGCGCGCCCGGTGCGCGAGGGACGCGCGCTTTGTCCGAGGATCGTGCGCTGCGGTGGCTGCGGGCGGCCGATGTCGACCAGCCACCGCGCCGCGCAGAGCCCGGTCTATGACTGCTCGCGCTCGCGCGCGGACCACGTCCACACCCCGGCCTGTCGCTCGGTCCTGGCGGCGGTGGCCGACGAGGTCGCCGACCGGCGGGCGCGCTCGGGGCGGGCAATCGAGCTGCGCGCCGAGCGCGCCCGCTATGAGGCCGCGCGCGCCGAGCGGGCCTTCCACCAGTGCGAGCCTGAGAACCGGCTCGTCGCCCGCAGCCTCGAGGCGCGCTGGGAGCAGAAGCTGCGTGAGCTCGCCGAGGCGGAGGCCGCGCTCGCAGCCCGGGCCGCGCCCGCCCGGGAGCCCTCGCGCGAGGAGATCGAGGCGCTGGCGGCGAACGTGCCGGCCTTGTGGGGGGCCGAGACGACCTGCGAACGCGACCGCAAGCGCCTGCTACGTGCACTGATCAGCGACGTCACGATCACCTCCGAGCCCGAGGGCCGCGAGCTGCGCGTCGGCATCCGCTGGCGCTCGGGCGCCAGCGAGGAGCACGCTACCCAGCGGCCGAAGCCGCACTTCCAGGTGCGGCGCACCCCGCCTGCGGCCGTCGACCTCGTCAAGCGGCTCGGGCTGCATCGCACCGACGAGCAGCTCGCTGCAGAGCTCGAAGCCGCCGGCCTGCGCACTGGCCACGGCCGGCCGTTCGACGCGAACGCGGTGCGCTGGGTCCGCTACCGGCACAAGGTTCCCTCCCCGCCGACGCACGCCCCCGACGAGCTCACCGTCACCGAAGTCGCCGAGTGACTCGGCGTCAGCGTCGGAGCTGTCCACTACTGGATCCAGCACGGCCAGCTCGTGGCCCGCCGCGGACCCGCCAACCGCCTATACATCCCCTTCGGTCCCGACGTCGAGCAGGCATGCTGCGAGCGGGTCGCGAACTCCGTCCATCTCCCGAAACCATCCGAAACCCTTGCTGCGTGAGGTGCAATATGAAGCCACCGTGCCTGCGGTGATCGAGGTCTGGCGGCCACAGGCCGTGCAGACCCACAGATGGCGACGGGTCTGGGCGCCAGCGTCGCGCCCGCCGCAGGCGGGACAGACGAACCCATCCGGCCAGCGCGAGGCGAACAGGTACTCGCGGCACGCCTCCTCGGTGCCAAAGCGCTGCTGGAACTCCAAGATCGTCAGCGGGAAGTCCGGGCGAGCCACTCCCCAAAGCTACGAGCCAGGCCGGATGGAGCTAACCCGGTACGCACTTAAGTCCGCTTCCCCGAGCCAGGTGCGCTCGTCGCGGTCCCAGGCGATCAGGGCATGGCGGGAAGGAACGACCGCGAGCCCGCTCTTGGTGTCGGCGGACTGCGGCTCGCGGCTGACCTTCACGTCGACGACGGCCGGCACCTCGCCGAGCGCGCGCGCGAGCGCCGCATCGAGGTCGGCGGATCGCTCCACGCGCTCGCCACTCACGCCGAGCGCACGGGCCAACATGCCGAAGTCGCATCTCGACAGCTCGGTCCCCAACACCTTGCCTCCGTAGTTCTCGAGCTGGTCGGCCCGTTCGATGTTCCAGGCGCTGTTGTTGGCGACGACGACGAGGATTCGCGCCCCTTCGCGAGCCGCCGTCTCCAACTCCATGGCGTTGAAGCCGAAGGAGCCGTCACCCACCACGAGGATCACCCGACGAGTCGGATTGCTGAGCGAGGCGGCGACGGCATAGGGGATCCCGGTGCCGAGGCAGCCGAAGGCGCCGAGGTCGAGATAGGTCGGGGCGCGGAGCCCCGTGCGGGCCCAGGAGAGGATGTCGCCGCCGTCGGCGATCACGATCGTCTCCTCGTCGACGATGCGGTTGACCGCGGCCAGGAGCTGGTGCGGGTGGAGGCCGTCGTCCAACTCGGTCGCGGTCGCCATGCGCTCCTCGAGGCGCTCGGCCTTGCGGTGGTTCTCCGCGACCAGCTCGGCGAGCCAGCGGTCGTCGCGGCTCTCCGCGGAGATGCCGACGGACAGCAGCGCCGAGAGCGCCAAGCCGACGTCACCGCGCAGCTCGACGTCGCCCCGGCGGTTGGCGCTGACGTCCTCGGCTCCCCGGCCGATGCGAAGGAACGCCTTCGCATCGCGGAAGACCACCGGCGAGCCATACCCGAGTTCGAAGTCGAGTCGGCGGCCCAAGGTGACGACCAGGTCCGCCTCCGCCATCGCCCTCGCCCTCACTGCCGGGACGAAGGATCCGATCGCGGCCGACGACCCGTCGCGGCTTGCCCGCGTGTCGAGGTAGGCCGCTCCGGCCTGGTCGACGAACCGAGGGAGGACGTCCGCGGCGGCCAGCGCCTCGCGTCCGGCGATCACCAGCGGCCGTCGGGCGGAGTGGAGCAGCTCGGCGGCTTCCTCGACGTCGGCCGGTGCCGGGACGCGTACGCTGCGCGTACGCTGGCGGATCTCAGCGTAGGCTCGCGGCGCCGGGGCGGTGAAGAGATCGGAAGGAAGCTCGAAGTAGGCGGGGCCGGGCGGTCCGTCGTCCCCGATCGCGGCCGAGATCGCCAGGTCGAGACGAGGAAGCGCGTGGCGCGGCTCGAGCACCGCGTGGGCCGCGCGGCAAAGCGGACTGACGACAGCGAGTTGGTCGATTTCCTCGAGCGCTCCCATCCCGTCCTGAAGCAGCGGCGCGCGGGTGCTGACGATCAGTACCGGCGCCCGGTCGAGATATGCCGCGCCGAGGCCGGTCACACCGTTGGTGATGCCGGGGCCGGCGGTGAGGATCGCGACCGCCAACCGGTTGCTCAGTTCGGCTTCGGCCTGCGCCATGTGCACGGCGGCGCGCTCGTCGCGGGCCGTGACGACCCGGACGCCGCGTGCATCCAGGGCGTGCCAGAGCGGCTTCATGTGGCTCCCGGGCAGGCTGTAGATCCGCTCGATCCCCTGGGCGACCAATCCCTCGGCGAGTGCATCCGCAATCGTCCTCATCACCACTTCCTCTCTGCTCTTGAACGTTCTTGTCCCAATCAAGGCGCTATCTTCGCGGCACTATATGGCATAGTCCTCTGGGTTATTCATAGCTGATAGGAGAGGGATGAAGATAAGGGGAACCGTGGCCGCAGTCTTTGGCGGCGCGTCTGGGCTGGGGGCGGCGACCGCTCGCCGCCTCGCCGAGGAGGGCGCCAAGGTCGTCGTCGCCGACCTCGCGGCGGATCGCGCCGCGAAACTCGCCGAGGACCTCGACGGCCTCGCCGTCGAGGTCGACGTGGCCGACGCCGCCTCGGTCGAGAACTGTCGTCGGAAGGGCCGCCGAGGTCGGGCGATTGCGGATCGCGGTCAACTGCGCCGGGCTCGGGACGCCCACCAAGCTGCTCGGCCGCGACGGGCCGACCGAGCTCGATGCGTTCGCCACGGTGCTGGACGTCAATCTGCTCGGCACGATCAACGTGCTGCGCTGCGCCGCCGCCGCGATGGCGGCGACCGAGGAGAGCGAGGACGGGATCGCGGGGTGTGCGTGAACACGGCCTCGATCGCTGCGTGGTCGGCCTGACGCTGCCCGTCGCTCGAGAGTTGGCCCGGCATTCGATCCGGGTGGTGACGATCGCGCCCGGGCTCTTCGACACGCCGCTCCTGGCCGGGCTCCCCGCGCCGACGCGGGAATCGCTGGCGGCCGAGGTCCCCTTCCCGTCGCGCCTCGGCATCCCGGAGGAGTTCGCCGACTTGGTCGAGCATCTGATCACCAATCGGATGGTCAACGGAGAGGTGATCAGCCTCGACGGCGCACTCCGGATGCAGCCCTGCTGACGGCTCGACGAGTTGTCGAAGAGCGGAGTGGGATGTTATGGCATATTTATCTATGATAAAAACCCTACCTTAGGGGACACGGAGAGGGCGAGGAAATCCCGCCGCCTCTCGGTGTCCCCTTTGGAACACCGCCAGATGCCGACCAGAGAACGAACGGAGAGAGACTGAGATGAGCGTGAACCTGTCCGGTCGCCAGCCGGGTTACCACGACGCTGCCGCCGCCGGAGGCGTGGTGGCGCTTGCCGGCCAGATCGCCGAGCCCGATGTGATCGCCGCCGCCGGCGGGTTCGCCGACGAGTTCGACTCCGCGCTGCGGCGGCTGGTCGCGGCGCTCGAGGAGGCAGGGGGTAGAGCCACCGATCTCCTGCAGCTGCGCATCTTCGTCACCGATCTCGCGGCCTACCTCGATGCCCGCTCGTCGATGGCCAAGTCCTACCGTGAGCTGCTCGGCTCGCACTACCCCGCCTCGACCCTGGTCGAGGTGGGCGCCTTGCTAGAGGGCGCCGCTGTCGAGATCGAGGGCCTCGCCGCTGCGCCGCGCGGCGAGTCGACCGCGACCGTCTCGGACGGATCGGAGGACGCGGTGATCCGGCTGCGGCTCGGGCCCGGCGACGTCCGCTACGCCGGCGGCATCGCCGCGGGTTCGAAGGCGATGGAGATCTTCGCCGATCTGGAGACCGAGCTCGCTCTCCGCGAGGGCGGCGACGAGGGTCTTTGCGTCGCCTACGACATGGTCGAGTTCCTCGCCCCCCTGCGGGTCGGCGACTTCGTCGAGGGTCGTGCCCGGGTGGTCGAGCGCGGCCGCACCAGCCGTCGCATCTCGGCCGAGATCCACAAGCTCTACGAGGTCGATGAGCGCGGCGTCCTCACCTCCGACGAGCGAGTGCCGGCCGCGCGCGCCAGCGTCACGATCGTCGTCGGGGTGGCCGAGCGCGAGGCCGGTTCCTGAGATGTCCCCGGCCAGGACCCCGCAGACCATCGTCGCGTGGATCGCCGCCGTCGCGCGTGCGCAGGGTCGGCGACCGGCCGTCGTTAGCGACGAGGTCGAATGGAGCTATGCCGAGCTCTGGGACCGGACCCTGGCGATCGCCCGCCACCTGCTCCACGACCTCCACCTGCGGCCCGGCGACCGGGTGGCGATCGCGGGCACGAACGAGCCCGATTACCTGGCCGCCTACTTCGGGGTCCTGCGGGCGGGCTGCGTCGTGGTCCCCCTCAGCGTGATGATCGACATCGACGAAATCCGCGCCCAGCTCGACCTGGTCGAGGCTGCCGCGGTCATCGTCGGCGACGTCGACGACGAGTTGCGCGAGGGCCTCACCGAGACGCTCCCGATCTTCGGGCTCGGCGACCTCACCGGGTCCGGCAGCGCCCAGCTGCCGAAACTGAGCCCTGCGAGCCCGGCCTCGATCCTGCTCACCAGCGGCACCACCGGGCGGCCGAAGGGCGTCGTCCACACCCAGGGCACGCTGCTGCACGCCAGCCTCCAGATGGCGACGGCCCTGCCTTACGGGCCGGAGGACCGCAACCTCGCGTTCCTTCCCTTCTACACGGCGATGGGCGAGCAGATCCTGCCGACCCTGGCGACCGGCGGCTCGATCCGGGTGCTCCCCCGCTTCGATGGCGAGCGGGTCGCCCTCGCCGCCGCCGACTGCACCAACTTCGACGCGGTGCCGACGGTGATGTCGCGACTGCTCGACCGCGCGCCACTCGAGAACCTGGCCAAGCTGCGCTGGATCCTGTTCGCCTCGGAGCCGATGCCGGTCAGCCTCCTGCAGCGTTGGTGGGACGCGCTGCCGAACGTCAGGACCCACCAGTTCTACGGGATGACCGAGGTGCTGCCGGTGACCTTCGCCGGGGATCGGATGTTGCGCGAAGAGCCCGCGACGGTCGGCATCCCCTTCCCGACTTCGGCGATCGTCGCGGTCGACGCCGCGGGCACCGAGATCACCGACGGCAGCTCCGGCGAGTTGGTCTGCCGCAGCCCGGCGCGGATGCTCGGCTACCACGGCGACAAGGAGACGACCGCCGCGGTCTTGACGGCCGACGGATCGATGCGCACCGGCGACCTCGGCCGCGTCGACGAGCAGGGTCGCGTCTTCCTCACCGGTCGGCTCAAGGACCTGATCATCAGCGGCGGGTTGAACATCGCCCCGGCCGAGATCGAGGCGGTCGCCTGTCGGCACCCCGGGGTGAGCGCCGCCGCGGTCGTCGGCATCCCCGATCGGCGCTGGGGCGAGACCCCGGTCGTCGTCGCGGTCGCCGCCGCCGGCGAGAACGGGTTCGACGCCGGCGCCCTGCTGGCCCATTGTCGCGAGGAACTCGTTTCCTTCAAGCGGCCCTCGGCGGCCGCCCTGATCGACTCGATGCCGGCGATCGGCATCGGCAAGTCCGACAAGGCGCTGATCCGCAAACAGATCCTCGACGGGGAGATCGAGCTTGTACGGGCAAACTGACATCCAGACGCTGATCTCCGAGCATCGCGAGGGAAAGGGCTGGGGCGCGCTGGCGCGGGCGATCACGCGGGTCGAGAACAGCCCGCCCTGGCAGGTGGAGCTGCCGGCGCCGACGGAGCCGGTCCAGGTGGTCGGCATCACCGGCCCACCAGGGGCAGGCAAGAGCACCCTGACCGGCCGGCTGATCGAGGCCTACGCCGACGCGGGCGCCCGCGTCGCGGTGCTGGCGATCGACCCCTCAAGCCCGATCAGCGGCGGCGCCGTCCTCGGTGACCGACTGCGGATGGAGACCCATCTGATGGGTCGCGAGGACATCTTCGTGCGCAGTCTCGCCAGCCGTGGCTCGCACGGCGCGATCGCCGGTGCCACCCGTAACGCGGCCCGCCTGCTCGAGCTCTCCGGCTCCTTCGACGTGATCCTGATCGAGACCGTCGGCGCGGGCCAGACCGAGGTCGCGATCGCCGAGCTCGCCGACACGATCGCGCTCGTCACCGTCCCCGGGCTCGGCGACGCGGTGCAGGCGATCAAGGCCGGTCTGATGGAGGTCGCCGACATGGTCGTGGTCAACATGGCCGACCGTCCCGGCGCCCCGGAGACCGTCCGGCACCTGCGACTGACCCTCGGCCGCAACTTCTTCGTCACCACCACGATCGCCACCGAAGGGGTCGGGGTGCCGGAGTTGCGGGACGCGCTCGAGGAGCACTGGGGCCGGCTGCGGGACGGCGAGGGTCTGACCCAGCTGCGCGCCCGTAAGCGCGCCCGGGAGGCGGCCTTGGTCGCAGAGGCCTGGGTCCGCTCCTGCGGAGACGAAATAGCCGAAGAGACCCTCGATCTGAACAGCGCGGTGAAGCGCATACTGGAGGAGGCAGCACACAGATGGACCATCTGAACGCAGTCAAGGAGTCGGCGGCCGAGTCCGCCCGCGTCCGCAAGTGGAAGGAGGAGCGGCTCGCCAAGGACTACGCGCGCATCTCCCCCCGGTCCGAGGAGTTCAAGACGTTGTCCGGCCTCGATATCGATGACATCTACACCGAGGACGACGTCAAGGACATCGACCCGGTCGAGGACATCGGCCTGCCGGGCGAGTATCCCTTCACCCGTGGTCCGAACGCGAGCATGTACCGAGGTCGGCCATGGACGATCCGCCAGGTCGCCGGCTTCGGCCAGGCCGAGGACACCAACAACCGGTACAAGTACCTGCTGGCCCACGGCGAGACCGGCCTCTCGACCGACTTCGATCTGCCGACCCTGCTCGGCTTCGACTCCGACCATCCGGAGTACCGTCGCGAGATCGGCAAGATCGGCGTCGCCGTCGACACCGTGGTCGACTTCCACGCGCTGTTCGACGGGATCCCGCTCGAGGAAGTCTCGACCTCGTTGACGATCAACGCCTCGGCGGCGATCCTGCTGGCGATGTACAGGGTGGTCGGCGACGAACGCGGGATCTCCGGCTCGCAGCTGACCGGCACGACCCAAAACGACATCCTCAAGGAGTACACGGCACAGAACGAGTTCATTTTCCCGCCGGCGAAAGCGGCCGAGCTCGTCGTCGACACCATGGAGTACGGGGCACAGGTCATGCCCCGCTTCAACCCCCTGAACGCGTGCGGGTACCACATCCGCGACGCCGGGGCGACGGCGGTGCAGGAGGTCGCCCTGACGATCAGCGCCGCCCTCTGTTACCTCGAACTGGCGCAGCAGCGCGGCATCCATCCGGACACGCTGGCGCCGCGGGTCTCGTTCTTCTGGGACGTCCACAACGATTTCCTCGAGGAGGTTGCAAAGCTGCGCGCCGCCCGTCGGCTCTGGGCGCGGCTCATGCGCGAGCGGCTCAAGTGCGCCGACCCGCGCTCGTGGCTGATGCGGGCACACTGCCAGACCGCCGGCGTCTCGCTCACCGCCCAGCAGCCGCTGAACAACGTCGCCCGGACCGCGATCCAGGCACTCGCCAGCGTCCTCGGCGGCACCCAGTCGCTGCACACCAACTCGCTTGACGAGGCCTTCGCGATCCCTTCCGAGGAAGCGATCAAGGTCGCCGTCCGGACCCAGCAGCTAATCCTCCACGAGACCGGGGTCGCCGACGTCGTCGACCCGCTCGGCGGCTCCTACTACATCGAGTCGTTGACCTCACGGATCGAGGAGGAGGCGATGGACCTGATCGGGCGAATCGACGAGATGGGCGGGATGATCCCGGCGATCGAAACCGGCTACCCGAACCAGCTGATCGCCGACTCCGCCTGGGAACAGCAGATCGCACTCGAGTCGAACGAGCGGATCACGGTCGGCGTCAACGAGTTCGTGGACGACGACCGTTCGACCGGCGGGGTCGAGCTCTTCCGCCCCGACCCCGGCGTCGGCGAACGGCAGATCAAGCGGCTGCAGGAAGTGAAGTCCTCCCGCGAGGAGAAACGCGTCGCCGCCGCGCTGCGCGACCTTGAGGCGGTGGCCGGCGACCTGCATCACAACCGGATGCCGGAGATCGAGGAGGCGGTCCGCGCGCGGGCGACGGTGGAAGAGATCACCGACGTCCTTCGCGGCGCCTGGGGTATCTACCAGCCCTCGACGGTCTTCTAGGCACGAAAGGAGCCCTTACTATGACCAGCTCAACCACCGACGGGACCAAGGCACCGCCGATCAAGGTGATCGTCGCCAAGCCGGGCCTCGATGGCCACGATCGCGGCGCCAAGGTCGTCGCCCGCGCTCTGCGCGACGCCGGGATGGAGGTCGTCTACACCGGCATCTACCAGACCCCCGAGTCGATCCTGCGGGCGGTGATCCAGGAGGACGCGGCGGTGCTCGGGCTCTCCAGCCTCTCCGGCGCCCACATGGAGTACGCCAAGGACCTCTGCAAGCTGCTCGCGGAGAACGAGCGGAGCGACGTTCTCTTCCTGGTCGGCGGCACCATCCCCGACGAGGACGCGGAGGAACTGAAGAAGGTCGGCGTGACCGAGGTCTTCGGCCCCGGCACGCGGACCGAAGACATCATCGGCTTCATCGTCGAGAACGCGCCGGATCGGTAGGCCCGCGATGGGACGAATCAACCTGACCCGGATCTACACCCGGCTCGGCGACGGTGGGGAGACCCACCTCGGCGACATGAGCCGGGTGCCGAAGACCCACCCGCGGCTCGAGGCGTACGGAACCGTCGACGAGCTAAACGCCCTGATCGGTGAACTTCTCGCCCGCGGTGGCGTCGACGCCACCGCGGCGGATTGGCTGCGGCGGGTTCAGAACGACCTCTTCGACCTCGGCGCCGACCTCTCCGTGCCCCCGGAGGCGGAGGAGGGGAGGGAGCGGCTGCGGGTGACCGGGGCGCAGGTCGCCTGGCTGGAGGAGTGCTGCGACATCGCCAACGAGCCACTCGAGCCGCTGCGCTCCTTCGTCCTTCCGGGCGGCAGCCCCGCCGCCGCGGGCCTGCACGTTTGCCGCACGGTCTGCCGCCGGGCGGAGCGGCGGGCGCTGGCGGTGGAGGACGGCAACCCAGAGGTGGTCCGCTACCTGAACCGACTCTCCGATCTCCTCTTTATCCTCGCTCGGGCCGCGAACCAGGGCGGCGAGGAGATCCTCTGGGAGCCGGGCGCGTCCGTCGCCGCGGCGGCGGGGGTGGACCGGCATTCGCCTAACCGGAGCGAGTGACATCGGCGACGGTACCGCCGGTGGCGCCCAGCAATCGGCGTCCGCTCGTCTTGAACATCGCTCGGGAGGTTCCCGCCCCCGCCCAGAGGTCCTCGTCCCCCTCGACCCCAGCGTCGACCAGGATCGTCGCCAGCGTAGCGTGGCCGAGCGGCGGGATGCCTCCGATCGGAAACCCGGTCCGCTCACGCACCCAGTCGGGATTCGCGCGCTTGACCGATTCGCCCAATACGGCGCTCACCTTGTCGAGGTCGACCAGGCGGTCTCCGGCAAGCACGACCAGCACCAGGCCGCCGTCGCGCGCGCCGCGGAAGACCATCGACTTGACGATCTGGCGAGCGTCGACGCCGAGGGCCCGCGCCGCCTCGTCGACCGTATGCGTCCGCTGATCGAGCAGGCGGATGTCGGCAGGTTGGCCGGCGGCCTCGAGCGCCGCGGCGACCCGCCTCACCGGGTCCGGGAGGGCAGCTCCTAGCGTGCCGTCGTCGTCCACGTCGCCAATGCTATGACATAGTGGCATGGGTAATTCGAGCGACACGCTGCCCTACGGAAGTGGGCACGAGCCCAGAGGAGACCTCAAGGTGCCAAAGACCGAGGAGCGGCCGAGTGTGCTGGTGCAGCGGGTCGGAGCGCTGGGACATCTTGTCCTGAACCGGCCGCGGGCGATCAACGCCCTCACCCTGGAGACGGTCGAAACGCTGGACCGGGCCCTCGCTGGCTGGGAAACGGACCCGACGTCGGCTGCGTGGTGCTCACCGGCGCCGGGGAGCGCGGCCTGTGCGCGGGCGGCGACATCGTGATGATGCGCGACTCGGTCCTCGGGGACGAAGCCCGGGGAGCCCGGATGTTCTGGCGTGCCGAGTATCTGCTGGATGCCAGGATCGCTCGCTACCCGAAGCCGTTCGTCGCGGCGATGGATGGGATCGTCATCGGAGGCGGCGTCGGCCTCGCCTGTCACGCCAGCCACCGGCTCGCCTCCGAGCGACTCGTGCTCGCGATGCCAGAGGTCGGGATCGGGCTCCATCCCGACTGCGGCGGTGCTTATCTGCTGGCGCGGTCCCCGGGCGAGCTCGGCACCCACCTGGTCCTCACGGGCCGTCACATCGGCGCCGCCGATGCGGTGCTGTGCGGGCTCGCCGATCGAGTGGTCGCTTCGGAGGGCTTTGAGGAACTGCCCGCCTTGCTTACCGACGGTCGGGTGGAGGAGGTTGTCCAGGGGCTGTCCGAGCCGCCGGCCGAGGCGCCGCTCGAGGTGGAGCGGCGGTGGATCGACGACGCATACCGCGGCGGGTCGGTCGAAGCGATCTTGGCTCGGTTGCGCGAGCTGGAAGATCCCCGAGCGGGCGAGCGGCGGCGACCACCGAGGCCAAGTCCCCGACCGCGTTGAAGGTCTCGCTGGCAGCCTTGCGCCGAGCGCGGGAGATGACGACCCTCGAGCAGTGCCTTGAACAGGACTACCGCGTCTCCACCGCTTGCGCGGCGGACCCTGACCTGATCGAGGGCGTCCGGGCGCAGGTCGTCGACAAGGACCGCGAACCGCGCTGGCGCCCGTCCGCCCTGTCCGAAGTCACGCCGGAGGCCGTCGAGGGACACTTCGCCGCCGTCGAAGACGAGCCCGGTCTGGAGCGCGTGACGTAGGGACGGCGGACCCGCCGGCCAGCTCAGCGCGATGGGGCGGCGAGGTCCTCGGAGGTCGGGGCGGGGACGCTGCCGATGTCGCCTTTGCGCTCGCGGACTTCGTCAAGCACGTCGGAGACCATCTTGATCGAGCTGTCGTCGAGGACGTTGCCGAACTCGAGCAGCGACACCTTGCCGTCGAGTTCCTTCGCCAGCTCGGGGCTCTCGCTCGGCACGATCACCAGGTCGCAGCCTGCCAGCTTCGGATCGTCGGGGCCGGCGATCAGGTTGATTTCGGCGACGCCGGCGTCGGCCAGCGACTTGCCCAGCAGCTCGGCCTGGTCCTCGGTCGTGTAGTAGATGCCGATCCCGTGGTCCTTGGGGATCTGGCTGAGGCGGACCAGGGTGTTGAGGTGCGGCGCGACGACGATGCCGAGCACCTCGGGCGGATCCTCGGGCACCAGGTCCCGGACGAGGCGGCGGACTTCGCTGAGGTGGAAGAAGGTGGTGATCACCAGGTCCTGTCCCTGGACGTCGCTCGCCTCAATCGCACTCAGGATGAGGGGGCTGACCGACGCTTCCAGGACCTCGCCGAGCTCGGCGGAGAAGGCCTCGGCCCGCTCGACGTTGCACTCGACGAAGGAGAGTTGAACCTCGGTCCGCTCGACGTGCAGGCTCTGCTGGTAGGCCAGTGCGGCGATTTCCTCGGCGGGCAGGCCAAGCTCGATACAGCGGGCGACCGCGGCGCCGAGGACCGCGTGGGCGCTCTCCCGCGCCGCCATCCTCTGGCGTGCGGAATGCGCGGCGCGTACGACCATCCCGTGTCGGCCCTGCCGGCTGACGAGGCCGCGGTCGCGGAGCTCACCGTAGGCGCGGGCGACGGTGTTGCGGTTGACGTGGAGGTTGTCCGCCAGCATCCGGCTGCTGGGGAGGCGGTCGCCGTCGTTCAGCTGGCCCGTCTCGATCATGTAAACGATCTGTTCCACGATCTGCCGGAAGACCGGCACTCCGGTGACTTTGTTCAGTCGAATTGTCTGCATTGGCTGATACTATCGACGCCCCTGGTTTGCTTCGATGAGCCGGACTCACCTCAGCGTGACATAGCTTACGTCCCGATAAGGGCATATGCGTTTGGTCGCAAACACCCGCAAATCATATTCCGCTCTCAGAGGCGAAGTTGCGCGTCAACTGAAGCAATGATGCCTGCCAGCAATCGCACCGGTATATCATCACCAAGCGCCCAAGGGCTCCGGACTAACGACTCAGGTCACTAGTTGAAATAGGCGATTTCCAGGCACTGTTCGAGGTTTTCGCTGGATTTCTTGCTGCGTCGATTAGAGCGGATGCGAACGGATTAGGAGGTTGTCCGAGACCTCGTAGAACTTTGAACGGCGGTCCTCCCGCCCCGTCCGCTGCCCTCGGCAGCGTTCTGGGCGCTTGAAGTCCAACCGAGACAGGAGGAACCGCCATGAAGAAGGTACCCGCACCGAAGGTCGCAACGACCGCAGAGGCGCCTGAGAGCCCGCTCCCACCGCAGATCCAGGAGGCGCTGGGCGAGCTGGTGGGAGCAGCGAGGGAGGGGCTGCTGGCGCTCAGCGTCGGCGTCGGCCTGGGGGTCGTGCACGAGCTGATGGAGGCAGAGGTCACCGAGGTCGTCGGCCCGAAGGGGAAGTGGAATCCCGAGCGAACGGCTAAGCGCCACGGCCACGAGGGCGGCTCGCTGACGCTCGGCGCCCGCCGCGTCAAGGTGCGCCGGCCGCGGATGCGCAGCGCCGAGGACGAGCATGAGCTGCCGCTCGGGACCTACGAGCACTTCGCCGATCGCGATCCGCTCACCCGGGCGGTGATGGACCGGATGCTCGCCGGCGTCTCGACCCGCAAGTTCGCGGGCGTCAGTGAGCCGGTCGGCGCAGACGTCGAGCAGGAGGCTTCTGCGACGTCGAGGACGTCGGTCTCGGAGGCGTTCATCGAGCGCACCCAGACCGCGCTGGAGGAGCTGATGTCGCGGCGCCTGGAGGACGTGCGCCTGGCGGCGATGATGCTCGACGGCATGGAGATCGCCGAGCGCATGCACGTAGTCGCGCTCGGGATCACCACCGAGGGCGTCAAGGTCCCGCTCGGGCTCTGGGAGGGCTCAACCGAGAACGCGACGCTCGCGCGCACCCTGCTGGCCGACCTCGTCGACCGCGGCCTCGATCCCGAGCAGGCGATCCTGTTCGTGGTCGACGGCGCCAAGGCCCTTGCCAAGGCGATCCGCGAGGTCTTCGGCACCAACGCCCTCATCCATCGCTGCCACCGCCACAAGGAGCGAAACGTCACCGACCTCCTGCCCGAGGCAGACCGCGACCGCATCCGCGGCGGGATCAGGGCGGCCTGGGCGCTCGCCGACCCCGAGCTCGCCCGCCAGCGCCTGGAGCTGCTCGCCTGCGAGCCTCGAGCCCGGTCCGTAGGTCCTCGGCCGCGAAGGACCGCTTCCGGAGGGCGCCCAGATCGGTCGCCGTGGCGCTCATCGCGGGACCTTCCCCTCGCGGCCGTGGTCGGCGAGGGCGTCGAGCTCGCGGGCGGTGTCCGCGTCGTAGGCGAAGGCGAACCGCTGGCCGCCGCCCGACGCGCCGGCCTCCTTCGCGTCGCCGGTCTTGCGGGCGGCGAGGCTCGCGAGGTCGGCGGCGCGGGCCAGGGCGCTCACCATCGCCGCCTCGTCGACCGGGGCATAGCTCGCGGCGGTGGTGCTGATGTGGGCATGGCCGAGCACCTCCTGGGCGACCTTCAGCCCGGCGACGTCGACCAGCGCCTGCACCAGCGCGTGGCGGAACATGTGGGCGTTGACCCGGACGCCGACCCGTGCGGAGATCGCCCGTAGCTGCGACTCGAAGGTCGCGTAGGAGAGCGGCCGCCCGCGGCCCTTGCGCAGCGCCACCCAGGCCGGGTCGCCGGGCTCGCCGAGGCCGCGCTCCTCGCCCAGGTAGCGGGCGAAGGGCGGCCAGAAGTCCTCGGCCACCGGCACCCGGTGTCCGTCGCGGGCGCCCTTCAGCCGCACCGTGACGGTGCCGGTGCGGCGGTCGAGGTCGCCGAGCGAGAGGCCGAGCAGACCGTGACGGCCGTGGCGCTCGGACCACTCGCCGATCCGCTGGCCCGAGCGCCAGAGCAGGGTCAGGAGCGCCCGGTCGCGCCAGCTCTGCGCCGCCTCGATCAGCGCCAGGGCGACCTCGGGCTGGACGCCCCGCGGCACGGTGCGGGGCACCCGCGCCCGCAGGTCGCCGGGGCGCCCACGGACCGGGGCGTCGCGACCCGGCATCCCGTGCGAGCCGGCCATCGTTGTGTGTGCCGGCGGCACCGGCGCCGCGCGGTCGGCCCAGAGCCCCGGGTCCGACTCGGCCCAGAAGGCGAAGAGCGCGGCGAGCACGCTGACCCGGTGGTTCACCGTGCGTGGCGCTCGCGCCTCGCCGGCGGCGGGCCCGGCGCGGAACTCGGCGACGTAGTCGACCACGGCGGCCCGACCCACCGTGCCCGGCTCGATGTCCCGGTCGTCAAGCCAGCGCAGGAAGTGGGCGGCGCCGAGTCCGTAGGTGCGCCGGGTGTAGGAGCTGCGGCCCCTCGCCTCGAGCCACTCGACGAAGCCCTCGACGAGGGCTTCGTCGACCTCTCGCCGTCCTATCGGACCTGGCAACGGGGTTCCTGGCGCATCGCGGGGCAACGGTATGTAGGGGCTCGGATGAAACACGAGACAAGATCGCGCTCAGGTCGACCCGCTGTCGGACTTCCCCGGTGGAGCAGTGGCGCTCGACCCGCCGGTCACGCCGCTCGCCGGTGACGGTCTCGCCATCCTCTTCGAGCCGCTCTGCGAGGTCGCATCCTCCATCGGCGTCTCGGTCGTGATCGGTGAGGTGCCCGCTGGCGCCGGTGGCTACTACCGACCCAAGGCGAAGAAGATCGGGCTGCAGCCGATCTCGACGGAGATCTCGCCGAACCAACTGGTGAAGACGCTGATCCACGAGCTCGCCCACGCCTTGGTCCGCCTCGACCGCCGTGACGACGATCCGGATCTTGCCTACGCGGAGGAGGAGGTCGTGGTCGAGTGCGTCGTTTTCTGGCGCGATCGCTCGATTCGTGGCTTTGGCGCTGGGCGTAGCGTGGGTGACGGCTGTCACCGACGTCGATGCCGCGGCGCCCGCCTCGCGCGGTCGGCTTCCCCGATGGTGGCACGCCTGCGGCGTGCGGTCGGGGTCGCCGAAGGCCCGCGCGAGGCGGGCCCGGATCGCGGAGGCGATGACGATGGCTGTCAAGAAGAGACTGACCGAGGCCGAGCGCGAGCAGCGTCGGGCTCATGATCGCGAGCGGCTCAAGGCTGCGGCCGAGCAGCTGCTGAGCTCGGAGGGGTGGCAGCGCTGGGTGCGGGTGCGCTCGCGCAACGGGCTGGCGAGGTACTCGATCTCCAATCAGCTGTTGATCGCGATGGCCTGTCCCGAGGCGACGTTCGTCGCGGGGTTCAGGGCATGGCTGGAGCTTGGCTTCGCGGTCAAGAAGGGGCAGAAGGCGATTCGGATCATGGCGCCGATGCCGGTCCGTGAGCGCGATCCCGAGACGGGCGAGAAGACCGAGGAGATGCGCGTGTTGTTCAAGGCGGTCTCCGTGTTCGATCGCCGGCAGGTGGCACCGATCGAGGGCGTCGAGCAGACGCCGCTCGAGCCGCCGTGCGAGCCGCTGAGCGGCGATTCGCATGCGCACCTGATCGACCCGATGGTCGCGTTCGCCGAGTCGCTGGGCTACTCGGTGTCGTTTGAGGCGATCCCCGGATCGGCGGGCGGCTGGTGTGAGACCAAGGCCAGGCGGATCGTGGTCGACACCGGTCAGCCTGCGAACGCGCGGCTGCGGATCTTGATCCATGAGTGCGCGCACGCGCTTGGGATCGACTATCGGTCATATTCGCGCGCGCAGGCCGAGGTGATGGTCGAGACCGCGACGCTGCTGGCCGCCTCGACGGTCGGGCTGGCCGTCGAGGGCGAGTCGATCCCGTATCTGTCGGGCTGGGGCGAGGATGGCGCCCTGGAGGCCGTCACCGAGTTCGCCGCCACGATCGACGGGGTCGCCCGGCGCATCGAGGATGCGCTGTCGGCCGCCAGCGAGCAGCCCGCGCAGCGGGCGGCCTGATCCGGTCCTCAGGCGCTCGAGCGGTTGCGGTCGGCCAGCAGCTCGCGGTTGATCTCGCGGGCGGCGTCGAGTTCCTCGCGCGCGTCGGCCAGCGCCTCGTTTCGCTCGAAGACCTCAGCCTCGGCGAGCTCGAGCCGGCGGCGCAGCTCCTCGGGGGGCTCGGCGCCGGGCTCGAGCTCCTCGGCGACCTCGTGGCCGAGCGCCTCGGAGAGGCGCTGCTCGAGCGCCCCCAGCTGTTGGCGCAGTCGGTGGTTGTGCGCCTTGGCGTCGGCCAGCTCGGTGCGCAGCGAGGCGACGGTGACGTGTCCGTCGGCGACGGCGGCCGCGCTCTGGCGCCGGCCGTGCTGGTGGGCGCGCTGGGCGATCTGGGCGCGCAGGTCGGGGTGGGCGTAGATGAACTTGCGCGACACCGCGGCCTGGCGGGCGAGGGCGGCGACGCTGAGCTCCTGACCGGCGGCCAGCCGGGCGTCGAGCGCGGCGATGACCCGCTCGCGCTTGAGCTGGCTGTCGAGCCGCCGCGAGGCGGCCATCGCCTCCTCCCGCGCGCTCATCCGGCGCCCGCCGGCCGGGGGACCAGCGTCGGGCGCGCCGGGCGGGTGATGCCCTTGTAGCGATCGGGGATCGTGACGGCGAGCTGGGCGCGCAGGCGGCGCGTGGTGGCGATCGCCTCGAGCACGGCGGCGCGGTCGCCCGGGTCGAGCTCCTCGATGACTTGATCGTTACGGCGGATCAGCGCGCGGACCGCGGCGATCTCCTCCTCACTCGGGGTGGCCTCGCGGCGCGCCCAGTCGGCCAGCTGCGGCAGGGTGGCCGCGAGCCGCTCGCGGCCGGCCAGCAGCCGGCGCAGGTACTCGCGCAGCTCCGCCTGGCTGGAGGGGTCGGTGCGGAAGTGCTCGCAGCCGACGCAGCGGTAGCGGAACTCGCAGCCGTGCCCGCGCGCCTGGACGTTGGACGGCTCGGTGCAGAGGCCGAGCGGCACCGCGACCTGGCCGACCTGGCGGCGCAGCCGCTCGCTCTGGGCGAGCTGCTCGACGACCGCCGTCGTGCGGTCGCCGTGACGGTCGATCTGCAACGGCGCCAGCGTCTGCACGGCCTGGCGGGCGCGCTCGTCGCGGACGCGGAAGTAGCCCTGGGTGGTGACCATGCTGCGGTGGCCCATCAGCTCCCGCAACACCTCGACCGGGGTGCCGTTGTCGGCGTGTCGTTGGGCGTAGCTGTGCCTGAACGCGTAGGGGACGACGCGGGAGCGCTCAAACGGCGAGCCGTCGGGGTCGAGCAGCGCCGGCAGCGCGTCGACCCAGCGGCGCATCATCCTCGCCAGGTCACCGGGATCCATCGGCCTGCTCCCGTGCGGGTTGCGATGCAGCCGCGGAAACAGCCGCCGCTCGGCGGCCGGGGTGTCGGGGTAGCGCTCGCGCATCCGTCGTCGCTGAGTGAGGACCAGCTGCGCGGTCCGCTCGTCGATCGGCAGCCGGCAGCCGGTCCTCGAGACCTTGGGCATGTCGTGGACGAGGGCCGCCAGCTTGCGCTCGCGGCCCTCCTCGGCGGCCTGGTCGTCGTAGTCCAGGCAGTCCCAGCCCAGGATGCAGATCTCGTTCGGGCGCCGGCCGGTGTCGGCCAGGAGCTCGAAGGCGATCCGGGCCTGCTCGCCGTGCATGGCCTCCAGCAGCGCCAGCGCCGCGGGCTCGAGCAGCTGCGCGACGACGACGTCGGGCAGGGCGCGGGCGGGCGGCGCCGCCGGGGGCCGGGCGACGCGGCGCACCTCCTCGCGAGAGGGTGAAGGCGGCGGGCAGCCCGAACACCGGTCGGCCCTCGCCGCCGAGCTCGAGATCGCGGGACTGGCGCAGGAAGTAGGAGACGTCGGCGATCACGACGCTGCGCTTGTGCGTGCTGATCCTTCCCGCCGTGTGGGCGCGCGTCATCCGCGCCAGGAAGAGCGAGACGTCGCGGCGGCCCAGCGCCGCCGGGTCCATGCCGCCGTCCTCGCGGCGCCCCAGCGAGCGCCCGAGCTCGCCGATCGAGGCGACCGCCCGGCGGGTGGAGCCGGCGTGCACCAGCGGCGCCTGCTCGCGCGCCCATTGCTTGGCCAGCTCCCGCAGCCACGGCTGCTCGATCCGGGTGAAGTCGATCCTGTAGGCCTGCGGCTTGCCGAACACCCGCATGTCCCAGACGTCCTTGCGCCACTCGAGGTCGGGATCGGCGAACGCCAGGCTGAGCCGATCCTGCGCCCACGAGATGAACAGCCGCACCGCTGCCGTGCGCACCGCGGAGACGTCGAGCTCGGCGATCGAGCGGACGCCGCTCTGGGCGATCAGGGCGACGGCGCGGCGCAGGTCGCTGATGCGCGTGCGCCGATGCGCGTCGATCGCGACCGAGAGGCCGAGCAGGAACTCCCAACGCTGCGTCGCCTCCAGACCGCCGAGGTCGACGTGGCGGGAGGCGGGGAGCGGCGCGCCGACCCGCTCGCGCCACGACTCGAAGGCCCTCCCTTCGGGACGGCCGGCGCGACGCCAGTGGCGCAGGTGCTCGCCGCAGAGACCGTCGCCGCCGCAGGCCAACGCGTCGCAGGCCATCCGGCACGGCCCGAAGCTCGGGCGCGGGGTCGCCGGCGGCCGGCTGCCGTCCCCGGCGAGGTAGGCGGCCACGCCCTGGCCGCGGTTCGAGGCCTGGCGGTGGCAGCTGAAGCAGAGGCCCCGGGCGGCGGCGGGCCGCTCGTGCCCCGGGGTGTGGCAGACGAGGCAGAGGCGCTCGGGATCCTCGCTGCGCCTCAGCGTCACCTCCGCGAGGAAGCGCTCCAGCGTGGCGTCGCCGGTCGCGCGCCGCCAGCGCCGGTAGCGGTGCTGGCAGCGGGTGCAGAGGCTCGTGGCCGTGTGCTCGGTCACGTTCGCGCAGCCCTCGACCGGGCAGCGCGCGTAGCCGAACAGCGGATCGCCCGACGCCGGCACGAACCGCAGGCGCTCCAGATCCACGCCGCGCGCGACCAGCACGGCGACGTCGACCAGCGCGGCGACCTGCTCCTGATAGGACTCCGGTCGCGCCGCGGGCGCGAGGGCCGGTGCCCTCACCGCGGCTCCCCCGGGGCAGGACCGGGGCGTGGCGCGCGGGCGAGCCGCTCGACCGCCTCGCGCTGGCGCTCGAGGCTGGGGTGCACGTAGATCTCCGTGCTGGTGATGCTCGCGTGCCCGAGCACGGCCTGCGCGACCTCGAGGCCGCCGTGGGCCGTCAGTTCCGTCCCCGCCGCGTGGCGCAGCATGTGCGGGGTCACCCGCCGTGCCAGCTCCGCCCGACGCGAGAGCGAGCGGAAGAGTTGGGCGACGCGGCTGTAGCGCATCGGCGCCCCGAACGGCGCGGCGAACAGGTTCACCAGCACGAAGTCGCAGTCGCCCGCCGCCGTGCAGCGCTCACGCTCGTCGAGGTAGAGGTCGTGGTAGGAGAGGACGTGATGGGCGAGCGGGACCACCCGCTCGCGCCGGCCCTTCGCCCGCGCGCCGTTGACGTTCTCGCGGGGGACGACGTGCAGATGCGCCCCGGCGACCCCGCAGCCCAGCTCGGTCGCGGACTCCATCAGGTGCAGGTCCGAGCGGCGCAGGCCGAGGGCCTCGCCGATCCGCAGGCCGGAGAACCACAACAACACCAAGAGGAAGCGATCGCGCCAACTGCCCGCCGCCAGCAGCAGCGCCTCCCACTCCTCCTGCCGGGCGGCCCGCCCACGGCCCGGCCGCCCGGCGCGCAGCTTGTGCCGGGGCCTGACGCGATAGCGCAGCCCGCCGTCCTCGGCACGCAGCTCCGCCGGCAGGAACCGGTCGTCGCCGACCTCGTAGAGTGCCGCGAGCACCCGCGCGTCGAGCTGCCGGTGGGCGACCCGGTGCTTGACGAACTCGCGCACCACCGCCAGCACATGGTTGATCCGCCCCGCGCCGCGCGGTCGGCCGTAGCCGGTGCCACGACGGGTGATCGGCGTCGTGCGCAGGAGCAACACGAACCGCGACAGCTCGCGCGCGGCCCGCTCGAGGTCGCGACCCGAGCCGTCGGCCCAGCCCAGGAACAGGGCCAGCTCACCGGCGTAGAGCTTGGTGGTCGACTCCGTCCGGTCGGCGCCGAAGCGCAGATCGCGCAGGAAGGCGTCCGCCGCCGCGACCACGCGGTACTCCTCGTCGACGACGGTCCAGTACGCCTCGCCCGACGGCAACGCCACCCGTAGCGAGCGCAGCGACGACAGCGCCGCAGCGCGGCCGCCAACGACGACCACGCTCGTCTCGCTCACGACACGGACGCTATGCCCGCACCCGGACGGCGCCGGTCGCGCCGTCGAGACTCCGCCTCGGCCCTATGGGCCGGCGGCTCCGTCCCGACGGCGCGACCCCACCCCACGAGAAGCGGACGGCGACGTCGGTGACACCAGCTGCGCCGGGTGTCACCTCCGACGCCCCGACAGGCCGCTAAAGCAACAGCCGGTAACGGATCTCGAGCGCCAGAAAAGCGTCGCCTACACCGTCTGCTCGAGCGTCGGGCTCGACATCGCCGGGGCTGCCGTCCCCTACATGGCCGCCTGGGGCGACGGCGAGGAGATCGAGCGCTACGCCGCTCTCATCGACCGCCTCGCTCGACGCCTCGAGGACGCCGTACTGGCCGCCTCTCGCCCGGCTGGCGCAGAAGTGGAAATGGCCCTCGAGGCCGCTTGACCGTCCGTGATGGAAGCGGGGCCGGCCCGCTTGATTTTCGCACGCTACGCGTGCGGCGGGCCGGCACCGGCCCCGCACCGGCGGGGCCTTGACCGAAGGAGGCCGACATGGCCAACGCCCTGCACGACCCCACCGCGACCGCGGTCCACGAGCGCCTCTCCTCGTTAGGCGCGGCGGGTCGCTTGGCCGCGTACCAAGACGGCGAGCTGACGCTGAGCGAGCTGAACGTCTGGGCTGCCCTCTACCCAGAGGAGGTCCCGCTCGTCAACGGCGAGTTGCCCTGGATCGTGGCGAGCCTGGCGGACTTCGACTGACGAACGGATCCGAGGAAGGCCGGTGCACGACAGGTCCACGCTGGCCAATGCACCCATGTCCGCGATCCCAGAGAGGCGGCCCGACCGACTCCCTCCAGCGTGGCACGAGCCGGGCGCGCTGCGGCCCCGCAAGCGGGGCTTCCTCGCCTCCGACGTCCGTCTCCGGCTCGCTCCGCGCGCCCGGTCACGCGCCCTGGCTGGGGTCGTCAACCGACCACCTCTCAAAGGAGGCTCCAAATGTCAGCGAACAACGTCAACGTCGTCGTCATCACCGGGAACCTGACCCGCGATCCCGAGCTCCGCCACACCGGCGGGGGCACCCCGGTCTGCGACCTGCGGGTAGCCGTCAACGGTCGGCGCAAAGACCAGAGCGGGCAGTGGGTCGACAAGCCCAACTTCTTCGACGTCACGGTCTGGGGGACGCACGGCGAGAACTGCGCGAACTACCTGGCCAAGGGCCGGCCGGTGGCGATCGAAGGTCGCCTCGACTGGCGCGAGTGGGAGGCCAAGGACGGCAGCGGCAAACGCCAGGCGGTGCAGATCATCGCCAACACCGTCCAGTTCCTCGGCTCCCGCGAGGGTCAGAGGGAAGAGGAGGACGGCGGAGGGTTCGAGCCCGACACGTCCGACGCCCAGGGGGCGGGCGCCGGCGGCGAAGACGACATCCCGTTTTAGGCTGCAGCCGCCCCGAACCCCGAGGCCCGGCGCGAGAGCGCCGGGCCTTTTTTCATGGCCTGGCGTGAGAGCGCCGGCTGGAGCCCCCCGTGACCATGGCGGTCGCGAAGTCTCTTGCTGACTTGAAGACAGCCTAGCCCGGGCATCCCCGCGCGCAAGGTCGCTCCGCTCCCTTCCCCTCGCTTCGCTCGGTGCGCGCGGGTCTGTCCCGGGCTTTTCGGCTGACAAGTCAGCAAGCGGCCGAGCGGCCCACGAGAGGAGCAGACGATGAGCAGCAGGCAGAACGGAACGTCCAAGCAGGGACAGGCGGCGGTGATGCGCACCTTCGTGCGCGGCTGGGTCGTGTCCAAGGAGCTGGTGCGGACGGGCGAGGGCGGCGCGGTCTGCCGTCTGGTCGTGATCGGAGAGGCGCGGGGCCCGGCGAGCAATCCCCCGAGGGTCACCCTCTACATCGGCGAGGGTGGGGAGCTGCGCACCGACGAAGCGCGGCGCTGCGCGTTCAACCTCAGCGAAGGCGATCTGATCCAGGCGGTCGGCGACGTCGGAGCCGAGCGGGCGAAGGCCCGGCGCCAGGAGGTCGTGGTGAGCGAGCCGGTGCGGCTGCGGGCGCGCGCGGCGGCAGCGGGTGCGCCGTGAGCGCCCCCGAGATCGTCCTGTTCAGCGGGTCACGCGAGTGCACCGACCGCGAGGTCGTGCGGCGCGATCTGGGTGGGTTGCCCCCGGACTCGCTCGTTGTCGAGGGCGGCGCGCGCGGGCTCGACCGCATCGTCCGCGAGGAGGCTCACGCGCTCGGCATCCACGTCGCCACGGTTCGGGCGCTGTGGGACTTCTACGGCAAGTCCGCCGGCTACCGGCGCAACGAGGCGATGGCGCGGCTGCGACCCGACTACGCCTTCGCCTATCCGCTCGAGGGGCCGGGGACGCGGCACATGATCCGCATCTGCGAAGCCGAGTGCATCCCTGTCCGCGAGCGATGAGCGCAGAGGTCGTCCACTGCATGGAAGCCCCCTTTGACCGCTACGTCGGCCGGGGCAACGATCCGCGCTCCGGCGAGCCGGGCGAGTGGGGCAACCTCTACTCGCACCGGCCTAGCCGGATCACCGGCGTGATCGTGGTCGCCAGCGTGGGGGAGGCGATCGGCCTTCACCGGCGCTGGCTTTGGGAGCAGCTGCGCACGGGGGCGATCCCGCTTGAGCGAATGGCCGAGCTTGAGCACGAGACGCTCGGCTGCTGGTGTCGCCAACCCGGCCCCTGTCACGGCCACACCCTGAAGCGCGCGGCCGGCTGGGCGGCCGCGCAGTTGCGCTGAGCCTGCCCACCTCTTCCCAGACTGGCGCCGCCGCCCGACCCGCGCAAGGGCTGCGCCCTTCCCCTCGCTGCGCTCGGTGCGCGCCCCGGCCCTCGTCGCCGGGGCTGGGTAGGTGGGCAGGGGGAGGGTGCCCCAGGAGACAATCGGCGGGCGGTCCCCGCGGGCGGCCTCGACTCGATCACGCGCGAGTAACGCCACGGCGCCACGGCGCTCGGTCGTCCGCCACCTCGCTTCCTCCGACGGTCGCAGCCGGAACGATCACCACGCAGACCGCCGCCGCGCGGGCGCGGCCCGCCGGGGGGGCTGGCGCCCCCCCGGCGGGCCTCGCCCCGGCGACCCAGAAGCCAGCCAGGGATCCAGCCAGCTAGAGCCAGTCAAGGAAGCGAGCCAGCTAGAAGGCAGGCCAGCCAGTCAACGAGAGCAAGCCCAGTCAGAGACCCACCAAGAGCTCAGAGGGCAGCTAGAGCGACCATGAAAGGGGAAGAGGCAAGCAGTTCAGGCCCATAGCCAGGGACCGAGGCATACAGCCCGACACACTACGGACCCTTCGGTCCTACCCGGTGCAAAGGCCGCTCCCACTGGCCAACAGGGGCGTGCTCGGAGTGACGAAGATCGGCGCCCACAACGCTGGCTACTGGCTGGCCGCCGTCCGTGACGGCGAGGAGGACTACTACACGAAGCCGGGCGAGGGGCCCGGTTACTGGCTCGGCTCGCTCGCCGATGAACTGGGCCTCGAGAGCCAGGTCGACAGCGAGCACTACGGCGCGATCCTCAATGGTCAAGATCCTCTTGGCGGGAGAACCCTGGTCGCGCGACCGGAGCGGCGAACCTACAAGGACGCAGAGGGTCGAGAGCGAAGATCCGAGCCGACGCTCGGATACGACCTCCGCTTCTCCGCGCCGAAGTCGGTCTCGCTGCTGTGGGCAATCGGTTCGCCCGGGGTCCGCGAGACGGTGCTGGAAATCCACGCCGAGGCGGTTGCCGCGGGCATCGGCTACCTCGAGCGCAACGCCTGCTGGGTGGCCCGCGGCAAAGGCGGCGTGCGCCTGGAGCCCGGTGCGGGCTTCGTCGGGATGGGCTTCCTCCATCGCTCTTCGAGAGCCGGTGATCCCGCCCTTCACACGCATGTCGTCACCTCGAACATGACCCGCGCGCTCTCGGACGGCAAGTGGCTCTCTCTGGCCAACCCGAAGCGAACCTCCCCGCTGCTGCGCGAGGCGAAAGCCGCCGGGCACGTCTACCAGGCGAAGCTGCGCGCAGAGGTCACCCGTCGGCTCGGGCTCGGGTGGCGGGACCTCACCAACGGCTACGCCGACCTGCGCTGCTTCGGCCGCGAGGAGATCCAGCACTTCTCCCAGCGGCGTGCGGAGATCGTCGAGCGAATGGCCGAGCTCGGCGTCAAGAGCGCCGCGGCCGCCGAAGTCGCCGCCTATCGCACGCGCGAAGCCAAGGACTACGGCGTCAGCTTCGACAACCAGCGCGCCGACTGGATCGCCAGGGCGGCGGAGTTCGGGGTGAGCGAGCGGTCGATCGCGCGCTCGGTGGCTGCCGCAGCGGCCCGCCCGCCGCACCGGATCGCGGCCGCCGACGTCGATGCCGCGCTGGCCGACCTCGAGGAGCACCACAGCCACTTCGACCGTCGCGATCTCCTCTGTTCGCTGGCAACCCAGCTCCCGGAGGGGGCGGAGGCGGGAGCGCTCGAGGGGGCGGTCGAACGCCTGCTGGCGGGCGGAAAGGTGGTCGAGATCCATCGCGGCAGCGAGCCGATCAGCGCCTCCTACTTCACCACCCCGCGGCTGTGGCAGATGGAGCGCAGCGTGGTCGACGCGGCGGTGGCTGGCGCCGGTGCCAGCGCCTCGGAGATCGACGCCGCGACGCTCGCCGCCGTTCTTGCCCGCCACCGCTACCTCGGCGCCGAGCAGGCCGAGATGGTCCGCCGTCTCACCACCGGCGGCGAGCGCATCGTCACGGTCGCGGCGCTGCCCGGCACCGGCAAGACCACGGCCTTGAATGCCGCCGCCGAGGGTTGGGCGGCGGGCGGTTTCCGCGGCATCGGGGTCTCCACCGCACGCAGCGCGACCAACGAGATTCAGGACGTCGGGCTGCCGGCGACTTCGATCGCGAAGCTCCTCATCCTCACCGGCGAACGGGCCGAGCGTGGGCTTGAGCCGCTGCCTCCCGGAACCGTGATCGTCGTTGACGAGGCGAGCGCGATGTCGACGCCGCACGCCGTCGCGCTGCTCCGCTTGGTCGAGCGCTGCGACGGCAAGTTGGTGCTGATCGGAGACCCGCACCAGATCGGCGCGGTCGGGCCGGGCGGGATCTATGGCCATCTCACGCGACTGTTGGAGACGATCGAGCTGACCGAAATCCGCCGCCAGCGCGAGGAGGTCGACCGCGACGTCGTGCGCCTCGCCCATGAGGGGCGAGGCTCGGACGCGCTCGACGTCCTCGCCGCCAACGAGCGACTGCGGATCGCCGAGAGCCACGATGAGGCGCTCGACGCCCTCGCGCTCGACTGGCATCGGAGCTTCGCGGCGGGCGAGGACGCGGTGATGGTGGCGCGGAGGAACGGCGACGTCGAGCGCCTCAACGACGCGGCGAGGGAGTTCCGCCGCGAGCGCGGCGAACTCGGCGAGGGCCTGCCAGTCGCGGATCGCGAATTCAACGTCGGCGACCGGGTGATGACCAGGGTCAACGCGCCGGAGGTCTCTAATCGCGAGCGCTGGGAAGTTGTCGGCGTCGATTACAGCGACGGCAGCCTCACGCTCCGTCGTCTCGGAGGCGAGGACGGTGGCGCGGTCCTCGAACGCGAGTACCTGCGTCGCTCGACCCCAGAGGGTGATCCCGCGATCCAGCACGCCTACGCGCTGACCACCTACGCCGCCCAGGGCAAGACCTTCGAGGGGACGTTCGTGCTCCTTGACCCTGGCATCAGCCGCGAGGACTTCGTCGTCGCGATCTCGCGCGCCCGCGGTCAGACGGTTGCCTACGGTGTCGCCGCCTCCGAGCTCACCGACGTCGACCTCGGTCCCGGCAAACGCGAGATCGTCGACCCCCTGCACGACCTTCGCCACGGCGCCGAGCGGGTCGCGAGCGAGTTCGCGGCTACGGAGGTCGACGCGCGCAAGCAGGTCGAGGCGCTCGCCCCGGTGGACCTCGCGCGTCGGCGTGCAGAGCTTGAGCGGGCATTGGCGGAGGCCGGGGAGCCCTCGCCGGCGGCGGAGCGGCTAGCTGCATTGGATCGCCGGATCTCCACCGCCAAGGATCGTCTCGAAGGACTCGCGGCCGAACGGGCGAGCGCCGCCGACAGGGTTGAGCGCGAGCGAGCCGCACGGCTTGAGCGCCAGGGCAGCTCCCAGCTCCGGCGGCTGGAAGGTGAGCGCGGCGAACTCGCAGGCCAGGCGGCGGCTGAGCCAGTGCCTGCGGCGCGAGCCGCCGAGATGCGCTTCGAGCTGCGCTTGGTCGAGGAGCGCCTCCTGCAACTGCGCCGGATGCAGGTTGCCGCCGAGCGCCTCAGCCCGACGCGGCCGACCCTCGATGCGCTCGGCCCCTACCCGAGGGACCCTGCACTGGCGCGGGCCTGGGACGACGGCGCCGACCTCGTCTACGGGTTCCGGCTGCGCTACGGCATCAGCTCGCCTGACGGCGATCCACTGGGTCCGACGTCTGGAAATGCCGCCCGACGCCGTGAGCGGCAGGCAGCCCAGCAGCGTCTCGCCCGGATTCAGCGGCAGCTGCAGCACGAGCGGGTCCAAGCGGCTGAGCGGGCGCTTGAGCTCGAGCCCTAGGTGAATGGCGACTATGAGGGCGGGCCAGCTCCGCCGCCGGGAGGCCGAGCGGCCCGATCTTCGCACGCTGTCGCGTGCGTCGGGGCCGCATGGCCTCCCGGCGACAGCACAGGCAACAGCGACAGCAGCGCAGCGCGAGACTCCTCGACGGACTCCTGCACGATCACCGCGACCGTCTCCTCCATCAGGCGCGCTTCCACTCCGAGGGGGTATCTGACGCGGAGGACGCCCTCGCCGATGCCTGCGTGCAGTTCCTGCGCTTCTTCGATGGTGTGACGGACGAACACGCCCTGCGCTGGATGCTGGTCGTGGTGAAGCGCTGCGCCTGGGCAATCTCACGCCGACGTCGCGAACGGGCCAGCCTGCTCGAAGCGGTCCCGTGCGAGGAAATCCAGGGCGAGCCCTGTCGTGGTCCCGTCGAGCTGCTCGAGGTCGCCGAGGAGGTGCGGGAGTTCGGCGCGGCCCTCGACGAGTTGAAGCCCGACGAGCGGCGGGCGCTAGCCCTTTTGGCTCTCGGCTACAGCTACAGGGAGATCGCCGAGAGTCAGGGCTGGACGCGCACGAAGGTCAATCGTTGCCTGGCCGAGGGACGCGCCCGGCTTCGCCGTCTTCTCGCGGAAGGGGGGGAGAGTCAGTGACCCCCACGCCTTCACCTCAGGTGAACGGTGTCAGCCATATCGAGTTCGCCGCCGCGCTGGGGCGCCTGCAAGCCCTGCTCGGACACGAGCTGCGAGTGCTCGTCAACTTCCGCGGAACCTTCGGCGCCTGCGCGATGCAGGGCACGCTAACGCGCGTGCAGACTCTGCCGCCGGACCACAGCGCCGTGAACGTCTTGCTCGACGATCGCCAGAGCCTCATGCTCGACCCGATCGACACCCAGGTGCTCCTCCTCGACGCTCACGACGGCCGGTGGTCGTTGGAGTTTCACCTGCCGTCCGGGGTGATGGCCGCACTTGAGCCGGCCGATCCCCGGGCCACGCCGTGGAGTCCGGCGTAGGCCCTTCCGCTGCTCACCGGGGGCGGCGTTCCTGCCCGGAAGGAGACAGGCAGATCACTCGGGTGCGTTCACCATCTTCTGCTGCTCCTGCGCAGCCACTATCTTCGCGCCGTCCTCCGGGCTCAGGTCGACGGTGTGAATCTCGATCCCGTTTGCCTTCAACGTCTCGGCCTTCCAGCCGGATACCGATGCGGCGGCGGTCTCGTCGGCGAACGCGAGGATCAAGCGGGCATTGGGGTGGGCCTCGCGGATCGCCAGCAGCTTCAACGCATCGGTCGACACCTTGTGGCGCTGTCCGCCCTTCAGCTTGCCGATGTGGGCGAAGACCTCGACGACTACCGAGCCGTCGGCGGCCATCCCGTCGGGCCGGACCTTGACTCCCCCAAGGGCGACCTCCCTGCCCTGCAAGAGAGTGACGCCGATGTCCTCACCCAGCAGGGCTAGGATCGTCGCCTCCGCGGCGGTTTGGGCACCTGAATCGCTGGGGTGGGGCGGTGTCAAGGCGCCGACCGTATCGGGTCCGCATTCCGGGCTTCTGAGACTTGGCGACGGCTTGCGGGGTTCCTGAGGACGACCCCTTCGATCATCATCGAATCTGCTTCATCTGGCCGGTCTCCTGGTCGATCTCGTGGTACTCGTCGTCCTGTCCGTCGAAGAGGTTCGGGTCGAGCGGAACCGCCTCCCCAGTGAGCGTGCCGGGCGTCGCCACGACCCGGAACGTGAAGTAGTGGCCCGGGTGAAAGCGCTCCGCTTCCAGATACTCGGGGTCGGCCATCGCCGCCGCAGCGGCTGCGGTACCGCGCTCGATCCTGTCCTCGAACTGCTGGAACTGCGCCCTCCGTTCCTCATGCCAGCGACTTCGGTAGTCGGCCGCGTGGGTGTGCTTGTGCAGGGTCGCCACGGCGCTGAGGTATCGGTGGTGTCCACCGCCGAGGACGCCGTCTTCGGCGAGGATCGCCTGGCCGGGGCCGTCCTTGCCGGTCTTCGGGTTGATCGGCATCGTCCACGCCGGTTCCCGATCGTGGCGAGGAGATCGTCGAGATCCCGATTGAGGCGTGGATCACCTTCTGGTCATGAGGAGCGAGTCTCGTGCATCGAGGCGCGACTCACCGGTAGTAGGGGGCAGCGGTTCCGACGGCCACCACCTAGCGGACGGAAACAGGCCAGCCAGACCGGCTTGATGGCGGATGCACGTGATGATCGCCTGGAGGAGTCTCGGCTCATGCATTCGCCGACCGATCCGGATCCCAGCGGCTTTCATCGCCATCGCGATTCCCGCTCGGGTGCAAAAGACCAACCCTCACCCGCTGGCGAGGGCGAGGTGTCCAGTTCGGCCGAGCGTGACGCTGCCTCCGCAATGCCTCAGTCCGGATCGGATAGGACGCTCCTCAGCTCGGCGCGCGAGCTGATGCCCAATTTCAGATACACCTTTCGCAGGTGATACTGCACCGTGCGGGCGCTGATGTAGAGGCGCGCGCCGATGTCGGGATTGGTGAGCCCCTCACGCGCGAGGCGCGCCACGTTCAGCTCCTGATCGGTCAACTGGTCGACGGCATCGGGAGTGCGGGTGCGGACGGTCTCGCCGGTGGCACCCAGCTCACGGGCAGCGCGGTCGGCAAATCCCCGCAGGCCACAGGCAGAGAGGATCTCGTGCGCCGACCGGAGCTGCTCTCGCGCGTCGACTCGCCGCCGCTCGCGGCGGAGCATCTCCCCATAGAGCAGCCGACAGCGGCCGACCATGATCGGGATCTGCTCGCGCTCGAAGCTCCCGATCGCGTCCAGGTAGAGGGCCTCTGCCTCCCCTCCCTCGCGCAACTGCGCCTCAGCCATCGCCACGACCGCCGCCGCCCAGGTGGTGTCCACCGGCCGGGTCACGCTCTCGAACCTCGCGAACGCCTCCACCGCAAGGTCCTGCTCGCCGCTGCGCGTGGCCGCCTCGATCAGCTCCAGCAGGGTCCGCATCGCGTGGCTCAGCTCGTGGGTGTACGGCAGCTCGCGGCGCCCGGCGGCAACCGCCTCCGCGTAGCGCCCGAGGCCGTTGTAGAGGATGGCTTCCGAGAAGTTGGCGGCACTGAGGCCGTAGCCCTCGCCGCGACCCTGCGCGTCGGCGCGAACCTGCCTCGCCCGCCGCTCGGTCTCCTCGGCCTGGCCTCGATAGGCGGCGAGAAAGAGCCGGCCGTACTGCGGCAGGGGGCTGCCGGTGACGGTCTTGATCGCGTCGATCTCCTCGCACGACGCCTCGGCGGCGTCGAGATCGCCATCGACCGTCTGGGCCAGCATGAGGAGGCTCAGGGCAATGGGCAGCACGGTGAGCACGCCGTCGGCACGGGCCAGCTCGACCTGCCGATCGGCCAGGGCGCGGAGCGTCCTCGCGTCCCAGAGGTCTTGGGCGGCGCGGGACGCGAACCAGACCCAATGCAACTCGAGGGAATCCGGTGCCTGCTCGAGAAAGGCGCGCTGCGCCCGGCGCAGGGTCGGAATCGCGGCCTCCTGCCCCCTGGCAGCAAGCAGCGCCTGCCCGCGCAGGATCAGGTCGCGGGCGCGATCTGACTGATCGGAATCGGTTGCCCCGAGGATCGCCTCCGCGACCTCCTCGACGAGGTCGGCGTCTCCGAGCCTGCCCCCGTAGATGGCGGCCGCCAACGCCTCGATGTACGTGTCGCGGGCGAGCACCTGGTCGAGCCCCTCAAGGCCCTGCGCGGCGCGAAGGAGCAGTCGCGTCGCGTCGCCGTCGCGCCGCAGTGCATAGCTGGCGCGAGCGCGGAGGCGGTCGACGAGCGCCTTCTGCAGTGGGGTCAAGGGCTGGTCGCGGGCACTGTCGAGCAGGCGCAGGGCGGCCTCGGTGGCGCCGGCGTCGTACTTGGCCTCGGCGGCGGCAATCAGCCGCTGCGCGCGGTCCAGTGCAGAGGGCGTCAGCTCGGCGGCCCGCTCGAGGAAGGCCGCGGCTGCGGCGGCGCCACCGCGGGTCCGCGCACGCGCCGCCGAGCGCTCAAGGTCGGCGGCAACCTCCTCCTCTGGGTCAACCGTCGCCCGTGCACGGTGCCAGGCACGTCGATCGGGATCGCGGTCGACGGCCGTTGCGCCAGCCAGAGCGGCGTGGACGACCCGGCGCTCCTCCGGCGAGGCCGCGCGATAAACAGCCGAGCGCACCAACGGATGGCGAAAGCCCACCCGGGCGCCGACGACGAGCGCCCCGGCCTCGTCGGCGGCGTCGAAGTCCTCCCGCCCGAGACTCAGCGCCTCGCTGGCCCGCCTGAGTAGCTCGGGATCGCCGGTCGGCTCCGCAGCCGCCAGCAACAACAGCTGGCGGGTCGTCCTCGGCAGCGGCTCGATCTGCCTGAGCAGACTCCCCTCGATCCGGCTCTCCAACGGGACCGCGCTGCTGACCGAGAAGCCGCCAGCGATCTCGGCAGGACTCAGCGCGCGGGGCAGCTCCTGCAGTGCGAGGGGGTTGCCGCGAGCCTCGTCGATCAGCTGATCGCGAACACGCTGGTCGATCGCGCCGGGGAGCGCATAGCGGAAGAGCTCGCGCGCATCGTCGTCACCCAGTCCTTGAACCGCGAGTCGCGGCAGGCCGTCATAGGTCTCGTCGACGGTGCGCATGACCAGCGCCATGGCGATCCCCTCGGCGCCGAGGCGGCGGGAGACAAAGGAGACAGCGCGTGCCGAGGCCTCGTCCAGCCACTGCGCATCATCGACGACACAGAGGAGCGCTCGGTCTTCCGCAATGTCGGTCAATAGCCCCAGCACCGCCAGCCCAACGAGGAACGGGTTGGGTGCGGGCGCATCCCGCAAGCCGAACGCCGCCTCTAGCGCCTCGCGCTGGGGATCAGCCAGCGATCCGATCGACCCCATCATCTGACCGCACAGCTGCTGCAGGCCGGCGTAGGCCAGCTCCATCTCAGACTCCGCGGCGACGATGCGCTCGACCCGGACGTGCGTCGCGGCACGCGCCGCCACCCGGTCGAGCAGCGCCGTCTTGCCGATGCCAGCCTCGCCGCAGACGACCAGCGCGCCACTGCGGCCCGTCCGCGCGCTGCTGACCAGGCGATCGAGCTCCTCCAGCTCGCGAGCGCGGCCTCGAAGCGGCGCCTTTGCCGCGGTCAAGGCATCACCTCCGCTGGACGAGTGCATGGTGTCTCCGGACGCAAGCCTAGCCGGGGAATCGTGCCCTGCTGGGGATGATGAGCGGCTCCGGGGCGCAGAACGCCCCGGAGCCGCCAGTGCGTCTACGCCCACCGTCCCGAGAGGGGGCTGAGCGGATCAAGTGACCACGGATCCTCCCGCCTGATCCCCGGGTGCCCCGGGCCAGGCCAGGGGGTGAGCAACATCAGCAGGCGCGTGTCCTCAGTGGCAACGACCGCATGGCGTTCGCTCGCCCCGACCTCGATCACCGTTCCCGGTCCGCCACGAACCGAGGTCGAGCCCGGGCTCGAGACCCTCACCTCGCCGCTCAGCGGCAGGATCCAGGCCCGCTCGTGCACCTGGTGCTCGGCCAGACGCTCGCCAGCGTCCAAGCTGAGGGCGATCGCCCGCGAATCCTCCTCGGAAGAGAGGACCCGCGGCCGCTCGAGGTCGAGGTCGGCGATGCTCCAGCTCCGCATCAGTCCGTCCCCACGGCCTTGCGCAGGACGGTCACTGCCTGGGCAACCGCGGCTCGGGTCGCGTGGGTCTCGCTGAGCGGGTTGAGCATCATGAAGTCGTGCGTGATCCCGTCGTAGCGGACGGTGGTCACGTCGACTCCGGCGCCTCGCAGCCGCGCCGCGTAGGCCTCCCCCTCATCGCGCAGCACGTCCGCCTCGTCGACGATCACGAAGGCCGACGGCAGGCCCGCGAGCTGCTCCTCGCTCGCGCGAAGCGGCGATGCGTAGGGCTCCATGCGGCGCTCGGAGTGCGGAGCGTAGGCATCCCAGAACCAGGCCATCGCCTTCGCAGTGAGGAAGTAGCCCTCGGCGAACCGCTCGTAGGAGGCGGTGTCCATCGCGGCGCTGGTCACCGGGTAATACATCGACTGGTGGCAGAACTCGACGTCGCCGCGGTCCTGCGCCATCAGCGTCAGCGCCGCCGCCATCCCACCGCCGACCGAGTCGCCGGCCACCGCCAGGCGCTCGGGACGGAGGTTGTAGGTGCTTCCCTCGCGCCCGACCCACTGCGCGACCGCGTAGCCCTGCTCGATCGCGACCGGATAGCGGGCCTCCGGCGAGCGGTCGTACTCGACGAAGACGACCGCGGCGCCGACGCCGACCGACAGCTCGCGGACGAGCCGATCGTGGGTGGCAGCGTTGCCGAGCACCCAGCCGCCGCCGTGCATGTAGAGGATCACCGGCAGCGACTTGATCACGTCGGGGGGGCGGACGATCCGGACGGGAACGTCGCCGACCTCGGCGGGCACGGTCAGCCACTCCTCCTCCACCGCGAGCTTCTCGATCGGCGCTGCCTGTACGTCGTCGAGCACCTTGCGGGCTTCGGCGGGGCTCAGTTCATAGAGGAACGGGGGCTCGGCGGTCGCCTCGACGAACTGCTGCGAGGCCGGCTCGAGGACCACCGTGGCGGTCTTGGCCTGGGACATGACTGCTCCTTTCATCAGGGTTGAGATCAGAGAGCCAGGCTCGCCCAGGCGAACCTGGCTCGCATCGGCCAGCACGCCAGCCGGCCGGCCAGTCCTCACGGGCCGGCAGCGGCAAGCTGCCAGCCGTAGAGCACCTCGTCTCGGCCACGGCGGATCAGCGCCGCAGCGCCACAAACGGCGGCCGGGGAGGTGAGCCGGACCGTGACGCCGGCCGGTCCTCGCTCGGCCACTGGGTGCTCGGCGAGGATCTCGTCGACCTCGGCCGCCGAGACCGCGACCTCGGCCACCAGACGGACGTGGTCGACCGTCGCCAGCGTCCGCGCGCGGAAGACCACGTCGGTTACGGCCTTGGAGCGAGCCGCGAGGCAAACCTGTGACAGCAAGCGCACCTGCTCCACCAGCGAGTCGGCGGCGCTCATCCCAGTTGCCTCGCGCGGTCAAGCAGCGCGTCCTCACCGCCGGGAGCGGTCTGGCGCTGGGTCCGCGTCCGACGCGGCACCCGCAGCACCCGCCGGACCGCATCCAGGCTGGGAGCTGGCCGCGGCCAGTGTCGGACCGAGCGGAGGAGGAAGACCGGCGCTGCAGCCGCCGCCGCTGCGAGCGCAAGCAAAACCGCGAGGCCAACGAGCAAAGCGGCCATGAGTGCTGCCAGCGCGAAGACCGGCACAACCAGGAGCAGAACCAGCGCCCCGAGAAATATCCCTGCGGGGACCAGGGGGAAGATGTAGAAGACCGTCGAGAGCACGGCTTCACCGCCTTTCACGTCGCATATCGGATGCAACGAGGCTCTCGTCGCTCGCCAGCCCTCGCATCGGCCGGGGCGGCCAGCCCACTCGCCAGTCATCGCCGCGACTGCCGTCCATGCCCGGGCGCCGCCCCCGACTGGCCATGCCGACAGGCGTCATGGCCGATGCGAGCCGGTGCAGGTTGAGCGAGCGTCGACGCCATGCCCCACTCGCGGTGGCACAACACCCTCCAACGAAAGGCAACCATGCGATTCGTCGTGATCGGCGGCACCGGGCTGCTCGGCTCGAAGATCGTCGCCAAGCTCAAAGAGGACGGAAGGGACGCAGTACCCGCCTCACCCGAATCGGGTGTCGACTGCATCACCGGCCAAGGGCTGGCCGAGGCGCTTGTCGGCGCCGACGTCGTCATCGACGCCTCGAACGCGCCGGCCTGGGAGGACGCCGCCGTGCTCGAGTTCTTCCAGACCTCCTCGCGCAACCTGACCACGGCGGCGGCGGATGCGGGCGTGCAGCACTACGTAGCGATGTCGATCGTCGGCGCCGACCGGCTCCCGGACTCCGGCTACCTTCGCGCCAAGGTCGCTCAGGAGGCGATCGTCGAGAGCGCGGCGATCCCCTTCACGATCGTCCGGGCCACGCAGTTCTTCGAGTTCGTCGTCCGAATCGCGGACTCGAGCACCGTCGGAGCCGAGGTCCACCTGCCGCCGGCCTTGTTTCAGCCGGTCGCCGTCGGCGAGCTCGCCGCCGCAGTGGCGGGTGTCGCCGAGGAGGCGCCGCGGAACGGAATCGTCGAGGTCGCCGGTCCCGAACCGCTCCAGATGGACGAGACCGTGGCGCGTGTGCTCGCCGCCAAGGGAGACACCCGCACGGTCATCAGCGATGCACACGCCAAGTACTTCGGGACCGAGCTCAAGACCCACTCGCTGATCCCGGGCGAGAACGCCCGTCTCACCTCCACCCCCTTCGCCGACTGGCTCGAGCAGCGGTAGCCCGAGCACAACAGACACAACCCGAAAGGAACACCCATGAAACCCACGATCATTCTCGTTCACGGTGCCTTCGCCGAGTCGGCGAGCTGGGACCGTGTCATCGACCCCCTCCACGCGGCCGAGCACCCGGTGATCGCCGCCGCCAACCCGCTGCGCGGCGTCGCCGCCGACGCTGCGGCAGTCAACGACGTCGTTCGCGCCGTGGAGGGACCCGTCGTGCTCGTCGGACACTCCTACGGCGGCATGGTGATTTCCAACGTCGACGCCGAGGCGGGCGAGATCGTCGGCCTCGTCTACGTCGCCGCGTTCGCCCCCGGCCCCGGCGAGGACTGCATCTCGCTGTCCGGCCGCTTCCCGGGAAGCACTTTGGGGGAGGCGCTTCAGCCGACTCCGCGCAGCGACGGGACCACCGACCTGACGATCGTCCAGGAGCGCTTCCACGACCAGTTCGCGGCCGACGTGCCGGCGGCGATCACGCGGCGGATGGCCTGCGCGCAGCGGCCGGTCACCCAGGAGGCACTGAGCGAGGGCTCCGGTGAGGAGCCGCTGTGGCGGGACCTTCCGTCCTGGTTCGTCTTCGGCGAGCAGGATCGCAACATCCCGGCTCAGTTGCAGCGGTTCATGGCCGACCGCGCGGGCGCACTGCGCACGATCGGGATCGAGGGCGCCTCGCACGCCGTCGGGGTCTCGAACCCCGAGGCGACGGCGGACCTGATCCTCGAAGCGGCGGCGCTGCCGGCGGCGGCCTGAGGAGGAGGCGGGCATGCACGAGATAACCGTCAACACCGTCAGTGCGGAGGAGGCCTCCGAGGGGATCGCCGAGCTCTGGGCGGGCGGGCAGATGATCGCCTACACCCACTACGACGACGGCGACCTGATGCTGCGGGTTGAGGCCCGCCGCGACGGCTCCCCCGTGCTGATCGCCGTCCACAGCCTGACCGAGGCCCTCGTCGAGGTCGACCGGCTCCTGGCCCTCTACTGAGGGCTGGGGCCGGTCCGGCGCGGGCCAACCGAAACCGAACCGAAAGGCACATCAAGATGACCACCGGACTCGATACCCAGAAACCGCTCCGCGACATCGGCCTCTTGGGCCTGCGCACCGTCGTCGGCGCGACCTTTCTCGTCCACGGCGTTGACAAGCTGCTGCACCTGGGTGCTGCCGAGGCCGACTTCGCCTCGCTGGGCATCCCGGCTGCTGCGGCGATGGCGCCATTCGTAGCCGTCACCGAGGCAGGCGGCGGAGCGCTGCTCCTCGCCGGACTCCTGACGCGCCTGGCCGGAATAGCCCTCGCCGGCGACATGCTCGTCGCGCTGCTTACCGCGCACATCGCGGACGGCTTCTTCGTCAATGCGGGCGGCGGCGAGTTCGTGATCGTGCTCGGCGGCGCCAGCCTGGCCCTGGCGCTGACCGGCGCGGGACGGTTCAGCGTCGATGCCGCGCTCGATCTGGAGCGGCGCCTCGAACAGCAAGCGGGGCTTCTGCGGAGCCGTAGGCGCGGTGAAGTCGCGACGATGCGGGTGCGCCTCGGCCCGGCGGCCGGACGCCGATGGTGAGCCATCATCTCCGGCGCCGCGACGGGGCCGAGCCGCAGCGGACGACCACGGTCGAGCTCTTCTTCGACCTCGTCTACGTCTTCGCGATCACCCAGCTCTCGCACCTGCTGCTCGGCCACCTCTCGCTCGTCGGAGCGGCCCAGGCGGCATTCCTCCTCGTCGTCGTCTGGTGGGCCTGGATCTACACGACCTGGATGACCAACTGGTTTGACCCGAACTCGCCCACCGTCCGCACTGTGCTCACGGGTGCGATGCTCGCAAGCCTCCTGCTGGCCGCCTCCCTGCCCAACGCGTTCGGAGCCAACGGCCTGCTCTTCGCAGGCAGCTACGTGGCCCTGCAGGTCGGAAGGAACTTCGCCGCCCTCTCGCTGCTCGAGCGCAGCCACCGGCTGCGCGATGTATATGAGCGGGTCTTGCTCTGGAGCATTGCCTCGGGGGCGCTGTGGCTGGCCGGCGCCGCTCTTGGTGCCGACCACCGCCTTGCGCTCTGGCTTCCCGCGCTTGGCGTCGACCTCCTCGCCCCCGTCGCCGGGTACTGGCTTCCGGGACGAGGTCGGGCGAGCACCTCCGACTACGACATCGAGGGCGGTCATTTCACCGAGCGCTGTCAGCTCTTCATCCTGATCGCCCTCGGCGAGTCAATCGTCGTCGCCGGGGGGACCGCAGCCGAGGGCGGCCTGACGCCGACGGTTGTCCTCTCTCTCGTGGTCGCCTTTCTCGAGACGGTGGCGCTGTGGTGGCTGTATTTCGGCACGCCAGCTGAGCAACTGCGCGCGGCGGTGATCGCAAGCCAGGAACCGGGCCGCCTGGCGCGTGACGCGTACACGTACGTCCATGTCCTGATCGTTGCCGGAATCGTCGCCACCGCGGCAGCAAGCAAACTCCTCCTTGGAGACCCCCACGAGGCCGTTCACGGCGCAGCGTCGGTGATCGTCCTCGGTGGCCCCTGCATCTTCCTGCTCGGCGTCGCCCTTTTTCAGTGGATGTCCACGGGCCGAGCGAGGCCCGAGCGTCTGCTTGCCGTGGCGACCCTCACCGCCCTCCTGCCGCTCAGCCCACACATCTCGGTGTTGGCACTCACGACAGGCATCACGGTTCTGCTGACGACGCTTGCCGTCTGGGAGCTCGGCGCCACGACTCGCGAAAGCGACAGACTCGGCGCGACGAAACGGGCGATTGGTTAATTGCGACAGCGGAACAGCGGGTCATCGCCGTTCAAGACCGCGTGCTCGACCCGTGGCCGACATCCTGCGAACATATGTTCGATGTCGCCTGGGACGCCGTACAGTCGCGAGCACCTCCTCGCCATCTTCGACCGAGCCGTGAGCGACCGGGATGTCGACCGTGCGTTCCAGGCTGGCCGCGCTGCGGCGCCGCTGCCCCTCGACCGCGCGCTCCGGCTGACGGTTCTGCTCGGCCACCTGGGCGACCGGCGCTACCCCATCGCCGCCCGACGCTTCGTCGCCAGGTTCGCCGTGGAAGCCGAGCCGACGCTGAAGCAGGTCAGCAAGGTTGCCGACGCCCTCGACTGCATCGGCATCACCGACGAGCTGCCGATGCTCCGTGAAGGAGCTGATCGGGCGCTCGAGGACCTCGAAAGGCAACTCCGCGCGTGACGGCATCTTCGCAGCACACCTTGTCATCGGTAGCGAGTGCATTCGGCGGCTGCTGAAGGGGTAGATGATCACGGCGTCGCATCGGTCTTGGATGTGGCACCCGACTTCCCCAGCTACTGCTAGTGCGTCGCTAGTCGCTTCCCACGTTCGGCGGCAGCATCCGATCGCTCGTGGCATCTCCCGCGACCCCAACGTCGCCCGCCCCAATGACACGCGACGAGTTCTGCAGCTCGCGCAACGCTCTGTCGCGGTACCAAGGACGCAGCGTGACAATCGTCGGTGACAGGCTGCCGTAGACGAGAAAGGCGGTTGCCGCCTTGCTCTGGCGCAGGAGGTGTGCGGGCGCGAGCTCGCGATAGGTGTCTCCTTCGGTTTGCGAGCGGTGCCCCCGCTCGCCCTTCTGGGTGTTAACCGACCGCTGTGCGAACTCGCCCGAGCCGATGAGCTGGGTGAAGTGTCTCAGCGTCTCGACATCGGAGATCTCCCGACAGAGCAGCTTGGCGTGGTGGTTGTTGATGATCGAGTCGACGCGGGAGCCGAGTCGCGCCTTGGCCTGGGAGATGTCATGGAAGGCGGTGACCAGCTGCACGCCGAGGCCGGCTGCGGTTGAGGCCACCTCGTCCAGCCCCGGGAAGGGAGCGATGTTCGCGCACTCGTCGAGCAGCAGGAGAAGGCCCGGGTCGATCGGTCCTCCCTTGGCTGCGGAGCGCGCCTCGACCAGGGCCAGGAGCTCCTGTATGAGGGTGGAGAACACGGTGCGAAGCCGCTCCTGTTCGCTGCGGGGAGCGATCAGGTAGAGCGTGTTCGAGCCCGCCAGCAGCGCCTCCGGCGTGTAGTCGGCCCCTTGCGTCTCTTCGGCGACCCGCGGGTCGCCGAAGGCGGCGAGGATCGTCTCGGCGGTGGTATAGACCGAGGAGCGCTGGCGCTCCTCGCGGTTCTGCGTTGCCATGAAGGCGCGTGCCGCGCGTGCCTCGCCGGCCTCCGCGAGGATCGGCGCCACCTTTGCCCCGCACGCTTCCGGACCTTCGTCGAGCCAAGCGAGGGCGGTCGCGATCGACCCGTCTTTGCGCTTGGCCGCGAAGAGGAGCGGGGCGATCAGCTTCTCGGCATTCTGAAACCAGAAGTCCGCGTCGCGCAGGTCGCCCGCACCGCCCTTGGCCGCGCCGGCGAGCCAGTGGGCGACCCGCAACGCGCCGTCCCATCCCTCCACGCTTTGCATGGGCGTCGCCCGCGCCCTCTCGGTCTCGGTGACCTGCGCGGGATCGAACACCCACACCTCGCCGAGCGTTTCACGACGCTCCAGAGTCGGCTCAAGCAGGTCGCTCTTGACGGAAGTCGCGAGCACCGGCCCTTCCCACTCGAGCAGCGCGGGGATCACCAGGCCCGACGTCTTGTGGGTCTGGGTCGGGCCGAAGACGATCACCGACCGTCCCGCCTCGGCCGCCAGGAGGGTCCGACCCCGGCGCCCGAGGGTTAGGCGCCGGGGCGTCGGCGCCGGCACTCGCAGCGGCGCCAACTCCCGGGCGCTGGCCCAGCGGGCGACCGGCGGCTTCTCGCGGCGCTGCAAGAAGGCCGGGCGCTCGAGATCGCGCAATCCGCGCGCGACGCCGGCCGCGACGGCGCCGAGGAGACCGGCAAGGAGCGAGAAGGAGACGTATATCCCCGCGGCTCCGGGGAGCCGATGCTGTGCGGCAGGTGGCCAGGCGGCGCGCGGGTCTCCCAGGTGGAAGGGCAGCCGGAAGGCAACCGCGAGGGTCTCGCCCGCTGGGATCGGTGCCGCGCCGGAGCCAAACAGGACCCCCGCAAGGGCGCCGGTCGCCCAGATCAGCGCCAGCAGCGCCCCGCCGGCGAGCGCCAGCGCCACGTAGACAGCTCGCTCGTCGGACTCGCCCATCAAGCCGGCCCGGGTGCTGAGGTGCCCATGCGCCAGTCGGTGAAGACGATCGGGCGCTCGACCCGGGAGATCCTGTGGGAGACGAGGAAGGAGCGTCGACCGACGACCCAGATCGCTTCGCCCGGACGAGCGCTGACGACGAGTTCGGCCTCGCTTGAGCTGCGTCCCAGCCGAGAGCGGATGACTTCGCGCTGGTCAGGCGACTGCCGGTAGAGGACGACCGTGTCCGCGTCGGCCAGCAGACCCTCCGCGATCCGCGCTTCGCGGCTGCCCTCCTCACCGGAGGCGCCCAGATCGGAAAGCCGGTGCACCACCAGCACGTTCTGGATTCCCCAGCCGCGACAGAGCTTCCAGTTCTCCTGCAGCCACTCCGCCGCACCGATGTGCCCGGTGAGGCGCCAACCCTCCTCAACGACGGTGATCATCTGCGGGGTTGCGCGTCCCTCCTCCTCGGCGACCCGCTTGCGCTCACCCAGGATCGCCTGCTGCCATGCTCCGGCGCAGGCCATCAGGATCCCGAGTGCCGCCGAGTCTCGGACGGCTGAGAGGTCGATCACGACGAGCGGCGCGTCGAGGTCGATGCCGGCCGAGGTCTCGCCGTCGAACATCCCCCGCAGGTCGCCCGCGCACAGGCGCTGCAGAGCGAGGGCTGCCTGCCGGCAGGCGGCAGCCAGGCGCTCGGCGCTCTGCGCCGAGACGCCGGTGACCATCGCCTCGCGCGGGTGAAGCAGTGCCTCTACCACTGCGGGTAGGGTCGGCTCGCGCGCACCGCACTCCTCGTTCACCTGGGCCAGGGCGACGCGCAGACCCGCGTCCTCCTCGGGACCCAGCTCGCGTCGCAGCGCCGCTCCGGCGACCGAGCGGAGCAGGCTCAACTGCCCCTCCGCACCGCCGCGGCGGGTGATCGGGTTGAGCCGCACCGATCCGCCGGGGTGCAGCGCGATCGGCGCCAGCCCGAGGGCACGCGCCAGCGGCCCGTACTCCCCCTTGGGGTCAAGCACCCAGGCCTGCCTCCCGTGGAGGATCTGGCGGTACAGATAGGACTTGACGAGCGTCGACTTGCGTGAGCCGATGCCCCCGAGCACCAGCATGTTCGGCCCCTGAAGGACGTCCGGGTACAGCAGCCAGGGGTCATAGGCGAACGCGCCACCGTAGGCGTCACGGCCGATGTAGACGCCGGCCCGGCCCGGCCCGCCGTCGGCGATGAACGGATAGGCGGCGCAGAGGTGGGCGGTGGTGGCGCTGTGGCCGGGCCGCTCGCACGTCAGCCGTCTCATTTCAATCCCCCCGCGAGGAGCACGGTGTTGGCGAAGGCCCCGGCTTGCTCCCCGTAGGCCCGCTGCAGACCGAGCCGCGCGAGCGCCGCCGCGTGCTCGACCTCTCCCTCGCCGCGTTCGAGCTCGGACTGGGTAGGCGCCGTGGCGCGCAGCCAGCCAGAGAAATGAAGCTCGGCGTGACCGTCGGCCAGCTCCTCCTCGCGTCGGGAGACGGCCGCGGCGCGCCGGCGGGTCCGGGCGGTGGTGACGAAGCCCTGCCGGCTGCGGGCGAGCTCCTCGGCCACCTCGGCGGTCTGCGCCGCCTCGGCGCGCCGCATCGCCACCGAATAGGGAACCGGCTCGATCGTCACCGCCACCGTGCGCAGGACCCCGGCTGCCATCAGCAAGGGCACCATGAACATCGGCCCGACGTCCGAACGCGGCCAAGAGGAGATCCACCAGGTCGTGTGCCAGGCGGAGTCGCTGCGGTAGTGCGACCACGACTCCTCGGTCGCCGTGGGTCCCATCAGCGCCGGCTCGACTCCCTCGCGGTCGGGGTCGGCGAGGGCGAGTCGCTCACGTCCTCGGCGGCCGAAGGGGTCATAGGCGTCGCGCAGGTGCGCCGCGTACTGGCGCGGGCGCAGGAGCCCCGAGACCGTGACGTCGGCCATCGCCAGGCGCTCGGCCAGTCCCTCCGCCTCGCGCAGCGCCAGGTCGCAGGCAGCCTCGACACCGCCGCCCCGCCGACGCAGCTCGCGGCCACCTCGCCGTTCGTCGATCTGCACCGCGATCAGCACCTCGTGCTCGGTGGCGGTCGGCGCCGCTGACTCGACCAGCTCCACGTATGACCGCACAAGGTCGGACTCAAGGGGCACCGAGCGGTCGCGGTTCGTCTGGAAGTGCGCAGCAAGCTCGTCGCCCAGGGCCGGCGCCGTCTGCTCGAGCCACTGCACCCGGCGTACCGGGCTGCCGTCGCGAGCGGTCGACGCGAGGACGTCGCCCCAGGCGTCGAGCGCTCGCTCCTGCTCACCCGGATCGCGAAGGATGAACGGGCCGCCCTGAACCGCCAGCGCGGCGGTGTAGGTGCCGGCCCGGGCGTCGCGCAGGATGCCGACCTCGCCAGATCCGTAGTGGGCCGCCAGGAGGTCAAGCCCAGCCAGCTCCGCTGGCAGAAAGAGCTCATGGCGGGGCTCGCCGTCGGCGCCGACGCGGGTGCCCTTAGACGACGCGGCGCTGCGGTATCCGGCGGCGGCGCCTCGTCGGCGAAGCGCCCAGCGAGCCGCAACCGGCGCCCATTCCTCGACGGTGCGGCCGTCAATCGGAAGCGCGATCAGCGCGGTCGCCGCGCCCAACAACGCCAAGGCCACCACCATCCCGACCAAGCTCCGCAGAACGTAGAGGGCGAGGAGGCCGAGCGCAGCGCCGCCTGCGAGCACGGCGAACTGCCCGGCCCGGAGCGGGCCGGCCAGAGGACGGCGCTCGATCGGTCCGAACCGGTAGCGGCGATTCATCGCTCTCCTCCGCTCTCATCGCCTTTGGCACCCGGCGACTCGGCGGATGGGCGCGGCGGGCGCTCGCCCGCGGCCGGGGGCGAGCTGCCCGCCTCACCTGCGCCCGCTTCGCGAGAGCTGTCGGGTTGAGGACGTTGCGGCGGCGTCGACCCTCCGCCACCCCGGTCGGAGGTCGACTCCCCGCCACCCGAGCTCTCCGGGGGTTGGGCGTTCGCGGTTCCCGCTAGTCGGCCGGCGGCACCTTTCGCCCCTCGGGCCGCCGCGACCGGAACCGCCGCTGCTGCACCGGCCGGTCCTGCGCCCGCTGCCGCTGCGCCGCCCGTGCCGCCTGCAGCCGTGCCCGCCTCGCCCCCCGCTGCACTGCCCTCCGTGGGGCTCCCCGCGCTCGGTCCCCCGCCGGGCGCGCTGCCGCCCGGTCGGCTCGGTCCAGGGCCGCCGCCCCCGCTGCCGCCCGAAGCGCCGCCGCCCTCCGCCGCGCTCCACAGGGATACTCCCGAGCCGCCGCCGCCCGAGCGGCCCATGTTGCGCAGGATCTGAACGTCGGAGCCGATCTGCACCGCGCTGACCGCACCGCCGGCCGCGGAGCGACGCCCGTAGGCCGCGGCAAGCGCGCCCTCGCTGAACGGGATCAGCCGCAGCAGCACGAATGGCGCGAAGCAGGCCAGGCACATCAGCGCAGCGGCGGCGAGAACGTGCTCGACCGAGCCGCCTTGTTCAGCGATCAGGCTCGCCGCCAGCGAGACGATCGCCACGATCACGAACTTCGAGCCAATCACGGCGACCAGAAGCTCACCCGTCCGCCGCAGTGCCCCCGTCCATCGCGGCCAGATCGAGGCCGCGAGCGCGAGCGGCATGAACAGCGACACCGCGTACACCGCGGCATCGCGCATCAGCAGCTCGAGCCAGACGAGGAAGGCTGCGAAGGCACCGACGATCGCGGCAAGGAAGCCGACGAAGAGGGGCACCGCGACCGCCCCGGATGCCTGCGTCCCTAGCCCTTCGCTCGGGGTACTCCCGCCGGCGCTCCCGAGTTCCTTGCCGACTTCGCCGCCCACGTGACCGAGGTCGCCGATCGCGGCTTCGAAGAAGCGGGTCGAGTCGTGGTGGGAGGCGTTCGCGACCGCCGCTGACAGCCCGTCCGTGCAGCTGATCAGAAGTTGCACGACGGCGAAGGCGAGACTGGTGCCGAGAAAGGCGAGCGGCACGTTGACAAGCACGACCCGGGCAAGGAGGCCCGGACTCCCCTGGGCGATCCCCTCGAGGATCGCCAAGAGGAGCATCGCAGCCGCCAGCACGGCGGCGATCGCCGCCATACGCGCGTACGCGCGCAGGAAGCCTTCGGTTTCCAGACGCGGCGTCGTCGAGCTGTCAATCGCGCGGACGACCTGACCCATCAGCCAGCTCGCGCCTTCGGCCACCCAGCTGGTCAGCTGCTTGAAGACATCGTTGCCAAGGCCCTTGATCGCGCTGTTCACCGGGGCGGTGATCGCCCCGGTGACAGCGCCGCTCACTTCGTTGCAGACATCGCCGACTGGATTGCCGATCCCGATCGCGCCGGTCACAGTGCCCACTGGGCTGCTGCCGAGGTCGCAGGCGACGTTTGCCTGCGCCTGCGGCGGCTGCGGCTGGGCCAGCAGCGCGAGCATCGCCAGCAGGAGGCAGATACCCGCGCCCCCGCCGAGCCTGATGGCTTTTCGCGTTCGCGCCATTGCCCTACGGCGCCAGCGCATAGCCGTGCAGGGAGCGGGCCAGATGCAGGAGGTCGTAGCCGCCGAGTGGGCCAGGTTTCGTCGCCAGGTGTGGCGTTGGCCCGAACCCTGCACGGGTCGCGGCGATTCTCCAACGCCCTCCGTCCCAGACCAGTTCGCTGCGGCTGGTCCCGAAGTAGGCGGCGGGTTCGACCGACCCGGCGTTTCCGAGAAGCGTGAAGCCCCACGTCTCGACCTCAGCTCGTCCCGGCGCAAAGTGCAGAATCCGGTAGCCGATCGGCACCGCCGTGTAGACCGTTCGCAGGTTGTGGGAGATGCCGAGCCCTATCGGCCCGGCGGCGATCCGTTCGACACCCGGCCGGTTGACTTCAAGCAGCTTCGCGGCGTAGTCCGCCGTCGCCACCGCCCGGACCCGTGCGCGCATCACCGCGGGGCGCAGGATCGCCGGCGACGCGAAGGACTGTTGGTAGGCGGCAATCGCCGCTGCGGCTCCCGCCCGCGTCTCGGCGAATGACACCGGGACCCCGGCGACCACCTGCGATCCGGGAGACGCCTGCGCCGCTGCAACGACAGGCCCCCGACCAGACGGCGAGGGTGCGGTGGCTCGGCCGCCCAGACCGCCCAGCAGAAGCGCGGCGGCGAGCGCAGCCGCTCCGCGGGCCATCTTGCGGGACCTCATTTGAGTGCCGTCCCTGCGTCGAGGAAGAAGTTGATGATCGCCGCCACCGCGCCGACGCCGAAGGCGCCGAGGACCGAGACGAGGACCTTGCTTTTGCCGCTGTCGGACTGGCTGAAGTTGGACGTCCGCGAGCCGAGCACCCACTGGCCGACGCCGAGCAAGAAGCCGACGACGCAGCCGAGCAGGACGAAGGCGGCCAAGCCGTTGACCAGTTTGGTCGCCGCCGGCATGCCCGGCAGTCCACTGGGGTTGGGTTTGACGCTGACGGCGGCCAGGTAGCCGACGACTTCGGCCTTCTCGCTGGCGCGGACCAGCATTTCGCCAGCTGGAAGATGGGAAATGACTTCGAGTTGCACGGGAGCCTCCTGTTGCGTGGGCGGGTTTGCACGCCCACTGGCCAGCGGGAGGCCGGGTTGCACCGGGTCAGACGAAGAAAGTTTCGACCCACGTCAGTTCCGCGCCGACCCCTAGGTCTGCGCGGAAACTGACGGCGCCCGGCCACCTCGCCGCCTACACTCGAAGGCCCTGATTATTCCGCCCCAAGAGGGCCAGCTATCGCAGGAGGCCGAGATGAGCAAGCTGAACCCGTCGACCCGGAGCCTGGCAATGGCAGCGTTGGGCTTTTCGATCGCGGCCTTCGTCGCGGCCATGATCGGAGTCGCCAACGGCGCGTCGACCCGGGTGATCGTGCACAAGGGCCAGATCGCCCCCGGCGCCGTCACCGCGAAGACGCTCGCAAAGGGCGCCGTACACGCGAAGGCGCTGGCGAAGAACGCCGTCCACGCGAGGGCGCTCGCAAAGAAGGCCGTCCACTCCAAGAACCTCGGCTCGGAAACGGTCAACAGGCGGATCCTCAGAAAGGAAGCAGTGACCAGCGCGGGGCTTGCACGCGATGCGGTAACCGCCGCGGCCATCGCCCCTGGCTCGATTCACGGCTATGCGCTCGGCCCGGAGACTCTGCAGACGAAACCGATCGCTGACTTGGACAAAGTCGCCCACAACGGGGAATGGACCTCGTCGAACACGGAAGCCGCCCTCTGCGCTCCCGGCGAAGCGCTGCTCGGTCCCGGACTCGTTTTCACCGAACCCGGCAATGCTCAGGTCGGTTGGCTGCAGGCGTTGCCGGTGCTGAACGGGGAAACGAGGGGTGTGACGGGACGAATCACGAGCGACTCCGGGGGTACGGCGACGGCCGAGATAGCGGCGCTCTGCCTCGGCTAGGGCTGGCCCAGCAGAGGGAGCTCGAGCTTCGATCCCCCTTCTCCGGGTGCGCTCGGGTCACTCATCGCCCGCGCCCGGCCCGAACCTTGACTCGTTTCGGCTTGCTGTGGCCGGGGTCGTACGGGTAGCCGCTCTGGCGCGGAACGATGGCGCGGATCCGATAGGTGAACGTGTGCTTCGCCGAGCCGAACCGATAGGACGCCCTGAAGTAGCCGCGCTCGCCAGTGCTCGCCTTGCGGAAGGTCAGCCAGCGATCTCCGTGTAAGGCGCTTGCCTGCAAGACCACGACCCTCCCAGCTCTATGTGGACGCGGCAGCCTCCCCGTGATCTTTACCCGTCCGCCCGCCTCGATCTGGCTGGGGCGAACGCGCAGCTGCGGCCGCGCATGGGCAAAATAGCTGATAGTCCGCGCCACTTGGAACGAGTCGTGGCGGTAGCCGACAAGTAGTCGGCGGTTCGGCCCTGGCCCCAGCTTGTAGGCGAAGTCGCCCTGCGCGTCGGTGGTCGCCGTAGCGACCGGGTGCAGTCCGCTTGACGTGCCCTGGGTCTGCGCCTGTACGCAGATCGTCGCTCCTGAGATCGGGTCACCGGCGTTGTCGGCGAGCTCGCCGGTGACAATTGCGGTGTGCCCGAACGGCACCGTGACAGCGTCGCCATGCGACTTGGCGAACCTCACGTCCAAGACCTCGCCCCCGGCCACCGGCGAGTCAGTGCAGGAGTTGTTGACGTTGACCGTTTGCGCCGCCGAGCAGGTCGTGTTCGGCTCGCCGGCGGTGGCGAAGTCAGACGCGCAGACTTGCAGCGTGTTGAGGCCGTTGTGGAACGGGTAGGTGGCGGTGTCGAGCGACCAGTTCGCGTCGAGGCTGGTCGGACAGGGGGTGAGCCCGAGCGCGACGGTGCCCGTGTAGCTGGGGTTCTTCACTTGGGCGAGCCCGCAGGCGCCCGCCTGAGGTTCCCCCGCCGGTAGGCCGTTGACCGCGACGGCGAGCTTGGTGAGGCCGCCGCCGGTGTCGGTCGCCGTAGCGCCTAGATCTTGGTGGCCGCGGAGCACTTCTCCGCTTAGCAGCGTTCCTTGCAGATTGGTCACCGCCGGTGGCTGCACGTCGACCTCGGTGGCGGCGATGTAGTGGGCGAAGACCGACGGCCCTGCCTCGCAGCCGGGGGCATAGTTGCCATCGCAGTTCATCAGCATCCAGACCGTCGTTCCGGCGAGCACGCTCGGCGCCGAGGCGACGTGGAAGTAGTGTGCCGACTCTGCGCAGAGGCTGCCAGGGAAGGGCTGTTCGTAGACGAAGGTGTGGTTGTTGCCGGGACCGAGTCCGCATGCGGCACCGGAAATCGTCACGGCTTCGACGTAGCCACCCGGCGTCGCCGGCACCGGCAAGGTCCAGAAGGCATAGGTCGCCGCGGCGTGCCCAGTCTCGGTGATCGCCAACGAGCCCCCCGGCTGGGCGCAGGTGTTGGTGCCGGCCAGAGCCACTCCGGGATTGACCACGAAGTGGGCCGCTGGCGTGTTGCCGCCAGGCAGCTCGGCGTCGCACAGCTCGTAGGTGAAGTGCGCGCCTTCGGTTGCGGCGGCCCTCGACGGGGCCGCGACCAAGGCCGCGAGTACCGCGAGGGCCACCAGACAGAACTGAACGCGCTTCCCCGCCGCTTGCTTGTTCCTTGCTGTGCTCATCGGATGTCCTCCTGTTTGTCTGCCCTCACCGCTCGAAGCCGAACTCGCGCTGGAGTTCGCGTTCTTCTTGGTTTTCGATTTGCGAGGTCTGGGGGCTGGAGACGGTCGGTGCCGGTTCAGTCGCCGGCGGGGTCGCTTCGCTCGGCGGCGGAGGGGGAGTGACTTCGGGTTCCGCCACCGCTTCGCTCGCTGGGGCTCGCGCCCGAGCCGTGCTCGGAGTCCGTTCAGCGGCGGGCCGTGCCGGTCGGCGAGGCTTAGCGCGCGAATGACGCGGACTGGATCCCCCTGTGGCGCCCCGGCTTTCTCGAGCTTTGTGGCCGATGGCGAGCGCGGTACCGAGTGCTGGCGCTCGCGGGATCGACCGGCGGGTACCTCGGAGTGGCGGGGCACTTGCGGTGCGCCGAGCCGATCTTGGCGATGGACTGCCCGAGCCGTCGAGCCGCGTCAGAGCCAGAGCCGCAGCGGGGGCAGCGAGGAGCACGATCAGCGGTACGACATAGCCGCGACTGAGAAGCGACCGCCCACGCTTGCCGCTCTTGCCCGTCACCAGCTGCAGCCGTTCCTCTCGTTCGCGCTCGGCGCCGCGCTCGGCCGCCGGGCGCAACGGCATCGCCTCTGCCCCGAAGCGACCGACGCCGGCCTGCGGCTCTCCCGATGGGCTCGTGCTCATTGGTCCCACCTACGAGGGGCACCGCGGCTCTGATCGCACTCGGTCATGGCACCGTTGGCCAGCGCCGCAGGCATTTGCACCGGCCGGTGTCGATCGCCTCGGATCCTGGGACACAAGGGAGCGCTCACGGCAAGCCTTCCCGGAACTGATGGTGGAGCGCCTCTTCTTCTGCGCTGGATGCTCCACTTGACGATTCCGATCCACTTTCGCCGGCCTCGCCAGTGGATGCGGCACCGGTGCTTGAGGTATGAGCGGCCGGCTGTTGAGTCAACGTTTCGCTTCCGCCCCCCGCCGCTCTGGCGAAGGCGGAGAACTGACCTTCGGCGCTCGCTTCTTCTTCGCGGTGGCGGCGCGCACGCCGGGCGGCGGGCTTCGCCGAAGCGTCCGCCGCAGCACGCTGACCGCCGGATTCTGAAACGGGGCCGGCGGCGCTTGCTTCAGTTGCATTCGTTTCGCTGGCTCCGCCTGGCAGGGCGCTCTCCCCGGTTTCTCGCCCAGCGACCACGCCGGATCGTTGGGACGTTTGCGCGGCGGCCTCCGGCCGATGGCTTCCCGGCCTCCCGTGGTGCTGGCTTGGGCCCAGCAAGACGCCGGTGACAGCGCTGCCGCCAACCAGGCAGACGGCAATCGCCGCCTTGCAGACTTCGACGGCCCGCCCACCGCCTTCCGTTGCGGCGCCGCTTGCTTCCAATCCGCCGCTCGCGACCAACCGTCGCCCGAGCTCCGCCGCCCGCCGCCCGCCACGGGCCGCCATTGCGAGGGGTCCGTGGCCCTCGCTGGAGGCGCGCCCGAGCACGGCGGCAGCTTCCGCCCGGCCTCCCGACCCCGGTGCCCCGCCGTGGCCAAAGGCGCGGCGAGCCAGATCGAGCGCCCGGTCCCCGACTTGTGTGGCGCGGTGGACGGCCGCTTCGGCTACAGCCTCGATGCCTCCGTGTATGTGGGCGACCCTGGAGCCGCCTCCGGCGAGCGAGAGGAAGGCGGCCAGGCCGATCTCGAGCTCGTCGCTGGTCTCGACCGGGAGCAGCTTGCGCAGCTTGCGTTGGGCGGCCTCGTGCGCGCGCTGGCCTTTGGAGGGCGTCCAGTTCAGGCGACGCGCGGCCTCGCGAACGCTCTCGCCCTCGAAATAGGAGAGGGCGAGCAGGCGGCGCTGATATGCGGGCAACCGGTTGACCGCGTCGCGCACCTTGCGGTAGCGGTCCCCGGCGAGGAAGGTCTCCTCGGGTACCTGGGCTTCGTTGCCGAGTTCGCCGACCCGCTCGGTCGACACCACGCGGGGCTGCCAGTCGCGCGCTTCGAGGAGGCCCACGGTGCGGTGCCAGCCGCAGGTGATGAGCCAGGCGACCGGGTTGTCGATCCTCTTTCCTTCGGCGAGCTGGCGGCTGAACTCGAAGCACGCCTGGGCGAAGAGATCCTCTCCGTGGCGCTCGATGAACTGCGGCGACATCCGCTTACGCCGCAGCAGTTGGACGAAGCCGAGGCGGGCAGCATCGAACTGGGCGCGAGTCAGTTCCTCAGCTACAGCCTGTCTGTACATCGGACCTCCTTGCCTCAGTGTAGGAAATCGGCCGTTTCCGCCTGAGCGTTCAGCGCCCTTCTACCCGGCCGTCTCGCTCTGGCAACACCTCTGTTGGCCAGTGAGAGGCCCCTTTGCACCGGCTACGACGAAATTTCTTTCGGACGCCCCGCGAGCCGGTGCAAAGGCCCCCGCCGCTGGCCAGTTGGATCCGAATGCGCCGATCCGACCGGCAACCCGCCCGCTCCCCGCGCCAGCGTCGCTTGCTGCGCGGCGCCGGCGCGACGCTCATCTCGCTTGCGCTCCTCCTCGTCGCCTGCGGGCGCCAGCCGGACTCGGCAGCCCCCGATCCTCAGCGAGCGCCCCTGGTCAGTGGCCGCGGAGCCACTCCCGACCAGTTGAAGGGGGCCGCCCGCCTCGCGCGGCGCTTCGCCCGGGTCTACGCCCGTGGCGCCTACCGCCGTAGGCCGCCGAGTATCCGCCGGGAGGCCCGCGGTGTTCGTCAGGTCCTCATCGCCGCGGCGCGCAGGGTGCCGCGACGCCGACGAGGTCTCCATCCTCGCCTGTTCGCGTTGCGTTTATGGCTGCGTCGACGGGGTCGCGTTGGTGTCCTCGCTCGCATCGGCGACGGCCGCTTCTCGCTCTTCTCGGTCGGCTTCACGATCGCGCCTCGTGGTCGTGGCTGGCTCATCACGTCCTTCGACTCGCCGGATTAAGGAGCTGTCGTGGAGACCAGCGCAAGGCCTGCTTCGCGCTCGCCGAGCCTCCTGCTCGGTCTGCCCCTCGCGACGCTCGCCGTCCTGGTCGGTGCGCTACTCGGGCTGGCAGTGATGCTCGGCGGCGCCCCCGGCTGCAGCGGCGCGGCGTCTGGCGGCCTGAACTCGAAGGTGCCCCGCGATCTCGTCCCCATATATGAGGCGGCCTCCAAGCGCTACCACCTCGGAACCCGCGGCCCATCGGTTCTCGCCGGCATCAACTTCGTCGAGACCAGCTTCGGCACCAACGTCGCCACGTCGAGCGCCGGCGCCAACGGCTGGATGGCCTTCCTCCCCTCGACTTGGGCCGAGTGGGGCGTCGACGCGAACGGCGACGGCGTCAAGGATCCCTACGACGCCGAAGACGCGATCTTCAGCGCCGCCAACTATCTGCATGACTCGGGGGCGCCGGCCGACTGGTGGGCGGCGATCTTCGCCTACAACCACGCGGACTGGTACGTCGAAAAGGTCCTTCGTTACGCCCGCCAGTTCTCTACGGCTGGCGGGGCCGCGGTGGAACGGGAACGGTGCGCTCTCACCGCGGTCGCACCGAATGAAGCGGTCGCGCGGATGGTCGCCGAGGCCGACCGTCTCAGTGCCCTGCGCCCACGAGCCGAATACGTCTGGGGAGGCTCTCACGGCGCGAGCCCGACGCCGGCGAACGGACCCTTCGACTGCTCCAGCGCCGTCTCGCATCTGCTCCAAGTCGGGGGATTTCACAACCCGACGATGGACACCCGGGCCCTGGCGGGCTGGGGCGAACCGGGACCAGGACGGTGGGTGACGATCTTCGTCAAGCCCTACGGCGAACAGGCCCACACCTTCATCCGCTTTGCGGCTGACGTGACTCCGGCCGGCAAGCGCTATTGGGGCACTTCGGGTGCCGTCGAACCGGGCCACGGGCCGGGCTGGATCCCCGAAGCGACGTTCTCCGCGGGCTACCTCGCGGGTTTTCAGCAACGCCACCCAGCTGGCCTGTGAAGCCTGCGACCGAAAAGCCGACTCGGAGGAGCTGTCGCTTCCGCGGGCCTGGCTTCTCCGCGCCGATTGTGCACGCCGGAAGCGGGGGGGAGAGATCGCCGTCCTCACTTCTTTCCTCGCTGAGTCCGACGAATCGCTGCCGCCGCTCTCCGGCGTGCCTTGCGGGCGCGGAGAAGCCAGGCCCGCGAGGCAGAAGGAGCTGCAATGAGAAACGACGACCTCTACCTAAGCGAGTGGCGGCGCCGGGCGCCGTTCAGCGTCCTGTGGCGACGGGGAGTTGAGCATGGAGCGCGCGCTGCGGATCATCCGCATCCTCGACGACCTTGCGCTCGCCCCGCCGAGTCGGAGCACTTCGCCGTTCGCTGCACGAAGCGCCCGGATGGAGTACTCAGCAAAGGAGGGGAGACGACGATGGCGTTGTTGACCACGGCCGAAGTCGCCGCCGAGGTGCAGATGAGCGAGGAATGGGTGCGTGCCCATGCAGCCGAACTTGGCGCCATTCGGGCTGGCCGCACCGCGCGGGCGCCGCTTCGGTTCGAGCCAGAGGCGATCGAGTCGTGGAAGCTTGCCCACCGGATCGCTTCTCCGGTTCTCAAGGCCGGGAGGCGTCGGCGCATCCGGCACTCGGCCGACGGGGTTGAGCTTCTGCCCCTGCCGCCGGCGACCGAGCGCGGCCGGCGGTAGGAAGGTCGACGATGCCAAGGCAGGCGAGCGGGCACATCGAACCGCATCCCTGGAAGGACGGGAAGACGATCAGCTGGCGCCTCACGGTCCGTGCGGGGGGCCAGCGCTGGAAGCTGACGCTCGGCACCAACCACGAGGGTTGGAGTCGGGAGCGCGCGGAAGTCAAGCGCGACGAGATCCTGGCGCAGATCGCACGCGGAACTTGGGTGGCGCCAGCCGCCGACGGCGGCGAGGAGGTAGATGCGGAGCCCGCGCCGGCGGAGGACCAACGCGAGGGCGAGACGATCCACGTCACCCTCTCGCGCTGGTGGCAGGGCAAAAAGCATGAAATCGCCGAGAACACCCGCAACGATTACCGCTGGCGGCTCGACCTGCTTCTCGCCTTTCGGCCAGAGACCCCCACCGCGGAGGTCGACGAGCAGTGGGTGGACGAACTCCGTGACTGGCTCGCCGAGCGGCCCGCGCAGAACCGCAAGGACGGCCAGACGCTGGCGCCGAGCTCCGTCAACAAGCCGCTCGCCCTTCTTGCCCAGGCTCTCGACCTCGCCAAGGACCACAAGATCGTCCGCTACAACGCGGCACGCGGGCGCCGACGGAAAATGCGCGTCCCGAAGTACCGGGGTGCCTTCCTTGAGCCCGACATGGTCGCCGACCTACTCGACTCCGCTGGCGCCTGGGAGGAGGAGCTGCGTGCCCGCAAGCGGCCAGGGCAGTGCTTCGGACGCCGTTCGCTGATCGCCGCGCTCTGCCTCTGCGGTCCGCGGATCAGCGAAGCGATCGACGCGGACGTCGGTGACTTCGACCTCGGCGCTGGTCTCTGGCGGATCCCCGACTCGAAGACCCCGGCCGGCGTGCGCATGGTCGAAATCAGTGCCTTCGCTGTGAAGGAGATCTGCGGCCACGCCGCTCAGAAGAAGCTTGACGGCCGTCCATGTGGGCCGGGCGATCCGATGTGGGTCACTTCAAAGGGCACTCGTCTGAACCCGGGGAACGTGAGGCGGATGTTGAGGGAGATCGTCCGGCGCACCAACGAGCGCCGGGCCGGGCAAGGGAAGATGCTGGTGCCTGCGGTCACCCCGCATACGCTGCGCCGGACCTTCGCCTGCCTCTGCTTCTGGGCGAAGCGCGAGCTTCCTTGGGTAATGGACCAGATCGGCCACGAAGACTCGCGGATGACCGTGGAGGTCTACGCGAGGGCGAGCAAACGAAAACGGGTCGATCGCACGCTCGTCTGGCGGTTCATGCGCTTCGCCGATGAGCCTCGGAAGCCGCCGGGAATGCGCCGCGGATGAGACAGCGTCCCATCTCGGGCGCTCTCTCAGCCGGCCTTGATGTTTGGCCAAAGCCCCGTTTGCCGTTCGATCTCGCCAACCTCGACGCTCCACTCCTGGCCGTCCTCCCACTTCGAGGCGACCTCCAGAACAAAGACCTCGAGCTCCTCCTCGCTCGCCGCTTGCCCGAGGTAGTGGTCGAGCACGATTCGGGCGGCGGCTTCACGCTCCGCGTCGTCGGACCAGTTGAGCTCATCGATCGTGTTGGAGGCGAGCGGCTCGTCGAGCCACTCGAGCTGGTCGGGATGGTCGATCGGTCGGCGTGACTCTCGCTCGACGTAGTTGTAGGAGATGCACGCGCCGGTCCCGCCGAAGGGCTCGTTGTCCCAGAACTCGCCGGTGTAGTGGTCCTCGCCCCATTCGATGTGGTAGGTCGGCTCGGGCAGGAGGTCGATTAGGGCCATGGCCATCACGGGTTCATCCTCGACGAGCCGCAGCCGCAGTCCCCTTGGCAGGCGCTCCTCGGCAGCCTGCGACCAGCCCTTGTTGGTGATCAAGATGCCGAAGTCAGTTTGCACGTCCTCGATCAGGCCGACGAACTTGTCGACGTGGCCGACGTTGATGTTCTTCCCGTAGCACTTGCAGTCGATCGCGGCCGTGAGCCCGGCTTGGAGGCCGTCTGCGAACACGCCGGTGACGAGGATGTCGATCTGCCTGGTCCTTTTCGACAATTTGCCGGGGAGCTTGACGTCGAACTCGATCGTCGCGTTCTCCCCGGCCCACTCCGTGACTCGCTCGAGAATGTGCTCCTCGTATCGCTTCCACGCCGGTTTCATCATGCGGGCGACCTTAGTGCGAGGACGCCCGCTCCGGGAACGCTCGATCCCCGCCAATGACCCCACGGGGCCTATCGGTGCCATCAGCGGGAATCTCCCGGCGCGTCCCGGACGGCGGATCGCAAGCTCTCATGCGGCTCGCCCGACATGGGCGCGGCTGGTTCAGAGCCGGCGACCCCACGCTTGTGAAATTTGCGCAGCAGGCCATGTTTGCCGATCGGTAGGGCGGGAGTGGGTTTTCCGCCGGTTGTGCTCGTCTTCGCACGCGGCGATTGGTCCTCGCCCGTACCGCGCTTGTCTACGCGCCGCTGCCGTACTTGGAGCTGATCAGCTCGCGTTGAGCATCGTTACCGCTGATCCTCTGGTCGAAGATGCCTGGGTAGGTGCCTCGGTCGAAGGCGCTCCAGGCTCACGGTGGCCTCGACGAGCCCTCAGGCCGCCAGTCGCTCTTCGTCCTTGCGCTCGCGCTCGCCGCGCATGAGCTGATCGAAGCGCTCGACCGTCAGTACGACGGCCCTCGGGGCGTTCCGGGTGGTGAGGACGAGCTGGTCCACCTCGCCGCGCTCGAGCCGGCCGAGTTCCTGCGGCAGCTCCCGGGCCGCCTTCTTCGTGGGGACGATCTCATCAAGGCGAACTCGAAACTCCATGCTTCCTCCTCAGGGGGTTGGGCCTTCCTCAAACCTAGTCACGGCACCGGTCGCGATAGCCGCATGGGCGCCGGAAAGGACGTCCTTCGCGGCGTTGTCCGAGGCGCTCTCTAGTCTCGCCGGGAAGATGTCAGAGAGGCATCCCCAGCCCTTCGATGAAGCCGCGATACGCGAGGTACTGCCGTGGTCGCCGAGCCGTAGGCCCGTAGATCCGTCGGTGGCCGCAATAAGGGGAACCGGATGATGGTCGACGCCTACTCACGGCGCGCCCGGTTGGCGCCTGCGGCGCTCGCGGCCGGGCCGCCGATCGTTCTCGCGGGCAGCTCGGTGCTGGCGCTCGAACGGGTCGGCGGGGTCGTCGGCTTCCTTCTCGCCGCGCTCCTGGTCTTCCTCTGTGGCCTCGTCCGCGGTCGCGGGCGTTCGATTGAGCCGAGCCTCTGGGCTCGGTGGGGCGGTCCCCCGACCACCGTGATGCTGCGCTGGTCGGGGGCCGTCTCCGAACACACTCAGCGCCGTCGTCACGGCCTGCTCGAGTCGATCCTCGGCGAAGCCCTGCCGACCCGGCCCGCGGAGGAGGCCGATCCTGAGGGCGCCGACCGGCGCTATGAGACCGCGGTCGCCGCCCTGCGCGACCTCACCCGCAGCCACACCGATTTCCTGCTCGTCGCGGAGGAGAACGCCGAGTACGGCTTCAGACGGAACGCGCTCGGGCTGAAGCCCGTGGCGCTCGCCGTCGCTGCGGCAACCAGCATCGCCGCCGTCGCCCTGGCGGTTCTCGAAGCTGCGCCGAGCCACTTCCTGCCCGCCGCCGCCATCGCCGCCGGCGCGATCGTCGGCTGGACGGTGGTCGTGCGCCCGACTTGGGTGCAGTCCGCCGCGGAGCGCTACGCCGAGCGCCTGCTCGAGACCTGCGAGTCGCTCGATCGTCGCAGCACCGAAGCCAGACAGCGGTTGGCGAGCCCGGCCACCCGAGTCAAGGAGGCCTCCGATGGCTGATTTCGAAACTATTTTCATCGACGTCGGGCAGGGCGACAGCACCCTCATTCGCCTGCCCGATGACGAGTACATGCTCGTCGATGTATGCCGTCGCCAGGGCGACGGCATCGACCTCTTCAAGCTGCTCGACGATCGCCTGCCCAAGGGCGAGGATGGGCGCCTGCGGCTGAAGTATCTGGTGATCACCCACGCCCACGACGATCACATCTGCGGCATCGGCGATCTCTACGACCGCTACGAAGTGGAGTGGCTCTGGCTGCCCCAGCACGAGGAACGCAAGAAGATCGCCAAGCACTTCGGCGACTACCAGCGCGTGGTCGACGACCACCCCGACGACAAGATCAAGCGCCCGCAGGGCAGTCGCACCCCGCTGGAGGAGTCAGACGCCGACTACGACCTTGGCGAGGACCTCAGCCTGCGCTGCTTCTCGCCGCCCGGCTACATCGAGATCGACGAGACCCTGAGCGAAGAGGAAGCGAAGGCGAAGGTCCACGAGAACTGCCTCGTCCTGCGGATCACCTACCAGGGCGGCACCTCAGTGATGCTGACTGGCGACTCCGACCTCGCCTGCTGGCAGCGGATCGTCGGCTATTACACCGACGATGACGACGAAGAGACCGGCACCGAGGTGCTCTCCGCTGACATCCTCTCGGGCTCTCACCACGGCTCGCGCACCTTCTACAAGCCAGGTGACGAGGACACCGAGCCTTGGCTCGAGGGCCTCGAGGCGATCGCTCCCGACCTGGTCGTCGTCTCGGTCGGCGAGGGCAACGACCACGGCCACCCGCACGCCGACATGATGGGCGCCTATCGCGAGGAGTGCGGCACCGAGAACGTCCACGAGACCGCGCAGTCGGGGACTGTTCTGATCGAAGTTGACTCCGGTGGCGATTACGTCGTCGCCCTCGACCCGGGCAACTACGCCGAGGACTACGCCTGGGACGAGGGTGAGGGCGACGACGATGACCGTGGCGGGGTGGCGAAGGAGGCGCTGGCGGGCGCCGCCGTCATCGGAGGCGCGGCCCTGGTCGCCGCCCAGGTGAAGCGGCACCGCGATCGCCGCAGCCGCACCCGCCTGGACAACCAGCCGGCGGCGTGAGCGACTGGCGTCATCGCTTCCCGGCTATCTACGCCGAAGAGCAGCGCTTCTGGGCGCGCAAAGGATTCGAGGAGACCAAGGACGAGCGCGGCCGGGTCGGCTTCCGCGGGACGATCACCGTGCGGCGGAAGGCCCATCAGGGCCTTGAGCTCCGCGACTTCCTCCTCAGCTTCGACTACCCGGCCGGCTTTCCCCACGTCCAGCCGAGGGTCCGTTTCATCGAGCCCCGGATCGAGGGCAGTCGCCACCAAGCGCCCGGTCGTGACGGGGCGCCCTGCCTCTTTCCGCCACGGCTCTGGGACCTGCAAACCGGGCCGGGGGAGCTCTATGAGGCGACCAGGCGCTGGCTTGGCCACCACCTCGCCGGAGACTTTCCGCGCGAGTTGGCCCATTACGAGCTGCCCGCCTACTTCCCGCCCTCCGGCGAAGCCGTCCTCCTCTCCGCCGAAGCGATGCTTGGCTTCGCCGAGGAGCGCGCCGGTGGCGCCTTCTTCCTGGTGCCGCTGCTCGGCCACCCCATCAGCGTCCTCGAGTCAGTCGACGGTCGGCGGGTCGGCGGCGGTCTCCTCGACGCCCTCGCCGACCGAAAGCTTCGCGGCGAGCGCCGGCCAGTTAAGTGGTATCGCCTGGACACAGAGCCGAAGCCCATCAACACAAGCCGACCGCTCGAACAGATCCTCGCCGAGTCCGGCCATATGGCCGGCTTCGGTCACGACCCGAAGAACCGCCGCAACTCGGTCGGCCTCGTCTTCCCCGATCAGGTCTTCCAAGAGGAACGCCTCCTGATCGTTGACGTCGCCGTCTGCGAGAAGGACAGCCCCCAGACCATCCTGAAGGGCCGCACGGTCCGTGCCCCCGAGATCCACGTGGTCTCGCGCGAGCGGATGCAGCGGCGGATCGAGGCCGTCCGGCCGCTCGCGCGCCTGCGGGAGAAGTCCGTCGCCTGCTTCGGCCTCGGGGCGATCGGGTCCCACCTGGCGCCGGCGCTGACCCGCGAAGGCGTCGGCTCCCTCGTCCTCTGCGATCCCGATCGCCTGCGCCCCGGCAACGTCGTCCGCCACTTCCTCGATCTGACCGCCGTCGGCCAGGGCAAGGCACTTGCCATGGAGACCGCTGTCGAGCGCATCAACCCCGAGATCCGGACCGGCGCGCAGGAGGCCAACCTGGACGACCCTGGTGTGATCGCTACCGCGATCCGCGGGGCCGACCTGGTGATCGCCGCGATCGGCGAGGAACCGGCCGAAGAGCTCCTCTTCGAAGTGATCTGCGAAGCGGAGGAGCCCCCGGCCTTCCTCTGCGTCCGGACCCTTCACGGTGGCGACGCCTTCCGCGTCTTCGTCGTCAGGCCCGGGCTCGACGCCTGCCTCGGCTGCCTGCGCGCCTACAAGGACGAGGGCGCGGAGGAGTGGATCGAGGTCCCCGACGGGGAGCTCGGCGAAGTGCAGGAAGAGGGCTGCGCGACCAGCGCCCTGCCCGGCGCCGGGCTCGCCTTCGCTCAAGCGGCCGGCTTCGCCGCGGCGCGGGCCCTCGATCTCCTGGAGGGGCGCGACCCGGGCGCCAACCACTGGCTCTGGGTTGAGCGGCCGATCCCCGGCGCCGACTCGCGCCTCGCTGAACCATTGTCCCTCCACAAGGCGACCTTCGGGCCGCGCCCAGGATGTCCCGTCTGCGGTGCTTGAACGCATCGTGATCGAGCCGGCGGTGCGGGCTTCCCTGGCCGGCCACACTCGCACGAAGCCCGAGGTGGAGACCGGCGGCATACTCCTCGGCCGTCGCGCCGACGCCGACACCCTGTTGCTGACGCGGGCAAGTCCGCCTGGTCCGCGGGCACGACACCGGCGCTTCTCCTTCCTGCGCGACACCGCCTTCCTGCAGGACTACCTAGACGCCGCCCACGCGCGGAGCGAGGGAGAGGAGGACTACGTGGGCGAGTGGCACGTTCATCCGGCCATCGGCGCACCGCCGAGTCGCACCGATCGTCGATCCCTGCGGCGGATCGCCGGCAGCTCCCGCTACGCGGTCACCGAACCGGTGCTCATGATCGTCGAGCACTTGCCGCCGGAACTGCGCCTCCGCTGCTACCGCTTCGCCGGGCGTTGCCGCCGAGGCAAGGAGTTGCCGCTCCTCGACCCCGGATGAGATCGCGGGGCAGCGTTAGGGGTCCGGCGCCACGGAACGTTTGACCCCACGAGCCAATGTTAAGGTTCAAACCAGTCCTGGCGGATTCGAGGTGAGGGCCGCAATCCCAGCTCTCATGCGGCTTCCTGGCTATGGGCGCGGCTGGTTTCGAACCAGCGACCTCTCGCGTGTGAAGCATGCTCGGGAAACCCTGATCGGTGCGAAAAGACGCGTAATTGCAGGTGCTTCACATACCCTCGACAGGGTCTCGGAATCCGCGATGCGCGGGGATATGCGAGGATGTGTCGGCCATTCGGGCACTTTCGGCGAAAATTGCCTGAACCACCGAGCGCCGGTTCGAGGAGGATGTGCCTGGCGTGTTCGGGGCCGAAAAGCAGGGTCAAACCGGGTACCGCACCGGCGTCGAGGCATGCACCGCTTCCGGGAGTCCTAATTAGGCGGCGAAGCTGAGAGCGGGCGCCCATCCGATGCCGCCGTGACCGTCTCGGCAGGGTCCGGGCAGGGGACCATCTCGACGACCTGACCATCGCTGGAGGTGGTCAGGTTTGCGACCGAGGAGACTTCCTCTCGCGACGTGGGCGAAACCCGCCGCGGGATGCCCCCGACCTTCGGCCCGGCTTCGATCACGTCGACAAGCTCGCTGATCGCTCGGCTCCCGACGGCCCTGCCGATGAACTCGAGCGCCGTCCCGCGCCCGTTGCACGCCCCCGATGCCGAGGGATCGCCGCCGTGCAACCTGACGTCCGCAGCGAGAAGATCGGCGACCGTCTCGAGATCGCCGCGCAGCGTCGCCTCGTAGCCGCAGCGGACGAGCTCGGCGTCTTGCTGCATCATTCCGCGATCGTCGCACTCGTTGGGTGAATCATCTGCGCGGGTAGCGGGTCAAAGGACAGGTGCCGTTTGGGGCAAGCGAAAGGAGAAGGCTGGCATATGTCTGAGCGATACGACGCCGTAGTCATTGGAGCCGGCCCAGCCGGCGAGGTCGCGGTCTCGCGCCTGCGCACCGCCGGAATGAGAACGGCCCTCGTCGAGCGCGAGCTCATCGGCGGCGAGTGCGCATACTGGGCGTGCATTCCGTCGAAGACGCTGCTCCGAACGGTCGAGGTGCGCGCTGAGGCCGAACGCACCGCGGGGACGAGCGCGCCTGCGCAGAGCTGGCCGGAGATCTCCGCCTACCGCGATTTCATGATCCGCGCGCTCGACGACACCGCGCAGGTAACCGGCTACCGCGAGCAGGGCGTCGACGTCTTCAAGGGCGTGGGTCGGCTCGCCGGGCCCGGGCGAGTCGAGGTCGGCGGTGAGCTGATCGAGGCCGAGCGGATCGTGATCGCGACTGGCAGCGGCCCTCGGGTGCCGCCGATCGAGGGGCTCGAGGCCGCGGGCTACTGGACGAACCGGGAGGCGACGACGCTGCAGGAGCTGCCCGAGAGCATCGTGGTTCTCGGCGGCGGCCCGGTCGGAATCGAGCTCGGGCAGTTCCTCGCCCGGATGGGGGCGCGGGTAACGCTGCTGGAGGCGGGCGAGCGGTTGCTGGCGCGCGAGGGCCCGGCCGTGGGCGAGCTGATCGCAGCTCAGCTACGCGTTGACGGGGTGGATGTGCGTCTCGACGCCGCGGTCGAACGGGTGAGCCGTCAGGACCCCGGCGCCGCCCGCACGGTCGCGCTGCGCGGCGCCGAGAGCATCAGCGCCCAGGAGCTGCTCGTCGCGACCGGCCGCGAGCCGCGCCTCGAAGGGTTGGGGCTGGAGACCGTCGGGATCGAGCCGGGAAAGCGGGGCATCGAGGTCGATGAGCGCTGCCGGGCGGCTAAAGGCGTTTGGGCGATCGGAGACGTGACCGGTGTCATGCCGTTCACCCATGTGGGGATGTACCAGGCTCGCGTCGCTGTCGCCGACATCCTCGGGCAGCCGGCCCGTGCCGACTACGCTGCGATCCCCCGCGTCGTCTTCTGCGAGCCCGAGGTCGCCGCCGTCGGCCTAACCGAGGCAGCCGCGCATGAGCAGGGCATCGAGGTCGTCGCCTCCCGCCTCGACCTCGCCGAGTCAATTGCCCGTCCGTGGACCTATGAGCGCGATCCGCGCGGCCAGCTCGGGCTGCTCGCCGACCGCCACCGCGACACGCTGGTCGGCGCCTGGGCGGTTGGGCCGCTCGCCGGCGAGTGGATCCACTACGCGGCGCTGGCGATCAAGACCGCCGCCCCGCTCGCGGTGCTGCGCGACACCGTCGCCCAGTTTCCCACCTACACGGAGGGCTACCTGAAGGCGATCGAGGCGCTCGACCTGAGCGACTGAGGTCGCGTGCATGGGACGCGGGGTCGAGACCGTCAAGATGGGCGGATGCCGGCGGTGAGGGAGGCGGTGCGGTTCTGCTCGCGGCGCGAGCACCTGCGCCGCACGGTGCGGATCGCCCTGGCAGTGGGCACGATCCTCACCGCGATCAACCAGTCCGACGTAATCCTCGGCGGACAGGCGACCACCGCGACCTGGATCAAGACCGCGCTCAACTTTTGCGTGCCCTTCGTCGTCGCCAACCTCGGGCTCCTCGCCGCCAGGCCGGTCCGGCCCGAGCGGGAGCCGTAGGTTGTCGGCCTGGGACCGAGCGGCCCGTTTCTACGACCTGCAGCTCGGGCTGGAGCGGGCGGCCCTCGACGCCGCGATCGAGCTTACCGAGCTCAGCGCCGGCGAGCGTCTGCTTGACCTCGGCACCGGCACCGGGGCGCTGCTGCGGCGCCTCGTGCGCGGCTCTGTGCTGCCGAAGGAGGCGGTCGGCATCGACCCCTCTGCAGCGATGCTCGAGCGCGCACCGCCGCTACCAGAGGGCTGGCACCTGTTCCAGGCCGACGCCGCACACCTGCCTTTTCCGCCGCGCAGCTTCGACGTCGTCTGTGCCGCCTACCTCCTGCATCTGCTCGACGCAGGCGAGCGTGCTCGTATCTTGGGTGAGGCTCGACGCGTGATCCGCCCCGGCGGCCGAATTGTCGTGATTACCATCGCACCGCCACGCCGACTGCCGCTGGCGCGGCTCCTCGCGGCCGCCTCGTCCCGCGCGCCCGGCGTAGTCGCCGGCCTGCGACCTCTCGACCCCCGAGCGGATCTCGAAGCCGCAGGCTTCGAGATCTTGAAGGCGCGCGCTACCTGCCGAGGGTATCCGTCGTTGATCGTGCTGGCCCGACTCCTCCCCGTCCGCCGAGCTCCGAGCCGTGGTTGAATCGTTCCGGTCGCCGGCGGGTCGGACCTCTCAAGCACCTACGCGCCGCGCATCGAGAGGAGAGCAAGTTTGAGCCCTGAAGCCGCACGGGAGCGCCGCCTCGCCACCACGCAGTCGATCTGCCCCCGCTGCAAGGCGCTGCTCGATGCCGAGCTGGTGGAGCGCGAGGGCAAGGTGGTGCTCACGCGAACCTGCCCCGAGCACGGCGCCTTCGAGGCGGTCGTCTACGGCGACGCCGAGCGCTGGGCGGAGATCCAGCGCTTCGACAAACCAGGCGAGGAGCCGCTGGAGCGCCAGACCGAGGCGATCCGCGGCTGCCCCCACGACTGCGGGATCTGCCCCGAGCACGCCCAGCACACCTGCATCGGGGTGATCGAGGTCAACACCGCCTGCAACCTCGACTGCCCGATCTGCTTTGCCGACTCAGGCACGGGCCACCAGGAGCACGGCTTCTCGCTCAGCCTCGCCCGGGTCGAATCGATGCTCGATGCGTTCATCCGCGCCGAGGGCGAGCCCGAGGCGGTGCAGCTCTCCGGCGGGGAGCCCTCGATCCACCCAGAGATCCTCGACATGCTGGCCGCGGCACGCGATCGCGGCATCCCCCTGGTGATGCTGAACACCAACGGCATCCGCCTCGCCCGCGACCGTCGGTTCGCCCCCGCACTGGCCGAGCTCGGCGTTCACGTCTACCTGCAGTTCGACGGCCTCCAGGAGTCCACGCATCGCGCGATTCGCGGCCGCTCGCTTGCCAAAGAGAAGCTGCGAGCGCTCGATCGCTGCGCCGAGGCGGGGCTGGGGGTCTCCCTCGCGGCGGCGGTCGAGCGTGGGATCAACGAGCACGAGGTCGGCGAGATCGTCCGCTTCGGTGTCGCCCATCCCGCGGTGAGCGGCGTCTTCTTCCAGCCGGTAACCCACTCGGGCCGCTTTCGGGTCGAGGCCGACCCGCTCGACAAGCTGACCAACTCCGACGTGATCGAGCTGGTTGCCACCCAGCTTCCCGAGTGGTTTCGGCCCGAGGACTTCGTCCCCGTGCCCTGCTGCTCGCCGACCTGCCGCTCGGCGACCTTCGCGCTCTATGACGAGGAGGACCTGATCCCGCTGCCGCGCTTGGTCGATGTCGAGGGCTACCTCGACTACGTGACCAACCGCGCCGTTCCCGACCCCGAGGTCCGCGCGGCGCTGGAGGGCCTGTGGTCGGCGAAGGCGGCCGGCGGCAGCGCTCCCACCGCCGAGCGGCTGGAGTGCGTCGCCTGCGCCACTGCCCTGCCCGAAGAGCTGCGCGAGGTGGCGGCCCGAGGCTTCATGATCGTGGTCCAGGACTTCCAAGACCCCTACACGCTCGACCTGGGCAAGCTGCGCAAGTGCTGCGTCTCGGAGATCGCCCCTGACGGCCGCCTGATCCCCTTCTGCGCCTACAACTCGGTCGGCTACCGCGAGCAGGTGCGCGCCGAGATGTCGGCGGCAGCTGAGGAGGCGCCGGCCGCGTGAGCGCCACCGACCCGCTCGCAGCGCTGCTCGCGCCCTCGCCGCCGTCGGCCGAGAAGCTGAAGGGCTGCTGTGCCGCCGCCTACTCCCACCCGGCGGTGCGCTGGCTGCTCGGCGGCGAGCTGCACCCCGGCGGCGAGGAGACGACGCGGCGGGCGTTGGGGATGATCGACCTGCGGCCCGGCCAGCGCCTGCTCGACGTCGCCTCGGGCGCCGGCACCTCGGCGCTCCTGGCGGCGCGGGAGTTCGGCGCCTGGGTGGTCGGGGTCGACTACGGCGAGGCGGCGGTGCGCGAGGCCTGCGAGGCGGCGAGCGAGGCCGGCCTCGCCGGCCGCGTCGGCTTCGTCTACGGGGACGCGGAGGAGCTGCCGCTCGCCGATGCCAGCTTCGACGCGGTGCTGTGTGAGTGCTCGCTCTGCACCTTCCCCGACAAGCCGCGGGCGGTCGCCGAGATCCGCCGCGTCCTCCGCCCCGGGGGACGTCTGGCGCTCTCGGACGTCATCGTCGAGGCGAGCCTGCCGGCGCCGCTGCGCGGCGCCGCCGCGACGGTCGCCTGCGTCGGCGAGGCGCTCTCGCGCTCCGGCTACGAAGAGCTGCTCGCCTACGCCGGTCTGCGGGTCGAGGCGGTCGAATCGCGCCAGGCGGAGACCGATCGGTTCGCCCGGCGGATCGAAGAGCGTCTGCGCGGTGCCCGGCTGCTGGGCGCCGGCGAGCTGGTCGCCGCGCCGCTTGGCGTCGAGAAGGGGATCGAGGCGGTGCGCTCGGCGCGCGAGGCGATCGTCGCCGGGACGCTCGGCTACATGACCTTCGCCCTCGCGCGCGCCTGATGCCCGCGATGCTCGTCCTCAACGCGGCCGGTCCCGCCAGCGCCGAACGGGTCACCGATCCCGGGGGACTTGCGGCGCGGATCCTCGACGAAGCGCGAGGGCTGACCTCGCCCGAGGACTGCGCGCCGCTCGATTCCCTCACCCGGCAGCTCCGCGGCCTGGACCCGGCGGCGATCGTCGGCGATCAGGCTCGCATCGCCTTCTGGCTCGACCTCTACAACGCGCTGCTGCTGCACCAGCTCTGCCTGAGCCCGGTGCGCGGCAGCATCCTGCGCCAGCTGCGGCTCTTCTCGCGGGTGGCCTACGAGGTCGGCGGCGCCCCCTACAGCCTGAACGCGATCGAGCACGGGCTGTTGCGCGCCAACCGCCGCCCGCCCTATCACCCGCGCGCGGTGCTGCGGCGCTCGGACCCGCGGCTTCGGGCCGCGCCCTCTCGGCGCGACCCGCGGGTGCATTTTGCGCTCAACTGCGGCGCCCGCTCCTGTCCGCCGGTCCGTGTCTACACGGCCGCCGAGCTGGACTCCCAGCTGGAGCTCGCGACCCGCGCCTACCTGCAGGCCGAGTCGCGGGTCGACGCCGCGCGCCGGCAGGTGTGGCTGCCGCGGCTGATGCGCCTTTACCGCGCCGATTACGGCGACCGCGAGGCGCAGCTCGACTTCGCCGCCCGCCATCTGCCCGAGCTCGCCGAGCAGCGGGCCGCGGCCGGCCGGCTGACGGTGCGCTACGGCCGCTTCGACTGGGCCGCGGCGCCGGGCCGCGGCGGGTAGACCCCTGCCGAAGCTCGTCTGATGGGGGTCATCCTCATAGCGGCGATGGCGGCGATGCTGATCTGCATCTTCCTCGGCCCCAAATTCATCGAATACCTGCGGGTGCGCGAGTTCGGCCAGAACATCCGCGAGGAGGGGCCGCAGGGCCACCACACCAAGGCGGGGACGCCGACGATGGGCGGCCTGATCATCTTCGCCTCGATCTGCGTGCCCTACCTGGTCCTCTCTGACCGCGACGCGCAGAGCCTCGCCGTCTTCGGCGTCGCCATCGGCTGCGCCGCGCTGGGCTTCGCCGACGACTACATCAAGATCGTCAAACGCCGCTCGCTCGGGCTCTCCGGCCGCTGGAAGCTGCTCGGCCAGCTGCTGCTGGCGCTCGGGCTGTGGTGGGTGGCGCGGCACGAGGTCGGGCTCGAACCGGTGCTCCACTTCCGCATCGGCGACGCCAGCATCTACCTCGGCCCGGTGGCCTACTTCGTGCTCGTCTTCCTCGTCATCGCCGGCACCTCCAACGGGGTCAACCTGACCGACGGCCTCGACGGCCTCGCCGCCGGCTCCTGCGGCATCGTCCTGCTCGCCTACACCGCGATCGCCTTCCTCGCCGGCGAGCAGGATCTGGCGCTGCTCGCCGCCTGTCTGGTCGGCGCCTGTATCGGGTTCCTCTGGTACAACGCCTTCCCGGCCTCGATCTTCATGGGGGACACCGGCTCGCTCGGCCTCGGAGGGGCGATCGGGGGGCTCGCGGTGATGACCCAGACCGAGGTGCTGCTGATCATCATCGGCGGCATCTTCGTGATCGAGGCGCTCTCGGTCCTGCTCCAGGTCTTCGCCTTCAAAGCCTTCCGCCGCCGCGTCCTGCTGATGGCGCCGCTGCACCACCACTTCGAGATGATGGCCTGGTCGGAGACGAAGATCATGCTCCGCTTCTGGATCATCGCCGCCGTCTGCTCGGGCATCGGCTTCACCCTGTACCAGCAGTCGATCGGTCGTTGATCTCGCCGAACGGATGAACCGAATCGGCCGATCACGGGTCATACCCGACGTGCAAGCCCTCACCTGGAGCACTGCACCCGCCGAGCACCTGTTGGGCTCCCGGCGGCGGAGGCCTGCGATATTTGCCCCGATGCGGCCGATGCCTCCTGAGGACGAGCAGCGGCTCCTCACCCGGGCGAAGGCGGGGGAGGAGCGCGCCTTCGAGGAGTTCGTGCGCAGCCACGCCGACCGCCTCTACGCCGTGGTCGTCCGCCTGCTTGGCGACCGCCATGAAGCCGAGGAGGTGACCCAGGAGGCATTCCTGCGCGCCTGGCGGGGGATCGGTTCCTTCGAGGGCAACTCGCGCTTTTTCACCTGGCTTTACCGGATCGCCGTCAACGAGGCCAAGCGCCGCTCGGCCCGCAACGCGACCACCTTCAAGGCCGGCAGGCTCGAGGAGCAGCCGGCGAGCGAGCCGGCGGACCTCAGCCAGGCGCCGGAGCCGACCGCGACCCAGCGCGAGCTGCAGGGGGTCCTGGAAGAGGCGATCGACTCGCTTGGCGCGGACTACCGCGCGCCGCTGATCCTCCGCGACGTCGAGGGCCTCAGCACCGCCGAGGCGGCGGAGGCGATGGGGCTCGGCGAGGCTGCCTTGAAGAGCCGCCTGCACCGCGCCCGCCTCCATGTCCGCAAGGCCGTCGACAGCTACCTTGGGGAGGAGCGATGATCGCCAGGCTGACAGAGCGCTACCGCTTTATGCGCGACCACCTCTGGGCCCGTGGGCGCTTCTCCGCCTACCTCGACCACGAACTTGGCGACGGCGACAGCGCTCGTCTCGAGCACCACGCGGAACTGTGCCCGGAGTGCAACCGGATGCTGGAGACGCTGCGTAAGACGCTCGAGGGCCTGCGCGGGCTTTCGTCTACGGCCGAACCGCCGAGCGACCTGGTCGACTCGGTGATGGAGCGCCTGCGCAAAGAGGCCTGACAGCTTCAGATCTCGTTGAAGAAGTCGACCCCGGCCCCTTCAAGCAGCTGCTGGGCCCAGACGTTTAGCCGAAACAGCTCTCCGGTCCAGATCAGCACCCCCATCGCCACCAGCGTCGCCCCGCCGGCGATCATCAGCGTCCCGTAGTTGCGCTTGACGACGGCGAAGGCGCGCCCCATCCGGGCGAAGGCCAGGGCGGTGGCTAGAAACGGGATGCCGAGCCCGGCCGAGTAGACGGCGAGGAGGAAGGCCCCGTGCCCGGCGGAGCCGCTGAGCGCGGCGGCGCTGAGAATCGCCCCCAGGGTCGGTCCCACGCAGGGCGTCCAGGCAATCGCGAAGGCGGCGCCGGCGAGCAGCGGCCCGCCGCTGCCAGCGCGAGCGATCAGCCCCTCCAAGCGCCACTCTCGGCTCAGAGCCATGGAGTAGCGCGAGCCGATGAAGAGCAGGCCCGTCGCGATGATCGCCACCGCGGCTGCCTTCTCCAGCAGATGGCGATGGTCGCTGAGCGCGTGGCCGATGCCCGAGGCGCTCAAGCCGAGCAGGATGAAGATCGTCGAGAAGCTGGCGATGAACAGCAGACTCGGAGCGAGGACGCGGCGCGCGGGCGCCTCCTCCAGCTCGGCGGCGGAGACGCCGACGACCGCCGCCAGGTAGCCGGGGACGAGCGGCAGGACGCAGGGCGAGAGAAAGGAGATCAGGCCGACGGCGAGCGCCGCTGCCAGCCCGACCCCGCCGGCCGGGTCGGCGCCCATCCGCCCAGCGCGTAGCGCTCGATGTCTTCGCGCAGCTGCGCCGCCGTCACGTAGCCTCCCGCCCGCACGGAGGTCTGATGACCACGGCGATCGAAGTAGATCGTCGTCGGCCAGCCTTGGCCGCCGCCGATCGAGGCCGCCTGGGAGGCGCTCTGGTCGAAGATGCTCGGGTAGGTGACCGGGTAGCGTTGTAGGAATTCTTCGGCGCTCGAGCGTTCGTCCTGGGAGTCGAGCCCGACGAAGGCGACCTTGCCGCGCAGCCGCCTCGCTAGCTGCTGAAAGAAGGGAAACTCCTCGCGGCAGTTGGGGCACCAGGAACCCACTGGCTGACCACGACCGGAATGCCGCGAAGCTCTTCCAGCCTCGCCTCGATCGAGCCGTCGATGACCGGGTTTGCCTGGGCTTCGTTGACGGCGACGCGCTTTGGCAGGGAGCGCAGCTCGGCCTTGCTCAGGGGGGCGTCGGAGCCCGAGTCGCCACCGCCCGAGCGGACGCTGAGCGCGGCGAAGGCGATCACGCCCGCCGCGGCGATCGCGGCGACCAGCGCGGCGCCGCCCTTCAGCCGCCGCCCGCAGCGTTGCTGCGAGGCGCGCTCGCGGCCCTCACTCCTGTCGCGAAGGCGCTCTCTCCTGGCCCGTCGACCCGACACAGCCCCTTTGACCCGCGACCGCCGCAGACGGTTCAGGCGGCTCAATTCGCGGCCGCGGCGCTGCTCCATGGCCTTGAACCGTCGGGGCAAGATTTGGGTCGGATCGAGAGAAAGGGAAAGCCGAGCCGAGGAGGCAGCGGATGAAGGCGGTCTGGAACGGCGTCGTTCTCGCCGACAGCGATGAGACGATCTACATCGAGGGCAACCACTACTTCCCGCCCGAGGGCGTCGATCGGCGCTACCTGCGCTCCAGCGCGATGCGCTCGCTCTGCCCGTGGAAGGGGCTCGCCAGCTACTACACCGTGGAGGTCGACGGCGAGAGCAACAGCCACGCCGCCTGGACCTACCGCCATCCGCTCCCGTGGATCCGCAAAATCCGCGACCACGTCGCCTTCTGGGGCGGCGTGGAGGTGCGGGATTAGTCTCCGGCGGCGAGCCCCCGCAGTTCTTCGAGCACCTCGTCCAGCGGCGGGGTAGTCGCCGAGCGCCCGCCCGCGGTGGACCCACACGGCGGCTGCGCCGGCGTCGAGCAGCGCCAGCCCCGGCAGCTGGTTGGGCTCGACGATCCTCCCCTGGCGGTTGCCGCGGGCGACCGCCGTGGCGTAGTTCAGCCAGCCCCGCGGATTGAGGGCGACCGACCAGCGTCGCGACAGCTCGAGCGCGTCATAGACGCGACGCTCGGGATCGCAGAGGAGGGGGAAGCCGACGCCGCGCTCCTCGGCGAGCCAGCGCGCCTGGTGGGGAGCTCCGACCGAGACCGCCAGCGCGTCGCCGCCCGTGGCCCGCACCTCGTCCAGCCGACGGGACACCTGGGTCAGGTAGTCGCGGCAGGGGAGGCAGCCGTAGTAGCGGGGGATGACGAGGATCGTCGGCCGCGAGACCAGCTCGCCGAGGAGACACGGTTCGCCATCGGCGGTCGCGACCTCGATCTGCCCCAGCGGGAGCGCCGCGCCCCCCGGCAGCGACTCGGGCGACTTGGCCTGTATCTGATCGAGGCCGAGCGTCGCTTCAAGCTCGGCCCTGCTGCAGGCACCGGTCGCCGCCGCGACCGGCGCACCGTCGCAGTAGAGCACCAGGTAGGGGATCCCGAGCATGCCGGCGCTCGCCGCGAGCCCCGGCTCGGCATCCACGTTCACCTTGCCGACCTTCAGGGTGCCATCGCGCTCCTCGGCGATCTCCTCGAGGATCGGCGCCGCCACCCGGCCTGGAGCGCACCACGGAGCCCAGTAGTCGGACCAGCACCGTCGACCCCCTTACCTCCTGCTCGAAGTTGCCGCTGTCAAGCGCGATCACGTTGCTCCTCTGGGCTCCTCGGCTGGGTGGTGGGGGAATCGTCGGTTGGACCCGGTACGGGCGCCGAGGATTCACGATCGCCTTCAGCACGAGCCTCGCATCCCGCCAAACCGCTGAGTCCTTCCCCGACCAGCGGGTCCTGACCTGCCAAGAAGTCCGCCCGAATGGCCGGCGCGGTGCCGTTGGCGCGGCCTCCTCGACGGGCGCCTGTGATTGCGGCCGCGCCGCGATCGCGACTGCCGAGGGCGCCGGCTCAAGTTCACCCCCGAGTTTGAGCACGCCCGCGACGAGAACATGGTCCTCGCTCCCGCTACCGCCACCGCTTCGGCAGCTTCGACGGCCGGCTCGGCGGGATCGAGCTGGACGAGGGCCTCGGAGTGATGGAGGAGCACGACGCGGTCTGGTGACCGAACGCAGTTGTTCCCGGTATGCGGGAACAACTGCGTTCGACCTTCTCAGACCCGGTACTCCGGATTCGGGAAGTCGAAGTTGGCGCCCATCTCCCACTTCTCCGGCTGGTTGCCGTAGGCGGGGATGCCGCCGGCGTCCTTGAGGGCCCGGCTCCCGATCGGCGACGAGCTTGCCGATCAGATGCCGCTTCATCAGCCGCCCCGCGCAGCAGGAGGTACGGGGAGCAGCCTCAGCTGTGCCGGCCGCGCGGATCCGCGCTACGCGTCAGGAGGGCATAGGTGAACTGTTGGGCCTTGCCACTCGGAGTGAGGTGCTCCACGATTCGGGAGTCGGTCAGCTCGTACCGGCGCCCCAGGAGACGCGCAAGCGCCTCGGCGTCGTAGCGCTCAACTGGCAGGCCGCTGCATTCGACAGGACCGTCGGGACCGAAGGTGGCGAGGATCACGCGTCCATCGGGTTCCAGCGATCGCTCAAGCGTGGCGAGGTAGGCGTCGCGATCGCGTCGATCGACCATGAAGTGAAGGACCGCCCGGTCGTGCCAGAGGTCGAAGCGGCGGGCGAAATCATGGGTTCTGACGTCGGCGCCGATCCAGGCAACGCGCTCCGCATCGGGTCCGAGCTCGGCCTTGGCTCGCTCAAGCGCGGCAGGCGAGATATCGGCGACCGAGATGTCGCGGTAGCCGGCCTTCAGCAGCTCATGGGCCAGACGGGACGCGCCACCGCCGATGTCGACGATGGCCGAGTCCTTTGGGATCTCGGCCCGCTCGATCAGCGAGATCGAGGCCTCCGGCCACGTCTCGGTCCAGCTCATCTCCTCCACCTCGCGCGCGGAGTAGACGCGCTGCCAGTGGTCCGCAGGGCCGTCGACCTTGTGGTTCATCCGAGTCGCACCGTCAATATTGCCCCATGCTCACCCTGTTCGGCGCCCTCGCGGTGACCTTCATGATGGTGATGTACGCGCTCGAGCGTCGCGACCGCCGCTACGTCCTCGGTTTCGCCGGCGGCTGCGTGGCCTCGAGTGCCTACGGCTTCTTGGTCGGGGCTTGGCCCTTCGGCGTGGTCGAGCTGATCTGGGCGGGCGTCGCGGTGCGTCGCTACCGCTCGCTGGTCCCGGTCGAAGGCCCCGCGCGGTGACCCCATCATTCGCACATCCATGCGTACGTGAGTACGATCTGCTCCGTGGCCGGAACGGATGAGACCTGCGACCTGCTCTGCCTCGACCTGCGCAAGGCCGAGGCGGTGCGTGGGTCGCTGCCGGGCTTGGGGGAGCTGGCGTCGCGGGCCGCCGCGGCCAAGACGCTCGGCGACCCGACCCGGCTCTCCGTCGCGGTCGCGCTCGACGCCGCCGGGGACGCCTGCGTTTGCGACCTGGCCTGGATCGTCGGTCGCGACGAGCGGCTCGTCTCCCATCACGTCCGCCAGCTCAAGGGCGCCGGGCTCGCCTGTTCCCGTCGCGAGGGGAAGATGGTGAGGTATGAGCTGACCGAGGCTGGCGCCGCGCTGGTCGCCGCAGTGGCGGGGAACGAGGTTGTGAGGTGAGCGGGGTCGAGCTTCCGATCGCCCGTGTCCCTGTCACCCGTCCGACTGCCGTGATCACGCGTGATCGCTACGAGCAACTCGCCGGCCGGGTGCGCCTGTTGTCTTGGCTCTCGCTCGGCTGGATGACGATCGAGGGCGCTGGGGCGATCACCGCCGGCATCCTCGCCTCCTCAATCGCCCTGGTCGGCTTCGGCCTGGACTCCGCGATCGAGGGAATCGCCAGCGTGATCATCATCTGGCGCTTCACCGGCCACCGCGTCTTCTCCCACGCCGCCGAGCAGCGCGCCCAGCGGCTGGTCGCGGCCCAGTTCTTCCTGCTGGCGCCCTACGTCGCGTATGAGTCGGTGAAGGCACTCGTTGGCGGAGAGCATCCCGAGGTGAGCTGGATCGGGATCGGGCTTGCGGTCGGCTCGGTGATCCTGATGCCAATGCTGGGAATCGCCAAGGAACGGCTGGCCGAGGAGCTTGGCTCGGCGGCGACCAAGGGGGAGGGTCGCCAGAACATGCTCTGCGCCTACCTCGCCGGGGCGCTCCTGGTCGGCCTGCTCGGGAACGCCCTGGTCGGCGCGTGGTGGCTGGACCCGTTGGTCGGCCTCGCGATCGCCGCCGTCGCCGTCCGAGAGGGGGGCGAATCCTGGCGCGGCGAGGGGTGTTGCGTGAGCTCACCTCTCGACGGGCGCGGGTTCGCCGAGGATGACAGCTGCGCGGATGCGTGCTGTGCCACCGGATCGTGAGAATCGACGCTGCTTGTGCCGGACTATTCGGCCCGGCCAGCGGTCTTCCGCCGCGCTGCTCTGCCGCTGGCCAAGCGGTGGCTCTCGGCGCACTTGAGGGCGGGGTCAGCGGTGCCGGCGGCGCCGGGACGCCTCGGCGAGCGCGATGGCCGAGTCGGGCTTCAACCCCGCCGCCGGCTCACCGGCCGGCGCTCAGGGCATCGCCCAGTGCACGCCCTCCACCGCCGCCTCCCAGACCCGCCTAGCGTCTGGGCCATCGGCGCAAGCCCAGCCGGTCCCTCCATCTACGGGGCCGGTGGTCCCGTCCTTGACAATGCCACCGGGGGCCGGGCCAGGGCTCGCCCAACGTCGGGTGGGGGCAGGACGGGACAGAAGCGGGCCGGCGTTGGGCTCGCGGGCCTATGGGCCAGGACGGTCTCCGGGCGTTGCTTTGCCGACGAGCGTCGCGCGGCGCTCGCGGAACTCCTCGGGAGAGATCTCGCCGCTCGCAAGGCGGCGTTCCAGCACGTCGATCGGGGTGGCCCGATGGCCGCCATGCCCGGGGGTGAGCGAGCGCACCAGCCAGACGATGCCGACGATCACCAGGCCCCAGAAGACCACCATGAGGAAGGCCATCAGGATCCACCAGCCGGCGCCCCAGTTGCCCATGTGGTTTCCCCATCCCATGTCGCCCACCAGCAGCATCGAGGTCCCCATCGTCAGCTCCCTTCGAGAAGGCGCTTGCTTTCCTGGTACTCCTCAGCGGACAGCTCCCCGGCAGCGAAGCGCTGCTCGAGCGTGTCGAGCGGACCCCGGTGCCGCCGTCGGCCGAGCCACAACACGGCGACGGCCACGGCGCCGATCAGCACCGCCATCATTCCCACCATCGCCGCTGCCGACGGACCGTCGAAGTGGTCCCCGTCGTAGTTGCTTTCGCGCCCGTTGCCGTACATCATCGAGCCCGGTTCGCCATAGGCGCGACCGCCTTGGCCACCGGCGCCCATCATCCCCATGCCGTTGATCGCGCCCATCATCTGACCGAAGCCCGCCGGCAGCTGGCCGCCGCCACAGCCGGCGTAGCGACGCCCCATCGCGATGTGCGCCTGGCGCTCGCCGTCGGCGCCCATCATCCGGGTCATCATCTCGTCCATCGCTTCGTGCCCGCTCGTCGAGCCGAGCATGCGGCCCATCGCGTAGTCGCCGACCAGCTCGAAGTCGTCGGCGCGCGCCGCGCCGCAATCGAGCTCGCCGCTTTCCAGCTCGCGCAGGATCTGCGAGCCCCGCTGTTCCTCCTGGGCGGTCGAAGCCGACGCAGACGCCGCCGCCACCGCGGCGACGGCAAGGGTCGCCAGGAGAGAGGCGCGTCGCGCGCGCCGCCGCGCTCCCTCGGCCGGCCTGCGGTGATGGTGTCTTGCCTTGGGACGGGTCATCGCTGCCTTGGGAACGCTGCAAACATTAGGGCCGTTCCTCCTACGGGGCGTCGGGGAAAGCCTCAGATCGGATGCGGGGGAATACGGAGCCCTCAGTCCGGGAGCCGCGCGCCCTTCAGCAGGAGGGCGTTGACGGCGACGATGAAGCTGGAGCCCGACATCGAGAGCGCCGCGATCTCCGGCCGCAGCTCGAGCCCGAGCCAGGGCTGGAAGACGCCGGCCGCGATCGGCAGCGCGATCGAGTTGTAGCCGACCGCCCAGCCGAGGTTCTGGTGCATTTTCCGCAGCGTGGCGTTCCCGATCGCGAGCGCGGTCGGCACGTCGAGCGGGTCGGAGCGCATCAGGACGACGTCGGCGGTCTCGATCGCGACGTCGGTGCCGGCGCCGATCGCGATTCCGAGGTCGGCCTGGGCGAGGGCGGGGGCGTCGTTGACCCCGTCGCCGACCATCGCCACCTTGCGGCCTTCCTCCTGCAGCGCGGCGACCTTCGCCGCCTTCTCTCCGGGCAGCACCTCGGCGATCACCGCGTCGATCCCCAGGTCGGCGGCGATCCGCTTCGCCGTCGCCTCGTTGTCGCCGGTCAGCATCACGACCTCGACGGAGGCGGCGTGCAGCGCGGCGACCGCCGCCCGTGAGCTGTCGCGGGGTGCGTCGGCGATCCCGATCACGCCCACCGCGCGACCGTCGACCGCGGCCAGCACCGCGGTGCGGCCCCCGGCGGCCAGCTCCTCGCGGCGCGCCGCCAGCGCCCCGAGCTCGACACCATCGGCCTCCATCAGACGCCGGTTGCCGACCGCGACCGTGCGGCCGTCGACGTGTGCCCGCGCGCCGTGGCCCGGAACGTTCTGGAAGCCGCGCGCCTCGCGCTCGCCGAGCCCGGCCGCCTCGGCGCGGCGGACGATCGCCGCCGCCAGCGGGTGCTCGGAGGACCGCTCCACCGCCGCGACCAGGCCCAGCAGCTCGTCCTCGCCGATGCCCTCGGCGATCACGTCGGTCACCTCGGGCTCGCCCCTGGTCAGGGTGCCCGTCTTGTCCATCACCACCGCGTCGATCCGCGCCGAGGTCTCCAGCGCGATCGCGCTCTTGAACAGGATCCCGCGCTTGGCGCCGAGCCCCGAGCCGACCATGATCGCCGTCGGCGTCGCCAGCCCGAGCGCGTCGGGGCAGGTGATGACGATCACCGTGATCGCGAACAGCACCGCGGTCGAGGTCGGTTCGGAGCTGAGCAGGGCCCAGGCCGCGAAGGTGAGGGCGCCGCCGATCAGGGCGACGAAGACGAGCCAGAAGGCGGCCCGATCGGCCAGCTTCTGCCCGGGCGCCTTGGAGTTCTGCGCCTCCTGGACCAGCTTGACGATCTGGGCGAGCGCGGTGTCGGCGCCGATCTTCCGCGCCCGCACCCGCAGGGTGCCGTTGGCGTTGATCGTCGCCCCGACGACCTCCGACCCGGGCCCCTTGTGGACGGGGAGGCTCTCGCCGGTGACCGTCGACTCGTCGACCTCGCTCTCACCCTCCTCGACGACGCCGTCGACGGGGATCTTCGAGCCGGGGCGGACCAGGAGCAGGTCGCCGACCGCGACCTGCTCGGTCGGGACCTCGACCGGCTTGCCGTCGTGGATGACGAGCGCCTGCGGCGGCGCCAGGTCGAGCAGGGTGCGGATCGCGTCGTTGGCGCCGCCGCGGGCGCGCATCTCGAACCAGTGCCCGAGCAGGACGAAGGCGGCAAGGACGCTGGCGGCCTCGTAGAAGACCTCGCCGCCGCCGCTCAGCGTGATCGCCAGCGAGTAGAGCCAGCCGGCGCCGACCGCGACCGCGACCAGGACCATCATGTCCAGGGTGCGGGCTCGCAGCGCCCGCACGGCGCCGGTGAAGAAGATCGAGCACGAGTAGAAGATCACCGGCAGGCTGAGAATCAGGGTGAAGACGTCCTCGCGCAGGCCGAAGGGAGGCGCGACGTCGAAGCCGAAGACGTCCGAGCCGATCTTCGACCAGAGCACGATCGGCACCGAGAAGACGGCGGCGACCAGGAAGCGGTTGCGCATGTCGGCGACCATCGCCGCCATCGACATCTCGCGGTGGCCGCCGTGACCCATCACCTCTTCGGGGGTTCGCACCGGCTCGGCCTCGGCGGGAGCGCCGGGCTCCATCAGCGGATCGCAGATGTGCTCGGGCACCGATTGCCTGGCGCAGTGGTAGCCGCACTCGATCACCCATTCGCGCAGCTCCTCAAGCGATGCCCGGTCGGGCTCGTAGCTGACCGTCGCGGTCTGGGCGACCGGGTTGGCCTCGACCTCCAGCACGCCCGGCCGGCGGCCGAGGGCCGCCTCGACGACGGCCTTCTCGGAGGCGCGGAGCATGCCGCTGACGTCGAGGACGGCGGTCTCCGCCTCGTTGTGTCCATGCTCGTGGGAGTGCGTCGAGCTCGTCATTGAGTGGGCATCATAATACCCCCCAGGGGTATGTCAAATCACTACGTGATGTTCCTTCTCGCCTCCGCTGACTGGGCCACCCTCGGCCAGGCGATGCGGGTCTGCCAGGCCGAGTCGATCTCGTCGAGCACCGATGCGAGGCGCACCACGGCCTGCGCGGGGTCCCAGGCGTCATCCACCTGGACGAGTGTCAGGAGGGGGTCGGCGGCGTCCCGGCTGACTTCATAGCGCTCGCCGAGCGCCTCGAGAATCCGTGCCGCCTGCGGGCCGTCGTCCAGAGGAGCGAGGAGCAATTGAAATCCGAAGACGGGTCGCCCGGCGGACATCACAGCGCGCCGACAGCGAGCAGGGCCAGCACCGAGCCGATCACACCGACCATGGCTCCGCCGAGATAGACCGCCGGCGGCGAGTGGAGCAGGGCGTCCACCGGCCTCGCCACGGGCGGGCGGGCCTTGCCTGGCGTCTGCGCCTGCATTGCTCCTGGTTCGATCTCTTCGGCGATATTCCTACAAACCGTAGGAGACAATGCGGGGAGACCCGACGGGGTCAGCGGTCGCCCCTGAGGTCAGCTGCGCGAGCCGGACACAGGAGGGCTCTTGGGCAGCGCGCATGACCGCGTCGCCCCGCGCAGGCGGACCGTGAGAGCGACGCCGGCGAGCAGCAGGCCGGCGGCGCCCAGCAACGGCTGGATCGGGGCGAAGTAGGTGAAGGCGCCCGATGCGCCGATCAGAGCGACGACCAACTTGTTGCAGACGGGACATCCAACTGCCAGCAGACCGAGATAGCTGCTGCCGGCGGTCGCCGCAGCGATGCGATCGCGCGTGGAGCGCGGCAGGGCGTAGGTGGCGAGCAGGGCACCGGTGAGGACGCTGCTCGCCACCCAGAAGAAGTAGTTCGCCGGGCCGGCCGCAACCATCCGCGTGAACCAGGGATTCGGAATCACCGCCGTCGGGATCCCGATCGCGAGCGCGACGAGCGCGGTACCGAGGACTCCGGCGAGAAGCACTCTGGGCTGCAGCAGCAGGACAGTCGCCTGCCTGGAGAACGTCGTCGGGTCCGAGGCGGTGGCTGCGCCCATCGTCGGCAGTCTAGACCCTCACTCCTACGCCCTGTCGGACTTCTCCCTATACTGCCCGGCCAAAGCTATGCCGAGTTCCCGTCAAGCGACGGGGAACGGGGGAACCAAAGGGCCGCTGGTCGGCCCCGGGGCGAATCGGACTTCGGTCCCTAGCTGTAAGTCCCAGCAACGTTGTTCAGCTCGGCGAGCCGATTTCCGGGCGGCCTGTGACTGAGGGAGCCGTGCGGTCGGCGCCAGTTATAGAAGTCCAGCCAGCCGGATAGCGCAGCCGTTCTCTCGCGAGAGTCGCGGTAGATCGCCCCGTAGGCCCAGCCGCCGAGCATGGTGCGGATGAATCTCTCGGCCTTGCCATTGGTGCGCGGCCGGTAGGGGCGGGTACGGAGGTGGCGGATGCCGAGCGCCCTGCAGGCCAGCGCGTGGGCGATCGAGACGTAGGCGGAGCCGTTGTCGGTCATCAGTCTCTCGACCCCGATCCCGTGGGCGCGGTAGAAGGCGACGGCGCGGCGCAGGAAGCCGATCGCCGTCGTTGCCTTCTCGTCCGCGAGCACCTCGACGTAGGCCAGGCGGGTGGCGTCGTCGACGCAGACGTGGACGAACTCCCAGCCCGCCCCGCGGGCGTGCTTGGTGCGCTTGCCGGTCACTTTGTGACCGGCACCCCTCTCTATCCGCACCAGCTTCTTGACGTCGACGTGGATCAGCTCGCCGGGTCGCTCTCGTTCGTAGCGGTTGGGTGGCTGTGGGGGCTCGAGGCGGCTGAGCTTGCCGAGGCCGATCCTGGCCAGCACCGCGGAGACGGTCGAGAGCGCCATGCCCAGGCACTCGGCGATCTCAGGGCCCGTCATCCGCACCCTCCGCAGGGCGGCGATCGCCTCGACGCGGTCCTCGGGCGTGCGGCCGGGAACCGATCGGGGTGCCGAGCTGCGATCGACCAGGCCGGCCTCGCCTTCGGCCCGGTAGCGGCCGACCCACTTCGAGCAGGTGCGCTCGCTCACTCCGGCGGCCTCGGCCGCCTCCGCGAGCGACCACCCCTGCTCGATGACGCGCCTTGCCATCGTCGCCCTGCCCTTCGGGCCGAAGGGCGCATTACCGTGGAGCTTCATCCGGTGTCCTCCTTGTTGCTGGGTGCTTAGACACCCCCAGCCTTCAAGGAGGCCCGGATGAACAACGTGGTTAGGAACTACACCTAGCGCGATCTCTTTCAGCGCGAGCCCGTCAGCTAACCCCGTAGGCCGACGAAGGAGGCGATGTTGCTTTTCCGCGGAATGATCGCTTGCGGCCTCATGGCCCTGGCCGCGTTGACCGCAGTCCTCGGGGTCGACCGAGCTGAGGCGGCGTGTGGGCCCACCGGGGGACTCACCGCAAACCCCGAAGGATGCGAACCGAGCACGGCGGCGGGTGGCACGGCGAAGCTCGTCGAAGGCCTCGCGATCGCACCCGCCGGTGCCCCGGCCGCGGTCCGGAAAGTGATCGATGCCGCCAACCGCATCCGCACCAAGCCCTATCTCTGGGGTGGCGGGCACCGGCGGTGGTGGGACCGTGGCTATGACTGCTCGGGCGCGGTCAGCTACGCGCTGCGTGGCGCGGGCCTCTTGTCCACCCCGCTGGATTCGAGTGGGCTGATGGACTGGGGCGCGGCGCGAGCGGGCCGCTGGATCACGGTCTATGCCAACGCCGGGCACACCTACGCCGTGATCGCCGGGCTGCGCTGGGATACCGCCGGCTCCGCGAGGGGGACCGGCCCGCGCTGGTACCCGAACACCCGCTCTGTCGTGGCGGGAAGGTTCGCCGTGCGCCATCCGGCCGGCTACTGATCTCCCGCGGCCGGCCCGCCCGCTTCGTCAGTCCGGGCAGGCGTCTTCGTGGGTCGCCGCCGAATGCTGGACGGAGGCGACGCCAGCCCGCACCACGGTCGGAGTGATCGTCGCCGCCGCGAGCAGCAGGGCGACGGTCAGCGCGACCACCGCACGTCCCCCCCGCTCTGCCCAGATGCGCGGGCCGGCCGCGCCGCGATCGAGGAGGAGGCGGAGACGGGCTGCGGTTCCCTCGCCGGCCAGTCCCGCCAGCGCCGGTGTGGGTACGGTCGCTCCCGCCTTGCAGATGGCGCTGGCGAGCGCCAGCGGATCGCTGGTGCGCGAGATCGCATACTCGTCGGCGTCGCGCTCGAGCCAGAAGCGCAGGCGCTCAAGCGTCTGGCGGCTGCCCGGCAGCGGGCGGGCGAGGGCGTAGGCGAGGTTGCCGAGCACCAGCACCGGCGCGTGGCGGCGGGCGATGTGCCCGCGCTCGTGCTCCAGGCCGGCGGCGAGCTCCCCCTCGTCGAGCTGTGCCAGGGCGCCGGCCGAGACGACGACCCGGGCGCTGAGGATGCCGGCTGCGGCGACGACAACCTCCGAACCGCTCACGATCACGCTGTCGTCGGGCCCGGCGCCGATGGTGTCGCGGCGCAGCCAGCCCCGTACGATTCGGCCCGCGCGCCAGAGCGCGAGCAACGCCCAGACCAAGGAGACCCCGAGCACGATGCCGGGTAGGAGCGCGGCGGCGTCCCCCGCCTGGTGCCCGGAGAAGCCCAGATGCGTGGCGAAGAACGGGAGCACCGCGTGAAAGCACCAATGGGTCGCGATCCTGAACAGCGCCGTCGCCGGCAGGTAGAGGATCACCGTCAGGCTCAGGAGGACGACGAGGGCAGCACGCAGGAGGAGAGCCGAGAAGCAGAGGGCGGCGCCGGTGACTGGACTCAGCACCGCGTTTCGCAGGAGGTGAGGGAGAAGGACGCCCGCCGCCACCGCGGCCGCCACCGCGACCGTCATCGACCGCGCCCGTCGCGCTTGCTGGCCACCTCCCGGGCGAGGCTTTCGATCTCCCCCCGCGCGTCGTCTCCCAGGTCGCCGACCAGCTGCGCGAGCGCGGCGCGCCGGGCGGGCGCCGAGGCCTTGGAGAGCGTCTGGCGCAACGAGTTGGAGTAGTAGTCGGCCTCGCTGAGCTTCGTGGAGTAGATGATCGCCTTGCCCTGGCGCTCTCGGGACAGTAGCCCGCGTTCGGCCAGTCGGTTGAGGACGGTCTGAATCGTCGTGTAGGCACCGCGGTGAGCAGGCGGAAGCGCGCCGCGCACCTGCTCGACGGTGCTGGGGGTGTCGAGTCGCCAGAGGGCGCGCATCACTTCGATCTGCAGCTCCCCCTGGAGGCGGGTGTCCGGCGCTTTTGCCATCGGCGCAGCCTAGCGCCGCCGCCGGCAGGCGCGGGGAGCAGAGCCGCAAGGCGCTTTGCATCCGCGCGCCCGCGATGGCTTCCCCATCTCCCAACCTCCTACATTCCATAGGCATTGGTCCCTCGCCCGCTCCCACATCGACGGGGACGCGTCGTCCGATCGTTAGTTGCCGCGCTCGCGGCCTTGCTCTGCCTCCTGATCGGATCGGGCCCAGCGGCCGCCGATCTCCAGGAGCGGCTCGAGGGATCCAAGGCCCAGCTCGAACGGGCCGAAGCCCGGAAAGGGGTCTTGACTTCGACCCTGGCGCGCTACCGCGAGCGAATCGGCGATCTGGAGGGTCAGGTGGCGAGGCTGCGAGCTCGCGAGGTTGCCGTTCGCGAAGCGCTCGCGGCAAAGCAGGCGCAGCTCGATCGAGCTACCGCTCAACTGGACCGAGCGCGGCAGCGGCTGGCTGTGGCGCGCTCGCATCTCAAGCGCTCGCTGGTCGTGCTCCGTGAGCGGCTGGTGGCAATCTACGAGTCGGGCCAGCCGGACCTCGTCAGCGTGCTGCTGGCTTCGAGTGACTACTCCGATCTCGCCACCCGCAGCGAATACCTGACGCGCATTCGCGAGGCCGACGAAGGCGTGGTCGAGCGGGTACGCGACCTGCGCGACGAAGTGAGGCAGACGGTGGAGGGACTGCGGGAAGCAAGGCTGACCATCGAGACTGCGCGCGACACGATCGCCCGCCACGAGACGACGCTCGTCGCGGCTCGCGAAGCGGCGGAGGCCCACCAGGCGCAGCTCGTCTCGGTCAGGGCCTCGCGCGAGAGAGCCCTTACCCGCGTCGAGCACCACGTCGACAGGTTCGGCTCCCGGGTGCAGGCGATCCAGCAGCAGATCGCCGAACAGATCAACCAATCCTCCTCCTCGGCACCGTTGGCGGCTGGACCCCCGGCGCCTGGGTCCGCGTCCAGCGGCCTCGCCTGGCCGGTGCAGGGCGTGCTCACGTCGGGCTTCGGCCCGCGGTGGGGCAGCTTCCACCCGGGGATCGATATCGGCGTAGCGGAAGGGACCCCGATCCACGCGGCGGCTTCTGGGACGGTCGTCCTACTCCAATCGGAGGCCGAAAGCGGCGGCTATGGCAACTACACCTGCGTCGACCATGGGGGTGGGCTGTCGACTTGCTATGCACACCAAACTTCCTTCGCCACCTCGGCGGGGGCGACCGTCGTCCAGGGTGAGGTGATTGGGTACGTCGGCAACACGGGCTTCAGCACCGGACCGCACCTGCACTTCGAGGTCCGCGTGGGCGGCGAGCCGCAGGACCCGATGGCCTACCTGTAGGTTCGGGCCTCCGTGCGTTGAGGGCGTGGTCAGAATTCGAACCTTGACCCGCCGCGGCGGGCCAGAGTAGCGTCCTCCTATGGTGCGTCGGAGGTCACTCTTCAAGGTCATCGACCCCTTCTTGCTCGTGCTCGCCGCGATCAGCCTCCTCGGCATCGGTCTGCTGATCGGCTACATCTGGTTCGAAGACAACAGCAGCTCGGCTCCCCAGGAGCTCAGCGCCGACCAAATCGGCAACGTCAAGGACGGCCGGAGCTCTTCGTCAGCCAGGGTTGCTCGATGTGTCACACCTACGAGGGGCGCGGCGGCACCGACGCCCCCGACCTCGACTTCATGCGGGGCAAGATGACCGTGAACGAGATCGCCGACATGAGCGGCACGATCTGGGACCACCTGCCGGCGATGAAAGCGGCTTTCGAAGACGAGGGGATCCCGTATCCGGAATTCACCGGCAACCAGATGGCGAGCCTGATCGCCTACCTGCACGGGGGCGGCCCGCCGCCTGAAGTGAAAGCGGGCGAAGCGATGGGCGGCGGATAGAACCGCGGGGCCGGGGCCTCAGCGCCCGCGCAGCGCCCCGCGCAGAAGGACGACGACGGCGAGCGAGAGGACCGCCAACCACAGCAGCGCCACGGCCAGCGCGCCGCCCGCGTCGAAGCTCGCCGAGAAGGCGCCGTCGACCACCACCCGGGTCGGACCGTAGCCGGGCAGGAAGCTCGCCCATCCCTGCGGCGCGCCGTCGAAGAACATCGGGTTCTGGGCGACGCCGATGTCGAGCATCGGCAGGAAGAACATCAGGTAGGCGCCGCCGAGCCGGCCGACGAGCGCCCCCGCGAGGGCGCCGATCAGGCCGTAGATCAGCCCCGCCAGCAGGTTGCCGAGCACGAACGGCGCCCAGGAGGCCGGCGCGAAGTCGATCGCCGTCACCCCCAGCGAGACGGCGAGGACGACGAGCGTCGCCGCGACCATGACGATCAGGCGGGGCACGATCGCCTCGCCCGGGGTGAAGCCGGCCAGGACCAGGCGGCGGTCGGACTCGATCGCCGAGCGGACGACGAAGAGCCCGACCAGCCCGGCGAGGAAGCCGACGGTGATCGGCACCATGATCGCGCCGTGCAGGTCCTTCATCGTGGTCGCGAGCTCCGCTCCGCCTGGCAGCTCGATCAGGCGCGGCGTCGGCTCGGTGATCGCGATGCTCCAGCTGATGAAGAGGAAGGGGACGAGGAGGAGAAGGACGAGCAGAAGCGGGCGGCGCAGCTGCTCGCGCAATCCCATCCGCGTCGCCGTGACGGTCCGGCCGCTCACGACGACCTCGGGCGGGCGGAGAGCCAGAACGCGGTGGCCGCGATGGCAAGGGCTCCGAGCGCGGTGAGGCCGGCGGCGACCCAGTCGCCGCCGGGCGAGCTGTGCCCGGCCCCGGCGGCGATCAGCACGTCGGCTGCCTTGCGGGTCGGCATCAGCTGCGCCACGCCGCCGCCGCCGCTCATCCCCGGCCCCGAGAAGGCGTCGATCAGGAAGATGAAGGCGACGGTGAGGGAGCCCTCCAGCGGATCGGAGGTCAGCGACCCGACCAGGGTCCCAATGCCGATGTAGATCAGGGCGAAGATCAGGATCGCGACGAAAGCGTGGGCCGAGTGAGCGACGCCGGCGACGAGCCAGAGGGTCGCGAAGGCGACGACGGAGACCAGCAATCCGAGCAGGACCGAGGCGGCGATGCGCGCGATCGCGACCCGGCTTGCGCCCATGCCCGCGAGGGCGAGCCGGCGGTCAGCCTCGCGTGCCGAGGCCACCTGGAAGAAGCCGAGGGCGCCGGCGAGGAAGGCGGCGGCCCAGCCGGCACCGAGGGCGCTGGCCGAGTCGCCGGTGACCGAGCCACCGAGGGCCGCGGCGAACTCCCCCAGGACCGAGGCCGATACGAGCACGAAGAGGGCAGGAAGGAGGACCAGCATGACCAGGGTCATCCGCGCCCGCAGGTGCTCGCGCAGGAAGTCGGCGCCGCTGGTCGCAACCGCGCTCACGTCTCCTCGCACCTCCCGTCGCGCAGCTCGTAGACGCGGTCGAGGCGCTCGCGCTCGGAGAGGAAGTGGGAAACAATCAGAATTCCCATCCCCTCGTCGCGGCGACGTTCGCTCATCTCCCAGAAGCGCAGGTAGGTCTCCCAGTCGAAGCCGGAGTAGGGCTCGTCGAGGAGCAACAGGTCGGGTTCGTGCATCAGCGCCAGTGCCAGGTTGAGCTTCTGGCGGGTGCCACCCGAGAGATCCTCGATCCGGTAGTCGCGGTAGCGCTCGAACTGCAGCTCGGCGAGAAGGCCGTCGCTGGCGGCCTCGGTCGCCGCCGGATCGAGGTCGTAGGCGCGGGCGAACAGCTCGAAGTGCTCAGCGACCGTCAGCTTGTCCCAGAGCAGCGGCGACTGCGGGCAGTAGCCGAGTTTGCCATCGCGCTCCACCGTCCCCGCGTCGCGCTCCAGCAGCCCGACGATCACCTTCATCAGCGTGCTCTTCCCCGAGCCGTTCTCCCCGACCAAGCCGACCAGCTCCCCGTGGCCGACCTCGAGGCTCGCCCCGCGCAGCACCGCGACGGGGCGGCGACGCGGCGGCAGTCCCCGGTGAAAGCTCTTCTCTACATCCTTCACCCGTAGGACCGCCGTCTGAGAGCCGATGTCCCGTCGGTCGAGCCGGCTCGCTGCCCGGATCGAGTTCTCACCCATGGCTTGACCGTAATACCCCCCTAGGGTATTGTCAACAGTTATATGAAGACTCCAACGCGTGGATACACCGCAAGCAAGGACCAGTTGGTCAACCGCCTGGCCCGGATCGAAGGCCAGGTTCGGGGGATCAGGAAAATGGTCGAGGAGGACCGCTACTGCATCGACGTCGTGACGCAGGTCAACGCCGTGCAGGCGGCGCTCGACAAGATCTCCCTCGGCCTGCTCGACGGCCATGCCCGCGTCTGCATGCGCGACGGGGGCGGCGCTCCCGACGATCCCGACCAGCGCGTCGACGAGCTGATGGGCGCGGTCGGGCGGATGCTGCGGCGCTGAGCCGGCGTGGCGGCAGCGGCGCAGACCTTCCTCTTCGCGGACCTCGCCGGCTTCACCGCCCTGACCGAGGTCCACGGCGACGAGGAGGCCGCCGACCTGGCGGCCGAGTTCTTTATGGCGATCCGTGCTCTGCTTCCGGAGTACCGGGCCGTGGAGATCAAGTGCATCGGCGACGCGGTGATGCTGCGCTGCCCCGACGCGGCTGGGGCGGTGATGCTGGGCCTGCGGATCGTCGACGAGGTCGGCTCCCGGCCGGGCGTGCCCAGCGTGCGGGTCGGGATGAACACCGGCCACGCGGTCGAGCGCGACGGCGACTGGTTCGGCGCCGCGGTCAACGTCGCCGCGCGGGTATCGGCCGCCGCTGCCGGTGGCGAGGTCCTGCTGACCGAGGCGACGCGGCTTGCCGCTGGGTTACTGGGCACGGTCGAGTTGGTACCGCGTGGACGCCGCGCCCTCAAGAACGTCGCCGAGCCGGTCCTGCTCTACGCCGTGGTGACGGACGGCGGCCGCTCTGGCGAGGCGCTGCCGATCGACCCGGTCTGCCGCATGGCCGTCGACCCTGAGCACTCGGCCGGCGCTCTGCGGTACGACGGCGCCCGTTTCGTCTTCTGCTCGCTCGCATGTGCCGGCGCCTTCGCCGCTGATCCCGCTCGCTACGCAGCCGCGGCTAATCGTCGAAGCTGACCGCGGTGGGAGCGCGGTCGGACTGGTCCTCAAGCTCGAAGTAGCGCCCGGGCTGAAAGTTGCTGCTGTTCGCGATCAGCGAGTTCGGGAAGACCTCGATCTTCGTGTTGTAGGCCTGGGTATGGGAGTTGTAGAAGCTGCGGGCCTGCTGGATCTGGTCCTCGATCTGCGCCAGCTCGGCCGAGAGCTGCTGGAAGTTCTCGGTTGCGCGCAGCTGCGGGTAGTTCTCCGCGACCGCGCGCAGGTCGACCAGCGCGCCGCTGAGTCGTCGCTCCGCCGCGCCCGCTTCCTCGACCCCGGCGGCCCTGGTCGCCGCGGCGCGGGCCTCGGTGACCGCCTCGATCGCCCCGCGCTCGTGGGCGGCATAGCCCTTCGCCGACTCGACCAGGTTGGGGACGAGGTCGTGGCGCCGCTTCAGCTGCGCTTCCACGTCTCCCCAGGCCTGCTGGCAGCGGTTGCGCGCCGCGATCATCGAGTTGCGCAGCCCGACGGACGTCAGTCCGACGAGGACTAGCACGACGATTACTGGACGTCGAAGCCGACCGTCTTCTGGGTCTTGAAGCTGGAGCGATGACGATCAGCATCGTTACCTCCCGGGTTGGGATCACCGTAGGGGAAATGCGCCCACGTGTCTTGGATTGATACCCTAGGGGGGTATGCTGAGTCCAGCGGCCAACGAGGAGGTATCCGATGTCCGATTCCGTCACCTACCGCGTCCCCGGGATGAGCTGCGAGCACTGCAGGGCCGCGGTCAGCGAGGAGCTGAGCGCGGTGGCGGGCGTCGATGCGGTCGGCGTCGATCTCGAGACGAAGCTGGTCACCGTCAGCGGCAGTCCGCTCGACGACCTCGCCCTGCGCGCGGCGATCGACGAGGCCGGCTACGAGGCTGCGTGATGGCCGAGGTCGCGGAGAGGAGCGCGGTCGATCGGGGCCGGGTCGAGCTCGAGCTCGAGGGGATGACCTGCGCCTCCTGTGCGACCCGGATCGAGAAGCGCCTCAACAAGCTGGAGGGCGTCGAGGCGACCGTCAACTACGCGACCGAGCAGGCGGCGGTTGCCTTCGACCCCGCGCAGGCCTCGGTCGACGATCTGATCGGCGCCGTCGAGGCCGCCGGCTATCACGCCTCGCTGCCGCAGGAGGCGCTTGGCGAGGACGACCCGGCCCGGCCCTGGCGGTTGCGGTTGTGGGTGGCGACCGCGCTCTCAGTGCCGCTGCTCGTTCTCGCCTGGGCCGCGCCGCTGCGTTTCGCCGGCTGGGAATGGGTCTCGCTGGCGCTGGCGACGCCGGTGGTCTTCTGGTGCGGCTGGCCGTTCCATCGCGCCGCCGCCCTCAATGCCCGCCACCTGGTGGCGACGATGGACACGCTGGTCTCGGTTGGCACCGTCGCGGCCTGGACCTGGTCGACCGTGGTCCTGGTCGGCGGCATCGACGAGCACGTCTACTTCGAGTCGGCGGCGGTGATCACCGCGCTGATCCTGCTCGGGCGCTACCTGGAGGCGCGCGCCAAGCGCCGCTCCGGCGAGGCGATCCGCAGGCTGGTCGAGCTGGGCGCCAAGCAGGCCCGGCTGCTGCGCGAGGGCGAGGAGGTGCTGGTCCCGGTAGAGGAGCTGCGGGCCGGCGACCGCTTCGTCGTGCGGCCGGGGGAGAAGGTGGCCGCCGACGGGGTGGTCGAGAGCGGCTCCTCGGCGGTCGACGCCTCGATCCTCACCGGCGAGTCGGTTCCGGTCGAGGTCGGCCCGGGAGACGAGGTCGCGGGAGCGACGATCAACGCCTCCGGGCGCCTGGTCGTGCGCGCCACCCGGGTCGGGTCGGAGACGGCGCTGGCCCAGATCGCCCGGCTGGTCGCCCAGGCGCAGGCCGGCAAGGCGGACGTGCAGCGGCTCGCCGACCGGGTCTCGGGGATCTTCGTGCCGGTCGTGATCGCGCTCTCGCTGCTGACCCTGATCGGGTGGCTGGCGCTCGGCGGCTCGGCCGCCGAGGCGTTCACCGCCGCGGTCGCGGTCGTGATCATCGCCTGCCCCTGCGCGCTCGGACTCGCGACCCCGACCGCGCTGATGGTCGGCAGCGGCCGTGGCGCCCAGCTGGGGATCCTGATCAAGGGCCCGGAGACGCTCGAGCAGACCCGCGAGGTGACGACGGTCGTGCTCGACAAGACCGGCACGATCACCGAGGGCAGGATGGAGGTGACCGACGTCCTCGCCGGCGCGGGGACGAGGGAGGAGGAGCTGCTGCGCCTCGCGGCGGCGGCAGAGGCCGCCAGCGAGCACCCGATCGCGCGGGCGATCGCCGAGTGCGGTCGTGAGCGCCTCGGCTCCCTGCCGGACCCCGAGCGCTTCGACAGCAGCGCCGGCCTCGGCGTCGAGGCCCTGGTCGCCGGCCATCAGGTGCTGGTCGGCCGGGCCGCGTTCCTCGCCGAGCGCGGCATCGGCTCCGACGGGAGGCTGAGCGCCGAGGCCGAGCGGCTGGAGGCGGCCGGCAGGACCGTGGTCGCCGTCGCCTGGGACGGTCGCCCGCGCGGCCTGATCGCGGTCGCCGACGCCGTCAAGGCGACCAGCGCGGAGGCGATCGCCGAGCTCAAGCGGCTCGGCCTCGAGCCGGTGCTGCTGACCGGCGACAACGAGCGCGCCGCCGGCGCGGTCGCGGCGAGCGTCGGGATCGAGCGCGTGCGGGCCGGCGTCCTGCCCGACGGCAAGGCGGCCGAGATCCGCGCCCTGCAGGGCTCCGGCGAGGTGGTGGCGATGGTCGGCGACGGCGTCAACGACGCCCCCGCCCTCGCCCAGGCCGACCTCGGCCTGGCGATCGGCACCGGCGCCGACGTCGCGATCGAGGCCAGTGACCTGACCCTCGTCTCCGGCGACCTGCGCGCCGCCGCCGACGCGATCCGCCTCGCCCGCCGCACCCTGGCGACGATCAAGGGCAACCTCTTCTGGGCCTTCGCCTACAACGTCGCCGCGATCCCGCTGGCGATCGCCGGCCTGCTCAACCCGATCGTCGCTGCCGCGGCGATGTCCTTCTCCAGCGTCTTCGTGGTCACCAACTCGCTGCGCCTGCGGCGCTTCCGCTCGAGCAGGGAGATCTGAGAACTGGTGGCTTTCACTACCCGCGATCCGCAATCCTCTGTCAGTCGCGCCGTCGATGCACGCAGCCGCGCCACGCCGGGCCTTCTTGGTCGCCGGATCCTGCTCGCCCCAGCCGGGATCCTTACGAGCGGTTGGCCGGGGGTGTTTCGGCGGTCTCATCTGTCTTGCTCTCGCGGCCGCACGGCGGTGACCCGGGTCCGGCTGAAGGCCGGGCGGCTGCCGGCGCGGACCGAGCGGTAGAGGATCGCGAGGACGAGGACCGGCGGCGGCGCCCAGGCGGGGAGGCCGGCGGCCGCGGCGAGCGCGGTCAGCGCCAGGGTGGCGACGACCGCGACGGCGACGTGCCAGTCCTCGCCGACGACGAAGCCCCAGACCGCCAGGGCGGCGCGCGAGATTGGCGACGGTCCGCGACCTGCGCCGGCGGACGGGATCAGCCGGTCGGGGGTGATGTGGTCGGTGGCCTCTGGAAAGGGCTCTCCCACGAGGACGCCGCCCGCTTCGCCTTCCTGCTCGCCACCCCGGTGATCCTGGCGGCCGGCGTGCTCAAGGTTCCCAGTCTCTTCGGCAGCGCCGGGGAACACATCCACGGCCAGGTGGCGGTCGGCTTCGTAGTGTGCGGGTTTGCCGCCTACCTCTCGGTGCGGTTTCTCGTCCGCTACTTCGAGACGCATACGCTGACGCCGTTTGCGGTCTATTGCCCGATCGCGGGAGGGGTGAGCCTGGTGCGGTTCGCGGCCTTCTGAGGATCAGCCGGCGGCGCGGATCGCTGCGGCGATCAGCTCGCGCGGGGGGATGCCCGAAGTGCGCCCGGCGAGCTGGTAGACGCGGCACTTCAGGCCGAAGTCCTCGCGCCCCGCCGCCGCCGGTTCCACGTCGGCCCCGTCAACCCGCACGGTCGGCGAGCCCAGAAAGCGCTCGGTCTCCGCCTGCTCGGCCGTCTCCACGCGCACAAGCACGAGCTGGGCCTCAAGCCCAGCCCTGCCGAGCTCTTCGCGCAGGGCGAGGAGCACGGCCTCATAGTGAGGGCAACCGTCGAAGTAGAGAAGCTCGACTTTCAGCTCGACCTCCAAGGCAAACCTCTCAGACGCGCCCCACAGGCACAAGCACGAGAAAGGAGTCCCGAGGATCCAGCGCAACGGCCGAGGCTGTGCAAGTCCTCGTTCGGCCTAGCCCGCGCACACCTGGACGTTTGTCCAGTTACCGCTCGCGCCGTCCCGCTCCCAGCGGCGTTGCCGATGCCAGGGCATGGACTCCTCCAGGCTGATCCGCGACGGCGTAGATCGAGACCGGATGCTCGACATGGATCTTCGCCTGGTGCCGGTGCGGAGGCTTTCCTTCGCGATCCTGGCGGCGGCGCTGATCGCAAGTGGACCTTGGATCGGTTGGTGGACTCTGGTGCCCCTGGCCGTCGCCGGGGTGCTCTTCGCGCTCGCCGACCGCCTAATTCCCTCGATCCGCCGACCCGAGTACGCGATCTTTGCGGCTTGGGCGGCATCGGAGGCGATCATCGCCGCGAGCGTCGCGGTGACCGGCGGAGAGGGCCTCGCAATGCTCTCTTGGTTGGGGATCCCGATTGTCACTCTCGTCGCCCGCTTCTCCGATCGCGGCATCGCGGTCGGCACCGCTTTGGCGGTCGTTCTCCTGTTCGGGGTGGCCTTCGGCGTCGACGGGGCGGCTGTCACGGCCAACCCGACGCTGATCATCGCTCCCTTGGCGCTGATCCTCGTCGTGATGACCTTTTCGGTCGCGCTGATGCGCTCTGACGCCGAGCACCGCACTCGCGCCGTCCTCGACCCGCTGACCTCGATGCTGAACCGCACCGCTCTGGAAGGTCGCTCCCGCGAGCTGGCCGAGCAGTCGGAGATCACCGGCGAGCCGGTCGGGATGATCGTCGCCGACCTCGACAACTTCAAGGCGATCAACGACACCCACGGCCACGGCATGGGCGACGCCGTGCTGCGCAACGTCGCCTACGTGATCCGCAAGCAGCTGCGCGCCTTCGATCTTGCCTACCGGATCGGGGGCGAGGAGTTCCTCGTCTTGCTGCCGGGCGCCGGAGAGGAGGAGTGCGAGGCGGTAGCCGAGAAGATCCGCGCGGCCGTCGAGGCGGAAGTCACCGAGGGCGTCACGGTCACGCTCAGCGCCGGCGTGGCCGCCTCCAAAGCAGGGGAAGCCTTCGACCACGCCGCCCTGTTCGCCGCGTGCGACGCGGCCCTCTATGCGGCCAAGCGCGAGGGCCGCAACCGCGCTTTCGCGGGCCACGGAAGGCCGGCGTTGACCGCAGCTTGAAGACGGGAGAGGCGACCCGTACACGCCGCCGCCCCTCCCGCGTGCGTCGGAAGCGGAGGATCAACGATCCTCCGTCCCAACCCTCCCAAAAGGGCAGTTCGCCAGCCGGGTGGGACCGGTGCTGAAAGTTCCTCGGCAACGGCCTCAGCCATGGCAGGCCAGCGGCCCTCGGGCGCAGCCGGCCTAGAGGCGCCGCCGGCTTGGGCGCTCGTGGGCAAACGGCCGCCACGGCGCGCTCAGCCGCACCACGTCGAGGACCGGCTCGCGCCCGGCGAAGCGCTCGGCGATGCTCTGGCCTTTCGCCTCGCTCGCGGGTTTCTCGGCGGCCTCGGCCATCGGCTTCTCCTCGGTCGTTGGCATGCATACACGTTAGATCAGGGCGAGGATGAGGGCAACGACTGCGAGCGCCGCGGCGGCTAGGCCAACGGCGAAGTAGCCGTAGCCGGCGGCGAAGTCACCGTGGGCCTCCTCGAGCAGCGGCGCGTTGTTGGTCGCGGCGGCAGTCAGGTCATAGAAGGCTCGGGCCCGCAACTCCTCGATGTCGATTCTCGCCAGCTCAGGGTCGTTCAGGTAGCCGTCCAGGGCCTCGGGCCCGATATCGCGCAGCTGGGGCTTTTGCAGCACCAGGCGCTGAACGACGTGGAGGGCGGCCCAGAGCAACGCCGCCACCGAGGTGATCGCAAAGAACCGGAACAGCCCGCCCCAGACTCCGCCGGCCGCCCCGCTTTGGCTGGCGGCCGCGGCCAGGAGGCCGAGGACGATGCCGACGAAGCCGACCAGCTCGCGTGCCTTGGAGTTGATCCGGGCCGCCTCGGCAACCTGGGCCGCAACGACGCGCCTTGCCGATTCCTCCGACCAGGCGGTCGTCTCGGAGGTCATATCGCGGAAGGTACACGAGGTACCGCAAATGGGTACCAACGTCGAAGGCTCTGTTCGCAGCTTCTTTTCCGCAGTTGCTCTCCCTCGAGGGTCAGGCTGCCGATCGGCGACGAATCTGCCGATCGGATCACGCCTCCTCAGGCGCCTCGCGCGACCTGAGGAACGGGTCGGCCACATGGTGCTCGGCCTCAGCCCGAGACCGAGCCCGCTGGTCGCGCGGGGTGTCGATGCCGGTGCGCGAGAGGTGGTAGACGAAGGCCGCGACCGCGGCAGCGAGGACGAGGCTGACGGGGCCGGTGCCGACGGCGAGCCCGCCGCGGGCGTGGGAGACGGCGAGCCAGTCTGCGACGGAGGCGCCGAGGGGGCGGGTCACGACGTAGGCGAACCAGAAGCTGAGGATCGGGCTCCAGGCGAGGCGGAAGTAGCCAAAGGCCGGCACGGCGATGATGGCGGCGAAGAGGAGGATCGAGCCGAAGTAGCCGATCCCGAGGGTGACCGCGGTGAGGTCCCCGGCGGCGGTGCCGAGGGCGAAGGTCGAGAGGACCGCCGCCCAGTAGAAGAGCTCGCGGCGCGGGGTGGTGATGGTGTGGATTGAGAGGGTGCCCTCGCTGACGTACCAGAGAGAGGCGGAAGACCGCTGCGAGCACTACCGCGTAGAAAATCGTCGAGGCGATGTAGGGAACGCCGAAGCCGACGTGGAGGACGTCCGCGGCCATCGTGCCGGAGACGCCGACCATCGCCACCGCCAGCCAGTAGGCCCAGGGCACGTAGCGGTCCTTGCCGAACTGGATGTAGAGGGGCGACGACCAAAGCGATGCCGCCGAGCACGACGGCGACCTGCGGCACCATGCTGTGGACCAGGAAGTCGGAGGTCGACTCGCCCATCGCGGTCGTCAGCGCCTTGACGATCCAGAAGTAGGCGGTCACCTCGGGCACCTTGGAGAAGGCATGCCGGGCGCGGCGGCGGGGGCGTGGTCTGGTCCGGTCCATTGTCGGGGAGGCGGACGAGACCTCGCGGCGGGGCAAGCTAGGTCGCTCTGCTAAAGCGCAGATGAGTCGGCCTGTTCCCGATCTCATCGTCCTTACATCTTGCTTCGCCACCCTCGTCGCAGTCGATTTCCCCAGAAGAGAGGAACACAATGTCCAAGCGACTCAAACGACTATTCACGACGGGGGCGGCACTGGCCGCCCTGTCGGTGGGCGGCGCCGCGTACGCGTCCGCTCAGCAGGCTGGGACCGCGAGCCCGCCGGTCCACCAGTCGGCGTCCAAGGCCGAGCAGGTCGGCGGCAAGGACGGCGACAACGTCCAGGCGGGTGACCAGAGCACCCCGGACAACGCCAGCGGGTCGAAGGCCGAGCAGGTTGGCGGAAAGGACGGCGACAACGTCCAAGAAGGCGACCAGAGCGGCCCGGACACTCAGGCTGCGGGCCAGTCCGAGCAGTCGGACTCCGAGCAGGCTGGTGGCAATGCCGAGAGCGCGCCGGGGAACGATGGGCCCGGTGGCCACGCCGACGAGGCGAGCGGCAACGCGAACGCAAACCATCAGTTCGAAGGCAACGAGTGAGTGGTGGGCGCCCCGGCGGTCTTGCCGGGGCGCCGCTTCTTTGCCATCGCTTTGCTCGGTCATCAGTTGGATTCACCAGATGTCTCCCCCTAGTTCCCGATGCGCGTCCTGATCGTCGAGGACAAGGTGAAGATGGCCAGTCAACTGCGCCGTGCGCTGCGCGGCGAGGGGATGGCCGTCGATGTCGCCACCACTGGGGAGGACGCACTGTGGATGGCCGCTGCCACCCAATACAACGCCGTCGTCCTCGATGTGATGCTGCCAGGGATCGACGGGTTCGAGACCGTGCGGCGGTTGCGTGAGCAGGGCCAGTGGGCCCCGGTTCTGATGCTGACGGCGCTGGGCAGCCTTGACGACAGGATCGCCGGTCTCGACGGCGGCGCAGACGACTACATGACCAAGCCGTTCGAACTTGGAGAGCTGACGGCGCGGCTGCGGGCGCTGGTGCGCCGGAATCCGATCGAGCGGCCGACGGTCCTGCAGGTAGGTGCACTCCGCCTGGACCCCGCGAGTCGTCGGGTCTGGCGCGGAGCGTCGGAGATCGAGCTTCCCGACAAGCCCTTCGCACTGCTCGAAGCGTTCATGCGCCAGCCCGGCGCCACGCTCTCGCGCTTCGCGCTCCTGGAGTCGGCCTGGGATCACTCATACGAGAACCGATCCAACGTGGTCGACCAGCACGTTCGCGCTCTCCGAAAGCGAATCGACCAACCTTTCGGCGTCGAGAGCATCGAGACCGTTCGCGGTCTCGGTTACAGGTTGCGCGAGGACGGCGGGGGATGAGACGGCTACCGGTCCGTTGGCGGCTGACGCTTTCCTTCGCGGCAGTGATGGCCTGCCTGCTCGCGGCGACCGGCCTGTTCGTCGCGCAGAGGACGCAAGCGAACCTCGACCGAGCGCTGAACGCTTCCCTGCGGGCTCAGTCGAGCGCGGTGGCCGCGCTTGCTCAGCAGTCAGACTCGGGCCTGGCCGAAGCCAAGGATCGGCGGGTCGGCGGCGACCAGCTGCAACTGGCGCAGCTCGTCGGCGAAGACGGCAGGGTCATCGACGCCACCGCGGGGGCACCAAAGAGCCCTCTGATTCCATCGTCTGCGCTCTCACGCGCGCCACCGGGGGGAATCGTCGTGGACCGAACCCTGGCGGGCGGCGATCCGGTCCGGCTGCTGGCGGTTCCGATCAACGCCCAGGACCAACGACTCGTCGCGGTCGTCGGCCAGTCGTTGAACCAGCGCAATCAGGCGATCGGCGACCTAAGGAGCGTTCTGCTCGTCGGTGGACCGCTGGCACTGCTGCTGTCCTCGCTTGCGGGCTACGTACTCGCAGGGCTGGCCCTGCGGCCGGTCGAGGCAATGCGTCGTCGAGAGCGCGCATTCGTCGCGGACGCAAGCCATGAGCTGCGCAGCCCGTTGGCGATGCTTCGGACCGAGCTGGAACTGATGGCCCGCGACCGGCCCAGCGGAGCGGAGTTCGACGAAGCCACCGCCTCGGCAATCGAGGAGACCGAGAGGCTCGGAAGGCTGGCGGACGATCTCCTGGTCCTCAGCCGTGCCGATCAGCGGGAGATCCAGCTGCACAAGTCGGTACTCGCCGCCGGCGACCTGATCGAGTCGGCGCTCGCCCGCGCTCGCCGTCGAGTCCCCGGTGGTTTGAGGATCGAGGCCGGTGGCGTCGATCCCTCCCTGCTTGTCTCGGCAGACAGCGGCCGGCTGGGGCAGGCGCTCGACAACCTGCTCGACAACGCCGTCCGTCATGCGGCGACCGAGGTGAAGCTAGGCGCCGTGGGCAGTGGGTCGAGTGTCGAGTTCCACGTCCTCGACGACGGTCCGGGCTTCCCTCCCGAGTTCCTGCCCCGCGCCTGGGAGCGCTTCTCGCGTGCGGACCCCGGGCGCACCCTCGACGGTGCGGGACTCGGCCTCTCGATCGTCCGCACGATCGCCGAGCTCCACGGTGGATCGACGGGCGCGGCGAACCGGCCGACGGGTGGTGCCGACGTGTGGATCAGCCTCCCCGCGGAGCCGGTCGCCGGCCTCTCACCTCAGTCTCATCTTCGACACGTACAACTGCCGCGACCGTAGTCGAACGAGAGGTAAGCGCGTGAGTGCAAGATTGCTGAGTTCCCTCGTCGCGTTGGCGCTAGGTGGCCTGCTGGTTGCCGGCTGTGGGGGTGGTAGCGGTGAATCAACTGCCACCACCTCCGCTGCGGGGTCGGCCTCGTCAAGTACCGCCAAGCAGACCGAAACCGAAACCGGCGTCCCCGCGGAGGCGCAGGCCGCGGCGACCGGGGACATCCCGGACAACCAGCAGTTCCTCACCTACCAAGACCGGAGCGGCGGTTACTCGATCCGCTACCCGGAGGGGTGGGCGCGAAAGGGATCGGGGAAGGACGTCGCCTTCCAGGATCGCGCCAACGTCATCCACGTCGCCATCGTCGAGGGCAAGCCTCCCACGGCGAGCAGCGCCGATGCGGGGCTCGAAGAACTGAAGCGCGAAGACCCGAGCGTCAAGTCGACCGGCGCGCAGGCGATCACGATCAACGGCGCGCCGGTGGTCAAAGTCACCTTCACCCGCCTCAGCGCACCAGACCCTGTCACCGGCAAGCGCCTGCCGTTGACGATCGACCGCTACCTGTACGCCAAGGCCGGGAAGGTCGCGATCGTCGACCTCGGCACTCCGGTAGGCGTCGACAACGTCGACGCCTACCGGATGATCAGCGAAAGCTTCCAATGGCTGTAGACAGCCTCTACAAGGAGCCGGAGGCCGGCCAACAGAGCGCGATCGACTGGCCCGCACTGGAGCTGCATGACGTCTTCAAGATCTACCGCTCCGGGCCGGTCGAGACCGTCGCGCTGCGTGGGGTCGACGTCGAGGTGCGCAAGGGCCAGCTGGTGGCGATCCTTGGGCCATCGGGCTGCGGCAAGAGCACCCTGCTGTCCTTGGCGGCGGGGCTGGACCGCCCCTCGGCCGGGGACGTGCGGGCATTCGGAGACTCCCTGGCGACCCTGACCGAGCCGGAGCTCGCGAGCTACCGCAGCGCCAAGATCGGCATCGTCTTCCAGAGCGGCAATCTCCTACCGTCCCTGAGCGCGCTCGAGAACGTCGCCATGTCTCTCCGCCTCGGGGGCTTCGACCAGGCGCGAGCGCGAGCCACGGGCGCGCTCAAAGCCGTCGGGCTGGAAACGCGCGCCGACCATCGGGTCTCAGCGCTCTCGGGCGGAGAGCAGCAGCGCGTGGCAATCGCCGCAGCCGTTGCTCGCAGGGCCGCGCTGATCCTCGCCGACGAGCCGACCGGGGAGCTCGATGCCGCCAACGAGCGACGCGTGCTCGGGGTCCTGCGGCGGCTACCGGTGGAGCATGGCTGCGCCGTGGTGGTGGTGACGCACTCCCAGGCGGTCGCCAGCGCCGCGCACCGCGTGATCGAACTTCGCGACGGGATGGTGGTCCGATGAGCGGGGTCACGATCGCGACGGCGGAGCTGGCTCACTGCCAGAACCTGTCGGTCGCCTACCCCCACGACGGCCTCTTGCTGCCTGCGCTTGAGGAAATCGACATGAGGATCGCAGAGGGAGAGGCCATTGCCCTCTGGGGGCCCTCCGGCTCGGGCAAGACCACGCTGCTGCACGCACTCGGGGGGCTGGTCGTGCCGACCGGAGGCGAGGTCACCTGGCGTGGCAAGCCGCTCTCCTCGCTTGACGTCGCGGCCCGCGGCAGGGTTCGCGCGGCCGGAATCGCCTACGTCTTCCAGGGCTCGAACCTGCTGCCGACCTTCACGGCCTACGAGAACGTGGCCTTCACGACCTGGGTCGCACGGCGCGCCGGCGAGCAGCCTCGGCACGAGCCGGCCGAGCTCCTGGGGCTGGTCGGCCTGGCCGGGAAGCTCGACGCGCTGCCCTCGGAGCTCTCGGGGGGCGAGGGACAGCGGGTGGCGATCGCCCGGGCCCTGGCGCAGGAACCTGACATGTTGCTCTGCGACGAGCCGACCGGACACCTCGACTCCGACACGGCCGGGCGCGTCCTCGACCTGATCGAGGCGCTGCGCGAGCGCTTCGGCTTCGCGCTCGTGATCGCAACCCACGATCGCCTGGTTGCCGCTCGCTACCCGCGTCTCGTTCGTCTGAAAGACGGACGCGCTGTCAGGGAGGAGCAGGAATGAGCGCCGCGCTGCGGCTCGGATTCGCGAGGCTGCGCCGGTCTCCGGCGCAGACGGCGACGCAGGTTCTGGTGCTCGCCGCGGCCGTCGCTCTGCTCGGCGCGATGATCCTCTTCATCGGCCACTCGCTGCGGACGATGACGGCTTCGGCAACCCGCAGCGTCCCGCTGGACCTGCAAGGCCCGGTCGCTTCCTACGGCCAGGCTCGCGGCCTGGCGGCGGGCATCTCGCGCCAGCCCGACGTCAGCCAGGCCTCGGCTGCGGCCACTGCGCCGTTTGCCGGGGTCACCCATCGCGGGGCCGCGGGGGTGACCGGCGCCGGCAAGGGGGCGGTCTTGGCCGTGCCCCCCGGCTACCTGGGCAAGATCGAAACCTTCCGTTTCCTGCGCGGCTCGCTGCGCCCCGGCGAGGTGGTCCTCGACCAGCAGCTGGCGGCGACCCTGCAGGCGAGGATCGGGGACACCGTCACGATCCGCAGCGGCGGCAAGGGCGCCCCGCAGCAGTTCACGGTGAGCGGCATCGCCCTGGTGAGCGCTCCCGACCTGCTCTTTCAGCCGCTCAACCCGCAGCTAGGACCGGCGCCCGCGCAGCCTCCCTCGAACGTAGCGATCCTGCCCCTCGCCACCTTCGCCCACACGCTGGCCCCGCAACTGCCCTCGCTGAGCGGGCCGAGCGTCGGCTCCTCGGCAGTGCCCGGAGCCCAGGCAGGAGTTCAGTGGCAGGTCCAGGCTCAAGTCGATCCGGCGTCGCTGTCGGGGACCCCGAGCCATGCGCTCACCCGCGCCGGCCAGATCCGCAATTCGATCGAACGCACGTTCACCGGCAAGGTCCAGTTCGTCGACAACCTGTCCGAAGCCCTCGAAACGGCGGCAGGCGACGCCCTCTATGCCGATGCCCTGTTCATCATGCTCGCGGTGCCGGGGGCGCTGCTGGCGCTCGGCCTCGCCTACCTGGCCGCGCTTGGCACGGTCGACCGTGACCGGCGCGAACTGGCCCTGATCCGGGCCCGCGGCGCGAGCCGCCGGCAGCTCCTCGCCCTCTCGGCGACCGAGGCCGGCGCGACCGGCCTGATCGCCGGCCTCCTAGGCGCGGGGCTTGCCTTTGGTGCGGTGGCGCTCTTGATCAAGGGGTCGGTGGGACTGACTCCCCTCCGCGTGGTGACCGTGGTGCTCGTCTGCATCGCGCTGGCGATGCTCGGCGCGGTGGCGGCGCGCCTTGCCACCTCGCTGCGGGCGATCTCCGACACCGTCGCCGAGGGCCGCCGCAGCGCGCGACGCCAGAGCCGGCCCCTGTGGCAGCGGCTCTACCTCGATCTGATCGCTCTAGCGATCAGCGGCCTGATCTACTGGCTCACCGCGAGCACCGGGTTCTCCGCCGTCGTCAACCCCGATTCCAACCCGACGCTCTCGCTGTCGATCTACATGTTCTTCGCGCCGGCGCTGCTGTGGATCGGAGCGACGTTGCTGCTGGTCCGCCTGCGCGGTCGACTCTTCGCCTCGGCCGCCAAGCGCCTCGGCGGCGAGCGGCCGAGCAGTCGTCGCGGTTTCCTCTTTGCCAGCGCCTCTCGCCGCGGCGCTGAGATCAACCGCGGCTTGGTCTTGGTCGGGCTGTTGCTCGCCTTCGGGGTGAGCCTCGGCGTCTTCTCCGCGACCTACGACCAACAGGCCGGCGTCGACGCCCAACTCACCCTGGGCGCGGACGTGACGGCAACCGCTCCGCCGGGCGTCGCGGCGCAGAAAGGCCTGGCGATGAAGATCGCCGAAGTTCAGGGGGTCTCGGCAACCTCCCCGGTCGACCACTCCTACGCATACGTCGGCCCTGACCTCCAGGACACGTTCGGCGTCGAACCGGCCACGATCGGCAAGGCGACCACGTTGCGGGACTCCTACTTCATCGGCGGCAGCGCCAGCGCGATGATGGAACGTCTCCAACGCAGGCCCGACGGGATCCTCGTCTCCAAAGAGACGATCACCGACTACTCGCTCAAGGTCGGGGACCTGCTCCGACTGCGGGTGCTCGACCACCAGAGCGGCAAGTTCCGAACCGTGCCGTTCCACGTGGTCGGGACGGTGCAGGAGTTTCCCTCGGCGCCGCGCGACTCCTTCATGGTCGCCAACCTCGCCTACCTGAGCAAGGTCGACCGGGCCGGAGGCCCGAACGTCGTCTTCGCCAGCACTTCCGAAGATCCCTCCGCCGTCGCCGCGCGCATCGCCGCCGCGACCAAGACCGACGGCGTGATCGTCAAGGACATCCGCCAGCAGTCGGTGCAGACGGCCAGCTCGATTACCGCCGTCGACCTAAGCGGGATCAGCCGGCTCGAGGAGGCCTTCGCGATCGTTCTCGCTGCGGCTGCGATGTGGTTGTTCGTGAGTCTCGTCGTCAGCGAGCGTCGCCACGAGCTGGCCACGATGGCGGCCGTCGGTGCGTCCTTGCGGGACATCGGGGCATTCGTTCGCAGCGAGGCCGCGGTGGTGCTCGGCGCGGCGATGCTCCTGGCCGTGTTCTTGGGCTGGCTCCTGGCCGAGATGCTGGTGGCGATGCTCCAGCACGTCTTCGATCCGCCGCCCGACCAGCTGGCCGTGCCGTGGGGGTTCCTCGGGGGTCTTTGCCTGGCGGCCCTCCTTGGCGGCGGGCTTGCCGCCTTGCTGGCGGCGCGGAGCCTGCGTCGGCTGCCCCTCGGGGAGATCCTCCGCGAGCAGTGATGGCAGTCTCGGCAGGAGCGCGGCTCGATGGTTGTCGACCGGTGCCCCGGCCCCGACGCGATGGTCCCCGCCGCGTCGCCCGCTGGCGGCGCCTGCGCCGGGTGGTGCTGCTGGCGTCGACGATCTGCCTGATTCCGGCGGCGATTTCGTGGCTCGGCGCCCTCGGCGGTCCACGCAACGTGGGGCTCGCGGTGTCCACCGTCGAGTGGATCCGCTCCAACGGTGGCAACCCGCTCGTCTCCGAAGTCGAGAACGTCTACTACACGCTCGCCGCGCCCTCCAAGGGTGGCCCGACGCTGACATATCTCCCGCGGGTCGGAGTCGAAGGCGGCGAAGCTCAGGCGAGCGCCGGGGCCTACCGGCCCGCCCCGATCAAGCCGCTGATCCATCCGGCGCTGAAGGGCGAGGGCGAATGGCACGCGGCCGAAGCAAGCCCCGGCCCCAACCCGCCGGTGCTGGTGACGACCTTCCGCAGCGACCCCGAATACCCGCAGTTCGTCGCCGGCGTCGCCTGGATCGACCACACCCAGACCCACCTCTCCTACGTCCCCGGCCTGGCCGAGCCGCCGGAAATCTCGCACCGCGGCAGCGGCGAGGTGCCGCCGAGCCTGCGCGACCGCCTGGTCGCCACCTTCAACGGCGGCTTCCCGTTGGAAACGTCCAACGCGGGTCTGATCTACCGCGGCAAGGTGGTCGAAGCGATGGTCGACGGGGTTGCCACCCTGGTGGAGTATCGGGGTGGCCGCACCGACATCGTGCGCTGGTCCCCCGCACAGGATGCCGCCCACAACATCTGGTTCGCCAAGCAGAACCTGCCGCCGATCATCGACGAAGGCAAGCTCAACCCCAATCTCTCCGACGGCCCCGAATGGGGTGAAACGGTCAACAACGCGGTCCGCGTCTGGCGCTCGGGCCTCGGCGTCGACCGCCACGGCAACCTGATCTACGCCGCCGCCAACTACCAGACCGTCGGCTCGCTGGCCGAAATCCTCAAGCGTGCCGGCGCGGTGCGGGCGATGGAGCTCGACATCAACGAAGACTGGACCAGCTTCATCACCTACCGCCACCCCGGCGCGGTCGAACCGTCGAACCTGCTGCCGGAAATGTTCCGCAGCCCGGAACGCTATTTGACCCCCGACGAACGCGATTTCTTCGCCGTCTACGCGAAGGAAGCGGGGCGAAAGTGAGCCTGCCGCGGCGGATCTCCCCGGGGGCTCGGGCGCGGCGAGCGCTTCTGGTCGACGTCATCGCTGCGGCGATCGTCGCCGTGGTCGTGCTGCAGTTGGCTGCGGGCCTCGGGGTGGTCGCCTTCGTCGGCGTGCCGCTGCTGCTCCTGGGATTGATCTGGATCGGTATCGAACGCTTGGTGCGGCGTATTGGCCGGCGCGGGTCTCGTGCGGTGTAGGCAGCGGGGATGCCGGACTCACCCTTCCCATCGACCTCCGTTGTCGAAGATCCGGAGCCGCGGGCGGACGTCCAGCGACCGATCGGCGGCCGCCGTGGCCGGCCTCCCCGCATCCCCTCGCCGGGCAATCCGCGCTGGTACTGCATGGCGCTCGGGCTCCTGCTCGCGCTGGTGCTGGCCGGCTGGGCGCTGGGCGAGCTGAGCCGCAGCGTCCTGACGATGTCAGACCTCGATGCTGTCCGGGACGTCGCATCCGAGCGCAGCTCCCAGCTGACCGCAATCGCCCACGTGCTCTCGGCTTTCGGCAGCGGCTACGTGGTGGCACCGCTGGCCGTGGTCGTCGCAGTCCTCCTATTTGCTCGTGGGCGACGAACCGCCGCACTCGCCATCGCGGTGAGCACTCTTGGGGCGGCGGCGATCTCGACCTCAGACAAGCTGCTGGTGGGGCGTCCGCGGCCGCCGGTCGAGCACCTAGAGGCGGTCAGCACCGCCAGCTTCCCCTCAGGGCATACGACCACGGCGGCCGCCTTCTACCTCGCGCTCCTCATCGCGTGGGTCGCCCTCAGGTCGCGGCGGCGCACAGTCCTGCTGCCCGCCGCGACCGCCGCCTGCCTTCTGATCATCGGTGTCGCCGTCTCACGTGTGTATCTCGGCGTGCATTACCCAAGCGACGTGGTCGCCGGCCTGCTCCTCGGCAGCGTCTGGAGCCTTCTTGTGGGCGCTCTGATGTGGCCTTCGATGAGGGCCTCGGACACGCGGAATGAGCGGGCGACTCCCTGAACGCTCTCATCTGGCCTTAATCAAGCTTGCAAAGGATGCAGTCGATGGAGAAACGCACAGCATGAGGGTCCTGGTTACGGGGGGTGGCGGCTTCATCGGCTCTCATGTCGTCGATCGCCTGCTCGCCCGCGGGATGACCCCGCGGATCTTCGATCTCAGCGCCTCGCCCTACCACTCGCCCCTGGAGGTCGAGACCTTCACCGGCAGCATCACCGACGCCGCCAATCTCGACCTCGCGATGCGCGACTGCGACGCGGTCATCCACCTCGCCGCCGTCGCCGACGTCGGCCACGTCCTCGCCGACCCGGTGCTGGCCGAGGAGGTCAACACCCGCGGCACCCTCAACGTGCTCGAGGCGGCCTGCCGCGCCAAGGTCGGCCGTGTCGTCTACGGATCGACCACCTGGGTCTACAGCGACTGCCCCGAGCAGGAGGTCGACGAGGAGACGCCGATCCCGGCCCCGCGCCACCTCTACACGGCGACCAAGCTCGCCGGCGAGACCTACTGCGCCGGCTACGCCGAGCTCTACGACCTGGAGAGCACGGTGCTGCGCTTCGGCATCCCCTACGGCCCGCGCGCCCGCGCCGCCGGCGTCGTCGCCAAGTTCACCGACCTCGCCTTCGAAGGCAAGCCGCTGACGATCGCCGGCGACGGCAGCACCACCCGCAGCTTCATCTACGTCGAGGACCTCGCCGCCGGGATCGTCGCCGCGCTGGCGCCCGAGGCGGCCGGCCGTACCTACAACCTCTCCGGCGACGAGGTCGTGACGATCCTCGAAATCGCCGAGCGGGTCCAGGAAAACGTCGACACCTGCGAGATCACCCACACGCCGCCCCGCCCCGGCGACTTCCCCGGCAAGACGATCTCCAACGAGCGCGCCCTGCGCGAGCTCGGCTGGCGCGCCGAGACGAACTTCAAGGACGGCGTCCGCAAGTACGTCGAATGGGTCCGCTGCACGACCCGGCCGCCGGACCCGGTCCCCGGCAAACGGCCCTCGCTGAACGGCAACGACCATGCCGCCGGCGCCCTGCTGGCCGGCGCCGCCCGGCTCGAGGACCGCGAGCCCCGGGTGCTGATCCTCACCGCCGACATCGGCGAGGGCCACGACCTGCCGGCGCGGGTGATCAAGGCCGACCTCGAAGAGGAGGTGCCCGGCGTCGAAGTCGAGATCCAGAACGGGCTCGAGGCGATGGGCAAGCTCTCCGCGCTGGTCCTGCGCGGCGGCTCGAAGGTGGTCTTCCGCTGGATGCCGTGGATGTTCGACGTCCAGTACTGGCTGATCACCAAGTTCGCCCCGACCCGCTGGCTCTTCCACCACCTCGGCTACTTCTTCTCCGGCCGCGGCGTGATGCGCGCGGTGCAGGAGTACGACCCCGACGTCGTCATCTCGACCTACCCGGGCGTGACCGCGATCCTCGGCATGCTGCGCGAGAACCGCCGCCTCGCGATCCCGGTGCAGTCGGCGATCACCGATCTGGCCGGGCTGCGCTACTGGGCGCACCCCGGCGTCGACCTGCACTACGTCACCCACCCTGAGTCGATCGAGGAAGTCGAGAAGCTGGCCGGGCCCGGCAGCGTCGAGTGGACGCGGCCGCCGATCTCACCCGACTTCCTGATGCCGCGCACCCGACGCGACGCCCGCGAGGCACTCGATATCCCCGCCCACGCGCGGATGGTGCTCGTCTCCGGCGGCGGCTGGGGGGTCGGCGACCTCGAGGGCGCCGTCAGCACGGCCCTGACCGAGGGCGACACGCTCGTCGTCTGCATCACCGGCCGCAACGAGGTCGCCCGCGAGCGGCTCGAGAACCGCTTCGGAGATGACGAGCGGGTGCGGATCGTCGGCTTCACCGAGCAGATGAGCGACTGGATGGCGGCGGCCGACGCGATGATCCACGCGACCGCCGGCCTCACCGTGCTGGAGGCCCACATCCGCGGCTGCCCGGTCATCTCCTACGGCTTCCACGCCGGTCACCTGCGCGCCAACAACGCCGCCTACGAACGCTTCGGCCTCGCCGAGGTGGCACGCAACGACCACGAGCTGGAGTCGGTCCTGCGCCACGTCGCCAACGAGCGGCGCTCGCCCGACTCCTCCTTCGCCTCGCTGCCCTCGATCGCCTCGCGGGCGCTGACGGTGCGCCCGCGGGTCAAGCCGCAACCGGTCTGGCGCGTCCGGGGGTCACAGGTCGCCGCAGCGGCGACCGTGGCCGTTGCGTGCATCGTGCTCCTGGTGGGCATCAGCCTCGCCGCCGACTGGTCCACGCCCTATCGCGACGTGGTCAAGGCCAGCAAGCCGGTAACCAGCCGCATCCACTTCGGCAGTGACAGCGATGGCGTCGAAGGCCCGGCGCGGCCGAAAGTGAGCCTGCGTCTCCCGACCCGCACTCAGCCATGAGCTCGCTACTAGTCTTCGCCTCGCTCACCGACAAGATCGTCGAACCGATCGTCGACGTCGCCACCGAATTCATCGGCTCGGCCGGAGTGGTCGCCGTCTTCCTGCTGATGACGCTCGAGTCGGCCTGCATCCCGGTACCGAGCGAGGCGATCATGCTGTTCGCCGGCTTCAGCGTCTCCAAAGGAGAACTGACCCTGGTCGGGATCGTGATCGCCGGTGTGCTCGGCAACCTGGTCGGCTCCTGGATCGCCTACGCGGTCGGCTACTACGGCCGCATCGACCTGCTGGAGAAGAACCGGCTGATCCACGTCAACCCGAAGCACCTCAAATGGGCCGATGACTGGTTCGCCAAGTACGGCTCGGCGACCGTCTTCTTCTCGCGCATGCTGCCGATCATCCGCACCTTCATCTCGCTGCCGGCGGGAGTGGCCGAGATGCCGTTCTGGCGCTTCACCGCCTTCACCGTCGCCGGCTCGCTGCCCTGGGTGCTGGCGCTCGCCCTGATCGGCGAAGCGGTCGGCGACAACTGGGAAGACTGGCGCCACAAGCTCGGCTACCTCGACTACGTCGTCGCGGCGGCGATCGTGATCGGGATCGTCTACCTGATCGTCAAGCGGCGGCGGGCGGGGGAGGGCGGCGCAGGTAAGCCCGCAGCCGAGGGGTCGGGGAGTCGCTGATGCTCACCTACCTGCAGGCGATAGTGATCGCCCTCGTCCAGGGCGTCACCGAGCTATTTCCGGTGTCGAGTCTCGGCCACTCGGTGTTGGTTCCGGCCTGGATCGGCGGCGAATGGGAAACGCTGGTGACTCAGTCCTCGCAAGCAAGCAGTGAGGCGTCCTTCTACCTCGCCTTCATCGTCGCCCTGCACGTGGCGACGGCGCTCGCGCTGCTGGTCTTCTTTCGCGCGGACTGGGTCAGGATCGTCAGCGGCTTCCTGCGCAGCGCCCGGCGCAGCATCAAGGAGAGACGTCTGAGCGCGACAGACCCTGATGAGCGCCTCGCCTGGCTGATCATCTTCGCCACCATCCCGGTCGGGATCACTGGGCTGGCGTTCGAGCACGTCTTCCGCACCGTCTTCGCGAAGCCAGTCGCGGCGAGCGCCTTCCTCTTCGTCAATGGCCTGATCCTGCTGGCCGGCGAGCGCCTGCGCCGGCGAGCCAAGGCGGAGGCCACCGCTGCGGACAGCGGTGCCGGGGTCGCTGCCCTCAGCCACCGAGCCAGCGGCTCGCGCTCTTCCCGGGAGGTCGGCGAAGCCTACGCCTCCGATGCGCGCATCTCGCGCATGCCCTACGGCGACGGCGTTGCGATCGGCACCCTCCAGATCCTCGCTCTCTTCGCCGGCATTAGCCGCTCGGGCGTGACGATGGTCGGCGGCCTCTGGAAAGGGCTCTCCCATGAGGACGCCGCTCGCTTCGCCTTCCTCCTCGCCACCCCGGTGATCTTGGCAGCCGGCGTGCTCAAGGTTCCGAGCCTCTTCGGCAGCGCCGGGGAACACATCCACGGCCAGGTGGCGGTGGGCTTCGTCGTGTGCGGGCTTGCCGCCTACGTCTCGGTGCGGGTTCTCGTCCGCTACTTCGAGACCCACACGTTGACGCCCTTCGCGATCTACTGCCTTGCCGCGGGGGGAATAAGCCTGATTAGGTTCGCCGCGTTCTGAGAGGGCGGCGGTCGGCGTAGTCATGGTCTGCTACCTGCTGCTAATCGCACCTGGGGTGGGAGGCCGTCGAGATAGGAGAGCTTCAAGTTGTCGTGGGACCCTGGTCGCATGAGCAAGCGCTTCGAGCCCGTCAGTGCCGTCCGCTCCCTTTTCGCCGCCCGGCGTAGCCTGCGCTACCTAGTGCCAACCTCGGCCCTCGTGGTGCTGCTGGCCGGGGGCGGCTTTGCGGCGCTTGAGACGGACACCGTCGAGTCCTACTGGGAAGGCGTCTGGTGGGCTTTGTCGCTCATGACCACGGTGGGCTTCGCTAACGGGGCGCCGCACTCGTTGCCTGGAAAGATGTTGGCCGGGGCCGTCATGGTTTTCGGCTTCGTCCTGCTCGCCCTGACGACTGCCGCGATCGCCTCCCTGTTCGTTCGCGAGGACGAGGAGTCGGACAAGGCTCGGCTGCAGGTCTTCGAGCGGAACGTCATGGCCGAGCTGAGCAAGCTGGATGGTCGGCTGGAACGGATCGAGGCCCATCTCCAATCCCAAGAGAGTGAATCGGAGCGTCCGAAGCGAGCGACCGACACTTCCACACGCTGACAGGGATCTAGGCTTGGTGTCCCCTGCCGCTGCTGAAACCGGCAAGTGGGCTAGACAAGAGGACAGAGTGAGCGCCGGCGGGGTGAGTCTCGCCCGCTTTAGACGGACTCGGTCGAGGGTAGGTCGGCTTGCGTGGCGAGCCTCCGCCAAGTCCAAACCAAGCCTGCGTAGATCAGTACCGCTAGGACGGTCGCTGCGCTGACCACCATCCCGGCAGCGGTGGCCGTGACCAGGTTTGTGGTGCCCAGAGCCGCCACCATCGCCGCCGGGCCCGTCGCGACACCGAGCGGTAGCAGGCCAACCGCGCCCATTGTGAAGAGGACCAGGCAGACGTGGGCGGGGTCCGTCGGCAGGCCAAACCCGGCGAGGACGATCAGCGTGCGCACGAATGCCATCGCGGTGAAGCCCGCGACGACCACGGCCAGGCGGTTGCGCAGAGCCGGCTGTGCGAGGACTGCGAGGCCAGCGGCGAGCTTGAGGTGACGGAAGCGGCTGTATAGAAGCCGGAGTGCGGCCAAGACAGTGAAGGCGGCACCCAGCATCGCCCACGGAGCCCAGGCCGGGATCATGCCAACCGTAGTCGAGCCGATGGCCGCGAGTATCGCGGAGCCGCATATCTCAAAGATGACGATCGGGGCGTCAGCCAGCGCGATCTGGCGAACAGTCGGTGAGCTATCGCCGCCGAAGCGGCGCAGGAGCATGATCCGCGTTGGCATCGCCGCCTGGCCCTGGACCGTTCCGGCGAGGAACGCGCCGGCATTGGCGGCGTGCAGGATCCCCGGATCAAGTCTCCGCCCGTCGACGGCCCGGAGCACGGTTCGCCAAGCCTCGGTTCGCAGGCTCAACGTCAGCAGGTGCGCCGCAACGGCCCCCGCGATAGCCCACGGCGGCACCGCCGTGAGCGCTGCGAGCAGCGAAGGACCTCGGGTGAAAACGAGATATCCGACTACTCCTGCGACAGCGATCGGGGCAATGCCGGAGACGACCCTGTTGCGTTTGGGCAGGGTTCTCCTGATATCACCAACGCGAATGGACAGCCCGTACACAGACAGAGTCTGCACTCGCTAGATGAAGGCTCGATGAGGATGGGTGGTTCGGTGCTCTCTGGAGCGGATCTTGCTAGCGATCTAGCACGACGGGGCGCCGGGTCCCTGCGTTCGTTTCGATGATTCCCAACATGTGGTATCCCGGCGATCAAGGTGGGTGCGAGGGCAGGGGCCTCGCATGCTGAAGCGCCTGGCCGCCTCCCAGCGCCGCATCCCGGCCAACGTCCGCTCGCTGAGCTGGGTCTCCTTCGCCAACGACCTGGCGAGCGAGATGCTCTATCCGATCGTCCCGCTCTTTCTCACGATCACGCTCGGCGCACCGGTGGCGGTGCTCGGCCTGATCGAGGGGATCGCGGAGGGGGTGGCGGTCGGCCTGCGCGGAGTCGCGGGCAGGCTCTCGGACCTGGGGGCGGCACGGCGGCGTCCCTGGATCGCCGCCGGCTACGGTGCCTCGGCCGCCGGCCGCCCGATCATCGCCGCCGCGCCGGCGTGGGGGTTCGTGCTGGTGGGGCGCCTCGTCGATCGCGCCGGCAAGGCGGCGCGGACGGCGCCGCGCGACGCGCTGATCCGCGACTCGACGCCGCCGGAGGCGGTCGGCGCGGCCTTCGGCTACCACCGCGCCCTCGACACCGCGGGGGCCGTGGTCGGCCCGCTCGTCGCGGGCGGCCTGCTCGCCGTCGGGTTCTCGCTGCGGGGCGTGCTCTGGCTGGCGGTGCTGCCCGGAGCGGCGGCGGCGCTCCTCGTCTTCCGGGTGCGCGAGGCATCCCGCCGCTCCGCGGCCGAGCCCGGCCCCACCGCGGCGAGGCGGCCGACCTTGCCGCGTCCCTTCTGGATCGTGCTCGCGATCTGGGTGGTCTTCTCGCTTGGCAACTCCAGCGACGTCTTCCTCATCCTTCGCGCCGAGAACCTCGGCGTGGGGACGACGCTCACCGTCCTCGCCTACGCCTCTACAACCTCGTCTACGCGTCGCTTTCCTGGCCCTTCGGCGCCGTCTCGGACCGCGTCCCGCGCCCGGCCGTGATCGCGGCGGGCCTGGCCGTCTACGTGCTCGTCTACCTCGGGTTCGCCCTTGCCTCGAGCTCGTGGGCGATCTGGCCGCTCTTCGTCGTCTACGGGATCTACATCGCGGCAACCGAAGGCGTCGCCCGCGCCTGGGTCGCCGACTACGCGCCGGAGGGCGCGGTCGGCACCGCCTACGGCCTCTTCGCCGCCGCCAGCGGCGGCTCCCTGCTCGTCGCCAGCGTGGTCGCGGGAGTGCTCTGGTCCGAGGTCGGTCCGGCGGCGCCGTTCGTGCTCGGCGCGGCGGCGGCGGCCGTCGCTCTGCTCTTCCTTCTCGGCTTCCTCGGGTCGGGTTCGGCGAGCCGCCGGTACCCTGCGGACGCCGGCGTTCCCTAGCTGGCCTTGCGTGGCAGCGACAGCCGTACCTCGGCGCCGCCGCCCGTGGCGTTGTCGGCGTAAGCCTCGCCGCCGTGGGCGCGGGCGACGGTTCGCACGATCGCCAGCCCGAGGCCGCTGCCACCGTCGCTGCGACTGGCGCCGGGGCGGCTGAACCGCTCGAACGCCCGCGCCAGGAACTCAGGCGGGAAGCCTGAGCCGTGGTCGCGCACGCGGATCTCGACGGTGTCGTCGGCGGAGACGAAAGAGACCGAGACGTCGCCGGCACCGTAGCGCAGGGCATTGTCGATCATGCTGCCCACAGCCTGGTCGAGCCGCAGTCGGTCGACCTGTAGCTGCGACGACTCTCCTCGCAGGGATATCTCCCGCCCTTCTTCCTCCGCACGCCGGGCAAAGCGCCGGCGGGCCCCCTCAAGCACCTCGCGCAGGTCGATCGGCTCCAGCCTCAGAGGCAGCTCGCCGCGCTCGGTCTGGGCGATCGTCAGCAGGTCTTCGGCGAGCTGGGTGAGGCGATCGGTCTCCTCGGATGCCGAGGCGAGCGCCGCCCGCAGCTCCGCCGGCGAGCGGCCTTCGGCGAGGGCGAGCTCGAGCTCGGTGCGGAGGATCGCCAGCGGCGTGCGCAACTCGTGGCTAGCGTCGGCGACGAAGGCGCGCTCGTGCTCTAGCGCCTCGCCAAGGCGCTCCAGCATCTCGTTGAGCGTCGTCCCCAGGCGTGCGACCTCGTCGTGAGTCGGCGGCACCGGCAGCCGCTCGTCGGGCTCTGCGGCGGAGATCGTCGCCGCCCGTGCCCGCATCGCCTCAACCGGGCGTAGAGCGGCCGCCGCAACCCAGTAGGCGGCTAGGGATGCAAGGAGCAGCGCCACCGGGCCACCGAGCAGCAGCAACTGGGCCAGGTCGCGCAGCGACTCGCTGCGTTCCTCGGTCGAGGTGCCGACCACCACTACCCAGCGGTGGCCCTCAGCGCTCACCGGGACGGCCAGCAAGCGCGACTCGTCCTGTAGTCCGGGCAGCGGCCCGCGGTCGAGGAGCAGCGGGGCACGGAGTGCCCGTTGCACCTCGGTGGGCGAGAGGAGGACACTCTTGCCCACCGCCTCGGTCGACTCCTCGACCCGGCCGCTCGCGGACAGGATCTCGGCGAAGCTCTCGCTGCGCCCGATCAAGTGGCTTTCCTCGCCAAGGCTCGGGCCCGATTCGTGGACAACGGCGACGAGGTCGCTGGCGCGGGACCGCAGGCCAGCGTTGATTGCGTTGTCCAGCTCGGCGGCGAAGCGCAGGTAGACGAAGACGCCCGTTGCGCCCAGGACAAGCGTCATCACCGCGGCGAAGACAAGGGTTACGCGCAGGCGGATCGAGAATCGGCTGAAGGGCCGGTGGCTCAGCTGCCCCCGTCCCTTCGAAGGCGGTAGCCGGCGCCGCGCACCGTCTCGAGCGATTTCACACCGAAGGGCTGATCGATCTTGCGGCGCAGGTAGCGCATGTAGACCTCGATCACGTTGGAGCGGTGTTCGAAGTCGTACTCCCAGGCGTGTTCGAGGAGCTGGATCCGGCTGAGGACGTGGCCGGGGTTGCGCATGAAGACTTCCAGCAGCGTGAACTCCTTCGCCGAGAGTTCGATCTCGGCCTCCCCGCGCCATACCTGCCGCGTCGCGGGGTCGAGCCGAAGGGCGCCCACCTCCAGCACCGTCGGTCGCTCGGCGGTGCCGCGGCGGACCAGTGCGCGCAGGCGCGCCAGGAGCTCAGCGAACGAGAACGGCTTGGTCAGGTAGTCGTCGGCGCCGCCGTCGAGGCCAGCGATCCGGTCGTCAAGGGTGCCGCGGGCAGTCAACATCAACACCGGGGACCAGACGCCCTCGACGCGCATCTGCCGGCAGGCCTCGAACCCGTCGATGCCGGGCAGGATCACGTCGAGGACGATCGCGTCGTAGTTCAGCGAGCCCGCCAAGGCGACGCCCTGCTCGCCGCTGCTAGCGACATCGACCGCGAGACCCTGCTCGGTCAGCCCGCGGCGAAGGAGCGCCGCCATCTTCACCTCGTCCTCGACCACCAGGACATGCATGAGAGCAAGATGAACGCGAAAGATGAAGGAAAGATGAGAGCGTCCGGCCGCGAATGCCGCGGCCCGTGTCGTGCTCAGCCGCCGCCGTAGACGACGACCATGTCAGTGAGGACGCCGACGAGGAAGCCGGCGGCGAGCAGCCAAAGTGCCAGCTCGCGGTGTCCGTAGCGGCGCATGCCGTTCCAGATCTCGCCAATCACGTAGAGGATCGCCCCGCCCGCGAGCGCATAGAAGGCGAGTTCGAGCGGCTCGGAGTTGACGCTGTATCCGAGCATCGCGCCGAGGAAGGTTGGGCCTCCGCCGACCAGGCCGGCGACCCCGAGCCACTTCCACGACGGCCTGACGTCGCCGAGTGGACCGACGATGCCGAAGCCCTCGGTGGCGTTGTGCAGGGCGAAGCCGACGATCAGGACCGTGGCGAGGCCGATGTCGCCGGCGCTAGCCGAGACTCCAATCGCCAGCCCCTCGGCGAAGTTGTGCAGGCCGATCGCCGCCGCGATCGTCATTCCGGTGCGCAACGCCCGGGCCCGCGCCGCCCGTTCCTGGCGGAGGACCAGCTGGGGGTCGAGGGCGTCGACGGCGCCGCCGGCAATCGGCGGCAGCTGGTCGCGGGCGTCGCGCAGGCGCCGCTCCAGCGCACCGAGGCCGGCCAGCCCGAGGGCGAAGCCGGCGCCGAGCATGGCGGCGAGGGCGACCGCGTGGCCGAGGCTCGCGCTGCCGTCCTTAAAGCCCTCGACCGCAGTCTCGAGGATTGCGAAGGCGTGCTCCATGACGTCGACGAAGAGGAAGGCGAGCACGCCGACGGCGAAAAAGGCGAGGGCGACACGGGTGCGGGCGCCGAGCATGTGCAGCCGCCCGAACGGGAGGCTGAGGAAGATCGTGAAGCCGGCGAGGGCGCCGAGCAGGGCGGTTTCTGCGAAGGACATTGAGTGAGCCGGGGTCTGAGAGGACTCTTAGGTCACCCTAACAAACCCCGGCTCAGCGGGCCGTCGCGGTGGCGGCGACACCACCGGGTGCTACTGCGCCGCCGCCACCGCCAGCGTCGGGTAGCCGAGCTCCGAGATCCGGGCCGGCAGGTCGACGTGCAGCCAATGGGAGATGTGGCTTGGCGGCGTCTCGATGATGACTTCCGCGTAGGGTCGGACCCCGAGCTCGTCGATGATGTCGTCATAGGCGTTGGGGCTGTTGGCGACCCTCGCGCTGATCTCCTGGCCAGCGACGCCCTGTAGCTGCGGTAGAGCGCGCGCCGCCAGCGCCTCGCCGGCGCTCGTGTCGGGGCTGTTGCGGTCGAACGCGAGGTGGTCCGGATTGGGCACGAGGACGAAGAAGCGCGCCGCGCCCTTCGCCGCCCGTTCCCGCACCGCCTCCAGCAGCGGGGCGGTGGCGTCGACCTTGTTGAGGACGACTAGCACCGCCGGCACGCCTTCCGCTGACGCCACCGCCGCGGTCGACGGTGACACGGAGCGGATCACGTCCCGCTTGCTGATCGCCAGGTAGGCGACCAGCGTCAGGATCGTGGCGAGGAAGATGATCGAGGTCAGGTTGGTGCCGAGGCCGAGCCCGCCTTCTTCGGTCGGCGAGGCGAGGTAGTCGCCGATCGAGGCGCCGAGCGGGCGGGTGAGGATGTAGGCGAGCCAGAAGGAGAGGATCGCGTTCAGCCGCAGCCCGAAGTGCAGGACGGCGACGACGACGATCGCGCCGGCGAAGATGCCGAGCGCTGCCAGGTAGCCGAGTTCGAGCTGCTCGGAGAGGAAGTCGCCGGCGGAGGTGCCGAGCGCGAAGGTGAAGAGAATCGCAAGCCAGTAGAAGGTCTCGCGCCGGGTCGTGTAGATGGTGTGGACCGAGAGCGTTCGCTCGACGGCGTACCAGGTGCCGAACACCGCTAGGAGGGCGATGCTGAAGCCGATCGTCGTTGCTTCCAGCGTGACGCCGTTTTCGACCAGATTGTCGCTGACCAGGGTGCCGACGACGCTGATCAGCACCACCGCAAGCCAGTAGATGCCGGGGACGTAGCGGCGGGCGCGGAACTGGAAGAAGAGCACGACGAGCAGCGCCCCTCCCATCAGGTAGCTGGTGCCGGTGAGGCCGAGGCCGAGGTTTTCGTTGAGGTTGTCGGCGAAGGTCTCGCCGACCGTCGTGCAGAGCACCTTGATCACCCAGAAGAAGGCGGTGATCTCGGGGACCTTGTTGAGCATCTGGCGGCCGAGGGAGCGAGCCGAGGCGGCCGGGGGAACTGCGGCTGGGGGCAACGTGGCGGGGGTCATGGCGCGGCAGAGTGGACGGGTTGGTTAAACCGAAGATGAGATTTCCCGCCCTTGAGCGAACTTTTAGATCGCTTTCCTCGGCGCACTCATCGGGGCTTAATCAGCCGTTGCGACCATTTCCGGATGCCGCCGCTTCCCGCTCCTCAGTCGCCGACATCCTCGTCAACCCGGTCACCGAAATCATCGGTACCGCCGGCTACTTCGTCCCCCCACCGCGTTCCTCGGCGGAGCTCCCTATCTGGATCCTCGCCGGAACTCCCCCCAATCCTGGTAGCCGGATTCGGTCCCCCGAGCCGCCAGCATGACCATAGGCCCAAGCTTTGGGGGTTTCCCGAGGCTCGCTTCCGAGTGCTCAGGTGCAGGTGGGGCGTTCGTCGGGCGACAGCTCGCGCAGGGCGCCGGAGGCGTCGATCGCATAGCCGACCGGATCCGAGGAGGGCGGGATCGGTGCCGGGCTGCCGTCGAGGGTGACTTCGACTGCTCCGTTGCCAAGCGAGAGGGCGTAGGCGCCGGAGCGAAAGGGACCGACTTCGATGCCGGCGGCGAGGATTTGGCCGTCGACCAGGGGTTCGCCCTTGCGGTCGAGCAGACAGACCCAGACTTCGGCGGTGGCGAGGAGCGTCAGCGCCGTCCCGTGGCTCGGCGCGGGCTGCGCTTCGGCTTCGCCGGTGCGACCTTCGCCGGCGGGAGCCGGGGCCGAGGCGGGCGGCTTGGCTTCGGGACTCGGCGCGCGCATCTCGCCGCCACCGAGGCTCGAAACGACGATCACGGCGACCGCGCCCAGCGCGGAGGACACACGCAGCCAGGACGGCCCGCGACCCCGGCGAGAGCGCAACTGGGGCGGCGACGTGATCTGGCGCGGCGGCGGCTCGGCGCGGGCGGGCTCGGGCTCGTAGAGGTCGAGGAGCTCGCCGCTGTCGAGGCCCAAGAACTCGGCGTATTCGCGCAGGAAGGCACGGACGTAGTACTCGCCCGACAGGCGGTCCCAGTCCTCCTCCTCCATCGCGGCCAGCAGGCGACCCTGGATCTTGGTTGCGGCTTCGATCTCGGGCAGGTCGAGGCCGCGCTCAGTGCGCGCCTGTCGCAGTCGTGCCCCCACGCCTTCGACCATCGGTCCATTTTGCGCACCCGCGCCCGTCGGCGCAGGCCGCTCCCTGTCCGAGGGGGATCATCGCCGTCGTGGCGCGCCACCGCGACCGGTTCTTCAAGCTGGAGGACTTCGAGCTCTCGACCGAAATCCTGCTCGGGGCCCTTCGGCGCCTCCGAGGTGGGCGGGGCCCTGGCCATGGCCGCCAACATCAAGGACCGCGAGCGTTAACCGAGCATAGATGTCGACCTTCAAGGTCAGAGCGAGGAGGCCGTGGGTTCGCCTAGCCAACGCAGCGTTTCCGCTGCGCCACCGGGTCGCGATGACGCGGATGCGCGCGGCGCTGGGGAACCGTGCCGGCTCGATCCTCGCCAAGCATGCGGTCAAGCGCCCCAACAGCGACATGTTCCGCCCCGGCGGCCTCGCGTTCCTCGAGGCGCTCGAGCTGCGCGAGGTCCCGCGCGGGCGGCTCGACGGCGTGCTTCGCCTGATCGCCGACTTCACGCGCGAGATCGACCTCACCACCGGCGAGAGCGAGGCCCGCGCCAAGGCCGACCCCTGCGCTGACTTCCTCACCCAGATCCGCGACGTCGGCCGCTACATCGCGATGCTGGTGATCGCCCAGGTCGGCGACCTCGGCCGTTTCAGACGGCGCGGCAGCTCTGCTCATGGGCGGGGATGACGCCGACCGTCGCAGCTCGGACGGCGCATCCGCCTCGGCCATATCTCCCGCCAGGGATCGCCGCCGCTGCACTGGGCGCTGGTCGAGGTCGCCCAACACGCGGCCCGCGGCGGTGGGCCGCTGCGCGAGGCCTTCGAGCGGATCGCCAAGCGCCGCGGCGGCCGGGTCGCGAAGGTCGCCGTCGCGCGCAAGCCCCTCACCCTTTGCCTTGATGCCTTGCGCGACGGAGAGATCCGTTGCCTGGCGCCGCGGGCCGGAGCACGCGCGCTCGGAAAGCTGGCGGTCACCCCGTGATTCGCCGCGGCCCCCATGCGCTGCACGGCCCTGCGGTGAGCGGTAGCTCGGGCGAGATCGTTGTCATGGCATCAATGGCCTCTTTCGCCGAGGTCGGGGAACTGACGGCCGCCACCTTGATTGATCCTTCGTGCACCGCACGACACTCGGGCCCGCACAGCGTGGCCGAATGGATGACTCGATTGCCTCCGCTTGCGCCCGTTCCGTCTACCCCGGGACGCCCCGATGACCAGGGCTCCTGAGCGCCAGCTGACACGGCCCGCTCCTTCATGGATGACAAGCGGCGCTCCATATCAGCGACGCGAAGGACTCCGGTCCAGGACGAAAATCAAGCTAGACTCAATTTCGTGATTCGCGCGGCGGTCACGACGCCCAGCTTTGGGGCTCCACAGGTCGCGATCGGGCTCGTCTTCGTGGGGATCGCGATCGCCCTGGCCCTGACTTTCGCGCTGATCGCCCGCAGCTCCTTTCGGGACATACCCGCGGAGAGCGTTCGCAAGAGCGCCTACCGCTTGCGCCGCTTCTGGTTCGCATTCCTCATCGTCCTGTTGGGCGGGGCGGTCGGCAGCTCGCTCTTTCTGCTCCCCTACTCGGCCGGAGGGGAGGCCAAGGCGACGGTGAAGGTGATCGGCGGCCAGTTCTACTGGTCCCTCAGCCCGCCAACCGTGCCCGCCGGAAGCCACATCACCTTCGACGTCACCTCGGTTGACGTCAACCACGGCTTCGGTATCTATGACCCCGAAGGCCATCTACTCGGCAGCGTGCAGGCGATGCCGGGCTACCACAACGTGCTCGAACTCGATCTCGACAAGCCCGGCAGCTATCTGATCTCCTGCCTTGAGTTCTGCGGCTTCGAACACACCGATATGACCCGCGAGTTCGAGGTCACGGGAGCGCAGCCATGAGCGCGACGGCAGCTAGCGAACCCGCACTGAGGACGACGGGCATCGCCCACCCCGACGGCGTCGATCTCGATCCTGAGCCCGACCGCAACCAGCGGCTGGTCGGTTGGCTCTTCGGGGGAGCCGGTCTGACCCTATTCGCGGTCATGGGCCTGCTCGGCCTCACGATGCGCCTCACCCAGGCCGACGTGCTCGACATCTCGCCGGCCTGGTTCTACCGACTGATGACCCTGCACGGCGCCGGGATGCTGGCCGGCGCGATGCTGGCGATGATGGGTGGGCTCTGGTACGTGATCCGCGCCAGCGTGCCGCTCAGCCTCGGCCGTATGCTCGCCAGCCTCGGCGCGATCCTCCTCGGCGCGGTGGCGATCGTGGTCGCGGTCATCATCGGCGGCTTCGCGGCGGGCTGGACCTTCCTTGATCCGCTGCCGTTCGATTCGGCCGGTCAATGGGGCACCTGGGCAACGGCGACGTTCTTCTCCGGCATGGTGCTGGTCGGCGTCGGCTTCTTCATCTACTGCATCGACGTCCTGACCGGAACCACCGCCGCCTACGGGGGCCTCTCTCGCGCCCTCGGGATCCCGTTTCTGCGCGGGCGCGATCCCGACCCGCCACCGCCGCAGGTGATCGCCGCCACCGTGGTCTCGGCGCAGGGCCTTTTGGCCTCGACCGTCGGCACCACGATCCTGATCGCACTGCTGGGAAGGACGATCGACTCGGGGGTGGCGCTCGACGCGCTCTGGGCCAAGAACCTGACCTACTTCTTCGGCCACTCCTTCGCCAACCTGATCATCTACATCGGGGCGGGCCTGGTCTACGTACTGTTGCCCCGCTACGCGGGGCGGCCGTGGAAGACGACCAAGCCGCTCGCGCTCGGCTGGCTGGCCACCCTGCTGCTTGTCACGATCGCCTATTCCCACCACCTCTACATGGACTTCGCCCAGCCCGAGACGGCGCAGGTGATCTCCACCGCCGCTTCCTCCGCGGCGGCGCTGCCGGTCGCGGTGGTGACGATCTACACCGGGATGATGCTGGTCTGGGGCTCGCGCTACCGTTGGACGCTCGCCTCGATTCTGATCTATCTCGGCTTCGCGGGCTGGGCGATCGGGGGCTCGGGGGCGGTGATCGATTCCTTGATTCCCGTCAACCTCCGCTTCCACAACACGCTCTGGGTGCCGGCGCACTTCCACACCTACCTGATGCTCGGCGTGATCCTCTGGGCGATGGCCTTCATCACCCATCTGCTCGAACGGGCCGCGGCGCGGCCGGCCTCCCGTGCGGCGACGCTCCTCGCCCCCTCGGCGATGGCACTGGGCGGCTACGGCCTGGTCGGCGTCTGGTATGTCTCCGGCGCGCTGGGCATCCCCCGACGCATGGCGGTCCATCCACCGGGAACCGACGGCTACAGCCTGGTCGCCAGCTTCTTCGTGATTGTCTTCGCGCTCGGCTTCCTGGTGCTGCTGGCCGAGTTCACCGCGCTGGGGCGCGACGCTCTCCGTCGCCGCCGGGCGTCTTCCCTGCCCCCGATGCCGCGCATCGCCGGCGCGGCTCCGTCGGCGGATCCGGCGCCCTCCTTTCCGCTGAGGACCCCGGCGCAGATCGGCGTCGCGGTCGGGGCGGCGGTCGCTTGTGTATTCGTCTTCCTTCCGGACATCGGCGACGCCGCCGAGGCGACAGCGCAGCTCCACCACCTCCAGCATGCCGTCCAGTTTCTGATGGGGCTCGCGCTCGGGGCGGCGGTGATCTGCAGCATACCCCGCCGCGCCAGCCTGGGCGCCGGCTGGCGGGATGCCGGGCTGGTGGCCTTGATCCTCGCCCCGGTCATTATGCTCTTGCTGATGATCCCGGGGATCTACGGGGGCCTTGAGGGCAATCCGCTCTGGCACGCCACCTACCACGGGCTGATCGTCCTGCTCGGGCTCATCACCGGGGCCGGCGCCTCCCTCCAGGGTCGCGTCGTCGGCCGCCTGCTCTTGGTCCTCTCGCTGGGGATGGCGCTTCTCTATGCGGCCGGCGTCACGGGGGGATGAGGGACCGTGAACGAGCGACGCGACGAGGATTGGCGCGAAGCCGTCGGCACCGCCTGGATTCTGGGTTTCGGAGTTGGCGTGGTGGTGCTCTGCCTGTTCGCCGTCGTCTACCTGATCGGCTACAACAAGGGCAAGGGCGAGGGCGAGGGGGGCGGAAACGCCGCGGCGGTGCAGTCAGAAACCGGAAAAGGCGCCGGCGAAGCAAAGCCCGCCCCGAGCGGCCCCGGCAGGGCTCTGTTTACCCAGAACTGCGGCAGCTGCCACACGCTCGCCGACGCCGGCACCAGCGGCAGCGTGGGACCGAATCTTGACGACCTCCAACCCGAAGAAGCCCAGGTGCTGGCGGCGATCGAAGACGGAGGCCTCGGGTCGGGGACGATGCCGCCGGGGCTCGTCACCGGCACCGACGCCCAGGCGGTCGCCGCCTACGTGGCGGGGGCCGCGGGGGAATGAGGCGTGTCCCGCCAGGGGATGAGGCAGGTTGAGCGCGCAGCGGCCCTGGGGTGCTTCGCGCCCCAACCCCGACTGGAGGTTCAGCCTGCCATGAAGCTACCCATCGCGCCCAGACTGACCTGCACCATCGAGTGGCTGACGAATGGGTAGACACCGGCTTCCGGGAAGGTGAGTTCAAACACAGCCCCACCTCCGGGCGGGACGACCTGCGTCGAAACTTGATGCAGTGTCTCATTCGGATTGCCGTCGTGCTGATAGGCGTCGAAGATCGTACCGACCACGTGGAAGGCGCTGAAAAGCGACGGACCTGCGTCGACGAAGTAGATGCGGACGGGCTGGTCAACCGGCACCTTGATCGGGTGCCGCACATAGCGTTGGCTGTTGCCGTTGAAGGCGACGAACCGAGGCGGCTGACTCTTCATCGCCTTGTACGACGAACGCAGGCGGTGCTTTCGAACCGTGCCGTAGAACTCACTCTGAACGAGCGTGATCTCCCTGGCCGGGGGTCGGCCCCCCTCGGGATCAACGATGATCGCCCCGTACATGCCCATCCCGATGTGCTCGAGCATCGGCGAGGTTCCACAGTGATATACGAACACACCGGGGTTGTTGGCGACAAAGGAGAACTTGAAGGCCTGGCCCGGGGCAATGCCCTTGAAAGCGAGATTTGGCGCGATCTGTGCTGCGTGGAAGTCGATCGAGTGCCACATGCTCTTGTCCGCGTTCCTCAGCGTCACCTCGATGGTGTCGCCCACCGTCGCCCGGATCACCGGCCCTGGCACGGTGCCATCGAACGTCCAGGCCCGAAACTTGACCCCTGGAGCGACGTGGACTACGGCCACCCGTGCGGTCAGGTGGACCGGGACCACCGCGGCAGCAGCCCCCCGTGGAACCGCCATGAAAAAGAGGCCGAGGCAAATCGGCAAGCACGAAAGGCGGACCAGGGCTTTGGGCATGCCGTGATTCTCCGACCGATACAGAGGAGCGGTATCCGGAATCCTCCGCGCGGGTGGCACGGCAAAGTACGGGGTCGGCAGATCGCCTTCGGTAATCCGCCAAATTCGCTTCGCCGATCCTGAGAAACCGGTCGGCGCAGACAGGGTCACCCGCTCGCTGGCCTGCATCCACCCGACTCCGGCTGAGGCCGATTACGAGAAGCAGGAGATGCTCTACATCGATCCGGACGAGTGCATCGACTGCGATGCCTGCGTCGAGGCCTGTCCGGTTGACGCGATCTTCGCAGAGGACGTCGTGCCGCCCGAGTGGGCCAATTAATTACATAGAGCGCAACGCGGCCTACTACCGCTAGGTCTAGAAATGCTTCCGCGGGAGCATCGGTGGTCCTGCTGGTGGTTCACGCAGTATCTGCGGCGATCTGGGTCGGTGGGCTCGTCGCGATCTCTCGTCGTTGCCCGCGCTGCGTCGGCGACCCTGGACGCGGCACAGTGAATCGCCTTCTTCCGCGCACTCGGGCGGGCCTACGGGGTCGTCGGTGGGCTCGCGCTCCTCGTCGCGCTGGCCAGCGGCGCGGTCCTCCTCGTCGATCAAATCGTCTCCTTCAGAACCTACATGTTTCGATGACCACGGGGCGACAGTTCTGCGTGACCATCAACAGAAGCGCGGCGCAGGAAGCCAGTCGCCGTCTTGGCTGTCGCCCAGGGACCTCGACGTAGGGCAGGCGAGTGGCATCATCGACGCAGACGTGCACGTACTCCCACTCGGCACCGCGCGAGCGGGCTCCCTGGCGGGTGCCCCTGATCCGGTGGCCGGGGCCGTTCTTCCCAACGCGGCCGAGCTTCTTGACGTCGATGTGGATCAGCTCGCCGGGAGCCTTGCGCTCGTACTGATCCGGCGGCTCGGGCGGCTCAGCTTGCCGAGGCCGATCCTGGCGAGGACGGCGGAGACCGTGGAGAGGGACAGCCCCAGGCAATCGGCGATCTCCGCGCCCGCCATCCGCACCCGCCGCAGGGCGGCGATCGCCTCGACTCGGTCCTCGGGGGTGCGGCGCGGGACCGAGCGCGGCGAAGAGCTGCGGTCCCAAGGCCCAGGCTCGCCTTCCTTCCAGTGGCGGGCGACCCGCTTGCGGGCGCTGCGCTCGCTCACTCCGGCGGCCGCGGCCGCCGGTGCTCCGCTGGGGGCGGCGTGACCCGCTGGCGGCACAGGTGGATCGACCACGGAGACGTCATCATGATTCACGGCCCTGCGCGAAGCGGCATCGAAGGGGGAGGGCCCAGCTCGGGTCTTCATGCAGGTTGCCTGCCCGCCGCTTGATGACGCCCTCGCACCTGGCGCCGGCGCCACCTGTGAGCAGGGGACCCCCGGACGCTGGAGCGCTGATGGTGCCGGAGCTCGAAGTCCGGCTAGTGGCGCGAGGAAAGTCGCTGGCTGAGCGACGCAGCCGGTTCCTGGAGCTGGTGCACTTGGCCGACGCTCTCTCTACGCGCAGACGGTCGACGAGGGTTGAGCTCGACCGTCGGGGCGCCCCGTTCGGGCTTGACCCTTGGCCGCTACCGAGTTCATCCGGATGGCGGTGGGCCGGACTCAAGGACAGGTGGCACTGCGGCGGGGTGTTACTTCCCGCCGTTTGATGTGGATATGACGCGATAGCTGATTGCAAGGGGGACGATCAGGACGACCACCAGCAGGATCAGAGCGAGCCAACCGACGAAGATCAACGCTGCCAAGAGGACGGGAACGGCCAGAGCCGCGCTCACAACGAGAGGGGGGACCAAGTTTGAGTGGGCCGTAGACCGCGGACAATGCCTGCGCCGATCTCGTTCGGGGCGGCTGGTCATCTATTCAACGAGATTACAGACCCCCTCCAATCATCTTCTTCCGGCATCAACGGGCCGATCGTCGCGACGGATGAGCCCATCGAGCAGCGTCGAGGCCACTCGCTCGGCGGCCTCTTCCAGTGTGAGACGCTCCCCCTCCAGCTCCCGAAGGGCGAGCACGAGCAGGCTCGCCAGCGCCGGCAGGATCCATTCCGGCGGCAGGTCGTCGCGCAGGGCACCCTCGCTCTGGCCGCGCAGAATCAGCGCGACCAGCTGCTCGGAAAGCGCTGGCTGGCGCTGCAGGACGCCGGGGTCGAGCGCAGGCTCGCGGCCGAGCAGCCGGTAGCGATAGCCGACCCCGACTAGCGCCCGGATGGCGCGGCGCAGGGCTCGGATCGGGTCGCCCTCATCGAGATCGGCGACCGCCAGAGCCCGGGCTCCGGCCGCGGCGGCGCGTTGCTGGATCGCGCGGACGAGGGCATCCCGGTTGGCGAAATGCCGGTAGAGCGTGGCGCGACCGAGGCCGCAGGCAGCGGCGATCTCATTCATGGTCGCGCTCGGATGGTCGGCGAGCACGCGCATCGCCGTGTCCGCGATTGTCTGCTCGTTGCGGACGGCGTCAGCACGACGGGGCGAGGGCGCACGCGTTTGGGTCGGCGTGGTGTCTTCGCTGGGTTCGGTAGTCATTTGGCTCGGGGACGGCCCTGATTCGTAGGGCATCTGGCGATCATTATAGACGGGGCGTCTCAGATGTATGCCCGCAGATCGCGACTGGGAGGCGCTGCATCGTGCCGACCAAGCCAATTGACAAAGCTGGCCGATGCGGGTAGGCTCCGCAACTAAGACATACTGTCTCAGATTTGACAGGAGCACCGATGTTCGACCGCATTGCTCAAGTCGTCGTCCGCCACCGCCGCTTGGTCATCGCCCTCTGGCTACTCGCCGCGCTGGCGATCATCCACTTCTCGCCGAAGCTCGGCGACGTCACCAACTCCGACGAAGCGAGCTTCCTGCCCAGCTCCTATGAATCCGCGCAGGCCGAACAGTTCGCGCTCAAGGCCTTCCCCGAGCAATCGGGTGCCACCGGCATCCTCGTCTTCAAGCGCGCCGACGGCCGCCAGCTCACCCTTGCCGACCGGCGGTCTGCCACCAGCGTCTCGCGCGCCGTCGGCGCCGCCGGCATCGATCGCGTCGTGACGGTCCAGACCGGCGCCAGGGACCAGCTCTCCCCAAACGGCAAGCTTCAACTCGCGCAGGTCCGTTTCCGGGGCAGCTCGGGCGAGGACGCCGTGATGAATGCCGCCCAGGATGTCCGCGACCAGGTCGCAAAGCGCCTCGAGGGAACCGGCCTGCAGGCCGGCCTGACCGGCGACGCCGCGATCAAGCTCGACGACCGCGATGCGCACGACAAGGCGGAGAAGACCGTCGGCGTGGCGACCATCGGCCTGATCCTCATCCTGCTGGTGGCGATGTTCCGCAGCCCGGTCGCGGCGCTGCTGCCGATCGCCACGATCGCGGTGGTGTTCCTGCTGGCGAGCTCGCTGATCGCGCTCGCCGCCAAGGGCTTCGGCTTCGACGTCAGCCTCGACCTGCCGCCGCTGCTGACCGTAGTCCTGTTTGGCATCGGCACCGACTACATCCTCTTCACGCTGTTCCGCTACCGCGAGCGGTTGCGCACCGGCGCTCGCGGCCCGGAGGCGCTCACCTACGCCGCCGGGCGCGTCAGCGAGGTGATCACCTTCGCCGCGTTCGTCGTGATCATCGCCTTCTCCGCGCTCGGGCTCTCCCAGCTCGGCTCGCTGCAGACGATGGCCCCCGGCCTGGTGATCGGCGTCGCGCTGATGTGGCTCGCCGGCGTGACGCTGATCCCGGCGCTGCTCTCGCTGCTCGGCCCGCGGGTATTCTGGCCCTCGCGGGGCTGGGAGCGCGAGCCGGCGCGGCCGTCCGCCTACCGGCGGATCGGCGGCTTGATCGCCCGCCGGCCGGGGCGCGTGGGGTTGGCATCGGGCGGCGTGCTGGTTGCGCTGGCGGCCGGCGCGCTCTTCTACAGCGCCGACTACGACAGCATCAACCAGTTGTCGAGCGGCGCCGAGTCGCGCCAGGCCTACGAAGAGCTGCGCGCCTCCTTCCCAGCCGGCTCGATCACCCCCACGCAGATCTACGTGACCGCAGACCGGCCGCTCGATCGCGCGAGGCTCGCAGCGCTCGCGGCCGGGCACCGTCGCCCCGAAGGCGTCGCCTCGGTCATGCCTCCCGTCTACAGCACCGATGGCCACAGCGCCCGCATCGATGTCGTCCTCGCCGACAACCCCTACTCCAACCATGCCCTGGACGTGGTCGAGGGTCCGATCCGCGAGGCCGCCCATGCCTCCGGTGCGGGCGAACGGATCCTGGTCGGCGGCCAGACGGCCGCCAGCGCCGACATCCGCACCGCCACGAACCAGGACTTCGCGCTCGTGTTCCCGGTGGCGGCGCTGGCGATCGGCCTGCTGCTCGCCTGGCTGCTGCGCAGCCTCATCGCCCCCCTTTATCTGCTCGGCGCGGTGATGCTCGGCTTCGCCGCCACGCTCGGCTTCACCGTCGGCGCCTTCCAGGGCATCTTCGGTGAGCCCGGGTTGAAATCGACCCTGCCGATCATCCTCTATCTGTTCGTGGTGGCGGTCGGCACCGACTACAGCATCCTGATGACCGCGCGCCTGCGCGAGGAGGCGCTGGAGGGCCGCCCGCCGCGGCAGGCAACCACTCTCGGAGTCGAGCACGGTGGACCGGCGGTCGCCGCGGCGGGCATCATCCTCGCCGGCACCTTCACCTCGTTGCTCCTAACCGGCATCGCCTCGTTGATGCAGATCGGCTTCGCGGTCTCCAGCGGCATCCTGATCGCCGCGCTGGTGATGGCCACCCTGCTGGTGCCGAGCATCACGACGCTGCTTGGCCACCGTGCGTGGTGGCCCGGGAACCGGGGCGAGCGCGGTGCCCGGCCCGGCCAGGATCCCGCCACCTAGGGTGGCGGTCCCCACCTACCTAACCCGAATCTTGCAACAAGCCGCGGAGGGTAGGCCGACGAGTCCACGGGTGGGCGTAACGGTCACGGTGTCGGCGGCAGATGGGGAGCGCGGTCGCGGTCCCGGCGCGGTGGCAGGGTCGAGGCGCCGAGCGCGAGCAGGCTTCGCGGGGCGCCGGGCACCGGGAGGCTGTCGAGGTCTTGCGGGGCGGAGAGGTTCAGGCCGGTGCGGCCGGCAGGTCCCTCAGCTTTGCGAAGGCCGCCGCCAGCTCCGCAGCCCAAGGCCAGCCCGCCTGCAGGCGCAGCTTGGCGCGACGCCCGGAGAAGGCGAGCCGGGCGGCAACGTGGAGGAGGCGGTGGCGGAGCCGCTTCGGCCGCGAGCGGGCCAGCTCGCCGCCCCAGCAGCAGCGCCTTGGTCCAGGCGAGCAGGTCGTTGGCGATCAGGACCAGCTCCAGCCACACGGCATTCATCGCAAAGGCGCGGAAGGGCAGCTTGGCAAGGCCGGTGTCCTTGTCGTCGGCGATCTGGTCCTCAGCCCTGGCGCGGGCGCGGTGGCGGCACTCCAAGGCGGCGACGTCATCGCCGCCTTGGTCGGTGAGGATCGCCTGGAAGCGGTGGCCGTCTGAATCGGTGAAGGAGAGCTGGGCGCCGGGGTGGGGCCGCTCGCGGCGGACGATCAGCCGTGCGGCCTCGGGCCAGGTGGAGAGGTCGATCAGGTCGGTGGCCTCGGCGACCTCGCCGTTCTCGCGCGCCGAGCCGTCCTGGCCTTGCGCCGCAGCCCAGCGCTCATCCGGGATGCGGGCGATCGGCTCGCGCACCGGCTCGGTCAGGTCGAAGCCGACCGAGAAGCGGATGCCGCCCTCGTGTGCCCACTCCAGCAACTCGTGCACCGCGCCGGCGGAGTCGACCCGCAAGAGGATCTCGATCTCCAGGGCGCGCTCGGCGGGGATCTGCTCCAGCGCCGCTTCGGCGACCGCGATCTGATCGGCAGCGGTGCTGGCGCCGGCGTTGCCGGCCCGCAGCATCTCGTCGCCGCCTCGGATGTCTCGTCGAAGTAGGCGAGCCATCGGGGTGAAAGCCGAAGCCGCCCTGAAGTTGCCCGCCGCGCCCTCCTTCTCGGAGTGGCGCCAAGGTGGGTCGCGTCGAGGTCGATCGTCACCGTCGGGGGCGAGGCCGAGCCCCTTGTAGACGCTCGCGGCCTGCTTGCGCGCCGCGCGCAGCGTCGCTTCCGAGGTGACCGGGGCGCTCGGCGATCCGCCTGGGCGCCCGGGTAGGCGGTGGAGCCGAGGCCACCGCGCCGAACAGCGGCGCCTGCTCGCGGATCGCGCCGAGGTCTGTGAGCGCCTCGCCGCCGTCGGCGAGCACGACTTCGAGGTCGCGGAGGACGCGGCCGGGGTCAGGGCCCGCGCGGCGCTCGCGCATCGGCGCTGCGCCTCGCGCGAGAGCGCCTTCGTAGTGCCGGCCTCGTCGGCGTTGTTCTGTTCGAGCAGAGCGGTCCCCTACATGGAGATCAGGTACGTCTCCTCGTCCGCCGTCGGCGACTTGCCGCGGAATTCGCGGCCATTGCGCTGCACCTTCAAGGTGAACCTCCTCCTGGATTTCTCGACCTCTCGACCTCGACAGTTGAAGAATCGCCTCAGGCGGGCAGGCGCCATGCTGCCCCGGGGACCGCGCTTCACCTTGGCGAAAGATCCGCAGTGGTCCTCGCCCCATTCGATGTGGTAGGTCGGCTCCGGCGAGGTCGATTAGGGCCATGGCCATCGACATCATCCTCGACGAGCCGCAGCCGCAGTCCCCTTGGCAGGCGCTCCTCGGCAGCCTGCGACCAGCCCTTGTTGGTGATCAAGATGCCGAAGTCAGTTTGCACGTCCTCGATCAGGCCGACGAACTTGTCGACGTGGCCGACGTTGATGTTCTTCCCGTAGCACTTGCAGCTTCCATCGCGGCCGTGAGCCCGGGCTTGGAGGCCGTCTGCGAACACGCCGGTGACGAGGATGTCGATCTGCCTGGTCCTTTTCGAGAATTTGCCGGGGAGCTTGACGTCGAACTCGATCGTCGCGTTCTCCCCGGCCCACTCCGTGACTCGCTCGAGAATGTGCTCCTCGTATCGCTTCCACGCCGGTTTCGTCATGCGAGCGACCCTAGTGCGAGGACGCCCGCCCGGGAACGTTTGACCCCATGAATGACCCCACGGAGCTGGTCGGTGCGGCCAGCGCGAATGCTCCGCTGTGGGTCGGAGGGCGGATCGCAAGCTCTCATGCGGCTTGCGCGCTATGGGCACGGCTGGTTTCGAACCAGCGACCTCTCGCGTGTGAAGCGAGCGCTCTCCCACTGAGCTACGCGCCCTCCGCCGCTGATCCTAAGGCAGCGCCACGCTGGGCGGTACTTGGCCACCGTGGAGCGCAAGGGAGCATGAAGATGCAATGCCCACGGACGCGATGCGCAGGTACATCGTCCTCTTCAAGATCAAGGTCAAGGCGGGCAGGTCGCGGGCCACCGCCTACAGGCGGATCAAGCTGATCCGCCACCGCTGGGCGCGGTTAGGCGGCGGGCTGCGGGGCGCCGGTTCCCTCCCCCAGCGGAGGGGGCCCGGTGTCCGGCGGCTCGGCGGTGCCGGCCTCGGCCTCGCGCTCGGCGCCGCGGCGCAGCGCCAGCCCGACGAAGGGGTAGATCAGGGTCGAGAGCATCGCCGCCCCGACCAGGCCGGCGGCGGTCGAGGTCTTCATGTGGCCGGTGTCGATCGCGATCGTGGTGATCGCCACCACCAGCGGCAGCTCGGTCGCGCAGTAGAAGGCGAGCGCGGCGCGGTCGCGGGTGCCGAGCAGGCGGCGGTAGAGCAGCATCGCCGGCGCCCCGCGGACGACGAGGAAGAGGCCGAGGAAGAGGAAGAGCTTGAGGATCGCCCCCAGCGAGCCGAGGGCCGCGAGGTTGAACGTGATGCCGCTGGTGACGAAGAAGAAGGGGACGAAGAAGCCGAACCCGACCGCGGTCAGCTTCGACTCGAAGACCGCGAGCTCGTGCCCCTTCAGCGCCGCCCTGGTGATCATCCCGGCGACGAAGCCTCCGAGCAGGACGTCGAGGCCGAGCTTGCCGGCCAGCAGGACGAGGCCGAACACGAGCAGGACGGCGATCCGCACCGCCAGCTGGCTGCTCGACTCGAAGGTCCGCTCGAGCGCCGGCCAGCCGCGCCAGGCGACGCGCACGGAGCCGAGCGCCAGCACCAGGGCGACGACGACGAAGGCGAGCAGGATCAACGCCTCGTGGAGCGGGTTCGAGGTCGAGAGGACGAGGGTGACCAGCAGGATCGGGCCGAACTCGCCGGCGCCGCCGGCGGCCAGCAGGTAGGTCCCGAAACGCGTCTTCAGCTCGCCGTTGTCGCGCAGGATCGGGATCAGGGTGCCGATCGCGGTCGTCGCCATCGCCGAGCCCGTGTAGAGGAAGGAGAGGATGACGCCGGTCGCGGCGAGGATCCCGCCGAGCCCGTAGGCGAGGACGACCGAGAGCAGCCAGCCCCAGGCGCCGAGCTTCATCGGCGTGCCCTTGATCCGTTCGAAGTCGATCTCGTAGCCGGCGAAGAAGAACAGCATGCCGAGCCCGAGGTCGGAGAAGAATTCGACGAATTCGTCGGAGTGGGCGACGCCGAGGACTTCGGGCCCGATCACGATCCCGAGCATCAGCTCGAGCACGACGACCGGCGGCGCGAACCGTTTCGGCACCATAGCGACGGTGATGGCCGCGACCGCGGCGACGACGACGATCGCGAAGAACGATTCGGTATCGACCTCGATCACGGCGGAGATGATCCCACGCCGACCGGGTAGGATCCGGCGTGGACCGTGCTAGGCGGGGAATCAGCGGTGCCCTGTAACCCGAAATCCGCTTAGCGGGGCCGAATCCCGTTCCGAGGGGCTGGCCGTCGGGGTCAGTGCGTCGCGGCGGCGTTGACGGCCGGGTCCTGCGCGACGTGGGCACGCGAATCAGGTCAGGTCCGGAAGGAAGCAGCCTTAAGCGGATGCCGCGGGTGCCGCAGGGAAGCCCGGCTCGAGCCAGAAACGACGGACACGCCCGGTGACCTCGCTTCGAAGGCGGGTGCACGGTCCATTCTTCGCCTCCTCATGACCTTTTTCGCCCAGAGGGCGACAAAGGTCATGAGGAGGGCGTGTCCCCGGGCCCTCAGTCGATTAGGCGCTGGTTCATGCGGGCGACCGCGACCCGCCAGGTGGCGATCGCGAAGGCGAGCAGGAAGGCGAAGCGGGCGAGGTCCCAGGGTTCGAAGCCGAAGGCGCCGCCGCGGACCAGTTCGACCAGCTGGTGCAGCGGGTTGACGTTGGCGATCACCTGGACGCCCTGGGGCAGCCCGTCGATCGGGAAGAAGGTGCCGGCGACGAGGAAGAGCGGCGTCACGAACAGCGCCGTGACGTAGTTGAACTGGTCGATCTTGGCGACCGTCGCCGCCATCGCCACGCCGAAGCCGGCGAAGCCGAGCGCGGTGACGAAGGCGAACAGCGGCACCAGCAGCATCCCGGGCTCCGGCGTCAGCCCCCAGAAGAAGGTGACGATGAGCGGCACGCAGCCGTAGACCGCCGAGCGGGCGGCGATCCACAGCATCTCGGCGCTGACCAGCTCTTCGACGTCGACCGGCGCCGCCAGGATCGCTTCGTAGGTGTTCTGGAAGCGGTGCTTGACGAAGGTGCCGAACATCGCCGGCAGGGCGCTGGAGAAGATCACCGCGGTGGCTACCATCCCGGTGCCGACGAACTGGATGTAGGGGACCCCTTCGACTTCGTCGACCAGGGTCGCGCTCAGCCCGAGCCCGAAGGCGAGCAGGTAGACCAGCGGTTCGAGCACGCTGGAGAAGGTCGTGCCGCGCCAGTAGGTGCGGAAGTTCGCCACCTCGCGGCTCATCACGCCGGCGATCGCCGCCGGTTCCAGCCGCCGCATCGTGCGCCGCTCGCTCACTCGGCCTCCTCGCCGGTGAGCAGGACGAAGACGTCCTCGAGCGTCGCCGCCCGGACCACCGCGTCGGCCGGCACGACGCCTTCGGCGGCGCCCTCGGAGCCGACGATCGCGATCGCCGGCCCGGCCGGGCGCACCCGCAGACCTGCCTGTTCGGCGCTCGCCCGCAGTTCGGTCAGCCGTTCGGGCGCCGCGTAGACCTCGGCCGTGTGGCGGCCGGCGTGCTCGGCGATCAGCGCCGCCGGATGGCCGCGGCTGATGATCCGCCCCCGGTGCATGACCGCGACCTCGTCGGCCAGCCGTTCGGCCTCCTCGATGTAGTGGGTCGACATCAGGATCGTCGTGCCGCGCGCTTTCAGCTCGCCGATCAGCGTCCACAGCTCGGTCCGGATCTGGGGGTCGAGGCCGACGGTCGGCTCGTCGAGCAGCACCAGGCGGGGCTGGTGGACGAGGCCGCGGGCGAGCAGCAGGCGGCGGCGCATGCCGCCGGAGAGCTTGTCGACCGCGGCGCGTCGGCGGTCGCGCAGGCGGGCGATGTCAAGCGCGCGGTCGACCGCCGCCCCGACGTCGTCGACCCGGTAGAGCCGGGCGTAGACCGCGAGGTTGTCCTCGACGCTGACGTCGACGTCGAGGTTGTCGAGCTGCGGAACCACGCCCATCTCCGCGCGCGCCGGCTTCGACTCGGCCGGCAGCTCATAGCCGAGCACCCGCAGGGTGCCCTCGTCGGCGATCGCCTGCCCGGTCAGCAGCCGCATCGTCGTCGACTTGCCGGCGCCGTTGGGTCCGAGCAGACCGAGGCAGATCCCCTCCGGCACCTCGAGGTCGAGCCCGTCGACCGCGGTGATTGGACCGAAGCGCTTGACTACTCCCCTGAGCTCTATCGCCGCCACCGGCGGCATGGTTTCATGCTCGGCCCTCCGGCTAGCCGGAGGCCAGCTGCTCGGCGAGCCAGAGGTCGCAGAGCCAGTCCTCGCGCCCGCCCCTGTGGCGCCGGACGAGGATGCTCTCGCCATCGGCGGCGACCTCGACCCGCTTGGACCTCGCCTCGTAGGGGCGGCAGGCGGTGGCGACGATCACCTCGGTGGTGCCGGCGTCTTCGTGACCGCCGAGCCGCACCGCCACCCGCCGCCCGTGGCGCTCGCCGCTCAGCACCGTCCAGCCGCGCAGCCGGTAGTCGAAGCCGGGCTGGGACGGGTAGCGCATCTCGAAGCCCCCCTTCGGGGTCTCGGTCACCTTCAGCCCGAGCGGAGCCATCGCCCGGTCGGTGCGCTCGAAGGAGGACTCGATCTCGCCGCCTGGCCCGATTGCCCGGAGGCCGCCCCAGAGAGCGGCGATCGCGATCAGCGGCCCGCCGACCAGCAGCGGCACGAACGATTCGAGCAGGTAGACGGCCGGCACCGTGAGCAGGATCAGGATCACGATCACGAACCCGAGCCGGTTGCTGCGCCGGCCCACGTCCCACATCTCCTCGCGGGCGCGCAGGGCGTCGGCGTCGATCGGGCCGGTCGCCAGCGCCGCCCAGAGCTCGGGCTCGGTGAGGCGGGTCGGGTCCCGCGCCGGGGCGGCTTCGGCCGCGGCGCGGCTGGCACCGCGGCTCTCACCGCCGGCGGCCCGGTCGAGGTCGGCCCGCTGGAGGACGAGCAGTCCGACCATGAAGATCCCGATCACGCCGAAGATCAGCCCCAGGGTGAGCTTCGGGTTCGCTTCGCCCTGGCCGGTCTGGGTGGCGATCACGATCACCACCGCGGCGACGACGAAGACCCCGATCAGGCCGAACAGCGACGAGCGTCTGAACCCCCCTGACACGGGCACCAGCCTAACCCGGGGGAAGTCCGCGTGTGGTGAGAAACTGGCGGCATGCTGGACGAGCGCTGGATCAGGTCGCTGCACGTGGAGTCGATGCGGCGCGCCGACCTGCACGCCGAGCGCGAGCACCACGTCCTCTTCCAGGCCTCGACGATCGGGGCGCTGCTCGAGGGCGCCTACGAGGGCGACCTCAGCTTCGCCGAGCTGGCCGAGCACGGCGACCTCGGGCTGGGGACGGTCAACCGGCTCGATGGCGAGATGATTGCCCTCGACGGCGAGTTCCTCCGCGCCGACGTCGAGGGCCGCGTGCACCCGGTGGCGCCGCGGGAGCGGACCCCGTTCGCGGTCGTCACCCGGTTCGAGCCCGAGGTCGACGTCCGGCTCGACGGCCCGCTCGGGCACGACGCGCTGCTCTCCAGGATCGACGAGCTGGCACCGGCCGCGGCGAGCACCTGCGCGGTGCGGCTCGACGGCGGCTTCGAGCTGATCCGGGCCCGCTCGGTGCCGGCCCAGCAGCCGCCCTACCGCCCGCTCGCCGAGGTGGTCGCCGAACAGAAGGTCTTCGAGCTGGCCGACCTCGAGGGCGCGGTCGTCGGCTTCCGCTTTCCCACCTGGGTCGAGGGCATCGAGGTCGCCGGCTACCACCTGCACTTCCTCAGCGCCGACCGCCGGCGCGGCGGCCACGTCTTCGAGGCGCGCCTCGGCGCCGGCGGCGGGCGGCTGCGGATCGATGCCAGCGACGAGCTCCACGTCGAGCTGCCGCCGGCGGTCGAGCTGGCCGACCCCGACCTCGCCGCCGAGACCCACGCCGCGATCGCCGCGGTCGAGGGCGGCTGAACGCGACCCGCCGCCCCGCTGAGGGCGCCCCCCCGGCGACGCGCGGCCGCTAGGGGCAGTCGCGGTAGACGACCCAGGACTCGTTGCGCGCGACCTCCCGGAAGCGGGGCGGGACGTGGGTGTGGAATTCGGTCGGATCGTTGGGGTCGAGGATGAAGTTGTGGATGACGAAGGGGGTCGCGGGGGCGACGAAGTAGCCGACTTCGCGCATTTCGGCCGGGCTGCTCTCGCTGGCGCTGACGATCTCGGTCGGCTTGATTTCGAGGCCGAAGGCCAGGCGCGGGACGGCGCGGTGGTTGGGGACGGCGATCTTGCCGCAGAGCGGGTCGAAGGCGCCGGCGTCGACCAGGTCGGTGAGGTCGTTCTCGATCCGCGCCTGGTTGGTGAGGTCGGTGTCGACCTTGGAGTCGAGGTTCCACTGGTTCGGCGCCCAGATCACGAACATCAGCGCGACCAGGCCGGCGAAGAGCTGCCACCGCCGCCGCCAGGGGTGCTCGGGCTCGAGCAGGCGCCAGCCGAGCAGGGCGAGGGCGACGAAGATCGCGAGGATCGCCGCCGCCAGCATCGTGTAGCGGGCGATGATCGCGAGCCCGCCGATCGCCAGCAGGCAGAAGGCGCCGAGGGCGAGGATCGCGGCGGCGATCCCGAGCGCCGAGCGGCGGCGCAGGAAGGCGAAGCCGAGGACGACGCCGCCGAGGGCGCCGACCATCCCCGGCCACTGCATCACTTCGCCGAGCGCGCGCGGGCCGTAGAGCACGAGGTCGACCGGGCCGGTCTTGCGTTTCAGCGTTTCGACCGTTTCCTGGGTCCCGGTCCACGAGTAGAGCGGGTGGCCGGTGGTGATCGCGTCGAAGAGGACCCAGAGGAGCGGGCCGGCCAAGGCCAGGGCGATCAGGGCCAGGCCGGTGGGGGAGGCGAGGAACCCCCTCGCTCGGACAAGCGATGACCTAATCAGGTCATCGCTTTTAGTATCCGTCCGCTCGAGCGGGTTCCTCGCCTCCCCCTCGGTGGCCTGTCCGGTTGCCCCGGCTCTGGCCGTGCCTGGCTTGCGTGCTTCGGATGGCTCGGCCTCGTCCTCGGCTCGTTCGGGGACCAGGGCCAGGTAGGCGACGTAGGCGATCGCGAAGAGCCAGGCCTCGGGGCGGAGGAGGCCGGCGGGGACGAGGAGGGCGAGGACCGGCCAGCCGGCGCGCGGGCGCCGCGCCTCGACCAGGAGCGCGCCGAGGCAGAGGGCGATGTAGGGGAGGTCGATGTAGGCGCGCAGGCCGTTGGAGAGGAACGGTGCCCGGGTGAGGACGAAGGCGGCGGCGAGGGCGCCGATCCAGCGGTCGAACCAGACCGTCCCCAGCCGGTAGACGAGGAACCCGATCAGGCCCAGGGAGGCGTAGGCGACGACCATCGTCACCGTGATCGCGCCGTCGCCGAGCGGTGTCGTCACCAGACCGAGCAGGTCGGTCAGCGGGTGGGGGGTGGGGGGGAGCGCGGCCCCGTAGTCGGGGCTGACGCCGTGGGCGAGTTCGCGTCCCCAGAGGAGGGCGTAGATCGTGTCGTAGTTGGGGAACCCGACCGGGAAGACGAGCAGCAGCACCGCCGTCGTCGCGGCGACCCAGGCGGCGGGCGTCAGCCATCTGCGAGCGCTGCTCGGCACGCGCGCACGCTACCTGTTGGGGGCGGGGAGGCTTTGCGCGGATCTGCCGGGCAAAGGCGCCCGGCCTCGGGCGAGGCGCCGGGAGGGCGTGGATACACTGGCCCGAGTTCATGTCCGGCGCTGCTTCCACCTCCCTCTACCGCCGTCACCGCCCCGGCTCCTTCGACGAGGTCGTCGGCCAGGAACACGTCGTCCGCACCCTGCGCAACGCGGTCGAGCAGGGCAAGGTCCACCACGCCTACCTGTTCGTCGGCTCGCGCGGGACCGGCAAGACCTCGATGGCGAAGATCCTCGCCCGCTCGCTCAACTGCGAGCGCGGCGGGCCCACGATCCATCCCTGCGGTGAATGCGAGTCCTGCCGGACGATCGCCGCCGGGACCTCGATCGACGTGATCGAGATGGACGCCGCCTCCAACCGCTCCGTCGACGACGTCCGCGAGCTGCGGGAGCGGGTCGCCTACGCGCCCGCCGGCGGCCACTGGAAGGTCTACATCCTCGACGAGGCGCACATGCTGACCAAGGAGGCCTGGAACGCTTTCCTGAAGACGCTCGAGGAGCCGCCGCCCAACACCGTCTTCGTCCTCGCCACCACCGAGGCCCACAAGGTGATGGCGACGATCGCCGACCGCTGCCAGCGCTTCGACTTCCAGCGGCCCTCGCTGGAGCAGATCTCCGAGGTGCTGAACCGGGTGGCGGCGGCGGAGTCGATCACGCTCGAGGAGGGGGTGGCGGCGATGGTCGCCCGCTCCGCGCAGGGCAGCTTCCGCGACGCGCTCGGCACCCTCGACCAGCTGGTTGCCTTCGGCGGCGCCGACGTCTCGCTCGCCAGCGTGCTGGAGATGCTGGGCGCGGCCGACGCCGACCTCCTCTTCGAGGCGGTCGACGCGGTCGCCGCGTCCGACCCGCGCGCGGTCCTGCTCGGGGTCGAGAAGATGGCCCGCTCCGGGCGCGACCCCGCCCAGTTCGCGCGCGACCTGCTCGCCCATCTGCGCTTCCTGCTCGTCACCCAGACGACGGGCGAGGTGCCGACCTCCTTCGTCGTCACCGCGACCGACGCGGACCGCCTCCGCGCCCAGGCGGCGGCGCTCGGCCCGGCGACGCTGGTGCGGACGATCGACGAGCTGGCCGCTGCCCTGACCGCGGTGCGCGAGGGCGACGACGCCCGCATGGCGGTCGAGATCGCCCTGCTGAAGGCCGCGCGCCCCGACCTCGATCCCGGCACCGAGGGCCTGTTGCGCCGGATCGAGAAGCTCGAGGCGCAGCTGGCCGGCGCCGCCCCGCCGCCGAGCCCGCCCCCCGCGGTCCCGACCCCGCCCGCGCCCGCCCCGCCCCAGCCGCAGCGCGAAGCGACTCCGCACCCGGGCCCCCCGTCGCCGCAGGCGGGCGCCGGCCCTTCGCCGGCGCCGGTCGCCGCGGAGGATGATCCCGCGCCCGAACCCGAGCCAAGAGCTCCCGCACCTGACCCGCCGGCCCCGGCCGCCGTGGATCCGCCGGCCCCGGAGCCCCCGGGGTCGGCGGCCGAGAGCACCTCGGCCCCGGAGCTCCCGGCGTCGGCGGCCGAGAGCACCTCCGCTCCGGGTACCGACGGCCCCACCCTGGATGACCTGCAGCGCGCCTGGCCGGCGGTCCTCGCCAAGCTGGCCGAGACCGGCGGCGCCAACGCCGGCATCCTCGAGGGCACGCGGCCCGTCGCCGCCGACGCGGACGGCGTCACGATCGGCTTCCCCGCCGACATGACCTTCAACAAGCGCAAGGCCGAGTCCGCCGACCGGCGCGAGGTGATCGCGACCGCGCTCCACGCCGTGACCGGCCACCTCACCGGCCTGCGCTTCGAGTTCCTCGACGGGGAGGAAGCGGGGCCGCTCGACGCAGGCGCCGCCGCGGATGCTGGAATCGACGAGCAAGAGCTGCTGGAGCGGCTGAAGAGCGAGTTCGACGCGGAGGAGGTCGGTTAGTGGCGCGAGGAGGCGGTCCCGGAGGTTTCGACGTCAATGCCCTGATGAAACAGGCGCAGCAGATGCAGGCCCAGATGCTGGAAGCGCAGGAGGCTCTCAAAGACGAGACGGTCGAGGCGAGCGCCGGCGGCGGCATGGTCAAGGTGACGATGGGCGGCGACCTCACCCTGCGCGCGATCTCGATCGATCCGGAGGCGATCGACCCCGAGGAGGCCGAGATGCTGGCCGAGATGGTTCAGGCCGCGGTCAACGAGGGGCTGCGCGCCGCCCAGGAGCTGGCCAGCTCGAAGATGGGCGGGATCACGGGCGGTCTCGGCGGCGGCGGGATCCCGGGCCTAGGTTGAGCGAGGGCCCGGCACCGCTCGCGCGCCTGGTCGCCGAGCTCTCGCGGCTGCCCGGGATCGGCCAGCGGACCGCGCAGCGGCTCGCCTTCCACCTGCTGCGGGCGCCCGACGAAGAGGCCTTCGCCCTGGGAGACGCGATCCGCGAAGTGAAGGAAAAGGTCGGCCTCTGCGAGGAGTGCTTCAACCTCGCCGAGGGACCGCTTTGCCGGATCTGCGCCGACCCCAACCGGGACCGGACGACGATCTGCGTGGTCGAGGAGCCGGCCGACGTGATCCCGATCGAGCGCACGCACGAATACCGCGGCCTCTACCACGTGCTCGGCGGGGCCCTCTCGCCGATCGACGGCATCGACGCCGAGGACCTGAAGATCGCCGAGCTGCTGGCGCGGGTCGGCCGCGGCGGCGTCGAGGAGGTGGTGCTGGCGACCAACCCGACGACGACCGGTGAGGCGACAGCGCTGCACATCGCCGAACGGCTGCGGGGCCAGACCCGGGTGACGCGATTGGCGAGCGGCCTGCCGGTCGGTGCCGATCTCGAGCACGCCGACGAGGTGACGCTGGGCAAGGCCCTCGCCGGGCGGCGCAGTATCGAGTAGTTCGCAAACAGGCGGTTCTCTGGACGGATCTTGCGGCGCAAATTGCGCCTTTCCGCGGCCACGGCGTCCGCCCCTTGCGCCAAGGTCCGCGCGTGGCAGGGCATTCCGACTCAGGCACGGATCCGGGCACGCCGGCGGAGCGGATCGTTCTCGCGGTCGCGGCCCAGCACGCGGCCCTGCTGGCGCGGCTGCGCCAGGAGCTCGGGCCCGACGCCGGTCCGGCGCTCGCCGCCGCGGCCGAGCGGCTGGCGCTCGAGTTCGGCCCGGTCACCGCCGCCGCGGTCGAGGCGGCGCTCGGCGCTGGGGTCCCCGCTGCCGGGGCGGCGAAGGCGGGCGCTCCCATTTGGGAGGCCGGGACGGCGGGCCGACCCGCCGCGGCCGCCGCTGCGGCGGAACGCGGCGAGGAGGCGACGAGCGATCGTCCGGCCGCGGGGGGCGGCGAGAAGCCGGTGAGCGATCGTCCGGCCGCGGGGCACGAGCGCGAGCTGCGCAGTCTCTTCCAGCAGGGGCAGATGCGCCGCCGGCTCGAGCAGTTGATCGAGACCAACCGGCGCTACGGGCATCCCTTCGGCCTCGCCGTCTTTGACGCCGCCGGCCCCGACGCACGCGGTGAGGGAGAGGAGCCGGAGACGGTGCTCGCGGTGGTCGGCGCGGCGCTCCGCGACAGCATCCGCCTCGTCGACGAAGCCTTCCGCCTGGAGGAGGACGCGCTCTGCGTGCTGGCGCCGAACATCGCCACGATCGAAGGCGTGCAGATGGCCGAGCGCCTGCTGGGCCGGCTCGAGCAGCTGGAGCAGGCCGGGGGGATGCGGATCTCGCTCGCCGCCGGCGTCGTCGCCTGCCCGGATCACGGGGACGAGGCCGACGCCCTGCTGCACAAGGCCGATGCAGCCCTCTGGCGGGCCCGCGCGGTGGGCCAGCCGGTGGGCGTCGGGGCACTCGACGCCGTGCAAGATCGCTGACAGATTTCGGAAATCTGTCCATAACTGGTGTAAACCTGCGCAACCGCTGGCAAAATCCGCGCAGATGGCTGGCATTCGAACCAACGCCGCCGCCGAAGTTCTCGGCGTCAGTCCCAACACTCTGCGCAGCTGGGAGCGCCGCTACGGCTACCCCGTGCCCCACCGGACGGCCGGCAACCACCGCAACTACGAGCTCGTCGAGCTGCAGACGCTGCGCGACGCCCTCGCCGAGACCGGCAACATCTCCTCGGCGATCGAGCTGGCCCGCCAACGCCAGTCCGCACCCGCCAACGGCGGCGGCCTCCTTGCCGCCTTCGAGGCCTTCGACGAGCCCGCCGCTGAACGTGCGATCGAGGAGAGCCTGGCGCTGCGGCCCCTCGAGCGCACGATCGAGGAGCTCCTGCTGCCGGCGATCGACCAGCTCGCCGCCGACCCCGACCGCGCCGCCGAGCTCGAGTTCGCGACCCGCTTCGCGACCGGCTGGCTGCACAACGCCCGCCGCCTCGCCCCCTCGGCCTCGCGCCCGGCCGGGATCCTGCTCCTCGACGCGAGCGGCGGCGACGGCGCCGAGGAGGTCCACGGCCAGGCCCTCGACCTCGCCCTGCGCCGTGCCGGCTTCCGCGTGCTCGTGCTCTCCAACGAGCTTGGCGACGAGCGCCTCGGCCGCGCCCTCGGCGCCCTCGACCCCACCGCGATCGTCCTCTGCGGCCCCGGCGCCGACACCCCCGGCGCCGTCAACCTGGTCCGCAAGATCCGCGAGCTCGGCTTCGACGCCCCTCTCTTCGGCTTCCGCGCCAGCGGCCTCGTCGGCGACGCCATCCCCTCGGCAGGGGACAGCCCGAGCGCGGTGACGGGCATGCTCAACGCCGATCTGCGGCGGCGGGCTGCACAGGCCTTTGCCTGAGCGCGGGGGCCCCTGTAAGGGGCGGGGGCTCCCGGACAAAGACGAGGCCCCGCACCCTTGCCCAGAGCTTGAAAGGGACCAAGCCCACCGTCTCTCGAAAAGCGGCAAGGGACGAAGCCCCCGCCTCGAGGCCCCAAGCAGCGTCTCTCGAGGAGCCCCAAGGACCAAGGCCTCCATCGCGTGGTTCCTAACGGTCGCCTGGCGACCGTTGGGAACCACGCTCTCCGCAAGGCCGGCGTTCTCCCATCCCGTGGTTCCTTGCGGACCCAGAGCGTCCACAAGGAACCACGGGATGTCTTGGCGCTTTCAATGGTGCTGAGAACGCGCTTCCATCGCCGCCCGTTGAACGCACTTTCACTCGCATAGCGAGCGGAAGGGCGGTTTCGGCGGGCTCACGCCTCCCCCTTGCGCTCTCCCGTCCCTCGTCGGTTGGGTCATGGCCCCCAGAACGAGCACCGCCACGGGGCCGGCGGCCCCGTGGCGGTTGGAGGAACTCCCTTCTGCGCCCGCAGGCGCCTGACCGTGCCTCTAGAGGGAGCCGATCGCCGCGATCGCGGCGTTTTTGACGACCTTCGGCAGCGGCGCGAAGTCAAGCGCGGCACCGTATTTCTGGCCGATGGTGACCGCGTACTTGGCGAGCTTCGCCACCGCTTCCTTCTGCGCGCCGTCGTGAGGGACGATCGCGTAGGTGAAGGTCGAAAGCGGGTAGGCCTTCGCCACCTTCTTCGGCGGGTTGGTGATGCTGACCGTGTTGCTCGCCGGCAGGCTCTTCACGTAGGAAGCGGCTTCGGCGATGTTGGTCAGGTTCGGCAGCGCGTAGTTGCCGGCCTTGTTTTGAACCGCCGCGGCACCGAGACCGGCGGCGATCAGGTAGGAGGCCGAGATGTAGCCGATCGCGCCTTCGGTTTTGGTAACCGTGGCGGTCACGCCCGAGTTGCCTTTGGCGCCAACGCCAGTCGGGAACCCGACCGAGGTCGCGTAGCCGATGTTGCCCTTCCAGTACCCGCTGACTTTCGACAGGTAGTTGGTGAAGACATAGGTGTCACCGGAGCCGTCGCTGCGGAAGACCGGAGTGATCGTCAGCCCCGGCAGTTTGGTTCCCGGGTTGATCTTCTTGATCTTCGGGTCGTTCCACTTGGTGATCTTCCCGAGGTAGATCTGGGCCAGGATCGGTCCGGTCAGATTGAGCTTCTTGACGCCGGGGATCTTGAACCCGATGCCGGTGGCGGTGAGCGCCCAAGGGATCTGGACGCAGTTGTTGCAGGCCGCGGCCTGTTCGGCGGTCATCGGCGCATCGGAAGCGCCGAAGTCGACGGTACGGGCGGTGATCTGTTTGATCCCGGTGCCCGAGCCGACCGCGGCATAGTGGACCGGGATGCCTTCCTTGATTTCGAAGCCGTTGATCCAGTTCGCCATCAGCGGCGCGACCAGCGAGGAGCCGGCGCCTTCGAGGCCGGCGGCGGATGCGCTGGCGGTGGCGAGGCTCGAGATCCCCCCGATCGCCGCGGCCAGGGCGACGACGGTTCCAAGCAACCTGTTGCGAATCAAAGGGGTGTTCCTTTCAGCTAGTTGTCAGGCGACTCAGCCGGGGCATCCCCATTTCGACACCCTGGCGGCGGTAGATTCGCGACACCAGTCGAGAGTGGTGTGTCAATCTTGTGAAAGCACAACCGTCACAGTGATGTAACAGCACTGTGAACGAGGTGTGAATCGCGTCAGGCACACACCGCACGCCCAAGCGGCCGCCCACGGAGTTGTGTCAATCTTGTGAAAATTCCTCCCGGCGGGCAGGAACTCGCGTGTAACTCGTCTACGCTGCCCGGCGATGAGCACCGCCACCACCGTCGCCTCGCAGGGCGGCCGCCCCTCACGTTCACGTTCGGGACAGGCCCGCCGGCGTGCCGATCGCTTCGGCGACCTTGCACTGCTCGGCGTCTGTATCGCCGCCGCCCTGCTCGCCGCCGCAGCGCTGGTGCTGGTAGCGATCGAAGTCGTCAACGGCTCCAGCCTCGCGATCGACAGGTTCGGCCTCGAATTCCTCACCGGCACCAGCTGGCAGCCCAACCCGCCGTTCGAAACCTTTGGGGCGGCGCCGATGATCTTCGGGACCGCCGTCACCTCCTTCTCGGCGCTGGTCCTCGGGGTTCCGATCGCCGTGGCGATCGCCCTCTTCCTCAGCCTCCTGGCACCCTCGGGGGTCCGCAACGTGATCGGCCCGCTGGTCGAGATGCTGGCAGCGATCCCCAGCGTAATTCTCGGCTTCTGGGGGATTCTCGTGCTCGCCCCCTTCGTCCACGAACACGTCGAGCCCTTCCTCCACGACACGCTCGGCTTCCTGCCGATCTTCGGTGAACCGCAGACCACCGGCTCGAGCATCTTCACCGCCAGCCTGATCCTGACGATCATGGTGATCCCGATCATCGCCTCGATCTCCCGCGACCTCTTTCTCACCGTGCCTCCCGAGTTGAAGGACGGGGCCAGCGCCCTCGGCGCGACACGTTGGGAGATGGTGCGGGGGGTGGTCCTGCCGACCACGGCCTCGGGCGTGGTCGCCGCCTCGATCCTCGGCCTCGGCCGGGCGCTCGGCGAGGCCATCGCCGTCACCCAGGTGATCGGCGCCGGGACCCACATCAAGGCCTCGCTGTTCGAAACGGGCGACACTCTCGCCAGTCGGATCGCCGCCCAGTTCCCTGGCAACCTCGGCCAGCTGCACGCCTCCTCGCTCTACTACCTCGGACTGATCCTGCTCGTGATCGGGCTTGCCTCGAACGTCACCGCGCAGTGGATCGGTCGTCGCTTCTCCTACCAGGGAGCGGTCGCCAAGTGAGACTGCGACCCGGTACGGCCCATCACGACTACGACCCGACCGCGCCGCTCACGCCGTCCGGCAACCTGCGCCGCCGGGAGCTCGTCACCCGCGTCGCCGAGGGCGGTGCCATCGCCGCCGCCGTTCTCGCCGTCGGTGTCCTCGCCGTCGTCGTCTGGAGCGTGGTCGAACGCGGCATCGGAGCGATCAACCTCGACTTCATCACCAAGGGCGCGCCCAAGGGAATCGGCCCCGAGCTCGTCGGCACGATCGAGATCGTCGCCATCGCGACCGCGATCGCGATGCCGATCGGGGTCCTGATCGCGCTGCTGCTGACCGAGTACCGCGGCCGGCGCGTCTCCGGCTCGGTGCGGACGATGATGGACCTGATGAATGGCCTTCCCTCGATCATCATCGGGCTGTTCATCTACGGGATCCTCGTCGAAGCAACCAAGACGCAGTCCGGGATCGCCGCCGCGCTGGCGCTGGCGATCATCGAGCTGCCGCTGATCGCGCGCGGCAGCGAGGAGGTTCTGCTGCTCGTGCCCGGCAGCCTGCGCGAAGCAGCCGACGCGCTCGGCGTCGCCCGCTGGCGCGCCGTCCTGACCGTGATCCTGCCGACGGCCCTCGGGGGGATCATCACCTCGACCGTGCTCGCCGTCGCCCGCGCCGCCGGCGAGACGGCGCCGCTGATCCTCGTCTGCTCCGGCTTCGACGCGCGCTTCTATCAGCTCAATCCCTTCGAAGCCGTGCCCAACGTGCCCGTCAGGATCTTCCAGCTCTCCGAAGAAGCGAACCCGGAAGGGTTCACCGAAGCCTGGGGAGCCTCGCTGATCCTGGTCTCGATGATTCTCTTCGCCAGCCTCGGAGCGCGAGCCCTGCTCGCGCGCAGCAAAAGAAAGATCTCCTCATGAGCGACTCCAACCCCCTGCCGCACAGCGACCCCTTTGCCGTGCCGGCGCCGCGCGTCCGGATCCGCACCGGGCCGGCGCAGGTGCCCGTGACCGGCAGCGCCAACGGCCACTGGCGGCCCGCCCCCGAGCCGGTCTTCGAGGCGAGCGACGTCGGCATCTTCTACGGTGCCAAGCAGGCGCTCGCGGGGGTGACGATGGCGATCCCGCGCGGGCAGATCACGGCGCTGATCGGACCCTCCGGCTGCGGCAAGACGACCTTCCTGCGCAGCCTCAACCGCATGAACGACTCGGTCTCAGGCTTTCGCATCGAGGGCAAGATCCTCTACCACGGCCACGACATGTACGGCAGCAGGGTCGATCAGGTGGAGGTGCGGCGGCGGATCGGGATGGTCTTCCAGAAGCCGAACCCGTTCCCGAAGACGATCTACGACAACATCGCCTGGGCGCCGCGCAACCTCGGCATGCGCGCCGGCCTCGACGAGCGGGTCGAGAAGGCGCTGCGGGGGGCGGCCCTCTGGGACGAGGTGAAGGACCGGCTCAAGTCGAGCGCGCTCGGACTCTCCGGCGGTCAGCAGCAGCGTCTCTGCATCGCCCGCGCGATCGCCATCGAACCGGACGTGCTGCTGCTCGACGAGCCCGCGTCCGCGCTCGACCCGATTTCCACCAGGGCGATCGAGGACCTCATGCACAGCCTCAAAGGCCGCTTCACGATCGTCATCGTCACCCACAACATGCAGCAGGCGGCGCGGGTCGCCGACCGCACCGCGTTCTTCAGCCTCGAGTCCGGACAGCAGGGCGCCACCGGCGCGCTGATCGAGTTCGACGACACCGAGCGGATCTTCTCCCAGCCGCGCGACCCGCGTACGCGTGACTACGTGACCGGCCGCTTCGGCTAGCGCGCAGGATCGCGTCGCCGGAAGCTGCCGCCTCAGCGGCGCAGGATCGCGTCGCCGGAGACCTGCTGCATCAGCGGTTTCCCGCACTGCCAGCAGTAGGTTGCGCCGCTCGAGTGCGGGGCGCCGCAGGAGGGGCAGGACCCGGCGGCGCCGGTCTCCTCCATCCGCAGGATCCGTTCCACCTCACTCAGTTCGGCATCGGCGTCCTGCAGCTCGGCGGCGCGCTTGACCAGCACCTCGACCCGCATGCTGTTGCGGACCGCCATCTCGTAGGCGAGGCCGCCGAGGTCCCACTGCAGCTCGGCGACGCGGGCCGTGAGCTGGTCGCGGCGGCGCTGCAGGTCGACGACGAACTCCTGCCCGTAGGCGGTGCTCAGAGCGCTCGGCGCCGCTTTGCCAGGGCTCGCCTTGGCGGCTGCCGGAGCCTTCTTGCGGGCGCGCCCCCTGGGCGGGTTGAGCTTGGGTCCGCGCAGCCTCATTCGCCGAAGAAGCTCCCATCGAATTCGCCCTTCGAGTTGCAGCCGGCGATGCCCTTTTCGCATTTTTCGCCGACCTGAGTGGTGGGGGGCGGCAGCGGCTTCGCATCGGCGCTCGGTTTCAGGACTTCTTCGGCGGCCTTGCTGGTGCCGCTGGACCCGGTTTCGAGCTTTTCGCTGGACTTCTTTGCCTGCTTGGTCTTCGGCTTGTTCGACTTCGTGCTCTTGCTGGTGTTGCCGCCGCTCGATTCGCCGCTGGAGGCGACTTCGCCACCGCCTCCGCCGCCTTCGACCTTGATCACCTGGGGTGCGGTGTTGGCGGCCGGCTGGCTGCCGTTGTCGCCTGAGCGCCCGATCAACACCCCGACGCCGATCGCGAGGACGAGGGTGGCGACGCCGGCGACTAGCGCCGTGTTGTTGGAGATGCCGCCGCGCTGTTCGCGGGGCGGGCTGGGCGCGGCGGCGACCGGTTCAGGCTGCCTCGAGGCCTCCATGAACACGACCGCGTCCATGAACGGCAGCCGCGGGTCGCCCCGCCGGTTCCCACATTCCAGGCAGTAGCGCTGGTCCTTGGCCATCGGCTTGCCGCAGGTCGGGCAGCGCTCGGCGCTGGCGGATAGCAGCGAAGAGCTGACCTGGGTGACGGTCTGCGCCGACGCGCCCTGGTCGGCCGGCTGCAAAGGCGTAGGAGGCGAGGGCGCGGCGCCGACGGGCACCGACGGCTGGCTCGCCTGGTCGGCGGGGTCGGGTCCGGCAGTCACGACTGCGGATTCTCGCCTCGCCGGTGCGTACGTTTGTTTAAGAGTTGTGAACGGACCGACCGCTCGCTACGGAATGGTGTCTCACACCCGCGAGAGTGAGACACGAAACCTGATCTCTCGGTGCGCCTGAGAGACCAGGATCTTCACATCTCCGTTACTTCGCGGTTGGAATACTCACCGGCTGTATGAGTACGGGTAAGGAAAGCGGGGGTGGGGGGCCTCCTCGCTCCTGCTCGGAGTGCGGGACCCCGTTCGGCGCCGACCAGCGTTACTGCCTGAGCTGCGGCGCCCGCCGTGGCGAGATGCCGGCGGCGGTCGCGGCGATCATCGCCGCCCGGACCCGCGCCGCGCGGGGCACCGACCCGGCCGCCGCGGCGGCGCCGCCCGGCGCGGCAGCGGCTGACGCCGCGACCGGGGTGGGCGCAGCGGTCGCCGCCGGCCCCGTCGCGGCAGCCGCTGGAGCGGGGCCGGCGAGTGCGGACGGGGGAGGGGCCGCACTCGATCCGGTGTCGGAGCCACCGCCCCCGAGCTACCTGCCGACACCGCGGGCGGCGGCGATCGCCGTGCTCGGGATGCTCGGTCTCGGCGTCCTGCTGGGTTCGGCGACGAGCGAACTCGCGCGCAGCGCCGGGGTGGCGCCGATCATCGTCCTCTCCGAACCGGCACCCGAACAGGCTCCCCCCGAAGAAGAAGAAACGGTCGAATACGAAGAAGCCCCGGAAGAAGAAACGGTCGCCGCGGCTCCCACCGAACCGATCGCCGAACAACCGCTCTACGAAGAACCACTGCCGGAAGAACCAAGTGAACCGGAACCCGAACCCGAACCCGAACTGCCGGAACTCCCCGAAGAACCGGCGCTCCCCGTCGTCAGCCACGTCTTCATGATCGTCCTCGGCGACAACGGCTACGAAGAACTGTTCGGGGAACGCGCCAACTCGACCTACCTCTCGCAGACGCTGGCGGCCGAAGGCGAGCTGCTGACCAACTACTTCGCCGTCACCTCGGGAAGCCTGGCGAACCAGATCGCGCTCCTGAGCGGCCAGGGGCCGACCCCCGAAACCGCGCTCAACTGCCCGACCTACTCCGACCTGCTCCCGGGCACGCTCTCGGCCGAAGGCCAGGTCGAAGGAAATGGCTGCGTCTACCCTGCCGAAGCCGAAACCCTGGTCTCCCAGCTGACGGAAGCGAACAAGACCTGGCGTGCCTATGTCGAGGACATGGACAGTGGCGTCGCCGGCGGAGCGCCGGCGGCGTGCCGCCATCCGGCTCTGGGCACGGCCGACCTCAACCAGCTTCCCGTCTCGGGCGACGGATACGAGACCTGGCGTAACCCCTTCGTCTACTTCCACGCGATCGTCGATTCACCCGAATGCGAAGACAACGACGTCGACCTGGAACGGCTGGCAAAGGACCTGAAGAAGGCGAAGACGACGCCGAACCTCGCCTACATCGTGCCCAACGCGTGTCATTCCGGGGGCGAAGTGCCGTGCCAGGAAGGCGCTCCAACAGGCGCACTCGCGGTCGAGGAACTCCTCAAAGTCCTGGTGCCGGCGATCGTCGAATCCCCGGCTTACGAAGAAGGCACGAGCCTGATCGCGATCACCTCCGCTCAGGCGCCGCAGCTCGGCGAACACGCCGACTCGAGCGCCTGCTGCGGCACGCCCGAATACCCGAACATACCGCCGCGGGAAGAAACCGCGCCGGCGACCGGGCCCGTCAAACCGAGCGGCGGCGGCGGCCGGGTGGGGCTGCTGCTGATCTCACCCTACGTCGAACCCGGGACCGTCCGCGAAGACGGCTACTACAACCACTTCACGCTGCTCGCGACGATCGAGGAACTGTTCGAACTCCAGCCGCTCGGCTACGCGGCCGAACAGCTCTCCTTCGTCGAATCCGTGCTCACCGCGAGCGGCGAAGAAGAATCGACGGTGGTCGAACGGTCGCACCGTCGCCCCTGGGTGGGCCGGGCGCTCAGTCGAGCAATATCAGCAGCGCGGTGAGCAGGCCGAGGCCGAGGCCTCCGATCGTGAGCACCGCGAGCGGCCAGCCGCGCGAGCGGAGGAAGCGGCCCTCTTCGAGGGCACGCTCGACCGCCGCCTGGTGGACGCTGCCGTAGCCGATCGCGAGAATCCCCCAGATCGCGAAGCCGACCCCGGCGACTACGTAGGGCCAGCTGGTCGTGCTGTTGTTGAGGTCGGGGACGACGCGGCCGACGCCGATCGCCACCGCCAGCGCCGCCAGCCCGGTCCGCCACCAGGCAAGCTGGTTGCGTTCGCTCGCCAGGTGAGTGCGCCGCGTCGCGTCCACCGCCTGTTCCAGCAGCTCGCTGGGTGTCTCGTCTTTGCGTACCGGGTCGATGGGCGGAAGTTAGCTCAGCCGCCGGCCGCGGTCGGGGCGGTGCCGTCAACAGCAGCTCGGCGCGCCCTGGCCGAGCTTGCTGCCGGCATGTACCTGGACCGGAACCCGATCACATAGGGTCAAGGCTGGCGGCGGGTAGGAAACCGCAACGACTTCGAGGAGAGGGGCCGAGGATGGCGCTCGATCAGAGCAAGGTGGGACAGGTGGTGGCCGAGCAGATGGAGGCGATCGAAAACGATTACGGCGACGACTGCGAGATCGGCGACGTCTGCACGATCGTCGAGGTCGTCGGCCCGCACGGCTCCCACGTCCGCGTCCGCAGCAGCGACATGCGCCCCCACAGCGGCCTCGGCCTGATCCGGATGGCCGAACAGGCGATGCTCGGCAACCTGGGCGGGGCCGACTAGACGTTAGGTCTCGGGGCCCTCGTAAGGGACGGGGGCTCGCAGGGGCGGGGGACGAGGGGCTGGTCGGGAGGGTCGGGTGACCCTCTTCACTCGGCCGTGTCGTCGTCGAGGAGTTGGGAGAGCTCTCGCCCGCAGCCCAGCCCTCCTCAGCCGCAAAACGTTCAGAGGGTCACCCGACCCTCCCTGAAGAGTCCACGGCCCCCAACCCCGGGAGCTCCCGGACAAAGACGAGGCCCCGCACCCTTGCCCAGAGCTTGAAAGGGACCAAGCCCAGCGTCTCTCGAAGAGCTCAAGGAGACCAAGCCCCAGCGTCTCTCGAAGAGCCCCAAGGGACCAAGGCCTCCAATCGCGTGGTTCCTAACGGTCGCCTGGCGACCGTTAGGAACCACGCTGCAAGCCGGCGTTCTCCCATCCCGTGGTTCCTTGCGGACCCAGAGCGTCCACAAGGAACCACGGGATGCCTTGGCGCTTTCAACGGTGCTGAGAACGCGCTTCCATCACCGCCCTTCGTCCCTTTGAAGCTTTGGGAGCGGGAGCGGGTGGGGGTTCTTGCTGGGGTCTGGTGCCCGGGGCGTCGGACGTCGGCCTTGCCAGGGGAGGGGTGGGGTGTCCCTCTGAACGTTTTGCGGCTGAGGAGGGCCGGGCTCCTCCGTCCCCCGGCCGTCGGGCGCTAGCCGCCCCACACCCCCGTCCCGCCCGCAAGGGCCGCGTGACTATCCTCAGGGGCCGTGAGCGAGACGACATCTGACATCGTCGTGATGAAGTTCGGCGGCACCTCTGTGGCCGGGGCCGAGCAGATCAAGCGGGCCGCGGCGCGGATCGTCGCCGCCCGGGCGGCGGGCCACCGGGTCGTCGCCGTGCTGTCGGCCCGGGGGAAGACGACCGATGAGCTGGTCGCCCAGGCGCTGGAGATCTCCGAGCGCCCGGTGGCCAGGGAGATGGACATGCTGCTCTCCACCGGGGAGCGGATCTCATGTGCCCTCTGCGCGATGGCGATCCACGACATGGGCCACGAGGCGATCTCGCTGACCGGGTCGCAGGCCGGGATCGTCACCGACTCGACCCATACCAAGGCGCGCATCATCGACGTCCGCGCCGATCGGATCCGCGCCGCCCTCGACGATGACCGGATCGTCCTCGTCGCCGGCTTCCAGGGGGTCTCGACCGAGAGCCGCGACGTCACCACGCTGGGGCGGGGCGGCTCCGACACGACCGCCGTCGCCCTGGCGGCCGCCCTGCGGGCCTCGGTCTGCGAGATCTACACCGACGTCGCCGGCGTCTTCAGCGCCGACCCGCGCATCGTCCCCGACGCCCGCAAGCTGCCGATCGTCTCGTTCGAGGAGATGCTCGAGATGTCCGCCTCGGGGGCGGGCGTCCTGCAGCTGCGCTCGGTCGAGTACGCGCGCAACCACGACGTCCGCATCCACTGCCGCAGCAGCTTCGAGGACGGTCCCGGTACCCTCGTCGTCTCAGAGGAAGAGACCATGGAGCAACCCTTCGTCACCGCCGTCACCCATTCCAGCGCCGAGGCGCGCGTCACCCTGACCGGGGTCCGCGACGAGCCCGGCGTCGCCGGCCGCATCTTCAGCGCCCTCGCCGACGCCCACGTCAACGTCGACGTGATCATCCAGAACGAGCCGAGCGGCGACGACAAGCTGGCCGACCTCTCCTTCACGGTCGATCGCGCCGACCTCACCACCGCCCGCGAAGTGATCGCCGGGCTCGGCGAGGTCTCGCGCGACGTGCGGACCGACGAGCAGATCGGCAAGGTCTCGATCATCGGCGCCGGCATGCGCTCGCACCCCGGCGTCGCCGCCAACGTCTTCCAGGTCCTCGGCGAGCAGAGGATCAACATCGAGATGATCTCCACCTCGCCGATCAAGATCTCGTGCGTCATCGCCGCCGACCGCGTTGCCGACGCGGTCAAAGCCCTCCACAAGGCGTTCGACCTGGGCGAGGACGCGGTTCGACCCGAAGAGGCGAGCGGCCCCGAACAACGCCCGACCCTCGCCGGCTGAGCGCCGCGACCGGAGCGAACCGATGAGCGGCGATGGCTACAGGGTCGGGGTGCTGGGCGCGACCGGTCTGGTCGGGACGACGATCCTGCAGCTGCTCGCCGACCGCGGCTTCCCCGCTGCCGAGGTCGTTCCGCTCGCCTCCGCCCGCTCGGCCGGCAGGGAGATCGAATGGAACGGGCGCGCCCTCACCGTGCGCGAGGTTGGCGAGGACTCGATCCAGGGCCTCGACCTCGTCCTCTCCTCGGCCGGCGGCAAGGTCAGCGCCGAGTGGACCCCGAGGATCGTTGAGGCCGGCGCCGTGGTCGTCGACAACACCAGCTACTGGCGGATGCACGACGACGTGCCGCTGGTCGTCAGCGAGGTCAACCCCGACGCGCTCGCCGGCCACGGCGGCATCATCGCCAACCCAAACTGCTCGACGATGCAGATGGTCGTGGCGCTGAAGCCCCTCTACGACGAGGCCGGGATCGAGCGCCTCGTCGTCTCCACCTACCAGGCGGTGTCCGGAACCGGCAAGGCGGCGATCGACGAGCTGCTCGACCAGTCGCACGCGATCCTCCACGACCAGGAGCCGCCCACCCCGTCGGTCTACCCGCACCGGATCGCCTTCAACGTCCTCGCCCAGGCCGGCAGCTTCGCCCCCGGCGACGACCACACCGACGAGGAGCGCAAGCTGATCAACGAGACCCGCAAGATCCTCGGCGACCCAGAGATCAGGGTCTCGGCGACGTGCGTGCGGGTCCCGGTCATCACCGGCCACTCCGAGGCGGTCAACGTCGAGACCCGGGAGCCGCTCTCACCCGAGCGTGCCCGCGAGCTGCTGGCGGCGGCGCCCGGCGTCACCGTCGTCGACGACCCGGCCGCCGCGCGCTTCCCGATGGCGATTGAGGCCGCCGGCCGCGACGAGGTCCTCGTCGGCCGCATCCGCCGCGACCCCGGCAACGAGCGCGCGCTCGACCTCTTCGTCGTCGCCGACAACCTGCGCAAGGGCGCCGCCACCAACGCCGTCCAGATCGCCGAGCTGCTGGTGCAGCGCGGCCTGTTGTCGAGTTAGTCTCGGATAGCGAGAGGAACTCGACACCGCGGCCGCCCGCCGTGACGCGGAGGGCCCGCGACGCCCGCCGGTAGGGTCGGCGCGTGGATATCTCCTTCGGAGCCGGCCTGCTTCTCTTCGGTGGGCTGCTTGCCGTGGTCGCCGCCCTCTCCGGCGTCATGCGCGGCACCGTGCTCTCGGCCTCGGTCCTCTCGGTCGCGCTCGGCATCCTGCTGGCGGCGACCGGAGTGGTCCACGTCGACGCCGGCGACGAGGCGATCGTCGAGCTGATCGAGCTGGCGCTGATCCTCACCCTCTTCTCCGACGGGATGTTCGTCGAGCGCGAGCTGCTGCGCCGTCACTGGAGCCCGGTGGCGAGGGCGCTGACGATCGCGATGCCGATCACGATGGTCCTGCTGGCGCTGGTCGCCAAGGCACTCTTCCCGGGCCTGACCTGGGCCGAGGCCTTCCTGCTCGGCGCCGTGCTCTCGCCGACCGATCCGGTCGTCACCTCGGCGGTCGTCACCTCGCGACTGGTCCCTGCCTCGGTGCGCCATACCCTGAACCTCGAGTCGGGCCTCAACGACGGCCTCGCGCTTCCCTTCGTGCTCTTCTTCCTCGTCCTCGCCAGCCCCGGCGGCGACGCCGGCGCCGAAGCGGCGAAGCTCGTCGGGCAGGCCGCGGTCGGCGGCCTGATCGGCATCGCCCTCGGCGCCCTCGGCGGCCGCCTGCACCACCACCTCCCGGGCGGCGGCATCACCCACCGCTATGAGGGCATCTACGCGGTCGGCTTCGCCCTGCTCGCCTTCGGCCTCGCCGAAGTCACCTGGGGCAACGGCCTGATCGCCGCCTTCGTCTGCGGGATCGCGATGGCGGCGACCGAGCGCGACGTCCCCGAGGGCTTCGCCGAGTTCGCCGAGAACACCAGCACGATCTTCCAGGTCCTCACCTTCTTCGTCTTCGGCGCGCTGATCGTCACCACCGGCTACCACCACAGCGTGCCGCCGCTGGTCCTCTTCGTCCTCTTCGCGCTCATCGTGGCGCGGCCGGCGGCGGTCCTGCTCTCCTTCCTGCGGACCGGGATCGCGCGCTCGGAGAAGCTGTTCATGGCCTGGTTCGGGCCCAAGGGCGTCGCCTCGATGCTGTTCGCCCTGCTCGTCCTCAAGTCCGACGTCGCCGACAACGGCCTGATCTTCGACATCGCCTCGATCGCGATCGTCACCTCGATCGCCGCCCACGGGCTGACCGACACGATCGGGGCGAAATGGCTGGCGGGCCGGGGGCGGGAGCGGGGAGACGCCGAGCCGGGACCCCTGGGCCAGGCCGGAATGGACTGACCGCCGGCCACGCCTCTGCGGCGCCCACCGGATCGCTGCCGTGGCGCTCAGCGCTGCGCCGGGCGCCGCCGTGCCGGGACGCGGCCGGGGGGCTGGCCGGGCGGCTCGGTCGGCGCCGGCATCGGCGCCGCGGCCAGGGTGGCGCCGTCCGCCGTCACCTCGACCTCCTCGCCGAAGTGGCGGACGGTCAGCGGCGGGCCGTCGAGCAGCCGGTAGGCGATCCGGTGATCCTCGACCGAGACCTCGATGCAGCTTCCCCGGTAGGTGATCCGGAAGGCGAGGCGAGTGAGCCGTTCGGGAAGGCGGGGGGCGAAGCCGAGCTCGCCGTCGTGGTCGCGCATCCCGCCGAACCCGGCGATGGCGGCGATCCAGGCGCCGGCCAGGGAGGCGATGTGGAGGCCGTCGCGGGTGTTGTGCTCGAGGTCGGCAAGGTCCATCAGCGCCGCCTCGCCGAAGTAGTCGTAGGCCAGCTCGAGGTGCCCGACCTCGGCCGCGATCACCGCCTGGATGCAGGCCGAGAGAGAGGAGTCCCGCACGGTGAGGGGCTCGTAGTAGGCGAAGTTCCGCGCCTTCTCCGCGGCGCTGAAGGCGTCGCCGCGGGTGTAGAGCGCCATCACCAGGTCGGCCTGCTTGACCACCTGCTTGCGGTAGAGGTCGAAGTAGGGGAAGTGCAGCAGCAGCGGGTAGCGATCGGGCCCGGTCGCCTCGAAATCCCAGCGGGCGTGCTCGGTAAAGCCCTCCGACTGCGGGTGGACCCCGAGCACCTCGTCGTAGGGGATCGTCATCGCGGCCGCCGCGTCGCGCCAGGAGGCGGCCTCCTCCTCGTCGACCCCGAGGCGGGCGGCGTGCTCGGCGTGGCGGCCGGCGAGGGCCGCGGCCGCGGCCAGGTTGCGCTGCGCCATCAGGTTCGTGTAGACGTTGTTGTCGGCGACGGCGCTGTACTCGTCGGGTCCGGTGACGCCATCGATGCGGAAGCTGCCGGCGGCGTCGTGGTGGCCGAGCGAGCGCCACAGCCGTGCGGTTTCGATCAGCAGCGGCAGCGCCACGTCGTGTTCGAAACGGTGGTCCCCGGTCGCCTCGAGGTGGCGGATCGCCGCGCCGGCGACGTCGGCGTCGATGTGGAATGCCGCGGTCCCGGCCGGCCAGTAGGCCGAGCACTCGCGGCCGCTGATCGTGCGCCAGGGGAAGAGCGCCCCCTCGAGCCCGAGCACCTGAGCCCGCTGCCGCGCCGCCTCCATAGTGTCGCGTCGCCAGGTCAGAGCTCCCGCGGCGGCCGCCGGCGCCGTGTAGGTCAGCACCGGGAGGACGTAGGACTCGGTGTCCCAGAAGCAGTGCCCGTCGTAGCCCGGCCCGGTCAGCCCCTTGGCGGCGATCGCCCTGCCCTCGCCGCGGGCCCCGGCCTGCAGGGTGTGGAAGAGGGCGAAGCGGACCGCCTGCTGCAGCTCCGCGTCGCCTTCGAGCTCGACGTCGGCGCGGTCCCAGAACTGATCCAGGTAGGCGCGCTGCTCGGCCAGGAGCCCCTCCCAGCCGGTGTGCCGCGCCTCGGTCGCAGCGGCGCCGACCTGGTCGCGCACCGCCGGCAGCGAGCGCTCGCTCGACCACCCGTAGGCCAGGTACTTGACCAGCTTCAGCTTCTCGCCGGGCTCGACGCTCGCCGTCGCGGTCAGCCGCGCCAGGTCGGTCCAGACCTCGGTTTCGTCGCAGCGGGTCGAGCCCGGGCCCTCGACCTCGTGGTCCATCGCCACCGCCGCCCGCAGCTGGCTGCCCTTCGTCGAGTGGACGAGGACCGCGCGGGTGTCGCGCCCGATCGCTTCCTCGCCGCGCAGCGGCGCCTCCAGCGCCGCCGCGGCGCGGGGATCGTCGGCGGCGGCCGGCCGCGGCTCGTTGGCGACCAGCTCGGACTGCACGACCAGCCGCATCGCCTCCTCGAGCGGTTCGACCTCGTAGTGGATCGCCGCCACCGAGCGCTGCGAGAAGGAGACCAGGCGCTCGGAGACGACCCGGACCAGCTTGCCCGCCGGCGATCGCCAAAGCGCCTCGCGGCGCAGCGTCCCCGCGCGCAGGTCGAGCAGCCGCTCGTGGCTCTGCAGCTCGCCGTAGCGGATGTCGAAGGGCGAGTCGTCGACCAGCAGCCGGATGATCTTGCCGTTGGTGACGTTGACCACGGTCTCGCCCGCCTCGGGGTACCCGTAGCCGGCCTCGGCGTAGGGAAGCGGCCGCAGCTCCCAGAAGGCGTTCAGGTAGGTGCCGGGAAGGGCGTGCGGCTCGCCCTCGTCGAGGTTGCCGCGCATCCCCAGGTGGCCGTTGGAGAGGGCGAAGACGGACTCGGTCTGGGCCAGCACCTCGAGATCGAGGCTGGTCTCGCGCAGCGCCCACGGCTCGACCGCGAAGGCGGGGTGGGTGATCATCCGCCCGCCAGCAGGTCGGCCAGGTCGGCGACCACGACGCTCGCTCCGTGCTCGCGCAGCGCCGCGGCGTGGTCGACACGGTCGACGCCGACGACGGCGCCGAAGCCCCCGGCCCGGCCGGCGGCGACCCCCGCGGTCGCGTCCTCGAAGACGGCGGCCTGCGCGGGCGCGACCCCGACGGCGCGGGCGCCGGCGAGGTAGGTGTCGGGAGCCGGCTTGCCCTGCAGGTGCTCGGCGGCGGCGACCCTGCCGTCGATCCGCTCTTCGAAGAGGTGGTCGATCCCCGCCGCTTCGAGGACCGCCTGGCAGTTGGCGCTGGAGGAGACGACCGCGCGGCGCAGGCCGGCGTCGCGGGCGGCCTCGACGAAGCGGACCGAGCCGGGGTAGGGCTCGACCCCGTCTTCGTCGAGCAGCTTCAGCACCAGCTCGTTCTTGCGGTTGCCGACCCCGCAGACGGTCGCGGCGCTCGGCGGGTCGGCGGGGTCGCCCTCGGGCAGCTCGATCTCGCGCGAGGCGAGGAAGGAGCGGACGCCGTCGTAGCGCGGCTTGCCGTCGACGTATTCGTTGTAGTCGGTGCCGGCGTCGAAGGGGACGAACTCGCCGCCCTCGCGCTCGGCGCGGGCGCGCAGGAACTCGTCGAAGGTCTGCTTCCAGGCCTTGGCGTGGACCGAGGCGGTCTCGGTCAGCACCCCGTCGAGGTCGAACAGGCAGGCGGTGATCTGCGAGGGCAGGCCGAGCGCGGTGGTCTCCATCGCCGCGAGGTTAGCGCTCGCGCCCGGCGCCGACCCTCAGTCCTCGCTGGCCCGGCGCCAGGCTTCGGCCCCGACCGCGACCAGCGAGGCGACGGCGAAGGCGATCAGCAGCGGCAGCCAGAGGTTGTCTTCGAACTGCGAGCCGCCGAGGTAGCCGAGCAGCGACGCGTAGAGCGCCCAGACCGCGGCGGCGACGGCGTCGGCGAGGAGGAAGCGGCGGTACCGCAGCGCGGCGGTCCCGGAGCCGACGCTGGTCGCGGTGCGGCCGCCGGGGATGAAGCGGCCGACGACGATCAGCGACGGCCCGCGGCGGCGGATCGCCGCTTCGGCCCACTCGAGCTTCCCGCGTGCCTTCTCGCCGCGGAAGAGCCGGGCGGTGATCGGCTCGCCGACGCGGCGGCCGAGCCAGTAGACGAGGTTGTCGCCGAGGAAGGCGCCGACCGCGGCGGCGGCGACCAGCGCCTCGATCGCCAGCCCGCCCTGGGCGGCGATCACGGCGGCGGCGACCATGATCGTCTCCGACGGCACCAGCGGCAGGATCACGTCGCTGCCGGCGGCGAGGAAGACGATCAGGTAGGTGACCGGGTTGCCGGAGACCTCGTGCGTGATCCAGTCGAACACACCCCGCGGCTACCCGCCGCGGGGTGTCGCCCAATCAGGCCGGGACGGCGGTGAGCCGCTCCTGCACCCAGCGGGTGGAGGCGATGTGCTTGCCCATCCCCAGCTCCTTCGGCTCGGCGCCGAGGGCGAGGCCGACCAGCTGCGGCAGGTGCAGGACGGCGAGGCCGAGGTCGCGGTTGACGACCTTGGCCGCCTCCGGCTGCTGCATGTCGAGGTTCAGGTGGCAGAGCGGGCACGGCGTCACCAGGCAGTCGGCGCCGGCGTCGATCGCGTCGCCGACGTGGGTGCCGGCCTGGCGCAGCGAGGTCTCCCGGTTCATCGTGATCACCGGGAAGCCGCAGCACTTGCGCGCCCCGTCGTACTCGACGACCTCGCCGCCGAGCGCCTCGATCACCTTCTCCAGGTAGATGTCGCGGTCCGGGTAGAGGTCGTAGCGCAGGCGCTCCTTCGGCCGCACGATGTAGCAGCCGTAGAAGGGGCCGACCCGCAGGCCCTCGAGCGGACGCTTGACCAGCGACTTGAGCCGGTCCAGGCCGTAGTCCTCGACCAGCAGCCAGAGGAAGTTTTTGTTGGTGAACCCGTCCTTGCCCTTCTCGTAGGAGAGGCCCTGCCCGGAGAGCGTCTCGTTGATGTGGGCGCGGTAGGCGGAGTCGGCGTCGAGGCGCTGCTGGCACTCCGACTGGGCACCCTGGCAGGTCGAGCAGATGTTCATCATCGCCAGCCCGGTCTGCTGGGCGAGGGCGAAGGTGCGGGCGTTCAGCGTGTCGGCCAGCTCCTGGTTGTGCTCGGCGATGACGCCGGCGCCGCAGCAGTTGGCGCGGTCGAGGGTGACCAGCTCGATCCCGAGCCGCTCGGCGACCAGCGCCATCGAGCCGTGCAGCTCGGGGGTGAAGCCGCGCGAGACGCAGCCGGGCCAGTAGGCGACTTTGATCTGATCAGCCATTCGGGGCCTCCTCGTCGGCCGGCGCGGTGGGTACGGGCTCCAGGCCCTCCTCGATGGCGGCCTCCTCGTCGCCCTCCTCGCCCTTGATGTACAGGTTGAATTCGACGTTGCTCGCCTCGGCGCGCTCGTAGATCGCTTTGACCTCGTCCTGGGCGCCGTCGGGCAGCTTGTGGTGGACGCCGGGGATCAGCTTCGGCAGCGAGCGCATCTTGCCGGTCCGGATGCCGCGGATCGCGGTCGGCAGCGAGCCGATCATTTCCCGGATCGCCCGTTTGGTCGGTTTCAGCTTGCCCTTGACGCCGGGCGCGAAGGACTCCTGCAGCAGCAGCGACTCGTCCAGCGTCCCCTTCTTCTCGATGATCTTGACGAAGGCGATCTCGTGGTCGTGGCCGCTGTTGGGGTCTTCGATCCCCTCTTCGCCGGCCTTGCGGCGCAGCCGCATGATCTGGTCCATCGGCGCCACGCCCTTGGGGCAGGCGTCGACGCAGCTGAAGCAGTGCGTGCAGTCGTAGATCCCGTGCGGATCGGTGGCGAGGTCGTGGAGGCGCTCGACGGTCTCGCCGTCGCGCGGGTCGCCGACGAAGCGGTAGGCCTTGGCCAGCGCCGCCGGGCCGATGAAGTCCGGGTCGGCTTCCATCGAGAGGCAGGAGGAGACGCAGGCGCCGCACTGGATGCAGGCCATCGACTGGGTGATGTCGATCATCGATTCCGGCTCGACGATGTACTCGCGCTCGGGCGGCTCGCCGTGGGGGAGGAGCCAGGGGGTGACGCGGCGGATCTTCGTCCAGTGCGTCGACTCCATGTCGGTGACCAGGTCCTTGACCACCGGCATGTTGCCCATCGGCTCGATCACGATCGGCGCGGCTTCCTCCGCTCCCGCCCGGCCGCGCTCATCATCACCGGAGATCTCGCGGCCGGGCTCCCGCGTCCGGGAGCCGCCTTCCTGACCCTGGGCGGTGGTCCCCATGCCGCTTTCGTCGGCCTCGGGGCCGATCGGGCTGCTCGCCTCGGCGGCGGTGGCGCCGGTCGCGGCGGCCATCTTGTTGGCCTGCTCCTGCGCCTCGCCGATCTGCGTCTTGCAGCCGAGCCCGGACTGGCCGTTGATCTTCATCCCGCAGGAGCCGCAGATCGCGGCCCGGCAGGAGCAGCGCACGGCGAGCGAGCCGTCGTCGCGGTCCTTGGCCTGGAGCAGGCCGTCGAGGACCGAGAGCGAGGGCTCGAGGTCGACGTCGAACTCCTCCCAGTAGGGACCCTCGCCGCTCTCCGGCTGGAACCGCCGGACTTTGATCGTGTACTCGGCCATCAGTAGGTCCTCGCTTCCGGTTGCCACTGGGTGATCGTCACCTCAGAGTAGGAAAGCTCGGGGCCGTCCTCTCCCAGCTCGAGGTCGATGTGCTTGAGCCACTCCTCGTCGTTGCGCTCCGGGTAGTCGGTGCGGTACTGGGCGCCGCGGCTCTCCTTGCGCTCCAGGGCGGCGATGCAGGTGCACTCGGCGTTGTCGAGCATGTACCCGAGCTCGATCGCGGCGATCAGGTCCTGGTTGAAGATCGCGCCGTGGTCGTCGATGTAGGCGGTCTTCGCCTCCTCCTTCAGCCGGCGCACCGTCTCCAGCGCTTCCTGGATGCCGGCCTCGTCGCGGAAGACGGCGACCTTGGCGTCCATCGTCTGGCCGAGCTCGAGCTTGATCTCCGAGACGCGGCGGCCGGAGCCCTTCTCGCGTGAGTTGATGTCGGCGATCAGCGCCTCCTCGGCCTCGAGCACCTTGGCGGAGGGTCGCGAGCCCGCGATCCGCTTGGCGCGGGCCGCGGCGTCGACGCCGGAGCGCCTGCCGAAGATCAGCGTGTCGAGCAGCGAGTTGGCGCCGAGCCGGTTGCCGCCGTGGACGGAGACGCAGGCGGTCTCGCCGGCGGCGTAGAGCCCGGGGATGTCGGTGCGGCCGTCGACGTCGGTCTTGACGCCGCCCATCGTGTAGTGGTTGCCGGGCTTGATGTGGATCGGTTCGCGGGTGATGTCGACGCCGGCGAAGTCGCGGCCGACGAGGACGATCTCGCGCAGGGCCTCGTGGACGCGCTTGCGCGGCACCACCGTGATGTCGAGCGCGACGGTGCCGTCGGGGAAGCCGCGGCCCTCGTTGATCTCGGTCTGCTCGGCGCGCGAGACGACGTCGCGCGAGGCCAGCTCCATCTTGTTCGGCGCGTACTTCTCCATGAAGCGTTCGCCGTTCTTGTTGAGCAGGTGGGCGCCCTCGCCGCGGGCGCCCTCGGTGATCAGGAATCCCTTGCCCGCCAGCGTCGTCGGGTGGTACTGGATCATCTCCATGTCCATCAGCTTGGCGCCGGCCCGGTAGGCCATCGCGATCCCGTCGCCGGTGCAGATCAGGGCGTTGGTGGTCGGCTTCCAGACCTGTCCGTTGCCGCCGCAGGCGAGGATCACGGCCTTCGCCTGGAACAGCTCCATCGAGCCGTCGGCGACGTTGCGGGTGACGACGCCGCAGCACTCGCCGGCCTCGTCGAGCGCCAGGGCGGTGCAGAACCACTCCTCGTAGCGGGCGACGTCGTTGGAGTACTTCATCAGCTGCTCGTAGAGGACGTGCATGATCGCCTGGCCGGTGATGTCGGCGACGTAGTAGGTGCGGGCGGCGGAGGCGCCGCCGAAGGCGCGGGTCCCGAGCTTGCCCTCCTCGTTGCGGTGGAAGGTGACGCCGAGGTGCTCGAGGTGCAGGATTTCCTCCGGCGCCTCCCGCGTCATCACTTCGATCGCGTCCTGGTCGCCGAGGTAGTCGGAGCCCTTGACGGTGTCGAAGGCGTGGGACTCCCAGGTGTCCTCCGGGTTGAGCGCCGCATTGATACCGCCCTGCGCCGCGTTGGAATGGGAGCGGACCGGGTGCACCTTGCTGATGATCCCGACCGAGACGCCTTGCTCGGCGGCCGCCAGTGCGGCCCGCTGGCCGGCGAGCCCGGCCCCAATTACGAGTACGTCATGGGTTGGCACGGGGGCTGATCCTATAGACGATGCGTCGGCGGGCGTAGTCGGAATTCGTCACACATGTTGCGGCTCCGTGAATTTCGGCTTCGCGGCTCTCTCAGCTTGCCGGGGGCCCGGATTGCACGGCCCCGGATCGGTTGGAGCCGATGCTCGCCGTGGGGTTCCCGGCTTGGTCAGAGCCAGCGCTCCCCGAGGCGGCGGACGGCGGCCTCGGAGAGGCTGACGGCGTCGGCGAGGGTGTCGAAGTCGACGTTCTCGGCGAGGTCGTGGGACCAGTGGTAGTTGGCCGGCTGCTTGAGGTCGGTGCAGCCGGCGAGCACCGCCGTCTCGTAGCCGGCGGCGGCCGCCTCGAGGCCGTCGGTGCCGTTGTGCAGGCGCAGGTTGGGGTAGAGCCAGATGCCCAGCTCCTCGGCGAGGCCGTCCATCAGCGCCAGCGCGCGCCGCGGGTACTGGCGGATCTTCAGGAAGCCCTCGCCGCGCAGCACCAGCAGATGCGGCGAGCCGATCGACTCCAGGCAGAGGAAGAAGGTGCTCTCGCGGGAGAGGCTGGCGAAGTGGCGTTCGCCGAAGGCCTTCATCCCCTCGCTGAACGACTCCTCCGAGCCGGTCGAGAGCAGGATCACCCGGACCCCCTGCGGCGGCGCGGCGGCGAAGCGGCGCGCCAGCGCCAGCAGCGTGACCACCGCGGTGCCGTTGTCGTTGGCGCCCGGGACGACGCCGCGGGCGCCGATCTCGGCCATCGCCGCGACCGAGCCGAGGCCGAGCAGCAGGCCGAGCCTGGCCGGCAGCCGCCGGCCGCTCAGCGCGCCGAGCGCCGCCAACAGCGGCCCGCCGACCACCGGCGCCATCAGCGGCGGGCTGGTGTCGGCGCGCTCGATCAGGCCGAGGCGGTCGGCGAGCGGCGGGATCCCCGGGTGGAAGACGAGGCCCGAGTGGGCGGAGTCGTGATGGGCCATGACCACGACGGTGCGCTCGGCGGCGGGGTCGCCGAGCTCGCAGACGACGTTGTAGGTGGTGCGGCGCGGCAGCAAGCGCCGCAGCCGCCGCTGGCCGGGCGGGAAGTCGTCGGCGATCCCGGCGGCGCCGACGGCGCCGAGCAGGGCGCCGAGAGCGCGGCGCCCGCGCAGCGTCGCCAGCGCCCCGAGCGCGCCGAGGCCGGCGCCGAGTCCGAGCGGCCACCAGTAGGTGCCGTGGGCGGGCTCCGCCTCGATCCGCGCCTCGGCGCCGAGCTCGGCGAAGCGCGCCACCAGCCACTCGGCGGCGTGCCGCTCGCCCTCGGAGGCGGAGGGGCGGTCGATCTTCTCCAGTTCTTCCAGGCGCTCGCGCAGCCAACCCTGCTCACTGGCCATCTGGCCAGGCACCCTAGAGGACGACCGCGCGCCCCGACGCGGCGCCCGCCTACCATCTGTGCATGTTGGGTGGCGGCTCGATCACGCTCTTCCACGTCCGCGGCATCCGGATCGCGGTCGATTGGTCGTGGTTCCTGATCCTCTTCCTGCTGATCGTCTCGCTCTCGAGCGCCTACGGCGATGCGCTCGGGGAGTCGAGCAGCGCCTCGACGCCCTTCCTGCTGGCGGTGGCGAGCGCCCTCGGCTTCTTCGGCTCGATCCTCCTGCACGAGCTCGGCCACGCCTTCGCCGCGCTGCGCCGCGGGATCGGGATCACCTCGATCCAGCTCTGGATCTTCGGCGGCGTCGCCCGCATGGACCGCGAGTCCGACAGCCCCGAGGCGGAGTTCGAGGTCGCGATCGCCGGGCCGGCGGTGACGCTGGCGATCGTCGCCGTGCTCTACGTCGTCGGCGGGATCGTCGCCGGGTTCGGCGAATTCGCCCACGTGTTCCGGCTCGCGGTCGAATTCAAGACCGAAGCCGGGATCTCGGGCCTGGTCGCGATGCTCTCCTGGCTGGCGACGATCAACCTCATCGTCCTCGTCTTCAACCTGCTGCCCGCCTTCCCGATGGACGGCGGCCGCGTCGCCCGGGCGCTGATCTGGTGGCGGACCAAGGACCGCAACAAGGCGACCCGGATCGCGGCGACGATGGGGCGCTACTTCGGCTACCTCTTCATCGCCGGCGGCCTCGCCCTGGTCGCCGCCGGCGACCTCTTCAGCGGCATCTGGCTGGGCCTGATCGGGGTCATCGTCGGCGGCGCCGCCCGCGGGGCGGCCGTGCAGTCGGCGCTGACCAAGCGGATCGGCGACGTGCGCGTCGCCGACGTGATGGATCGCGAGCCGGTCACGATCCCGGGCGACATCAGCGTCGAGCGCGCCCTCGACGAGTACTTCCTGCGCTACCGCTGGCCCTGGTTCCCGGTCGTCGACGCCGCCCACCGCTTCCTCGGCCTGCTCCAGCGCGACCGCGCCGACGAGGTCCCCGAGGTCAGTCGGGCCAGCTCCAACGTCGCCGACCTGGTCGACGCCGACCGTGGCCTCTTCGTCCGCGACGACACCCCGCTCGACGCCCTCCTCTCCAACCAGAACCTGCGCCGCCTCGGCGCCCTCATGGCCGTCGATGCCGACGGCCGGCTCAGCGGCGTCATCACCGTCGAGCAGGTCGGCCGCGCCCTGCGAGACGCCACCACGCGCTAACCCCGACCGCGAAGGGGGGGAGAACCCCCCGCGTGGCAGTCATTTCTCACTGTATGGAGGGAAAAGCTCTGCCACGCGGGCAGCGACTCGCGGAGTTGGCGCGTCGGCAGCATGGAGTGGTGTCGATTCGGCAGCTTCGAGGGGCCCTCGGCTATTCGCACTCCTTCGTCGAACGCGCGGTGGCCCGTGGGCAGCTGCACCGGCTCCATACCGGCGTCTACGCGGTGGGCCACACGGATCTCTCGCTGCATGGGAGGTGCTTGGGCGCGGTTCTGGGATGCGGCAGGGGGGCGCTGCTGAGCCACTGGTCGGCGGCCTGGCTGTGGGGGCTGATGCCGGCCAGCGCGGTGCCGATCCACGTGACGACGCCGATCCCCAGGCACCGGCGCCTGGGGCTGGCAATCCATCGCTCCCGCACCTTCGCGGCCGAGGACCGGGCGCTGTGCGAGGGGATCCCGGTCACCTCGGTCGCCCGCACCGCGCTCGACCTCGCCGCGCGGGTGCGGTCGCGCAGCCTCAACCGGCTGCTCCAGCGCAGCGAAGAGCTCGGGCTCTTCGACCTGCCGGACTTCGAATCCGTCCTCGACCGCAACCGGGGCCACCGCGGCCGCAAGCCCCTGCGGCTCGCCGTCGCGATCTACGAGCCGCCGCCGTTCACCCGCTCGGGCCTCGAGCGCCGCTTCTTCGAGCTGATCCTCGCCCACGGCCTGCCGCGACCGGCCACCAACTTCGTCGAGGCCGGCTACGAGCTCGACGTCTACTGGCCCGACCTGCGCTTCGCGGTCGAACTCGAGGTCTACGAGACGCACGGCTCCCGCCTCTCCTTCGAGCAGGACCCGGTCCGCCAGGAGGAGCTGAAGCTGTCCGGCGTCGAGATGATCCACGTCACCGGGATGCGCCTCGCGCGCGAGCCCGAGCGGGTGATGCGCCGGGTCGGGCGCCTGCTCGAGATGCGTCGCCGCGAGCTCGGACCGTGACCGGAGCGCGGTGCCCGCAGCCGGCTCGCACCCCCGCCGCCGACCGCCTATTCGGCGGCCGGCAGGTCACCGCAGCGTTCGGCTCGGAACCAGGAATCGAAGCGGTTCGTTTCGGCGATCATCTTGTTGACGACGATCGCGAAGCAGTAGCGGTTGAGGCGGTGGGAGAGGATGCCGCCGCCGCAGTCGACCCGGGTGCGGGAGAAGCGGTGGCAGGTGGCGACCTTCCAGCTGTCGCAGGCGGACTCTTCTTCGCACCAGGCGGCGACTTCGGCCTTGCTCCAGGCCCGGGCCTGGTCGTAGCTGAGCTTGTCGGGGCGGGCGGCGCTGGCGACGCTCGCCAGGGCCAGCGCGGCGACCAGCGCCACGGCGATCGCCAGCGCGCGCGTCATCTTCGACTGCATCGGAATCGAACCTCCTCGGTTGGGCTGTCGGGACCCTCGCGGTCCCGGGGCACACCCAACCGGCGGGCGTTTAACGAACGATTGCCAGGGCCGGGCCGGCGGCCGCCGCCTCAGGCGACCGGGGCGTGGCGCTCGACGATGCGGGCGAAGTCGAGGCCGGCCGGCAGCGTGCCGAACGCCCGCGCCCAGTCGCCTGCGAGGCGCGAGGCGCAGAAGGCATCGGCGACGGCCGGGTCGCCGTAGCGGACCAGCAGCGAGCCCTGCAGCGCCAGCGCCATCTTCTCGACCAGTCGCCGCGCCCGCACCTCGATCGTCTCGACGTCGCCTGGCAGCTCACCGCGCAGGTCGTCGGCGAAGGCCGCCAGCCGCGGCTCGGAGACCGCCCCCTCCGCAACCTCGGCGAAGAACGCTTCCAGCGAGGCGGGCTGCTTGACCATCGCCCGCAGCACGTCGAGGCACTGGACGTTGCCGGAGCCCTCCCAGATCGAGTTCAGGGGGCTCTCGCGGAAGAGCCGCGGCATCCCGGTCTCCTCGACGTAGCCGACGCCGCCGAAGCACTCCAGACACTCGCCGGCGTGGGTCGGCGCCCGCTTCGTGATCCAGTACTTGAGCACGGCGTTGGCGACCCGCTTCAGGCGCGTCGCCTCCTCGCTCCCGGTCAGCGCTTCGTCGTAGGCGCGGGCCAGGCGCAGGGCCGAGACCGTCGCCGCCTCGGACTCGATCGCCAGGTCGGCGAGCACGTTCGCCATCAGCGGCTGCTCGACCAGGAGGCGGCCGAAGGCGGCGCGGTGGGAGGTGTGGTGAATCGCCTGCGCGACCCCGGCCCGCATCCCGCTCGCCCCGCCCAGCACGCAGTCGAGCCGCGTGTGGTTGACCATCTCGATGATCGTGCGCACGCCGGCGCCCTCCTCGCCGACCAGCCAGGCCGAGGCGGCGTCGAACTCGATCTCCGAGGACGCGTTGGAGCGGTTGCCGAGCTTGTCCTTGAGCCGCTGCAGCCGGAAGCGGTTGCGCTCGCCGTCGGGGGTCCAGCGCGGGAAGAGGAAGCAGGAGAGGCCGCCGTCGGCCTGGGCAAGGACGAGGAAGGCGTCGCATTGCGGCGCCGACATGAACCACTTGTGGCCGGTCAGCTCGTACTCGGCGCCCGGGCCGCCGCCGGCCACCGCTCGCGCCACGGTGGTGTTGGCACGGACGTCGCTGCCGCCCTGCTTCTCGGTCATCCCCATCCCGGCCAGGGCGCCGTCCTTGCTCGCGGCGGGGCGGTTGGCGACGTCGTAGACCGCGGAGAAGAAGCGCGGCTCCCACTCGGCGGCGAGCTCGGGCTGGGTGCGCAGCGCCGGCACCACCGAGTAGGTCATCGAGATCGGGCAGCCGATCCCGGCCTCGGCCTGCGACATGCACATGAAGGCGGCGCCGCGGGCGACGTGGGCGCCCGGCCGGGGCTCCTTCCAGGGCGAGCAGTGCAGCTCGTTGCCGACCGCCACCGACATCAGCTCGTGCCAGGCCGGGTGGAACTCGATCTCGTCGACCCGGTTGCCATAGCGGTCGTGGGTCTTCAGCTTCGGCGGGTTCTCGTTGGCGAGCCGGCCGAGCTCCTGGGCGCGGCCGGAGCCGGCGAAGGCGCCGACCGCGTGGATTTGCTCCTCGGCCCACTCGGCACCCTCGCGCCGCACCGCCTCGCGCAGCGGCCGGTCGGCGGCGTAGACGTCGTAGTCGACCAGCGGCGGCGGCTGGTTGGTGACCGCGTGGTTTCCGAAGGTCGGTCGCTCCCTGGTCGCCATTGGGTACCGATTGTCGCAGCTGGGGGCGCGCTGCCGCCGAGCCTGCGCCCGGACGGCCCAGGTATGTAGCATCGCCGCTCGTGCCGAAGATCAAGGTCGAGAATCCCATCGTCGAGCTCGACGGCGACGAGATGACCCGCATCATCTGGTCGTTCATCAAAGAGCAGCTGATCCTTCCCTACCTCGACGTCGAGCTGAAGTACTTCGACCTCGGGATCGAGAGCCGCGACGCGACCGAGGACCAGATCACGGTCGACGCCGCCAACGCGATCAAGCAGCACGGGGTCGGCGTCAAGTGCGCGACGATCACCCCCGACGAGGCGCGGGTCGAGGAGTTCGGCCTCAAGGAGATGTACCGCTCGCCGAACGGGACGATCCGCAACATCCTCGGCGGCGTCATCTTCCGCGAGCCGATCGTGATCGCCAACGTGCCGCGCCTGGTCCCCGGCTGGACGAAGCCGATCGTGATCGGCCGCCACGCCTTCGGCGATCAGTACCGCGCCACCGACCTGGTCGTGCCCGGCGAGGGCAGCCTGACCATGACCTTCACCCCGAAGGACGGCTCCGAGCCGATCGAGCTCGACGTCTACGACTTCCCGGGCGGCGGCATCGCGATGTCGATGTACAACCTCGACGACTCGATCCGCGACTTCGCCCGCGCCTCGATGCGCTACGGACTGGATCGCGGCTACCCCGTGTTCATGTCGACCAAGAACACGATCCTCAAGCGCTACGACGGCCGCTTCAAAGACATCTTCGCCGAGGTCTACGAGGCCGAGTTCAAAGCCGAGTTCGAGGCCGCCGGGATCTACTACGAACACCGCCTGATCGACGACATGGTCGCCGCCGCGCTGAAGTGGGAGGGCGGCTACGTGTGGGCCTGCAAAAACTACGACGGCGACGTCCAGTCCGACACCGTCGCCCAGGGCTTCGGCTCGCTCGGCCTGATGACCAGCGTGCTGATGACCGCCGACGGCAAGACGGTCGAGGCGGAGGCCGCGCACGGTACCGTCACCCGCCACTACCGCGAGCACCAGAAAGGCAACCCGACGTCGACCAACCCGGTGGCGTCGATCTTCGCCTGGACGCGCGGCCTCGCCGCCCGCGGGCGGATGGACGGGACGCCGGAGGTCTCGCGCTTCGCCGAGACGCTGGAGCGGGTCTGCGTCGAGACGGTCGAAAGCGGGAAGATGACCAAAGACCTGGCGCTGCTCGTCGGCGGGGGGCAGGAGTTCCAGACCACGCAGGAGTTCCTCGCCTCGATAGACGAGAACCTTCAGGCCGCGATGGCCCAGTAACGAACCCCAACTTCGAGGAGAGATCTGTGAGCACTCCCGTCAAGGTCACCGTCACCGGCGCCGCCGGTCAGATCGGCTACGCGCTGCTGTTCCGCATCGCCAGCGGTCAGATGCTCGGCCCCGACACCCCGGTCGAGCTCAGCCTGCTGGAGATCCCGGACGCGATCAAGGCGGCCGAGGGCACGGCGATGGAGCTCGACGACTGCGCCTTCCCGCTGCTGCACCGGATCGACATCACCGACGACGCCAAGCAGGCCTTCGACGGCGCCAACGTCGGCCTCCTGGTCGGCGCCCGGCCGCGCGGGCCGGGCATGGAACGCTCCGACCTGCTCGAGGCCAACGGCGGCATCTTCAAGCCGCAGGGCGAAGCGATCAACGCCGGCGCCGCCGACGACATCAGGGTCCTGGTGGTCGGCAACCCGGCCAACACCAACTGCCTTATTACCCTCTCCAACGCCCCCGACGTCCCCCGCGAGCGCTTCACGGCGATGATGCGCCTCGATCACAACCGGGCGATCTCACAGGTGGCGAACAAGCTCGGCAAGCCGGTCAGCTCGGTCTCCAACATGACCACCTGGGGCAACCACTCGGTCACCCAGTACCCCGACCTGGTCAACGCCAGGGTCGACGGCGCCAGCGCCTGGGAGCAGGTCGACGACGAGGCCTGGATCGCCGACGAGTTCATCCCCCGCGTCGCCAAGCGCGGCGCCGAGGTGATCGACGCCCGCGGTGCCTCGAGCGCCGCCTCGGCGGCCAACGCGGCGATCGACCACGTCCGCGACTGGGTGCTCGGCACCGAGGACGGCGACTGGGTCTCGATGGGCGTCCCCGCCGACGGTTCCTACGGGATCGGCGAGGGCATCGTCTGCGGGATGCCGTGCAGCTGCACCGGCGGCGAGTGGTCGGTCGTCCAGGGGCTCGAGATCCCCGACTTCTCGCGCCAGCGGATCGACGCCAGCGTGATGGAGCTTCAGGAGGAGAGGGACGCGGTCTCCCAGCTCGGGCTGGTCTAGGGCCGCATGGGACGGGCCCCGGCGAGGGTCCTCCAGACGCCCTTCGGGCTGAGTGTCTGGAGGACCCTCACCGGGGCCCGTTCTCCGTAGGCCCGGCTCCGGCCCGGGCTGGACGAGAGGGCTGCTCAGCCCGCCGGGTAGTACTGGCGGCCGTCCTTTTTGACCCGGCCCTCTTTCTCGAGGTCGCCGAGCACGCGATACAGGTAGTTCGGCTTGATTTTCATCGTCTTGGCGACGTCGGAGGCGCTGATCCCCGGGTTTTTCGCGATCAGGTCGACGGCCTGGTCGGCGCGGGTGCCGCCGCGCCGTTTGCGGCGGCGTTTCGGAGCGGCGCCCGATGCTTTCGCGCTGCTGCCCCGGGGGCGGCCGGGCGCGCGCCGGGCGACTTTGCCGCCGAGCTCCGCGAGTGCGCGCTCGAGGCGTTGGCGCTCCTCGTCGAGATCCGCGATCCGCCGGTGGAGCAGCTCGCGCGCCTCCTCGAGAACGTTAGACGTGCTGGGCATCATTTCCTTTCAATCCAGAAGACTGGGCAATCGTGTTACAGATCAGTGTTGCAGACAAACACTCACTGTGACTCATCGTTTAGTCAAGTGGATCTCGACGATCATCTTGGGGACATCACACGGGTACCGACGTCCCGAACGGCGTCGCGTTCTAAGCGGAACGTTCGGCCTGGCGCTCAGGTGAGATCCGGACCACGTTGCGGGCCAGGCCGACGCGCTCCATCGCGGCGATGATCATTCCCGAGGGATCGGGCTCCCACCGTTTCAGTCCGTGTACGGCCGAGCGGGGGAAGGCGTGGTGGTTGTGGTGCCAGGACTCCCCCAACGACGGGATCGCCAACCAGAAGACGTTGGTCGATCGGTCATCGGTGTCGAAGCGGCGGCTGCCGAGGAAGTGACACACGGAGTTGACGCTCCAGGTCACGTGATGGACAAAGAAGATCCGCACCAGGCCGCCCCAGAGCAGCCCGGTCAGCGCGCCGAGCGCGGTGCCGGTCAGCAGGTAGCCCGCCAGCGCCGGCAGCGCCAGCGTCGCCAGCACCAGCCAGGGGAAGTGACGGCTGATGAACCGCATACCGCGGTCTTCGTAGAGGTCGGTCGCGTAGCGCTTCCAGTCGGCGCGACCCTGGGTCGACATCAGCCAACCGGAATGGGCGTGCCAGAGGCCGGTGAACACGTTGCGCACCCCGGAGCCGTCGACGCCGACGTGCGGGCTGTGCGGGTCGCCCTCTTCATCGGTGTGGGCGTGGTGCTTGCGGTGGTCGGCGACCCAGGCGTTGACCGGGCCCTGCACCGCCATCGAGCCGAGCACCGCGAAGGTGTATTCGAGCGGCTTGGAGGTCTGGAAGGAACGGTGGGTGAGAAGACGGTGAAAGCCGACGGTGATCCCGACCGCCGTCAGCAGGTACATCACCGCCGCGATCGCCAGGTCCGTCACCGAGACGAGGCTGTTCCAGAGCAGCACGATCGCGGCGATCGTCGCCAGGAACGGCACCACCACAGCGCCGAGGTTGACGAGCTTCTCAGCTCGCGACATCTCGCCGATCGCCGGCGCGGGCGCGGCTGCCTGCACCCGCGTCTCGGCGGGCGGGCGAGTCTCGATCTGCGCCGTCTCGGTCATCGACACCAAGGTACCCGTGTCTTGATGCCATTAAATCGCGTATTTCCCAAGCTTTTGTAGCTATATTTGTAAGGTAAATGCCAAAAAAGTCCGATACCGCGACCCGCGGCGGGGCCGGAGTGGCAGCCGAGCCGTGGCGCGACCTGCCCGCCGCCGTCGCCGACGTGATCGAGCCGGAGCTGCCCGCCATCACCGGCGAGATCCTGGCGACGATCTCCCTCCAGGTTCCCGAGTACGCCCGGCCGCTGGAGGGCAACTTCGGCCGCAACCTCCGCACGGGGGTAGGCGAGGCGCTGCGGCAGTTCGTCGCCCTGATCCGCGATCCGGACGCCGGCCGGGGGACGGGGCGCGAGGTCTATGTGGAGCTCGGCCGTGGCGAGCAGCGCGAGGGCAGAGCGCTCGACTCGCTGCTCGCCGCGTATCGCTCCGGCGCCCGCGTGGCCTGGCGCCGGATCGCCGCGGCTTGCGGTGAGGCCGGCATCGGCCCCCAGCCGCTGATCCTGCTGGCCGAGGCGATATTCGCCTACATCGACGAGCTGTCCGCCGACTCGGCCGAGGGGTACGCCGCGGCCCAGGCCGAGGTCGAGGACGAGCGCCGCGAGCGCCGTCGCCGGCTCGCCGGACTGCTCCTCGCCGAGCCCCCGGCCGCGCCGGACGAGCTGACCGCCGCCGCTCGAGCCGCCGCCTGGCGGCTGCCCCGGCTCGCCGCCGCTGCCGCCTGCGCCGAGGCCGACCTGGCGGCGCTGGCGCGCCGCCTGCCGCCGGAGACCCTGGCGGTGGCGCGGGAGGGGGTCGGCTGCCTGGTCATCCCCGACCCCGACGGTCCCGGCCGCGCCACCGTCCTGGAGCGCGCCGCCGTCTCCTCGCGCCTGGCTCTCGGCCCGGCCGCCGCGCCTTCGGGGCTGGCCGACTCATGGGCCCTCGCCGGCGCCCTGTTGCGCGCGTCCGAGAGCGGCGCCGTCCCCCCGGCCGGCCTCCTGCGCGCCGACGACCACCTCGCCGCACTCCTGCTGGCCCAGGGCGCCGCCCTCACCGCCCGCATCGCCGCCATCCGCCTCGCCCCGCTTGCTGACCTCACGCCAAAGGCCAGAGCGCGGATGCGCGAGACCGCCCTCGCCCACGTCCGCCACGGCGGCAACGCGGTGGCGATCGCCACCGAGCTGCAGATCCATCCGCAGACAGCCCGCTACCGGATCGCCCGGCTTCGCGAGCTGCTCGGCGATTCGCTCGTCGATCCGGACCGACGGTTCGAGTTGGAGCTGGCGTTGAGGGGGGCCGCTGTAAGGGACGGGGGCTCGCAGGGGCGGGGGACGAGGGGCTGGTCGGGAGGGTCGGGTGACCCTCTTCACTCGGCCGTGTCGTCGTCGGGGAGTGGGGAAAGCTGTCGCCCGAAGCCCAGCCCTCCTCAGCCGCAAAACGTTCAGAGGGTCACCCGACCCTCCCTGAAGAGTCCACCGGCCCCCCAACCCCGGGAGCTCCCGGACAAGACGAGGCCCCGCCCCCTTGCCCAGAGCTTGAAAGGGACCAGGGCCACCGTCTCTCGAAGAGCCCCCAAGGGACCAAGGCCTCCAATCGCGTGGTTCCTAACGGTCGCCAGGCGACCGTAAGGAACCACGCCTCCGCAAGGCCGGCGTTTTCCCATCCCGTGGTTCCTTGCGGACCCAGAGCGTCCACAAGGAACCACGGGATGTCTTGGCGCTTTCAACGGTGCTTGAGAACGCGCTTCCATCACCGCCCGTTGAGAACGCACTTTCACTCGCATAGCGAGCGGAACTGCGTTTTCGGCGGGGCGCCTTCGTCCCTTTGAAGCTTTGGGCGCGGGCGCGGGCGGCGGTTCTTGTTGCCAGGGGAGGGGTGGGGTGTTCCTCTGAACGTTTTGCGGCTGAGGAGGGCTGGGCTGCGGGCGAGAAGCTTGAAAGCTTCCCCCCGACGACACGGCCGAGTGAAGAGGGACACCCCACCCCTCCCTCTCGCGAACCTCCGTCCCTTGGCCGTCGGGGGCACTGCCCGCGAGCGCCCCGACCGCCTAGTCCCGCTGCTTCCGCTGCCTCGGCAGGGTCTTGAAGGCGACGTCCCAGACGGGCGAGGAGACGCCGTAGCCGTAGCGGTGGTCCTGGAAGTGGTGGCGCATGTGGTGTTCGCGCAGGCGTTTGCCGAAGCGGGTCTTCGGCACGAAGTGGTGGACGTAGTAGTGCGTGTAGTCGTAGGCGAGGTAGCCGCCGATGAAGCCGGCGAAGACGGGGAAGGCGGCGTTGCCGAGGATCAGCCAGAAGACGAGGAAGAAGAGGGCGGCCAGGGGAATCGAGACCGAAGGGGGCATCACCAGGCGGAGCTTGTCGTTGGGGTGGTCGTGATGGATGCCGTGGATGATGAAGTGCATCCGCCGACCGAAGGCGTTGTCCGGCTCCCAGTGGAAGACCAGCCGGTGCAGCCAGTACTCGGTCAGCGTCCAGAAGGCGATGCCGGCCAGGGTCAGGACCACGACCTGCCAGAGGTCCCAGCCCTTGTCGAAGGCAAGCCACTCCATGACGACGACGACCGGGACGAAGATCAGCGCCGGGATCGCCGGGTGGACGCGGGAGAAGAAGTTGAGGAACTCGCTTTTGAAAAGCGGGGGAGAGGCGGCGAGCTTTTCGCTGCGCCGGCTCGGGGTGGTATGAGCCTCCATCGGCGGGAATTCTAGCGCCGCCGGCTCCGGGGTCCGGGTGTCCTGCCGCCGGCCGCGATGCGGGTTTTCCCCGCCCCTCCGCAAGACGCGGGGAAGATGTTGCCGAGCCGTTCACAAGAAGGTTGCGATTTGCGAATTCCCTGCTCGCGACGGACGGGCCGGAGTGCTTGGATGGCGACCCCGATGCCGCGCAAGCCGAAGCCCCCCACCTGCGAGGACTGCTACTTCCACCGCAATCTGCTCTGCGCCCTGGAGCTGGGCGAGCCCTGCGCGACCTTCCGTCCCAACCGGCCCGAGGGCCTGGTCCCGCCGAAGCAGCCGGTTCTGCTGATGCGGGCCCCGCGCTGGGCCTCCCGCGCCCAGGCCGCCTAGGCACGCCGCCGGCCAGCCTCGTCGCCGGCGCCTCGTGCCCGGCCGCTCCGCCACCAGCCGCCGGACCGCGGCCGCTGGCTATGTTTTGGTCGTGCCCCAGCGCGACCTCTTCTCGGACTTCGCCCGCATGCGCCGCGAGATGGACCAGATGCTCGGCGACGCCTGGGGCCGCGCCCGCTACGTGCAGCGCCGCAGCAGCGGCTTCTCGCCCAGCGTCGACGTCTACTACTGCGGCGAGCCGCAGCGCGCGGTCGTCAAAGTCGACCTCGCCGGCGTCGCCCTTGGAGAGGTCGGGATCGAGGTCGGCAGCCGCCACGTCGCGATCACCGGCGAACGCCAGCTGCAGGAGACCGAGGGCCGCGTCTACCAGCAGATCGAGATCCCCTCGGGCCCCTTCCGGCGGCTGATCGAGCTCCAGGTCGAGGTCGACGCCGAAGCCGCCAGCGCCACCTACGAGGACGGAGTGCTGCGCATCGAGCTGCCCCTGCGCGACCCCGGCGAGACCACCCGCCGCGTGCCGATCGGGCGCAAGTGATGGGCGGCCGATGATGGAGGGGAGCCCGGTCCTGGAGGTAGTCGAGTCGCCGTTCGAGGCAGAGGAGGCGATCCGCGCCAACCAGCCCCTGCCCGACGCCCTGCCGGTGCTGCCGTTGCGCGACTCGGTCAGCTTCCCGGAAACGCTCAACCCGCTGGCGGTCGGCCAGCCGCGCTCGATCCGCCTCGTCGACGACGTCCTCGGCACCAACCGGATGCTGGTGATGGTGGCCTCGCGCGATCCCGAGGTCGAGGAGCCCGGCCCCGACGACCTCTACGAGGTCGGCGTCGTCGGCGTCGTCGCCCGCATGGTCAAGGTCCCCGACGGCAGCCTGCGGATCCTCGTCCAGGGGATGCAGCGCGTCCGCCTCGACTCCTTCGTAACCGAGCGGCCCTACCTGGTCGCCCGGATCACCGAGCAGCCCGACGTCTCCGAGCCCAGTGCCGAGCTCGAGGCGCTCTCCCGCAACGTCCAGAGCACCTTCTCGGAGATCGTCGAGCACATCCCCTACCTGCCGGAGGAGCTGCGCCTCGCGGTCGCCAACATCGATGACCCGGCCTCGCTCGGCAGCCTGATCGCGGGCTCGCTGCGGATCGGCACCGAGGAGAAGCAGAAGCTGCTCGAAGAGGTCGACGTCGGCAAGCGCCTGCGCCACCTCTCGCGGATCCTCGCCCGCGAGCTCGAGGTGATCCAGCTCGGCACCCAGATCCAGTCCCAGGTCCAGTCCGAAGTCGACAAGGGCCAGCGCGAGTTCGTCCTCCGCCAGCAGCTGAAAGCGATCCAGGAGGAGCTGGGGGAGGGCGACGAGCAGCAGGCCGAAGTCAACGAACTGCGCGAGCGGATCGAGGCCGCCCAGCTCCCCGAGCAGGCCCGCAAGGCCGCCGATCGCGAGCTCTCCCGGCTCGAGAAGCTGCCGCCCGCGGCCGCCGAGCACGGGGTCATCCGCACCTATTTGGAGTGGCTGGTCGAGCTGCCCTGGTCGGTCAAGACCGAGGACGACCTCGACATCGGCCACGCCCGCGAGGTCCTCGACGCCGACCACTACGACCTCGAGAAGGTCAAGGACCGGATCCTCGAGTACCTCGCCGTGCGCAGCCTCAACCCGGAGAGCCCGGGCCCGATCCTCTGCTTCGTCGGACCGCCCGGCGTCGGCAAGACCAGCCTCGGCCGCTCGATCGCCAGGGCCCTCGGCCGCAACTTCGAGCGGATCTCGGTCGGCGGGGTCCGCGACGAGGCGGAGATCCGCGGCCACCGCCGCACCTACATCGGCGCCCTCCCCGGCACCATCGTCCGCGCCCTCCGCGACGCCGCCTCGAAGAACCCGGTCTTCATGATCGACGAGATCGACAAGATGGGCGCCGACTTCCGCGGCGACCCCGCCTCGGCGATGCTCGAGGTCCTCGACCCGGCGCAGAACGACAGCTTCCGCGACCACTACCTAGACCTCGAGTTCGACCTCTCCGACGTCGTCTTCATCGCCACCGCCAACGTCCTCGACACGATCCCGGGACCGCTGCTCGACCGCATGGAGACGATCGAGCTCTCCGGCTACACGCTCGACGAGAAGCTCCACATCGCGCGCCGCTACCTGGTCGCCCGCCAGATCGCCGCCAACGGGCTGAAGCCCTCGCAGATCGCCTTCTCCGACGCCGCCCTGAAAGCGATCGCCGAGGAGTACACGCGTGAGGCCGGGGTCCGCAACCTCGAGCGCCAGATCGGCACCGTCTGCCGCAAAGTCGCCCGCGAAGTCGCCGAGGGCAGGGTCAAGCGCAAGGTCACGGTCTCCGCCAAACGGGCTCGTGAGCTGCTCGGCCGCCGCCGCGTCTTCGCCGAGCAGCGGCGCCGCACCAAGGTCCCCGGCGTCGCCACCGGGCTCGCCTGGACGCCGGTCGGCGGCGACGTCCTCTTCATCGAGGCGACGGCGATGCCCGGCGGCGGCAAGCTGACGATCACCGGCCAGCTCGGCGAGGTGATGAAGGAGTCGGCGCAGGCGGCGCTCTCCTACGTCCGCGGCCACTGGCGCGAGGTCGCGCCGAAGCTCGGCGAGGAGTGGTTCGCCGAGCACGACATCCACGTCCACGTGCCGGCGGGAGCGGTGCCCAAGGACGGTCCCTCGGCGGGGGTGGCGATGACCGTCGCGCTCGCCTCCCTGGTCAGCGGCCGGCCGGTGCGCAACGATGTGGCGATGACCGGCGAGGTGACCCTGACCGGACAGGTGCTGCCGATCGGCGGCCTCAAGGAGAAGTCGCTGGCGGCCCAGCGGGCGGGGATCAAGCGGGTCATAGTTCCGGAGCGCAACGCGGGGGACGTCGCTGAGATACCCGAGCACGAGCTCGGTGGCCTGGAGTTCGTCTTCGTCGACGAGGTCTCCCAGGCGCTCGACGTCGCCCTCAGGTAGCGGTGGAGGCGGGAGCCCTCCGGCGCGGTGCCCCGGCGCCGTTGACCGCGCTCGCGGAGGCGGCGCGGGCGCGCTCACGGGTCTTCTGGATCGTCGCCGGGCTGACCGCGGCGGCGGCGCTGCTGCGCTTCCTCACCCTCGGCGACCAGAGCTACCACCACGACGAGATCGTCACCGCCAGCCGGGTCCTGCGCGGCGGCTTCGGCCACGCGATGGACGCGGTCGGGTTCAGCGAGTCGACGCCGCCGCTCTACTACGCGCTGGCCTGGGTCTGGGTGCAGGCGACCGGCACCGGCGAGTGGGGGCTGCGCTCGCTCTCGGCCGTCGCCGGGGTCGCGACCGTCCCCGTCGTCTACCTGCTCGCCGCCGAGCTGCGCGGGCGCCGCGCCGGGCTGATGGCGGCGGCGCTGGCCGCCGTCAACCCGATGCTGCTCTGGTACTCGCAGGAGGCGCGCGCCTACGCGCTGGTGACGCTGCTCTGCGCGGTCTCGCTGCTCTACTGCGTGCGCACCGTTCGCTACGGCCGCCGCCGCGACCTGATCTGGTGGGGCGCCGTCTCCGCCCTCGCCCTCGCCACCCACTACTTCGCCGCCTTCCTCATCGCCGGCGAGGCCGCGGTGCTGCTGCGCCGGCGCGGCCGGGAGGCGCTGCCGGGGCTCTCGATCGTCGGGCTCGGCGCGCTGCTGCTGGCGCCGCTGGCGATCCACCAGGCCTCGCTCGGGCACGCCGAATGGATCGGCGAGTACTCGCTCGGCCACCGGCTCTGGGAAACGGCGGCGACCTTCGTCACCGGCGAGACCGGCGACATCATCGGCCAGCCCGAGCGGCCGGGGCTCGCCTTCGCGCCGCTGGCGCTGTGCCTGGCCGCCTTCGGCCTGCTGCTCTGGCGCGGCGACCGCGACGAGCGCCGGGCGGCGGCGCTGCCGTTGACCGCGGCGCTGGCCGCGCTCGGGATCCCGATCGCGCTGGCGCTGCTCTCCACCAGCAAGGACTACGTCCTCGCCCGCAACCTGATCCCGGCGCTGGTGCCGTTGCTCGTCCTCGTCGCGATCGGGCTCACGGTGCGCCGCGCCGGCTGGCTCGGCGCTGTCCTCGCGGCCGCGCTGCTGGTCTACTCGCTCGGCTTCTGCGTCGCCGCCAGCACGATGGCGCAGCTGCAGCGGCCGAACTGGGACGCCGTCGCCGCCCGCCTCGGCGAACCACAGCGGCCGCGGGCGCTGGTGACCTGGACGCTGGGCGAGGCGCCGCTCCGCCACTACCTCTCGACCGGCTCCTTCCAGGTGCGCGCGTCCGAACGCTTCCGCTGGCGGGTCGGTGAAATCGACCTGATCTCGCAGGGGCACGTGCCGCCGCCGGGGCGCCACGTCCTCGGGCCGGGCTTCCGCGAAGCCGGCCACGAAGCCGCCGGCCCGCTGTTCATCCGCCGCTACCGCCTGCCCGGCCCGGGGCTGGCGCCGCTGCGCCTGCGCCACCTTCGCGACGCGCGCCTCAATTTCCGCAGTAACGGGGTCCTCCTCGACGGGATCGGCCCCGGCTGACCCCGCCACCCGTCGGACATCGGGCTAGCCCCTGCGCTTTCCGGGTATATCCTGCGAGAGCGAACTGCAGACCAGCGAGGGAGTGAACGGGATGGCGAAGACCAAGAAGGCGGCGGCAGGCAAGGCCGGCGACATGTATTCCGCGGCGCGGGAGAACCCCTACGTGCAGCGCCTGATCGAGGACGAAGATCTGCGCGACAACCTGCGCGACGCCTTCGAATCGGCGCGCACCGCCTACGGCCGGGCGACCGGCAACGGCAAGGGCCCGGTCAAGGCCGTGACCAGCGACAAGAAGGTCCAGAAGGAACTGCGCAAGGCTGCCGAGAACCTGCAGGAGGCGAGCGAGCGCCTGCGCAAGCCGCCCAAGCGCCGCAGCCGACTCGGCCGCCTCCTCCTGCTCGCGATCGTCGGCGGCATCGTCGCTCTGATCGTCAGCGAGGGCGCCCGCAAGGCCGTGCTCGACGCCCTCTTCGGCGCCGAAGAGGAGTTCGAGTACACCAGCACGACCAGCATCAACGGCTCCTAGCCGGAGGACTGGAAGGTGGAGGCGGCGACGAAGGAGCGCGAGCTCAGCGGCGACAAGGCGCAGCGGATCGTCGACGCGATGCGGACCAGCGTCGCCCAGCGCGGCGCCGCCGGCTCCACCTTCGAGCACGTTGCCCGCGAGGCCGGCGTCAGCCGCGGCCTGCTCCACTATTACTTCGGCACCAAGGAGCGGCTCCTGGTCGAGGTGGTTCGCCGCGACGCCGAGCTGCGGATCGCGCGCCTCGACGAGCTGCTCGCCCAGGCGCGCACCGTCGACGACGTCCTCGACGGCCTGGTGGCCAGCCTCACCGACATGATCGACAACGATCCCGGCTTCTTCCTCCTGCTCTTCGAGCTGTTCAGCGCCGGCCGCCGCAACCCCGACATCCAGCGCGAGGTCGGCCAGCTCTTCGAGCGCACCCGCTCCCACGTCGCCGAGGTGCTGCGGGCGAAGGAGAGCGAGGGCGTGATCAGCCTCCGCTTCGGCGCCGAGGCCGTCGTCTCCTACCTCTTCGCCCTCGCCGACGGCCTCGCGCTCCAGGTCCTCTCCGACCCCGAGCGCGACTCCGCCGACGCCTTCGAGGTCGGCGCCGCCACCGCGCGCTACCTGCTCGTCTCCGAGTAGCGCCCGCCCGCGCTCCGCGGCTTCCTCGTTTCACCCCCTCTGGGGGGTGAAATGCGGTAACCGCCGCGTGAGCCCGGTCACCCTGTGACCCCACTCACAGTCCGTCAATTCGCTCAGGCGAGAGGCTGGCGCAGCGATGAGGAGCACGATGGAAAGGCTTGCCGCCGCGGTCGGCCGGCGCCGGCGCTGGGTCCTCGCCGTCTGGGTGGTGATCGTACTGGCCGCGCTGCCGTTCGCGGCCCGGCAGACCGACCACCTGACCGGCGGCGGGTTCGACGTTCCCGGCAGCCAGTCCAAGCGCGTCTCCGAAGCCCTGCAGGACGAGTTCAGCGCCCGCGGGGACGGGATCGCGGTGCTGCTGCGGGCGGCGCCGGGGGCGAGCGCGGCAGAGCGCGCCGCTGCCGTCGCCCGGGTCCGGCGTGAGATCGCCGGCGTGCCCGACGTCGTCCTGCCGCCGCGCGCCGCGCGCGCCGGCCGTGCTCGTCTGCAGCGGACCGGGACGGCCCTGCTGGCGCTGCGCAGCGACCTCTCCTCGGACCGGTTGATCGACTCGGCGGCGACCCTGCGCGGCGACCTCGACCCCGGCAGCGCCGTGGGCGGGGTCACGCCGTACCTGGTCGGCCAGCCGACGATCTGGGCCGGTATGCAGGAAATCTCGAAGCGGGATCTGAGCGAGGCGGAGGCGAGCGGCTTCCCGCTGGTCGCGATCATCCTCCTCGTCGTCTTCGGCTCGCTCGCCGCCGCGGCGCTGCCGCTGGCGCTCGGGTTCGTCAGCGTGCTGGTCACCGGCGCGCTGATCTACCTCATCTCGCTGCAGATGACGATGTCGGTGTTCGTCACCAACATGGCGTCGATGATCGGGATCGGGGTGGCGATCGACTACTCCCTCTTCATCCTCGCCCGCTACCGCGAGGAGCGCCAGGCCGGGCTCTCCAAGCGGGAGGCTCGGGCCCGCTCGCTCTCGACCTCCGGCCTCGCCGTCACCTTCTCCGGCCTCGCCGTGATCATCTCCCTGGCCGGCCTCTGGATGGTCGACAACCAGGCGCTGCGCTCGATGGCGCTCGGGGCGATGACCGTCGTCGCGGTCTCGATCCTGACCGCGACGACGCTGCTGCCGGCGCTGATCGCGATGCTGGGCGACCGGGTCCTGCCGGGCGGGGTGGTCGGCCGCATCGAGAGCTTCGTGCGGCGCCGGGTGGTGCGCCGCCCCGAGCGCGGCGCGGGGGGCACGGACGTGGGCGTGGGCGCGGGGGCGGGCGCCGCCGGCGCGGGGGCGAGCCCGTTCTGGCGGCACTGGACCGCCGCGGTAATGGCGCACCCCTGGACGGCCGTGCTTTCGGTCTCGGCGCTGCTGCTGTTCCTCGCCACGCCGCTGCTCTCGATCCAGACCGGGACCGAGGCGCTGCGGCAGTTCCCGCCGAGCAGCGACGTCCGGGTCGGCAACGAGCTCGCCTCGCGGGCGCTCGGCGGCGGCACCGACCCGATCCAGATCGTCGCCGACCTCGGTCATCCGCCGGGCGGTGCGGACCGCGCAGCCGTCGCCGCCTTCGCCCGGGAGCTGCGGGCCACGCCGGGGATCAGCTCGGTCGCCCCGCCGGCCTACTCGGCGCAGAGCGTCCTCCTGCAGGCCACCCCCCGGGCCGGCAGCGAGTCCGACGCGGCGACGGCGCTGGTCGAGCGGTTGCGGGAGACGGTCGTCCCCGCCAGCGCCCTGGCGCGCACCGCGACGGTCAGCGTCGGCGGTGAAACCGCGCGCAGCCACGACGTCCGCGAGCAGATCGCCGGCTCGATGTGGAAGATCGTCCTCTTCGTCCTCGCGCTCAGCTTCGTCGTCCTGATGGTGATGCTGCGCTCGTTGCTGCTGCCGCTGAAGGCGGTGCTGATGAACCTGCTCTCGATCGGCGCCGCCTTCGGGGTGCTGGTCGCGATCTTCCAATGGGGCTGGCTTGACGGCGTGCTCGGCTTCGAAGGCCAGGGCGCGATCGACACGATCAACGTGCCGCTGATCTTCGCCGTCGTCTTCGGCCTCTCGATGGACTACGAGGTCTTCCTGATGTCGCGGATCCGCGAGCGCTACATGCGCCACGGCGACAACGAGCTCGCGGTCGCCGAGGGCCTCGCCTCGAGCGCGCGGACCATCTCCTCGGCGGCGCTGATCATGACCGCGGTCTTCGCCGTCTTCGTCCTCACCGGTGTGCCCTCGATCAAGGAGCTCGGCCTCGGCTGCGCGGTGGCGATCGCCCTCGACGCGACCCTGGTGCGGCTGATCCTGGTGCCGGCGGCGATGAAGCTGATGGGTCGCTGGAACTGGTGGATGCCGGCCTGGCTGGACCGGGCGCTGCCGAACCTCAGCTTCGAGGGCGGCGCCGAGCCCGAGCCGGTCGAGGCCTGAGCACGTAGGATTGGCTCCGTGGCCAAGGGAGCCGAGGAGATCGCCTTTGCCGGCGCCGCGCGGATGGCGGAGATGGTCCGCGAGCACGAGGTCTCTCCGGCTGAGCTGGTCGGCATCTGCCTCGACCGAATCGCCCGCCTGGACCCGCAGCTGAACTCGTTCCGCAAGGTCTTCGCCGAGAAGGCGATGCTGGAAGCCGAGCAGGCCGAGGCGCGGCTGCGGGCGGGGGAGACGCGGCCGCTGCTCGGGGTGCCGATCGCGATCAAGGACGAAGTCGAGATCGCCGGCGAGGTTCGCACCTGGGGGACCGATGCCTTCGACCGCCCGGCCAAGGCCGACTCCGAGGTCGTCCGCCGGCTGCGCGAGGCGGGCGCGATCATCGTCGGCATCACGCTCCTGCCCGAGCTGGCGATCTGCGGCTTCACCGAGTCGGCGACCTACGGCGTCACCCGCAATCCGTGGAACCCGCAGCGCACCCCGGCCGGATCCAGCGGCGGCTCGGGCGCGGCGGTCGCCGCCGGCCTCGTCCCGGTCGCCCTGGCCGGCGACGGCGGCGGCTCGATCCGGCTGCCGGCGGCCTCCTGCGGCCTGTTCGGGCTGAAGCCCCAGCGCGGCCGCGTCTCGCTGGCGCCGGAACTGGATGGCTGGCACGGTCTCGCCGCGCTCGGCTGTCTCAGTCGTAACGTCGTCGACAGCGCCCTCTGGCTCGACGTCGTCTCGGGTGGGTCGAAGGAGCCCGGCGCGCCGCCGCCCCCGCAGCGGCCGTTCGTCGAGTCGGCGCAATCCCCGCCCGGCAAGCTGCGCGTCGCCTGGTCGACGAAGCCGCCGCGGGCGCTGGCGCCGCCGGTCCTCTCCGACGAGGTCGCGGCCACGGTCGAGGAGGCGGCGCGGATGCTGACCGCGCTCGGCCACCAGGTGCAGCAACGCGACCCCGACTGGGGGAACGTCGCCAACAACATCACCCCCCGCTTCCTGCGCGGTGTCGCCGACTCCGTCGCTGAGGTGCCTCACCCCGACCGACTGGAACGGCGCACGCGCGGCTTCGGCCGCCTCGGCTCCCTGCTCCCGGAGGCGGTCTACCAGCGGGCACTGGCGGGCCGTGAGGAGGACGCCCTCCGGATCAACGCGATCTTCGACGAGTTCGACGTCCTGGTGATGCCCGTGATGGGCGGCACCGCGCTGCCGGTGCGCAAGTGGGAGGGTCGCGGCGCCCTCTACACCGTGCTCGGGATGAGCCGCTTCTATCCCTACTGCATCCCCTGGAACCATCTCGGCAACCCGGCGATGTCGGTGCCCACCGGCTTCGCCGCCGACGGCCTCCCGCTCGCCGTCCAGGTCGTCGCCCGCCCCGGCGACGAGGCGACCCTCTTCTCGCTGGCCGGCCAGCTCGAGACCGAGCGGCCTTGGGCGGCGGCTCGGCCGCCCATCGCCTGAGCACCGGGCCCCCTGTAAGGGACGGGGGCTCGCAGGGGGGTGGGGGACGAGAGGCTGGTCGGGAGGGTCGGGTGACCCTCTTCACTCGGCCGTGTCGTCGTCGGGGAGTTGGGAGAGCTCTCGCCCGCAGCCCAGCCCTCCTCAGCCGCAAAACGTTCAGAGGGTCACCCGACCCTCCCTGAAGGCTCCACGGCCCCCCAACCCCGGGAGCTCCCGGACAAAGACGAGGCCCCGCCCCCTTGCCCAGAGCTTGAAAGGGACCAGGCCCAGCGTCTCTCGAAGAGCGGCAAGGGACGAGCACCCCAGCCCCGCGTTCTCGAAGAGCCGGACCGGCCTCCAATCGCGTGGTTCCTAACGGTCGCCTGGCGACCGTTAGGAACCACGCCCTCCGCAAAGCCGGCGTTTTCCCATCCCGTGGTTCCTTGCGGACCCAGAGCGTCCACAAGGAACCACGGGATGCCTTGGCGCTTTCAATGGTGCTTGAGAGCGCGCTTCCATCACCGCCCGTTGAGAACGCACTTTCACTCGCATAGCGAGCGGAACTGCGTTTTCGGCGGGGCGCCTTCGTCCCTTTGAAGCTTTGGGAGCGGGCGCGGGCGGTGGTTCCTGTTGCCAGGGGAGGGGTGGGGTGTTCCTCTGATCGTTTTGCGGCTGAGGAGGGCTGGGCTGCGGGCGAGGAGCTTGAAAGCTTCTCGCCGACGACACGGCCGAGTGAAGAGGGACACCCCACCCCTCCCCCTCGCGAAGCCTTCGTCCCTTGGCCCGTCCCTCGCCCGCCGCGACTACCCGAACACCCGCCGCATCCGCGCCAGCTCGCGAACCTTGCCGCGCGGCCGGATCCGGCGTTGGAGCAGCATCTTCAGCTGGTTGGCATCGGGTTTGCCCGAGGCGATCCAGTCAGCCCAGCTGGTCTCCACGGTCACCGTGGGGTTGGGGGCCAGGCCCGGCTCGGCACGGGTCGAGCCGTTGTCGAGGATCAGGTGCCAGGGGTCGGCATCGGTGAAGCGCCACTGGTAGACGAGCTGCTCGCCGTTGGCGGCTGCCGGGTCGGCGACGCGGGCGATCAGGTCGAAGTAGAGGCGTTGCAGCTCCGGGGTCGACTGCGGTGGCGGACCGTCGGGCGCGCCGAGGATGCCGCCCATCATCAGCTTCACCTGGCGCTCGGCGACCGCCTCGGCGCTCTCCTCGGGGTCGAAGGGGAAGACCCCGGGCGGCATCTCCTCGGTCGGGAAGCCGATCGTCCGCCAGCGCTGGCGAATCAGCTTGAGGCCGAAGGCGAAGATGTCCTCGAGGCGGAAGCCGTAGCACTCGGTGTACTCGCGGTCGAGCCCGGGCGGCGAGAAGACTGCCGGCCCGTAGGGCAGCGTTTCCCGCAGCAGCTCGACCACCGCCGCCCGGTTCTCCTCCCACCCGGGCGTGCCCTCGGCGAGCAGCTCGGAGAGGACCTTGACGCCGAACCCGATGTGGCGCTGCTCGTCGCGCGAGACGTTCGCCATGCCGGCGCTGAAGGCCGGCATCGTCTCCGCCGAGGCGAAGAAGTCCTCGATGAAGTGCTGGCCCGGCTGGGCGAGGCTGCCCTCGACGATCAGGTGGTAGAGGGTGATCGCCTGCGCGTACTTCGGCAGCGAGCGATCCCTGCGCAGTTCCTCCGCCATCCGGTCGAGGCGGTCGAAGATCCCCCGGTAGCCCCAGTTCAGCTGCGGCAGGGTGGAGGCCAGCGTCTGCTCCACGGTCTCGCCGCCGACGCCGATCACCTCCTTGAAGAAGCGGTGGAAGAAGATCGAGTGGCGCACCTCGTCGACCTGCTGGGTGGCGAGGAAGTAGGACTGCTCCTCGGTCGGGGCGGCGGTCACGTAGGGCGCGAGCGTGTCGGCCACCCGGTCCTCGCCGTAGTAGAACATCGAGTAGATCCACATCGCCGAGCGGCGCTGGATCTCGCTCAGCCCCTCCCAGCCGGGCCGGTCGCCGCTGAAGTCGAGGTCGTAGGCGCTCCAGTTGCCGTGCTCCCAGCGGCGGTAGAGGTCCTCGTAGGTGACGTTGTCCATCAAGCTCTGAGAAGCGACGCTCATCTCTGCTCCTTTGCCGTGCGGTCCCCTGTCCGGGCCAGCCTAGCGGAAACTGGCTGGGCAGCCAGTTTCAGGCCGGAGCGGCGATCTCGCGCTTGAGGATCTTGCCCGTCGGCCCTTTCGGCAGCTCGTCGAGGAACCAGACGACGCGCGGGTACTTGTAGGCGGCGATCTGCTCCCGCACGTAGGCGCTGAGCTCCTCCGGCGCGATCTCCTCCCCCTCGTGGAGGACGACCGCGGCGCCGATCTCTTCGCCCCACTCCTCGTCCGGCAGGCCGAGCACGGCGGCTTCGCGGACCTTCGGGTGCTCGTAGAGGATCTCCTCGACCTCACGCGGGTAGACGTTGTAGCCGCCGCGGATGATCAGGTCCTTCTTGCGGTCGACGATGAAGAAGTAGCCGTCCTCGTCGACCCGCGCCATGTCGCCGCTGTGGAACCAGCCGCCGCGCATGGCCTCGGCGGTCGCCTCCGGCTGGCGCCAGTAGCCCTTCATCACGTTGTGCCCGCGGATCACGATCTCGCCGATCTCGCCCTGGGGGACCTCCTCGTCGTTCTCGTCGACCACCTTCATCTCGACGTCCTCGAGTGGCGTCCCGATCGAGCCCGGCTTGCGCTCCATGCCGGGATGGTTGGAGCTGGCGACCGGCGAGGTCTCCGAGAGCCCGTAGCCCTCCAGCACCACGCATTCGAAGGCCTCCTCGAACCCGCGCAGGACCTCGACCGGCATCGCGGCGCCGCCGGTGACACAGGTGCGCAGCGAGGAGGTGTCGGTCTCCGCCCGCGCGGGGTGGTGCAGCAGCGCGCCGAACATCGTCGGCACCCCGTAGAAGTGGGTGACCCGGTCGCGCCCGATCGTCGCCAGCGCCTCGCCGGGATCGAATTTCGGGACCAGCGTGAGGGTGGCGCCAACCCGCACCGAGGCGTTCATGCCCACCGTCTGGCCGAAGGAGTGAAAGAGCGGCAGGGCGCCGAGGACGACGTCGCCGTCGGCGACCTCGCAGGTCGTCCGCGAGGCGATCTCCGCGTTGCGCGAGAGGTTGAAGTGGGTCAGCTCCGCGCCCTTCGGCCGGCCGGTCGTGCCGGAGGTGTAGAGGATCACCGCCGTGTCCTCGGGCTCGGTCTCGGCGAGCTCCCGGTTCGGCTCGGCGCCGGCCAGCAGCTCCGCGAAGGCCGCGGGCTCGATCTCGATCAGCTCCACCCCCGCCGTGGCGGCGCCGGCCCGCGCCTCGTCGGCGAAGCCGTGCCAGGCGAGCAGGGTGCCGGCGCCGGAGTCCTCCAGGTAGAAGGCGATCTCGCGCCGTTTCAGCAGCACGTTCATCGGCACGACGATGCCGCCGGCGCGCAGCACGCCGTAGTAGGCGATCGCGAACTCGGGCACGTTGGGCAGCATCACCCCGACCCGGTCGCCGGCCGCCAGCCCGCGGTCGCGGAGGAGGCTGGCGAGGCGGGCGCTCCGCTCGTCGAGCGCGGCGTAGGTGAGCGCGGTCTCGCCGAGGCGGACGGCGACGCGCTCCGGCGCCCGCGCCGCGGTCTCGGTCAGGCTCGCTGCAAGGTTGAGGCCCATCTCCCCTCCGTTCGTTCGCCGGTCTCGCCCCCCCGGCGGCAGCGTAACCGACCGCGGCCGGGGCGCGGCCCGGGGCGCGAGGGCTCGGCTGGAGGACCGATTCCCCGCCAGGGCGAGTCATCAACGACGCCCTGATCGCCGGAATCAATCATCTAGGCTGGCGGGATGGACGACCTCGGCCAGCGCAGCTCCTACCTCGTCGTCGGCAAGGGCGTCCCCGTCTACTCCAGCGACGGCGAGCAGGTCGGCCACGTCGTCAACGTGCGCACCGACGCCAAGGACGACATCTTCGACGGCATCGTCTTCAGCGCCCGCGTCGGGCCCGGTGGCAACCTCTTCGTCGACGCCCCGGAGGTGGGGGAGATCTACGAACGCGGCGTGATCCTCAAGATCGACGCCGCCGAAGCGGCGCGGCTCGGCAAGCCCGGGGAGAACCCGGGCGCTCTGAACGTCTCACCCGACGACGTCGCCGGCGAGCGCCCGCCGGGCGCCCTGCGCCGCTTCTGGAACCTGCTCACCGGCAGGGGCTGAGGCCCCGCCCAGTCCTCGCTCCCACCCGCCCCCCGGGGCGGTTCGCGTTTGCCTGCCTTGAAGGGCAGTGAAACTACAGCTATAGTTTCACGACGAGATGACCGGCAAGCTGCTGCGGCGCGGGGAGGACGGGTACGAGCAGGCGCGGCGCGCCGCGGTCTGGAACGCGCGCACCCCGGCGCGCTACCCGGACGCGATCGCGCTGGCCGAGAGCGAGGCCGACGTGATCGCGGCGGTGCGACTGGCGCGGGAGGCCGGGATGCGAATCGGGGTGCGCTCGGGCGGCCACAGCTGGGCCGCCAACCATCTGCGCGACGGTGGCCTGCTGCTCGACCTCTCGCGCCTCGACGAGGTGGCGATCGATCCCGGGGCGATGACCGCGGTCGTCGGCCCCGGCGCCCGCGGCAACGAGACGCTGGCGGCGCTGGCCGAGCACGGCCTCTTCTTCCCCGCCGGCCACTGCCAGGGCGTCTGTCTCGGCGGCTACCTGCTGCAGGGCGGCTTCGGCTGGAACGGCCGCGTCCACGGCCCTGCCTGCCTGAGCGTCGAGGCGATCGACGTCGTCACCGCCGCCGGCGACCTGCTCCGCGCCGACGAGACCTGCGAGCCCGATCTCTTCTGGGCGGCCCGCGGCGCCGGTCCCGGCTTCTTCGGCGCCGTCGTCCGCTTCCACCTGCGCCTGCAGCCGCTCCCACGCCACATCGCCAACGGGGTCCTGCTCTACCCGATCGAGATGCTCGAGGACGTCTTCCGCTGGGCGCACGAGGTCGGTCCGCGGGTGCCGCGGGCGGTCGAGCTGATGGTGATCGTCCACCGCGACCTCGAGGGCGAGCCCGAGGTCGCGGTGACCGCGCCGGCCCTGGTCGGCAGCGCCGCGGAGGCGGCCGAGGCGCTCTCATTCCTAGCCACCGCCCCCGACCAGAGCCGGGCAAGGCTGGTGGTGCCGAATGTCGAGGTCACGTTGGACGATCTGTACGCCGCGGTCCACGAGTCCTATCCCGACGCGCACCGCTACGCCGTCGACAACATGTGGACGCACGCGCCGGTCGAGGACCTGCTGCCGGGCCTGCGGCACATCGCCGCGACGCTGCCCGAGGCTCCCTCCCACATGCTGTGGATGAACTGGGGTGAGAGCCCGCCGCGGCCGGAGATGGCCTACAGCGTCGAGGACGAGACCTACATCGCCCTCTACGGGATTTGGCGCGATGCCGGGCGTGACGCCGAGCACGTCGATTGGGTGGAGCGGCGAATGCGGGAGATGGAGGGGCTCGCCAGCGGCATCCAGCTCGCCGACGAGAACCTCGGGCGCCGGCCGGCGCGCTTCGCCACCGACGCCAGCATGGCGAAGCTCGACGCGGTGCGGGCCGCGTATGACCCGGGCGGCCTCTTCCATCCCTGGATGGGCCGGCTGTGAGCGGCACGCCGGGGCTCGCCGCCTACCTCGAGCGGCCGCTGGCGGCCGCCGACCCGGCGGTGCTGGCGGCGGTCGAGCGTGGTCCCGCCGACCCGGCGACGGCGCTGCGCCCGAGCGATCTCGACCGCCTGCTCGATCCGGCGCCGCTGCCGCTCGAGACCGGGTGGTGCACCCTGCCCGGCGGCGTCCGCTTCGTCGCAGTGGCCACCCCGATGCCGGGCGTCAACGGCGAGATGGTCGACTGGTGGTTTGACTGGCATCCGCGCGAGGCGCTCCGCTACCGGGTCTGGCACCCGCTCGCGCACCGCGACAACTCGCTCGAGCCGCCTCGCGCGCCGGGGCGCAAAGCTCACTGGGGCGCGGTGCACCACCCGGTCGAGGACGTCGGCACCGGCACGGTCCACGCCCGGATCGCCTTCCAGCCGCCGAGCCGGCTCGGTTTCTCGACCGACGCCCTCGACGAGCGGGAGGTGGCGACGGTCGTCGGCGGCCTGGTCGGTGACGACCGTCGCCGCACCCAGCACTCGCTCATGGTCCACGTCTTCCTGCGCGACGGCGACGGCCTCCGCCTGCGCAGCCACTTCTGGCTCGGCGCCGCGATTCGGCCCTATCTGCCGGCGCCGCTCGCCGGCCCGCTCGCGCGGCTGCTCAACCGCCGACGCGTCCGCGACGCGGCTCTGCCCCGCGGCCTCGAGCGGGCGCTCGCGCGCCACTGCGCGGAGGAGTACGCCAACCTGGCGGCGCTGCTTCCCGAGCTGTACGCGATCTACGGCTGAGCGCCGGGGACGGGAGCCCCCGGATCGGCGATCATCGCTCCGATGAGCGCGCCCGCAGTGCTGGCCGAACGGATCGCCGCCCAGGGACTGGGAGAGACGCGGGGAGCCAGCCCGGTGGCGGTCGTCAACCGCCTGCTGGCGGTCCAGGCGCAGGACCCGCGCGGCGCGCGGCTCGCGATCCGCGCCCGCGGCGACCGCCTGCTCGCCGTCGACGTCGACCGGGCACTGGACGAGCGGGAGCTGATCATCACCTGGCTGAACCGCGGCACCCTGCACCTCGTCCGCAGCGCCGACTATCCGTTCCTGCAGCTGTTGACCACGCCGCCTCTGTTCAGCTCCTCGGCCCGCCGGCTGCGCCAGGAGGGAGTCAGCGAGGAGCAGGCCGGGCGCGCGATGGAGGTGATCGAGTGCGCGCTTGACGCCGCCGGGCCGCTGACCCGTGCCCAGCTCCGCTCGCGGCTCGAGGCCGCCGGCATCCCCACCGGCGGCCAGGCGCTGGTCCACCTGCTCTTCCTCGCTGCGATCCGCGGCCTGATCGTGCGCGGACCGATGCTCGGCGGCGAGCACGCCTACGTCCTCGTCCGCGAGTGGCTCGGCGCCCCCCGCCCGCCCGACCGGGCGGCCGCCCTCGCCCAGCTGGCGCGCCGCTACCTGGTCGGCCACGGCCCGGCGACGGACCGCGACCTCGCCCGCTGGGCGGGCTTGCCGCTGCGCGATGCGCGGGCAGGGCTCGAGGCGATCGCCGCCGAGCTGCGCCGGCGCGAGGACGGCCTCCTCCAGCTCGCGGCCCAGGCGCCCGACCGGGCGCCCGCCCTGCCGCCGCCGCTGCTGCTCGGCGCCTTTGACCCGCTGCTGCTCGGCTGGACCTCGCGCGAGGAGATCGTCGGTCCTCACCGGCTGCTGGTCAGCGACAACGGCCTCTTCCGCCCCTTCGCGCTGGTCCGCGGCCGCGCCGTCGCCACCTGGCGCCTGCAGCGCGGCCGGGTCGCGATCGAGTACCTCGAGGAGGTGCCGAAGCGGGCTGCCGCGGCGCTCGGGCGCGAAGCCGCCGCGGTCGAGGCCTTCTTCACCGACCCCCGTCCCTAGGCGACGTGGGTCGGCCCCGACCGGAGCGGCAGCCCGCGACCGGCGCTCAGCCGAGTTTCGGCGGCATCTCCTCGCTGACCGGCGGCGCCTCGTGGCCGGGGAGCGGCTCTGCTTCCTGCGCCCAGATGTGGTTGAGCGAGTTCTGCAGGTAGGCCCAGAAGGCGGGCGCGAGCAGCAGGTAGAGGATCACCGAGATCCAGCCGCTGACCGGCTCGCGGCCGGCGATTTTCGCCGCCCCCATGATCCGCTTCGTCCCCCGCCAGTAGGTGATCAGCGCCGGCACGATGATCAGCCCGCCCGGGAACAGTGCCAGGACCGAGTTGGTCGGGTTCTGGCCGAGGTCGTAGCCCTTGGCCTCGCCGAACCCCTTCAGCTCCTTATTGATCTTGTACCACCAGACGAGGTGGTAGATCCCGAGGGTGACGATCGGCAGCAGGGCCACGGCCCAGATGCTGCGTACCTTGACCTCGTCCTCGGTACCGCGGATTTTCATCTCGTAGGCCATCGCGATGGCTCTCCCTTTCAGTAGTGATGCGTCCTGCCCAGGTGCGGGCGGCGCTGACCAGCATCATCGGCCGTGCGGACGCGAACTTGAGGCGGTGAAGCGGGCGGCCCAGCCGCGGCTAGCCGAGCTTCGGGCTGCGCCAGGGCGCCTCCAGCCTGGCGGCGAGGTCCTCGGCGAGGCCCTCGATCGGGACGCGGGCCTGCTCGAGCGAGTCGCGGTCGCGCAGGGTGACGGTGTCGTCCTCCATCGTCTGGTGGTCGACGGTGATCCCCCACGGGGTGCCGATCTCGTCCTGGCGGCGGTAGCGCTTGCCGATCGAGCCGCCCTCGTCGAACTCGGCGCTCATCCGCCGCCGCAGCACCCCGAAGATCTCGCGCGCCTTCTCCGGCATCCCCTCCTTGGAGACCAGCGGCAGCACCGCGACCTTGACCGGCGCGAGGCGCGGGTGGAGGCGCAGGACGGTGCGCTGGCGGCCCTCGACCTCCTCCACCTCGTAGCTGTCGACGAGGAAGGCGAGCGTGGCGCGGTCGGCGCCGGCGGCCGGCTCGATCACGTGCGGCACGTAGCGCTCTTTGGTCTGCTGGTCGAAGTACTCGAGCTTCTCGCCGGAGAAGCGGGCGTGCTGGGTGAGGTCGAAGTCGCCGCGGTTGGCGATCCCCTCCAGCTCCGACCAGCCGATCGGGAAGAGGTACTCGACGTCGCTGGTGCCCGACGAGTAATGGGAGAGCTCGTGCGACTCGTGGGCGCGGACGCGCAGGTGGCTCGGGCGGATGCCGAGCTCGGTGTACCAGGACTCGCGCAGCTCGATCCACTCGCGGTACCAGCGCTCGGCCTCCGCCGGCGGCACGAAGAACTCCATCTCCATCTGCTCGAACTCGCGGGTGCGGAAGATGAAGTTGCCGGGGGTGATCTCGTTGCGGAAGGACTTGCCGATCTGGGCGATCCCGAAAGGCGGCTTCTTGCGGGCGAAGTTGAGCACGTTCTTGAAGTTGATGAAGATGCCCTGCGCCGTCTCGGGTCGCAGGTAGACCGTCGAGCCGGCGTCGGCGACCGGCCCGACGTGGGTCTCGAACATCAGGTTGAACTGGCGCGGCTCGGAGAGCTCGCCGCCGCACTCGGGGCAGAGAAGCGGCCCGTCGGGGTCCTTGCCCTCGCGTTCGAGGTCCTCGCGCAGGTGGTCCTCGCGCCAGCGCTTCTTGCACTTGCCGAGGCACTGGACGAGCGGGTCGGTGAAGCCCTCGAGGTGCCCGGACGCCTCCCAGACGCGCGGGTTCTGGATGATCGCCGAGTCGAGGGCGACGATGTCGTCGCGGTCCTGCAGCATCGACCGCCACCACTCGGCCTTGACGTTGCCCTTCAGCAGGACGCCGTAATGGCCGAAGTCGTAGGTCGAGCCGACCCCGCCGTAGATCTCCGAGGAGGGAAAGACGAAGCCGCGGCGTTTGCAGAGCGCGACGATCTCCTCCATCGTCGCCTCGGTCGCCGGGCTGCCCGGTTCGGTCGTCGCCATGGCGGAACCGTAGCGGCTGCGATAATCATCCGCCCGTGCCCATCTACGAGTACAAGTGCGACAACGGCCACGTCTTCGACGTGATGCAGAAGATCAGCGACGACCCGCTCACCGAGTGCGTCGAGTGCGGCGCTCCGGCCCGGCGCGTCCTCCATTCGCCCGCGGTCCACTTCAAGGGCTCCGGCTTCTACAACACCGACTACGGCAAGAAGAAGAAGGGCGCCTCCGCCGCCGGCGGCGAGAGCTCCTCTGAGTCGAAGTCCGACTCCGGCTCCTCGGATTCGAAGTCGAGCGAGTCGAAGTCCGACTCGAAGGCACCCGCCACCGCCGACTGAGGCGCCGGGCGAGGTCCGCCCGCCGCCCTGGCTCAGCCCATCAGCTTCCTGACGGCCTGGCGACGGACGCTGTCGGGGACTTCGATCGAGCCGCCCGGCCCGATCCCGCATTCTTCCTTCGGCCGGCTGCAGAGGACGTTGGTCGCCGCTTCGCCGCCGATCGCCGCCGCCAGCACCAGCTGCGGCATCGTGAAGAAGCCCATGTCGCTGACGAAGGCCTGGGGTGCGGTCCAGCCGATGATCGGCCCCTTGATGAAGTTGTAGGGGAGGCGCAGGGGGTCGGTGAGCCGGTCCTTGATGCCGCTGATCACCGCCTGCTGGGCGGCGGCGCGGTTGCGGTCGTCGTAGGCGAAGCTGTAGGCGCTCTTGCCGGGGCCGGGGCATTCGCTGGGCTCGCGGATCCGCGAGTAGGCGAGCGCCTTCTGGCCGTCGAGCGTGTTCCAGCCCTTGTGCAGGCGCAGCGTGATCCCGCCCTGGCCATGGCCGGCGCCGCCGGCGATGTCGGCGCAGAGCTTGTGCGGCAGGTTCACTTCGACCCCGCCGACGGCGTCGATCAGGTCTTCGAACCCGGTGAAGTCGACGATCGCGACGTGGTCGACGTGGATGCCGAGGAACTGCTCGACGGTCTTGATCTGCAGCGCGGCGCCGCCGTAGGCGAAGGCGGCGTTGATTTTGGTCGGCGAGTAGCCGGGGATTTCGGCGTAGGTGTCGCGGGGGATCGAGAGTTTGTTGAAGGTCCCGCCGCCGGCCCGGATCAGCATCAGCGTGTCGGCGCGGTATTCGCCCTGCGAGCAGGGCGCGTGCGGCGCCTCGCCCTTTTCCTGCTGTTCGAAGCAGACCTTCCGGTGCGGCGCGTTCGGTTCCTTGGTGTTCGGCGGCCGCGCGTCGGTGCCGAGCACCAGGATGGTCTGCGCGCTCGGCAACAGGAACGGGTTGCCGTGCAACGCGTCCTTCGCTTCCCCCGAGAGCTTGAACGACTGCAGCTGAGCGGAGACCGCGAAGGCGAGGAAGCTGAGCAAGATCCATCCCAGAATCGCGATGCCGACCCATTTCAGGCCGCGCTTCCAACCCGGCCGCGGCGTCCCGCGCCGGCGCTCGCGGCGGTCGCGCGTGCGCCGCGGCTTCTCCTCGCCAGGCCGCTTTCCAGGCAGCTTCGCGCGGTCCTTGAGGCCGCCGAGGTCGGGCTTGCGCAGCCGCGAGAGGCCGCCCCGCCGCGAGCGGTAGACGTTGTATTCGGGCGACTCGTCCGGTCGCTGTGGATCATCTCCTGCCATAAAAGGGCTAGAAATCATGGCGATGTACTCGGTCGCCCGCCTAAAAACCTCTTGCTGCCCGTGAGTTCCGCCGAGACGATCGGCGTCGATCTCGGCGGCACGAAGATGCTGGTCGGGGTGCTCGCGGGGACCGAGTCGCTGTGGGAGAGCCGCGAGCGCTCGACCGGCCAGAGCGAAGACGAGCTGGTCGAGCTGCTGGTGCGCGAGGTGCGCGAGGCCCGCGAGGCGCGACCCGGCGTCACCGCGGTCGGCCTCGGGGTGCCGGCGACGATCGATCACGAGAAGGGCATCGCGGTCTCCGCCGTCAACCTGCCGCTCAACGACCTGCCGCTGCGCGACCTGGTGGCGGAGCGCGTCGGGCTGCCGGTCGTCGTCGACAACGACGCCAACGTCGCCGCCTACGCCGAGTACCTGTTCGGCGCCGCCAAGGGGCTGCCGAACATCGTGATGCTGACGATCGGCACCGGGATCGGCGGCGGCCTGATCCTCGGCGGCCGGCTCTACCGCGGCGCCACCGGCGCCGGCGCCGAGCTCGGCCACATGGTGATCCAGGCCGATGGCCCGCCCTGCCAGGGCAACTGCCCCAACCACGGCTGCGTCGAGTCGCTCGCCTCCGGCACCGCGCTCGGGCGCGAGGGGCTGGCGGCGGCCGAAAGCAACCCCGACTCGGAGATCGGACGGCGGCTGGCGGCCGGCGAGACGATCGACGGCCGCGCGGTCACCGAGGCGGCGCTGGCGGGCGACAGGACGGCGATCGGCGTCTTCGAGCTGATCGGCGGCCGCCTCGGCGTCGCCTGCGCCAGCTACGCCAACATCTTCGAGCCGAACGCGATCGTGATCGGCGGCGGCGTGATCGCCGCCGGCGACCTGCTGCTCGAGCCGGCTCGCCGCGAAGTCCGCGAGCGGGCCCTGAAGCCGATGAACAAGACGCCGGTGCTGGCGGCGACGATGGGCAACGACGCCGGCATGATCGGCGCCGCCGCGCTGGCTCGCGCCGAGCTCGGGAAGGGAAGCTGATGCCGGGGCGGCTGGTCGTCTGTCCCACTCCGATCGGCAACCTCGACGACGTCACCCCGCGGATCCGCGAGGCGCTGGTCAGCGCCGACTACATCGCCTGCGAGGACACCCGCAAGACCGGCGCGCTGCTCGACCGCCTCCGCATCCGCCCTCACCCGCGGCTGGTCTCCAACCACGAGGGCAACGAAAGCTCCCGGGCGACCGAGCTCTCCCAGCGGATCGAGCGCGGCGACGTCGTCACCCTCGTCTCCGACGCCGGCATGCCGGGCATCTCCGATCCCGGCTTCAAGCTGATCCGCCGCTGCATCGACCGCGCCCTCGAGGTCGTCGTCCTGCCGGGCCCCTCGGTCGTCCCGGTGGCCCTGGTCGCCTCCGGCCTGCCGACCGACCGCTGGCGCTTCGAGGGCTTCCTGCCGCGCCGGGCGGGGGAGATGGAGCGGGTCCTGCGCTCGGCCGAGACCGTGATCGCCTTCGAGAGCCCGCGACGGGTGGGGGAGAGCCTCGCCGCCCTCGCCCAGCTCGCCCCCGACCGCGAGGCCGCCGTCTGCCGCGAGCTGACCAAGGTCCACGAGGAGGTCGCCCGCGGCACCCTCGGCGAGCTCGCCCGCCGCTTCCGCGGCGACGTCAAGGGCGAGATCGTCCTCGTGATCGGCCCCGCCGCCACCGCCGAGCACGACAAGGACGTCGCCTTCGCCGTCGACGCCCTCCGCCACCTGGTCCAGTCCGGCGCCCGCCCCCGCGCCGCCGCCTCGGTCGTCGCCGCCCTCACCGGCACCCGCGCCAACGACCTCTACAAGGCGCTGACCGGGCGCGAGGCGAGGCGTTGACGTAGGCGCCCCCGCTCAGGGGGCACGGCACTCCAATGAGCAGCGGTCTCTGGGGACCCCAGGCCACGGGTCACGTCGAGCGTTGGGTTAAGCAAGCCTTAATGAACGTGAGTACACCGATTGATAAGATTTATCTGAGCGCACCGAATGCCTTCGATGCGCGAGACCCGTAGGGGCGTCATCGAGGCGCGATCAGAAAGGCAAGGGGAGATGCAAGGGACCGGGGTGTTGAGGCTCGGCCGCCTCGCCCTCGCTGCGACGGCATTGCTGTGGGCCTGGTTGGCGGCGGCGAATGCAGCGTCCGCCTCTGCGGACGGCTGTACCCAATACACGAACCCGAATCGGGAAGGCTCGGGTGTCGGCACCTGGGTCGCGTGCGGGACGCAAGCGGTGGTCGGGGCTGGCTTCGAAGCGTATCCCCGGTCCTGGATCTTCGTCGAACAGTGGGCCAACGGGCCGCGCGTGATCGCCGGCCTTGGCAAGCGCTGGTACGGCCCGGGCATCTAGGAAGGGATGGGAAATACGATGACTGACGTCCTCAAGTCTCCGCGCGTCACCGGGGCCCTCGTCGCACTCCTGGGCGTCGCCGCGGCCACGGTGCTTCTCGTGACGCTCACCTCGGGCGCGAGCGACGCGGCCTCGAGTCCCAAGAGGCAGGAATTCGGCATCCTGGCGGATCCCAGCTCTGCGGCGAAGGCGGCGCTGTCTCCGGGGGCTCAAGAGCTGCTCGCCGAGCGCCGAGACCCCAACGGGCTCAGGCCCGTCGCGGAACCGCTCTCCAGTGTCGGTACGACGGAAACCTCCGCCGGGGAGGTGACGGTGGCGCGGTTCGGGCAGGAACTGTGCATCTCGGTGGCGACCGAGTATCAGGCCGAAACATGTGGATCGCTGACGAGCGCCGAAGAAGGACGCATGTTCCTCCTCTTCCCGGGTTGTCAGACGTCGGTGGTCGTCGGCGTCCTTCCCGATAGCGCGAGCGGGGTCAGCACGGTGGCCACGACAGCGGCTCGGCCGACTCAGATCACGGCAAACGCGAATGTCTACGTAGCCGAAATCCCGTCAACGGACTCGACCATCTCGGGCAAGACCGCGTTGGGGTCGTTCAGCTTCTCCCTGCCTCTCGACAGAGTTGCGGAGAGCCCCGTCTGCGGGTAGGGGCGGCGGGACCGCCGAGAACGCGGGCCCGATCAGAACGGCCGGGCCAGTCGGGGTCAGCTGGGGAGCGTCCGACGAGTCGATAGCGTGCCGTGGCGAGCATGAGTAGCGGAAGCTTCTACGTCACCACGCCGATCTACTACGTCAACGCCGAGCCCCACCTCGGGCACGCGTACTCGACGATGGCCGCCGACGTGCTCGCCCGGCACATGCGCCAGCGCGCGGCGGACGTCTTCTTCCTCACCGGCACCGACGAGCACGGGGAGCCGATCGAGACGGCGGCGGAGCGGGAGGGGATCACGCCGCAGGAGCTGGCCGACCGCAACGCGGCCAAGTTCGAAGCGCTGATGCCGATCATCGACGTCTCCAACGACTTCTTCATCCGCACCTCCGACCCGCGGCACGAAGAGCGGGTGGCGCGGATCATGCAGCGGGTCTACGACAACGGCTGGGTCGACAAGGGGATCTACGAAGGCTGGTACTGCCCCCGCTGCGCCGACTTCAAAACCGAGCGCGAGCTGGGGCCAGGCAACACCTGCCCAATCCACGAGATCGTGCTCGAGAAGGTGCGCGAGGAGAACTGGTTCTTCCGCCTCTCCGCCTTCCAGGCGCAGCTCGAAGACCTCTACCAGGCGCGGCCCGACTTCGTCGTCCCCGAGTTCCGCCGCAACGAGGCGGTCTCGTTCATCAAGCAGGGCCTGGAGGACGTCTCGCTCTCGCGGCCGAGCCTCAAGTGGGGCCTGCCGCTGCCCTGGGACCCCGAGCAGCGCATGTACGTCTGGTTCGACGCGCTGCTCAACTACGTCACCGCGCTCGGCTTCGCCCGCGAGGGCGAGGACCTGACGCCGCGCTTCTGGCCGGCGAACCTGCACGTGATGGCGAAGGACATCCTCAAGTTCCACGCCGTGATCTGGCCGGCGCTCTGCCTCGCCGCCGACCTCGAGCCGCCGCGGCGGATGGTGATCCACGGCTTCCTCCTGATGGGCGAGAAAAAGATGTCGAAGAGCCTGGGCAACGTGCTCGACCCGTTCGAGGTGATCGAGCGCTTCGGCGCCGACGCGCTGCGCTTCTATCTCTTCCGCGAGGTCAGCTTCGGCCAGGACGGCTCGATCTCCACCGCCGGCTTCGAGGCCCGCTACGAGACCGAGCTGGCCAACGATTTCGGCAACCTAGCCAGCCGGGTGCTGGCGATGGTCGACCGTTACCGCGCCGGCACCGTGCCGCCGGCCCAGGTCGACGCGACCCTCGCCGAGGACTTCGAAGGCGCCCTCGGCCGCTTCAGCGCCCTGCTCGACACCGCCGAGCTGACCCAGGCCCTCGAGCTCGCCTGGGGCCTGGTCCGGCGCCTCAACCGCTTCGTCGAGGAATCGAAGCCGTGGGAGCTGGCCCGGGACGAGGCCGACCCCGAGCGGCTCGACGAAGTCCTCTACAACCTGGTCGAGGGCCTGCGGGTGACGACTCTGCTGCTCGTCCCCTACCTGCCCGAGACCGCGGCCAGGCTGCTCGACGCGCTCGGCGAAGAGGGCCGCGCCCTGGCCGAGCTCGGCTCGCGCCCCGGCGGCCAGGCGGTCGAGCGGGTGCCCCCGCTCTTCCCCAAGATCGAGTCCTGAAGACTCCGATCTGGACGCTTGTGCGATTCAGCGCAAGCGGATAGCTGGCGATAACCGGCGCATAGGAACGACGAGACCCCGCGCTGCCCGCGCGCGGGGTCTCGTCGTTCCTATGCTCTGGCGATGATCGACTCGCACACCCACCTCTTCCTCTGCGAGAAGAGCGAGGAGGACGCGGTCGCCGACGCCGCCGCCGCCGGGGTCGAGCGGATGCTCGACGTCGGCCTCGACGAGGCGACCAACGAGGGGGTCGTCGCGGCCGCCGAGCGCCACGCCGCCGTCTTCGCCGCGGTCGGTCGCCACCCCAACGACGCGGGCGGCTTCGACGATGCGGCCGCCGCCGCGATCGCCCGGCTCGGCGAGCACGAGCTGGTGCGGGCGATCGGCGAGACCGGGCTCGACTTCTACCGCGACACCGCCGACCCCGCCGACCAGCGGCGCGCCTTCGCCGCCCAGATCGAGATCGCCCGCGAGCTCGGCAAGCCGCTGGTCATCCACGCCCGCGACGCCGACGGCGAGAGCGCCGCCACCGACGAGATATTTGCCACCCTCGACGAGCGTGCCGGCGGCGTCACCGTCGTCCTCCACTGCTTCTCGGCCCCGGCGCGGGTCGGCGACGCGGCCGAGCGCGGCTGGTACTGCTCCTTCGCCGGCAACGTCACCTACCCGCGCTCGGCGGCGCTGCGGGAGGCGGCCGCCGCGGTGCCCGAGAGCCAGATCCTGGTCGAGACCGACGCCCCCTTCCTCAGCCCGCAGGAGATGCGCGGCCGCCGCAACGAGCCCGCCTATGTCACCGCCACCGCCCGCCTCCTCGCCGAGGTTCGCGGCGTCTCCTACGCCGAGCTCGAGGCGACGGTGCAGGCCAACGCCCGCCGCCTCTTTCGCTGGTAGGCACGGGCGGACCGGAGGAAGCTGACGCCGTGGTGCGGTTGGGCCAGAACTTCCTCGCCGACCCCAACCTGCTCGACGCGATCGTCCGCGACGCCGAGCTGGCGCCCGCGGACGTGGTGCTCGAGGTGGGCGCCGGCGAAGGGGTGCTGAGCGAGCGGCTGGCGGCGGCCGCCGCCCATCTCCACACGGTCGAGATCGACCGCGGGCTCGAGCCGGCGCTGGCGCCACTCGCCGCCCACCCCGGCGTCGACCTGCACTGGGGCGACGCGATGCGGCTCGACCTCGCCGCCCTGCGCCCGGCGCCGACCGCGATGGTCGCCAACCTGCCCTACTCGGTGGCGACGCCGCTGATCCTGCGCACGATCGAGGAGCTGCCGACGCTGGCGCGCTGGACGGTGATGGTCCAGCGTGAGATCGCCGACCGCCTGCGAGCCGCTCCCGGCAGCCGCACCTACGGCTCGCCGAGCGTCCTCGCCCAGCTCGCCTGCGAGGTCGAGCTGGTGCGGACCGTCGACCCGGCCGTGTTCAAGCCGCGGCCGCGCGTCGAGTCGGCGATCCTGCGGCTGCGCCGCCGCGGCCCGGCGGCCGACCCGGCGACCCGCGAGCTCGTCCGCGCCGCCTTCGCGCACCGCCGCAAGTCGCTTGCCCGCTCGCTCGAGCACCGCCGGCCCGGCAGCCTGGCGCCGGCGCGGGCGGCGCTCTCCGCGCTCGGCCTGCCCGAGGACGCCCGCGCCGAGGCGCTCTCGCCGCGCCAGTTCGCCGCCCTGTCCGCGAAGCTTGGGGGCGACGCCTGAGCGATGCTCGTCCACGCCCCCGCCAAGCTGAACCTCTGCCTCTACCTCGGCCGCCGCCGCGGCGACGGCCTGCACGAGCTCTGCTCGCTGTTCGAGCCACTGGCGCTCGCCGACCTGATCACGATTACCGATGCCGAGCGCGACGAGGTCCGCTGTCCCGGCGTCGCCGGCGAGAACCTGGCGGCGCGGGCGCTGGCGGCGCTGCGCGAGGCCGGTTGGGCGCGGGGGCCGCTGCGGATCGAGATCGAGAAGCGCGTCCCGGTCGCCGCCGGGCTCGGCGGCGGCAGCGGCGACGCCGCCGCGGTGCTGCGGCTGGCCGCCGGCGAGGTCGCCGAGCTGCCGGCGATCGCCGCCCGGCTCGGCGCCGACGTCCCCTCCCAGCTGCGCCCCGCGCTCGCCCTCGTACGCGGCTTCGGTGAGCGGGTCGAGCCGCTGCCGGCGCCGGCCGGGCACGCCGCCCTGCTGCTGCCCGACGGCGGCGGCCTCAGCACCGCCGCGGTCTTCGCCGAGGCGGACCGGCTCGGCCTCGGCCGCCCCGAGGCGGAGCTCGAGCACCTCGCCGGGCAGCTGCGCGAGGTCGCCGGGGCGGGGGCCTCGCCGCTCGCCTATCCCGAGCTGCTCGTCAACGACCTCGAGCCGGCGGCGCGCTCGCTGCGGCCGGCGATCGGCGAGGCGCTGGCGGCGCTGCGCGGCGCCGGCGCGCCGCTGGCCCTGCTCAGCGGCTCCGGCCCGACCGCGGTCGGGCTCTTCGCCGACCTCGGCGCGGCCCGCGCCGCCGCCGCCGAGCTCGGCCGTGAGGACGCGATCGTCTGCGCGGCGGGGATCGTCGCTCCGGAGGCGCTCGCGTGAAGCTGCCGGGCGAGGGAGGGGGCGGCAAGGGACGGCGCAAACAGCTGCTGATCGGGGCGGCGGCGATCGCCGTCGCGGTCGGCTATTTCTTCCTCAGCCGCGAGCTCGGCAGCGTCAACCTGCAGTCGCTGCTCGAAGACGTCTCCAACGCGCTCGGCGGCTGGACCTACCTGCTGGTCGGGGTCTTCGCCTTCGCCGAGACCGGTGCCTTCGTCGGCCTCGTCGTCCCCGGCGAGACCGTGATGCTGCTCGGCGGAGCCGTCGCCGGCCAGGGCGTGATCAACATCTACCTGCTGATCGCCGTCGCCTGGTTTGCCGCCTGGCTCGGCGACACGACCAGCTTCTTCCTCGGCCGCCGCCTCGGCCGCGAGTTCGTCCTCCGCCACGGCCCGCGCTTCGGGATCGGGCAGGAGCGCTTCGAGAAGGTCGAGGACTACTTCTCCCGCCACGGCGGCAAGACGATCTTCATCGGGCGCTTCATCAGCCTGGTCCGCGCCTTCGCCCCGTTCATCGCCGGCAGCTCGGGCATGGGGTACCGCGCCTTCGTCCCCTACAGCATCCTCGGCACCGGCCTCTGGGCGAGTGCCCACATCCTGATCGGCTACCTCTTCTCGCGCAGCATCGAGACCGCCGGCAAGTACGCCGCCAAAGGGGCCTTCCTGCTCGGCCTGCTGATCGCGATCGTCGCCGGAACCGTCTTCCTGTACCGCCACTTCCGCGTCGCCGAGAACCGCCGCGCGGCGGTGCGCTGGATGGAGGCGCACGCTGCGGCGCGCTGGCTGGTCGTGCTCGGCCGCCGCTACGAGCCGCAGCTGCGCTTCCTCTGGAACCGGGTGACGCCGGGCGGCACCTTCGGCCTCGAATTCACCTCGCTGGTGGCGACGCTGGCGGTGGCGCTCTTCGTGCTGATCGCCTACGCCGTCGTCGTCGGCCGCGACCCCGGGGCGACGCCCGGCGACGAAACCGCCTTCGAAGTGGTCGACCAGCTGCGCGGCGGCTTCCTGCTGGCGCTGGCCAAGGTCGTCACCGTGCTCGGCTCGGGCGTCTTCACCTGGGCGCTCGCCGCGCTCTGCGCGGTGCTGCTGGCGCTGCGGCGGCGCTGGACCGAGTTCTGGGTCCTGCTCGCCGGGATGACGATCATCCAGCTCGCCTTCCCCGAGATCAAGGCCCTCGTCGACCGGCCGCGGCCGCCCGACCGGCTGGTCGACACGACCGGCTCCTCGTTCCCCAGCGGCCACGCCGCGCATTCGGTGATCTACGTCTGGCTGGCGGTGACGATCGTGCTGCGGCTGCGGCCCGGGATGGCGCGGGCGACCGCGGTCGTCGTCACCGGTGTCGCCCTGACCGTGCTCGTGGGCCTCTCGCGCGTCTACCTCAACGTCCACTACCTCAGCGACGTCAGCGCCGGCTGGGCGCTGGGGGCGGCCGCCTTCTCCTTCTGCGCCCTGGTCGGGTTGGTCATCTCCGGAGTGCGCCACAATCCACGCCAATGAGCGCCGCCATCCCATACGCGCTGGCCAGGATCGGGCACCAGTACCTGCTCTGGGGCGCCGCCGGGCTGATCTGCCTTGTCACCTTCGTCGTCTTCATCCTCAGCCCGGCGCTCAGCGCCCACGGTCGGGTCTGGGAAAAGACCGCCGCCGGCTTCCTCGCCCTCTTCGTCCTCGCCGCGCTGCTGGTCGGCGGGGTCGTGATCGGGCTGGCGGTCGTCTACTACTACAACGACATCCTCAACTTCATCCACGGCAAGTAGCCACCTGCCCGGTCGCGGGGCAGCGGGGGGATAATGGAGCGATGCCGGCAACCTCGAAAGAGAGCGAGAGCGCTGCACGGGCGGCTGATCCCGGCCTGCTCGAGGCGCTTTCCGAAGCGGTCGAGTCGGGGGCCGGACTGCCCGCGGTGGCGCGCGCCGCGGCGCGCGTGCTGGACGCCAGCGTCGCCCTGATCGACCGCTCCAGCGCGGTTCTCGCCGTCGCCGGAGCCTCCCCCGATCAGGAGCAGCGGCTGCTCTCCGCCGGCGAGGGCGTGACCAGGGTGGAGCTGCGGGTCGCCGATGCCGCGGTGGGCGAGCTGCGCTACCGGGCCGGCGCCCCGCCCGATCCGGTGCTCGCCCGGATGGTGGCGACGCTGCTGGCACTGGAGCTGGAGCGCTCGCGCTCGCCCGAGTGGGCCAGCGAGGAGGTCGCCAGCGCCTTCGTCGCGGCGGTGCTCGACCGCGACGTCACCGACCGCGGCGACATCGTCGCCCGCGGCGCCGAGCTCGGCGCCGACCTCGACCGCGGCGCCGGGGTGCTGGTGCTGCGGGCAGCCCCGCGCGCCGCCCAGAGCGGTGAGTGGCGCAAGCGCGTGATGACGCTGGCGATGCGCGCCCTGCGCTCGCTGGCGCCGGGCTCGCTGGCGACGCTCGAGCCGGGGGAGGACGGCGCCGCCAACCTGGCCGTGATCGTTCCCGCCGAGGACGACGAGCGCCTCGCCCGCGCCGCCGCCGGCCTCTCCCGCGAGCTCGAGGACGGCCTGCCCGGCTTTCACCTGACGACCGGCCGCAGCCGCCGCTGCGCCGACCCCGTCGACCTCTACCGTGCCGGCTCGGAGGCGCGGCTCGCGGTCAACGTCGGCGAGGCCGAGGGCCACCCGGTGCTCGCCTTCGAGGACACCGGCGCCTACCGCCTGCTGCTGCCGGCGATGAGCGAGGACCCGGGCGAGCTCGAACGCTTCTACGCCGAGACGGTCAAACCGCTCTCCGACTACGACGAGCAGTACGAGACCGAGCTCGTCGCCACCGTCGAGGCCTATCTCGACAACGACGGCAACGTCGCCGCCACCGCCAAACAGCTCTTCACCCACCGCCACACGATCCGCTACCGGCTCGAGCGCGTGCGCGAGCTCTGCGGCCACGACGTCTCGGCGACCGAAGGCCGCGAGAAGCTCGGCCTCGGCCTCAAGGCGATGCGCGTCCTCGGCATCGCCTCGCCCAGGGGCCCGGCGCTCGAGCCGGGCGCCAAGGGCGGCAAGGTGACGCGCGGCGGCGAGGAGTAGCGCCAGGCGGCCGCATTCCGGGGGAAGGACTCGAACCCTCTCTTCCAGGACCAAAACCTGGCGTGCTGGCCGATTACACCACCCCGGATCGGCCCCGCGAGCCTAGCGCTCGCGATCGCCGCCGATCGTGCGATCCGCGCTGCGCCCAGCGACGGCGAAGGGATCGTTCGCGTCTCCCGCGGCGTCCGGCGGGGCCCATACGCTGCGGCCGTGGAGTTCGGAGGAGCGTCGATGGATCCAGAGCTGCGGGCGGGGCTCGCCCGCAGCTGGAAGGCCCTGATGACGATCGGGATCATCGCGATCGTGATCGGCTGCATCGCGATCCTCGTGCCAGCCGTCGCCTCGGTCGGGACCGCGATCTTCATCGGCTGGATCCTGGTCATCGCCGGAGCCTTTCTGGTCGCCGCCGCCTTCTCGGCGCGCACGGTGGGTTCCCTGCTGCTGCGGCTGCTCTGGGCGGCGATCACGGTCATCGTCGGCCTCTGGCTGATCGTCGAACCGCACAACGGCACGCTGACGCTGACCTTCGTCCTTGGCGTCTACTTCCTCTTCATGGGAATCACGCGGATCACCGTCGCCTTCATCGGCCGCGGCCAGCCGAATGCCGGCTGGGTCGGCCTCAGCGGCGTCCTCGGCCTGCTGATCGGAATCCTGGTGCTCGCCAAGTTCCCCTCCTCGGCCGACTGGGCGATCGGGCTCCTGGTCGGGATCGACCTGATCTTCGCCGGCTGGACGCTGACGTCCATCGCCCTCGCCGGCAGAGAGCTCGCCCGCGGCGGCGCCGCGGGCCACGTCTGAACCACCGGCGGCCGGGGCGGGCGCCGCCCCCTGCACCCCAGCGACCGGGGGGCGCGCCAGCCGCCGTCCCGGACGCGTCCCATTACGATGGCGCCAGTGAGTTCGCCACCTCTGGTCCTGGTCATGGCGGCGGGCGAGGGCACGCGCATGCGCTCCTCGCTGCCGAAGATGATGCATCCCGTCTGCGGGCGGCCGATGGTCGCCTGGCCGATCCTGGCCGCCCGTGAGGCGGGCGCCGGGCGCGTGGCGGTGATCGTCTCGCCGGGCCGCGACATCTCCGCCGCGCTCCCGGACGGGGTGGAGGTGGTCGAGCAGCCGCAGGCCGACGGCACCGGAGGCGCGATCCGCGCCGCCGCGGCGCTGGTCGCCGAGAGCGAGACGGTCCTCGTCCTCTCCGGCGACGTGCCGCTGATCTCGGCCGAGACGATCGCCGAGCTGCTCGCCGCGCACGCTGCCACCGACGCGGCGGCGACGATGCTGACGATCGAGCTCGAGGACCCCGGCTCCTACGGCCGCGTCGTGCGGGGCGCCGGCGGCGCCGTCGAACGGGTCGTCGAGGCGAAAGCCGCCGGCGATGCCGATCCCGCCCAGCTCGCGATCCGTGAGGTCAACGCCGGCACCTACGTCTTCGACGCGGCGCCGCTCGCCGCCGCCCTTTCGGGCCTCTCCAACGACAACGCGCAGGGCGAGTACTACCTCCCCGACGTCTTCCCCGCGCTGCACGCGGCCGGCCACGCGGTTGCCGCGCACCTCGCCCGCGACCCCGCGGTGACGATGGGGGTCAACAACCGCGTCGACCTCGCCGCGGTCGAGGCCGAGGGCCGCCGCCGCCTGCTCGAGGCCCACATGCTGGCCGGCGCCACGGTCGTCGACCCGGGCTCGACCTGGGTCGACGCCGGCGTCGAGATCGAGGCCGACGCGCGCATCGAGCCCGGCAGCACTCTGCGAGGCGCCACCCGCGTCGGCGCCCGCGCCGTGGTCGGGCCGCACACCACCCTGATCGACAGCGTCGTCGGCGTCGAGTCGCACGTCGTCCACTCCCACCTGGTCGAGTGCGAGGTCCGCGACGGCTGCTCGGTCGGTCCCTTCGCCTACCTGCGTCCCGGCGCCCTGCTCGAGGCCGGCGCCAAGGCCGGCACCTTCGTCGAGATCAAGAACTCCCACATCGGCCAGAGCGCGAAAGTCCCGCACCTCTCCTACATCGGCGACGCCGACCTCGGCGCCGGCACCAATATCGGCGCCGGCACGATCACCGCCAACTACGACGGTTTCCGCAAGAGCCGGACGGTTATCGGGGTCGACGTCCGCATCGGCGTTGACACGATGCTCGTCGCGCCGGTAGAAGTCGGGGACTCCGCCTACACTGGCGCTGGCGCGGTGATCAAGGACGACGTGCCCAACGGGGCGCTGGCCGTCAGCGAGAACGCGCAGAGGAATATCGACGGATACGCGGCTGCCAAGGCCGCGCGCATGCGAGAGGACAAAAGCGAGTGAGCATGATCGACGATCGTCCGCAGGCGTCCACCGCCATCCCGCACGCCTACGAGAAGCGGGCGATGGTGTTCGGGGGCCGCAGCTCGATGGACCTGGCCGCGAAGATTGCCGGCAAGCTGGACCTCGACCTCGGTCAGGTGACGCTGAAGACCTTCGCCAACGGCGAGGTCTACTGCCGCTACGAGGAGTCGATCCGCGGCGCCGACGTCTTCATCGTCCAGTCGACCTGCGCCAACGAGCAGAGCGCGATGACCCCGAACGACTCGCTGATGGAGCTGCTGACGATGATCGACGCCGCCCAGGGCGCGTCCGCGCACCGGATCATCGCCGTGATGCCCTGGTACGGGTACGCCCGCCAGGACAAGAAGTCGGCCCCGCGCGAGCCGATCTCGGCCCGGATCGTCGCCAAAACGCTCGAGGCCGTGGGCGTCGACCGCATCCTCACCATGGACCTCCACGCCGGGCAGGTGCAGGGCTTCTTCCACGTCCCGGTCGACCACATGACGGCGATGCCGATGCTGACCCAGTGGTTCGTCGACCAGGAAATGCAGGACGACCTGGTGATCGTCTCCCCCGATGCCGGCCGCGTCAAGACCGCCCGCAACTTCGCCCGCCGCGTCGGCACCCACTGGGCGGTGATGGAGAAGGAGCGCCCGGCCCAGCAGGTGGCCGAGATCGGCTACGTGGTCGGCGACGTCAAGGACAAGACCGCGGTCCTGGTCGACGACATGATCGATACCGCCGGCACCCTCTGCGCCGCCGCCCAGACCGTGCTCGACGAGGGCGCCGCCCGGGTCATCGCCTGCGCCACCCACGGCGTCTTCTCCGGCCCCGCCTTCGAACGGATCACCGACTCGGCGATCGAGCGGATCGTCGTCACCGACACCCTGCCGCTGCGCCCGAACGCGCCCGACAACGTCACGGTCCTCTCGACCGCGAGCACCTTCGCCGACTCGATCCGCCGCATCTTCACCGACGACTCGGTGAGCGAGATCTTCGCCGGCGAGAACCAGCTCTTCTAGCGGGCGGCTGCGGTCAGTCGCCACGTCTGACCTTGCCGACCGCTGGCGAGATGGCATTGAGAGGGTTTGGGGATGAGTGAGAGTGATTCAGGGCTGTCGCCGGAGCCGGCGTTGAGGGATGGGGGGCGGCGGAGCCTGCGGTTGGTCGGGCACAAGGGAGCCGACGCGATCGTGCCGGGGAACACGGTGGCGAGCTTCGCGAAGGCCGTGGAGCTGGGGGTGGACACGGTCGAGCTCGACGTGGTCTGGCTGCCGGATTCGCACCTGCCGATCGAGGAGCGGGCGCCGCTGGTGGTCGCGCACGACTGGGAGGATGCCGAGAGCCGGCCGCTGCTGGCGCTGACCGAGGCGCTCGACGCGTTCCTCGAGCCGCCGCTGGACCGGGTCGAGATCGACCTCGACGTGAAGCTGCCGGGGCGCGAGGAGGAGCTGGTCGGGGCGCTGGTCGAGCGGGAGCTGGTCGAGCGGGCGATGATCTCGACGATGGAGATGCACACCCTGAAACGGGTGCTGGAGCTGGAACCGAAGCTGCGCCGCGGCTGGACCTACCCGAAGGTCACCAAGGACTGGACCCGCCGGCGCTGGGCGAAGGCGCCGATGGCCGCCGCCCTGGTCGGGATGCGCTACCGCCTGCCGGGCCTCGCCGCCGAAAAGCTGCCCAGGTTCGGCGTCGCCGCGATGTGGGTCTACCACCCGCTGGTCAGCCCGCGGCTGGCGCGGATCTGCGACCTCGCCGGCGTCGAGCTGATCGCCTGGACGGTCGACGAGGAGATGCGGATGCGGACCCTGGTCGAGCAGGGGGTCACCGGCCTCGTCTCCAACGACCCCCGCCTCTTCCAGCGCCTCCGCGCCTGACGCCCGCGCTCGCCGCTCGCTTCCGCATTTCACCCCCTATGGGGGGTGCAAAGCAGAAACCGTGCGCCCGGTAGCCGCTCAGACGGTGCCGGGAGTCGCGGTCGGCGGCGCGCCGCGGTGGCGGCCCTTGACCTTGACCGCCGACTCGAGCTCCTCGGTGGTGAAGCCGCCGACCGCCTCGCCGCCGGTGGCATAGCGGTAGAGAGCGACACCGAAGACTCCGTTCAGCGCCTTGGAGATCAGCATCGCGACCGCCAGCACGATGGCCCCGATCACGACCAGGAGGGCGCCGATGAAGGAGGCCGAGGACCAGATCAGGATCCCGGCCACGATCAGGATCGCCGCCGGCAGGAAGCCGAGCAGGAAGATCGCGGCGCCGATCGCCAGGTTGCCGGTGATCTGCTGGCCCCATTTCGCCTTGAAGATCGAGGCCGAGCGCTTCAGGGTCGGGAACGGGCCGGTGCCCTCGATCGCGATCACCGGCACCGCGAGGAAGGTGACCAGCGCCCAGGCGGTGCCGACCAGGCGGGCGGCGATGTCGCCGAGCGCCCCGCCCTGGTTCTCGAGCGCCGCCATCAGGACGCTGATCGCGGTCGAGAGCGCGGCCCAGCCGCAGATCTGGGCGAAGCGGCTGCGGGCGACCGCGAGGCCGTCGGCCACCGTCGCCTCCTGGCCGCCGAAGATCAGGTTGGCTGCCGCGGCGAGGCCGACGCTGAAGTAGAAGCTGATCACGCTGAGCACGTAGACGCCGATGATCAGCAGCGGCACGGCGCCGCCGTAGGTCTTCTGGTCGAGCAGGTACAGGCCCGGCGCGAAGAAGAGGATCGCCAGCGGGATCATCGCCACGGCGCCGTAGAGCGGGAAGCGGATCAGTTCGCGATGGCTGTTGAGGAGCGCCCAGCTCTTCTTGGTCAGTCCCCAACCGCGCCTGATCCTGTTCATCGTCTTCCCCTTCGCGAGCGCTCGAAATTGCTGGTCTCAGGCAGTTTCGGCCAAACCGGGGGTTCGCTTTACCCCCCGCTCCTCGAAATACTCCCACTCGGCCTGACCGAGCGCGGTCGCCGGTTCCTCGGCGTAGACCCACTCGCGGGCGATCCGGTGCCAGTTGCGCTTCGCCCGCAGCTGGCCGAGCACGGCGACGACGCCGATCTCCATCCGGCGCCCCATCAGCTCGTCGGCGGGGATCGACTCGCGCCGCATCAGGTCGAAGTACTCCGAGCGCGGGTCGTTGGTCGACTCGATGATCTTCATCACCCGGCGCGGGGTGATCTCGATCTCGCGGTCTTCGAGGTACCAGCCTCCGACCGCCCGCATGTGGTCGAGCAGCCGCTCGGCGTCCAGCTTCGAGGGCTTCTTGATGAAGCCGAGGTCGTGCAGCGCCTGCCGCACCGCCTCCGGCTCGTTGCGCGAGGCGGCGTCGAAGGCCTGCTGCTCGAGCAGGATCTGCTCGCGGTCGAGCTTCTTCGTCATCCCGAAGTCGAGGAAGGCGACGCGGTCGTCGTCCATCAGGATGTAGTTGCCGGGGTGGGGGTCGGCGTTGAACTGCTGCAGGTGGTAGATCGAGCCGAAGCTGCCGCGGAAGACGATCTCGCCGAACCGGCTGCGCTCCTCGTGCGCCAGTTGCTTGATCTCCTCGAAGTCGCGGCCGCTGACGAGCTCGGTGACCAGGACCCGCCGCCGTGAGAGCCGCGTCACCACTTCCGGCACGTAGATGAACGGGTGTTCGCGGTAGGCGCGGGCGAAGGCGCGCTGGTTCTGGGCCTCGTACTCGTAGTCGAGCTCCTCCATCACCCGTTCGCGCAGCTCCTCGGCGATCGCCTTGGCGTCGATCCCCGGCGCGATCGCCCGCGCCAGCCGCACGATCGTGCCGGCGTTGCGCAGGTCGGCCTCCAGCGCCTCGGCGATCCCCGGGTACTGGATCTTGACCGCGACCTCGCGACCGTCGAGCAGCTCGGCCCGGTGGACCTGGCCGATCGAGGCGGCGGCGAACGCCTCCGGCTCGATCTCGGCGAAGTACTCGGAGAGCGGCTCGTCGTCGTACTCCTCCGCGAGCACCGCCTCGACCTTTTCCCAGGGCATCGAGGGCGCGTCGGTGCGCAGTTTCGCCAGCTGTTCCTGGTAGATCTCGCGGTACTCCTCGGGGATGAACTCGGTGTCGATGAAAGAGGCGAACTGGCCGAGCTTCATCGCCGCCCCCTTCATCTGGCCCAGCGCGCCGACCATCTTCATCGCGGTTTCCAGGTGCCGCTCTTCGAGCCGCTCCTGCGCGCCCTCCTCCGAGCGGCCCACGTTGGTCGCCTTGGTGCCCGCGTAACGGGCGCCCTGCAGGCCGACGATCGAGCCCAGCTTGGCGGAGCGCCGGATTCGCCCCTTGGGGATCTTCGAGTCGTCAGTCACGCCTGAAGGGTCTCACAGCGCGCCCTTCGCGCCGCCGTTTCTCTATGCTCTCCCGTCCGATGGCAGGTTCCCGCTCGACACTGAAGGTCGCTCCGCGCGCCGATTTCGGCTCGCGCAGCTCGCGCCGCCTGCGCCGCGAGGGCGTCGTCCCCGGCGTCGTCTACTCCGGCGGCGAGGAGGCCAGGCCCTTCCAGGTCGCCGAACGCGAGATCCGCAACATCCTGCAGGAGGGCGCCGCTCTCTTCGACCTCGAAATCGAGGGCAGCAAAGCGGTCCCGGTCGTGATCAAGGAACAGCAGCTGCACCCCGTGCGGGGCACCGTCCAGCACCTCGACCTGCAGCAGGTGAAACTCGACGAGGCGATCCAGGCGGACGTCGTGCTCGAGCTCGAGGGCGTCGACGACGCTCCCGGCGTGCGCGCCTCCGGCGTGCTCGAGCACGTCACCCGCGAAATCACGGTCGAAGCGCTGCCGACCGCGATCCCCGACCGGATCGTCGTCGACGTCTCCGCGATGGAGATCAACGACACCCTCCAGCTCTCCGCGGTCGAGGCGCCCGAGGGCGTCACCTTCGTCGCCGAGGAGCCCGACGAGGTCACGATCGTCACCCTCTCGCCGCCCCGCGTCGAAGAGGCTCCCGAGCCCGAGATCGAGGAGGAGGCCGAACTGGTCGGCGAGGCCGAGGCCGAGGGCGCCGAGGCGGGCGAGGGCGAGGGCGGCGACTCCGGCGACTCCGAGGGCTAGGCCCCCGGCTCCGCTCGCCCGGGAGCGCTCTCGATGTCCCTGTTTCGCCGTCGCCAGGAGGGCGGCGGCGAGGACCGCGTCCTGATCGTCGGTCTCGGCAACCCCGGGCCCGAGCACGAGCGAACCAGGCACAACGTCGGCTTCGACGTCGCCGAGGAGCTGGCCCGCCGCTGGCAGCTCGGCAAGGCGCGCAAGAAGTTCGGCGGCCTGCTCTACGAGGGCCGCAGCGGGCCGGGTGGACCGCGGGTCGCGGTCCTGCTGCCACAGACCTACATGAACGCCTCCGGCGATTCGGCGGGGCCGGCCCGCGGCTCGCTCAAGGTGCCGCTCGATCGCGTCGTCGTCCTCCACGACGAGATCGACCTGCCCTTCGGCGAGATCCGCAGCCGCCTCGGTGGCGGCCTCGCCGGTCACAACGGGCTGAAGAGCCTCAAGCGGGGCTTCGGCAGCGCCGAGTTCTGGCGGCTGCGGATCGGGGTCGGGCGGCCCGACTCGACCGACCCGGAGATCGTCGCCGCCTACGTGCTCGGCCGCTTCCGCGAGCCGCGGTCAGCGGTCGAGGAGCTCCTCGCCGATGCCGCCCGTGAGGCCGAGCGCCTGGTCGAACGGCTAGGTTCCGCGGACGATGAGCACTGAGGCCGCCTCAAACGGCAACGGCGAGGAGTCGCGGACCAGCTACCGGGTGCGGGAGGACGGCGTCGCGCTGATCCGCCTCGAACGCGAGAAGGCGCGCAACGCGATGGACACCCAGATGCTGAGCGAGCTGCTCGAGCACCTCGCGGTGGCGCGGGCCGACGAGGCGGTGCGGGTCCTCGTCTTCAGCTCGGCCGACCATCTCAGCCTCTCCGCCGGCGCCGACGTCCGCGAGCAGCTCGACCCGGAGGGCCATGTGCGGCGGATGCAGATGTTCTCCGACCTCTACGACGGGATCGTCGCCTTCCCGAAGCCGACGATCGCCGTCTGCCACGGCGACGTCGTCGGCGGCGGCGCCGAGATCGCGACCGCCTGCGACATGCGGGTCGGCGGCTCGAACCTACGCCTGCGCTTCCCCGGCGCCGCCCTCGCGATGCCGGTCGGCGCGGCCCGCCTCGTCACCCTCTGCGGCCTCGCCACCGCCAAGTACCTGCTGCTCTCCTCGCGCACGGTCGGCGCCGACGAGGCGCTCCGTCTCGGCCTCGTCAACCGGGTCGCGCCCGCCGCCGCGACCGAGGCCGCCGCGCTCGAGCTGGCCGGGGAAGTCGCCGCCCACCCGCCCGAGGGCGTCGCCCGCCTGAAGCGGCTGCTGCACGGGTGGGACGACGTCGTCGCTCGCTCGGCCGTCGAGGGCCGGGGGCAGGTCGAGCACGTCCGCTCCACGGGCTTCCCGGGATAGCCGCTCCAGCCTCGGGCTGAACCCGGCACGCCGCGATTTGGTGGCCCTTGCCTTGCCGAATAGGGTCTCCTGATGAAAACGCCTCGCTGGCTCCTCGTCCTGGCCCTGCTCGCCACCGCGCTGCTCGCCGTCCCGGCCGCCGCCTCGGCGGCGCAGATCGTCAACACGACAGCCGACGAAGCCGACGAAGTCGCCGGTGGCGAATGCAAGACCGCCGCCAACAAGTGCAGCCTGCGGGCGGCGATCGAAGTCACCAACCTGGCGGGGGTCGCCGACACCATCCTCTTCGACGGCAGCGTCTTCAAAGGCCGGCTGGCCGACACGATCGCGCTCACCTCCGAACTCCCGCACATCGAAGCCCCGGTCACGATCGACGCCGGCACCTGCCTGACCGCCGCCGGAATCAACGGCCCCTGCGCCGGCATCAATCCAGCGACCTTCGCCACCGGTTTCGTCGTGCAGGAGGACGACGTCTCGATCCTCGACCTCTCGATCTCCGACGCCTTCGGCGCGATCCTGGTCAACGCCTCCAACTTCACCGCCGCCGGCGACTGGCTCGGGATCAAGCTCGACGGGCAGCCCGCGGCGGGCGAGGAAGCCAACGCCGGCAGCTACGGCATCAGGGTCGAACCAAACACCGAAAAGGGCCAGATCGGCGGCACCGCGGCCGTCCAGCGCAACGTCGTCGCAGGCTTCCGGACCGGCCTCCTGCTCCGCGGCTCGAAGGAAAACACCGTCGCGGGCAACTATTTCGGCGCCGCCCCGGACGGGACCACCGCGGTGAAGAATCTGCGCGACCTGGTGATCGCCGACTCGGGGGGCGGCGTCCAGGCGACCGGCAACACCGTCGGCGCCGTGGTCGGCGCCCAGGGCGCCGGGACGAGCGCCTGCGACCTCGGCTGCAACGTCTTCCTCAGCGACGCGGCGTCGGTCGCGGCGATCGACCTGAAGGGGCAGGTCGCCTTCGAAGAGAAACCGGCGACCGGGCCGACGACGATCGTCGGCAACTACATCGGCCGCGACGCGAGCGGCGCGGTCGCGGCCAGCGCGGCGGACGCCGGCATCGAAGTCGGCAATGCCGGCGACGTCACGGTCGGCAGCAAGGAAGCCGGCGGCGGCAACCTGATCAACGGCGGCAACTACGCCGTCGTCAGCGGTGCCGGCCCCTCGCCGGCGAAGCGGCTCAGGATCCTCGGCAACTCGATCGGCCGCAAGCTCGACAACAGCGGCGCGCAGTTCCCCCCCGACATCGGGCTGGGGATCTTCTCGGAAGGGATCACGCTGGCGGCGGACGCGGCCGTGGTCGAAGCCAACTGGGTCTCGGCCGAAGGAACCGGCGTCGAAAGCCACTCGACCGGGGCGACGATCGCCGGCAACTACATCTTCGGCGGCAACCGCGGCATCCACGTCTGGGGCGACACCGAAGGGCCCGGAATCGGCAACACGATCAGGAACAACGCGATCGGCGAAGCCCAGACCGGCGTCTACATCCAGAACGACCTCAACGTCCTCACCGGCAACTTCCTCACCGGCAACGAGACCGGGATCGCGATCGAGGACTTCTCGGGCCTGGCCGCCACCGGAAACCGGATCGGCGGCGACGGCAGCGGCGAAGCCAACACGATCAACACCAGCCAGGGCAACGCGATCGAGATCGTCGACGTCGAAGGCTCGCAGAACGAAGTCGCCCGCAATGCGGGGTCCGGCAACGGCGGCAAGTTCATCCGCCTCAAAGCCACCGAACCGCTCACCGAACCTGCCGGTCCCAACGGCGGCATCAAACCGCCGACCGTGGCCAGCGCGACCAAAGCCGAAGCCAGCGGCACGGCGGCCCCGGAAGCGGTGGTGAGGGTCTTCGCCAAGTCGAGCTCGGCCGCGGGTGAGCTGGGCGCCTATCTCGGCAAGACGACCGCCGACGGCAGCGGCGCCTGGAAGCTGACCTACCTCAGCCCGGTCGCCGGCGGCACGCTGGTCGCCGCCACGCAGACCAACACCGAAGGCGGGACCTCGGAGGTCGGCGCCACGGCGAGCGTGCCGCCCGACCCGCCCTCGGGCTGCCCCGCGGTGCCCTCCGCCTGCCCGCCGCCGGGGCCGCAGCCGACTCCCGACACGCAGAAGCCGAGGGTGACGATCAAAAAGGCCCCGAAGGCCAAGTCCAAGAGCACGACGGCGAAGTTCGTCTTCAGCTCAAACGAGAGCGGCTCCTCGTTCCAGTGCCGGCTCGACAAGAAGAAGTTCGCCAAGTGCCGGTCGCCGAAGACCTACAGGAAACTGAAGCCCGGCAGGCACGTGTTCAAGGTCAGGGCGACCGACGCGGCCGGCAACCTCGGCGCCGCCGTGACCCGCAGGTTCACGGTGCTCGAATAGCGTGGGCGCTGTAAGGTACGCGGGTGTCCCCGCGCTGCCGGACTGCGTCCTCCCTGGTCATCGCGCTCGCCTGCGTCCCTCTGATCTGGACGGCACCGGCCGTCGCCGGCGAGTTCGTCGTCAACAGCAAGGCTGATGGGGCAAAGGCGGCGCCGGGAGCAATCTGCGAAACCGCGACGCCGGGCCAGTGCACATTGCGGGCGGCGATTGAAGCCGCGAATGCCAGCCCAGACCAAAGCTGGATCAGGTTCGAGTTCCCCATGTTCCACGGCGAAGGCGACGCGATCATTACGCCCGCTACGCCTCTGCCGACGATCACGCAACCCGTCGAACTTCACGACAGCCTTTGCGTGAGCCGCGCTCTCGAACTCATCTTCTGCGTGGAAATCGAAGTCCCGCCGTACTTTCCGGGGATCTCGGTAGAAGCTGACGAAGCCGTGGTCGAACATCTGGCGATCTTCGGTGGATCCGTCGGCATCGAAGTGATCGGCTCGGGCTCCCCCGCCGCCGGCGCCAGAATCCGTGAGAATTTGGTGGCGGAAGCCGGCACCGGCATCGCGACAACCGGCCCGATCGAAGGTTCCGGCAACCTGATCGAAGGCAACTTGATTCTCGTCGAACCCGGCTTCAACTCGGGGATCACGTTGACCAACGGACCGAACAGGGTCTACGGGAACGAAATCGAAGGAGAAGGATGCTGCTACCCCGGCGTCACGCTCGAAGGCGCGGCCGACGGTAATCGGATTGGCGGCGACAGCGTCGCCTCCGAAAACGTGATCGAAGGGTTCCTGGACGGCGCGGTCTCGCTGGTTCTCCCAGAAGCCACTCGCAACGAGGTCGGACGCAACCGGGGCGACAACGGTGGCAAGTTCATCGGCCTGCTCAAGGCCAACGCAGGTGAACCGAACCGCCCCAACGCAATCGCGCCCCCGCGCATCGAAGACGCCGGGCAGTCGAGTGCCGCGGGTACGGCCCGACCGGGGGCGAGGGTGAGGGTCTTCCGCAAGGCCACTGCACGAACAGGAGAGCTCGCTGGGTTTCTCGGCGAAGCCGTCGCCGACGCAGCGGGCAGTTGGAGGGTGGGGTTCGGCCCGGTTGCGGTGGGAACTCTGATCGCCGCCACACAAACGCTGGGCGGCGGAACGTCAGAACTGAGTGCGACGGCGGGCACTGTCGCCCATTCGGCGCCACCCTGCGCTGCGTGCGTGCCGACTCCCGACACGGAGAAGCCGAAGGTGACGATCAAGAAGGCCCCGAAGGCCAAGTCCAAGAGCACGACGGCGAAGTTCGTCTTCAGCTCAGACGAGAGCGGCTCCTCGTTCCAGTGCCGGCTCGACAAGAGGAAGTTCGCCAAGTGCCGGTCGCCGAAGACCTACAGGAAACTGAAGCCCGGCAGGCACGTGTTCAAGGTCAGGGCGACCGACGCGGCCGGCAACCTCGGCGCCGCCGTGACCCGCAGGTTCACGGTGCTCGAATAGGCTCGCCGAGGCTCGCCGGCGGCCGCCGGCGAGTGTTTACGATGTTGTTGCATGCTCGTCCAGCGTTACCCGGCATCCTGGGCATGGTGCGCAAACCGTGAGACCCCCCAGCGGTCGCGCCCGCGCGCCCGCCTCCGCCCGCACGAGGGCCGGAGCGCGTCGGCCTGAGCATGCGCGTCCTCATCACCCTCTTCAGCTTCGGCCTCGGCGGCACCGAGTCCTACACGGCCACGGTCGCCGAGCAGCTCGAGCGCCTCGGCCACTCGGTCCGCATCCACGCCGTCCACGTCGGCCCCGGCGGCGCTGAGCTGGCTGCCGCCCGCGGGCTGCGGCTGACCAGCGGCGACCACCAGATCGGCGACCTCGCCGAGATCGACGCGGCGCTCGTCCAGGAGCTCGGCAGCGCCTACCTGCTGGCGCGGCGCCCGGAGCTGCGGCGCGCCTTCGTCGTCCACGGCCTCGCCCCGTTCGAGACGCCGCTTGTCGGCGGCAGCGGCACCGAGACGCCCGTCGTCGTTCTCAACGACCGGATGCGCGGGCGGATCGAGGCGCTGGCCCCGCGGCCCGCGCCGGTGCGGCTGCGGCAGCCGATCGACCTCGACCGCTTCCGACCCAGATCCGCCAACCGCCGCCGCGCCAAGCGCCTGCTCGCGCTCAGCAACAGCATCGCCGGCGACCGTCTGGCGATGCTCGAAGCGGCCTGTGCCGACCTCGGGCTGGAGCTGGTCCGGGTCGGCGGCTTCGAGTGCCGCACCGCCGCCCCCGAGCAGGTGATCGCCGACGCCGACATCGTCGTCGGCTACGGCCGTTCGGTGCTCGAGGCGATGGCGATGGGCAAGCCCGCCTACGTCTGGGAGCGCTGGGGCGGCGACGGCTGGGTCACCCCCGAGAACTACGCGAGCCTCGAGGCCGACGGCTTCAGCGGCAGCGCCACCGGCACGATCATCGACGCGGAGCGGCTGCGCGCCGACCTCGCCGCCTACACGCCCGAGCTGGGCCTGCTCGGCTACGACCTGGTTCGCACCCACCACCTCGCCACCAAGCACACCGAGGCGCTCGTGCGGCTGCTCGAGGAGGCCGAGCCGCGGCAGGCGCCTGACCACGAGGCCGCCGAGGCGATGGCGCTGATGGTGCGGGCTCACACCCGGGCGCTGGGGCACGTCCATGGCCTCGAGCAGGAGGTGGTGCGACTGCGCCTGCTGGTCGACGCCGAAACGGAGGCCGCCGCGACGGCGCGCGCCGCGGCCGAGGCCGAGCGCGGGAGGCGCCTCGCCGCCGAGGCCCAGCTGCGGGGGCTCGTCGGCTCGCGCTCGTGGCGGCTCACCGAGCCGTTGCGCCGCCTGCGGCCGGCCGTCAGCCGGGCGCGTAACGGAGCACGATCTTCTTCGTCCTGACGACCGCGGGTCCGCGCAGCGGCGTGAACCTGACCCGGGCCCGGACCGCCACCCTGCCGGCGCGATGCAGCTGCTGCCTCTTCGTCCCCTTGGGGCGGACCGGGAGGGTCATCGACTTCGCCGCGCGGGCCAGCAGCGAGGCCTTGACGAGGCCCTCGCCGCCGAGGGTCACCATGCCCGCGTCGGGCACGCTCACCGGCAGCAGCGCCGTGCCGCTGTGCGGCCGCAGCTTCGGCTTGCCGAGACGCAGCCCGGCGGCAGCTTCCTCACCGCCGCCTTCGTTCTCGGCGGCGCGGCAGGAGGAGAGGCCGAAGCGCCCGATCGGGACCGGGGTCGAGGCCATTTCTTCGCCGCCTTCTTCGAGTTCTTCTTCGCCGAATTCGTTCGCCGTTTCCTCGCGGCCGTAGAGCAGCAGGGCGGCGCTGACCTCGCCGGGGCAGGACCCTTCTCCTTCCCCTTCGCCTTCGAGTTCGCCGCCGCCGCCGCTGCCGCCGCCGAGGGTGAGCGAGCCGGCGACCCTGGTACCGGCCGCGATCGCCGGGCCCTTGCAGAGCAGCCGCCGCATCTTGCCCGAGCAGGCGATCCCGGCCGGCTCGGCGACGCTGACGCCGCTGATGCGGGCGGAGGTGACGGTGAAGAGCCAGCCCTGGGCGTTGCCGCCGATCGCGCTGTCGCAGCTGAAGTGAAAGGCGGTGCCCTCGATCGCGCCGGTGCAGGTCGCCGCCGTGCGGCCTTCGCCGGCCGCCCCGCCGCCGCCCAGCGCCAGCGCCGCGGCGAGGGCGAGGAGGAGGAGGGTCGCGGTGGCCGCAGCGGCGCGGGGTCGGAGCCGGGGGTCCATACGAGGATGGTGCGCCCGGCGGCCGCGCCCCGCATCCGCACAGGACCCAGAACCTGGCCGGGCCGACTACGGAGGTGCCTCCCTAGAATCGGACGGGCCGCCCGGATCGCCCGATCCGGGCTCTTTTCCTGCCATGAGCCTGCGTCCACTGGTCGAGATCGCCGCCGAGAACGAGCGCCTCCACGCGCTCTGCGGCCGCGTGCGCTCGGCGGCCGACGGGGGGGAGGCCCAGGTCGTCCGCGCCTCGCCGACGCTGCGGCCGCTGCTGCTCGCGGCGCTGCTCGAGGACGACCGCGGCCTGGCCGGCCGGCCGGCCCTGCTGGTCGCCGCCGACGATCGCTCCGGCCGCGACCTCGCCGCCGACCTGCGCGCCTACCTGGCCCCGCGCCGGGTCCGCTTCTACCCCTCCCGGGGAACCGGCTACGCATCGAGCGTGACCCCGCCGCCGCACCTGGTCGGGCTCCGGATCGACGCGCTCGAGGCGCTCTCGCGCGAGCCCGACGCGGTCGTCGTCGCCTCCGCCACGGCCCTCGCCGAGGCGGTCCCCGACGCCACCCTGCGGCCCGCCGGCTTCGCGATCGCCAGGGGCGAGGAGGTCGAGCTCGATGCCGTCGCCGACGACCTGGTCGGAGCCGGCTACGAGCGCGTCGACCAGGTCACCGAGCGCGGCCAGTTCGCGGTCCGCGGCGGCATCCTCGACGTCTACCCGGCAACCGAGGAGCGGGCCGTGCGGATCGAGCTGTTCGGCGACGAGGTCGACTCGATGCGCTGGTTCTCGACCTTCACCCAGCGCTCGCTCGGGGAGGCCGAGCGGGTCGAGCTGGCGCCGGCCGCCGAGCTCGACGCCGAGCACCGCGAGCTGGCCGAGCTGGCGGCGATGGCCGCCGAGGAGGAGGGCGCCGAGGCGCCGAACCTGGCCGAAGCGCTGCCGCTCGACCGCTTCCGGGCGCCGCTCGACCTGGTTCCCGGGTCCGCCGCGGTCGTCCTCGCCGCCAGCGAGGAGATCGAGCCGGCGCTGCGCGACGCCTGGGAGGACGCGACGACGGCGATGCACGCCGACGACGCCCGCCACCTCTACGTCGACGTCGCCGAGCCGCTCGCCGGCCGCGCCGCGCTCTCGCTGACCGCGGTCGGCGACGAGGACGAGGACGCCTTCCGCGCCTCGCGCGCCGAGTCGCCCGCCCGCAGCGTCAAGGAGGCCGAGGGCGAGCTGGAGAAGCTGGTCCGCTCCGGCTATCGCACCGTGGTCGCCTTCGACGCCCGCGGCGAGGCCGAGCGCGCCCGCTACGGGCTCGACCGGCTCGACGCCCGCCTGCTCGACGGCGGCCGCGTCTCGCCCGATCCCGGCGTCGCCTTCGCCGAGGCCCGCCTGCGCGAGGGCTTCGTCAGCCCGGAGCTGAAACTCGCCGTCTATCCGTTCCGCCGCCTCGTCCACCGCCGCCGCACCGAGGAGCCGGCGCCCGGCGGCGGGCGCGGCCGCCTCGCCTTCAGCGACCTGCGGGTCGGCGACTACGTCGTCCACGAGGACCACGGGGTGGCCCGCTTCGCCGGCTTCGAGACCCGCGAGGTCGGCGGCGTCACCCGCGACTACCTCTACCTCGAATACAAGGGTGAGGACCGTGTCTACGTCCCCACCGATCAGCTCGCGAAGCTGAGCCGCTACGTCGGCGCCGGCGCCGAACCCTCGCTCTCGGCGCTCGGCGGCAAACGCTGGCAGAACATGAAGGCGCGGGCGCGGAAAGCGGCCGGCGCCCTGGCCGGCGAGCTGCTCAACCTCTACGCCGAGCGCCGCACCCGCCGCGGCCACGCCTTCCCGCCGGACGGCGAGTGGCAGATCGCGCTGGAGACCGCCTTTCCCTACCGCGAGACCGCCGACCAGCTGGAAGCGATCGAGGCGGTCAAGGCCGACATGGAAGCCGAGCGGCCGATGGACCGGCTGGTCTGCGGCGACGTCGGCTTCGGCAAGACCGAGGTGGCGCTGCGGGCCGCGGTCAAGGCGGCCTCCGACGGGACCCAGGTGATGGTCCTGGTGCCGACCACGATCCTCGCCCAGCAGCACTACGGCACCTTCCGCGAGCGCCTCGCCGACCTGCCCTTCCGGGTCGAGGGCGTCTCCCGGCTGCGCCCGGCGGCGGAGGTCAAAGCGGTCCTGAAGGACTTCGAGGCCGGCAAGGTCGACGTCCTGATCGGCACCCACCGGCTGCTCTCGCGCGACGTCCGCGCCAAGCAGCTCGGCCTCGTCGTCGTCGACGAGGAGCAGCGCTTCGGCGTCAAGCAGAAGGAGCTGCTGCGGCAGCTGAAGCTGAAGGTCGACGTCCTCGCGCTCTCGGCGACGCCGATCCCCCGCACCCTGCAGATGAGCCTCGCCGGGCTGCGCGACATCTCGGTGATCGAGACGCCGCCGGAGGGCCGGCGGCCGGTCCGCACCTACGTCGGGCCCTACGACGAGGACCTGGTTCGCAAGGCGATCGCCCGCGAGGTCGAGCGCGGCGGCCAGGCCTTCGTCCTCCACAACCGGATCGACTCGCTGCCGGAAGCGACCGAGCGCCTGCGCGGCCTGCTGCCGGGCACCCGGTTCCTCGAAGCCCACGGGCAGATGGACGAGCACCAGCTGGAGGAGACGATGCTGAGCTTCCTGCGCGGCGACGCCGACTGCCTGGTGACGACGACGATCATCGAGTCCGGGCTCGACATCCCGACCGCCAACACGCTGATCGTCGAGCGCGCCGACCAGCTCGGCCTCTCCCAGGCCTACCAGATCCGCGGCCGGGTCGGGCGCTCGCGCGAGCGCGCCTTCGCCTACCTGCTCTACCCCTCGGCCGAGGCGCTGAGCGAGGAGGCGGCGGCGCGGCTCTCGACCCTGGCCGACAACACCGAGCTCGGCTCGGGCTTCCGGATCGCGATGCGCGACCTCGACATCCGCGGCGCCGGCAACCTGCTCGGCGACGAGCAGTCCGGCCACGTCGCCGCGGTCGGCTTCGAGCTCTACTGCCAGATGATCGACGAGGCGGTGGCCGCCGCCGCCGAGAGCGGGGCGGAGGAGGAGGCGCCGGAGCCGGTCCGCCTCGACGTCCCGGTCGACGCCTACCTCGCCGCCTCCTACATCCCCTTCGAGGCGGCCAAGATCGACGTCCACCGCCGCATCGTCGCCGCCCGCGAGCCGGGACAGCTGCGGGCGATCGCCGACGAGCTGAGCGACCGCTTCGGGCCGTTGCCGAGCGCCGCCGAGAACCTGCTGAAGCTGCAGCGGGCGCGGATCGAGCTCGGCCTGGCCGGCGCCCGCAGCGTCGAGTTCCGCGGCGGCCGGCTCTCGGTCACCGGCGTCGAGCTCGACTCCGAGCAGGCCGGCCTGCTCGCCGAACGGGTCGAGGGCGCGCTCTATGAATGGCGCGAGCAGACCGCGGCGCTGCGGGTGGGCAACGAGCCCGAAGAGCGGCTGGCGGCGGTGCTGGAGCTCGCCTCGGGGCTGCGCGAGGCCAGGCGCGCCGCCGACGTGGCCCCGGCCTGAGCCGCGGCGCGGGCGGCCGCTTCCTAAGCGCTGCGTAAAGCCTCGCCGGCCTCCGATTTGACTATGCTGCCTGCCTCGTGGGAGCGAAAGCGGGGCAGAGCAGGAAGTCGGTGGGGAGGCAGCGCCTGGCGCTCGTCGTCTTCGCGGCGGTGTTCGTGCTGCTGTTCGCCGGCTTCGCGATCGCCCAGGGGCTGACCGGCCCCAGCGTGCCGTCCGGCGACGTCGCCCACATCTCGAATGCCCCGGAAGGGGAATCAAACATCAGCGAAGCCGACCTCAAACGCGGCATCGTCCAGCAGATCGGCGCCAGCGGCGAAAAGAAAAAGCCGAAACCCGGGTCGAAAAAATATGAGGAAATCAAGACCGGGGTCACGACCGAACTGATCGAAAGCGTCTGGCTGCGCGGGGAAGCGGAACGGCTCGGCATCCAGGTCACCGAAAAACAGGTCGAAACCGAACTCGCGAACATCAAAAAACAGAACTTCCCGACCGAAAAGGCCTACCAGGAATTCCTCGAAACGTCGCACTTCACCCAGGAAGACGTCGACGCGAAGGTCGAACTCCAGATCCTCAACCAGAAAATCGGGGAAAAGATCTCCAACGAAGCGCAGCCCGCTTCGAGCCAGGAAATCGACGAATACTACGAAGCCGAAAAGGCGACCCAGTTCACCGAAAAAGCGACCCGCGACGTCCGCGTGATCGTCAACAAAGACAAGCAGGAAGTCGAAAAGGCCAAGGAAGAACTGGAAGCCGACAACTCGCCGGCAGGGTGGAAGAAAGCCGCCAAAGCCCACTCCTCCGACCCGACGACGAGCGCCAAAGGCGGCCTGCAGAAAGCGATCCCCGAAGAACTCCTGCAGGGACCGCTGAAGCAGGCGATCTTCGGCAGCGCCAAGGGCGAACTGGTCGGGCCGACCAAGTTCCAGGGCAATTACCTGCTGACCGAAGTCGTCGCGCTCAATCCCGAGAAGGTGAAACCGCTGGCCGAAGTCCGCTCCCAGATCAGCCAGACGCTGAACCAGGAAAAGCAGCAGCAGCACCTGACCGAATTCGCCGAAGCCTACCGCGAGCGCTGGATCGCGCGGACCGTCTGCGCCGCGGGCTTCGAGGTCGAATCGTGCTCGAACTACCCGGAATCGGCGCGGCTCGAAAAAGCCCGCGAACCCTACAAAGCCTGCTACGAAGCCAACCCGAAGAAACCGGCGACCGAATGCCCGGCTCCGGTCACGCAGACCAAACCGGCGGTGCCCGGCACCGTCACCAGCGTCAAACCGGCCGGCGAACAGCTCGTCCAGCGGCCCTACCCCGAACCCGCCGCCAAAGGCGGCAAAGCGGCGGAAGAAGCGCTGGAAGGCGCCGGAGGGGCCGGCGCCCCGCCCGAAGCGGCCCCCGAAACCGGCGAATAGCGCGCCGCGCGCGTCCGCCGCGGGCCAATAGACTGCCGCCCCCGTGAGCTCGATCAGCTCCATCCACGCGCGCCAGATCCTCGACTCGCGCGGCAACCCGACCGTCGAGGTCGAGGTCGTCCTCGAGTCGGGCGCCCGCGGGCTCGCCGCGGTGCCCTCCGGCGCCTCGACCGGGGAGTTCGAGGCGGTCGAGCTGCGCGACGGCGGCGAGGCATGGGGCGGCAAGGGCGTCAGCCGGGCGGTCGAGCACGTCAACGGCGAGATCGCGGCGGCGCTGACCGGCGCCCGCGCCGCCGAGCAGGGGGCGCTCGACCGGACGATGATCGAGCTCGACGGGACGCCGAACAAGGGGCGCCTCGGCGCCAACGCGCTGCTCGGCGTCTCGCTGGCGGCGGCCAAGGCGGCGGCGGCCGACTCCGGCCAGCCGCTCTTCCGCTACCTCGCCGAGCTCTACGGCGGCGGCGAGCCGACGGTGTTGCCGGTCCCGATGATGAACGTGCTGAACGGCGGCGCCCACGCCGACAACTCGGTCGACTTCCAGGAGTTCATGATCGTCCCGGCCGGTGCCTCGAGCTTCTCGGACTGCCTGCGCGTCGGCGCCGAGGTGTTCCACGCCCTGAAGCGGACGCTCCACGCCGCCGGCCACTCCACCGCCGGCGGCGACGAGGGAGGCTTCGCGCCGAATCTGGAGTCCAACGACGCGGCTCTGCGAGCGGTGATCGACGGCATCGAGGCGGCGGGCTACCGGCCCGGCGGCGACGTCTTCATCGCCCTCGACCCGGCGACCAGCGAGGTCTACGCCGACGGCTCCTACGTCCTCGAGCACGAGGGCCGCAGCCTCAGCGCCGAGGAGATGGCCTCCTACTGGGAGGACGCCTGCTCCCGCTACCCGATCGTCTCGATCGAGGACGGCATGGACGAGGAGGACTGGGACGGCTGGAAGCTTCTGACCGGCAAGCTCGGCGACCGCGTGCAGCTGGTCGGCGACGACCTCTTCGTCACCAACCCCGAGCGGCTGCGCCGCGGCATCGAGCTCGGCGTCGGCAACTCGATCCTCGTCAAGGTCAACCAGATCGGCACCCTGACCGAGACCCTGGAGGCGATCCGGATCGCCCGCGAGGCGGGCTACACGGCGGTGATCTCCCACCGCTCGGGCGAGACCGAGGACACGACGATCGCCGACCTCGCGGTGGCCACCGGCGCCGGCCAGATCAAGACCGGTGCCCCCTCGCGCTCGGACCGCGTCGCCAAGTACAACCGGCTGCTGCGGATCGAGGAGGAGCTCGGCGCGCGGGCCGAGTTCCCGGGCCTGAACGCGTTCCTTCAGCGCCGTTCTTAATGAAGGAGTGCGGGGCCCGGCCGCGTAGCTCCGGGCATGGCATCGCACGCGCACGCCGCCGGCCGAGCTTCGACCCGCAAACGGCGCCCGGCAGCGCGCGGACGCCGCCCCGCCGCCCGCAGCGGCGCCACCCGGATCAAGTGGGACCGGGTCGGGCGGATCGCGCTGGTCGTCGTCCTCGCCGCGGTGATGTACTCGTACCTGAACCCGGCGATCGACTTCGTCAAGACCTACACCGCCACGACCGCCGCCAAAGCCAAGCTGCATCAGCTGCAGGACGAGAACCGCAAGCTCCACAACGCGGTCCAGTCAGCCGACAAGCCGCTCGTGATCGAGCGCAAGGCGCGCGCCCAGGGCATGGTCGCCCCGGGCGAGAAGCCGACGATCGTCCACGGCCTCGGCGGCTGACCCAGCCCCGGAGCGCCGCCCATGCCTAGCGCCGGCTCCTACCTCCTGGGAGCCGCCCAGCTGGCGATCCTGCTGCTCGCACTGGCCTTCACGGCCCACCGGCTGCGCCGCGCCCTGCTCCCGTCCTGGCGCGGGGCCGCCGCCCGCCTGGTCGAGACGGTCGCTGCGGTCGCCGTCCTGATCCTCGTCGCCGAGCTGCTCGGGGTCCTGGGCCTGCTCTACGCCGGTGCCGTGCTCGCGGCGACGGTCCTCCTCGCCCTGCTGGCGGGTCTCCTGCCGGGGGGCGCCCTGCGGGGGGATCAGCCCCCTGCTCCGCCGGGGGCTGAAGGGTCCGGCGCCGCGGCAGGGGCCGCCGGCCGGCCGGCCTCCGAGCAGGCCAACCCCTGGGCCCTCCTCGTCATGACCGCCGTCGTCGCCGTGGTCGTCTTCCACTGGGCCGTCACCACCAAGCACGCGCTCGACCGCGGCATCTTCAACTTCGACTCGCTCTGGTACCACATGCCCTTCGCCGCGAGCATGGCCCAGAGCCACTCGGTGACCGCCCTGGTTCACCCCGAGACCGTCTTCACCAACTGGTTCTACCCGCAGAACTCCGAGCTCCTCCACGCGGTCGGGATTCTGCTGATCAGCCGCGACACGCTCAGCCTCTTCCTCAACTTCGGCTGGCTCGCCCTCGCCTTCCTCGCCGCCTGGGTGATCGGCCGCCCCTACGGGCGCGGCCCGCTGACCGTGGTGGCTGCGGCGATCCTGCTCGGCTGCCACACCCTGGTCGTCCGCGACCCGGGGGCCGCCAAGAACGACCTCGCCGCCGCCGCCCTGCTGCTCGCCGCGATCGCGATCCTGATCGAGGCCTGGCACCACCAGCGCCGCCCCCGGCTGGAGCCGGGGTGGGCGGTCGCGGCGGCGGGGCTCGCCACCGGGCTGGCGGCGGGGACGCGGGTGACGGTGCTGGCGATGGCGGCGGCGCTCAGCCTCGCCGTGCTGGTGCTGGCGCCGCGCGGGCGCCGCTGGGCGGCGGCGGGGTGGTGGTTCGTGCCGGCCCTGCTCGGCGGCGGCTACTGGTACGTGCGCAACCTCGTCGTCGCCGGCAACCCGATCCCCGAGATCCACAGCATCGGCCCGATCTCGCTGCCCCATCCCGAGCGCCTCCAGGAAGGCCGCCCCGACTTCAGCATCGCCCACTACGCCACCGACACCGGGGTCTGGCGCCACTACTTCGCCCCGGGGCTGCACGAGGCCTTCGGCGCCCTCTGGCCGCTGGTCGTCGGCGGCGCCGCGCTGGCGGCGCTCTGGGCCCTCCTGCGCGGCCGTGACGGGCTCGTGCGCTGGCTCGGGGGCGTGGCCCTGTTCGGCATGGTCGCCTACCTCTTCACGCCGCTCAGCGCCGCTGGGGCCGACGGCGAACCGGTCGGGTTCGGGATCAACATCCGCTACGTGGTGCCGGCCCTGCTCGCCGGGGTGGCGCTGGCGCCGCTGCCGGCCTGGTTCGACGACCGCCGCCGCTGGTGGGGCCTGATGGCGGCGCTGGTCCTCGTCTTCGGGCTCACCGACCGCCCCGACGCGGCGCTGCACGACGCCGCCCGCGTCTTCGCGCTCGCCTTCGTCCTGCTCGCGGTCCTGGTGCCGGCGGCGCTGTTGCTGTGGCGGCGGCGAGGGGCGGCCGCGGCCGCGCTGGTCGGCGCCCTGGCGGCACTTGCCGTGGTCCTGGTGGCGATCGGCTACCCGCTGCAGCGCCACTACCTGGAGGGCCGGTTCGCCAACGACGGCCCGCACGACACGCAGATCCCCGGCATGGGGCTCGACTCCGCCTACCGCTGGGCGCGTGGGATCGAGGACGCCCGCATCGGCCTCGCCGGCACCACGGCCGGCTTCGCCGGCTACGGCTTCTACGGCCCCGACCTCTCCAACCGGGTCGTCTACCTCGGCGAATCGGGTCCGCGCGGGGCCTTCAACGCGATTCCGACCTGCGCCGGCTTCCGCGCCGCCGTCAACGCCGCCGACCTCGACTACCTCGTCACCTCGCCGTTCCTCAACTTCCTCCACCCGGGAAGCCCGATCGAATCGCCGGAGGCGCGCTGGCTGCGCGGCGAGAATGCTGTGGAGCCGGTCCTGCACGAAGGGCCGGTGACGGTCTGGAGGGTGACCGGCGAGCTCGACCCGGCCGCCTGCGGCGCCGCCAACGCGCCGCTGCGTCAGGTCCCGAACACGCCCTCCTGAGCCGCGGCGGGCCGGCTTGACCGCCTGGGTAACCTCGGATCGGTGAGCTATCCGCTCGAGAACGCGATCTACCAGTGGGAAGAGGGGCATCGTGCCCTGGAGGCGATCGAGGACCCGCGCGAGCGGCGGCAGGCCGATCGCGTGATCCGTGCGGTCGCCGACGAACTGCGGCGCCGCATCGGCCCGACCTTCGCCGCCACCGAGCTCGCCGAGCTCTACGCGACCGGCACCGACTGGTGCCAGCAGGTCGCTGCGGACGTGGCGCCGGCGCTGACCGGCGAGGCGCAGACCCTCGCCGACGCCGCCTTCTGGCTCTACCTCAGGGGCGCCACCGACTTCGCCGGCGGCCGCCAGCTGCCGGTCTAGCGGGCGGCCGTCACTCGTCCTCGGAGTCCGCGTCGGACTCCGAGTCGCCGTCGTCCTCGCCCTTGCGGCGAATCACGATCTGGTCGGCCTCGATGCGGACGGTGACGTCGCGCTTCCCGGCCCAGTTCTCGGCGTAGACGGGATTGTCCTTGACGCTGGCATCGAGCCAGAGGCCGTAGCCCTCGTCTTCGCCGTGGTCGAAGGTCGCCTCGATCTCTTTGCGGCGGCCGCGCCCACCGCGGCGGCCGCGGCGACGACGGCGGCGGGGGCGCGAGCCGGGGCCGCCCTCCTCGTCCTCCTCGGCGCCCTCCTCCTCGTCCTCGCCCTCCTCGGGCTCGGCGGCGGCCTCTTCGGCCTCTTCCTTCTCGGCCGCGGCTTCGATCTCGGCTTCGATCTCGTCGCGCAGGTCGATTTCGCTGGAGCCGGCGTTCTCGTCGTCGGGCGAGAGGTCGTACTGCTTGCGGAACTCGCGCAGCTCGCTGGCGGTGATTTCCAGCTGGTGCGCGATCCAGGCGTCGGTCCGGCCCTGGTGGACCCAGGCCCGGATTTTGTTCAGCTCCGGCTTCAGTGAGCGTCGAGGCATCGGCGCGCGAGTCTATTCAAGGTCGGCATTCGTTCGCGGCGCGCCTGGCGACCTAGGAGATCAGGAAGGCCAGCGCCTCGAACATCGAAACGACTACGACGACCACCGTAACAGTCAGGCAGACGGCCAGAACACTGAAGCGGACCTTGCCGTGCTGCTGGTCGCGCGTGATCCGGCGCGCCCGCGAGCGGTTGGCGGCGCGGCGGCGCAGCTGCTCCCGCCGGCGGCGCTCGAGGGTGGTCTCCTGCTCGAAGGCGGTCTCGAACTGGGAGATGCTCTGTCGCATTTTCATAGTCGCGGCCCCCGCGGGGCCTCGGGCACCGTAGCAAAGGATCTTGCAAGATTCACACTTCGCTCACGATTCGCGGTCATGGCGCTCATGATCGGACGCTCGCCAGGCACGCGCCGGTTGCCCGCCGCCACGCCCGCAGCGGCGCAGAGCGCCTGGCGAAGCCGGTAGCTGGAGCCGAGCGCCCTGAGCCGAGGCGCGTGGGCAGGTTCTTCGGTGCCCGGCGCCGCCCCGACCTCCCCTACTCGCCGAGAACGCACTTCCACTCGCTATGCGAGCGAAAGTGCGTTCTCGGAGGTCAGGGGCTGGTGCGTCGACGACATCTACCGACGGTTCGGGTCGCTGCCGAAATGGCGACACTCTTCGGGGGTTGGAAGGCCCGCAGCGAGGGGCGCGCCGCCTACTTGCTCTCGGGCCTGGGGTCGAAGCGGAGCAGGCGGCCGAGGCCGGACATCAGGTTGAGGGCGAGGCGCTCGCGGTCGCGCCCGGGCCGGATCGTGTCGGGGTATTCGAGCATGATCATCGAGAGGTAGATCGGGACCCGCGGGTCCTTGCCGCTCTTGATCCCCCGCGCCGGCAGGATCCTGCTGATCTGTTCGATGAAGTCCTCGAAGCGGCCGGCC
>JAXLTA010000008.1:0-1594 GCA_046330305.1 Solirubrobacterales bacterium | reverse complement strand
CCCGGACGCGGGGTAGCGGACCACGAACGCGCCGTTCAGGAGGCCGGTCCCGGTCAGCACCTCGCCATCGGCCGCGGTCGCCCTCAGGCGGCTGGCGGTCACGTCGGGATGGTAGTCCTTGCCGCCCTTGCGGAACGTGATCAGCCGCAGGCCGGCGTCGTTGGCGCTGCCCTTCTCGTCGAGCTCGTGGAAGTTGAACGGCCCGAGGATCGGCGAATTCTCGCCGCACCCCCACTTGGGACAGGACGTGGTGACGGCCTGCGCCGCGGTCCCGACCTCGGGCTCTCCCGCGTCGAGACATCCGGTCGCCGCCAGGAGCACCGCGAGCCAGACATGCTTGGTCATCATCCGCCGCTGCCTTTCGCGCCTCGATCGAGAGGCGCATGGCAGAGCCGGCCCGGCGCGGATGTGACCCGAAAAATGCCGCCGCCCGAGATCCCGTGATCTCGGGCGGTTGGGCATCTACGGAGTGGTCACCGCACGCAGCGCACCCAGGCGTCACTGCGGTTACTGACCGAGACAGCCGCCCGTGGCGGCGGCGAGCACGAGTCCAAGCGCGATCTTCATCTCTCGAGGTCCTTTCGTGGTTCGAGGACCAGGACCCGGGTGGCGAGGGATGTGACGGTCAGTGGTACGCCTTGTTGCGCGGCGGCCGTTTGCCGTTGATCCACTCGTAGCGACGGATGAGCTCGCGCTCCCAGTAGCGGACGGTCCTGGCGTTGCCCTCGCCGATCTTCTCGATCTGCGCGCCCTCGCCGAACTCTCCCTCGATGTCACCACCGTAGCGCTTGGCGACCCTCGCCCACTTCGTGGTGCCGTACTTGAGCACGTTGCCGGCCTTGTCGGTCACGACGTAGAGGTACTGCTGCCCGGTGTACTTGTAGGAGTTGCCGTTGGCCTTCGCCGACCATTGCGCGATCTCGACGCCGTCGTCGATCAAGCCGAGCGCTGGCTCCTCGGGCTTGACGAACTGGAGCAGGCCCTCGATCGAGCCCTCGGCTTCGACGGTCTCGAACGCCACCGTCCCCTCGCTCGCCGGGCTGAAGATCGTGAACAGCCCCGCCGCCTCACCCACGCCGAGCGTGCCCTCCTGCCCCATGGCGAGCCACTCGTCACTCGCCGCCGAGTCGGCGCCGATCTTCTCGAGCGACAGCGCGCGCTGGTGGTGCTGTTCCATCGCGTCGAACGACAGGATCGGCGCCTGCGGGATCGCGATCACCATGTTGGACTTGAACTCGTCGAACGCGGCGGGCGCCGACAAGAGCGCTAGCCCCGCCGCGAGCAGGCGTGTCGACCACGGTGCGTCGCCGTCCATGAACCCGCGATAGCCGACGGAGACGAGCTCGGTGTGGACCGTGAACGGCTTCCAGGCCGACTTCTTCTCGACGTTCCGCAGCGATTCGGTCGAACGCTGAACGGGTGGCCGCGGCGGCGGCGGCGGCGGCGGCGGCGGCGGCGGCGGCGCGCCGGTGTCGGTCGCCCGGCACGCGATGATGCCCGTGTCGTCGAGCGTGGTGACGCTCTCCCCGGTGGCGGGATCGGTGGACTGCGCGCCGCCCCCGGAGGGCAGCTTGTCTCCGGGCAGCGACGGAGC
>JAXLTA010000007.1:0-1170 GCA_046330305.1 Solirubrobacterales bacterium | reverse complement strand
GATCACGTCCTCGGGCTTGAGCTGGTAGCTGGGGATGTCGACGCGGCGGCCGTTCACCTGCCAGTGGCCGTGGCGGATCAGCTGCCGCGCCTGGCGCCGGGAGGCGGCGAAGCCGAGCCGGACGAGGACGTTGTCGAAGCGCCGCTCGAGCAGCCGCAGCAGGTTCTCGCCGGTGACGCCGTCCTGGCGGGACGCCTTGTCGTAGTAGGCGCGGAACTGCTTCTCGAGCACCTGGTAGTAGCGGCGGGCCTTCTGCTTCTCACGGAGCTGCTGGCGGTACTCGGACGCGCGCATGCGGCCGCGGCCGTGCTCGCCCGGCGGGTAGGAGCGACGCTCGACGCCGCACTTGTCGGTCAGGCAACGCTCGCCCTTGAGGAACAGCTTCTGGCCCTCGCGGCGGCACTGCTTGCACGTCGGTCCGGTGTCCCGTGCCACTAGACGCGCCTCCGCTTCTTCGGCCGACAGCCGTTGTGCGCCTGCGGCGTGACGTCCTTGACCGTCGTCACCTGCAGGCCCGCCGCCTGCAACGCCCGGATCGCGGTCTCGCGTCCGGAGCCGGCGCCCTTGGCGTGGACCTCGACCCGTTCGAGGCCGTGCTCCATGCCCTTGCGGGCGGCGTTGTCGGCGGTCACCTGGGCGGCGAACGGGGTCGACTTCCGGGAGCCCTTGAAGCCGGCGCTGCCGGCCGACTCCCAGGCGATCACGTTGCCCGCCGGATCGGTGAGGGTGACGATCGTGTTGTTGAAGCTGGTCTTGATGTGCGCCTGCCCGAACGGCACGTTCTTGCGCACGCGGCGCTTCGAGCGGCCGGCGCCTCGCTTCGGCTGCGGCATCTAGAGGCTCCTCGCTCGCGACTCGTCGATGGACATCACTTCGGCGCCGGCGCCTTCTTCTTGCCGGTCACGCTCATCTTCTTCGGGCCCTTGCGGCCGCGGGCGTTGGTCTTCGTCCGCTGGCCGCGGACGGGCAGGCCGCGACGGTGGCGGAGGCCGCGGTAGGAGCCGATCTCCATCAGCCGCTTGACGTTCTGGGAGCGCTCGCGACGCAGGTCGCCCTCGACCGGGTGGGTCTCGACGGCGTCGCGCAGCTTGATCACCTCGTCCTCGGTCAGGTCGCCGACGCGGGTCTCGGAATCGACCCCGGTCTCGGCGAGGATCTTCCGCGCGGTCG
>JAXLTA010000006.1:0-1138 GCA_046330305.1 Solirubrobacterales bacterium | reverse complement strand
CGGGGTCAAGTGGGGCGCCCCCGGGCCCGGCGGCGAGCGCCCGCCTCCCAGGGAGGAAAAACTCGACCTCGCCAGGGGGTTATCGCACTGGTCGCTCCTTCCCGTGCGCAGGCTGCCGTCGCCGGCGGTGCGGGACGGGGCCTGGCCGCGTAACCCGATCGACCGGTTCCTGCTGGCCCGGCTCGAAGGGAGGGGGCTGGCTCCCGCCGGACCGGCCGACCGCCGCACGCTGATCCGCCGGGTGACGTTCGACCTGACCGGCCTGCCGCCGACGCCCGAGGAGGTGCGGGCCTTCCTCGACGACCGCTCCCCGGCCGCCTACGAGCGGCTGGTCGAGCGGCTGCTGGCGTCGCCGGCCTACGGCGAGCGGTGGGGCCGGCACTGGCTCGACCTGGTGCGGTTCGCCGAGACGTCCGGCCACGAGTTCGACGGCGACATCCCGCACGCCTGGCTCTACCGCGACTACGTCATCCGCGCCTTCAACGACGACGTGCCCTACGACGCCTTGGTCCGGGAGCACCTCGCCGGGGACCTGTTGCCGAGCCCGCGCCGCCACCCCGCCGAGCGGACCAACGAGTCGGTCCTCGGCACGGGCTTCTGGTTCCTCGGCGAGTCGAAGCACTCGCCGGTCGATCTCCGCGGCGACGGGGCCGACCGCCGCGACAACATGATCGACGTCTTCGGCAAGGCGTTCCTGGGGCTGACGGTCGCCTGCGCCCGCTGCCACGACCACAAGTTCGACCCGGTCACGACGCGCGAGTACTACTCGCTGGCCAGCTTCCTGCAAAGCTCGCGGATGCAGCGCGCCTTCCTCGACCCGCCCGAGCGGATCGCCGCGCCGGCCGCGAAGGTCGCCGCCCTCCGGGCCGAGGCGGCCAAGTTGGCGATCCGCCAGTCCGCCCAGGCGCTGGAGGGGAGGATGGCCGCCGCCCAGGAGCCGGCGGGTTCATCCCGCCGGGACAAGCCCGGCGGCTCGGCGGGCAACCCCACCGTGTTCGAGGACTTCTCGCGGGGGGATTACGGCGGGTGGTTCGTCACCGGCGACGCCTTCGGCGCGGGCCCGGCCGGCCCCGCCGACGTCGAGATCGACCCCGCTAGCGACCGCCCCGTCCGCCGCGTGCTCCGGGGGGCGCACAGC
>JAXLTA010000005.1:0-1170 GCA_046330305.1 Solirubrobacterales bacterium | reverse complement strand
CGCCGAACTCGACGCCGAGCAGCGCCGCTGGCGCGAGGAGCACGGCCGGCTGAAGCGCGAGTGCGAGGGGCTCGACGCCCGGGCCCTTCACCTCCGTGAGCGGCTTCCCGTGCCGGAGCGCGAGGTCATCCAGGTCACCGCCCCGCCCCCGATCGCGCCGGCCCTGTTGCCCGAGCCGTCGCCGGAGTGGCCCGTCCGGCTGCGCGAGCTGGCGGGTCTGCTGGCTGACCAGCGAAACCACCTCGCCGAGCAGTGGCGGGGGTTGCTGCAAACGCAGCAGCAGTGGCAGGAGGAGCGGTTGGCCGCCCTGGCCGAGTTGGAACAGGCCAGCGAGCAACTCGGCCGCAGGGAGCGCGACGTGGCGGCGGCCGAGGATCGCGCCCGCGCCCTGGAACGGAGGCGCGCCGAGCTGGAAGCCTGGCAGGCTCGTCTCGCCCTCGAGCAATCCGATTGGCAGGCCCGCCGCGGTGAGCTCCAGGCGGACCTGGACGGCCGCGAGCGGCTCGTGCGGCGGCAAAGCCAGGACCTCGAAATGGCCCTGGCTGAGCACAAGCGCCAATCGCAGGTGGAGTTGTCCGAATTGCGTTCAGCCCGCGCCCGCTGTGAAGAGGCGCGGCGGCAGGCCGCCGGACTTTGGGGCGAGTGCGACCGGCACCGCGACGAACTGGCCGAGCAGCGGCGGCAGCTGGCGGCCGAGTCGATCGCGTTGGAGCGGCTCCGCTGCGAGCTGGCGCACCAGTCGCCGGACGCCGGGCGCGCCGAGGCGCGGCTGGAAAAGATCAGCCGGCGCGAGCTGACCGGCCTCGAAGCGGCCGCCCGGGCCGTCGAGGCCGACCGGGACGAGTTGAGGCGCTGGCGCGAGGAGCTGGACGGGGAGGCCCACCGCCTGGGCCGGTTGGAGGACGAACTGCTGGCCCGCCGCGACGAACTGTCCCGGCAGGCCGAGGCGTCGCGGGCGCGCCGGGTTGACGCCGAGGCCGAAGACGCCCGCCGCGAGGCGGAGGTGTGGCGGCTCCGCGCCCGGCAAGCGCTCGACGAGCGCCAGCTGCGGCAACTGCACGACGAGGTCGAGCGCCTGGCCCGCAGCCTGATCGACGACGAGCCATTACCCTCCCGAGAAGCCGCTTGACGCCCCTACACAGCCGCACAGATGTTCAAAGCCCGCCACGG
>JAXLTA010000044.1:0-1416 GCA_046330305.1 Solirubrobacterales bacterium | reverse complement strand
TACCCTTCAATAGCGACGATATTTGAGTCTATTTTTTCATTGAACCAGCTTTCAGATATAATAACAACATCACTATTTTGTTGACGTACATCAACTTGTAACTGCTGAACAGCGTGACATTTAGACAAACTAGTTGGATTCAATACGTAAAAAGACAAATACTCTGAACTATGACAATGATGGTACTCGTTCATCAAATTTAAATGGAGCTGCATTAATGTTTAGCTGTGGCGAGCGAATGTTATGAACACGACTATCGTCATTCGCAGTGTCGTCAGTTTCACTGGGTGTAACATGTTGATTGCTGTCAGCTGGTAAGCCATCGTTGTTAGCAGCTTGGTAACGTCCAATCTGACTGCCAGTTCTCAGGTGTTGAAGCGAAGTTGCGACTGACGGCTGGTCAGCAGCGGTGTCGACGATTGCAGCAGGTGCGTGTTGTTGTCCCATTCGCTGGCGTCTTCGCTGCCGGCGTTCATAAGCTGCTTGGGCTTCACCTGGAGTCAGATCGGGATTGAAGTAGACCTGGTCCCGGATATCCGCGTCGTCCGATTGGCGAAGTTGCTTGGCAACGGCCAACAAATCGTTGGCGGTTTCCGCATTGGTCAAGCAAATCAACAACGGCTGAATTTTTCCAAGTTGCTGCCGCCCAAGTCTCCGACATTTGTTGCGAGTAACATGTGGTTTCAATGTCAAATTGCGCTCGCATACGTCAAGAAAGAGGTCAACATCACTAACACCAGACTTGGGCTTCAATCCTGATACGATAATATTACAACGTCTACGTTTGCTATCCTCCATATCGGCGTGTACTACCGCAAGAAGCTGCTTCTTTTGCTCCTTTGACGAATGCAAAGAAGGCCAGGTATTGGAATTGGACAAATTTTCAGTAGTAAGAGGCAGTTGACCCGAGACAATGTCACGCTGCAGTTTAGCAACATCCTCCTTCAACTTCTCAACAGTGCAAGCAAGATCAGTCTGCTGTGACTGTAAGAGGTTTAGCTGAGAGCGTACAATATCTCGACAAGGCATACACACCCAGCCCAAAACATGCGCAAGGCTGCAAAACTGATGAAGCATTTGACTGTCAAGACCAATACATTCGCAATGGAAAAGGCCGTGGCAGGTGTCGCAGCTGATAGCTGCAGGCTTGTCAGAGACAATGCAAGTTGCAGCATGACAGATTACTTTAGGTTGTTCAGGCTGGTCGAGCTTAGAAGTAACATCTTCAGAAGAATGCGGCAGAGTTTTACTTCGAGCTCCCGCCTGTGCCGGCTTTTTCGCTGCTTTGCCCCGACCACTTTTAGCGCTTGAACTGCTCGGAAATCTAAATTCCTCGCAATCATGGCACAAGAACAAATCGCCCTGTGTAAATCTGACCGTGTCATCATTAGCGCTGTACGGGCATTCAGCGTTTGG
>JAXLTA010000043.1:0-1364 GCA_046330305.1 Solirubrobacterales bacterium | reverse complement strand
TCAGCCCGAAGCATCGCCCGAGTTGAAGGATCTCGGGCGTCCGCAATTGCTTGCTTGAGTCGGTCAATGTAGGGCGACTGCTGCATGGGCTCCCTCCCTTGCCGGCAAGAGAACGGACGACCGTTCTCGCTGCGATTCTGACCGAACAAGAAAAAGAGCCCGGCACGGGCCGGGCTCGACTCTGCGGACGGGCACGCAGGCGTGCCCTCAAGCGTCCTACGGCTTGTTGCCGGTCGGGAACGGCCAAGCGGCCGCCGGATTCAGCGTCGTCTTCGCAGGGGCAGGGGCAGCAGGGGCCGCAGGGGCAGCGGCCTTCTTCGCCGCCTTCTTGGCGGCCGGCTTCTTGGAACTCGGCCGACGGGCCGACGTCTTCTTCGCCGCCGCCTTCTTCGCTGGGGCCCGCTTCTTGGCGGCCTTCTTGGCGGGGGCCTTCTTCGCTGCCTTCTTCGCGGCCTTCTTGGCCGGCGCCCTCTTGGCCGCGGCCTTGCGGGCCGGGGCCTTCTTCGCCGCCGCCTTCTTCGCCGGCGCCTTCTTGGCCGCGGTCTTCTTCGCGGCCTTCTTGGCAGCCTTCTTGGCGGGCGCCTTCTTCGCAGCTTTCTTCGCAGTTGCCATGACGATCTCCTTGATCAAGTTGCAAAAGGCTCCGCACGGCTGCATGCCGCACGGAGATTCACTGCCCGATGGTCCGCTCGGTGGGCGTCAACGCCCATCGTTGGCAGCCCCGGTGCAGTGAATGGGGTCGCGGACCCGGCTCCTGCTCCCTCGGCCATCCTTGTTTCCGGATGGTCCGCGGGGCGGTCTTGGCTCTTCTTCGGCCAGCCGTGGTCCGCCATTTCTTCTTGATCTCTCAGTGGCGCCCGTTCGCCGGCGCAGCGCGCGGCGGTGAGGGGCGTTTGGGCAGCTCGTCGTTCATGGGTGCAGTGCTTGTGCCTGGTCCCTTTTCCGGGATCAGTCCCACGCCAGCGCGCCGCCGGTCTGGTAATCGATGACCCGCGTCTCGAAGAAGTTGCGCTCCTTCTTCAGGTCGATCATCTCGCTCATCCAGGGGAACGGGTTCTCCTCGTTGGGGAACAGCGCATCGAGGCCGATCTGCGTCGCCCGCCGGTTGGCGATGTAGCGCAGGTAGCCCTTGAACATGGAAGCGTTGAGGCCGAGCACGCCGCGCGGCATGGTGTCCTCGGCGTAGCGGTATTCCAGCTCGACGGCCTTCTCGAACAGCGCCTTGATCTCGGCCTTGAACGCCGCCGTCCACAGGTGCGGGTTCTCGAGCTTGATCTGGTTGATGAGGTCGATGCCGAAGTTGCAGTGCATCGACTCGTCGCGCAGGATGTACTGGTACTGCTCGGCGGCGCCGGTCATCTTGT
>JAXLTA010000042.1:0-1155 GCA_046330305.1 Solirubrobacterales bacterium | reverse complement strand
ATCCTCGCCCTCTACACCTACGAGGACGAGACCACCGACAGCGACGGCAACCGCCAGACCAACTACTACCGCTACACGATCGGGCTGGTCGAGGTGCCGGAGTGCGTCGAGCACGTGCCCGAGCTCTACTGCCAGCGCAAGTTCGGCCTCCGTGCCCTGGAGGGCCTCGAGGACGTCTTCCGCCTCTCCAAAGAGCGGGTCAAGCTCGAGAGCGAGGCGCTCGACGACAAGTACGAGATCTTCGCCGGCAAGAAACAGGACGCGATCTGGCTGCGGCGCCTCTTCGCCCCGAGCTTCATCGTCTGGCTGACCGACTCGGCGCCCGGCAAGTTCGCCTTCGAGCTCGTCAACGGCACCCTCTGCTGCTACGTCAACGGGCACAAGGAGAGCGCCGCCGAGCTCGACGTGGTCGCCGCCGCCACCGGCGCGGTCGCCAGCCGCCTGCGCGAGGAGGCACTCGACACCAGCCCCCGCGAGGGCGGCGGCGAACCCGCGGCTTCCTAGCGGGCCGTATCGACTTCGTCACCCTCTGGTCGACATAGTCGACACGGCCTCGATCTTCGCCCTAGAACCCCGCCAGCAGCGAGCCGGCGTTGGCGATCAGCGCGGCGGCGATCATCAGCAGCACCGAGGGGACGAGGACGAGCGCGACGACGAGCTGGATCTTGGGCGCGGCGCGGGCGGCGCGCTCCTCGATCGCGCGGCGGTGGTCGCGGCGCAGGGCGCTCGCCTGGCGGCGCAGCTGATCGGCAAGCGGCGAGCCGAGCCGTCGCGAGCGTTCGATCGCGGCGACCAGGGTCGCCATCTCCCCACCCGGCACCCGCCGGCGCAGCCCGGCCAGCGCCGCGCCCAGCGGCGCCCCGCAGGCCAGCTCGGCGGCGACCACACCCAGCTCCTCGGCCAGCGGCCCCTCCCCCGCCCGCGCCACCTGCTCGAGGCCGGCGGCGGGGCCGTGCCCGGAGCCGGCGCTGACCGCGAGCAGGTCGAGCGCGTCCGGCAGGGCGCCGAGCAGCCGGCGGCGGCGGCGGCGCGCCTCGCGCTCCAGCAGCGCGTCGGGCGCGAGGAAGCCCGCCGCCGGCAGGACAAGGCCGACGAGGAACGAGAGCCGGCCGGGCGCCGCCGGGGCGGCGGCGAGCCCGAGCAGCGCTCCGGCGG
>JAXLTA010000041.1:0-1362 GCA_046330305.1 Solirubrobacterales bacterium | reverse complement strand
GCTGCAGCACTTCTTCTTCGCCCTGACCTCGCGACCCAGCGCCATCCCGCCGAGGCTAGCAAGCGGGTTAGGCCACCCTAAGGAGCCTGACCGACCGGCGCCGACCCCCCGGGCGCACGAGATCTAGCCCGAGCGCGCGGCGGCGGCCGGCTCGGCGGCGACCGGCGCGGCAGCGGCTCGGCGGCGAGCCGCCCACCAGGCCCGCGCCCGGCGGACGCCGAAGTAGACGGCGAGCGCATAGACCCAGCCGAGCAGCACGTCGAAGACGTAGTGCTCGCCGCCGTAGACGAGCGTCCAGGCCATCGCCAGCACGTAGGCGACGCCGAGCACCTTGGCGATCGTGCCGGCCCGCCAGAAGTAGCAGCAGAGCAGCATCGGGAAGGCCGCGTGCAGCGAGGGAAGGGCGGCGACCGGGTTGTAGAGGGAGCTGCCCTTGTCCCAGATCGACGCCGCCGGGTAGACGCCGAGCTCGGTCCAGACCGAGCCGGGGATGCGGTTCACGGGTCCGATCATCAGGTGATCGCTGGCCATCCACGGCGGCGCCGCGGGGACGAACGCATAGGTGAGGAAGGCGGCGATGCTCAACGTCAGGACCATCGCCCGGAACTCGAGGAAGCGGACGCGGGAGACCCGCCACAGCCAGGCGGCGACGATGAAGATCAGGAAGTAGTGGGTCAGGTACACCACCCAGGAGAGGACGTCGTACCAGGGGAGCTGTCCGACCTCGAAGAGCCGCTCCTGCAGCCACACGGTCGGCACGGTGCCGCCGAACAGGAACCGATCGGCGTCGATCTGGGGGACGAAATGGGGGGCGAAGATCGGGTTCGCGCCCACGAACCCGCGGAGGAAGTCGTAGGCGACGAGGATCAGGTAGAAGGGCAGCCAGTCGAAGATCACCCCGCGGACGAAGCCGCGGACGTCGGCCAGCGACACCGCCAGCACCCCGACGAGCAGCCAGAGGAAGATCGTCTCGCGGGCGAGCAGGACGCCGGTGAACGAGAACAGCAGCACCGTTGCGACGACGTAGGCGGCGAGGCCGATCAGCGCGTTGCGGCGAGCGCTGCCGGGGACGGACGGCGCGGCCGCGATCGGCGGCGCGGCAGCGATCGCCGGCGCCTCGGCTCTCTCTTCGGCCATCGCGCCAGATTCCAAGGCTCTACCCCGGCGGGCGACCCGCCGCCGGCATGGGTCCGCGTCGCATCGGCTTGATCATAGGCCCGCCCGCGCCCGACTTCGCCGCGAAGCGGCCCGGTAGCAGCGACGCCTGGCCGGCAGCACCGATCGGCGGGCCTCAGTGGCCGAGCCCGAGCAGGTCGGCGAGATCGACGCAGCCGGAGACCGGATCGAGCGAGACGATCCTGC
>JAXLTA010000040.1:0-3499 GCA_046330305.1 Solirubrobacterales bacterium | reverse complement strand
CCCTCGACCATTGCCACCCCCGCCCGACAAGGAGCACGCAGAGATGAACCGCCTTCCCGTCCGCATCGCCGCCTTCGTCGGCGCCATCACCGCCTGCGGGGCGCTTGGCACGGCCTGCGGCGGCTCCGGCGAGGACAGCGCGGCCGCCGGCGCCACCAGCCTCAGCTTCAGGATCACCGACGAGGGCTGCGACCCCCACGACGCCGAAGCGCCCGCCGGCCCGATCACCTTCGAAGCCGAAGGGGCGAGCAGCTCGGTGACCGAGCTCGAGGTCCTCGATGGCGAAACGATCCTCGGCGAGAAGGAGAACCTGGTCGAAGGCCTGCCCGGCAGCTTCTCACTGACCCTCGAGGAGGGCGAATACACGATCCGCTGCAACGGGGGGCGCCAGGAAGACGGCACCCTGACGGTCACCGGCAGGCTCGAGACGAAGGACAGCCCGGCGGTCGCGCGGGCGATCGCCGCCTACCGCGGCTACCTCGAGCAGAACACCGCCGAGCTGACCGCCGCGACCAGGCCGTTCGTCGCCGCCGTCCTCGCCGGCGACCTCGCCCGGGCCAGGTCGCTCTACGCCGCGGCGCGGATCCCGTACGAGCGGATCGAGCCGGTCGCCGAGTCCTTCGGCGACCTCGACCCCCGCATCGACGCCCGCGAGAACGACGTCGCCGCGAGCGAATTCGAAGGCTTCCACCGGATCGAGAAGGCGCTCTGGGAGGAAGGCGCGGCGCGGGGCATGGCAGCGGTCGCCAGGCAGCTGCTGGCCGACGTCGAGGAGCTCGAGGCGAAGGTGGGCAGGGTCAGCCTGCAGGCGGTGCAGATCGCCAACGGCGCCAACGAGCTGCTCGGCGAGGTCTCGGCCTCGAAGATCACCGGCGAGGAGGAGCGCTACTCCCACACCGACCTGGTCGACTTCAAGGCCAACGTCGAAGGCTCCGAGGTCGCCTTCGAAGCGGTGGAGCCGCTGCTGAGCGGGCCCGATCCGAAGCTGGCGAGGGAGATCGAAGCCGACTTCGGCGCCGTCTTCGCGGCGCTGAAGCCCTACGAAACCGCCGACGGCTTCGTCCCCTACACCGACCTGACCAGGGCCGACACCCGTGCCCTCGCCCAGTCGATCGACACGCTGGCCGAGAAGCTGAGCCAGGTGCCGGCGGCGATCGTCACCGGCGAATCGGCCTAGGGCGGCGGGCCGCCGGGCAAACCCCTAGCCTGGACGGCTCGTGACCGACGATGCCGGGATCAGAGCCGACGAGCTGCTGCACGGGCTCGGGTACGCCGATTGGCGGCCCGGGCAGCGCGAGGCGGTGGTGGCGGCGCTGGAAGGGCGCGACTCGCTGATCGTGATGCCGACCGGCGGCGGCAAGAGCCTCTGCTACCAGCTGCCGGGGCTCGCCTCGGCGCAGCTGACGATCGTCGTCAGCCCGCTGATCGCGTTGATGCGGGACCAGTGGGAAAAGCTGACCGCCCAGGGCCACGAGGTGGCGATGGTGACCTCGAACATGGCGGCCGAGGACGTCGCGGACGCGCTGCGGCGGGTGCGCGGCGGCGAGGCGCGGATCGTCTACTGCGCGCCGGAGCGGTTCGCCTCCCCGGTCTTCCTCGAGGCGATCGGCGAGCGCGAGGTCGACCTGCTGGCGGTCGACGAGGCGCACTGCGTCTCCGAGTGGGGGCACGACTTCCGGCCCGACTACCTGCGGCTGCCGGAGATCGCGGCGCGGCTCGGCCGGCCGACGGTGATGGCCTGCACGGCGACCGCGACGAAACCGGTCGCGGCCGAGATCGCCTCCCGCTTCGGGATGCGCGAGCCGCTGCAGGTGCGCTCCGGCTTCGACCGGCCGAACCTCTCCTTCGACGTCATCGCGCTCGAGGGCAAGGGCTGCAAGGCCCGGCGCCAGGCGCTGCTCGAGGCGGGGCTGAACGACCCGGCCAACCGGCCGGCGATCGTCTACTGCGGTACCCGCAGGGAGACCGAGGAGGTGGCCGACGAGCTGCGCGAGGCGGGGATCGCCGCCGTCGCCTACCACGCCGGCCTCGAGCCCGAGCAGCGGACCGCGATCCAGACCCGGTTCATGGCGACCGACACCGGCGTGATCTGCGCCACCAACGCCTTCGGGATGGGGGTCGACAAGCCCGACGTGCGCTCGGTCTGGCACGTGACGATCCCGACCAGCGTCGAGGCCTACTACCAGGAGGCCGGCCGGGCGGGCCGCGACGGCCTGCCGGCGCGAGCGGTGATGCTGGCGATGAAGATGGACCTCGGGCGGCTCGTCCGCTTCAACGAACAGCGCGCCGGCGACCCCGAGCTGGCGATCGCCCATGAGCGCGGCTGGCGCGCCTACCACGCGATCAAGGCCTTCATCTACGGCACCAGCTGCCGCCGCCGCGCCCTGCTCGACCACTTCTCCGACCGCACCGCCGGCGCCCCGCTGGAGCGCTGCTGCGACGTCTGCGACATGCTCGACTGGCTGCCCGACCCCGACACCGTGGCGGTCCGCAAGCCGGCCCGCGCCGGCCGCGCCGCGCCGCCGGCCCCGGACCTCTCGCCCGCCGACGCACCCCTGTTCGAGGCGCTGAAGGCCTGGCGCCTCGGCGTCGCCGAGGGCAAGCCCGCCTTCACCGTCGCCCACAACAAGACGCTGGGCGCGATCGCCGCCGTCCGCCCCGCCAGCGAGGCCGAGCTCGAAGCGATCAGCGGCATCGGCCCCTCCTTCGTCGGCAAGTACGCCGACCAGGTGCTGGCGCTGGTCGCCGAGCACGCGCAGCCGCTCGCCGCCTGACCGGAGGAGCCGCGGCGGGCGGCTCGCCGCTGGCCGCGGTGCTCAGCGCGGTTGGCGCTGGACGGTCGGCAGGCTGAGCGCGAGGTCGGAGACGCGCACCGTGAAGGGGAAGTTCCCCGGCTGGTAATAGGGCGCGTCGCGGCCCAGCAGCTGCAGCCGGACGGTGTGGCCCTTGGCGAAGTGGTAGCCGTTGCCGTGGAGCTGGAATTCGACCGTCCCGCGTTCGCCGTTTCGCAGCGCGTAGACGCCGCGGGTGACGAGCAGCTGGGTGCCTTCCGGGGAGACGTCCCAGAGGCGGGCGTCGATCTGGCCGTACTGGCCGGTGGTGGAGACCCTGGCGCTGACCGTCGGCAGGCCGAGCATCGTGAAGCCGCGCTGGACCTGGCGCGACAGCGTCACCGTGTTCGGCTCCGGCGTCACCGGCACCGCCTTGCAGGCTTCGCTGGTGCCGAAGGTCGGGCCGAAGGCGCGGGCGAGGGCGGCGTTGCCGCCGGCCGAGCTGAATTCGCCGCTGCCGCCGCCGATGCCGAAGCTGCCGCGGGTCAGCTTGCCCCAGCCCCTGGCCTGGAACGGGGCGTTTTCCGGGGCGGCCAGCGGGCAGGTGGTGGTGAAGGCGGTGACGCCGCCGGGCGCCGGGCCCTGCTTGCGGGCGCCCTGCAGGTAGTGGGCGAAGAAGCGCGCCGCCTGGTCGTTGAAGTAGTGGTTCATTTCGGGCTTGTTGGAGC
>JAXLTA010000004.1:0-1606 GCA_046330305.1 Solirubrobacterales bacterium | reverse complement strand
CTTCGGCCCGGTCGCGCGAACGCAGGCGCGCCGCTCGCTCGGCCTCGATCCGGACAGGCGCTTCCTCTTCTTCCCCGCCAACCCGGCCCGGCCCGAGAAGCGCCACGACCGTGCAGCCGAGCTCGCCGCCTCCTGCGGTGCCGAGCTGCTGACCGGCGGTTCGATCGAGCCCGAGCGGATGCCGCTCTGGATCAACGCCGCCAACGCGGTCATCGTCACCTCCGACTACGAGGGGTTCGGGCTCGCCGCCGTCGAGGCGCTGGCCTGTGATGTGCCGGTCCTCGCGACGCCGGTCGGGATCGCCCCCTACGCGCTTGGGGGAATCGGGGGCTGCCTCTGCGCTCCCTTCGAGGTCGCCGCCTGGACTGCCGTGGCGTGCCGCCACCTCGAGGCGCCGGACCCCAGGGTCGCCGGGGCCGCGAGGGCCGCGTCGCTTTCGGCGGCCCGAATGGCCGAGCGCGTGATCGAGGCCTACCGCGACGTCACCCGCACCCCGGTATTAGATTGAGCCCCATGAGCGCGGGCGGCACCAGCGGCGAGAGCATCGACTCTCAGGTCGAGGAGGCTCAACGTCGGCTGAGGGCGGCGGCGGATGTGGCGACCGAAGCGGAGCGGCGCGCCGTGGCCGAGATCAAGGCCCTGGAGGCCGACCTCGAGCGCGACCGGGCCGAGGCGAACCGGGTCCTGCAGGAGCTGAAGCTGAGCCACGAGGAAGACCTCCAGCGCGAGCGCGAGGCCAAGGAGCGAGCGATCGCCGCCGCCGAGGATCGCCTGGGTGAGATCGAAGCGCAGGCGGAGGCGGCCGAGACGCGCATCGCCGCCGCCGAGCGCCGGGCCACCGAGGCCGAGCGAGCGGTCGCCGACGAGCGGGCGCGGGCCCGCGAAGGGGCGGCCGCCTGGCTGCGAGAGCAGCTCGAGGCGATCCGCCGAGGGGTGAAGGGGCGATAGCCGCAGTTCCCGAGTTCGACGTCGCCGTCGTCGGCGGCGGCGCCGCCGGCCTCTGGACCGCTCTGCGGGCCGCCGAGCTGGGCGCGACCGTCTGCCTCGTCTCCCGTACCCCGCTCTCCCAGAGCGCCAGCTTCTGGGCCCAGGGCGGGCTGGCGGCGGCGCTCGAGCCCGACGACTCGCCCGACCGCCATGCCGCGGATACGATCGTCGCGGGACGCGGGCTGTGCCGGGGATCGGCCGTACGGGTGCTGGTCGACGAGGCGCCGGAGGTGGTGCGCGACCTCCAGGCGCGGGGAGTCGCCTTCGATGTCGACCAGGAGGGCCGTCTGGCGCTTGGGCTCGAGGGTGGCCACGCGAGCCGCCGCATCGTCCACGCCGGCGGCAGTCAGACGGGGCACGAGATCACCTCCAAGCTCGCGGCGATGGTGGCGATCGAGCCGCGGATCGAGGTCTTCGAAAGGACATCCGCGATGGCCCTCTGGAGTGACGGGGACCGCTGTCACGGCGTGGTAACCGACAGGGCTTCGGTGGCGGCCGCGGCGACCGTCCTGGCGACCGGGGGCGCGGCCGCGCTCTGGCGCCGCACCACCAACCCCCGCGGTGCGATCGGCGCCGGTCCGGTGCTGGCAGCGGCCGGGGGAGCAGACCTCGCCGACCT
>JAXLTA010000039.1:0-3609 GCA_046330305.1 Solirubrobacterales bacterium | reverse complement strand
CGTTCGGCGATGATCTCGGAGATCGGCACGTCGTTGACCAGCACGTCGTAGAGGCTCGTCTCGACCTTGTCGGGATCGATCCCCTGGCTCATCGTCAGGTTGCCCTGCGGGTCGAGGTCGATGCAGAGGACGCGGTGGCCGGACTCGGCCAGGGCGACCGCGAGGTTCAGCGTCGTCGTCGTCTTGGCGACGCCGCCCTTCTGGTTGGCGAAGGCGATCACGTCGGCGTGCTTGACCGGCGCCTGCGGCTCGGCCTCCTGCTCGACGACGAAGTCGGCGCGGCTCGGCGCGATCAGGTCCGACGGCCTCATCCGCGCCGGGCCCTCGGGCTTGGCCTCGACCAGCTGCTGCGCCGGCGGGCGCTCGGCGGGCGCCTCGGGCCCGGTGACCCGCTCGGGCACCTCGACCCCGTCGTTGATCCGGGCCACCGCGACCTCGCCCTCGTCGGCCTCGGCCTCGGAGTAGTCCTCGTCCGCTTCAGCTGTCGCATGCCGGCTCGCGTCGGCCTCGAACGCCTCGCCGGCGGGTGGCGTCGGGTGGGGCACCTCGTCCGCTGCCTGCGAGGACGGCGTGTCCATCTCGGCGGCAGGACCCGCGGACCGCGAGCCCTCGTCCTGACGCGGAACGAGTTCTTCCATCCGCTGCAGGTCTTCGTCGATCGGGTGCGACTCCTCGACGGCGACGGGCGCGGGCTTTGGCTTCTTTCGGCTTAGAAATCCCATTGCGCGGATATTCGGATGGCGGGCCGCTTTTCCTGCCCGCTGCCGAAATTGCTAGGAATTGCCCGATTCCCGACCTCCTCGACAAGCGACTCGTGATCGTCACCGGCAAGGGCGGCGTCGGCAAGACGACGGTCGCGGTCGCGCTCGGCCTGCGGGCCGCCGCCGAGGGGAAGCGGACGATCGTCTGCGAGGTCTCCTCGCAGGAGAACGCCTCGCGCATGTTCGACCACGCCGAGGTCGGCTTCCACGAGGTCGAGATGGAGGAGAACCTGTGGTCGATCTCGATCGACCCCGACGAGTCGATGCGCGAGTACGTGCTGCTCCAGCTCAAGGTGCGGGCGATGCGCGACATGCTGTTCCGCAGCCGCATCTTCAACTACCTCGCGGCGGCGACGCCGGGCCTCAAGGAGCTGGTCACGATCGGCAAGATCTGGGAGCTCGCCCAGCTCGACCGCAAGGTCAAGTCCGGCCGCAAGTACGACCTGGTGATCGTCGACGCGCCGGCCACCGGCCACGGCGTCGGCTTCCTGCAGACGCCGCGCACCTTCGCCTCGATCGCCCGCGTCGGCCCGATCCACTCGCAGGCGCAGACGCTCGACCGCTTCATCAAGGACCACGATCACACCGGCACCGCGATCGTCGCCCTGCCGGAGGAGATGCCGGTCAACGAGTCGGCGGCGCTGGAGCGCGACCTGCGCGACGAGGTCGGCGTCGCCGTCGACCGCGTCTACCTCAACGGCCTCTATCCCGAGCGCTTCTCGACGCACGAGGCCGAGAAGCTGGCGCGCCTGGCGACGGAGGAGGACGGCGCCGGGCGGGCGGCGGCGCGGGCGGCGCTCTCGGAGTTCGGACGGGCCCGCTCGCAGCGGGCGCAGCTGGCGCGGCTGCGGCGGCGGGTCGAGGCGCCGGTCAAGACGCTCCCCTTCCTGTTCGAGCCCGAGCTCGGGGTCGAGGCGGCGCGGCGGCTCTCGCGGAGGCTGACCTGATGCCGACCCTCGACGAGGTGCTGGAAGGCAAGTCGATCTGCATCTGCGCCGGCTCCGGCGGCGTCGGCAAGACGACCACCTCGGCGGCGATCGCCAGCGGCATGGCGGCCCGCGGGCTGAAGGTCTGCGTGCTGACGATCGATCCGGCGAAGCGGCTCGCCGACTCGCTCGGCATGAAGGAGCTCGGCAACGAGGCGCGCCGGGTCGACCCGGCGCTGTTCGCCGCCCAGGGGGTCGAGATGGACGGCGAGCTGTGGGCGATGATGCTCGACCCCAAGCAGACCTTCGACGAGCTGATCGCGCGCCAGGCGCCCGACGAGGAGTCGCGCGACCGCGTCCTCGAAAACCGGATCTACCAGCAGATCTCGGGCGCGCTGGCGGGCTCGCAGGAGTACATGGCGATGGAGAAGCTGTTCGAGCTGCACACCGAAGGCGACTTCGACCTGCTCGTCCTCGACACGCCGCCGACCCGCAACGCGCTCGACTTCCTCGACGCCCCGAAGCGGCTCACCCAGTTCATCGAAGGCAAATCGCTGCGCGTCTTCATGAAGCCGACCGGGCTGGCGGCCAAGGTCGCCGGCCGCGGCGCCTCGGTCGCGCTCAGCGTCTTCAAGCGGATCGTCGGCTTCGACCTGATCGCCGACCTCGCCGAGTTCTTCAACGCCTTCAGCGGCATGGTCGACGGCTTCCAGGCGCGGGCCAAACGGGTCAGCAAGCTGCTCGCCGACCCGGGCACCTGCTTCCTCGTCGTCTGCGGCCCGCAGGGGGAGCCGGTCGACGAGGCGGTCTACTTCCATCGCAAGCTGGTCGAGGCGAAACTGCCGTTCGGCGGCGTCATCGTCAACAAGGTCCACTACCCGGCGGAGAAGCTGCGCGGCGCCAAGCGGGAGGACCTGCCGGCGATGCTCGCCGAGCGCCTCGGCGACGAGGACCTCGGCCGGCGCGTCGCCGCCAACTTCGCCGACTACCAGGCTCTGGCCGAGCGCGACGCCCGCAACATCGAGCACCTGGCGCGCGAGCTGCGCACCCGCGGCGTCATCCGCGTCCCCTACCTGGACGAGGACGTCCACGACCTCGCCGGGCTGGCGCAGATCAACCGCTACCTGTTCGCAACCGGCGAGGAGCGTGTGGCGATGGCCGCTGGCCGCGCCTAGGCCCCCACCGCGAGGGGGAGGACCACCGGCGGAGCTCGAGCTCCGCCGGGCCGGCTACGCGGTCCGCCGCTGCACCGGCGCCCAGCTGGACGAGCGCCCTGCCGCAGTACGAGCCGACCTGCGGCAGGCCCTGGCTGCGACCGGCCGGCCCTGACGGCTCCTGGCCAAGCAGCTCAAGGACGCAGCGAGGAGCGTGCTCTGCACGTGACGAGCGAGGACGCCGAGATGCGCCGGCCAGGAGCCGTCAGGGCCGGCCGGCGTTGCGGTCGTATTCGAACTCCAGGTGCGAGACCTCCCAGTCGGAGTCCGGGACCGGGAAGAGGTGGCGGACCCGCGGGGTGTCGATCCGCTCGCGGTGCTGGATGTCGCGATCGCTCGGCGGCGCCGGCCACTCGAGCGAGTCGCCGGGGCGGGCGTCGGCGATCTCGTCGAGCCACGGCGTCGCCGTGATCTTGATCTCGTCTTCGGCCGGGATCGGCTCCATGATCCGGGTTTCCTGCATCTCGGACTCCTCCTCGTGGTCGAAGATCGGCAGTTCGGCGGCGGTCGGCTCCGGCAGGGCGGCCTCGAGCTCCAGCTGCGGCTCGAGCTCGGCGTCCAACCCGTCCTCGAGCGGGGGCTCGGGCAGCGGGAAGTCGTCCGCGGGGGATGCGACGACCGAGACCGTGATCTCCGCGTCGCCCTCGGCGAGGCCGGTGGCGATCAGCGTCTCGTCGGCGGTCCCGATCAGGTCGTTGCCGAGCTCGC
>JAXLTA010000038.1:0-4898 GCA_046330305.1 Solirubrobacterales bacterium | reverse complement strand
AGACGGCTGGCGCCTGATCGCCGTCGACCGCGGCGGGGATGACCCGCGGCTCCCCTACGTGATGGCCGGCGTGTCCGAGCTCGACCAGGTGGTTGTTGACGTCAATGAGGCGGCCGGCGAGGAGCGGGTCAGGCCGGAATCGGCCGATGTGACCGACGCGGCGGCAATGGCCGCCGCTGTCGCACGCGCCGAGGAGTGGGGGGAGCTCGAGGCGATCGTCGCCAACGCTGGCGTGATCGCCGAGGTCGCCGCCGGCATCGCCTGGCTCTGCGGCCCCGCAGGGGCTGCGGTCACGGGAACGACGATCTCGATCGACGGCGGTCTCTCAATCTGAACCTGGTCAGCGAGGGCTTGGCCGGGATCGCGACGAAGGGGCGGGCGGAGGTGCGCCGCTGGTTCGAGCTGGCGGCGCCGCGGCGGCCTCGCCGCTCGACGGCCGCGAGCTCGGGGCGCCGGTGCCGTTCGCCCGTATCCGCATGGGCGAGTGGCCGGTGGCGCTGCTCGAGCGGTCCGCCGCCGCCGCTGCCTGATCCGGCTGGGAAGTTGCTCCCACACGCTCGCAAGAGCGCGGGTAACCGCATAGTCTTTGGCAGCCTGTCCCGGGATTGGCGAGCATGAGCATTCTCGACGACGCAATTCGCGAACATCTCGAGCTGAAGCGCGCGCACGGCGCGGACGAGGCTGAGCTGAAACGCCTCGAGGACGAGGCGTTCGGCCCGCCCGGCCGACCCGACGAGCAGGGCGCTCCGTTCGCCGAGGCGCCGACCGAGTTCCTCGGCCCGGCCGCCGGCGAGGTCGCCGAGGCCGCCCCCGAGGGCGAGGGCGGCCGCCGGATGCCGAACCTGGCCGACCTGCAGGAGCCGCCGTCCTTCCCGATCGAGGATGCCAGCGTGCCCGCGGCCGAGCCGCCCTCCGAGGCGCCCGCGGCCGAGGGCGGGGAGCCGGCGGCCGCCGAGGGCGGGGAGCCGCCGGCCGCCGAGGCGCCCGCGGTCGAGGAGGCGCCGGCGATGGAGCACGAGGCCGTGCCGGCGCCCGAGGCGCCGCCCGCGCCGGACGAGGCGCCGACGCCGCCGCCCGTGGAAGCCGAGGCGCCGACGCCGCCGCCGGAGGCCGCGGCACCCGAGCCGGAGACCGCCGCGCCGCCGCCGGAGGCCGCGCCCGAGCCGGAGGGCGGAGCGCCAGAGCCGCTCGACGCCGGCCCCTCGACCGAGGAGCGCGAGGTGATCGGCGACCAGCCAACCCAGTTCTTCGACGTCGAGGCCGAGCTGCAGGCGCAGGAGCCGCCCGCCGAGGCGGCGCCGCCGCCCGCCCAGCCTCCCTCCGAGGAACTCGAGCTCGCCGACGAGGCCGGCTCCGAGGAATACGAGGAGGACGACTTCTTCTCCGAGCAGCGCCTCTCCGACGAGCTGAACCAGGCGCTGGAGGCGCCGGTCACCGAGGAGCACGAGGCGCTTCCCGAGCACGAGCCGCTGCGCGAGGAGCCCCTGCCGGAGCCGCCGCCCCCCGCCGCGGCCGAGCCGGCCACCCCGCCGCCGTCGCCGCGGGTCGAAGAGCCGACCGCGATCTACGACTTCGAGGGCGAGGCCGAGGAGGGCGGCGGCGGCGAGTACGAGGATGCCGAGGAGGAGAGCGGCGAGCACGACACCTTCGAGCCCGACACCGGCCACGAGGACGTGCTCGAAGACACCCCCCAGTTCCTTGAGGAATCGCCGGACGACGACGACCTCTGGTTCGAGCAGCGCCCGCCGAAGGACTTCGACTTCGACGACTGATCCGCTCGCCGTTGCCGCTCGTTAGTTTGCAGCGATGGCAACGGGACTGGCGATCGAGGCGGAGGGGCTGCGCAAGGCCTACGGCAAGGTGGTGGCGCTCGACGGCGTCGACCTGCGGGTCCCCGCCGGCACCGTGCTCGGCCTGCTCGGGCCCAACGGGGCCGGCAAGACGACCGCGGTTCGCATCCTCGCCACGCTGCTGCCGGCCGACGGCGGCAGCGCCCGGGTCGCCGGCCTCGACGTCGCGCGCGAGGCCACCCCGCTGCGCAGCCGGATCGGGCTCGCCGGCCAGTACGCCGCGGTCGACGAGAACCTGACCGGCGCCGAGAACCTGGAGATGGTCGGCCGCCTCTACCACCTGCCCAAGGGCGAGCCCCGCTCCCGCGCCGCCGAGCTGCTCGACAACTTCGACCTGACCGAGGCCGCCGACCGCCTGGTCCGCACCTACTCGGGCGGGATGCGGCGCCGGCTCGACCTCGCCGCGGCGCTGGTCGCCCGGCCGCCGGTGCTGTTCCTCGACGAGCCGACCACGGGCCTGGACCCGCGCAGCCGGCTGGCGCTGTGGGAGACGATCGAAGCGCGGGTCGCGCGCGGCACCACGGTGCTGCTCACCACCCAGTACCTCGACGAGGCCGACCGGCTGGCCGACCGCATCGCGGTGATCGACCACGGCCGGGTGATCGCGGAAGGCAGCTCCGACGAGCTCAAGGACCAGCTCGGCGGCGAGCGCCTCGACGTCACCCTCGAAACCGAGGGAGAGGCCGCCGCCGCGAGTGCGGCGCTGGCGCCGCTCGCCGCCGCGACCCCGGAGGTCGCCGACGGCACCCTGCACGTCGCCGTGCGCGAGCGCCGCGGCGCGATCGCCGAGGCCGTGCGGCTGCTGGACGGAGCGGGGATCGGGATCGACGACATCGCCCTGCGGCGGCCGACCCTCGACGACGTCTTCCTCGAGCTGACCGGGCACGCCGCCGAGGCCGAGGGCGAGGAGGAGGAGCGATGAGCCTGCCCGACTCGCTCTCCGACACCCTGGTGCTGGCGAAACGGAGCCTGCTGCGGATCCCGCGGGCGCCCGACCTGCTGCTCTCCTTCACCGTCCAGCCGATCATGTTCGTGCTGCTCTTCGCCTACGTCTTCGGCGGCGCGATCTCGACCCCGGGGTACGACTACATCGACTTCCTGATCCCGGGCATCCTCGTCCAGACGATGTCCTTCGGCGGGTTCGTCACCGCCCTCGGCCTCTCCGAGGACCTGCGCAAGGGCCTCGTCGACCGGTTCCGCTCGCTGCCGATGTCGCGCTCGGCGGTGCTCGCCGGGCGCACCCTGGCCGACGTCTGCACCAACTCGATCTCGATCACGGTGATGCTGGTCGTCGGCGTGATCGTCGGCTTCGGGTTCGGCACCGACCTGCCGGAAATCATCGCCGGGCTCCTCCTCCTCCTGCTCTTCGGGCACGCCTTCTCGTGGGTCTTCGCCTTCATCGGCCTGACCTCGTCATCCCCCGAGGCCGCCCAGTCGCTCGGCTTCATCGTGATCTTCCCGCTGACCTTCGTCTCCTCGGCCTTCGTCCCGGTCGACTCGATGCCGGCGGCGCTGCAGGCCTTCGCCGAAGTCAACCCGTTCACGATCGTCGTCAACGCGATGCGCGCCCTCTTCCTCGGCGCCCCGGCCGGCAACAACGTCTGGGGCGCGGTCGCCTGGTCGCTTGGCATCGCCGTCGTCTTCGCCTTCCTCTCGGTGGCCAAGTACAAGCGGGCCGTCGTCCGCTGAAGTGGAGCCAGCCGGGATCGAACCGGCGACCTCGTGCTTGCAAAGCACGCGCTCTGCCAACTGAGCTATGGCCCCCTGCGCCCGATTGTAGGCGCTCAGAATCGCGCCGCGCGCTGCTCGATCCCGGGGCGGTGGCGGTCGCCGAGCGCGGCGCGGGCGGCCTCCGCCGGGGCGCCGCCGGGCTCGATCGTCGCACCGGCTGGGACGGCGCCAACATGCGGTCGTCCCAGCCGGACCGCGCCGCTGTCCTGCGAGCCGGGTAAGGTGGGCCGGTGCCGTCCGTTCGCCGCTCGCCCCGCGTCGGCCTCGCCCTCCTGGGGTTGCTGCTGCTCGCCGCGCTGACGCTGCTGAGCGGCTGCGGGGGCTCGGGCTCCTCCTCCTCAGAATCCTCGGCCGACACCGGCGCCGAAACGAGCGGCGAAAAGGGCGCCGCCGAAGTCGCCACCACGCCCGGCGAAGTCGAATTCGTCTGGGAAGAACCTGAAAGCGAATCCGACGCGATCGGCCGCGAAATCCTCGAAGCCAGCGAAACCGAAGAACTCGCCAGCTCGCTCGCCGAAGCCTTCGAACTGCCCAACCCGCTGCTGGTGCGCGGCGTCAACGGCTTCGGCAGCGGCCCCTTCTACAACCCCGAAGACAACTCGATCACGCTGCCCTACGAATTCGCCACCCTGATCATCGAAGTCGTCGAAAAGACCTACCCGGAAGAGAGCGAAGAAGAAATCGGCGAACGGATCGGCGCCGTCAACAGCTTCATCCTCGCGCACGAGTTCGCGCACGCGCTGATCGCTAACTTCAACCTCCCGGTCCTCGGCAAAGAGGAGGACGCCGCCGACTCGATCGCCGCCTACGTCCTTCTCAACGCCCCCGAAGGCGCCACCTACGCCGCCGACGCCGCCTTCTTCTGGGCGGCCTTCTCCGACCGGCAGAGCCCGCCGGCGCTGGTCGAATACGCCGACTCGCACTCGCTCGACCTGCAGCGCGCCTACGCGGTGCTGTGCTGGGTCGCCGGCTCCAGCGAACAGTCCTTCGAAGAAGTCGCCGAACTCGAATTGCTCCCCGCCGACCGGCTGGAAGCCTGCCCCGGCGAATACGAACAGCTGGTCGAAAGCCTCGGCCAGGAGCTGCGGCCGCACCTCAGCGCCGAAGGCGAAGAAGCCGCCGAAGAAAGCGAAGAAGAAGGCTGACCCGCCAGCCCTGTCGAGCCTAGGCCAGGAGGCTCGGGGCCCGGTGGCTCTCGGGCAGGTTCTGATCGGCGTGGTAGCTGGAGCGCACCAGCGGCCCCGCCGCCACCGACTCAAAGCCAAGCGCGTAGGCTTCCCGCTCGAGCGCCGCGAACTCCTCGGGGTGCCAGTAGCG
>JAXLTA010000037.1:0-5455 GCA_046330305.1 Solirubrobacterales bacterium | reverse complement strand
CCTGTGGGTGACAAAGGTCATGAGGAGGGACGGCACCGGCCGCTTTTCGAGCTGGCGAGTCGGCAGCATGGGGTGGTCTCGACCCGTCAACTGGCGCGGATCGGCTACGGGAGAAACTCGGCCTCGAAGGCGAACCGGGTGCGGCGGCTGCGAAGGATCCACCGCGGTGTGTACGCGGTCGGGCACGAGCCGCTGACCTGGCACGGGCACTGCATGGCGGCGGTGCTCGCCGCGCGCCCGGCGCTGGCGAGCCACGCCTCCGCCGCCTGGCTCTGGGGCCTGACCGGCCGCTCGCCCTCGCGGATCGCGGTCACGGTTCCCTCCTCCCGCCGCCATCGACGCGAATTCAGGCTCCACGTCGCGGAGCTGCCGACCCCCGACCGGGCGGCGCGGGACGGCATCCCGGTCACCGCCTGGGCCCGGACCGTGCTCGACATGGCGGCAACCTCGAACGACCGCCGGGTGCAGCGGATGATTCGACGATCCGAAGAGCTCAGGCTCTTCGACCTGCGGCTGCTCGACGGGGTCCTCGAGCGCTACGGCCACCACCCCGGCAGCGGCCGCCTGCGCCGCGTCCTCCGCGCCCACCGACCCGACGAAACCGTGACCCGCTCCGAGCTCGAGCGCCGCTTCCGCGCCCTCGTCCGCCGCGCCGGGCTGCCCGAGCCGGCGATGAACCACGTCGTCCACGGCATCGAGGTCGACGCCTATTGGGAACCGGAGGCGTTCGTGGTCGAACTCGACTCCTATGCCACCCACGGGGACCCGACCTCGTTCGAGACCGATCGCGTCCGCGAGGCCACTCTCCTGCGCCGCGGCATCGCGGCGATCCGGATTACCGACGTGCGGCTGAAGCACGAGCCGCGTCGGGTGATCGCCGAAGTCAGCGAGAACCTGGCGCTCCGCCGCCAACCCCCGGCCTCCTCATGACCTTTTTCGCCCTGTGGGCGAAAAAGGTCATGAGGAGCGGGCGGAGCTAGGCGCCGAGGACGTCGCGGCGGCGGAAGAGAGCCAGGGCGGCGGCCGCAGTGGCGGCGCCGATCGCGAGCATCGCCAGGGCCGCGCCGGTCTTCCAGGGCTGGGCGGGGACCGGCGCGACGTGCTGGAAGGGGGAGAGGTCGAGGGTCCACTGCGGGGCCCCGAGCAGTGCCCCGAACAGGTACCAGCAGAAGGCGACGGAGACGAGGCCGTAGGCGACGCCGGCGGCGGCGCGGGGCACGAGGGCGAAGGCGAGCGCCGCCAGGCCGAGGAAAAGCAAAGAGGAGGGCAGGGTGTTGAGGCCGGCTTCGAGCGCTTCGCCGATCCCGATCCCGGCCGCCTGCGTCGCCGCTCCCGCCCAGGCGACAAGCGCCGCGAAGATGGCCAGCGCGACGGCGCCGGCGGCCGCCAGCGCCAGCCGGCCGCCGAGCCAGCCGATCCGGGCGAGCGGCAGCGCGAACAGGGTCTCCAGCCGCGAGTCGGCTTCCTCGTGGCGGGCCGCGGAGATCTGGGCACAGGCGAAGAGGCTGATCGCGAAGGCGAAGAAGAGGAAGTAGAAGCCGACCGCCCCGCGCGGGGTGATGATCGAGGCCCCGCCCAGCTTCTGCAGCTCTTCGCGCAGGCTCTGGGAGAGGTTCTCCGGCGTGAAGGTGTCGGCCAGCAGTCCGATCAGAAGCGCGTAGACGCCGATGCCGGCGAACCATCCGACCAGCAGGCCGCGCTCGCTGCGCAGGGCCAGCGCCGTCGGCGAGCCGAGCCCGCGGTGTCGCGGCGCGGCGCTGTCCGTGCCGGCGAGGATGCCGGTGCCGACGTCGCGCCGGCGGGCGATCCCCTCGCTGACCGCCAGCAGCGCCGCCGTCGCCGCCGCGAACAGCGCCAGCACCACCGGCTGGGCGCCCGTGAACGGGCGCAGTTCCTCCGCCCAGCCCAGCGGCGTCGCCCAGCGCAGCCATTCCAGCGAGCCCGCCGTGTCGGCGGCGATTCGCAGCGCGAAGGCGACCGCGAAGGCCGCCGTTCCCAGGCCCAGCGCCAGCCGCCGGGTCGGCGCCAGCTGGCTGGCGAGCGAGCCGACCCCGACGAAGAAGGCGGCGACCGCGGCGACCTCGAGCGCCAGGTAGGCGGTCCCGCCCGCCGCCAGCCCGCCCGCCGCCAGCCCCGCCCAGCTGGCCAGCCAGAGCAGGAAGGCGCCGGCGCCTACCCCGCCCAGCGCCGCCCAGAAGACCAGGCGCCGCCCGACCGCTCCGGCGAGGACGAGCTCGGCGCGGCCGTCGTCCTCCTCGGCCCGCTGCGCCCGCACGGCGGCGAAGATCCCCCAGATCGCGGCGAACAGCGAGAGCACGCCGCCGACCCGCCAGGCCGCGTAGCCGCCGACCGAGACGAGGTCGTGCGGCACCCCGTAGAAGAGCCGGATCGCCTTGTTGTCGCCGAAGCTCGCCGCGAACTGCAGCCGCTCGACGGCGGTGGGATAGCTGTGTTCGTAGCCGACGACCTGCACATAGGCGACGAGGCCGAAGAAGAGCGCGAAGGAGAGGGTGCGGGTGCGCCCGTCCCCCCAGGCGCGGCGCGCGATCGCGGCCGCGGCGGCGCTCACCGCCCGCCGCCGGCGTGGTCGTAGTGGTGGAGAAAGATCTCCTCCAGCGATGGCTCGCGGCTGGTCAGGGTGGCCACCGGCAGCTCGGCCAGCGCCGCCAGGAGCGGCTGCAGCGGCCCGCTCACCTCGCAGCGCAGCGCGTTCTCGCCCGAGCGGACGACCCGCACGCCCGCCAGCGGCGGCAGCTCCGGCGCCGGCCCGGCGAAGCCGACCTCGACGGTGTGGGCGGAGAGGTGGCGCAGCTGGTCGAGGGTGCCCTCGTCGACCAGGCGTCCGCCACTCAGGATCCCGACCCGGTCGCAGAGCGCCTCGACCTCGCTGAGGATGTGGGAGGAGAGGAACACGGTCTGCTCCCGGCGCTTGGCCTCGGCGACGCTTTCGCGGAAGGCGACCTCCATCAGCGGGTCGAGCCCGGAGGTCGGCTCGTCGAGGACCAGGAGATCGGCCCGGCTGGCCAGCGCCGCGATCAGCTGCACCTTCTGCCGGTTGCCCTTCGAGAGCGCCCGCACCTTCTTGTCGACGTCGAGCTTGAAACGCTCGACCAGCTCGTCCCGGTAGGCGGCGTCGGTGCCGCCGCGCACCTTGGCGAGGAACTCGAAGGTCTCGGCGCTGGTCAGCGCCGGCCAGAGGAACGGCTCGCCGGCGACGTAGGCGACGCGGCGGTGGGCCGCGACCGGGTCGGCCCAGGCGTCGATCCCGAACAGCTCGGCCCGCCCGGCGGTCGGTCGGTGCAGCCCCAGGAGGAGCCGGATCGTCGTCGTCTTGCCGGCCCCGTTCGGCCCCAGGTAGCCGTAGACCTCGCCCGGCTCGATCGCCAGCTCCAGCGAGTCCAGCGCCAGCGTCTCGCCGTAGCGCTTGCTCAGCCCCTCGGCCCGGATCGTCGGCGCTCCCGCGGTCACCGCGCCAACGGTAACGGCGCCGCCAGCGCCCGGCTCGGGGGAATCCCGACCGTCGGGCTGCGCTCCTGCACGGATGGCGCCGGGCCGCGGTCGCGCTGCAATGGCTTGGAGGTTTGCAGGCAGCCGGAACGAGCGAGGACTGGAGAGAGAGAATGGCAACGATCGAGCAGCAGCGGCCTTTCGCCGCCCCGGGCGACGCGGACAGCCCGGTGGAGGTCAAGGATCGCTACGAGAACTTCATCGGCGGCGAGTGGGTCGCGCCCGAGGGCGGCGCCTACCGCGAGAACCCGACCCCGGCGACCGGCGCGGTGTTCACCGCGGTGCCGGATTCGACTCCGGCCGACATCGAGACGGCGCTCGACGCCGCCCACGCCGCGAAGGACGCCTGGGGCGAGTCCTCGCCCGCCGAACGGGCGATGGTCCTCGAGGGGATGGCGGACGCCGTCGAGGAGAACCTCGAGATGCTGGCGATCGCCGAGTCGTGGGAGAACGGCAAGCCGGTGCGCGAGACCCTCGCCGCCGACATCCCGCTGGTGATCGACCACCTGCGCTACTTCGCCGGCGCCGCCCGCGCCGAGGAGGGCCGGATCTCGGAGATCGACTCCCAGACCTACGCCTACCACTTCCATGAGCCGCTCGGCGTCGTCGGCCAGATCATCCCCTTCAACTTCCCGCTGCTGATGGCGGCCTGGAAGATCGCCCCGGCGCTCGCCGCCGGCAATTGCACGGTGGTCAAGCCGGCGAGCCCGACGCCGTGGTCGATCCTGAAGCTGATGGAGGTGCTCGGCGACAAGGTCCCGCCGGGCGTTCTCAACGTCGTCAACGGGCCCGGGGCCGAGATCGGCCGCGCCCTCGCCTCCAACAAGCGGATCGCCAAGATCGCCTTCACCGGCGAGACCGTGACCGGGCGGCTGATCATGCAGTACGCGGCGCAGAACATCATCCCCTCGACGACCGAGCTCGGCGGCAAGTCGCCGAACCTGTTCTTCGACGACGTGATGGCGGCCGACGACGACTTCCTCGACAAGGCGATCGAGGGCTTCGTCCTCTACGCCTTCAACAAGGGCGAGGTCTGCACCTGCCCCTCGCGGGCGCTGATCCAGGAGTCGATCTACGACGAGTTCATCGAGCGGGTCCTGGCCCGCGTCGCCGCGATCAAGCAGGGGCACCCCCTCGACCAGGCGACGATGATCGGCCCGCAGGTCTCCCGTGCCCAGCTCGAGAAGATCGAGGGCTACGTCAAGATCGGGCGCGAAGAGGGGGCCGAGGTGCTGGCCGGCGGCCACCGCCCGCAGGACCTGCCGAGCGAGCTGGACGGCGGCTACTACTTCGAGCCGACCGTCCTCAAGGGGACCAACGACATGCGGGTCTTCCAGGAGGAGATCTTCGGCCCGGTCGTCTCGGTCACCACCTTCAAGGACGACGACGAGGCGCTGGCGATCGCCAACGACACCCTCTACGGGCTCGGCGCCGGCGTCTGGACCCGTGACAACGAGCGCGCCTTCCGCATGGGCCGCAAGATCCAGGCCGGCCGGGTCTGGACCAATTGCTACCACCAGTACCCGGCCCACGCGGCCTTCGGGGGCTACAAGATCTCCGGCGTCGGGCGCGAGAACCACCGGATGATGCTCGACCACTACTCGCAGACGAAGTGCCTGCTGGTCAGCTACGACAAGAAGGCGATGGGCTTCTTCTAGTGCCGGACCCGGCCCCGGAGATGCCCTCCGTCTCGGCTACTCCCGCCGCGGTGGAGACGATCGAGCGGCTTCGCGAGAAGCACGGCTCGATCGTCTTCCACCACTCCGGCGGCTGCTGCGACGGCTCCGTCCCGATGTGCCTGCTCGCCGACGAGCTGCCGCCCGGGCCGGGCGACCTCGAGCTCGGCGAGATCGGCGGCGCTCCCTTCCTGATCGACGCCGACCAGTACGAGCGCTGGGGGAGACCGGAGTTCGTGATCGACGTGGCCCCCGGCGCCGCCGACAGCTTT
>JAXLTA010000036.1:0-6995 GCA_046330305.1 Solirubrobacterales bacterium | reverse complement strand
GACGCCCAGCGTCCATAAGGAACCGCGACGCGGTGGTGGGGTGGGCAAATGGATCGCAGGGCGCCGAGCAGGGCAAGCAGCTGCTCGCCGGCTGAGCGGAGCACGGCCGCGCCCCGGGCTCACCCCCGGCGCGGGGCGGGCGAGGCGGCGGCCAGCGGCGGCCGTTCCTCGCAGCGCAGCCGCCAGACCTCGAGGCCCTCGTCGGGGCGCGGCCGCAGCGGCGGCGAGTCGGGTCGCGGCGGGGCGCCGCTGCGCCGCTCGACCGCGACCATCACCTCGGCCGCCATCCGGCTCAGCGCCCGCAGCGGCTGGTGAGAGTTCTGGCGGCTGCCGAGGTCGACCTCGGCCAGGGCCCCGAGCCCGGCGATCCGCAGGGCATCGATCAGCATCGCGATCTCGACGCCATAGCCGACCGGCACCGCCAGCTGCGAGAAGAGATCGCGGCGGACCGCGACCTCGCCGGCGAGCGGCTGGGAGAAGCCGGCGAGCGGCGGGAAGTGCAGGTTGAGCAGGGGCCGGGCGACCAGCTCGGTGACCCGGCCGCCCTCGCCGTCCCGGGGGGCGTGGCCGAGGGCCAGGGGGCGGGCGAAGGCGGCCTTGACCAGAGACACCTCCGCCGCGAGCAGCAACGGCCCCAGCAGGCCGCTGAGGAAGCCCGGCCCGAAGTCGGTGGAATCGGCGTCGAGGAAGACGAGCACCTCGGCCTCGACCGTTGCCGCCGCCCGCCACATCGCGTCCCCCTTGCCCAGGGCCGGCCCCAGCTCGGGGCACAGAGCGCTCTCGGAGACGACCTCGGCGCCCGCCGCGGCGGCGAGCGCGGCGGTGCCGTCGGCCGAGTCGGCGTCGACGACCAGCAGGCGGTCGAGCAGGCCGACCTCGCGCAGCGGCGCCAGCGCCGCCACCGTCGGCCCGACCGTCGCCGCGCATTCCCGCGCCGGCAGGATCGCCGCGATCGCGCCCCGCTTGGCGGCGAGCAGCTCGCCGAGCCGGAAGTCGGCGCCGCGGTAGCGGCGGGTCTCGAGCCAGTGAGCCAGCTCGAGGTCGCGGGCGAGGCCGCGCTCGGCACGGCCGTCGGTCCGCGCCGCCGTCGTCGCCCGCACCGAGCGCAGGCGGTGGATCGCGACGCCGGCGGCGGCCAGGCGATCCTCGAGCTCCTGGTCCTCCAGCGCCGCCAGCCACCGGATCCCGCCCACCCGGCGGTAGACGCCGGGCGTCACCGCCAGCGAGGCGCCGGAGAAGTGGGCGTGCTCGGCCGGGCCCCGGCCGGCGGCGGTGCGGGCGCGCTCGCGGAGGTCGGCCCGGCGCCGCTCGAGCGCCGCCGCCGGCAGCTCGGCGGCTTCGGCCGGGTCGAGGACGATCTCGCCGCCGACCGCCTCGGCTCCGGCGGCAAGCGCATCGAGCTGCCGCCGCAGCCAGTCAGGAGCGACGCGGGTGTCGGCGTCGGTGCTGGCGAGCAGGCCCCTGGCGGCGCCGACCGACTCCAACCGGGCGCAGGCGATGTCCATCCCGGTCGCTCGCGCCGGCCCGGCGCCGCGGCCGGGGCCGGCGACCGTGTGGACCGTGAGCCGCGGCCAGCGCTCGGAGGCGGCCGCGACCGCCACCGCGGTCCCGTCGGCGCAGGCATCGAGGACAACGATCACCTCGAACTGCTCGGGTCCGACTCCCTCCTGGACGGCGAGGGCATCGAGGCAGGCGCCGATCCGAGCCTGCTCGTCGCGCGCCGGGACGACGACCGCGGCGAGCAGCTCCGCGGCCGGAGGCCCCAGGGGCCCCGGCGGCAGGCGTGACGCGGTCAGCTCCACGGCGCCCGCGCCTCGATCGCCGCTTTGCCCTCCTCGTAGGCGGCGTCGTCTTCGTGGGCGAGCACCCCGACCAGCTCGCCGTCACGGCCATAGCGGGCGACGAAGGAGCCATCTGGCCGCTCGCGGAAGCTGACCTCCTCCCAACCGTCGCCCCAGCCGGCGTACTTCAGCGTCCGCGCGCCGATCGTCGACCAGAACCCGGGCACCTGATCCCAGCTCGCCGCGACGCCGGCCATGGAGCGGCCGGCGACCTCGCCCATCGCCAGTGCCTCGCCCCAATGTTCGACCCGCAGCCGCCGTCCGGCGGCGGCGTTGCCGGCCGCGGCGACGTCACCGGCCGCCAGCAGGCGCGGATCGGAGGAGACCATCGCGGCGTCGACCAGGACGCCGTCGTCGATCTCGACCCCGGCCGCCGCGGCGAGGCCGTCCTCGCGCTCGATCCCAAGCGCGAGGACGACGGCGGCGGCCTGCTCGCGCCCATCCTCGAAGCGGGCGAGCGGCCGGCCGGCGTCGGTGGCGACCTCGGTCAGGGTCGCCCCGGCGAGGAGGTCGACGCCCTGCTCGCCGAGCCAGGCGGCGATCCGCGCCGCCACCTCCTCCCCCAGCCGCTCGAGCTGCGGCACCCGCTCGGCGCTCGCCATCCTCACCTCGGCGCCGAGCATCGCCAGCGAGGCCGCCGCCTCGCAGCCGATGAAGCCTGAGCCGACGATCAGCACCGGAACCCCGGCGAGGTCGCGCAGCTGCTCGGAGTCGGCGATCGTCCGCACCGTGCGGACGCCGGCCCCGTCTGCCCCGGGAAGGTCGGGGACCAGGGGGTGGGCGCCGGTGGCCAGGAGCAGGCGGTCGAAGCACCAGATCCGCCCCTCGCCGTCGCCGGCTGCGCCGGCGCCGAGGTCCAGTTCGGTGACCTCGGCCCCGAGCTCGACCTCGATCCCCCGCGCGCGGTACCACTCGCGGTCGGCCAGCGACAGATCGGCGCGGCCGGACTCTCCGCGCAGGTAGTCCTTGGTCAACGGCGGGCGTTCGTAGGGGAGCTCTCGCTCACGGCTGAGGATCCGCACCCGGCCCTCGCCCCCGGCCTCGCGGTAGGAGGAGGCGGCGGCCTGGGCGGCCGGCCCGCCGCCGACGATCAGGATGCCGGGCGCATCAGCCACCGCGTTCGCCCTCCCCCACCTCGCGCCGCCAGGCGTCGAGCAGGTACTCGGCGCTCGACTCCCAGCCGCAGCGCGACAGCCTCGTCTCGGCGCGCAGGATCGCGTGGACGCGGTCGCCGTCGAGCTCGCGGCGCGGGTCCCGATGGCGCCAGTGCACCGCGACCAACGTCCCGCCCGGCGCCAGCGCGGCCTCCATCCGCCGCAGGCCCTCGCTCACCAGCCCGGGGCTCCAGTAGTAGAGAAGCTCGCTGCAGACGATGGCGTCGAATGGCCCCTCCGGGGTCTGCCGGGGCAGCTCGGCGCGGCGCACCTCCGCCTGGCCGAAGCCGGCCAGCCGCCGGCGCGCGTGTTCGAGCGCGGTCGGACTGAAGTCGACCGCGAGCAGCCGCTCGCAGCGCGGCGCCAGCAGCGCGGTGAGGACGCCGACCGAGCAGCCGAGGTCGAGCGCCGAGCCGACCCGCGCCGGCAGCTGGGCCAGCGTCCGGCGGAACTTCGCCTGCTCGTAGGGGCTGCTCGCGGTCAGCCAGGGATCGGCGCTCCGCAGCGCCAGGCGCTCGAAGTGCTCGACCGGGGTCGCGCCGCGGCGGGGACGGCGGCGATCACGGCCCGGCCAGCCTGCCGGCGCCGAGCCGGGCCAGAAGCGGCTCCAGCCGGTGCTGAAGGAGAAAGGTCTCGAGGTCGCGCCGGGCCCGGTCGAGGCGGCCGCCGGCGACGAAGGGGTGGGAGCCACACCCCGCGGCGGCGCTCTCCAGCAGCGCTTTGGCGGCGCGCTCGATCTCCGCCCGCATCGCCACCGAGGCCGCCCAGAGATCGGGGGCGGGGGCGTCGTCGGCGTCCTCGGCCGCGGCTGCCGCGCCGGCGGCGGCCAGCTCGACCCCGCGCCGAAACCAGGCGTCGACGGTGGCGGCCGCCGCCTCGATCCGGCCGGCCGACAGGTGGGCGACGGGATCCTCGGGCCGAGCCCGCAGCTCCGCCAGCGCCGCCGCGGAGGCCGCGTCGACCATCCCCGCCCAGCAGGCGGCGGTGCGCATCGCGTCGCGCGCGAACCAGGGTTCGGCCGCGAGCTGCCCGGGCCCGCCGAGCAGGCCGAGCACCGGCGCGTCGTCGAAGCGGACGCGGTGGCTCTCGGAGGCCCGCAGGCCGGCGGCGCGAAACCAGCCACGATCGAGCTCCAGCCGCTCGCATTCGACCAGCGCCAGCCGCGGCGGCTCCCCCTCGTCGTTGCCGACCGCGACCAGCGCGGCATCGACGCCGCCGGCGCCCGAGCAGAACGTCTTGATCCCGCGCAGGAGGAGGCGGTCGCCCTCCTGGCGCAGGCGGGCCGGTTCGCCCTCACCCGGCCCCGGGTCGGCTCCCCACACCCCGAGCAGGCGGCCGCCGCCGCGGATCCTCGCCAGCTCGCGGTCGCGCAGCGCCGGCTCGGCCGCGACCTCGAGCCGCTCGACCGCGTTGAGGTGTCCGTCGAGGATGCGGGCGACCGAGGCGTCGGCGGCGGCGACCTGGCGCAGCAGGCGCCACCCCGGCAGAACCGGGGCGCCGCTCTGAACGGCACCGACCGTCGCCTCGAGAGCTCCCGCGGCGCCGAGGGCGGCGAAGGCCGCGGCCGGGAAGCGGGGCTCGCGATCGAGGCGCTCGGCGGCGCCGGCGATCGCCGCCAGGGCCTGATCGAGCCGCGCAGCCGCGGCCCGCTCGTCGACGGTGGTGGCGGCGCCGGTCAGGCCGCCGCCCCCGCCAACTCGCCGACCGGCACCAGCGCCAGGCCGAGCTGGCGCGCCTCGGCGATCAGCGCCCCACTCAGCAGCAGCGTCTCCTCGCAGCCGTCGCGTTCGGCCCCGGGCCCGAGGCCGTCGTGCATGAGGACGACGTCGCCGTCGCCGAGGCCGCCCTGGCGCTCGATCCTCGCCCGCATCTCCCCGGCGGCCTCGCCGCGCCAATCGTGGCTGTCGCGGGTCCAGCGCCAGAGCCGGAGCTCGTTGGCGGCGGCGAGGCGGCGCGTGTCCTCGGTCTCGACCCCCCACGGGGCCCGCCAGGCACGCGGCTCGGCGCCGACCGAGCGCAGCAGGCTGAGCCCGGCGGCGAGATCGTCCGCGATCTCACGCGCGCTCAGCTCGGAGTGGCGGACGTGGCGGCAGCAGTGGAAGCCGACCTCGTGGCCCTCGCCGAGGATCCGCTCGATCAGGGCGGGATTCGCCGCCGCGCTCGGCGCGAGGGTGAAGAACGTGGCGCGGGCGCCGCTCTCGCGGAGCAGGGCCAGCAGCGGCTCCGTCCAGCGCGGATCGGGGCCGTCGTCGTAGGTGAGCGCGAGCGTCCCGTTCACGACTCCTCGGGATCCTCCGCGGCGGCCAGCTCCAGCGATGCCTCGCGGACGCGGCTGAGGTGCTCTTCCTGGACCGGCAGCGCCCACTCGACGAGCTCGCCGACCGGCTTCTCCCCCGCTCTCTCGTTGAGCTTGCCGAGGATCGCCCAGTGCCCCGCCTCGCCGGCCTCGGCCATGATCAGGAACTCGAACCCGTCGAGGCCGTCGGAGTCCTCATCGAGGTAGCTCTCCATCATCTCGACGGCCTCCTGTCTCGTCTCCTCGGCCTGCTGCAGCACCGCGTCGGCGCTGCCGTCGCGGCCCTCGGCGACCTCGCGGGCGCGCCTTGCGGTCTCCTCCCACTGCGACGCCATCTCACCCAGCAGCTCGGCCCGCGAGTCCTCGCCGAGCAGGCCCTCGACTTTGCGGGCCGCCTCCTGCGCGGCCTCGGCCAGGCCGATCACCTCGCCGAGCTTCTCCTCCAGGGCAGTGGTCTCCGCCATCTCGCTTCCTCCTTCGGTGGTGCCCGTGAGGGCACGACGGCGCCCTCCCTGGAGGCGAATGTCTGGGCTCGGCTGCGACCAGTACCCGGATCGCGCCGTCGGCAATCCATCCGCCGCGGGGTTCACCCGAACGGTTATGTGAGCCCCGGCGAGGGGTAGTCCGCGGCCATCGCCACCGTCACCGAGACCCCTCCCAAGCCTGCCCCTGGCCGCGGGCGCCTGCGGCGCTCGGACTGCCGCACGCAGGGCATCGTCCGGATCGGCGCCGGGCGCGGCTTTGCCTTTCGCGACGCCGACGGCGAGCGGATCGACGACGAGGAGACGCTGGCCCGGATCCGCGAGCTGGCGATCCCGCCCGCCTGGAAGGAGGTCTGGATCTGCCCCGACCCGCTCGGCCACCTGCAGGCGACCGGGATCGACGCCGCCGGCCGCAAGCAGTACCTCTACCACGATCGCTGGCAGCGGCGGCGGGCCGAGCGCAAGTTCGCCGTCGTCCGCGAGTTCGCCGGCCAGTTGCCACGCCTGCGCCGCGCGGTGACCGCCGACCTGCGCCGCCGCGGCATGCCGCGCGAGCGGGCGCTGGCCTGCGCGGTGCGGCTGCTCGACCTCGGCTTCTTCCGCGTCGGCGGCGAGGTCTACGCGGAGGAAAACGAGAGCTTCGGCCTGGCGACGGTCCGCCGCGAGCACGTCACCCTGCGCCGCAACGAGGTCGTCTTCGACTTCCCCGCCAAGAGCGGGCAGCGCCGGGTGCAGTCGATCCGCGACCCGGCGGCGCGGCGCGCGCTGGAGACGATGCGGCGGCGGCGCAGCGGCCCCGAGGACCTGCTCGCCTGGCGCGACGGCGAGGGCGAGTGGCACGACGTCCGCTCGGCCGACGTCAACGACTACATCAAGGACCGGATCGGCGAGGACTACTCCGCCAAGGACTTCCGCACCTGGCACGGCACCGTGCTCGCCGCGGTGGAGCTCGCCGGCGAGCCCGAGCCGGCCTCCGAGGCCGCCTTCAAGCGCTCCGTGCGCCGCGCGATCGAGCGCGTCTCCGAGGCGCTCGGCAACACCCCCCGCCGTCTGCCGCCGCTCCTACGTCGACCCCCGGGTCATCCAGCGCTTCCGCGACGGCGAGACGATCAGCCCCCGCGCCTCGGTCGGCGGCCGGATGAGCGCCAGGGCCCGGGCCAGGATCGAGCGCGAAGTCCGCGCCCTGATCTCCTAGCCCGCCGCCCCGTGGTTCCCTTCGGTC
>JAXLTA010000035.1:0-7779 GCA_046330305.1 Solirubrobacterales bacterium | reverse complement strand
GCGACCTTGCCGGGTTCGGGCGCACGTCACCTCAACCCCGGCCGGCGGGCGAAGTAGCGTCGGCTGGGCACGTCTCCCGGCACTCAGCCGCGTGTCTCCCCGTTCGGGTGCGCCGGACGATCCCGGTTATCGCCGCTGCGCTCGTTCCATGGGGCCGGCCTCAGAGCCCAAACCGCGTCCGTTGGCTACCATTCGCGAGCCGCGCGGTTCCCGCACCTGGGTCCGGCGGTTTTTTCTCGCCGGATCATGAGCTCTGTCATCGACAAAATCGAGCGCGACCAGCTGCGGAAGGGCCTGCCCTCGTTCAGCCCCGGCGATCGCGTGCGCGTTCACTTCCAGGTGATCGAGGGCACGCGCAAACGCACCCAGGTCTTCGAGGGCGTCGTGATCCGCCGCCAGGGCTCCGGCGTGCGCGAGACCTTCACCGTCCGCAAGCAGTCCTTCGGGGTCGGCGTCGAGCGCACCTTCCCGCTGCACTCGCCGAAGATCGAGAAACTCGAGGTGGCCGCCCGCGGCGACGTGCGCCGGGCCAAGCTCTACTACCTGCGAGGCCGCGTCGGCAAGGCCGCGCGCGTCGCCGAGCGGCGCTGGGGCATCGACGAGGAGATGGTCTCGGCCCCGACCGAGGCCGCCGCGACCGACGCCGAGGGCGTCAGTCAGGACGAGGTCGTCCCCGTCGAGTCCGAGGAGGGCGCCGAGGCCACGGAGGCCGAGGGCGCCGAGGGCGCGGCCGAGGAGGCTCCCGAGACGGCCGCGGAGCCGGCAGCCGAGGAGGCACCGGAGCCCGCCGAGGAGGCACCGGAGCCCGCCGAGCCGGAAGCCGCCCCCGAGGCGGAGGCCGAGCAGGAGGGCGCGCCGGAGGCGTCAGCGACCGAGGACGCGGCGGCGGGGGAGACCGAGGAGAAAGCAGCGTCGAGCGATGCCGAGGACGAGGCGCCGGCCGAGGCCAGCGACTCCGACGAGGAATCTTCGAGCTGAACCTCTCGATTCCGAAGCCGAAGGGCAAAGCCGGCGGCCTGATCGAGTTGGTCGTCATCGTGGCGCTCGCCCTCGGGCTGGCGCTGGCGATCCAGGCCTGGCTGATCAAGCCGTACCAGATCCCCTCCGAATCGATGGAGCCGACCCTTGACGTCGGCCAGCGGGTCCTCGTCAACCGCTTCATCTACGACTTCAAGGACCCCAAGCCGGGCGACATCGTCGTCTTCCACCCGCCGGCCGGGGCCGACGGCGCCGGTGAGACCTGTGGGGTGCAGAAGCCGGCCAACGAGGCCTGCCCGAAGCCGACCGCGGCCGAGTCGAGCGAAACCTTCATCAAGCGGATCGTCGCCGGGCCGGGTGACACCCTCTCGATCAAGGAAGGGCACCCGGTGGTCAACGGCGTCGAGAAGAAGGACGAGCCCTACATCACGCCCTGCGGCGGGGGCGGCATCTGCAACATGCCGAAGACGATCAAGATCCCCCCGGGCCACTACTTCATGATGGGCGACAACCGGGGCGCCAGCGACGACAGTCGCTTCTGGGGCCCCGTCCCCGAAGACTGGATCATCGGCGAAGCCTTCTTCACCTACTGGCCGCCCGATCGCATAGGTTTCCTTTAAGACGGTCGAAGTAGCCTGATCCCCGCTGGGTAGCCGGCCGCCGGATTCGCCGGCCGCGAACTGGAGCCGACGTGCGGAGACTCTCGATCCCGAAACCGAAGGGGATGGCCGGCAGCCTGGTCGAGCTGGTGGTGATCGTCGGACTGGCGATCCTGCTGGCGCTGGCGATCCAGGCCTGGCTGATCAAGCCGTACAAGATCCCGTCCGGATCGATGGAGCCGACCCTCGACGTCGGCCAGCGGGTCCTCGTCAACCGCTTCATCTACGACTTCAAGGACCCCGAACCCGGCGACATCGTCGTCTTCCACCCGCCGGCCGGGGCCGAACGGCCGACCGAAATGCAGTGCGGGGCGCGCCATGGCCCGGAGCAGCCGTGCCCGCGCCCGACCGCCGGCGAGTCGAGCGAAACCTTCATCAAGCGGATCGTCGCCGGGCCGGGCGACACGCTCTCGATCAAAGAAGGGCACCCGGTCGTCAACGGGGTCGAGAAGACGGACGAGCCCTACATCGCTCCCTGTCCGAGCTGCACGCTCTCGCAGCCGATCACCATTCCACCCGGCCATTACTTCATGATGGGCGACAACCGTGGAGCCAGCGACGACAGCCGCTTCTGGGGCCCCGTCCCCGAAGACTGGATCATCGGCGAGGCCTTCTTCACCTACTGGCCCCCAGACCGCATCGGGTTCCTCTAAGCCGAAGCCGGGGATCACCCACCGCCGCCGGCTGGCCCGCAGCCGCCGCCTCTTCGCCTTCGACCGCGGCCTGCAGCGGCGCTTCGTCGCCGGCGCCGACGAGGCCGGGCGCGGCTGCCTGGCCGGGCCGCTGGTCGCCGCCGCCGTGCTGCTCGATTACGAGACGCTCTCGCACGCCGACCGCCGCGCCCTCAGCGGCCTGCACGACTCCAAGCAGATGACCGAGGAGCGCCGGCTCGAGATGTACCCGGCCGTCCTCCGCGCCGCGGAGCGGGTCTGCGTGGTCGTCCGCGCCGCCCCCGGGATCGACCGCCGCGGCCTCCACAACACCAACATCGAAGCTCTCTCCTGCGCGCTCGAAGGCCTGGCGCCGGGCGAAGAGGCGATCAGCCTCGTCGATGGCTTCAGCCTGCCGCGGTGCGCCGTCGCCCACCGCCGCGTGATCGGCGGCGACGCCACCAGCGCCGCGATCGCGGCGGCCTCCGTGGTGGCCAAGGTGACTCGCGACCGCTACATGCGCGAGGCGGCCCTGCGCCATCCCGGCTGGGGCTTCGAGGAGCACGTCGGCTACTCGACCCCCGAGCACCGCGCGGCGATCGACCGGCTGGGCATCTCCCCCCTGCATCGCAAGAGCTTCCAGAGCGTCGCCTACACCCAGCTGGGCCTGGCCTCCGGGCTCCCCTGACCCCAGCAAGAACCCCCACCCGCGCCCACGCTCCAAAGCTCGAAAGGGACGAAGGGGCGGTGATGGAAGTGCGTTCTCAAGCACCGTTGAAAGCGCCAAGGCATCCCGTGGTTCCTTGTGGACGCTCTGGGTCCGAAAGGAACCACGGGATGGGAGAACGCCGGCTTTGCGGAGAGCGTGGTTCCTAACGGTCGCCTGGCGACCGTTAGGAACCACGCGATTGGAGGCCTTGGTCCCTTGGGGGCTCTTCGAGAGACGCGGGGCTTGGGGTTCGTCCCTTGGGAGCTATTCGAGAGACGCTGGGCCTGGTCCCTTTCAAGCTCTGGGCAAGGGTGCGGGGCCTCGTCTTTGTCCGGGAGCTCCCGGGGTTGGGGGGCCGTGGACCTCTTCAGGGAGGGTCGGGTGACCCTCTGAACGTTTTGCGGCTGAGGAGGGCTGGCCTGCGGGCGACAGCTTTCCCCACTCCTCGACGACACGGCCGAGTGAAGAGGGTCACCCGACCCTCCCGACCAGCCCTCGTCCCCCACCCCTGTGAGCCCTCCGTCCCTTACGAGGCGCCGCGCCTCAGAAGGCCCCTTCGATGTGTTCGAAGTGGACCAGCGCGTCGGCGCCGTCGAGGGTGACGCCGATGGCGTCGAAGCGGATCGCCTCGTAATGGGGGAGGTCGCGGTGGGCGGCCATCCAGGCGGTGGCGAGGCGGCGCACGCGCAGCTGCTTGCGGGGCCCGATCGCGAGGATCGGGCGCTCCGGGCCGCGGGCGGTGCCGGCCCGCATGCCCTTCACCTCGACGAAGACCAGGGTGCGCCGGTCACGGGCGACGATGTCGATCTCGCCCTGGCGGGTGCGGGCGTTGCGGGCGAGGATCCACCAGCCCGCGGCCGCCAGGCGAGCGGCGGTGAGGTCCTCGGCGATCTGGCCGGTGCGCAGCCGGGCGCGGGTCATGCGTGGCGCCGGGTGGGGGAGGGGCGGGCGTGGCGGAGGGCCATCGTTGAGCCAAGTCCGCGAACGGCACGAACTCTCCCCACTTCCTGCGCAGAGGATTTTCTTTCTGCGCGCCACACGCGCGCACCCGCTCCGTAGCGTCGGCTCCGTGCTCGCCACCGCCCACACCTTCATCCTCGACGGCCTCTCCGCCCGCCCCGTCCGGGTCGAGGTCGACGTCCACAAGGGCCTGCCAGGGTTCGCGATCGTCGGCCTGCCCGATGCCGCGGTGCGCGAGGCTCGCGAGCGGGTCCGGGCGGCGCTGGTCAACTGTGGCTTCGAGTTCCCGCTGCACAGGATCGTCGTCAACCTGGCGCCGGCCAGCCTGCGCAAGGCGGGTCCCGGGATGGACCTGGCGATCGCGGCGGCCCTGCTGGCCGCCTCCGGTCAGCTGGACTGGGAGGAGATGACCACGGTCGCGCTGGCCGGTGAGCTTGCGCTGGACGGGGCCACGCGGCCGGTCAACGGCGCCCTGGCGATCGCCGAGGCGGCGCGGGAGGAGGGTGCATCGGCGATCGTGCTCGCCGCCGAGAACGGCCCCGAGGCGGCGCTGGCGCGAGGGATCGAGATCGTCGGGTTGCAGCGCCTTGACCAGCTGGCGGTGCTGGCGGCGGGGGAGTGGACACCCGAGCCGCCGGCTCCGCTGCCGCTCGAGCGCGATCGCCCGGGCGGCCCGGACCTCGCCGACCTGCGCGGCCAGGCGCACCTTCGCCACGCGCTCGAGGTCGCCGCCGCCGGCGGGCACAGCCTGTTGATGGTCGGCCCGCCCGGCGCCGGCAAGTCGCTTGCCGCGGCTCGCCTGCCCTCGCTGCTGCCGCCGCTCGGAGCCGGCGAGGCGCTCGAGGTTGCCAGGATCGCGAGCGCCTGCGGCCGGCTCGCCGGCGGCCTCGGCGGTCGTCCCTTCCGCGCCCCCCACCACACGATCAGCCCCGGCGGCCTGATCGGCGGCGGCACGCCGCCGCGGCCCGGCGAGGTGACGCTCGCCCACCGCGGCGTCCTCTTCCTCGACGAGCTCTGCGAGTTCAGGCGCGACTCTCTGGAGGCGCTGCGCGCGCCGCTGGAGACGGGCGAGGTATGGATCTCCCGGGTCGGCGGCCGGCTGGCGCTGCCGTGCCGCTTCACGCTTGTCGCCGCGGCCAATCCCTGCCCCTGCGGCCGCGGCGAGGCCGACCCGGAGTGCAGCTGCGCGCCGGTCGCCGTGCAGCGCTACCAGGGCAAGCTGAGCGGCGCCCTGGCCGACCGCATCGACATCCTCGCGGCCGTGCGCCAGCCGAGTGCGGCGGAGATCGGAGGCGGGCCGGGCGAGGCCTCGGCGGCGGTGCGCGAGCGGGTCTGCGCGGCGCGGGAGCGCCAGGAGCGACGGCTCGGGCCGGGCCGCTGCAACGCCGAGATGACTCCGGCCGAGGTTCGCTCCTGCGCCCTCGAGGAGCCCGCCGCGGCGCTGCTGGCCGAGCTCTACTCGCGCCAGCGGCTCAGCGGCCGCGCCCACGACCGGGCGCTGCGGCTGGCGCAGACGATCGCCGACCTGGCCGGCAGCGAGTCGATCGGCGAGGACGAGATGGCGCAGGCGCTGCAGCTGCGGAGGCGGGACCGTGCCTGAGCCGACCGCCTGCGCCGAGTGCCTGCGCCGCTCGTGGCTGCTGGCCCTGCTCGGCCCCTACGTGGAACGGGTGGCAAGCGGCGAGAAGGGCGCCCGCTCGCCCGAACTGCTGGGGCTCGCCAACGAGGACCTGCTGGCGGTCTGCGCCCCGAAGGCCGCGGCGCAGCTGGGGGCGCGGATCGAAGCGCTCGGTGAGGAGCACCTGCGCGGCGAGCTGGCCGCCGCCGGATGCTGGGCGTGCTGCCGGCACGGCGATCTCTACCCGGCGCAGCTGCGCGACGCCGCCGACGCGCCCTGGGCGCTGATCGGGCGGGGCGATCCGGGGCTGCTGGTCGAGCTCGAGCCGGTCGGGGCCGTAACCGTGGTCGGCGCCCGTCGCGCCACCGCCTACGGCCGCGAGGTGGCTCGCGAGCTCGGGCGGGAGCTTGCCGGGGCCGGGATCGTCGTCGTCAGCGGCCTCGCCTTCGGCATCGACGCCTGCTCGCATCGCGGCGCGCTCGACGCCGGCGGCCGCACGGTCGCGGTCCTCGGCTGCGGGCCCGACACCGCCTACCCGGCGGCGAACCGCTCGCTCTGGCGGCGGATCTGCGAGCAGGGGTTGGTCCTCTCTGAGTTCCCGCCCGGCGCCGCGCCCTGGCGCTGGACCTTTCCGGCCCGCAACCGGATCATGGCGGCGCTGGCGGGGATGACGGTCGTGGTCGAGGCCGCGGCCCGCTCGGGGTCCCTGATCACCGCCGACCTCGCCGCCGATCTCGGCCGCGACCTCGGCGCCGTGCCCGGCCCCGTCACCTCGCGCGCCTCCGCCGGACCCAACAACCTGCTCGCCGGCGGCGCCTGTGTCGTTCGCGACGCCCAGGACGTGCTCGACGCGATGCTCGGGGCCGGGGCCGCCCGGGTCCACCGCGCCGGTCCCGTCCTCGAGCCGGAGCTCGCCGTCGCCCTGGCGGCCGTCGAGGCGGGCGCCGCCAGCTGCGACGCCGTCGCCGCCTCCCTCGGCATCCCCGCCCCCGACGCCGCGGTCGCCCTCTCGCGGCTCGAGCTGCTCGGCTACTTGACCTGCTCGGAGGTCGGCCTCTACTCCCGAACGCTGCTCGCCGCGCCGGCGGGCCCACCGCTCTAGGCTCCGCCGCGTGAACCAGCGACGCATACCGGCCGTGCTCTCGATCGCCGGCTCCGATTCCGGCGGCGGAGCCGGCATCCAGGCCGACCTGAAGGCGTTCGCGCGCTGCGGAGTCCACGGGATGACCGCGATCACCGCGATCACCGCCCAGAACACCGTCGGTGTAACCGCCATCGAGGCGGTCTCGCCGAGGATGATCGTCGAACAGGTGCGGGCGGTCGCCGAGGACATCGGCGTCGACGCGGTCAAGATCGGGATGCTCGGCACGGCGGCGACCGTCGAGGCGGTGGTCGAGGCGCTGGGTCTGGTCGGCGAGGCCCCGGTCGTCCTCGACCCGGTGATGGTCTCCGAGAGCGGTGCTGCTCTCCTGGACGACGAGGCCCGCGCGGCGCTGGTCGAGAGGCTGTTGCCGCTGACCACGGTGGTGACGCCGAACATCCCCGAGGCCCGGGTGCTGAGCGGGCTGGGGGACGGGGCATCGCAGGAGGACCTGGCACGGGCCGTGCTGGCGCTCGGCCCGCGGGTGGCCGTGGTCACCGGCGGGCACGGGGCCGCCCTCGTCGACCTCTTCTTCGACGGTGAGGCCATGGTCGAGATTCCCGGCCCGCGCTATCCCGACGGCGCCGCGCACGGCTCTGGCTGCACCCACTCCTCGGTCCTGGCGGCGGCGCTGGGACGGGGTGAGACGCCGCTGCGGGCCGCCGAGCTGGCGCGGCGGATCGCCTCCGAAGCGGTTGGCGCCGGCCTGCGCGAGATCGGCGCCGGCCCCGGCCCGGTCGACGTCTTCAACCTGAGCGGCGACGCCCGCCGGTAGATTTCCGCGCATGAGCACCAACGGCGACACCGCAACCAAGCTCCCGCGGCCGCGCTCGGCGACGGTCTTCGACGGCCCCGACCGCGCCCACGCCCGTGCCTACATGAAGGGCATTGGCTTCGACGACGACGCCCTCAGCCGGCCGACGATCGGGATCGCCAACACCTGGACTGAGGCGATGCCCTGCAACTTCCACCTGCGCGCCCTTGCCGAGCACGTCAAGGAGGGCGTCCGCGCCGCCGGCGGGACCCCGATGGAGTTCAACACCGTCGCCGTCTCCGACGGGGTG
>JAXLTA010000034.1:0-18397 GCA_046330305.1 Solirubrobacterales bacterium | reverse complement strand
CTCGCCTCCGGCGGCCGGATCGACGCCGACGTGGTCGTCACCGCGACCGGCCTCGACCTGCTCTTCCTCGGCGGCATGCGGATCAGCGTCGACGGCGAGGAGCGCGACTTCTCGCAGTCCTACGTCTACAAGGGGATGATGCTCGACGGCGTCCCCAACTTCGCCTTCACGATCGGCTACACGAACGCGTCGTGGACGCTGAAGGCGGATCTCACCGCCGAATACGTCTGCCGGCTGCTGCGCCACATGGAGGCCGGCGGCTACGACGTCTGCGTGCCGGAGCTCGGCCCGGGCGGGGTCACCGAGACACCGCTCCTCGACTTCAACTCCGGCTATGTGGTGCGGGCGCTCGAGCGGCTGCCCAAGCAGGGCGCGGTCGAGCCCTGGAAGCTGAAACAGAACTACCCGCTGGACCTGCGGGCGCTGCGCCACGGCGAGCTCGAGGACGGGACCATGCGCTTCTCGCGGCGTCGCGCGGCCGCCGCGCCGGAGCCGCGCGCCGAGACGGCTACCGTCTCGGGGGCGTGAAGCCCCGGGTCGCCCTCGCTCTCCTCCTCGCGGTGGTCGTGGCCGCCGCTGCGGCGCTCGCCGGCGGGCCGTCCGCCGGGCTGGCGCGGGGCGCGCCGGCGGGCGCCGCGGCGCCGGGTTCGACGGGGCCCTGGATCGGCGTCCGCGGCAACCACCTGATCGACCGCCGGGGCCGGGTCGTGCGGCTGCTCGGCGTCAATCGCTCCGGCGCCGAGTACGCCTGCCAGCAGGGCTGGGGCTTCTTCGACGGGCCGATGGACGCCGCCTCGATCCGGGCGATGAGGCGGTGGCGGATCAACTCGGTGCGCCTGCCCCTCAACGAGACCTGCTGGCTGGGCATCAACGGCATCGACCCGCGCTACGGCGGCGCTCCCTACCGGCGGGCGATCCACGGCTACGTGGCGCGGCTCGAGCGCGCCGGGCTCTACGTGGTGCTGGAGCTGGAGGCGGCGGCCCCGGGCGGCTTCCAGGCGAGCGGGATCCCGCCGCTGCCCGACGCCGACCACACGCCGGCCTTCTGGCGCAGCCTGGCGAGCAGCTTCCGCGGCGACCGCGCGGTGCTCTTCGATCTCTACACCGAGCCGCATGACGTCGGCTGGGGCTGCGTCGAGAACGGCTGCGAGGTCGAAGACGGACGCTTCGGCGCCTACCGCGCGGCGGGCATGGGCGAGCTGGTCGCCGCGGTGCGCTCGACCGGCGCCCGGCAGCCGATCCTGGTTCCGGGCGTCGACTGGGCACGCGACCTCAGCGGCTGGCTCGGGCATCTGCCCGACGACCCGGCGCACGCCCTGGTCGCCTCCAACCACACCTACAACTTCGCCGCCTGCTATCGCCGCTGCCGCGCCGCCCTGGCGCGGATCGCCCGCGCCCATCCGGTGGTGACCGGCGAGCTGGGGGAGGGGGATTGCCGCGACCGCTACATCGACCCCTACATGCGCTGGGCTGACCGCCATGGGGTCTCCTACCTGGCCTGGGCCTGGGACGCCCACGGCGGCTGGACCTGCCGCGCCGGCCCCTCGCTGATCACCGGCTACCGCGGCACCCCGACCGCCTTCGGCCGCGGCTTCCGCGACCACCTGCTGGCGCTCTGGCGCCGGCGCGGGCGCTGACCGGGGGGCGGGCCGCCCAAGGGGCCGCCCTCGCCGCCGCGCGTGGCAGAGCTTTTCCCCGCTATGCGTGAGTAATCTCAACCGCGCCCGTCTCCTCGGGGGCGACCGCGGCGCGTGCCGCCGGACGTCCGAGTAGGGCCGAGCCGAGCAGCGCCAGGGCGCCGAGCACCGGCAGCGGCAGGGCGGTAGAGATCGCGGCCAGCGCCCCGCCGCCCACCCCGGAGACCGCCTCGGCGCCCACCTGCAGCGATTGGTTGGCGCCCAGGGCGCTGCCCTGCTCCTCGGCTGCGGCCGCCTCCGAGATCATCGCCGCCATCGAGGGCAGGCAGACCGCGAGTGCGAGCGCGCAGGCGGCAAGGGTTACCCACAGGGCCCCTTCCGGGCGGGGGATGACGACGGCGACGAGGCAGACGGCGAGGGCGAGGCCGAAGCGCTGGGTGAGGCTGCGCGGGTCCATTCGCCGCGCGAGCATCGCCACCAGGCCCAGGTTCGCGACCACGATCGGTACCGCGACCCAGGCGATGAACTCCGACTCGCGCGAGACGCTCATTTCGAAATGGTCGACGAGGTAGATCGGGAAGAGGCGGAAGAAGCCGAAGATCGCCAGGTAGAGGGCGAAGTTGCTGAGGAACAGTGGCCGTAGCCGGCCCGGCGCGAAGGCCGTGCCGACGTTGGCGAAGGCGCGGCCGAGGCCGAGCCCGCCGGCGGCGGTGGGGGAGTGGGTCTCGCGGAAGCGGGCCGCGGTCAGCGCCAGCGTGGCCAGCAGCAGCCCCGACACCGCCAGGTAGGGGGTCGGGTAGCTGAAGGAGGAGACGATCGCCGGGTCGGCGAGCTTGCCCCCGACCAGCGGCCCGAAGACGAAGGCGAGGCTCGAGGACAGGTAGACGTAGCCGAAGAGGCGGCTGCGGTCGGCGGCGGGCGCGACGTCGGCGATCGCGCTCTGGGCGATCGCGATGTTGGCCTCGGAGAAGCCGGCCAGCAGCGAGGCGAGCATCAGCAAGGGCAGGCTGCGTAGGTGCAGCGCCAGCGCGATCAGCAGGTAGAAGGCGGCGCTGGCGGCGAGCGAGCAGAGCAGGACCGGCCGGCGGCCGAAGCGGTCCGAGAGGGCACCGATCACCGGCGCGCCGACGAACTGCGCCAGCGGGTACAGCGAGAGCAGCAGCCCCAGCAGCACCGTGCGCTCCCCGGTCGAGCTCGAGGCCGGCAGCATCCCGCCCTGGTCGTCGAGCAGCAGCGGCGTGAAGACCGTGGTCATCAGGCTGAAGCCGACGAACCCCATGAAGACGACCAGGTAAAGCGGCAGCAACCTGCTGATCGACCCAGCACGCACGCCGGCTACTCTACGTCGCCATGGATGACCAACAAACCCTTGACCGCATCGACGAGCTCGTCCGCGAGGAGGAGGCGCTGCTCCAGCGCCACGCCGGCGGCGACGGCCTCTCCAGCGAAGAGCACGCCCGCATGGAGGAGCTCAGAGTCCAGCTCGACAAGATGTGGGACTACCTCCGCCAGCGGCGCGCCCTGCGCCAGTACGGCGACGACCCCGACGACGCCAGCGTCCGCGACGGCGGCACGGTCGAGGACTACGGCACCGTCACCCCCTACGACGAGACCGAGGGCGACGCTCCCGCCTGAGCCAAGTTCCCGGGGAGGGCCGCGCTAGATTGTTCAGCGGTCTTATCTCCATGAGACCAATTCCCAAGCGGGGAGGGTCCTTCGGGGCTCTCCCCGTCTTCTCGTCACGGGGGCGGTCAGTGGCGGCGGGCCTGGTGAGACAGAGCCGGGCGCTAAGAGACTCTCTAAGCTGTCCGGCGCGATCTGGACGAGCCCGACCGGCCCGAGGCCGGAAGGAGCCGGTCGGATAGCTCACCTCGGCGCCTTGGCGGAGTGGCTACGCAGCGGCCTGCAAAGCCGTTTACACCGGTTCGATTCCGGTAGGCGCCTTTCGCCCTCGCGGCCTTCGGGCACGCCGACGGGGGCTAGCCTGAAGCCGCATCTCGCCTGAGCGTTCGGATTTCAGGCCGCCAACCTGGTGGTGGGTCGCCGGCGCGGTCTGCATGGTGCTGATCGTCGCGGGCCTTGGCGCCGGGGTGGCGGGGGCGTGGGTGGCGCGGATCGCGCTGGGGGTGCCCGGCGCGCTTGGATTGATCGCTCTGGCGGTGTGGGCGAGGCGGGTCCGTCTGGAGCGGTGAGGCAACACACGAATAGCTGAACAGATATTCAGCTATTCTTGGAGGATGAGTCATGGCCTGAAGCCCGATCCGACCGAGCTCGCCGACCCCGGCCTCGCCGCGCAGGTCGCCGAGACGATGCAGGCGCTGGCGACGCCCAGCCGCCTGCGGATCCTCGCCCACCTCTACCGCGGCCCGGCCTCGGTGGGGGAGATCAGCGCCGCGGTCGGGATGGACGGCTCGGCGGTCTCCCACCAGCTGCGGGTGCTGCGGCATCTCGGCCTCGTGGTGGGCGAGCGGGATGGGCGCCACGTGAACTACTCGCTGCACGACGAACACGTCGGGCAGCTGATCGAGCAGGCGATGTCGCATGTCGAGCACCTGCGGCTCGGGCTCGCCGAGCGCCGCCCCGCCGCGGCCGCGGCGGCAGCCGGCTAATGGCGGGGCACGCGGCTCATCCCGACCACGCCGGCGGCGGCCATCACCCGCACCCCCATGACGATCACGATCATTCCGCCGGCGGGCACGGCCACAGCCACGGCCTCGTCGACCCGTCGATCAAGCGCTCGCGGGCGGGGCTGCGGGCGGTCGGGCTCTCGCTGGCGGTGCTCGGCATCACCGCCCTGGCCCAGCTCGCGCTCTACCTGGTCACCGGCAGCGTTGCCCTGCTCGCCGACCTGATCCACAACTTCGGCGACGCCGCCACTGCGATCCCGCTCGGCATCGCCTTCCTCCTGCGCTCCGAGCGGGCGGAGCGAGGCGCCGGCCTGTTCGTCGTCTTCGCGATCTTCGTCTCGGCCTGCGTGGCCGGCGTCGAGTCGGTCGACCGCCTGATCAACCCGCGGGAGCCGACCGACCTGGTCGTCCTCGCCCTCGCCGGGCTGATCGGCTTCGCCGGCAACTGGGTCGCCGCCATCATCCGCACCCGAGCCGGGCGGGCGCTCGACAGCTCGGCGCTGGTCGCCGACGGCAACCACGCCCGCGCCGACTCCTACGTCAGCCTCGCGGTCGTCGCCAGCGCCGTCGTCGTCGCGCTCGGCGTCCCCGCCGCCGACCCGCTGATCGGGCTGGCGATCACCGCGGTCATCGTCAAGATCACCTGGGACTCTTGGTGGACGGTGCGCGGACACGACCACACCCACTAGGCGACCGATGACGCAGCGGCGCCTCTTCCGGCTGCTCTGGCTGTCGATCGCGGCCGCCGTCGCGACGATCTCCCTGAAGACCGCCGCCTGGGCGCTCACGGGCTCGGTCGGCCTGCTCTCCGACGCCGCCGAGTCGGTGGTGAACCTGCTCGCCGCCCTCTTCGCCCTCGCCGCCCTGCGCTGGGCGCTGAAGCCGGCCGACGAGGAGCACGCCTACGGCCACGCCAAGGCCGAGTACTTCTCGGCCGGCGTCGAGGGCGCCCTGATCCTCGTCGCCGCGGCCGCGATCGCGATCACCGCGGTCGGCCGCCTGATCGATCCGCAGCCGATCGAGGACGTCGGCGTCGGGCTCGCGATCTCGGCGGCCGCCTCCGCGATCAACCTCGCCGTCGCCCTGCTGCTGATCCGGGCCGGGCGGGCGGAGCGGTCGATCACCCTCGAGGCGGACGGCAGGCACCTGATGACCGACGTCTGGACCTCGGTCGGCGTGATCCTCGGCGTCGCCGCGGTCGCAATCACCGGGATCGAGCGGCTCGACGCGCTGGTCGCGCTCGCCGTCGCCGCCAACATCCTCGTCACCGGCGGCGGCCTGGTGCGCCGCTCGGCGGGCGGGCTGATGGACCGGGCGCTGGCCGGGCCGGAGCAGGGCCAGATCGAGGCGGTCCTGGCTCGCTTCGAGCGCGAGGAGGGGATTCGGTTCCACGCCCTGCGCACCCGCCAGGCCGGCGCCCGCGCCTTCGTCTCGCTCCACCTGCTGGTGCCGGGGAGCTGGACGGTGCGAGAAGGCCACGACGCGGCCGAGCGGGTGGAGCTGGCCCTGCGCGAGCAGCTTCCCTACGCGACCGTCTTCACCCACCTCGAGCCGATCGAGGATCCGCGCTCCTTCGCCGACCTGGCGCTGCAGCGCACCGACCTGCCGCCCGGCGAGGAGGGCCCCGCCGTCATTCCATGACCCGCAGCGTCGAGGGCACGTCCATGCGGGCGATCCGGCGGGCGCTGAAGAGGGGGGCGAGGGCGACGGAGGCGACCCCGACGACGGCGGCGGTGAGCAGCGAGATCGGCGCGATCGTGATCACCAGCCCGAGATCGGGCAGCGTTTCGGGCAGGGTCTCGTTGACCACCCAGCTGGCGACCAGGAAGCCGCCGGCCAGGCCGGCGAGGGTGCCGAGGACGCCGGCGACGAGGCTCTCGCCGACCGCCAGCGCGATCGTCTTCCGGGTGGTCACCCCGTAGGCGAGCATCGTCGCGTTCTCGCGCCGGCGCTCGTCGATCCCGATCGCCGAGGAGTTGAAGGCGATGAGGACGGCGAGCGCGAGGGCAAAGCCCTCGATCAGGCGCAGGACGCCGACGAAGTCACCGAGGCGTTCGCGGACGAATTCGGTGGTCGCCGTGGCCCGCTCGACCGAGGCGACCGCCGGGTTGCCGAACAGGCTGCGGGCGATGCGGTCCTCGCTGACTCCCGGTTCGGGCGTCGCCGAGACCTGGTTGGCGATGCCGGGCAGGCCGGCGAGGGCCGCCACCGAGGGATCCATGTAGGCGAAGTTGCGGAACGGGTCGGGATGCAGGCCGCTGACCCGCACCCTGGCACTGGCCTCGGTGTAGGCGTCGCCGCTGCGGCGGGGGTAGGCGATGGTGATCGCATCGCCGACCCCGACGCCGAGGTCTTCCGCCGCCTTTTCGGAGATCAGCGCTTCCGCGCGGCCCGGGGCGGGGGCCTGCCCGGAGGTCACCGTCGGCGCCCAGATCGGGCTCGAGAAGTCGAGCAGGGTCACGCTGCCCTGGAAGCCCCGCCGCCCCGGCGCCGAGAACCCGACCGGCAGCGTCAGCTGCGGTTCGGCGGCGGCGATCCCTGCGGTCCCCGCGACCAGCCGCTGCGCCGCCCGCGCGGGGTGGAAGCCGTCGAGCGCGACCACGATCCGGTCGGGGTTGCCGTGGGCGACCTCGGCTTCGCTGCGGTCGACGGTGGCGTTGAAGGAATCGATCATCCCCAGGAAGGCGACCAGGACGCTGAGCACGGCGCCGATCCCGAGCGCCGTCAGCAGCGTCCGCCGCGGCGCCCGGAGCGCGTTGCGCAGCGGCATCTGCACGAGGCTCGAGCCCGGCAGCCGCAGGCGCTTGGCGAGCCCGGCGACGCCGCTGCCGCGGGCGGAGCGGAAGCCGACCCGGATCGCCTCGACCGGGGTCTGGCGCAGGCCGCGCCAGACCGGGATCGCGGTCGCGGCGATCGGCAGGACGAGGCCGACCGCGGCGGCGCGGATGAAGACCGCCGGCTCGAACGGGGTGCGCATCACCGGCAGTGGCAGCAGGCCTTCGAGGACGCCGCGGAAGACGTCCCCCATCGCCAGGCCGAGGGCGAGCCCGAGCACGGTGCCGGCGACCGCGATCTGCACCCCGAGCAGCAGCGGCCGGATCGCGAGCTGTCGCGGCGGCACCCCGAGCGCCATCCCGATCCCGATCTCGCGGCGCTGGGCCTCGACGATCCGGGTCGCCAGGTTGAAGGCGGCGAGGGCGGCGCCGGCCAGGATCAGGAAGGCGAAGACGTCGAACATCTGCTGGTCGCCGGCGGCGTCCTTGTAGAGGAGGCGGTGGACGATGTTTTCGTTCAGGGTCGAGACTTCGCCGCTCAGCCCGGCGGCGGCGAGGCTGGCTTCCAGCTGCCGCTTGACCTCGCCGGGCCGACCGCCGCCGCGCAGCCGCAGCACCGCGTCGTTGACGCGCGGCGGTCCGCCGGCGATCCCCTGGGCCGTGCGCAGCGAGGTGAAGAGAACCGCGAACTGGGCCTCGGCACCGCCGAATTCGCCGCCGCCGGGACGGGTGACCATGAAGTACTCCGGCGAGCCGCCGAGCCCGACGTAGCGCAGCCGCTGGCCGCCCGGCAGCCGCAGCCGGCCGGCGGGCGGCAGGTCGTGGTAGGCGGCGAAGCCGCGCTCGAGCACCGCCACCGGCCGGCCTTCGTCGCCGGCGCGCAGGGGCCGGCCCGAGGAGGCGTAGACGCCGTCGATCCTGGGCCCGTCGGGGCCGAGCGGCGAGCCGACCAGTTCGGCGGGGGTGAGCAGCGGTTCGCTGCCCCGGCGCGGCACCTCGACCTGGGTCTGCAGCCGCAGACGCTCGGCGCTCGCCTCGACCTGGCGCGCCGCGGGAATGCCGCGGATCAGCTGCCGCAGGGTGCCGGCCGGCGCGCTCGTCCCCTCGGTCAGGGAGATCTCGACGTCGTGGGCGTGCAGCGCCTCGAAGCTGGCGTCGTTGGAGGCGACCCGCCAGTCCTTCATGCTGCCGAGGCCGGCGTAGACGCCGGTGCCGATCGCCAGGACCAGCCCGATCGCCACGACCAGGGCCCAGCGGCCGCGCAGGTCCCGGAGCGACCACCGCAGCCAGAAGCGCAGGCGCCTCATCTCACCAGTGCAGGTCGGCGATCTCGGCCGGACCGCCGGGGTTGGGGCCATCGGCGACGATCCGCCCGCTCGAGAGCTCGATCACCCGGTGGGCGACGCGGGCGATCTCGCGGTTGTGGGTGACGACGAGGACCGCCGTTTCCTCCGTGTGGGTCTGCTCGTGGAGCAGGTCCAGGATCTGCACGCCGGTGCGGAAGTCGAGCTCGCCGGTCGGCTCGTCGGCGAGCAGGATCGGGTTGCGCGTCGCCAGCGCCCGGGCGATCGCCACCCGCTGCTGCTCCCCGCCCGAGAGCTCGTGCGGGAAGTGCCCGCCGCGGCCGCCGAGCCCGACCCGCTCGAGGGTCTCGGCGGCGAGCGCCCGGGCGTCGCCGCGCCCGCTGACGTCGGCTCCGAACTCGACGTTCTCGAGCGCCGTCAGGGCCGGGAAGAGGTTGAAGGTCTGGAAGATGAAGCTGACCGTGCGGCGGCGGAACTCGAAAAGCCGGGCGCGGGAGTAGCGCGTGATGTCCTCGCCGAGGATGCGGATCGCGCCCTCGGTCGGCGAGTCGAGGGCGCCGATCATGTTGAGCAGGGTCGTCTTGCCGCTGCCCGAGGGACCGAGGACGACGACGAACTCGCCGCGCTCGACGCTCAGGTCCACCTCCTCGAGCGCGGTCACGGTGACCTCGCCCATGTCGTAGCGGCGGGCCACCCCCGCCAGCTCGATCAGCGCCCCGCTGCCTTCCATCGCGAAATCGTCCCGGCCCCCTGCGGCCCCGTGATCCGTGCGACTCCCCCTTCCCATGGCGGTGAACCCGCAGCCCGGCCCGGCTCCCGCGGTTCGGAAAGGCCGGCCCTGGGTAGATGGCGGGTGTGGCCGGAAGGGGAGTCCCGGCACTTCAGGCAAAACGTGGAACGTCCGACACCGATCAGCTCGGCGACGGATGGGCCGGCGGACCAACCACTCCCTAGAGAAGGAAGCAATGGAACGTGGACCCATACCGCTGTCGCCGCATGCCGCGATCGAGCTGGTCGCCGGCCGTCCATTGAGGGGCGGATGAGCGAACCGGTAACCGACAAGCGAGGGGTCGACGGCCTGGCCGCGTTCGAGGACGACCTGCTCGACCCCCGGCTCGACCCGGGGCCGCAGTCGGGTGTCGAGCCGGTGACGATCGTCCCCTACAAGGACGGGCCCTACCTGGTCCGCGGCCCCTTCTCGCTGCGCGATCCCGACGGCGAGCCGATCCCGGTCAGCCGGCGCACGATTGCGCTCTGCCGCTGCGGCAAGTCGCGCACGCGTCCGTTCTGCGACGGCACCCACAAGCTGATCGGGTTTCGCGCCCCCGGCAGCGGCGAGACCTGGCCCCCCGACCCAGAGCAGGACCCAGATGACGGTCACTGAGCGCAGCCCCGGAGCCGGCAGGCTGGTGCGGTTGCCCGAGCCGGTCGGGCCGCTGACCGAAGCGCTGTTCGCGGCGCTGCGCGAGGATCCGGCGAGCGCCGTGCTGGCGCCGGACGAGGTCGACGGCGTCGACCCGCTCTGCGACCTCGACCTCCAGCTCGCCCTCTACCTCGCCTACGAGCTCCACTACTCGGCGATCGAGGGGGTCGACGAGCGCTGGGAGTGGTCGCCGGCCCTGCTCGGCTTCCGCGCGGCGCTCGAGGCGCCGTTCGAGCGGGCGGTGGAGGAGGTCACGCCGGCGGGCGACCCCGATGAGCTGGTCAACGTCAGCGAGGCGCTGCAGCGGATCGTCGCCGAGGACGAGGGGCCGCCGCTCTCGCGCTTTCTCGAGCTGCACGGCAGCCGCGAGCAGATGCTCGAGCACGTCGTCCACCGCTCGGCGTATCAGCTGAAGGAGGCCGATCCACATTCGTGGGCGATCCCCCGGCTCTCGCCGCAGCCCAAGGCGGCGCTGCTCGAGGTCCAGTTCGACGAGTACGGAGGCGGGCGCAGCGAGCGCATGCATGCGGTGCTCTTCGCGCAGACGATGGCGGCGCTCGGTCTCGACCCAGGCTATGGCACCTACCTCGAGCTGCTGCCGGCCGAGACGCTCGCGACCGTCAACCTGCTCTCGGGCTTCGGCCTGCACCGGCGCCGCCGCGGCGCCCTGATCGGCCACCTCGCCGCCTTCGAGATGACCTCCTCGATCCCGAACCGGCGCTACGGCAACGCGCTGCGCCGGCTCGGCTTCGACAAGCGGGCGACCGACTTCTACGACGAGCACGTCGAGGCCGACGCGGTCCACGAGGCGATCGCGGCCTGGGACCTGGCGGGCGGCTTCGCCGCCGAGGAGCCGCGGCTGGCGGGCGACGTGCTGTTCGGCGCCCGGGCGCTGCTGGCGCTGGAGGCGCTCTGGGGCGGGCGGCTGCTGGCAGCCTGGGAGGACGGCCGCAGCTCGCTCCGCCGGCCGCTGACGGGCTAGCGCGGCGATCGTGGCGGAGCTCGACTGCTCCTACCTGGTCCCGGTGCGCTGGGCCGACGGAGCCGATCGCGCCAGCCTCGCCTCCTACCTCGCCGAGCTGGCGCCGCGCTGCGCGGAGACGATCGTCGTCGACGGCTCCCCAGCTGAGGTCTTCGCCGCCAACCGCGCGGCCTTCGCGCCGCACGTCACCGCCCACCTGGCGCCGGACCCCGCCGCCGCCTGCCTCAACGGCAAGGTGGCCGGGGTGATGACGGCTGCCCGCCGCGCCTCGCGGCAGGCGCTGGTGATCGCCGACGACGACGTGCGCTACGAGCCCGGCGAGCTGCGGCGGGCGCTCGAGCTGCTGGCCGGCGCCGACCTGGTCCGGCCGCAGAACTACTTCGACCCCCTGCCGTGGCACGCGCGCTGGGACACGGCCCGCTCGCTGCTCAACCGCGCCCTCGGCCGCGACTTCCCGGGCACCCTGGCGGTGCGGCGCTCGCTGCTGCTCGGCGCCGGCGGCTACGACGGCGACGTCCTCTTCGAGAACCTGGAGCTGATCCGGACGGTCGCCGCGGCGGGGGGGACCGAGCTCGCGCCGCTGGACCTCTTCGTGCTGCGGCTGCCGCCGAGCGCCCGCCACTTCCTCTCGCAGCGCGTCCGCCAGGCCTACGACGACTTCGCCCTGCCGCCGCGGATGGGGCTGTGGCTGGCGCTGGTCCCCGGGCTGGCGGTCGCGGCGGCGACCCGGCGGCCCCGCGCGCCGCTGCTCGCCGCGCTGGCCGCTGTGGCCCTCGCCGAGCGCGGCCGCCGCCGCGCCGGCGGCGCAGGTGTCTTCCCGCCCACCGCCTCCCTGTTGGCGCCGGCCTGGCTGCTCGAGCGGGGGGTCTGCTCCTGGCTCGCGGTCGCCTCGAGGGCGCGCCGCGGCGGCGTCCGCTACGCCGGCTCGACGATCCGCCGCGCGGCGAACAGCAGGAGACGCTTGAGGCGCGCCCGCCGTTGAGGCATTGCCTCCGTTACCGCGTCGCGCAGCTGTTGCCGCCGGTCTCGAGCTCGGGGTCGAAGCGGTGGGTGCCCGAGTTGGCGGCGATGATCGACTCGTAGTTGGCCGGGCGCGGCGGCATCTCGGCGAGCAGCGCCTCGGCGAACTGCTCGGCGTCCGCGAGGCCCAGCTCCGGAACCGCGGCCCGGACCTCGTCGAGGGTCGGGGCCACCGGCCCGCTCGGCACGCCGGGATGGGTGTGGCAGGGGAGGAGGACGGTGTCGCCGGGCAGCGCCAGGACCCGCTCCCGCAGCGTCCGGTGCAGCAGGCGCGCCATCTCGCGCGAGCCCTCGGCGTCGCCGCGCTGCAGGTCGGGGCGGGCGATGCCGTCGGCGAACACCGAGTCGCCTGCGATCAGCGCCCGTCCGCCGACGAGGAGGCCGGTCATGTCGGTCGTGTGGCCGGGTAGGGCGAGCACCCGCAGCGTCGTCCTCCCCAGCTCGATCTCCTCGCCGTCGGCGACCGCCACGACGCTCTCGGCGAAGGCGACGCCGCGCTCCAGCGCCGGCTCGGAGAGCCGCAGCCGCGCCCCGGTCAGCTCGCAGAGCTGGCGGGCGCCGGAGAGGTGGTCGGCGTGGATGTGGGTGTCGAGCACCTGGGTGATCCGCGCCCCGCGCCGCTCGGCGAGCGCGGCGTAGAAGGCGGCGTCCGGCGCCGGATCGACCACCACCGCCTCGCCCTCGGAGGCGACGAGGTAGGAGAGGCAGCCCCGCCCCGGCCGCTGCACCTGGACCACCTCGACGCCGGGCAGGCCAACCTCGACCGGCCAGGCGCGTAGCGCCCCGATCCAACCCCGCATGCCGCCGGCGAGCACGCTGGCGTCGGTGCCGACGGCCCGGAGCGCCCCGGCGACGGCCTCGGCCCGCAGCCCGCGCTGGCAGACGACCGCGACCGGTCCGCTGAGCCGCTCGGCGGTCGCCACCGGCGCCGCGAGGACGTCGTCGGCGGGCAGGTGGAGCAGCGTCGCGCTCTCGGCCTCGATCGGCCACTCGGCGTCGACGCGGACGTCGAGCACGGTCAGCGGCTCGCGCCGCGCGAGCCGCTCGGCGAGCTCGGCGGGGTCGATTCGCGGCGCCGCCCCGCTCACCTCAGGACTCCGCCAGCTTCGCGTCGAGCTGCTCGCGGATCGCGGCGCAGACGGCTTCGGCGTCGGGGTTGTGGCGCTCGGCAGCCAGCACGCCGAGCAGCACCTCGGCGTCGGCCCGCGGCAGCTCCAGGGTGATCGTGTCGTCGCTCATCGCTTCCTCCTCGGTTCGGTTCTCGGTTCGGTCCGCCGGCCCGCTAGGTCGAGGCCAGCTCCAACGCTCGCATCACCTGTTCGACGTCGCTGATCGAAACCAGCCCGACGCTGCCGTCGGCCCGCACCACCACGGCGCGGCCGACCCGGCGGAAGGCGGGTCGCTCGAGCAGCTCGGCGACGTCCTGGTGCTCGCCGATCAGCAGCTCCTCCTCGCGGTGGGCGAGGTCGCCGACCGGCGTCAGCGGCCGCCGCTCGACCGGCACCCGGCTGAGGCTGGCGAGGTCGACGAGCCCCACCGGGCGGCCGTCTTCGACGACCGGGAAGGCCGTGAAGCGGTGCGTCACGAAGTAGTCGTCGATCGCGTCGGCGGCGCTGGTCGAGGCGGGGACGGTGACCGCCGGGTAGGACATCAGCCGTCCGGCCTCGCGGCCGCTGAAGGCGGCGCGCAGGTGGACGCCGCTCTCTTCGGCGCGCGCGGCGACGATCACGAAGAAGCCGATGATCGCGAACCAGAGGCCGCCGGCGGCGCCGAGCGCGGTGGCGGCGATCCCGAAGGCGACCATCGCGAAGCCGAGGCCGCGGCCGAGGCCGGCGGCGATCTCGGTCGCGCGCTCGACGTCGCCGTTGCGCTGCCAGACCAGCGCCCGGGCGACGCGGCCGCCGTCGAGCGGGAAGGCGGGCACCAGGTTGAAGACGAGGATCGCGGCGTTGACCAGCGCCTGGTAGACGACCACGGCCCGCAACGCCGCCGGCGCCGAGTCGGGCAGCGCCAGGGCCGCCGTCCCGAACAGGGCCGCGATCGCCGCGGTCACCGCCGGCCCGGCGATCGCGAAGCGCAGCTCGGCCCCGGCAGTCTTGGGATAGCCCGCCATCCGGGCGACGCCGCCCAGCAGCCAGAGGTCGATCTCCTCGATCTCGACCCCGTTGCGCCGCGCCACCAGGGCGTGGCCGAGCTCGTGCAGGAGGATGCTGGCGAACAGCAGCAGGGCGCTGAGCAGGCCGAGCGCGTAGGCGGCGAGCGGCGCGATCCCGGCGACCTCGTCGGGGTAGTAGACGGCCCCGAGCGACCAGGTGATGAGGGCGACGATCGCCAGCCAGAGGGGCTGGAACCCGATCGGGATCCCGGCGAGGCGTCCGATGCGGATGGCCTTGAATCCCATCGTCACCCCCTCACAGCGCGCTCGGGTAGGTCTCGGGCGGCTCGCCGGCCTCCCAGCCGGCGCTCCGCTCCAGGGGCTCGACCGCCCTGGTGCGGTCAATGTGGATGACGGCGTCGAACTGGCGGGCCAGGCTCGCCTCGAAGTAGTGGCTGGCGCGCTCGGTCTCGGGCCGGTAGATGACCCCGATCGCCCGCTCCAGCCTCGGCTCGGCGAGGACCTGCGCGGCGTCGGCGCCACGCAGGTCGACCAGGAAGCGCTCTTCGCCGAGCTCGTGGAAGAGCCGCTCGAAGCTGCCCGGGAGCGCTGGGCGCACGCGCTTGCGCTCGGCCGGGGCGTCCCAGTCGGAGGCGGCGGTGACGGTGCCCTCGAAGGTGGTGAAGCCGAGGCTGAAGACGTCGCCGTCCCAGCGTTCGCGGGCGAGCTGGCCGAGGTTGAGCTCGCCGCGGCGGCCCATCGCCGTCTGGCGCGCGTCGCCGACATGGGAGTTGTGCTCCCAGACGACCAGCCGCGTCCACCTCCCGTGGCGGCCGAGATGGGCCCGCAGCCGTTCCAGCGTCTCCATCATGTGGCGGTCGCGCAGGTTCCAGGAGGACTCCGCGGCGCCGAACATCGAGCGGTAGTACGCCTCGGCGCTGCTCACCAGGCGCGCGTTCTGCTCGGCGTAGAACTGCTCGTCCTCGGCCGCGATCCCGTCCCGGCGCAGGTAGGCGCCGGCGAGCCGCTGCAGCTCGGTCAGCTGGGCCACCACACCCTGCCGGCAGTCGTCGGAGATGCCGAGCGTCGCCGCCCGGCCGTAGGCCTGGGGGCCGACCGCCTCGAAACAGGAGTAGCGGCCGCGGGCGCGCTCGGCGCCGGCCGGGTCGACGCGCTCAAGGTAGGAGATGACCTCGGCGACGGAGGCCTGGAGGCTGTAGAGGTCGAGGCCGAAGAAGCTGGCGGCGAGCTCCTCACCGACCGCTTCGTTGCGGGCGCGCAGCCAGCCGACGAAGTCGAGCACCTCGGCGTTCCGCCACATCCAGGTTGGGAAGCGGCGGAAGCCGCGCAGCGCCTCCTCGGCGTCGGCGTCCTCGCTGGCGCCGTGCAGGTAGCGGTTGACGCGGTAGGCATCGGGCCAGTCGGCCTCGACCGCGACGCCGCTGAAGCCCCGCTCCTCGATCAGGCGGCGGGTGATCTGGGCCCGCTCGCGGTAGAACTCGTGCGTCCCGTGGGAGGCCTCGCCGAGCAGGACGATGCTGGCGTCGCCGATCCGCTCCAGCAGCTCGTCGTAGTCGGTGGCGCGGCCGCGCAGCGGGCGCAGCTCAGGCAGGAGCGTCTGCTCGGGGCTGGAGAGCATCGAGCACCTCCTGGTCTGTGACGGCGCCGGCGGCGCCGAGCTGGGCGCGAGGCCGCTTGGCCCCGCTCGTCTCCAGCCGCGCCGCGAGGGTCAGGGGCGCCGGACGGTCGGCGCAGCGCTGCAGGTCGGGTTGGCTCATCCTCGGCACGGTCTCTCGGTCCTCTGCCTGAATCGTCCGTCGGCGGCGCCGGTGGCGCATCGGGGGTCTGCACCCGCACCGCTTCGGCTTACCCCCGATGGGCGGGGCCGGCCGGGTCGGCCTAGCCGCTCGAGCCGGTCTCGGCGCGCCAGTTGGCGCCGAGATAAGCCTCTTCGAAGCCGGCGCGGAGGATGTTGCGGTAGCTGCCGGCGGGGCGGTCCTCGGCGCGGGCGCCGGTCCAGACGAAGAGGACCGTGCAGCCGGCCTCGGCGGCGTCGATGATGCGGCGCCGCAGGAGCGCCAGCTGGCAGCCGCGCCGCCGGGCGGCCTCGAGTGTCGCGCTGGGGCCGAAGAGCGCCACCTCGCCGTCGGTCAGCATCGCGGCGCAGCCGCCGACCTCGCCCTCAACGCGGGCCGCATAGCAGCGCCAGGCCTCGCGCCCCGGCAGGCCGGCGAACAGCGCCGCGCCCCAGAGCGGCAGGCCGAAGCCGTTCGCGACGATCGTCCCGAAGGGCTCGCTGGCCTCGGCCCCGATCTCCTTCACCTCGACGCCCGCCGGCGGCTTGAAGCGGGGGGGATGGGGGTCGCGGACGAACCGCATCCAGGGGTAGCCCGGCGCGTGGCCGCTCGCGGCCAGGAACGCTTCGGCGGGCTCGGTCTCCGGCAGGTCGGGCGTCACCTGGACGTAGGGGGAGACGCCGCGCTCGCGGGTCCAGGCAAGCGCCGCCTCGAGGTGGCCGCCGGCCACCGCGTTCGGTTCGGTGGCGCCGAGCACCAGGTTCAGCATCGGAGCGTCGGCCAGGGCGGCGGCGATGCTCGCCTGCACCGGCCCGAAGCGGCGCACCTCGATTCCCCGCTCGGCGGCGACGGCGGCCGGGACCGAGCTCCACGCCTCGCCCCAGTAGCGCCGTTCGGCGGCGTCGAGCCGGCGGCGTTCGTAGCTGACGCCGCCGGCTGTCCGCTCGCTGGCCACTGGCCGTGGAGCATAGGCGGCGCCGGGCCCGCCGGGGACCCGGCGGGATCCCGGCTCGCCGATCAGCTGCGCCACGATCGCAGCGCGGGTGCCCGAGCCGGGCGCGACGATCTGTCAGCCTGGGGTCGTGACCGTCGTCACCCCCAGCGCCAGCCAGATCGCCGCCGCGGCCCGCATCCCCGAGGACCGGGTCATCGTCCTCTTCGGCGCTACCGGCGACCTCGCCCGGCGCAAGCTGCTGCCGGGTCTGTTCCACCTGGCGCGGGTCGGTCTGATGCCGGGGCGCTTCCGCATCATCGGCACGGCCCGGCGCGGGATCGGCGCCGAGGAGTTCCGCGAGCTGGCGCGGCAGTCGGTGGCCGGCTCCAACCGCCGCAGCCTCGACGAGCAGGAGTGGGGCCGGTTCGCCGAGTCCCTGCGCTTCGCCGGGGTCGGCGAGGGCTTCGAGGAGCTCGGGTCCGCGATCGATTCCGCCCGCGGCGAGCTCGGCGGCGAGCCGGGGCTGCTCTTCTATCTCTCGCTGCCCCCCACGGCGGCCGCCGGCACCGTCGCGGCGATCGGCGAGCGCGGGCTCGGCCGCGGCGCCCGCGTGATCACCGAGAAGCCGTTCGGCACCGACCTCGGCTCGGCGCGCGAGCTGAACGCCGAGCTGCACGCGGTCTTCGAGGAGCGGGACATCTACCGGATCGACCACTACCTCGGACGCGAGGCGGTCCAGAACCTGCTGGCGCTGCGCTTCGCCAACGGCATGTACGAGCCGATCTGGAATCGCAACCACATCGACCACGTCCAGATCGACATCCCGGAGACGCTCTCGATCGAGATGCGGGGGAGCTTCTACGAGGAGACCGGCGCCTTTCGCGACATGGTCGTGACCCATCTCTTCCAGGTGCTCGGCTTCGTCGCGATGGAGCCGCCGCTCGAACTCGAGCCGAAACCGCTCGGGCTGGAGCGGGAGAAGGTCTTCGACTCGATGTCGCCGCTGCGCCCCGAGGACGTGGTCCGCGGCCAGTACGCCGGCTACCGCGAGGAGGAGGGGGTCGCCGAGGACTCCGAGACCGAGACCTTCATCGCGGTCCGCGCCCGGGTCGACAACTGGCGCTGGGAGGGAGTGCCGTTCTTCCTGCGCTCGGGCAAGCGGCTGGCCGAGAGCAAGCACGTCCTCACCGTCGCCTTCAAGCAGCCTCCGCGGCGGATGTTCCCGCTCGATTGCAGCCAGGTGGTCGAGTCCTTCGGCCACGACCACCTCAGCTTCGAGCTCGGCGACCCGGGCAGCATCTCGGCCTCCTTCCTCGCCAAGGTGCCGGGCCCGCGGATCGAACTCGGCGAGGCCCACATGCGGTTCAGCTACGACGACAGCTTCGGCGGGGTGGAGCGGGCGCTCGACCCCTACGAGCGCCTGATCCACGACGTGATGCTCGGCGACCGCACCCTCTTCACCAGCTCCTACGCGGTCGAGCGCCTTTGGGAGATCTCCGCCCCGGTCCTCGAGAACCCGCCTCCGGTGGAGATCTACGAGCCCGGTTCCTGGGGCCCGAGCGACGCCGGCCGGCTGATCGCGCCGCGCCGCTGGCACCTGCCCAGCGACCACGTCTGAGCACCGCCGCCCACCCGCCGCCGATCCGTCCCAACCCCAAGGCTCCGGCCGCGGACCAAGCCCCGGCCGCCGAAAACGCAGTTTCGCTCGCTATGCGAGCGAAACTGCGTTCTCAGCACCGTGCAAGGGACGAGCCATCGCGTGGTTCCTTTTGGACGCTCTGGGTCCGGAAGGAACCACGCGATGG
>JAXLTA010000033.1:0-18496 GCA_046330305.1 Solirubrobacterales bacterium | reverse complement strand
GAGACCCCCAAAGACGATCTAAAGAATAGGCGCCCGCCCCCGCCGGCCGTGCCCGCGGTCCGCGCCAGCCGGCACCTGCACGCGCGTCGCGCCCGGTACCGCGCCTAGTTCGAGCTCTGCTCCAGCTCGCGGGCGATGATCTTCGTCAGCGCGTCCTCGACGCCGGCCGCGGGTTCGCCCGCGATCCGCGCCGCGCCGGCGACGCCGCGCACGTTTTCCGCTGCCCGCAGCGCGTGCCAGTGCGTCTCGAACGACTCGCCCGAGGTGGCGACGGCCCTGCCGCTCGCGCCGACGAGCCGCCAGCGCCAGCGGCCCACGAGGTCTTCATAAGCGTCGAAATGAGGCATCTGTCCTCCGTTCTCCATGTTGGGAACGTATGTTCGCATCGGGATCGGACGGAAAACCGCGCGCGGCCGCCGCCGTCGCCCGCGCGCGGCCGACGCCTCCCCCTCCCGGGTACCGGCGGCGCCGCTCAGGCGCTGCGGACGCGGCGGCGCAGGCGGTTGACGCGGCCGTCGCGGAGGATTCGCTTGGCGGCGTTGTGGCCCGAGGCGGCCATCACGCCGCCGCCGGGGTGGGTGCCGGCGCCGCAGAGGTAGAGGCCGTGGACCGGCGTCGCGTAGCCGGCGAGCAGGGGGGAGGGGCGCATGAACGCCATCTGGTCGAGGCCCTGCTCGCCCTGGAAGATCGAGCCGCCGGTGAGGCCGAAGATCCGCTCGAGGTCCGGCGGTGCCAGGACCTCGCGCTCGACGATCGCGCCCGGCACGTTGGGCGCGTAGCGGGCCAGGTGCTCGACGCAGGCGTCGGCGTATTTCTCACGGGCGCCGGGGCCCCAGCCCGACTCGTCGTGGGGGCCGTACTGGGTGAACATCGTCATCACCCAGGTGCCGTCGTCGGTGAGGCTGGAGTCGATCGCCGAGGGCAGCTCGGCCTCGACGTAGGGTTCCGCCGCCGGGCGGCCGAGCAGCGCGTCCTGCCAGGCCCGCTCGAGGTACTCGACCGAGGGGCAGAGGTTGACACCGGTGTGGCGCAGCACCTCCTGCATCGCGTCGTCGATCCCCGGGCCCTCGTAGCGGGGCGGCTCGGAGAGCACCATGTTGACCTTGACCGAGCCGCCGCGGGTGCGGTAGCGGCGCATGTCTTCCGCCACCTCGGCGGGGAAGTTCTCGGCCCCGGCGAGGTCGAGAATCGTGTTCTTGGGATGAGCGCCGGAGGCGACGACCTCGGCCCGCAGGACCTCGCCGTCGGCCAGCGTCACGCCGACGACCCGTTCGCCCTCGACGTCGATCGAGGCCACCTCGGCGTCGGTGCGGATCTCGGCGCCGGCGTCGCGGGCGGAGGCGGCGATCGCCTCGCTGATCGCGCCCATGCCGCCGATCACGTGCCCCCACGAGCCTTTGACGCCGTTCAGCTCGCCGAGCGCGTGGTGCAGCAGGTTGTAGGCGGTGCCGGGGGTGTTGGGGCCGGCCCAGACCCCGACCACGCCGGTCGAGGCGATCGAGCCCTTGAGGCCGTCGTGCTCGAAGTAGTCGTCGAGCAGGTCGGCGACCGACATCGTGAACATGCGGACGATCTCGTGCACCTCCGAGCGCGAGAGGCCGGCGGCGCGCGCCGCCTCGCGGGCCAGCGAGAGCAGATCGCCGGGGCGCTTGGAGCCGAGCGCCGGGGGTTCGCGCAGCAGCATCGGGCCGAGGAACTCGGCGACCCGGAAGAGGCGCTCTTCGAAGGGCCGGAAGCTCTCGGCGTCGCGGGCGTTGATCGGCCGGATCGAGTCCTGGGTCATGCCGATGTCGTCGTAGAAGACGATCGGCCCGTCCGGCGTCATCGCCGCGTAGGCGGGGTCGAGCGGGACCGCCCGGTAGCCGAAGTCTTCGAGCCTGAGGTCGCGGACGATCTTTGGCTGCAGCATCGAGACCACGTAGGAGGCGCGGGACACGCGCTTGCCCGGCCATAGTTCCTCGGTCACGCAGGCGCCGCCGAGGATGTGCCGGCGCTCCAGCACGAGCACGCGCTGGCCGGCTTTGGCCAGGTAGGCGGCTGTCGTCAGGCCGTTGTGGCCGCCGCCGACGACGATCGCGTCGTATTCGCGCGGCGCGCCGGAGGTACGGGGCGTCTGGGCTGCGGTGGTGGTCTCCATGCCGCCGACCCTACCACACGCTTGTGAAATTGACTACAAGGTAAACTCGCCGGACTCCCGAGTAAGGTGACCCGCGATGAGCCTCCCGAACCAAGCCCCCACCGGCGCCAGCCAGGCCGGCCCGTGACCGCCCCGAACCAAGCCGCGAACGGGGCCGACCCCGCCCGCCTGGAGGCGCTCGCCCAGCAGCACCTGATGCTGCACTTCACCGACATGGAGGCGATCCGCGCGGAGGGGCTGACGATCATCGAGCGCGGTGAGGGCATCCACGTCTTCGATGTCGCCGGCAACCGTTACGTCGACGGCCTCTCCGGCCTCTACTGCGTCAACCTCGGCCACTCATACGGGGAGCGGATCGGCACCGCCGCCGCGGCGCAGATGGCACGGCTGCCGTTCACCACCAACTGGACCGTCGCCCACCCGCCCGGGATCGAGCTCGCGACCAAGCTGGCGCAGCTGGCTCCACCGGGGCTCGAGCGCGTCTTCTTCACCTCCGGCGGGGCGGAATCGGTCGAGGCCGCCTGGAAGCTCGCGGTGCAGTGGCACCAGGCCAACGGCGAGCCGCAGCGGCGCAAGGCGATCGCCCGCCTCGACGCCTACCACGGGGTCACCCTCGGCGCCCTCTCCTTCACCGGGCTGGAGGACTGCCGGGCGCCGTTCGAGCCGCTGGCGATCGAGACGATCCACGTCTCCAACACGAGCGCCTACCGCCATCCCGACGGCGAGGACGAGGCCGCGTTCTGCGCGGCGCTGCTCACCGAGCTCGAGGCCGCGGTGCGGCGCGCCGGGCCCGAGACGGTGGCGATGCTGATCGCCGAGCCGGTCCAGAACGCGGGCGGCTCGATCGTGCCCCCAGCCGGCTACTGGCAGGGGCTGCGGGAGCTATGCGACCGCCACGGGATCCTGCTCTGCTCCGACGAGGTGATCTGCGCCTTCGGCCGCATCGGGACCTGGTTCGGCGCCCAGCGCCTCGGCTACGCGCCGGATCTGATCACCTTCGCCAAGGGCCTGACCGGCGCCCACTTCCCGATGGGCGGGGTGATGATCTCCGAGCGCGTCGCCGAGCCCTTCCTCGACGGCCGCAGCGAATATCTGCACGGCGTCACCTTCGGCGGCCACCCGGTCGGGGCGGCGACGGCGCTGGCGGCGATCGAGGTGATGGAGGAGGAGGACGTGCTGGCCAACGTGATGGCGAACGAGCCCCGCTTCCGCGACCTGCTCGACGGTCTGCGCGAGATCCCGATCGTCGGCGACGTCCGCGGCCTCGGCCACTTCTGGGCGATCGAGCTGGTCCGCGACCAGGCGACCAAGGCGCCGCTGGAGGGCGAGGCGGCCCGCTGGCTGCTGAAGGACGTGCTCTCCGAGGAGCTCTGGGGCCGCGGCCTGATCTGCCGCCTCGACGATCGCGCCGAGCCGATCGTCCAGCTGGCGCCGCCGCTGGTCTGCGACGCCGCCGCGGTCGAGGAGATCGTCGCCACCGTCCGCGCCGCCCTCGAGGTCGCCGCCGCCCGGATGGCCGAGCGCCCGGAGCTGATCGCCGCCGACTGAGCGCAGCGGTCCAGCCGGACGCGCCGGCGCTCTGACGCGAAGTCGCAGTTGACCACGCTATGCGTGGTCAACTGCGGACTCGCGGACGGAAGACGTCAGGTGCGACGCCGGGCGACGGCGTCGAGGGCGACGCAGCGGGCGCCGGCGTCGGCGAGGACGGCGGGGTTGACCTCGAGCAGGTCGAGGCGGTGCTCCAGCAGGAGCTCGCCCAGGCGCGAGCCGAAGCGGCCCGCGGCCGCGAGGTCGCAGGCGGGCCGGCCGCGGCCGCCGCCGAACAGGCCGGCGCCGCGCAGCCGGCCCAGCGCCCGCTCGACCGCCGCTGGGGAGGCGGGGAGGGGGACGAGGGCGACGTCGTCGAGCGCCTCGGCCCAGATCCCGCCGAGGCCGACGACCAGCACCGGCACCACGCCGTCTCGATGGACGGCGAAGAGCAGCTCGGGCCCACCGCCGCCCATCGCCTCGACCAGCAGCGTCGCGCCGCCCGCCGCTGGCAGGGAGAGCAGCCGGGCCGCGGCCGCCTCGACCTCCTCGGCGTGGACGTCCAGCAGCAGCGCCCCGGCCTCGCTCTTGTGCTGCAGGGCGGGGGAGGAGAGCTTCAGCGCCACCGGCCACCCGACCTCGCCCGCCACCGCCGCCGCCTCCGCGACGCTTGCCGCCTCCCGTCCCGCCGGCACCTCCAGCCCGCCGGCCCGCAGGAGCGCCTTCGCCTCCACCTCGCCCAACCAGCCGGAGCCCTCGCCCGGCGCCCTGTCCGTCCCGTCCCTCGGCGCCGCGTCCCTCGCCGCCACGCGATCCGCCGTCCCCGCCGCCGCCCTCGCGATCGCCTCCATCCTTCCCGCCTCGGGCGGCGCCGCCCGCAGCGCCTTGGCGCAGGCGATCGCCTCGCCGAGCCCGGCCGCGGCGGCGATGCCGCGTCCGCCCAGGGCTCGGGCGCTGGCCGGCTCCAGCAGCTCGGACAGGGTCGAGGCGAGCAGCACCGCGGCGCCGCTGCGCTCGGCGCCCGCGACCAGCGCCGCTCGCACGCCTTCCCATTCGGCGGCGACGTCGGCGGCGAGGCCATCGGGCTGGTCGAAGAAGAGCAGCAGCTGATCGATGCCGGGGTCGGCGCCGACCGCCTCGGCGACCTGCTCGAGCACCGCCGGCTGGTCCCAGAGCAGCGAGGTGTAGTCGAGCGGGTTGGCGATCGTCGCCGCCGCCGGCAGCAGCGCGGCCAGTCGCTCGCGGGTCGCCGGCGCCAGCGGCGGCAGCCGCAGTCCGGCCCGCGCGGCGAGGTCGGCGGCGACCCCCGAGTCCCCGCCCGAGCAGGTCAGCACGGCGAGGCCGCCATCTCCCGCCGGCCGCGCCCGCGGCACCGCCAGCGCCCGCGCCAGCTCGAGCAGCTCGCCGGGATCGGCGGCGAGCGCCGCGCCGGCCTCCTCCAGCAGCGCCGCGAAGACCCGGTGGTCGCCGGCGAGGGCGCCGGTGTGGGCGCCGGCCGCGCGCGCCCCCGCCGCCGAGGAGCCGACCTTGAGCGCGGCGACGCCGATGCCGCGCTCGGCGCAGCGCCCGAGCGCCCGCGCCAGCCGGGCGCCGTCGCCGTCGGCCTCGACGAAGAGGGCGATCGAGCCGACGCCGTCGAGCGCCGCCACCGCCTCGACCCAGTCGCTGGTGTCGAGCACCGCCTGGTTGCCGCAGGAGACGACGGTGTGGAAGCCGAGCCCGCGGCGCGAGCCGAGCGCGTTGACGCCGACGTTGCCGCTCTGGGTGATCAGCGCCACCGGGCCCGCCTCGACGCCGCCCACCGAGTCCCCCCACAGCGGCGCCCGCGCCGCGACGGCGAAGACGCCGTTGCCGTTCGGCCCGCAGACCGGCAGCGCCGCCTCCCGCGCCGTCGCCCGCAGCTCGGCTTCGAGCCCGGCGCCGGCCGCCGTCTCGCCGAACCCGGCCGCGAGCACGATCGCGCCGCCGCAGCCGCGCGCCCCGGCTTCGGCGAGGACGGCGGGCACGCCCGCCGCCGGGATCGCGACGACGACGGCATCGACCGGCTCGGGCAGGGCGGCGAGGTTCGGCACGCAGGGGTGGCCGTGGACCGTCCCGCGCTTCGGGTTCACCCCCCAGACCGGACCCTCGAATCCCGCCGCGGCCAGGTTGCGCAGCACGTTGTCGGCATAGGAGCCGGGCCGGTCGTTGGCGCCGACCACGGCGACCGAGCGCGGCCGCAGCAGCGGCGCCGGGTCGGGGCGCCGTTCCCCTGCCGCCGGCCCGCTCCCGGCGGTCATCTCAGCGCAGGATCGCGCCGACGCCGCGACGCTCCAGGCCGCGGGCGACGATCAGCCGCTGGATCTCGTTCGTGCCCTCCCAGATGCGGTCGACCCGCAGCTCGCGGAGGAAGCGCTCGGCGACGTTGGAGCGCAGGTAGCCGCGGCCGCCGAAGGCCTGCACGCAGCGGTCGGCGCAGCGCCAGGCGGCCTCGGAGACGAACAGCTTCGCCATCGAGGCCTTGGCGTGGACGACCTTCGGGTCGGCCCCGGCGTCGGCGAGCCGCGCCACCTCCAGCGTCAGCAGCCGCCCGGCGGCGGCATCGGTCGCCGAGTCGGCAAGCGGGAAGCTCACTCCCTGATAGTCGATGATCCGGCTGCCGCCCTGCTCGCGCTCGATCGCCCAGGCGACGGTCTCCTCCAGCAGCCGCGCCATCGCGCCGATCCCGTGGGCGGCGATCCCGAGCCGCTCCTCGGTGAACCACTGGCGCTGCAGCTCTTCGCCGCCGCCGACGCCGCCGATCACCGCCTCGGCCGGGACCTCGACCCGGTCGAGCCGGATCGTCGGGTGGCCGTCGGGATAGCTGTGGGTGAAGCGCGGGTTGTCGACGATCTCGACCCCGCCCTGCCCGACGTCCACCAGGAACAGCGTCGGCAGCCGCTCGCTGCCCTCGACCACGTTCGCCATCACGATCAGCACCTGGGCGATGTCGCCCGAGGTGACGAACCACTTCTCGCCCTCGAGCACGTAGCCGCCCTCGCTCGGGGTCGCCGTCGCCTCGATCCGCGAGGGGTCCGAGCCCGCCTCGCGCTCGGTCACCGCGTAGGCGTCGCGCAGCTCGCCGCGCAGCGCCGGCCGCAGGTAGCGCTCGGCCTGCTCGGCGCTGGCGTGCTCCCAGACGTTGTAGGCGTTGGGGACGTGCCAGTGGATCGCGTTGGTGCTGCGGCCGAACTGCTCGGCGACCAGCGCCCACTGCAGCCGCGTCCATTCCTGGCCGCCGTGCTCCTTGCGGTGCAGGCCGCCGCCGAGGTTCGCCGCCAGCGCCTCGCGCTTGACCAGGTCGATCTTCTCCTGGGGCAGTTTGCCGTCGGCCGCCTCCGCCTCCTGCTCGAGCGGGATCAGGACCTCGTCGGTGAAGCGGCGCGCCCGCGCCTGGATCTCGAGGGTCTCCTGGTCGAGCTCGGGCGGGGAGGCAGCCATCGCAGCCGGACGGTATCATGCGATTAACTACAAGGTCAGCGGGCCGCCCGCCGGGCGGCTCCAGGCACGAAGGAGCCACCGGGATGGACGAGACGCGAGCAGGCGGCAACGGCGCGAACGCGGCCCTGGTCGGGATCGGGGCCGCCGACCTGGAGGCGACGCTGCAGCCGCTGGAGCGGGCGACGATGCTGCCGCCCGCCGCCTTCCTCGAGCCGGCCGTGCTCGAGTGGGAGCTGGACAACATCTTCCGCGGCGGTTGGATCTGCGCCGGCCACGCCTCCGCCGTCGCCGAGCCCGGCGCCTTCGTCCGCCGCGAGGTCGGCGGCGAGAGCATCGTCGTCGTCGGCGGCGAGGACGGCCGCGCCCGTGCCTTCCACAACGTCTGCCGCCACCGCGGCGCGCGCATCGTCGAAGCGCCCGAGGGCCGGGTCCGCCGCCGCCTGCGCTGCCCCTACCACGCCTGGTCCTACGACCTCGAGGGCCACCTGCAGGCCGCCCCGCACATGGAGGGCGTCGAGGACTTCGACCACTCCTGCTACGGCCTGGTCGAGGTCCGCACCGCGGTGCTCGGCGGCCTCGTCTTCATCGACGTCGGCGGCGAAGCCGGCCCGGTCGAGGAGCACGTCGGCGAGCTGCTCGCCCACCTCGAGCACTACAGCAACGCCGCGCTCGCCCGCGGCGGCATCGAGACCTACGAGGTGGCCGCCAACTGGAAGGGCATCGCCGAGAACTACAACGAGTGCCTGCACTGCCCCGGCGTCCACCCGGAGCTGAACGCGCTCTCGGACTACATGAGCGGCGAGGGCCTCTACGGCGCCGGCGCCTGGTGCGGCGGCTCGATGACCCTCAACGAGGGCGCCGAGACGATGGGCAAGGAGGGCGGCCACGCCCTGCGGCCCCCGATCGCCAGCCTCGGCGAGGCCGACCTGCGCAACATCCTCTACTTCGCGCTCTTCCCCAACGCGCTGGTCTCGCTCCACCCCGACTACGTGATGCTGCACACGCTGTGGCCGCGCGAGCCGGGCCGCACCGACGTCGTCTGCGAGTTCTTCTTCGAGCCCGGGACGATGGCCGAACCCGGGTTCGACCCCGGCGACGCGATCCGCTTCTGGGACCAGACCAACCGCCAGGACTGGCACGTCTGCGAGATCACCCAGCAGGGGGTCGCCGACAGCGGCTACAGCGCCGGGCGCTACTCAGCCGAGGAAAGCGACGTCCACGCCTTCGACGCGATGGTCGCCGCCCGCTACCGCGAAGGCCTGCGCGAGGTGGTCGCGTGAACCCGGTCGCCGAGAAGCTCGGCGAGCTGGGGCTGCCGCGGCCGCTCTCGGAGCTCGCCGCCCGCGAGTGGGACGCGGTCGTGGTCGGCGGCGGCCACAACGGGCTCACCGCCGCCGCCTATCTGGCGCGCGCCGGCAAGTCGGTGCTGGTGCTCGAGCGCCGCGAGCGGCTCGGCGGCGCCTGCACCCTCGAGCGCCCCTTCGAGAACCCCGACTACGTCGTCAGCCCCTGCGCCTACGTGGTCGGGCTGCTCGACGAGCTGGTGATGCGCGAGCTCGACCTGCGCCGGCGCGGCCTGCGCTTCTTCGTCGCCGACCCCAACCTCTGGGTCCCGTTCGAGGACGGCACCTCGTTCGGGCAGTGGCTCGACGACGACCGCACCAACGCCGACCTGAAGGCGATGGGCGTCTCGCGCAAGGACGTCGAGGGCTACTGGGCCTACGAGGAGCTCTTCGACGAGACCCGCAGGCGGCTGCGCACCGGCGCCCGCGACAGCTGGGTCGGCGACTCGCCCACCCGGGCGGAGATCGAGGAGCTGCTGCGCGGCGAGCAGGAGATGATCGACCTCGTCTTCGAGGCCTCGATCGGCGACGTGCTCGACTCCTACCTCGACGACCAGCGGCTCAAGGACGCCCTCTTCGGCCAGGGCGTGATCGGCACCTGGGGCGGTCCGTACGAGCCCGGGACCGCCTCGATCAAACTGATGCACTACCAGGGCGACCTCGAGGGGCAGGGCCCGGTCTGGGGCTACGTCGAGGGCGGCATGGGGATGATCAGCTTCGCGATCGCCGACGCCGCGATCGAGGCCGGCGCGACGCTCGCCTGCGGCGTGCCGGTCGCCCGGATCCTGCCCGGCGAGGGCGTCGAGACCGAGGACGGGACGACGATCCACGCCCGCAGCGTCGTCTGCAACGCCGACCCGAAGGTGGCGCTGGAGCTGCTCGGCGAGGCCGAGCTCGACGCCGCCTACCGCGAGCGGCTCGAGGCCTGGAAGGTGCGCAGCCCGGTGGTCAAGTACAACGTCGCGCTCTCGCGGCTGCCCAACTGGACCGCGGCCCCGGGCGAGGAGTGGCCGGCGCGGGCGACGATCGACGTCACCGGCGGCGTCCAGGCCTGCCAGGAGGCCTTCGAGAAGTGCGCCGCGGGCGAGCCCGCGGTCGGCTTCGGCGAGATCTACATCCAGACCGGCTACGACAAATCGCCGGCGCCCCAGGGCAAGCACCTGATGAGCGTGTTCGGCCAGTACGCGCCCTACGACATCTCCGACGGCGACTGGGAGAGCCGCCGCGCCGGGGTCGAGAAGCAGTTCATCGAGCTGATCGGCCGCCACGCGCCCGACTTCGCCGAGTGCATCGAGGACAGCGAAGTCCTCGGCCCGCCCGACATCGAGAGCCGGATCGGGCTGACCGGCGGCAACATCTTCCAGGGCGAGGTCACGCCCGACCAGATGTGGGAGGGGCGGCTGCCCGCCCGCACCCCGGTCCCCGGCCTCTACCTCTGCGGCGCCGCGACCCATCCGGCCGGCAGCGTGATCGCGCTCAACGGCCGCAACGCCGCCGCGGCGATGCTGGCCGACGCCGGCGAGTCGATCGACGTGCGGGCGATCCCGCTCTAGGGGGCGGGCGCTGAGCTAGGGTCGAGCCGATGGCGGAGACCGACGCCCGCGAGCGGATTCTCGAGGCCGCCTGCGACCTGATCGCCGCGGAGGGGATCGACGACGTCCGGATCGCCCGGGTCGCGATGCGGGCGCGGGCCTCGACCGCGCTCGTCCACCACTACTTCTCGACCCGCGAGGAGCTGCTCGAGCAGGCGCTCCTGCACTCCTTCGAGCAGGCCGGCGACGAGCGCTTCGCCGAGGACGTCGCCGGCTCGGGCTCGGCCCTGGCCGGGCTCGCGCTGGCGATCGAGGAGTGCCTGCCGGTCCCCGGCCGCGCCGAGCGCGACTGGGTGCTGTGGGTGGAGCTGTGGCTGCGGGCGGCGCGCGAGCCGGACCTGCGGCCGCTGGCCGCCAAGCTCTACGAGCGCTACCAGGAGTGGATGGTGGGGGTGATCGAGGCCGGGGTGCGAAGCGGCGAGTTCGCGGCGCCGGCCGACGTCGCCGCGCTCGCCGACCGGGCGATGGCGATGCTCGACGGCCTCGGCCTGCGGGCGCTGCTGCGCGACCCCGCGCTCGACCTCGACCGCGCCCGCGCCCTGGTCGCCGACCTGTTCGCGGCCGAGCTGGGGGTCGACTCGGACGAGCTGCTTGCGCTGCGCCCCTCCCTGGGTTAGTCTGAATCGGCGTTCAGAAAACCGACCGCCGCTCGCGAGAGGAGGCAGGGAGCATCACTCCCCGGCCCCAGATCGATCACATTCGCCGCCCGCAGATCCTGGCGGCCGCGGCTGAGGTGATCGCCGAGCGCGGGGTCGCCGCGACGCGGATCGCCGACGTCGCCGAGCGCAGCGGGGTCAGCCCGCCGGCGATCCTCTACTGGTTCGACTCCAAGGAGAAGCTGCTCGCCGAGGCCCTGGTCGCCGACGACGAGGGGTTCTACGAACGGCTCGCGGCCCGGCTCGCCCCCGCCGGCTGCGGCCGCGAGCGGCTGGCGCTGCTGATCGACGTCGCCGCCGAGGAGTCCGACGACTTCGCCCTCTGGATGGAGCTCTGGACCTGGTCGCTGCGCGACGCCGAGCTGCGCCTCGCCCGCGAGCGCTTCGACGCCCGCTGGCGGGGTGAGATCGAGGCGATCGTCCGCGCCGGCCAGGAGGAGGGCGACTTCGGCGCCATCGACCCGGCCGAGGCGGCGCTGGCGATCGCGGCGCTGATCGACGGCCTCACCGTGCAGGTCGCCCTCGGCGACCCCGAGGTCTCCAAGCAGCGGCTGCGCGAGGCGGTCCTCGCCAGCGCCGGCCGCCTGCTCGAATGCGAGCTGGATAGGGGAGAGGTAGGCGGGCCGGCATCGCCCTGAGCGAGCGACAGCCCGGCCGCGGTCTCTGGGAGGGGGCGAGCACCCGCCGCCGCTTCCTCCAGGGCAGCGCCGCGGCCGCGCTCGGGCTCGCCGCCGCCGGCTCCCTCTACGGCTGCGCCGACACCACCGTCCCCGGTGGCGAGGACCCGCACCTCGCGCCCGGCGGCCTGCCGCTGGCCCGCCCCGACAACCCGGTCCAGCTGCCGATCTACCACGACAACCCGCGCATCCCCTCCGGCCTGGAACCGGAGGACGGCCCGCTGCAGCTCTACAACTGGGCCGAATACATGAACCGGGCGGTGATCAAGTCGTTCGAAAAGAAATACGGCGTCGGGGTCGAGCTCAGCACCTTCTCGACCCTCGACGAAGCGGTCGCCAAGCTCGCCAGCGGCGCCGTCGGCTACGACGTCTTCGTCCCGACCCAGCCCTACATCTCGATGCTGGTCGCCGGCAAGATCCTGCAGCCGCTCAACCTCAGCTACATCCCCAACCTGCGCCGGGAAGTGTGGCGCTCGCTGCAGAGCCCCTGGTACGACGTCGGCTCCCGCTACACGGTCCCGTACACGATCTTCTCGACCGGGATCGCCTGGCGCAACGACTTCCTCCCCGACTACGACCCGAGCAAGTACGCCAACCCCTACGACAGCCTCTGGCAGGCGGGCGAATTCTCGGGCAAGGTGGCGATGCTCGACGACCAGCGCGAAGGGCTGGCGATGGCGCTGCTGCGCAACGGGATCACCGACGTCAACACCGGCAGCCAGGAACAGGTCGACGGCGCCCGCGACGCGCTCAAGGAACTGATCGACCTCGTCAACCTCCGCTTCTACACCAACGACTACCAGCACATCGCCGACGGCTCGGTCTGGCTGACCCAGGCCTGGGGCGGCGACATGACCGCGATCGGCTATTACCTGCCGAAGGGGACCCCGGTCACCTCGGTCTCCTACTGGTGGCCGCAGGACGGCCGCGGGCTGATGGGCAACGACACGTTCGCCGTCCTCAGGGGGGCGCCGCACCCGGTCCTCGCCCACCTCTTCCTCGACCACCTGCTCGACACCGAAACGGCGCTGCTCAACATGGAATTCACCGGCTACCAGCAGCCGCTGACCGAAATGACGCCGGAGCGGGTGGTCGAAGAAGAACTGGTCCCGGAAAACCTCACCTCGGCGATCGTCCGCCAGGACCAGTTCGAGCACGGCTTCCTGCAGGGGCCGCTGAGCGCCGAAGGGATGGGGATCTGGGAAACCGCCTGGTCGGAAGTGAAGACGACGTGAGCGCCACGCGCTCGGGCATCTGGCGGTGGATGGCGCTGCCGGGCGTCGTCTGGCTGTTCCTCTTCGTCGTCGTCCCGGCCTACGCCGTCGTCGCGGTGGCGATGGGGAGGATCGACACGCTGCTGCAGCCGGTCCCGACCTGGAACCCGCTCGACTGGAACGTCGGCTTCGTCAAGGAGGCCTTCGCCAGCGTCGTCCCCGGCGGCACCTACTGGTCGGCGACCCGCAACACGATCCTCTACGTCGCCGCCACCGTCATCCTCTGCTTCGCGATCGGCTACCCGGTGGCCTACTACATCGCCCGCTGCGCCGGCCGCACCAAGGGCCTCCTGCTGCTGCTGATCTTCCTCCCGTTCTGGGTCAGCTACCTGATGCGGATGCTGGCCTGGATCGGGCTGCTGGCGCCCGACGGCTACGTCAACGAAGTGATCGGCTGGTTCGGCCTCGGCCACCCCGACTGGCTGAACGGCAACCCGTTCTCGGTGATCGCCGCCCTCACCTACGGCTACATCCCCTACTTCATCCTGCCCGTCTACGCCGGGCTCGACCGGATCGACATGCGCCTGCTCGAGGCCGCCCGCGACCTCGGCGCCTCGCGGCCCTGGACCTTCCTCCGCGTCACCCTGCCGCTCTCCTGGCCGAGCATCCTCGCCGGCACGATCCTGATCGTGCTGCCGATGTTCGGCGACTACTACACCAACGACCTGATCTCCGGCTCGCCGCACACCAACATGCTCGGCAACAGCGTCAACCTCCTGGTCCAGGGCGGCTCGCAGAAAAACCTCGGCGCGGCGCTGGTCCTGGTGCTGATGACGATCCTCGCGGTCGGCATGCTCTATTACCTCTGGGAGACGCGCCGCCAGGAGCGGAGGATGGCGTGAGCGCGACCACCGCCGAGCCCGCCGCGACGCCGCCCGCGGCCGCCGCCGGCCGGCCGGCCCCGGTGCGCCCGAGCCGCCTGCCGGCCTGGCTCTCCAACCCCTGGGGGCGGCCGCGCTTCCTCGCCATCACCACCTGGCTCTACATCGCCTGGGCGCTGGTCCCGGTCCTGGCGGCGATCCTCTTCTCCTTCAACGACGGCCGCTCGCGCAGCGTCTGGCAGGGGTTCTCGACCCGCTGGTGGTGGGGGGACGAAACGCTCTCGGTCTTCCACGACCCCGCCTACACCGACGCCCTCGTCCACAGCCTCGAGCTGGCGGCGCTCGACATGCTGATCGCGACGCCGCTCGGGTTCCTGCTGGCGATCGGGCTCTCGCGCTGGCGCGGGCGCGGCTCGGGCAGCGCCAACTTCCTGATGCTGGTGCCGCTGACGACGCCGGAGCTGGCGATGGCGGTCTCGCTGCTGCTCGTCTTCACCCAGCTCTCGCTGCTGCCCTTCACCGCGGTCGAACTGGGGACGCCGGCGCAGGTGATCGGCCAGGTCACCTTCTCGGTCTCCTACGTGGTCGTGATCGTCCGCAGCCGGCTGGCCGCGATCGGCCCCGAATACGAGGAGGCGGCGCGCGACCTCGGCGCCTCCGCCTGGCAGGCGCTGCGCGACGTTCTGCTGCCGCTGCTGCTGCCGGCGGCGCTGGCCAGCATGCTGATCGTCTTCGCCCTCTCGATCGACGACTTCGTCGTCACCCAGTACATGTCGTCGGGGGGCGAAACGACGACGGTGCCGATGCTGCTCTACGCCAACGCGCGCGGCGGCGCGACGACGCCGGCGCTGAACGCGGTGGCGACGATCATGGTGCTCGTCACGCTGATCGGGGTCGGCGGCGCCTATCTGATCCTGCGCTGGTTCGCCCGCCACTCCGGCGAGGCGGGCAAGGGCACGGCCGCGATGCAGGACCTGACCGGACTCGACTGAGGAGGAGGAGATGGGAACGGTGGAGGAGACGGGGATCGGGGAGGCGGCGGTGACCGAGTTCGCCGGCGGCGGCGGCGAGGTCGAGCTGCGCGCGCTCTGCAAGAGCTTCGACGACGTGGTCGCGGTCGACTCGATCGACCTCGACGTCGTCCCCGGCGAGTTCTTCTCGCTGCTCGGGCCGAGCGGCTGCGGCAAGACGACGACCCTGCGGCTGATCGCCGGCTTCGAGCGGCCGACCTCGGGCGACGTGCTGCTGGACGGCGTCAGCCTCGCCGCGGTGCCGCCGGACCGGCGCAACGTCAACACCGTCTTCCAGAGCTACGCCCTGTTCCCCCACCTCAGCGTGCTCGACAACGTCTGCTTCGGCATGCGCTACCAGAAGGTGGCGAAGGCCGAGCGCCGGCGCCGGGCCCAGGAGGCGCTGGAGCTGGTCGAGCTCGGCGACCTCGCGAAGCGCCGTCCCAACCAGCTCTCCGGCGGCCAGCAGCAGCGGGTCGCGCTCGCCCGCGCCCTCGTCCTGCGGCCCTCGGTGCTGCTGCTCGACGAGCCCCTCGGCGCCCTCGACGCCAAAATCCGCCGCCAGCTGCGGATCGAGCTCAAGGCTCTCCAGGAAGACGTCGGCACGACCTTCATCTTCGTCACCCACGACCAGGAGGAGGCGCTCAGCATGAGCGACCGGATCGCGGTGATGAACAGGGGCAACGTCGACCAGGTCGGCACCCCGCGCGAGGTGTACGAGGATCCGGCCACCCTCTTCGTCGCCGACTTCCTCGGCGTCGCCAACGTGATGGAGGTCGAGGCCCGCGGCGCCGAGGCCGGCGCCTGCGCCGTCCAGGTCGGCGAGTACACCCTCCACGCCAGCTGCGGCGAGGTCGCCACCCGCGGCCCCGCCTCGGTCGTCGTCCGCCCCGAGCGGCTCGAGGTCCGCCCCCACGACGCGCCGGGCCGCGAGAACTGCCTGCCCGGGATGATCGACCGCACCGTCTTCGTCGGCTCCAACCTCCAGGTCATGGTCCGCCTCGCCACCGGCTCGCTCCTGCAGGCCTCGATCCCCAACGACGGCATCGATCTTGCCCACCACGCCCAGGGCCAGCCGGTCTCGGTCCACGTGCCGCCCGACGCGCTGCGGGTCCTGCCCCGCAGCGGCTGAGCGCCCTCCCGGCCCCGCGCCGCGGGGCCATGTGTGAAGACCTCGCCGGCGGGGAACTTTCCTCGCACGGGTGTCACTTTCCTCGCACGGGTGTCACAACGAGCCGGCCTGCCCTGTCGAGGTGGCAGAGAAGCGAAACGACCAGGAGGGCCTCATGTCCCAACTCGCAGTCCTACCGTTCTCAGGCACCTATCGCGCCCAGCCCGCGGCCTCGACCTTCGGCTTCGCCGTCCGCCACTCGGAGGCGTTCTGGTTCCGCGGCACGGTTCCCGAGGTCCGCGCCAGCCTCCGCGCCGACGGCGACGCCGTCGAGCTGCGCGGCTCGGCGCGGGTGGAGTCGATCTCCGTGCACGAGCCCGCCGCGATGCGGGCGAGCCTGCTCGGCCCCGAGTTCTTCGACGCCGAGCGCCACCCCGAGATCGCCTTCCGCTCGACCGACCTGCGCTTCGGCGAGGACGGCGCCCTCGACCTCGAGGGCGAGCTGACGATGCGGGGCGCGACCCGGCCGCTCACCGCCAGCGGCGAGTACGTCGCCCCCCGGCCGGCCGCCTTCGGCGAGATCGCCGGCCTCCAGATCCACGCCGCGATCGACCGGCGCGAGTTCGGCTTCGAGTGGCAGACGCCGCTGCCGGGCGGCGGCGACGCGGTCGGCTGGCAGGTCCAGCTCGACGTCGACCTGGTGCTGGTCGCCGAGGAGACGGACCGATGAGGGTGTTCGTCGCGGGAGCGACCGGGGCCGTCGGCCGCGAGCTGGTGCCGCGCCTGGTGGCCGCCGGGCACGAGGTGCACGGGATGACCCGCAGCCCCGACAAACGTGCCCTGCTGGAGAGGCTCGGCGCCGTGCCGGTGCTCGCCGACGCGCTCGACGCCGCCCAGGTCGCGGAGGCCGTCGGCCGGGCCGAGCCCGAGGTGATCGTCCACGAGCTGACCGCGATCGGCCCGGTCGACACCCGGCGGATGGAGGAGAGCTTCGCCGAGACCAACCGGCTGCGGACCGCGGGAACCGACCACCTGCTGAGCGCCGGCCAGGCCGTCGGCGTGCGCCGGTTCGTGGCCCAGAGCCACATCGTCGCCTACGCGCGCGGCGGCGACTCGCTGCGGACCGAGACCGACCCCGACGATCCCGCCCCGCCGCCGCAGATGCGTGCCAACCTGGAGGCGATGCAGCATCTCGAGGAAGCCGTGCTGGGGGCCTCGTGGACCGAGGGGATCGTCCTGCGCTACGGCTGGTTCTACGGCCCGGGGACCTCGCTGTCGCGGCGCTCGGCCCAGGCCGAGCTGGTGCGCAAGCGCAGATTCCCGGTCGTCGGCGACGGCGGTGCCGTCTGGTCCTTCATCCACGTCGCCGACGCTGCCGAGGCGACGCTGGCGGCCGTCGAGCGCGGCGGCAAGGGCGTCTACAACGTCGTCGACGACGATCCGGCGGCGGTCGCCGAGTGGCTGCCCGAGCTGGCGGGGGAGCTCGGCGCGAAGCGGCCGCGGCGCGTGCCCCGCTTCGTCGGGCGCCTCTTCGCCGGCGAGGCCGGGGTGGTGATGATGACCGAGCTGCCCGGGGCATCCAACGCCAAGGCCAAGCAGGAGCTCGGCTGGCGGCCGGGCCACCCCAGCTGGCGCGAGGGGCTGGCGGCGGCATGACCGGCCGCGAGGAGCTGCTGGAGGAGCTGCGGCCGACGTCGTTCGCCATCGCCTACCGGATGCTGGGCAGCGTCAGCGAGGCCGAGGACGTCGTCCAGGAGGCGCTGGTCCGGGTCCACCAGGCGCTCGAGGGCGGCGAGGAGATCGCCTCGCCGCACGCCTTCGTGGCCACCATCACCACGCGGCTGGCGATCAACGAGCTCCACTCCGCGCGGGCCCGCCGCGAGCGCTACGTCGGTGAGTGGCTGCCCGAGCCGATCCTCACCGACGGTCGCGACGACCCCGCCGCCCACGCCGAGACCGCCGATTCCCTCTCGGTCGCGATGCTGGTCCTGCTCGAGAGCCTCTCGCCCGAGCAGCGCGCGGTCCTGCTCCTCCGCGACGTCTTCGACTACCCCTACGCCGAGATCGCCGCGATCGTCGGCAAGAGCGAGGACAACGTCCGCCAGCTCGCCACCCGCGCCCGCCGCCACGTCGAGGAGGGCAGGCCCCGCTTCCAGACCACGCCCGAGCACCGCGACGAGCTCGCCAGGCGCTTCCTCGCCGCCTCCGAGCGGGGCGACCTCGCCGGCCTCGAAGCCCTCCTCGCCAGTGACGTCCAGATGACCGGCGACGGCGGCGGCAAGGTCCCGGCCCTGGCCCGGACCCTCCAGGGCCGCAGCCGCGTCGCCCGCACCCTCGTCGTCTGGGCCCGCAACGTCGAGCGCATCCCCGGCGCCACCCTCCGCCTCGCCGAGGTCAACGGCGGCCCCGGCGGCATGCTCCTCGACGGCGAGGGCCGCCTGCTCAGCGTCTGGGCCCTCGACGTCGCCGCCGGCCAGATCGCCGGCATCCACTCCGTCGTCAACCCGGACAAGCTCAGGCACCTCGGCCCGGTCGGCGACTTCACCCAGATCCGCAGCGGGCGCCCGTAGCACCGCGCCCGCGCGCGAGCTCCAAGAGCCTCTAAGATCACGACCGCGACGACCGATCCGCGCCGGCGGGTCAGGTCGCGCGTCCCGCCCGGATAGCTCAGCTGGTAGAGCACTTCCATGGTAAGGAAGGGGTCGTGGGTTCGAGTCCCATTCCGGGCTTCATAGAAGTCCCTGCAAATCGGCCCCTTTCAGGGGCCGATTTCGTGTCTGAAAGGCTCGTCGGGGACCCGGAGTAATGGCACTAGTGGCAGAACGGGCGGGGATTGCCCGCGATAGGTGGCGATTACGCGATTCCGGCACTCGCTTCCTAGGCGCCGGC
>JAXLTA010000032.1:0-30991 GCA_046330305.1 Solirubrobacterales bacterium | reverse complement strand
GCAGGTCGAGGCCGGTCGCGGTAACGACCACGTCGGCGTCGATCCGGCCGCCCGAGGCGAGCCGGACGCCGCCCTCGTCGAAGCTCTCGATCGCGTCGGTGACGATCTCGGCGCGGCCGTCGGAGAGCACCTTGAAGAGGTCGCCGTCGGGCACCATGCACAGGCGCTGGTCCCAGGGGTCGTACTTCGGCTTGAAGTGGGTGTCGACGTCGTAGCCCGGCGGCAGGGCCTCGGCCGTCCACTTGCGCAGCAGCTTCTTCACCAGCGCCGGCCGCCGCCGCGCCAGCCGGTAGGTCAGCATCTGCAGCAGCACGTTCTTCCAGCGCACAACCGGATAGACGACGCGGTCGGGCAGGTGGCGGCGCAGGAACAGCGCGACCGGGTCTTCGCCGGGGACCGAGATCACGTAGGTCGGCGAGCGCTGCAGCATCGTCACCTTCGCCGCCTCCTCCGCCATCGCCGGCACCAGCGTGATCGCGGTCGCGCCGGAGCCGATCACGAGGACCCGCCTGCCGGCGTACTCGAGCTCCTCGGGCCAGTGCTGGGGGTGGATCACGGTGCCGCCGAAGCGCTCGATCCCGGGGAACTCCGGCGCGTAGCCCTGGTCGTAGCGGTAGTAGCCGCTGTTGACGAAGAGGAAGTCGCAGGTCACCGTCACCGCCTCTGCCTCCCCCCCGGCCTCGGCGACGCGCTCCGCCCTCACCGTCCAGCGCGCCTCCTCGCTGGACCAGTCGGCCGCCACGACGCGATGGTGGAACCGGATCCGGGGCTCGATCCCCTCCTCGCGCGCGGTCTCGCGCAGGTACTCGAGGATCGACTCGCCGTCGGCGATCGACTTGGCGGCCGTCCAGGGCCGGAAGCGGTAGCCGAGCGTGTGCATGTCGGAGTCCGAGCGGATCCCCGGATAGCGGAAGAGGTCCCAGGTGCCGCCGAGGTTGGCCCGCGCCTCGAAGATCGCGTAGCTGCGCCCCGGCGCGCTGCGCTGCAGGTGGTGGGCGGCGCCGATGCCCGAGAGGCCGGCGCCGACGATCAGCACGTCGAGGTGCTCGGGGGTGGTCACGGTCTCGCTCCCTTTCTCAGCCATTTGCCCGCTCCAGCACCTCGAACGCTATGCCGGCCTCGCGCAGCCTTGTGAGAAGTGCGTCACCCATCGCCACCGCCGTGGTCAGCTGCCCGGCACGCGGCTCGAGCTCGTCGAAGGCGAGGCAGAGGCCCGACTCGGCGAGCATCTTCGAGGTCTCCTGGTAGCCCGGGTCGCCGCCGGAGACCTGGGTGACCACGCGCTCGCCGCCGCCCTCGCCGACGAAGCGGACGCGGAACCAGCTGCGCTCGCGCTCGGCCGCGCTCGGTCCCTCCCCCGGCGCTTTCCACTTCAGCAGCAGCCTGCGGGTCGGCGGCAGCGCCGAGCCGAGCGCGACGGCGCCGATCGCGGCGCCGCCGACGGCGACGGTGGCGAGGTGACGGGCGAGCAGGAAGTGGCCGTAGGTGAAGTCGGGGCCATAGCGCTCCAGAGCGGCGGCGGAGCGGCGCACGATCGCCCCGTCGATCGTCGGCAGCGGCACCGCCCAGCCGCCGAGCTCCTCCTCGTGGCGGATCCGCGCCGGCGCCGAGTGGATCCGGCGGCCGGCCGCGCGCGGCTCCAGCCGCCGCCGCTCCTTCGCCGCCGCCGCGGTCTGGCGGGCGCGGGCGATCGCGTTCACCGCCGAGTGGTAGGTGCCGCCGGAGAAGCGGGCGTTGGAGCGGACGTAGCCGTTGACCGCCAGCGACACGCCCTCGGGCAGCTGCTGGACGGTGAAGTAGGCGCCGAGGTCGTGCGGGATCGAGTCGAACCCGCAGCAGTGGACGAGCCGGGCCCCGCTCCGCTCGGCCTCCGCGTGGTGGTCGAGCCAGGTGCGGTCGACGAACTCGGGCTCGCCGGTGAGGTCGACGTAGTCGGTGCCGGCGGCGGCGCACGCCGCGACCAGCGGCCCCCCGTAGAGCGCGTAGGGACCGACCGTGGTGATCACGACCCGCGTCGCCGCGGCGACGTGGGCCAGCGCCGCCGAGTCGGCGGCCTCGGCCTCGAGCAGGTCCGGCATCGGCGCCGGCCCGCCCAGCGTGGCGAGCTCGGCGGCAACCGTCTCCAGCTTGGCCCGGTTGCGCCCGACCAGGGCCCAGCGCGTCCCCGCCGGTGCGTTCTGGGCCAGGTAGCGGGCGGTGAGCCCGCCGGTGAAGCCGGTGGCGCCGAACAGCGCCAGGTCGTAGTCCCGCGAGCCCTCCACCGCCCCGATTCTGGCATGCGCCGGCCCGCAGCCGCAGCCGCCGCCGCGACCGGCCGATTTCACATACGTCCAAAACGCACCAACCGGACCGGTGACCTACCTATCATTTCTGAGTGATGTATGACGACTCGACCACCGAGCTGCTGCTGCCGCCGCCGGAGGAGGCCCCCAAGCGCCCGCGTTGGCGGCTCCGCGTCGCGGTGATCCTCGGCGCCCTGGTGGTGGCGGCGCTGGCGGGCGCGGCCGTCGCCGCCTTCACGCTCTCCGGCGCCAGCCTCGGCCGCGACCCCAACGCGCTGGCGCGGGTACGGACCGAGGCGCTCGGCGGCGAAGTCGAGCGCGTCGTCGCCACCGGGCCCGACGGCAAGGAGATCCCGATGGCCGTCCACGACGGCCGGCTCCTGCCGCTGCGCAAGCTGGCACCGGGCGAGCGCGTCTCGATCGACGTCTACGTGAAGCGCCCCGCCGCGGTCGGCTGGCTGGTCGGCTCCGAAAGCGAGGAGCACCTGACCGTGCGCACCCCGGTCGCCCACGTCCGCAACCGCTGGCTGCGGGTCAAGGGCTCGCAGATGCCGCGCGTCCGCTTCGACCAGCCGGTGCGCGCCGTCTCCTACGGTGAGCCCGGCGCGCTCACGCACCGCCGCCTCGCCCACCCCCGCGACTCGGTCACCCTGGGCGCCCAGCCGTCCGCCGGCTCGGTCGCGGTGCTCGCCGCCCCCCGCACCTGGGAGAAGCTCGGCAAGCCCGAGACCGTGACCTGGTTCCCCGACGGCAAGGCGGTCGCGGTCGCGGCCAGCCCGGCGCCGGGCTCGGAGGTCTCGCCGGCGACGCCGCTGCGGCTCACCTTCTCCCAGCCGGTGGCGAAGGCGCTCGGCGGCGAGGAACCGCAGATCACCCCGAGCGCCGACGGCAAGTGGCAGCAGGTCGACGCCCACACCCTCCTCTTCAAGCCCTCCGGCTGGGGCGCCGGCCTCAGCACGACCGTCGAAGCGAAGCTGCCGCAGAAGGTCGACGTGGTCCAGGCCGACGGCTCGGTCGCCAGCACCAAAAGGGTCGAATGGCAGATCCCGGGCGGCTCGGAGCTGCGACTGCAGCAGCTGCTGGCGGAAGCCGGCTACCTGCCGGTCGACTGGAAGCCGAGCGGCAAGCCGGTGGCGAAGACGCCGGCCGGCGAGCTCGCCGCCGCGGTCGACCCGCCCGAAGGCAAGTTCGAATGGCGCTATGGCCACGTGCCGAGCGGGCTCAAGGAAGCCTGGTCGCCGGGCACCGAAAACGTCGCCACCGAAGGCGCGCTGATGATGTTCCAGGAACAGCACGGGCTGGAAGCCGACGGCGCCGCCGGTGCCGAAACCTGGGACGCGCTGATGGAAGCCGCGATCGCCGGCGAACGCAACGCCGAAAAGGGCTACAACTTCGTCCACGTCAGCGAGTCGCTGCCGGAGACGGTCTACCTCTGGCACAACGGCAAGACGATCTTCGAAGTCCCGGGCAACACCGGCATCCCCGGCGCCGAAACCGAACTCGGCACCTTCCCCGTCTACCTGCGCTACGAAGAAACGACGATGAGCGGCGAAAACCCCGACGGCTCCCACTACGAAGACCCGGGGATCATGTGGGTCAGCTACTTCAACGGCGGCGACGCCCTGCACGCCTTCGACCGCGCCTCCTACGGCAGCCCGCAGAGCCTCGGGTGCGTCGAGATGCAGCTCGAAGACGCCGCCAAGATCTGGCCCTACACGCCGATCGGCACCCTGGTCACGATCGAATCCTGAGTCAGGCGCGGCCCAGCTCGCGACGCAGCCCCGCGGCCGCGCCGTCGCCGAGGCGCCGGAAGGCGAGGCCGAGCAGCGGATCGAGCAGGCGCGCGGCGCCCTTGAGCTCGACGCGGGCGTCGTAGACGAGGCGGGCGCCGGTCGCACCCGGCTCGACCTCGACCGTGTCCTCGGAGACGCTGGTCGAGTTCTCCGCCCGCAGCACCAGCCGCCGCGGCGGCTCGTACTCGGTCAGCTCGTAGGTCAGCGGCAGGTCGCGGCCGAGCCAGTGGACGCGGACGAAGAAGCGCGAGCCGAGCGAGGGCTCACCCTCCTGCAGCGCCCGCGCCTCGACCACGGTCGGGTCCCACTCTTGGACGTTGGCGAATTCCGCCATGTAGGCGAAGGTCTCCTCGGGGGAGCGGGCGCTCTCGACGATGCCGCGGTAACGAGCCATCGCTTCCTATACGGAGGAGCGGTCGGGATCGGATGCCTCGCCCGGCAGCGCCGCCGGGTCGAGTCCGCAGAGCTCGGCGCAGCGGTCGAACAGCGCCGCTCGTTCGGCGGCGCTCTCGCGGGTCCCCGGGACGCGGTGCTTGGGCCGGGGGCGACGGTCGTGCCAGAAGGCTCCCCCCTGCCCCGCGGCGGCGGGCGAGCCGGCGAGCCAGACGATCGTGTCGGCGCCGGCGTCGGCGTCGCGCAGGAGCGGCTTCATCACCCGGTCGAAGCGCGGCAGCGAGCTGGCGACGCCCGGGGTGGCGACCCAACCGGGATGCAGGGAGTGGACGACGACGCCGCGGCCGGCGAGCCGCCGCGACCACTCCTCCGAGAGCGCCACCTCGATCCGCTTGGTGTGGGCGTAGAAGCGCGCCCCGTCGAACTCGCGGCGCTCGAGCTGCAGGTCGTCGAGGTCCAGCCGCGCCGTGTACATGCCGCCGGAGGAGACGTTGAGGACGCGGGACGGCGCCGCCGCCTCCAGCGCGGGCAGCAGCAGCGCGGTGAGCAGGAACGGCCCGAGCACGTTGGTGGCGAAGGTCAGCTCGAAGCCTTCGGCGGTGTGGCGCCGCTCGGCCGGCAGCACCCCGGCGTTGTTGACGAGGACGTCGAGCGGTCGGCCGGCGGCGATGAAGCCGGCGGCCGCCTCGCGCACCGAGCCGAGGTCGGAGACGTCGCAGCGCAGCAGCTCGGCCGCGGCGCCGGGCGCCGCCTCGAGCACGCGCCGGCGCGAGGCCTCGCCCTTCTCGGGGTCGCGGACGACCATCACCACCCGCGCCCCGGCCCGCGCCAGCTGGCCGCAGGCCGCCTCGCCGATCCCGGAGCTGGCGCCGGTCAGCATCACCGTCTTCTCCGCCAGCCGCAGCGGGCCGCGCGGCACCAGGCGCTCGCGCAGGCCGTAGCCGATGCGCGAGAACCCGGGCAGCACGGTCCAGTCCAGCGCCCGGTCGGCGAGCTCGCCGAGCCTCTTCCGCGGGTCCATGCTTGACACGGTAGAGGGATCCGGGCGCCGGACCGGTGGATCAGAGGTTCGCCGGCACCAGGACCCGGTTGATCGCGTGGATGATCCCGTTGCTGGCGCGGATGTCCGGCGTGATCACCTTCGCCTGGTTGACGAAGACGCTCTTGCCCCTGACCTCGAAGGTGACGCGTTCGCCCTCGAGCGTCTTGGCGCCGCTCATCTTGACGACCTTGCTCGCCGGCACCTTGCCCGCCACGACGTGGTAAAGCAGCACCTTGCGCAGCAGCTTGCGGTCTTCGAGCAGGGCGTTCAGGGTCTTCTTCGGCACCTTCTTGAAGGCCGCGTTGGTCGGCGCGAAGACGGTGAGCTGATCGTTGCCGGAGAGCGCCTTGACCAAGCCCGCCTTCTTCACCAGCGAGACCAGGGTCGAGAACTGCGGCGCCCCGGCGGCGGTTTCGACGATGTTCTTGCTCGGCGCGGCGCCGGCAGTGGCGGTCGGGACCGCGACAACCGCGACCACCGTCACCACTGCGAGGATTCGCTTCAGCATGGATGCCTCCTGGGTTGGGGGTGTCGTTCGCATCCAGCTACGGGCGGGTGCCGCCGAGCGGTTGGGAAATCGCCGCCGTCGCGCCCCGGCGGCGCCGGAATCCCGATCCGTCATCCGATCGGCGCTCTCCTCCGTACCGTTTGGTGTGGAAGTCGTCGCGAGATCGATGCGCGCCCCCGGCGAGCTCAAGCGCCGGCTCGGCGGCCGGCGCGAGGAGCGCGAGGTCCGCCGCCTGGCGGCGGCGCTGCGCTCCGGCGAGGAGGGCGCGATCGCCGCGGTCGAAGAGCGCTACGGCAAGACCCTCTCCGGCTTCCTCCGCCAGGCCCTGCCCGACGCGGCGAGCGCCGAGGAAGTGCGCCAGCAGGTCCTGCTCGAGGTCTGGCGGCGGGGCCCCGAATACGACCCCGACCGCAGCTCGCCGCTGACCTGGATCCTCACCATCGCCCGCTCGCGGGCGATCGACGAGCTGCGCCGGCGCCGCCCGGAGCCGATCGACCCGGTGCAGCTGCCCGAGAGCGAGGAACGCGACCCGGCGCTCGACGAGATGCTCGAGCGCTGGCGCCTCTCCGACCTCCTGCGGCGGATTCCCGGCGAGGAGGCGCTGCTGCTGCGGCTACGCTTCTACGCGGACAAGTCGCAGACCGAGATCGCCGCCGAGACCGGCCTGCCGCTCGGCACCGTCAAGCACCGCATGGTGGCCGGGCTGGGCCGGTTGAGAACCCTGATGATCGAGGAGGGCGCAGCATGAACGACCGCGAGCTGGCGGCGGAATTCGTCCTCGGGGAGATCGACGAGCAGCGCCGCGCCGAGGTCGAGCGCCGGCTGCGCACCGAGCCGCAGCTGCGCGCCGAGGTCGAAGCGATGCGGGCGATGACCGGGCGGCTGGCCCAGCTACCCGAGCAGGCCTGGCCGGCTCCGGCGCCGGCTCCGACCCCGGCTCCGCAGACCCGCCAGGCCCGCGTCTGGGGCTGGCGCCCCGCCGTCGCGCTCGCCTCGCTGCTGGTCGCGATGGCGATCGGCGTCGGCATCGGCGAGCTGCTCGCCGGCGGCGGCGGGCCCGGGCCGGAGCCGGGCGCGATCCAGCTGCAGCCCCTGCAGACGGGCTCCGCCGCCCACGCCTCGGTGCGGATGCCGGGGCCGGGGACGATGGTGCTCGACGTCGCCGACCTGCCCCCCGCCGGCCGCGGCCACTACTACGAGCTCTGGCTGATGAGCAGCGCCAGCCGCACGGTGCCGGTCGCCTCCTTCAGCGTCGACAGCAGCGGCCACGCCGAGCTGCGGGTGCCGCTGCCGGCCGCCCCCGCCGCCTACCGCTACTTCGACATCAGCCGCCAGTCGGCGGCCGGCGGAACCGGGCACTCCGGCGAATCGGTCCTGCGCGGGCCGACCGCCTGAACGCCGCCGCCGCGCCCGCCACAATCAGCCGATGGCGGTCGACACGCACGGGCGCTGGCCCTGGGGCGCCGCGGCGCTGGTCGCGCCGAGCTGGGGCACGGCGGCGGCGCTGGCCGCCCGCGGCGAGCTCGGCCGCGAGGACGCCTGGGTGGCGCTGCTCGGGCTGCCGATCCTGGTCAGCCACCAGACCGAGGAGTGGGTGCGGCCGGGCGGCTTCCTCCCCTTCTGCAACGAACGCCTGCTGGGGAGCGACGAACCGGCCTGGCCGCTCACCGAGCGGCTCGGCTTCCACGTCAACGTGACGATGGGCTGGGGCAGCGCCCTCGCCGCCGCCGCGCTGTGGCGCCGCAGCGCCGCCCCGGCCGCCTTCGTGCTCGCGATCGAGGCCGGCAACGCGGCGATGCACGCCGGCATGGCGCTGCGCGAGCGCCGCTACAACCCCGGTCTGCTCACCGCCGGCGCGCTGATGGCCACCCACGCCGCGCTCGGCGCGGCCGCGCTGCGCCGCTCCGGGCGCCTCAGCCCCCGCGGCGGCCTCGCGGCCGCGGCCGCCGGCGTCGCTTTCAGCGTCGCGCTGCCGGCGGCGATGAAGCTGCGGCTGCGCCGCCGCCCGGCGTAGGCTGCCCGCATGGGACTGATCACCGGCGAGGCGAGCACCGAGATCGCGGCCGCGGTCGAGACCGTCTACGCGGTCGCCGCCGACGCCGAGGGCGCGCCCCGCTGGCAGCCCGAGATCGAAATCGCCGAATGCCTCGAGCGCGACGCCGCCGGCAACCAGGTCCGGGTGCGGGTCGAGACCCAGACGCCGATCAAGACGATCAACTCCCTGCTCGTCTACACCTACCGCTCGCCGACGCTGATCACCTGGGAGCAGGAGGAGGGCGATCTGAAGACCGTCGAGGGCAGCTGGGAGCTGGAGCCGCACGCCTCCGGCGCCACCGTGGCGACCTACCGGCTCGAGGTCGATCCCGGGCGGATGCTCGGCCTCGCCCTGCGCGGCCCGGTCGTCGACCTGCTGCGCGGCAAGCTGGTCGAGACGATGCCGGCCAAGCTCAAGACCTTCGTCGAGCAGAGCTGAGCGTCAGGGCCGGCGCGGGCGCCCCCAGGCGGTCGCCACCAGCGAACGCGGGCCGCCCCGGTCGCGGTGCTCGCAGAGGTAGATCCCCTGCCAGGTGCCGAGCAGCGGCCGGCCCTCGCCGAGCGGCAGGGTCAGGGACGGGCCGAGCAGGGCGGCCTTGACGTGGGCGGGCATGTCGTCGTCGCCCTCCAGCGTGTGGGTCCAGTACGGCGCTCGTTCCGGCACCGCCTGGTCGAACCAGGACTCGAAGTCCCGCCGCACCTCCGGAGAGGCGTTCTCGCTCAGGCTCAGCGAGGCCGAGGTGTGCTGGATCAGCAGCTGCAGGACGCCGACCGCGATCCCGTCGAGCTCGGGCAGGGCGCCGAGCACCTCAGCGGTGACGAGGTGGAAGCCGCGCGGGCGCGGCTCGAGCCGGATCGTCCGCTGGATCCACGCGTCTTCGCCGGCCACCCCGACAGGATCGCAGCCGCCCGGCCCGGGCGCCGGCTCCCCGCCGGCGAGCGTCAGCCGTCGAGTGCGCCGCGCAGCAGGCCGATCGCCCGCTCGTCGTCGGGATCGAGGGCCAGCGCGCCCATCGCCGCCGTCGCGACCTGGGCCTGCCCGAGGGAGGCGCCGCGCTCGGCGATGAAGCGGGCGAGCCAGCGATTCGCGGCGCGGTCGAAGCGCGGGTCGCGCCGACGGGCCAGCAGCCGCACCAGGTCGAGGGCGTCGCCGATCCCCACGTAGGGCAGCCCGCCCGCCACCCGCATCGCCACCTCGACCTCTTCGTCGGCGACGGCCGTGCGAAAGCGCTGCAGATCCTCGGTCGAGTGCGACACGAACGTATGTTCGCATTGCGCCGGGGGTCATGGCAAGCCCGGTTCGGGGAGGCGGCCGGCTCAGCGCCCGGGGTCGGGCGCGGGCTGGGCCAGCGGCGCCGGCTCCACCGCCGGGCGAGGCGCGGCCTCGGCGCCGTCCGGCTCGGCGACTTCGACCGGCCCCCGCCTGACGCGCCGGAACGCCTTGACGCTCCTCGCCCTGCGCATCAAGGGCTTCTCGACCAGGTACCAGGAGGCGGTGCCGAGCAGGACCGCGGTCGTCCCGCCGAGGCCGAGCAGGGCGACGATCTCCGGTTCGGAGGTCTTGACGATCGACTGTTCGTTGAACCAGCCGAGCACCGGCAGGTGCCAGAGATAGATCCCGTAGGAGACGGTCCCGAAGAAGACGATCACGCCGTTGGTGAGCGAGAGGCGGACGAGGCGGTGGCCGTCGCCGAGGATGGCGGGCGCCAGCACCAGCCCGGAGACGATGCCGGAGACGATCGTCTGCAGCAGGATCACGTGCGGCAGCGTCAGTTCGAGGTCTTCCGGCACCCCGGCGACCATCGCCCCGAAGAGGACGAGGGCGAGCGGCCAGCACAGCTCGGGCCGGGCGAGCAGGCCGCGCACCCGCTGCAGCGAGGCCGGGTTGCCGACCTCCAATGTCGCCAGGAACATCCCGACGCAGAACCAGGCCATCGTCCCGAGCAGCGTCAGGGAGAGGTAGGCGGTCAGCGGCGATTCGGTCACCGAGTTGCGGTAGAGCAGGCTGCCGACCGCGAGCACGACGAGGAAGCAGAACTCCCAGAGAAAGCCGTGTCGCCGCCTGCTCCCCACCCCGACCCGGGCCATCACCACCGCGAGCACCGGCAGCGCGACGTAGAAGGAGATCTCGACGCAGAGGGACCAGGCGGGCGCGATGCCGAAGACCGTCGTCTGCGGTGAGTAGATCTGCAGCAGGCCGTAGTAGCGCCACCAGTTGTGGCCGAGCACGTCGCCGAGCAGCCCGGGCCACAGCGCCAGCAGGGTCAGGGCGACCCAGTAGGCCGGGAAGATCCGCACCACCCGGCGCCAGAGATATGAGGGCGCGATCTGGCGCACCGGCTCGTTCACGTAACGGGCGGCGACAAAGGGCCGGTAGAGGAGGAAGCCGGAGATCGCGAAGAAGGTCACCACCCCGAAGTCCGGCAGCCAGTAACCGATCTTGCCGAGCGTGCCGGTCATCGGGATCAGCATCGTCGCGTGCCCGACCATCACCGTCAGCGCCGCGATCCCCCGCATCCCCTCGACGGCCGGGAAGTAGCGGCGTCTCGCGATCCCGGCCGCGTCGGGCGCCTGCCCGTGAACACTCACGCGTTCAAAATAACGAAACCGCTGGCCATTACTCCTCGTCCGTCGACCTCAGCGATCCGGCCGGCCAGACGGGCGAGCGGCGCCCCGGACCACCTCCACCAGCTCGTCGGGCCCGAAGGCGAAGGCGCCGCCGGGCACCGCCAGGACCGGCGCGTCGAGCCGGTCGCGCACGACGGCCGCGACCAGGCGGAAGTCTTGGGCCTCCATCGGACGCACGAGGTCGCCGACCCGGGCCTCCGCGGCACGGATCAGCGGAAACGGCTCACCATTCATCGATTCACCCCTGTCTCGTTACGGTGAGTAACTGAATCTGCTGAAGATCCAATTATTACTCAGCCGCCGCCGAGCAGGCGGCTGGGCGGCACCGTGACCGCGCGCCAGGCCGGATAGAGGCCGCCGAGGATCCCGATCGCGGTCCCGATCAGCAGCGCCTCGAAGATCGTCAGGGGGGTCAGCTCGGGCGTGACGACCGCGCCGACGCCAAGCGCGTCGCTGAGGAACCTGGCACCGAGGATCCCGAGCAGCAGCCCGGCGCCGGCGCCGAGCAGGCTCGTCGCCACCCCCTCCCCGAGGACCAGGGAGGCGATCCGCCAGCGCCGCCAGCCGACCGCGCTGAGCAGCGCCAGCTCGCGCTCGCGTTCGAGCACCGCCATCGCCATCGTGTTGCTGACCCCGAGCCCGCCGACGATCAGGGCGAGGGCGGCGATCACGTCGACGGCGGTGCGAACCAGCTCGCCCCCGGTGCCGATCCGGGCCGGGTCGTCGGCGCTGCCGATCACCGTCGTGCCGGGAAAGGCGGCGCGGAGCTGCTCCTCGGCCTTGCGTTCGTCGACGCCGTTGGCGAGCTGGACGGCGACCGTGGTCGCCTCCCCTTCGCGACGGGTCAGGCGCTGGGCCGTGGCGAGGTCGAGGGTCGCGCCCGAGTCCTGGAAGAAGATGCCGCTGTGGTAGATCCCGGTCACCCTGAACTCCCGCCTGCGGACCCGCAGCCGCGAGCCCGGGTGCAGGTGCAGCTCGCGGGCGAGGCGGTCGCCGACCAGGATGTCGCCTGGGTGCAGCCCCGGTCGGCCCTGCGTCATCACCAGGCGCCTGGCGACGAAGCCGCCGGGCTGCACGCCGAAGGCGATCGCCGCCGGGCTGCCCTCGACTTCGCCGACGACGAGCAGCATCGGGGTCGCCAGGGCGACGTCGGGGCGCTGCTGCAGCCGCTCGGCGAGGCTGACCGGAAGGAGCGAGGCGGTCGGGTCCTGCACCCCCGACTGGAAGACGCCGAGGTCGGCGCGGCCGAGGTGGATCAGCTGTCCCGCCGCCTGCTTGAGGCCGGCGCCGACCGAGAGCAGGGCGACGATCGTGCCGACCCCGAGCGCGATGCCGAACGCGGTCGCGACGCTGCGCGTGCGGTGGCGCAGGACGTTGGACACGACCAGGGCGAGCATCGGGGCGCGCTGCTGCAGGCTCACGCCAGGACCCGCCCCTCGCGCATCCGCAGGCAGCGCTCGGCGTGGGCGATGACGTCCTCGCTGTGGGTCACCACCATCACCGTCATGCCGCTGGCGGCACGCGCCTCCTCGATCAGCGCGAGCACCTGCTCGGTGTCCTCGCCGCTCAGCGAGCCGGTCGGCTCGTCGGCGAGCAGAAGCCGCGGCTCGTTGACGAGGGCGCGGGCGATCGCGACGCGCTGGCGCTCGCCGCCGGAGAGATGCGCCGCGAGGGCGTCGCGGCGGTGGGCGAGGCCGACGGCCTCGAGCAGGGCGTCGGCCCGGCGCCGGCGCTCCGAACCGGTCAGTGGGCCTTCGATCAGCGGCACCTCGACGTTGACGCGCGCCGGCAGGTAGGGGATCAGATAATGGTGCTGAAAGACGAAGCCGACGACCTCCCGGTGGTAGCGATCCGACCGCCAGCTCTCGACCGCGACGCCGTCGACCTCGACCGTGCCCGACGTCGCCCGGTCGAGCCCGCCGACGATCGAGAGCAGCGTCGTCTTGCCCGAGCCCGAGGGACCCGTCAGCGCCACCAGCTCGCCCGGCTCGATGGTCAGCGAGGCGTCGTCGACGGCGACCACCGGGCCGGGGTAGGCCCGCCGCAGGCCCCTTACCTCGACCCGGGCGCCCGGCGGGCGGACCGTCGCGCCGTCATTCGACGACACTGATGTTGTAGTCGGCATGGGTCGTTCCCAGCGGCCCCGCGCGGACCACGACGCGGAAGGTGAGGGGCACGCCGACCGAGCGCTTGGGGAAGGTCAGGGTGTCGGAGTAGCGCCCGTAGAAGTGGTAGGGCTTCTTGGCCGGCCCGCCATGCGGCGCCGGGTATTGCGTGGAGACGACGCTGCCCCCGTAGAGGAACTCATAGAAGGCGGCACCATGCACCGGCGCGTGGGTGCCCTTGCGCTTCGCCGTCACCGTGATCTTCCAGTCCCTGCCGACCTTCGGGTGGTGGCTCGGCGCCCGCAGGTGGACCACGAAGCCCGCCGCCGCCGCGGTCGCGGCCGGGATCAGAAGCGCGATGGCGGTCGCCGCGATCAGCAGACGGAGTCGCATCAGGGTGCCCCTTTCTGACGGTTGCGGTGGGCGCCGTTAGCCTCCGAGGCGCGGCGCTCCTCGATCTCGGCGATGCTAGGAGGGCGCCGCCTGGGACCCATCCGTATTAATCCGGCGAACCCGCGCGGTCGAGCCCGGGCGGGGGCCGGCAACACCATGTCCAAGCAGAGGACCAAGCGACGACTGCCCCAGGGCCTCGCCGTGCTCCGCGCGCGGGAGTTCCGGCTGCTGTTCGCCGGTCAGGCGATCTCCGTGCTGGGCGACCGCATGGTGGCCGTCGCCTTGGCCTTCGCGGTGCTGGAGATCGGTGGCTCGACAACCGAGGTGGGGCTGGTCCTGGCGGCCGGCACCCTCCCCCTGGTCGCGACCGTCCTGGCCGGCGGCGTGGTGGCCGACCGCGCCTCGCGCCGCGCCGTGATGGTGACGGCCGACGTCGTGCGGGTCGCCAGCCAGGCGGCGACGGCGGCGCTGCTGATCGCCGGCACGGCGCAGGTCTGGGAGCTGGCGCTGCTGGCCGGCGTCACCGGCGCGGCCACCGGCTTCTTCGGCCCGGCCTCCACCGGCCTGCTTCCCGAGCTCGTCCTCGCCGAGCATCTGCAGCCCGCGAACGCGCTGCGCGGCAGCGCCGCCGCCACCGGCGAGATCCTCGGTCCGGCCCTCGGCGGCGTGCTGGTCGCCGCCGCCGGCGCTGGCTGGGCGATCGCGGCGGACGCCGGCACCTTCGCGGCCAGCGCCGCCTGCCTGCTGGCGCTGCGGCCGCCGTCCCGGGCCGCCGCTCGGGGGGCCTCCTTCCTCGCCGACCTGCGGGCGGGCTGGGCCGCCTTCCGGGCGCGTCGCTGGGTCTGGACCTTCGTCGCCTACTTCGGGGTCGCGAACCTGCTCTGGGGCGCCTGGGGAACGCTCGGCCCGATCGTCGCCGAAGATGACCTCGGCGGCGCCGCCGCCTGGGGCACCGTCCTGGCCGCGATGGGAGTCGGGGCGCTCGCCGGCAGCCTCGCCGCGACCCGCGTCAGGCCGAGGCGGCCGCTGCTCTTCGCCGCCGTCGCCGACGGGCTCTTCTTCGTACCGCTCGCCTTCCTGGCCGCGATCCCGCCGGTGGCGGTCCTGGCCTTCGGAGCGCTGCTCGCCGGTGCCGGCATGGCGCTCGCGATCTCCGTCTGGGAGTCGACCCTCCAGCGCCAGATCCCCGACGAGTCGCTCTCCCGGGTCAGCTCCTACGACTGGTTCGGCTCGCTCGTCTTCTATCCGCTCGGCCTCGCGATCTGGGGCCCGATCGCCGCGGGGATCGGGATCAGCGCCTCGCTCTGGCTGGCCTTCGGCATCGCCGTCGCGACGACCCTGGCGCTGATCGGCGTTCCCGACATCCGCGGCATGCTCCTCGCCCGGCCGCAGGGGCGGCCGGGCGAGGAGCGGGTCGGCTAGCGGCCTGCCCGCGCCGCTCGCGCGCCGGGCTCAGCCGGCGAGCGGCGCGACCTTGCCGGTAACGGTGTTGACGCCGTAGAAGCTGCCGTTCGCCATCGTGAAGACGTAGAGCGGCTTGGAGTTCGTCGAGGGGCCCAGCGGGTTGCGCAGGACGACCGCGCTGAAGCCGGCCTTCTGGCCGGCGCGCCGCAGCCGGGCGACGGCCTGTTCGAGGGTCATCTTCGGGGCCTTGGGAATGACCAGGTCTTCGGTGTAGACGGCCCGGTGGCCGACGACCTGCTTGAAGCCGGAGCCGGCCAGGTATTTGATCGTCGCGGTGGCGTAGGCGGATTCCGAGGGTTGGTTGTCGAGGACGAAATACCATTTGACGATGTCGGCGGCGGAGGTCGCCAGCTTCCCGTTCTTCGGCGTGCCGTCGGCCTCGAGCATCCGCGCCTTGGCGTAGGTGGGCCGGTTGGTGCCGTGGACGATGCTGACGGCCCGTTCAAACAGCTTGCCCAGTTCGGGCGGCGAGCCGCGCTCCGCGGAGGCGGTGCCGACCAGGGCGAGCGTGAGCGCCGCGATCGCCAGCACAGCGGTGAGGACCGTCGACCGGAGCCGGCGGCGGAGATTCCCTGAAGACGAGCTTGGTGTCATAGCCATCAAGGAAACCTATCCGGTGACACGGCGGGAACCGGGCGCCGCCGCCCCTCCTCGGGGCGGCGGACAGACAGCGGTCATTCGCCCAGTTCTTCGGCCCCTTCTTCGGCGCCCTGGGCACCTTCTTCAGCGCCTTCTTCGGCGCTTTCAGCGCCTTCTTCGACGCTTTCTTCGGCTTCGTTGACAGCGCCTCCGGTGGCCCCGGAGCCGTTGCCTTCGCCGCCGCAGGCGGCGAGCACTCCGCCGCAGGCGAGGAGCGCGAGGAGGACGAGGACGAGTGCCGGCAGGCGATGCCGGACCGGAATGGAACTCTGATCTTTGCTCATGGGCTGGCGGCTACCCGGCGCCGGCGATCCGAAAAGCACGGACCCCGACAGACGGGCGGGCCTCCGCCGCGGGCGACCCTATTGTTGCCCGCCCTTTGTACGGCGCCTCCCAGCAACTCCTCGGCGGCCGGGCCTCTGCCCGGTCGCTTCCCGTTTGGCCCGAGGCCAGACCGCTGCGTGCCTGGCAGCGGGAGGCGACCGCGGCCGTGCGGGCGCACGCGAGCGCCAGCTTCCTCGCCTCGGCGACGCCGGCGGCCGGCAAGACGACCTTCGGCCTCCACATCGCCCACCGCATGCTGAGCGCCGGGTTCGTCTCGCGCGTCGTCGTCGTCGGCCCCACCACCCACATCTGCCGCCAGTGGGCCGCCGACGCGGGGCGCTACGGGATCGACCTCGAGCCGAACAGGCCGAACTCCGAGGGGCCGGAGTCGACCGACTTCCACGGCGTCGCCGTCACCTACCAGACGATCGCGGCGGGGCCGGAGACCCACCGCCTGGCCGCGGCGCGACGCGCGACCCTGGTGATCGCCGACGAGCCGCACCACATGGGCGACCAGGCCGCCTGGGGCCTGCAGGCGCGCCGGGCCTTCGACGGCGCCCGCTTCCGGCTGCTGCTCTCCGGCACCCCGTTTCGCTCCGACAACTCGGCGATCCCCTGGGTCAGCTACGACGAGGACGGCCTCAGCCGCGCCGATTACGTGTACGGCTACCCGCAGGCGCTGGTCGACCGGGTGTGCCGGCCGATCACCTTCCTGCCCTACGACGGCGAGATGGAGTGGGTCTCCGACGGGCGCCTGCGCAGCGCCGACTTCGATCTTCTCCTGCCGGCGGCGGAGGCGGCCCGCCGCCTGCGCACGGCGCTCAGCCCCGAGGGCGAGTGGATGGGCGAGGTGCTGCGCGACGGCGATGCCCGGCTGAGGGAGGTGCGGGCCGACGGGCACCCCGACGCCGGCGGCCTGGTGATCGCCTCCGACCAGGACCACGCCCGCGCGATCGCGGCGCGCCTGGAGCAGGTCTGCGGGGAGCGGCCCGAGCTGGTGATGAGCGACGAGCCCGGCGCCAGCCGGCGGATCGCCGAGTTCGCGGCCTCCGAGCGCCGCTGGCTGGTCTCGGTGCTGATGGTCTCCGAGGGGGTCGACATCCCCCGCCTGCGGGTCGGGGTCTACGCGACCGCGGCGCGGACCGAGCTCTTCTTCCGCCAGGTGGTCGGCCGCTTCATCCGCACCACCCCGCGGCCGCGCCGCCAGATGAGCTACCTGCTGATGCCCGCCGACTCACGGCTGAAGGCGCTCGCCCACGAGATCGAGCTGGAGCGCCGCCACGCACTGGACCTCTCGCCGAGCGCCGAGGAGGACGAGCCCGAGGAGCTCGACGAGGGCCCCGAGCGGCGCGACCCGGGCGAGGCCTTCGCCGCCCTCAGCTCGGGCGGCGCCGAACTCGACGAGGCGATCATGAGCGAGACCACGCTGCAGCTCTTCCCGACCGACGATGCCGCGCCGAAGGCGGGCAAGCCGATCGGACCGGCCACCCAGGCCGCGGGCGCGCCGAACCGCGAGCCCGAGCGGGAGTCCGCCTACGCGGCGCGGGAGCGCCTGCGCGGCGAGCGCAGCCGCCTCGTCGCCAACCTCGCCCGCCGCACCGGCAAGTCCCACCGCGAGATCCAGGCCCGCGTCAACCGCGAGACCCGGACCCGCTCGGTCACCAGCGCGACGATCGAGCAGCTCGAGCGCGGCAACGAGCTGCTGCGGCGCGAGCTCTGGCGCTGACCCGGCGCCGCCGGGTCAGTCGTGCCCGATGTCCACGCTGCCGTCGGCGCCGAGCGCGAACCCCGGGTTGTGGGCGACCTCCCAGGCGTGACCGTCGGGGTCGCGAAACCCCCCGGCGTAGCCGCCGTAGAAGGTCTCGGCGGGCTCACGCGTGATCTCGGCGCCGGCGCCGCGGGCCCGCTCGATGATCTCCTCGACCTCGGCGCGCGAGCCGACGTTGTGGGCCAGGACGATTCCGCTCCAGCGGGCGCCGTCGTCGGCGATCCCCATGTCATCGGCGAGCTTCTCGCGCGCCCACAGCACCAGCACCACCCCGTTTGCCTGGTAGAAGGCCGTTTCCTGTATCTCGCGCGCCGGACTCCAGCCGAGCGCGCCGTAGAAGAACTTGGCCCGCTCAAGGTCGCTGACCCCGAGCGTGATCATCGAGATGCTCTGCTTCATTGCCCCACTCAACTTTCAACCTGGCTCGACTCGACATCGTGCATCCTCGCCGGTGACTCCTGGAGCGGGAAAGCACCTCTAAATAGATTCTCCTCCAGCAGGGCGCCATGGGTCCGGCCGGCACCAGGCCTGGCTGGGACCGGAACGCTGCTCCGCCTACGGGCGCCAGCTGAGACCGATGAGCCCCGCACCCCAACCGAGCGCGCGGTCCCACCAGGCTCCCAGCCAGTCCGAGGCCGCGTCGATCCGGGCGCGGAAGAACGGCGCCCAGAGCGCAAGCGCGCAGGCGGCGCCGAGCGCGGCGCCGGCAAGCACGTCGCTCGGGTAGTGGACCCCGATCGCGACGCGTCCGACCGAGAGCACGGCGGCGGCGAGCAGCGCGAAGATGCCCCAGCGGCGGTGGCGCAGGAAGATCGCGGTGGCGATCGCGAAGGCGGCGGTGGCGTGGTCGCTGGGGAAGCCCGGGTCGGCGGAATGGGCGGAGAACAGATGCACGCCGCCGGAATCGACGACGAAGGGCCGCGCCCGGTCGACCAGTTCGGAGATCACCTTGCCGATCGCCAGCGCGAGGCCGGCGCTCAGCACCGCCGCGACCGCCGCGCGCCGCCAGGACCGGTGGCGGGCGCCGCTGGCGGCGAGGAAGATCACGGCCAGCGTCGCGATGAAGAGCGCCTCGGAGACGTTGACGTAGAACAGCAGGGGGTCCTCGACCCCGTCGTGGCGGTAGAGGAAATCGTTGAGCGCGTGCAGGATCGACCAGTCCATCTCCACGGAAGGCTGTCACATCTCTGTTACGTCCTCGCCGGCCGAGCCCTGCCGTCAGCCAAGATTGACCCATGGACGGAGTCGGTCTCCTGGTGGTCGGCAGCTCGTGAGCGGCGCCCAGGCGGGGCTCGCGGTCTCCGTCTTCCTCGCCAGCGCAGTCGAGGTCGTCGAGGCCTTCACAATCGTCCTCGCGGTCGGCTCCAGCCGCCGCTGGTCCTCGGCCCTGGCCGGCGTCGGCGCGGCGCTGGTGGTGCTGGCGGCGGTCGTCGCGATCGCCGGGCCGACCCTGGTGGCGATCCCGATCGACGTGCTGCGGCTGATCGTCGGCGCGCTCCTTCTGATCTTCGGCCTGCAATGGCTGCGCAAGGCGATCCTCCGCGCGGCGGGGGCAAAGGCGCTGCACGACGAGCTGGCGGTCTTCGCCGCGGAGCGGGAAGCGGCGGCGCGGGCGCCCGCGGTGGCCGGGTTCGACTCCTACGCCTGCGCGATCTCGTTCAAGGCGGTGCTGCTCGAGGGCCTGGAGGTTGCCTTCATCGTCGTCACCTTCGGCGCCAACCGCGGCGAAGTCCCGCTCGCCGCCGCTGCCGCCACCCTCGCCGTCGGCGTCGTCGTGCTCGCCGGCCTGGCAGCCCGCGCTCCCCTCGCGCGGGTGCCCGAGAACGCGATGAAGTTCGCGGTCGGCGTCCTGCTCACCACCTTCGGCATCTTCTGGAGCGCCGAGGGCGCCGGGGTCTCCTGGCCCGGCGGTGAGGTCGCCCTCGCCCCGCTGCTGGCCCTGGTCCTCCTCGGCTCGCTGGCAATGGTCCGCGACCTGCGCCACCGCCAGCCGGCCAGGGTGGTGGCCGCTTGATCCACCGCGGCCTCGCGGCGGTCTGGGAGTTCGTCGTCGGTGAGGACTGGCACGTCGCCCTCGCGGTCGTCGCCACCCTGGCGCTGACCGCGCTCACCGCCGCCGCCGGCCTCCCCGCCTGGGCGCTGCCGCCGGTCCTGGTCCTGGCGATCCTCTACCGCTCGGTCCGCGCCGGCAACCGCCCGGCCTTCAGCCGGGCGCGGGTCGAAGACGCGCCCGCTGGCGGTCTCCAGGTCCAGCCGCGTGCACGGCCGCGAGGAGACGACGGCCTGAGATGCACTGTCGCCATGAGGGCGACAAAGTCATCCGGTATGAGGAGCCTGGCTCCTACTCGCCGGCCACGTCGCGGCGGAGGAAGACCAGCCCGCCGACGACCAGCGAGGGCACCGCGTAGAGGGCGCACGTCCACAGCGCCCGCACGATCGGCGCCCAGTCGACCGGCACCCGGAGAAACCCCTGCCAGGCCTGGAACTGGGTGCTGAGCAGGTAGGGCTGCAGGCCGCCGAGGCCGGGCAGGATGCCGATCAGCTGCAGCAGCAGCGAGAACATCAGGGTGCCGACGATCGCCGCGGCGCTGTTGCGGAAGACGGTCGAGAAGAGCAGGCCGATGCTGGCGACGGCGAGGATCGGCAGCAGGTAGACGAGCAGGCTGGCGCCGACCAGGGCGAGGCCGTGGGGGGCGGAGACCTTCGCGCCCGAGAGAGTGACGATCGGGTTGAAGCCGGAGGCGATCACCCCGGCGACCAGAGCGACGATGCCGCTGAGGGCGATCGCGGCGATCGCGTAGGTGACCGCCGCGAGTGTCTTCGCCGCGAACACCTGCTGGCGCTCCACCGAGCGGGTCAGGATCGTCTTCAGGGTGCGGTCGCGGTCCTCGGCGGCGACGATGTCGCCGGCGACCAGCGCGGTGATCAGGGGGAACAGCCAGACCGATCCGAACAGGAGCAGCACCAGCGGAATCGCCAGACCGGTGTCGTGCACGTAGCGGCCGAAGGCGACGTCGCGCGGTTCGCCGTTGCGGATCGCCAGCGCGACGACGAAGATGATCGGGACCGCCGCCGCCGCGCCGAGGCCCAGGTAGGTCCGCTTCTGGGCGCGCAGCTTGCGCAGCTCCCACCGGTAGACGGTGAGGGTCCTCGGCATCAGGCCAGCTCCTCGGCCGCGGCCGCGATCCGAGCCCTGCCGGCGGCCCCGTCCTCGCCCTCGGTCAGCTGGAAGAAGAGGTCCTCGAGGCTCGCCTGCTGGGGCGTCAGCTCGAGCACCGCCGCGCCCGACTCCGACAGGGCGAGGGACAGCGCGCCGACCGCCGCCTCGCCGGCGGCGCGGAAGGCGAGGCCGCCGCCCAGCAGCTCGCGCACGTCCTCGATCCCGCGCTGGGCGGCGCAGACCTCGCGGGCGCGCCCGTCGGCGGCCGTGCGCAGGCGGTAGGTGGTTCCAGCCCGGTCGCGGAGCTCGGCCAGGTCCCCCTCGTAGGCGACAGCGCCGCGGCGGACGATCGCGACCCGGTTGCAGAGCTCTTCGACCTCGACCAGCAGGTGACTGGAGAGCAGCACCGTGATCCCCCGCACCGCCAGGTCGCGGATCAGCTCGCGCATGTCGCGCATCCCGCCCGGGTCAAGGCCCGTGGCCGGCTCATCGAGGAGCAGCAGCCGCGGGCGGCGCAGCAGCGCGGCGGCGATGCCGAGGCGCTGGCGCATCCCGTGCGAGTAGCCCCCGACCCGGTCCTTCGCCCGCTCGCGCATCTCGACGACCTCCAGCACCTCCTCGATTCGGGCGGCGGCATCGCCACCGTCGAGCGCGGCGCAGAGCCGCAGGTTCTCGCGGCCGCTCAGATAGGGATAGAAGGCCGGCGCCTCGACGAAGCCGGCGACGCCCTCGAGCGCCGCGACGCCGAGCTGAGGGTCGCGACCGAAGAGCCGCACCGAGCCCTCGTCAGGGCGGATCAGCCCGAGCATCATCCGCAGCGACGTGGTCTTGCCGGCGCCGTTGGGCCCGAGGTAGCCGAAGACGTCGCCCTGCTCGACGGTGAGGTCGACGCGGTCCACGGCGGTCAGCTCGCCGTAGCGCTTGACCAGACCGCGGACCTCGATCGGCGCCGCGTCGCTCACCCGACTAGAGGCCCTGGGCGGCTTTCTGGGCTACTTCCGCGGTCACCGAGCCGACGACGGCGTATTCGACCCCGCCGCGCCGGAAGCGGATCAGCGTGCCGAGCGGGGTTTCGAGCTGCTGAGCATGGGTCGCGCCGGGGATCGAGACGCCCGGGAGCTGCAGGCCGCCGTCCTGTTTCCCCCCGCCTTCGCCGGCCGGCAGCTCGAGCACGGCGATGCCGCCGAGCCCCTTGCCGTAGGTGACGAGGGCGCCGGAGCCTTCGCCACTGGAGAGGAGTCGCACCTGGTCTCGCTGCATCCCGGCGAGGCTGGCCGGGGCGCTGACCGGGAAGGAGACCTTGGCCTGAACCGCTTCGAGGCCCGTCACCGGCTTCCCGGCTGGCTCGCCACCTTCGCCTTCGCCGGGCGGGCTGAGCTGAACCCGCTTGACTCCCGGCGGCGGTGAGATTTCGAAGACCGAGGCGGGAACCGAGCCGAAGCCGATTTCGGTGGCCGTGATTTCGAGCACCGGCGAGCTCTCCCCCTTGGCGTAGACGGCGGCGCGCAGGGGCGAGCCGTTGGCCGCGTCCCAGGCGAGCTCGGCGCCCCCGACCAGCCCACCGTTCGCCTTCGGCGAGACGCGGACGGTGTAGGCGGGCTGCCCGGCGACGTCGCTCGGCTGCGCGCCGCTGAGGTCGGCCTGCCGCAGCACCGTTTCGATCCCTTCCTCGACCTGGGCCAGCGACGGCGGTTCGCCTTCGCCGCCCCCTTCAGCGCCATCGCGAGGCGGCAGCTGGCCTTCGTAGACGGTTTCGGTTCCGGGGTCGTAGAGGGTGACCCTGCGGCCATCGACCAGCAGCTCGAGGTCGCCAGCGCTGCTCTTCGAGACGTCGGCCTGCAGCTCGAGCCGCAGGCGTCCGTCGGCCGTCGCCCAGAGCCGCCCCGAGGCGCCGCCGAGCAGCGGGTCGGCACCTTCGAGGACCGATTCGCCGACCAGGGCGTTGGTGAGGTGGATGCGCGCGGTGACGCCGGCGGGCGCCGGGGCGGTGAGCGCGTCGTGGACGGCCCGGTCGAGCGGCTTGGGCGGCGGCGTCGGCCCGCCGCCGGAGGCAGCCAGGGCGATCGCCGCCGTGGTGGCGGCAAACAGAGTCAACGCGGCCCCGATCACCAGCAGCCGCAGGGTGGAGATGCGTCGCAAGTAGCTCATCCCGCGTCCTCTCGCAGATGGAGCCACCCAGGTTAGGGGGTCCGCCTAAACGGCTGATGAGGCCGGTCGCGGGGTCACGGGTGGATCCTCTCGCCGCGCTCGAGCATGGCGACGAACTTGCGCAGGCGCCGCTCGCGGGTCTCCGGTTTCTTCGCGTCCTCGAGCCGATACAGGATCGCGTAGCGGTTGGCGCTGTCGAGCGCGGCGAAGAACTCGCGGGCGGCCGCGTTGCGATCGAGCTCCCGCTGCAGGTCGTCGGGCACCCTGGCGGCGCGCTGGCCCGCATACGCCGCCTCCCAGCGGCCGTCCGCCCTGGCCGCCTCGACCTCGGCCAGCCCGGCGGGGCGCATCGCGCCGGCATCGATCAGCACCTCCGCCTTCTCACGGTTGAGCTGGGACCACTTGCCGCCCGGTCGCCGCGGCGTGAAGCGCTGCAGGAAGAACTGCTCGTCGAAGCCGCGCTTCTGGCTGTCGATCCAGCCGAAGCAGAGCGCCACCTCGAGCGCCTCGGCGTAGGTGACGCTGGCGATCCCGGACCCCTTCTTGGCGATCTTCAGCCAGATCCCCCCACTGTCCACGTGGTTTGCCTCGAGCCACTCCTCCAGCTCCGCCGCCGAGGCGAAGGGAAGGGTCGGCAGGTTGTCGGCCATGACGGGAGAGCATGACGGCTGGCCCGCCACAGGGCGCCGGCCCTCGCCGGCCGCTCTCCATCGGGTCCACCCCTATCCGGGAGTCCCGGCGGCGGTTACTGTGAGGGCGTGCGCAGCAGTTGGGTCATCGCCGTCGGTGCGGTGAGTTCCATGCTTCTCGCCGCCCAGCTCCCGCCCTCGGCGGTGGCTGCTGCGCCCGCGGGGCACACCTTCAAGGTGCTCTCGGCCTCGGAGACCTACAGCGTCACCGCGAGCAGGGGCTGTGTCTCGGGTCATCGCGAATTCAGCGAGTCGACCTCGGGCCCGGTCCCGGACGATCCGCTCAATGCGTTCTCGCCGGGAAGCGGGCGCGAAGGCTGGGTCAGCACCCGCTCGTCGACGACCGATACCTCTCCGACGACCGGGCTGTTCTCCGGCAACTACATCGACAGCTCCTGTGAACCGCCCTGTCACTACGACTACGGGACGATCCCGTCGAACGGAGGCACGATCGCGATCGAGCTCGCCGCAACCAGCGACCCGGAGACGGTGAGGATGACGACGGCAATCGGGCCCCCGGAAGTGGGCGACGTCACCAACGGGCTCTGCGGCGGGCCGATATCGGGCGACGTCGTCGAACCCTCGAGCACGATATCCGCCGATTCGCTGCTCAGCGGGAAGCCGGTGACCCTCACGATCAGCGGCTCGACCAACCTCAGCTCGGACAATCTCGGCAGACCGGCATCGATCGTCGTCGCCTACGACGTCACGATGAGGGTGCAGGCGAGCCGCGGTGACCTCCACGCCGACCCGGGCGGGCCCTATTCGGTCACTCGGGCGGGCAAGGTCAGGCTCGACGGTTCCCGCTCGACTCCGAGGTCGAAGATCGAGAAGTACATGTGGAGCTTCAGACCGGTCGCCGCCAGCTGCCCCGACGGGGTCCCGTCGAAATCAGCGCACAAGGAGGGTCGCGAGACCGCGATCGTCGCCCTCTGCGACGTCAGGGCGACGCTGACCGTGGTGGCGCGAAACGGCGATCGCGACTCGGCCAGCACGACCGTCACCGTCAGGGCCCGCGGCGGCAAGACCTGGCGCACGCCATTCTCCCAGGCCGAGGTGAAAGGCGACCCCCGGACGCCCCGCGAGCCTCCGAGCGCCACCTCACTCGGCGGGGGAAGCTACGCCTTCTCCCTGTTCGGCGGCCTCAACGTCTCCGACTGCGGGGCCCGATCGGCGAGCTCGGAGATCCTCTGTCCGCTGCTCGGCAGGGGGAGCAACAGCTGGCTCGGAGCCGGCTACGACCTGGCGAGGGTCAACGACCCAGAAGGCCCGTTCGACGGCTACTCGTACGTCGTCTCGCCGGAGATCACGGTCAAGCGCGCCGCGTTGATCAACCCCTCGATCCTGCCCGGCAGCGTGTTCTACAAGCACAACCAGGAGGCGGGACGGGACGTTGCGGGCTTCGTCAACGCGATCCGCGAGCATGAGGGATTGGGCAACGGCACGCCCCGAAGCGGCCACGGCCAGATCATGAAAGCGATCCTGGAAACGCCGACCGGCGACCCTCGTCGCGTGATCGAGCAGCTCTTCGCTCCGGCCCGAGACAAGGCCAGGCACATGGTCGACGGAGCCCTCCATCAGATCGAGCACAGGCTCGACGCCGAATCCGAAGACCCGCTCGCCGAAATCTGGTCCGGCGAAATCGACTTCTACGACTCCTACCAGCACAAATGGATTCCGGGCCAGGGATTCAAGATCCCGGGTCCGATGCGCGGCTGAGCGATTCCAGCCCGGATGCGCGGAAGGGGCGCGGGCTCAGGTCCGCTCGCACCGATGACCGGCGCGCCTTCGCTGGCGTGAAGCGGGAGCGCTAGCCCATCACTGAGCGGAGGGCGGCCTCCGCGACGGCGTCGTGGTCATAGGAGGTCGCATTGCCCATGGACACCACCCCGAGGCCCTCTTCTGGATAGATCCGCATCATGCTCCAGAAGCCTGCGCCGCCGCCGAGGTGCTCCCAGAATTCCGCCGCGGCCCGATCCGGCCCGCGCCTGAACCACCCGTACCCGACGTCGAGCTTGGGTCCTCTTGCCTGAACGGTCTGCATCGCCCGCATGCCGTCGGGCGAAAGCAGGCGCACGCCCTCGAGCTCGCCTTCGTTCAAGTGGGCGGCGAGGAAGCGGGCCGCGTCGCGCACAGGTCCGAGCAGGCCGCCGTAGGAAGCCCCGTCGACGTTGAAACGATGGAATGCAAGGAAGCGTCCGGCCCGATGTCCGACTATGCCCCTGGGCAGCATGAGCCGCAACAGCGGGGTCATCGGGGTCAGGCGGGGCTGGTAGCCGGTGGCTGCGATCCGGCCGGCATCGGGGGGATATCTGAACCCGGTGTCGACCATCGACAGCGGCTCGAGGATCGCCGTCCGCACATAGTCCTCAAAGCTCTGCATGGAGGCACGTGCGATCAGCTCGCCGAGAGTGATGTAGCCGAGGTTCGAGTAGACGGCCTTGGAGCCGGCCGGGAAGCGCAGGCGATCGTGCTTGGCCAGCAGTTCCATCGCAAACCGGTGCGAATCGCGGCCGGCCTCAGAGGCAGGATGGACCCAACGCAGGGGCATCGGGTTCGGGAGGCCCGCACTATGGCTGAGCAGGTGCCGAACCCGGACCGGCGGCCAATCCGACCGCGGCCGGGGGAACTCGGGCACCAGCCTCTCGACCGGTTCGTCGAGGTCGAGAAGCCCGTCCTCCGCGAGCTTGAGAACCGCGGTGGCCGTGACGATCTTGGTCATCGAGAACCACAGGTACAGGGTTCCCGGCGCCACCGGACGGTCGGCGGCGAGGTCGGCCACTCCGGCGTCGAGGTATTTCGAGACGCCGCCAGGTTGGACGACCGCCACCGAGATCCCCGGAACCTGCCGAGCCGTCAACTGTTCGAGCGCATGCCTAAGCGCCAGGGCTCCGTCGTCCACGTCAGCATTCTGGCTGGATTCAGAGCTGCGTAAGGCCCGTCTTTCGCGAATCAGCCGGCGCTCAGCGCGACTAGCCGGCGGTGCCGTCTGCGCGCACGATTACTGGCCGGGCGCCGAGAGCCGGGGACTTGGCGGAACCCAGATCATCGGCCATGAGGGGCTGAGAACGCGCAAACCCGCTCAGCGAGCGGGTTTGCGGTGAAGCGGCTGAAGGGATTCGAACCCTCGACCTTCTGCATGGCAAGCAGACGCTCTAGCCAGCTGAGCTACAGCCGCGTATGTCTGATTCTGGCTTTCCGATGCGGTTTGCTGGGTTTCGCTGAGAAGGTGTTCAAGAGCTACGTTCTGCACCGAGTCGCTCTCTGTGACCAACTGTGACCAAACCAAGGCCGAATCGAAGGACTTAAGAATACACCGGCCCTTGAGCTTCTGGCGTCGTTTGGTCGCCCGCCACGTCGCAAGCTCCTCCTGAAGCCCGACGGGAAGGTCAACCTCTCTCCCCTCCCCCGCTGCGGTCTCTGACTCGCGGACGACGATGGTTCCGGTGCCGAGGTTCACGTCCCCCCAGGCAGAGCGCGCAGGCCTCACCGATGCGAAGCCCCGCGCCAGCTAGTGTGGCAATGAGGGGACGGGGGTTGCTGTCGGCGGCATCGATGAGCGGAATTAGTTGCTCGGGCTCGACCCAGGTTCGCTCGGGCTCGGTTGCCTTGACCCTGCGCCGCTTCCCCGTCGCCGGGTTCTTGGGGATAGGGTCGTATTCAACCGCGACATCGAGAATCTGCGCGAGCCTGGAGATGGTCTTGTTGATGGCGTTGGGTGCAAGCTTGCCGTCCTGAACCTTCCAGGCTTTGTAGGCATCGACTCACTCGACGCTGATTACCGCGAGCGGCATCTCCGCGAAGAAACGGCAAGAGGTGGAGCTCCAGGGCCCACCTGTAGTCCAGGATGGTTTTCGGGCGAAGGCTCGGTTCGAGTCCGGCCAGCCATTGGGAAGCGAAACTCGTGAAACGTCTGCTCGGAGGTGCTTGGCACCGCCACAATGGGCTCGGGCTCCATCGGCTTCCACGTACCTAGTTGGATTTCTGCGAGCCGGTCTGAGAGCACCTCCCGGGCTTTGGTCTCGGTCCAGCCGTCCTCGGGCCGACCGAGAGTCTCAGGGATTCGCCTCCAGCTGACGCGGGTAGCGGATAGTCCAGCTCTTCCGCGACAAGTCGGGGGCAAGCATCTCTCCCTTGGCCTTTCGGGGCATCTAGTGAGCATCACGCGGCCCGCGGGGGATGATGCAGGGGCCTGCACGGGCCTTCCGGACCGAGGAGGGCGAGACTTTGGCTACTTCCCGAGCTGACCACCGACCTCGGAGCCGGCCTGGTCGGCTATTGCCAGCGCACCACCGGGATTGTTCTGCGGTCGGCCAGGCTGGAACAAATTCAGAGGGTTGACGCGAACGAGGTGCGCGCCACCCTTGCGCATCTGCTGCTGGCTCCAGTCAGGATAGCTCTTGCCGGGCTGGGGTCCGCAGGACCGCTTCGGCATCATCGTCAACGAGCCCTTTGGGACCGTGGGCGCTTCCTATCTCCTTCAGTTAGCGATTACCGCCTTCTATCACGCACGCCCCGAGCGTCGCAACCGCGAGCGGCCTGTCTATCCTGACGTTTTCGTGTTCCACGTCGGCGGGCGCTTCGGCGACCACGGTAGCTATGACGTCTACCCCCCACGCAAGGAGCTCTTCGCCCCAAATGACCCGGCCGAGATCCTCAAGATGATCAACGACAGGGGAATCACCTATCTCGCGGTCCCCGACCGAGAGGTCGTCCGGGTTCAGCACGAGTGGAAGGAGCCCGCTCAGGCTCTTGACCGAATTGTGTGCGCCTGGGCCTACTCTGCGCGCGGCAGCGGGGATGGCGCGGATACGACGGTCACGTCATCTTCGCCGACAGCAGAGGCAAACACTAAAATCACGCTGCATCCTGAGGATAGTTACCATGAGCGTCAGCAAGTTCGGGTTGCCCTCGGTGATGTCGTCGTGGGCCCGGATGAGCTAGTACTCGAGCCACATACCCGAGAGCGAGAGGTGACCCTTGAGGCTCGCGACAGGATTCGCGATGGACGCAGGGCACTCGACGGTCCTGGTGGACGGACTGAGAGTTACCGGCGAGTTGCCGTTGGTGATGTTCTCGGTATGCTTCACACCGGTCCGGCTCCGGCCTTCCGCGAGTCGCGAAACTACTGGTGATCTTGCACGCCGCCTGCGTCACATCAGGATCGTCGTGTCATTGTCTGCCAATGTGTTCCAGAACTGGAGCTCGTACGTTTGAAGAAGTCGTGCCGCCCTTCGTTCAGAGGCCATCGCGATGCCCGACGGGAACGTGGCATCAAGGGCGACGCTGAGGAGGGTGTCGAACTCCGGATTGGGTTCGCCGAACGGGGCGAGAAACTGAACGGCGTCAGGCGAAATCCCGTAGTGCTCGATCATGGCCGGGGCGATTGCCGCGCAGGCTTCGTTGAAAGCTCCCATATTTGCTGCCAGGGCGAGGACGACATCTGCCTGAGAGCCACCGAGGGTAAGGAGGCTGAGGTATGCCGGGTAGGCCCGACAGCCGGCCTTCGGCTCATAGTTGTGGATGTCGGCCTCGTCCAGATCGAACGCGGCACCAAGCTTCAAGACGCCCTCCCGAACTTGCGTCTCACTGCAGGCAAGCCAAAGGAAGAAGTCCGCCACGGCTGCTTGCGGGAATCTAGCTGCCAGCATCGCGAAGCTCCGCCGGTCGGCTTCACCGACATAGTACTCCTCGCAGGCGAAATGGGCGACACTCTCGGCGGGAAGCTGCCCTCGCTTAAGCGCCTCTACGAAGCGGTTCGATCCTTCATGCGGCAGATCAGCCCGTACTTCGTCGAGTAGATGTCCGGAGGCGTTCTGCATTCTGTCCCTTCTTTCATCGGCCGTTTGTGGGTGACAGGCCGTTCACAGTTATCACTGCTTCTGCCGAACGTCAGCCACGCGCCTTGATCGCGCGCGCAGCAAGCGGCGCCAGGCCTTTGATAGCCATTACGTCGGCGAGAGCATCGGCGCCAGCGACCGTGGCGGCGATGAGCTCATCGAGCTCCTGCGCCGCCCGCCCGCCGGGGACACCGTCAGCGAAATCCCCGCTGCTAAGGTAGACGCCAACCGGCATCACGATGGCACCGAAGAAGGCGAGCACATCGCGCAGATGGCGTTCGGCTCCGAGAAAGTGGTGATCGGAGGCGCCCATCGCGACCAGTCCCACAACCTTGCCTTGAAGGGCCGTGACCGGCAGGACATCGAAGAGATTCTTCAGCGCTCCGGTCATCGAGCCACGGTAGACCGGCGTGGCGATGATCAGAGCGGGGGCCGACTCGACCGAAGTGATCGTCGCCGCCGTATCGTCGTCGAGCGTATTCGGGTCGCTGCCATCAGCGAAGCCGATCTGGACGGTGCCGAGATCGAGCAGGTCAGCGGCGGTGCCGCGTGCCGCACCGCGCTCGATCGCCTCGGCGAGTGCCCGGTGCAGTCGCCCCGGGGACGAGGTCGAGCCAAGCACGACGCGAAGTTCGACTTCAGGCCGCAAGCTCTTCTCTGAAGTTCGACCCTCGGTCATATCCGACCTCGATCCCCCACTCCCTGAGCCCCGCCCACACTCCCGAACGAGCCGTAACTGCCGCGGAAGAAGACCAGCGGCTCGACGTCGGTCACAACCGCCTCGACCGCGACAACGCGAGCAACGACAATCGTGTGGTCGCCCGCCTCGTGTTCGGCCTCGAGCCGACACTCGATCCAGGCGACCGCGTCGCTCAGCGCCGGCCCGGTCGGCCGATTCTCGTACGCAACACCGTCGAAGCGGTCCACACCGCGGCTGGCGAAACAACGGGTCAGCTCCTCGTGGTGGGCCGCCATCACATTGACGCAGAATTCGCCCGCCGAGCGGATGTTTGGCCAGGTGGTCGAGGTATGGGCCGGGCAGAGGAGGATCAATGGGGGCTCCAACGACACCGAAGTCACCGAGTTCGCCGCCATCCCGATCGGCCCGCGCTCGCAGTAAGCAGTAATCACCGTCACTCCGGTCGGCAGATGCGCCAACACCTCGCGGAAGTGCGTTGGAGTGATGTTGATGGGATCGCCCATCCTCTGGTTGAGTATATCATATTCTATTCGGCGGGAAGAGCCTCGACGCAGGATTCGCGCGCTCCCGCGGCCGAAGAGAGCGCCGCTCATGTAATGCTCCTGCCCGGATCAAGGTAGTCCCCCCGATAGGCAAGCAGGGGTGCGGCGCGGTCTCCGTTGGTCTCGATCGCCATCGGCTCCGCTATCACGACGTCGTGGTCGCCAGCAGCATGAATGTCCTGAACGTCGCAGGCAATCATCGCGAAAGATCCGGGCAGCGTCGGAACACCATTCAGATGCTCCTCGAATGTGACATCGTGAACCCGTGCAAAATCTCCCTTGACCGCGAATCGAGCGGAGTGATGGCGCTGATCATCGGCCAGAATGTTGATCGCGAAGCGACCGGATTCCTTCAGCCGAGCCAAGACCTCGCTCTCGCTGGCGAGGCACACGAGGAGTAGGGGCGGGTCGGAGGAGACCGGAGAGAAGCTGCTCCCGGTTGTACCTACTGCGACTCCATCCGGGCCGCGAGCAGTGACGATCGTGACACCGGTTGCGAAGTGGCCCTTGGCCGCGCGTATGAGTCGCTCGCGCTCGGC
>JAXLTA010000031.1:0-32497 GCA_046330305.1 Solirubrobacterales bacterium | reverse complement strand
CGGCGCGCAAGTTCCAGCGCCAGGTCGAGGTCGGGATGATCGGCGTCAACGTGCCGATCCCGGTGCCGATGGCCTACTACTCCTTCGGCGGCTGGAAGGACTCGCTGTTCGGCGACCACCACATCCACGGTGCCGAGGGCGTCCGCTTCTACACCCGGGCCAAGGCCGTGACCACGCGCTGGCCGGAGGAAGCCCCGATCGAGCGCAGCATGAACTTCCCCACCGCGTCCTGAGCGGGCCGCTCCCCTAGGGGGCGCCGAGCCCGCGCGAGACCAGCTCGGCGAAGCGCCGCAACTCCCGCGCGTCGCTCTCCTGCTGCGGCTGCGAACGCGCCCCCTTGGGCATGCTGACCGCAACCGCGCCGACGGTGGCGCCGGCGTCGTCGCGCACGGCCGCGCCGAGGCAGACCATCGCCGGCGCGGTCTCGCCATCGTCGACGGCGTAGCCGCGCTCGCGCACCGCCGCCAGCCGCTCGCGCAGCTCGGCCAGCGTCGAGATCGAGCGCGGGGTCAGCTGCTCGAGCGGCTCGGCGGCGCCGTAGAGACGGTCCAGCTCGGCGTCGTCCAGCGCGCTCAGCATCGCCAGGCCGCTCGCCGTGCAGTGGGCGGGGAGGCGCAGGCCGATGTCGTAGGTGACGCCCAGCGGGTTGGCGCCCGGGCGGCGGGCGACGTAGATCACGTCGCGCTCGCGCAGCACCGAGCAGACCAGCGTCTGCTCGGGCAGCGGGCTCGATTCCGCGACCACGCGGCTGAACTCCGCCTGCAGGTCGGTCTGGCCGAGGTAGGCGCGGCTCAGCTCGAGGATGTGGGGGCCGAGCCGGTAGGCGCCGTCGGAGTCGCGCAGCAGGAGGCCGGCCTCGACCAGGCTGTTGCAGAGCGCCAGCGTGCTGCTGCGCGGGTAGCCGAGCTGCCGCGAGAGCGAGGCCAGCGTCGCGGTCGGCGGGCCCGAGGCGAGGGCGTCGAGGATCCGTCCGGCACGGATCACGGAGGGCACGCGCTGGCCGCCGCGGCGCGTCGGCGTTTCGCTGCTGGTCATCCCCCGGAGCGTATCCGGGGCGCGGCGCGGCCAACCGCCGCGGCGCCCCGGCGCGTATCTCAAGCGACGGCTCAGTCACCCACCAAGGAGGTTGCCTTGACCCCACAGCACCCCGTCGAACGGGCCCGTGCCCTGATCCTGGTGGCGGCCTTCCTCTCGTTTCTCGCTTCGGTCGCGGTCTTCTTCCTCGATGACGAGATACGCGGGATCTTCATCGGGATCTGGGTTCCCTCGATCCTCGCCCTGGGGGCGTTGATCCTGCCGGCGCGAGAGGGGCCGCGGCGATGATCTGGATATTCGCCTTCGGCTGCTTCGTCACCGCGATCGTCGCCACCGCCTGCGGCTTGATCCTCGCCGGGATCCGCGCCGAACGCCGCGAGCTCGAAGCGCTGGGTGAGCGGCGGGCGGAGCCGGGATCCGGAGCGGAGCCGCCCGCCCCAGCGGCGGGATAGGAGGTATTAGTAGGGCTCTGACCCCACGAGCCCTCAGAGGATATGCGGCGCTCGTGGCGTTCCTGGAGACGCTTTTCTACGCGACGCTCGCCCCGCTGCTGCCAAGCCTCGAGTCGGAACTGAGCCTCTCGCAGACCGGCGCCGGCCTGCTCGGCGCCGCCTACCCCGCGGGGATGGCGCTCGCCACGATCCCCGCCGGACTGTTCGCCGACCGAACCAACCCGCGCCTCGCCGCCCGCGCCGGCACCGCGGGGCTGGCGCTCGCCAGCCTCGCCTTCGCCTTCGGCGAAAGCGTCCTCGTCCTCGATCTCGCCCGCCTCATCCAGGGCGCCGCCGCCGCCAGCGCCTGGGCGGGGGCGCTGGCGGCGCTGGCGGTCGCCTCCTCCGCCCACCGCCGCGGTGCCGAACTGAGCTTCGTCGTCTCGGCCGCCTTCCTCGGCACGGTGCTCGGCCCGGTGGTCGGCGTGCTCGCCCACGCCGCCGGTCGCGAGGTCGTCTTCGCCGTGCTCGCCGGCTTCCTCGTGCTGCTCGCCGCCTGGGGCGGGCCGAGCTCCCGCCACGAGGGGGTGCACGCTCCGGCCCACCCGATCACCGCGCTGCGCGACAGGCCGACGGTCAGGGCGCTCCTCCTGATGGCGGTGGTCGGCGTCCTGCTCGGCGGGGTCCAGGTGCTGGGCGCGATCTTCCTCGCCGACCGCGGCGCCTCGGCGGGCGTCATCGCCCTCGTCTTCATCGCCGCCTACGGCTCGCAGGTCGTCCTCACGCCGCTCGTCGGTCGCAACGTCGACCGGCGCGGGCCCGGGCCGGCGATCGTCGTCGCGCTGATCGTCTCCGGCGTCACCCTGCTCTTCACGCCGCTGGTCTCGGCGACCTGGGCCGCCTGCGTCCTGCTGGCGCTCGCGAGCTCCGCCGCTGCGGCCGCCTACACCCCGGTGGCGGTCCAGATCAGCCGGATTGCCGACCTGCTCGAAGTCGGCCAGGGCCTGCCGATGGCGCTGACCAACGGCAGCTGGGGCATCGGCGCCGCCCTCGGGGCCGTCCTGCTCAGCGCCGTCGCCGAAGCGGCCGGCAGCGTCACCGCGTTCTCGCTGGTCGCGGCGCTCTGCGCGCTGGCGCTGCTCGGAGTTGCCCGCCAGCCCCGTTCGGGTTCGCCGGCCCATCCGGGCGGGCCCGACCCGGCCTAGCGACCGGCGCTACGGCTGCGCGGCAGGTCCACCGCGAGCCGCTGGATCGACCGGTTGCCGGCGGCGTCGCTGATCGCCACCCGCAACCTGGCGCGCAGGGGCCCCTCTGCCAGCTTCGCCAGGGCGGCGCGCTGCGCGCTCGGGCTCGCGAGGCGCAGGGTCAGCATCCGGCGCTGCCCGGCAGGCAGTTTCGTCGACCGCTTCGTCAGCGCGTACCTCCCCGCGACCGTGCCGGTCAGGGTCGCGGTCACCGCCTCCTCGGTGGCGATTGACACCCGCAGGAGGATCCGCCGGCCCTGGGGCTGCCGCGGCCGCGCCAGGGTATCGGCCGCCACCTTGCGGTCGCTGACCGTCGCGTCGTCCGCCGCGATGCTGGAAGCGCTGACGCCGGCGATGAAGTGAGGCTCGACCGACGTTCCGTCGAGCGCCGCGCGCCCGACGTAGCCGGCGGCCGGCGCCGTCGACCAGAAGACGTGGCCGCCGTCGACGGCGACGTCGCTGGGGCCGATCGTGCCGGACACGAACGTCTCGTCGGCTCCACTGCCGTCGAGGTTCGCTCGGCCGATCGAGTCGAGGCCGTCGTTGGCCCAGTACAGGTGGCCGCCGTCGACCGCCAGGCCGAGCTTGCCGGTGTCGCCGCTGACCAGGTCCGGCACGACGCCGGTGCCGTCGAGATTCGCTCGGCCGACGAGTCCGGGGAAGTAGTTGGTCCAGTAGATATGGCCGGCGTCGACGGCGACCCCGGCCGGCCGCTCCGGTGCGGTGATGAAGCTCAGGTCGACGGCGCTGCCGTCGAGGTTGGCGCGGGCGATCGAACCCACTCCCGCCGGCGAGCCCGTCACCACCCAGTAGATGTGGCCGGCGCCGACCGCGACGTCGCCCGGCGGGTAGGCGTTGCCGAGATCGATGAAGTCGGGTTCGACCTGTTGGCCGGCGAGGTTGGAGCGGCTGATCGAGTAGTGGTCATCCCAGGCGCTGCTCCAGTAGAGGTGCCCGGAGTCGGCCGCGACGCCGAGCGTCTGCGACCGAGGCTGGGAGACGAAGCCGAGATCGAGCAGTCCGCCGTCCTGGTTGGCCCGGGCGATGCCGCCGTAGTTCTGGTTCCAGTAGAGCGCGGCCCGCCCGGCGGCCGGCGGGAGGAGGAGCGCGACAAGCGCCAGAGCGATCGCCGTCGCCGCCCGCATCATCGGCCCGCGCGCCTGATCCGGACCGTCCCCCGCCAACTGAATTCCTGGCTGCATTGCCCCTGGCCGCCGAAGCCGCAGTCACGAGCCGGGACGAGGCTGGGAAAGGTGGGCGAGAGGTTGGTGGTATGCATCGTGATGCCCTGCCTGCGCGTGAGCCAGCCCTTTGGGGCTTCGAACCAGGAGGTGAGCGGATCGGTCCCTTCGCTGCCGATCTGGGAGAAGTCCTGGACCCACTGCCGCCAGAAGTCGCCGGTGTCGCACGGCCCGCCGCCGCCAGAGCCGGTCGATTCGTAGTCCCCCTCGTCGGGGAAGACGATCGTTTCAAGCGAGCGTCCGCGGAGCACGACCAGCCCGCCGCCGTCCCCTTTCAGCGCGAGGTTGCCGCCGGCAGAGCAGGAGTCCGCCTCGCTGCTGATCGACCAGCGCCCGGAGCCGGCCGCTTCGCCGTGCTGCCATTCGACCAGGCCGTGCCGGACCGGCTGCGCACGGTAGGCGATCCGCCAGCTGAAGCTGGCGGCGACGCGTCCGCGCTGGCCGTCGGGAGAGACGAGGTCGACCCCGTAGCTGCCGGAGCCGCTGTAGACGAGGCGGTAGAGGGGCTTCGCCTGCCCGCCGGCTCCACTCGCGTCAGCGGCCGGTCCGGCGAGCGCGGCGAGCAGCAGGACGGCGAGCACAGCGGCGCGGGGGCGCATCGGAGTCACCCTATGCGCGGGCGAGCACTTCTCGCAAGCGGTCGCCCCCGGCCTAACGCCGCTCGTGAGCGTCCTGCACCGCGATACCGAGCCGCCTGCCCTCCGCGGCGGCCTCCTGTCTGGTCCGCACCTCGAGCTTGCGAAGAATCGAGGAGACATGGTGGGCCACTGTCTTCTCGGACAGGAACAGCCGCTCGGCGATGTCCGAGTTCCGCAGCCCCTCATCGACGAGGGCCAGAACCTCGAGCTCGCGATTCGTCAGCCCGCCGGGGTTCTTTCGGGTGGCTGGCCGCGGCCCCCGGGGCACGCCGCGGGCTCCGCGCCGGCGCAGGCGCTGCGCGACGATCGCCGCGGCGGGTCGCGCCCCCAGACGCTGCAGCTCGTCGAGGCCCCGCCGCACGGTCTGCTGGTCCGCGGCCGCGCCATTGGCCAGCGCCGCCTCGTAGGGGCAACCCAGCTCAGTCCACCGCGCGGCGGCCTCCTCCCACCGGCCCGCCAGCTCGGCGGCATAGGGGGTATCGCCGGCATCGACCTCCTCCTCGACTCCCGAGCGCCGCCTCCAACAGGCCAACTCGCCGGCCAGCCAGGGGGAGTGCCGGCGCAGCGCCAGGTCGAGCGCCTCCGCTGACGCTTCGGCCGCCTTCCTCGAATCGCCCTGAAGCCAGGCTGCCTCGGCCCGCGCGCTCGCCGCCGGGCCGATCCGCTGCAGCTCACCGGTGGGCACCGCCAGCGCGACCGCCTCGTCGAGGGGCGGCACCGAGCCCGGGTCTCCGCGCCTGGCTCTGACCAGTCCGAGCACCGCGAGCGCGTAGATCCGAGGCACGGGGAAGGTCCGGTGGTCGCGCAGGGCGAGCGAAGCCGACTGCTCCGCCGCCTGCCAGTCTCCACGATCGAGCTCCAGCCGCGCCCGGCAGGAGACGAAGAAGCGGAGCCAGAGATCGAGGCCGCGCTCTGCGCAGTAGTCGAACCCTGGTTCCCAGTACTTCTCGAGCAGGTCATACCGGCGCTGTCGGAGCGGCCACCAGACCAGGTTGAGATAGGCCCTCGCGACGTGTTCCTCCAGATTGGCGGCCAGCCCCAGGGCGATGCATTCCTCCATCACAGCCGTTGCATCGGGCTGTTCGGCGAGGAGCCGCACGGCGCCGATGTTGCTTCGCGCGTAGACCAGTGCCTCGGCAAACCCCTGCTCTTGCGCGAGCGCAACTGCCCTCTCGCTCCAGGCCAGGGCCTCCTCGCCTTCCTCCGCGACGCAGTGCAGGTGACCGAGATTCGCATAGGCCATGGCGAGCTCCTGGCCTTCGGTGGCCGCCAGCAGGTCGACCGCCCCTCGCGCGAACCCCGTCGCCTCTCCGATCTGTCCCCGGAATCGGTAAAGACGCGACAGCAGGCGCAGGGAATTCCCCTCCAGGCGCTCGTCCTGGGCGGTCCGTCGCCGCGCGCTGGCCTGCGCCTGGGCGGTGATCGCCTCACCCAGCTCGCCGGTCAGGAAGCACTCGCCGGCGCGCCGTTCGAGGAGACTCGCGAGCATTGGCTCCGAAGCCTCCCCGCGTAGCGAAGGGCGCGGGCGTACTGCGACGCCGCCTCACGATGGGCGCCCAGGGCTGCGGCGCGTTCGGCTGCCAGCGGAGCGAACTCGAGTACCGCAGCCGTATCGCCCGCTGCTTCGGCGTGGTAGGCGATGCGGGCCAGATCGGGCTTGCCATGCGGAGGGGTCCTCAGCATTGCCAGGGCGCGCCGGTGCAGATCGATCCGTCGATCCGGCGGCGTCGTCTCCTCGATCGTCAGGCGCCCGAGCTCGTGGCGGAAGGCAACGCTGTCCTGACGCGCGACGAGGATGCCCGAGCCAAGGCCCTCCTCCAGGTGGTCCCACTCCTCTGGAGCGAGGCCTTCCAGGAGCCACAGGGGCGTGTCCGTGGGCGATACCGCTGCCGCCTCGAGCAGCTTGCGGGTGGGCGGATCGAGCCGCGCCGCCCGCGCGAGCACCGCGTCCCGGACCGTGTCGGGGATGCCGGCCTCGGGGCTCGCCAGCACCTCGCTCACGAAGAAGGGGTTCCCGCTCGTCTTCGCGTAGAGGTCGCGACCGTCGACGCCGTGGTTCTCGGCGAGCCCGAACACGGCCGCCTCGGAGAACGGGGGTACCCGCAGCCGAGTGACCGCCTTGAAGGTCGTTAGCTCGCCCAGCACCAGCCGAAGTGGGTGGCTTCGGTCCAGCTCGTCGGATCGGTAGGTGGCGAGGACGAGAAGCGGAACTCCTTCGATCCGCCGGGCGAGCAGCCGCACCACGTCCAGGGTCGCCTCGTCTGCCCAGTGCAGGTCCTCGAGCACCAGGACCGAGGGCTGGCCGGTGCCCATGCTGCCGACCACCGCCGCGACCACGTCGTGGGGCCGGGCGCCCTGCGAGACGAGCAGCGGCAGGTCGCCGCCGATCTCCGCGGCCACGTCATGGAACGGCCCGAGCGGGCCGGGGGTCAGCAGAGCATCGCAGGCACCCCAGAGCACGCGAGCAGACCGGCGCTGCCGATCGCAGAATCGCCGCAAGAGCACGGTCTTGCCGACGCCGGCCTCACCGCTGACGAAGGTCAGTCGCCCTCTCGATTCGGCGGCCACCTGCGTCAGGACGCCGGTCAGGGCCGACAGCTGCTCGGCCCGCTCGAGCAGGTCCTCTCGCGCGGAATACATAGGCATGGCGCTGGAAAAGATGGGCAGTTCCTCCCGATGTCTCGCGGCGACCGGGCGCGTAGGTTCGGCTGGCGAGCCCAACCATCCCAAGAGGGGGAGAAATGCTCAAGCGCACCGTCGTTCTCGTCGTTCTGGCCGCATCGCTCGCGGTGCCCGGAGCGGCATCGGCCTCCCACGACTTCCTGCCGCCCACGTCCTACGCCAGCGCCCCGCCGCGAACCGTCTATGTCGCCGGAACGATCGCCGGCGCCGAGTCGAGCGCGACGCCGGCCCGCTCTGCCGACGGCGCGGCCTGGACCGGCGCCGTCCTGGCTGCGGCAACGCTGACGATCGTCCTGGCCGGAGGGGTCGCGTGGTTCGGCCGCCGCCGTCGGAGCGCCCGGATGCCCTCGAGCTGACGCTGGTCAGGGCCTGATCACGTCATGCAGCTCATAGCTGTGTACGTCCGGCGGCCCGGCCTCCGGGTCGGCCTCCATGACCGGCTGGACCGCGTCGGCGAGGCGGCCGTCGCGGAAGGCCTCCCAGTCGCCGACCGACTCCCACACCTCCGCGATGCGGAAGCTACCCCTCCCGGTGAAGCCGGCGGTATGCACGATCAGCCCGTCGGGCGGATCCTGTTTGGCATTCAGCCGTGCACCAACCGCGTCGTAGTTGTTGGTGCTGAGGTCGGTTTCCTCGACCGCGAACTCCTGGATCACCATCACTGCCATTGTCGTCCTCCTTACCGCGCAGGTCTCCGCGCTTCTGATCACCGACGGCCGAGACGACCCTCAACCTCTCACGGGCCAACCGAATCTCCAACCCGGGAGAGGAGCGCGGCCGTCCGCTGGCGGCGGCGGTCCGGCGGGTTTCTTGCAGCGCAGCCCGCCGTCAACGCTCGCAGATCGCGAAAGCGGTGATGTCGTGGGGGGCGATGGTGCTGCTGTTGTCGCCCCGACCCGTCCAGCCGTCATCGGGAGCGTTCCCCCCGTCGCCGCCGTCGAACGGGGCGGTCGCCGTGATCCGTGTGGGCAGACCGGCGACCTCGACCCCGCCTCCGCTGACATGGGTGTCGGCAGGGCACCTAGCTCGCACTTCGACGAGGGCGTTGCTCGGTATCTGCCTCGTCGCACTCTCGTACGCGAACGAGTCTTCCTCCGAGCAGATCGCGGTCACCGTGACCAGAGCGGAGTGCCCGGTCGCGTCGTTGATGACGGTCCCCTGCCAGCCGTCGTCGGGCGTGAGGCCCGGGTCGTGGGAATCCGTGGGTCGCGAGGATTGGATCTGGACCAGCCGATCTGTTTCGGCGAAGTTGTTGCCGACGCCGCCGCCCACGACATGCGTGCCCGAGGGGCAGAGGACGGTCTGCGTCGCACGCGATCGGGGTCCGAGCAACCGCGAGCCGGTCACGTGGCGCAGCGGTCCGTTCGAGCAGATCGCCGTGATGTCGAAGGGGGCGGCATCTGCTTCGCTCGCGTTGCCGATGCCTCCGAGCCAGCTGTCGGGATCTAGCCCGCCGAATTCCGGCAGGGTTTCCCCGAGGCTGATCCGGCTTTCGGCTATGGCATGCGGAAAGACGCCGCCTCCGGCGAGGTTGCCATGGTCTTCCGGGCAGGCCGCGGCACCGACGGTGGCGCTGTTCAGCGGCGCTTGGACGGTCTCGGTCCGGTAGGTGAGGTCGCCGAGCCTGATCCCGGTCGCCGTCCAGTGCTCGAAGCCGTGGCAATGGGTCTTCGGCGGCGGGCCGTCCTCGCTGCCCGACATCGAGACGGTCCCGCTGGCTTTGCGGTTGTGGTCGGTCAGCGTGCCGTCGAGCGTGGTCCGCGAGCCCTCGGCCCGGTTGAGGATCCCCGTGGCGTGGAAGTGGTGGTTGTGGACGTGGAGGACGAAGGTGTAGTGGCCGCTGTTGAAGTCGCTTCCCTCACGGCACTCGACCGGGATGTGCCGCCAGGTCCAGTTGTGGATCTCATCGCCGCCCCTGAGTTCGAAATGGACTTCGCTGTCGGGGAGACCGTGTTCGAACCTGCCGTCGAAGGCGAAATTGGTGGCGCCGGCGGCCGCAGGCGAGAGTAGCGCGGCGCAAATCGCCACGATCGGCACGGCCCGGCGAGCGAAGCGAGCCACGGTGGGTCGAGTCTAGTGCCGCCGCCGGGCAGCGGCAACCTGGTTCGCCGGATTCGCCGATGCCTGGTCGGGATCGGCGAAGCCTTGCGGCTCAGCGGTGCGGGGTGCCGCGGAAGTGCTGGCGCACGCCGGCGCCGTAGCCGCTCGGGTGGCCGGAGTAGTAGGCGGCTTCGGTGGGGCCGAGCAGGGCGTTGGAGCAGCCGCCGTAGTCGGCTTCGGTGTTCCAGGTCCAGGCCAGGTAGGAGATGCCGTGCCGGTCGGCGAAGCGCATCAGCGGCAGGCTGAAGTCGGTGTTGCAGTCGGTGTCGCCGAAGCCCCCGATCAAGACTGGGAAGCTGCGGGCGAGGCTGATCAGGTTCGGCTTCTCGCGGTCGAGGTTGCCGCTGTAGTCGAAGGTGTCGAAGTTGACCACCAGCGAGTGCAGCGGGTCGCGGGGCATGAACTGTCGCCACTGGTCGAGCTGGCCGGCGTAGTCGATCCCGGAGATCAGGATCGGGTTCCTGGCGCCGGTGGCGCGGATCGTGTCGACGATCGCCTGGTAGCCGACCGCCTGGTAGGGGCCGAAGGCGGGTTCTTCTTCGGAGCCGTCGGCGTTGGTCTGGCAGCCGTTGAGGAGGCAGGACCAGGAGATCCGGTGCGGCTCGTCATAGGCGCCGAAGAGGACCCCCCGGCTGCCCTTGAAGCGGGAGGCGAGCGAGTGCCAGAAGGCGAGGGCGTGGTCGGCGTCGGCCATCGGGATCTCGGCGCTGCCGGGCACCGAGCCGTAGACGTTGCCGCCCGGGCCCGCGCCCGAGAGCCGCAGGATCGCGTAGATGCCGTGCGCGTTGAGGCGCCGCACGAACCCGGCGATCGCGCTGCGGTAGGCGGCGCCGGTGAACTGCGGCTTGAGCGGGCCGTAGCCGCCGAGCCAGCAGGCCTCGTTCAGCGGCAGCGCCACCGCGTTGATCCGCCAGCTCTTCATCGCCGCGATCGCGCGGTTGTCGACCGGCCCCTGGAAGACGCCGAAGCCGTGGCCGCCTTCGCCGTCGTCGGACGCGCACGCGTACTCCGAGCCCGACCGGTTGACGCCGATCAGCCGCAGCTCGTGGCCCTTGCCGGCGAGGAGGTGGTTGCCGCGCACGCTCACCTTCAGCGCGCCGGCGGGAGCCGCGCCGAGCAGCAGCGAGGCGAGGACGCAGAGGACCGGGATCCCGACTCGGCTCCAGCGGCGTTCGCGCATCCGCCGGATCCTCGTCAGTCGTGAGGGCGAAGTCAAGCCGAGCTGCTCGGGGGCCGTGCCCGGCCACTTGACGGTGTGCGCTCGGCCTGAGAGTGTGCGCCACGCCCACCTGGGTGGGGAAGCTCGTCCAATCGCCCCTCCCGCTCGTCCCAAAGGAGTGCTCGCCTTGAAGCGGATCCGTGGTCATCTCACGTACGCGAACGTGATGTCGTCGCTTGCCGTCTTCCTCATCCTCGGCGGTGCCACCGCCTTCGCCGCGGTCCAGAAGATCGGCAGCAGCGATATCAAGGCCAAGGCGGTCAAGACCGGCAAAATCGAAACGGAAGCGGTGACGTCGGCGAAGATCAAGAACCTGGCCGTGACCGACGCCAAGCTCGCGGATGGTGGGGTCACCACCGCGAAGATCGCCGACGACGCCGTCACCACGGCGAAGATCGCCGGCGACGCGGTCACCGGCGACAAGGTCAAGGAGTCCACGCTCGGCCCGGTCCCGAACGCGGACAAAGCCGCCGATTCCACCTCGCTGGGAGGCATCCCTGCCAGCGGATACGCGCAGCGGATGTTCGCGCGAGTGAGCTACACCACCTCGACTCCGTCCCTGATCGCGGCGAGTCCGGGAATAACCGTGTCTTCGGAGACCGGCCTGGGCTTTCCCGCCTTGACCTTCCCGCGTTCGATGGACAACTGCGCGGTGGTCGCGAGCGCCTCCAGCGGGAGCGGTACGCAGATAGTCCGCCGCTCGACCGGGGCCACCGGGACCTCGGTCCAGTTCGCGATCAAGGACGACACGGGGACGGCGATCCGCGCCAGCTTCGACGTGATCGCCGTCTGCTAGGGCTCAGGGCGCCCGCAGGGCGAGGACGCAGTTCTGCCCGCCGAAGCCGAAGGCGTTGGCGATCGCGGTCCGGACCGGCGCCTCGCGGGCGGCCAGGGCCACGTGGTCGAGCCTGCACTCGGGATCTGGCGAGTCCAGGTTGATCGTCGGCGGGATCACCGAATCGCGCATCGCCAGCAGGCAGACCATCACCGCCAGGGATCCCGCCGCGCCGATCAGGTGGCCGACCATCGACTTCGGCGAGCTCACCGCGACCGAGTCCGCCGCCGCTCCCAGGGCTCCCCGGATCGCCCTCGTCTCCGAGGCGTCGTTGGCGCGGGTGCCGGTTCCGTGGGCGCAGATGTAGTCGAGCTCGCCCGGGGCGATGGCGGCGCCCTCCAGGGCGATCTCGATCGCCCGGCGGGCATAGGTGCCGTCGGGAGCGGGCGCGCTCATGTGAAATGCGTCGGCCGTCAGGGCGCCGCCGCTGACACGGCCGTAGGCGTCGGCGTCGCGCTCCCGAGCGTGCTCGGCGGACTCCACCACCATCACGACCGCGCCCTCGCCGAAGACGAATCCGTCCCGCTCGCTGTCGAAGGGACGGCTCGCGGCCGCCGGGTCGTCGTTGCGCTCGGAGAGCGGCCCCATGTTCGAGAGGCCGGCGAACATCGCCTCGTTGATCCCGGCGTCGGCGCCGCCGGCGATCACCACCTCGGCCTCGCCGGCGAGGATCAGCCGCCGGGCCTCGAGCAGGGCGTAGGTCCCGGTCGCGCAGGCCAGGGCGGTGGCGGTGACCGGTCCGTGCACGCCGAGATCGATCGCGACCTCGCAGGCCGCGATGTTGGGAATCGTGGAGGCGACGTAGAACGGGCTGACCGCCTTCGGGCCGTCCTCGAGCAGGGCGGCGACGTTCCGTTCGGACTCCGGCGTCCCGGCGACCGCGGAGCCGATCGCCACCCCCGTCCGGTCGGCGATCGGCTCGAGCGCGAGTCCGGCGTCGGCGACCGCCTCCCGCGCCGCGAGGATCGCCATCTGTGAGAACCGGGCGGTGCGATGGGAGCGCTTGGCGCCGAGCTCGGCGACCGGGTCCAGGCCCTTGACCTCGCCGGCGATCCGCGTCGGCAGTCGCGCGGCGTCGAAATGGGTGATCGGGCCGACGCCGGACTCGCCGGCAACCAGGCCTCGCCAGGTCGAGGGAGCGTCCGTCCCCAGCGGGGTGATCGCGCCGATCCCCGTGACGACAGGATCCCCGGCCATCATCGCTGCTCTCTCGCGGGCGACATCGGCAACGGAACCTATCCCAGCCGCCCGCTAAACCCGCCGGATGGGGGAGTTTCGCGACGGCTGGCAGGGGGGCGATTTTGTAGGTTTGCCCTGCGGTGCACCTCTACGTGCGCGACACAAGCGAGCCCCTGGCCGGTGCCGTCCCGGTGCCCTCCTCCAAGTACCACGCGCATCGCGCGCTGATCCTCGCCTCCCTGGCGGAGGGCGAGACCGAGATCGTCGGCTCGGTTTCCGCCCGCCACGTGCAGTGGACGGTCGACGTGCTGCGGCGTCTGGGGACCGAGATCGTCGAGACCGACGACGGCCTTCGCGTACGCGGCGGTCGCTACCGGCCGATCGCCGACGAGGTCTCGGTCGGGTCCTCGGGAACGACCCTCTACTTCATGCTCGGCCTCGCCTCGCTGGCCGACGCGCCGGTCACGATCAAGGGCCAGAAGTACTTCCAGCGGCGCCCGGTGGGCCCGCTGCTGGGTGCGCTGGAGGCGCTCGGCCTGGAAATCTCCTCGAGCGGGGCGACGCCGCCCTTCGTCGTCTCTCCGCGCCCCCCTCGCGGCGGCCGCGTCAGCATCGACGGCAGGCTCTCGCAGTGGATCTCGGCGCTTCTCCTGCTGGCCCCGTTTGCTGCCCGGACGACGGTGGTCGACGTCGAGGGAGACGCCAACGAGCTCACCTACGTCGAGCTGACGGTGCGGATGATGCGGCAGTTCGGCCTCGAGGTCGACGTCGCTGCGGACTGGCGCCACTTCGAGATCCCGCCCAACCAGGAGGCGCGGCCGAGCGCGATCGAGCTGCCCCCCGACCTCGGTTCCGCGGCGTTCGGGCTCGCGGCCTGCGCCCTGCACAGCTCCGACGTCCGCTTCGCCGGCCTGCGCGCGATCCAGGCCGAGGACATCGACCACCCCGAGGCCGACCTGGTCGATGTCGTCGCCGAGATGGGGTTGCCGCTGGCGCTCGACGAGTCGGGCCATGCCCACGTCCGCCACGACGGCGCGCCGCTGCGCGGCATCGACATCGACTGCCGCTCGATGCCGGACATGCTGCCGGCGCTGACCGCGATCGCCCAGTTCGCCGAGGGAGAGACCCGCTTCCACAACGTCGAGCACGTCCGGCTGAAGGAGTCCGACCGGGTGGTCTCGATGCTGCAGCTGAACCGGATCGGCGGGGCGGTCGAGGTCCGCGACGACAAGCTTGTGGTCAGCGGGGTGGAGGGGCCGCTGCGCGGAGCCCCGCTCTCGTCCTTCAACGACCACCGGGTGCAGATGGCGCTGGCGGTGGCGGCCACCCGCGCGATCGGCCCCAGCTCCCTCACCTACCCGCGCGCCCACCGGATCTCCTATCCCGGCTTCCTCGAGGACATGCGGGGGATCGGGCTGAAGATGGCGGTCGGCGACAGCGCCGAGGTGCTGGAGGCACCCCAGGCGGCCCGAGCCTCGGCCCCGGCCCCGGAGACCGTCGAGTCGATCGCGATCGAGCAGTCGGTCGAGGTTCCGCTCGCCGATTGGGTGGCGCGCTGGGCGCACGAGCGGCCCGACCAGCCCGCGGTCGTCGAGGTGCGGAGGGAGGGGACGCGGACCTGGTCCTGGAGCGAGCTCGAGCTGCGCTCGGATGCGCTGGCGATGAAGCTGCTCGAGCTGGGCGTCGAGCCCGGCGAGGTCGTCGCCTACCAGCTGCCCAACTGGGCGGAGTTCACCAGCCTGACGCTCGCCATCGCCAAGGTCGGGGCGGTCGGCTGCGCCCTGATGCCGATCTTCCGCGAGCGCGAGGTCGCCCACGCCCTGCGCCGCTCGGGCGCTCGCGTCCTCGCCGTCGCCGACCGGTTTCGCGGCCGCGACCATCTGGCGGAGACCGTCGCGCTCCTCGGCGGCGCCGAGCCGGGCCTCGGGGTCGAGCACGTCCTGGTCGCCGCCGGGGCGGCGCCGCGGCCGCTGCCCGCCGATGACGGCGTCCGCTGGCACCGCCTCGATGGCGGCGGGCGCCGCGCGGACCGCGAGGCGCTCGCGGCACGCCGCCCCGCGACCGACACGACGGCCCACCTCTTCTTCACCTCCGGCACCTCGGGGGAGCCAAAAGGCGTCCTGCACCGCTACGACACCCTGACCCGGGCGGCCTTCATGGAGGTCGAGCACCTCGGGCTCGGGCGCGAGGACCGGATGTTCATCCCGACCCCGCTCGCCCACCAGACCGGCTTCCTCTACGGGATGTGGCTCGCCTTCGTGCTCGGCTCGACCCAGATCCTGCAGGACGTCTGGGACCCCGGGCTCGGCATCGAGGCCCTGCGCCGCTGGGAGGGGACGTTCGTGCAGGCGGCGACGCCCTTCCTCGCCGACATCGTCAGGGGAGTCGAGGAGGGCGAGCAGGCGCCTCCCGCGCTGCGCCTCTTCGTCGTCACCGGCGCCGCCGTGCCGCGCGCCCTCGCCGCGCGGGCGACCGAGACGCTGTCGGCCGCGGTCTGCGGCGCCTGGGGATCGACCGAGTCCTGCCTCGCGGCCCTGGCCGATCCGGCCGACGACCCCGCCCAGATCTGGGGCGCCGACGGGCGGGCGCTGGCCGGCACCGAGCTGCGGGTCACCGACGAGGATGGACGGGAGCTGGAGCCGGGTGAGGAGGGCAACTTCGAGGTCCGCAGCCGCTGCCTCTTCGAGGGGTACCTGGGACGCCCCGACCTGACCGAGGCGGCCTTCACCCCCGACGGCTGGTACCGGACCGGCGACCTGGCGACGATCGACGCCGACGGCTACCTGCGGATCACCGGCAGGGTCAACGACGTGATCAACCGCGGCGGCGAGAAGGTCCCGGTGGCCGAGATCGAGCAGCTGCTGTACGAGCACCCTGCGATCGAGGACGTGGCGATCGTCGCGATGCCCGACGACCGGCTCGGCGAGCGCGCCTGCGCCTTCGTGGTCCTGGCGGACTCCGATGGCGAGCCCTTCGACCTGGCGGCGGCCCGGAAGTTCCTCGACGAGCGTCGCGTCAGCCGCCACTACTGGCCCGAGCGGGTGGAGCCGACCGACGCGCTGCCTCGCACCCCAAGTGGAAAGATCCAGAAGTTCGTCCTCCGCGAGCGCGCAGCCTCGCTGCAGGCCGAGAGCCCCGAATCAGCCGAAAAGGAGCCAATGCCTTGAATCCGGCAGCACCACCGATCGATGCCGCCTCCGCCGACGAGGCGCGCTTCGCAGCGCTGAAGGCGGAGATCGCCGCCTATGTAGCGGAGGAGGGCGAGCGGTGGACCCGCCAGATCGAGGCCGAGCGCGCGGTCCCCTCCGGCCTGCGTGCCGAGCTGCGCGAGCGCGGCTACCTCTCGCTCGCCGGGCCGGCCGAGTACGGCGGCCAGGGCATCCCGTTCTCGCGCTACCTCGAGCTGCTCGAGCTGTTCTCGATGTCGCACGCCTCGCTGCGGATGATCGTCCACGTCGCCAACGGCGTCTGGCGCGCGGTCGACCAGTTCGCGACCGACGCCCAGCGAGAGGCCTACGTCCTGCCCGCGGTGACCGGCGAGTTGACGATCGCCTTCACCCTGACCGAGCCGACCGCCGGCACCGGCGCCGACCTGCGCTGCGAGGTCGAGCGCGACGGCGACCTCTATCTCCTCTCCGGGACCAAGCACCTGATCACCTTCGGGGTCAGCTGCGACCGCTGGCTGCTCTTCGCCCGCCTCGCGGGCACCACGGGCAGCGCGGGCACCGTCGCCCTGATGGTCGACAGGAGCACCGAGGGGGTCGCGGTCGAGGACATGGGAGAGTCGCTCGGCGTCCGCGGCACCGACCACGCCCGCCTCGTCTTCGACCGCGCTCCGGTGCCGGTCTCCGACCGGCTCGGCGAGGAGGGGAACGGGCTCGCGGTCGCCTTCGGCGGCTTCCTCACGCCGAGCCGGATCGCCGTCGCGATGACCTGCGTCGGGCTGGCACGGCGGGCGCAGGAGCTGGCGGTCGCCCACGCGCAGAGCCGCGTCACCTTCGGCAAGCCCCTGGCCTCCCGCCAGGCGATCTCCTTCGCCCTCGCCGAGAACGCCGCCGACATCGAAGCCGCGCGGCAGCTGACCCTCCACGCCGCGCGCAGCTGGGAGTCGGGTTCGAGCTCGGCGGCGGCGCTCTCCTCGATGGCCAAGCTGACCGCGGTCGACATGCTCACCCGCGTCACCGACAAGGCGCTGCAGGCCCACGGCGGCATCGGGTTCTGGGCCTCGAGCCCGATCGAGCGCGTCTACCGCGACGCCCGCGCCCAGCGCTTCGAGGAGGGCACCAACGAGATCCAGAAGACGATCATCGCCCGCGACCTGTTCGCCGGGGAGCGGGCATGAGCGACGATGGCTTCGCCGCCGGCAAGGTTGCGCTGATCACCGGCAGCTCGCGCGGGATCGGCCGCGAGCTGGCGCTGTCGCTGGCGGCGCAGGGCGCCTCGCTGGTCGTCAACTACAAGCAGAACGAGGACCTCGCGGCCGAGGTCGTCAGCGCGGCCGAGGCCGGCGGCGGCCGCGGCATCGCCGTGCGCGCCGACATGGAGGACCCCGAGCAGATCGACGCCCTGTTCGACGCCGCCCGCGAGGAGTTCGGCCGGCTCGACTACTTCGTCGGCAACGCCGCTGCCAGCTCCTTCAAGCCGATCCGCGACCTCAAGCTGCACAACCTCGACCGCTCCTACGCGATGAACGTGCGCGCCTTCGTGCTCGGCGCCCAGCGCGCCGTCGAGCTGATGGACCGCGGCGGTCGCATCGTCACCCTCTCGAGCTACGGCTCGATCCGGGCCTACCCGACCTACGCGAACCTCGGCGCGGCGAAGGCGGCGCTCGAGGCCTGGGTCCGCTACATGGCGGTCGAGTTCGCGCCGCAGGGCATCAACGTCAACGCCGTCAACGGCGGCATCATCGAGTCCGACTCCTCCGCCTACTTCTACGCGGTCGAGGGCATGGCGCCGCTGCAGGAGGCGGTGCTGCCGAAGATCCCGAAGGCTCGGCAGGGAACGGTGAAGGAGGTCGCCGACGTCGTCGAGTTCCTGCTCGAACCGCGCTCTGAGTACATCACCGGCCAGACCCTGATCGTCGACGGCGGTCTCAGCGTCGTCGCACCCCCCTTCTTCGACGACGTCGGCGAGGCGCTGCGGCTGCCCGGCCAGCGTTCCGGCACCCCCGCATCGGACGCGACGGCCGCGTCCGATGCATGAGCCTGGGGTCGCAGCAAGCTCGGTCTTCGAGCCGCTCGAGATCGGCTCGATGCGGCTGCCGCACCGGATCGCGATGGGCGCGATGCACCTCGGTGGGGAAGCCGATCCGGACGCCGGCCCGCGCCTGGCTCGGTTCTACGCCGAGCGGGCTCGCGGCGGCGCCGGCCTGATCTGCACCGGCGGCTGGGCGGTCTCCGCCGACGGTGCCGGCGACGGCTCCTACGGCATCGTCGGCGAGCGCTCGCTTGGAGTGCTGGCCGAGATCGCGGCGGCCGGCGCCGGCAGCGAGGCCCGGATCGCCCTGCAGCTCTTCCATGCCGGCCGTTACGCGAGCGCCGATGGCCCCGGCGGGGTCGTGGCCCCCTCGGCCGTCCCCAGCAGCCTCACCCGGGCCACCCCGCGGGCGCTCGGCGAGGATGAGGTCTGGTCGGTGGTCGAGGAGTTCGCGACGGCCGCCGCCCGCGCCCGCGAGCTCGGCTTCGCCGCGGTCGAGCTGATGGGGTCGGAGGGCTACCTGGTCGACCAGTTCCTCTCGCCGAGGACGAACCTCCGCGACGACGGCTGGGGCGGGGATCCCGCCCGCCGCATGCGCTTCGGCCTCGAGCTGGCCGGGGCGGTCCGGGCTGCGGTCGGTCCCGAGTTCCCGATCATCTTCCGCATGACCGGCGCCGAGCTGGTCTCCCCGGCCCGGCCGTGGCCGGAGGTCACCGAGCTGGCGAGCGGCCTGGCGGCGGCCGGCGTCGACGCGCTCAACGTCGGCGTCGGCTGGCACGAATCGCGGGTCCCGACCGTCCAGGGGCCGGTGCCGCCGGGGGTCTGGCTGCCCTGGGCGGAGTCGCTGAAGCTGGCGGTGGGGGAGGGGGCGGTCGTCATCGCCGGCAACCGGGTCAACCGGATCGAGCAGGCGCGGGCTCTGCTCGACTCGAGCCCGGTCGAGATGATCTCGATGTCGCGCCCGTTCCTCGCCGACCCCGACCTGATCGACAAGGCCCGCGCCGGCGCCGCGCTGAACGTCTGCATCGCCTGCAACCAGGCCTGCATCGACCGCTCGCTCCGGGGTGGGCGGGTCTCCTGCATGGTCAATCCGCGGGCGGGCTCGGAGGCGGTCGAGGAGCCGCGAGCGGCGCCGGGCTCGCGCTTCGCGGTGATCGGCGGCGGCCCGGCCGGGATGGAGGCGGCCAGGGCCCTGGCGAGCATGGGCGCGGCGGTCGAGCTGTTCGAGGCCGAGGACGAGCTCGGGGGCCAGTTCCGGCTCGCTCGGCTCGTCCCCGGGAAGGAGGACTACGGCGCCACGATCGCGTTCTTCGAGCGCGAGCTGGCGCGGCTCGGCGTCGAGGTCCAGCTCGGGCGCGAGGTGGGGGAGGGGGACGCCGCGCTGCTCGGCGAGTTCGACGGCGTCGTCCTGGCAAGCGGGGTCCGTCCCCGGCGCATCGACCTGCCCGGCGCGGACGGAGACCACGTCTTCGACTACCCCGCCGCGTTCGCCGGCGCGGTGGAGGGACGCCGCAGGGTGGCGATTCTCGGCGCCGGCGGGATCGGCGTCGATCTCGCGCACCTGCTGAGCGGCGATCGCCGGCCGCCGGCCGCGCCGCGCTTCCTCGCCGAGTTCGGCCTCTCGCCGCCGTCCCGGCCCGCCCCCGCGTTGAAGCCGGACGGCGCCGGGCGGCAGGTCACGCTGATGCGGCGGCGCGGGCGTCTCGGCGCGGGCATCGGCCCGACCACGCGGTGGGTCTGGCTCGACGCCCTGCGCCGCGCCGGCGTCCGCACCCTGACCGGCCTCGAATACCGGAGGATCGGCGAGGACGGGGTCGAGATCGTGCCGGAGGAGGGCGAGCCCGAGGTGGTCGCCGCCGACGCCGTTGTGATCGCCGCCGGTCAGGAGCCGCACGACCCTCTCAGGCCCGTCCTCGAGGAGCTCGGCCGTCCCTTCAGAGCCGTCGGCGGCGCCGCCGACGCACGGGACCTGAACGCGGTCAGGGCCTTCGCCCAGGGCCTCGAGGCCGCCAGGGAGCTGGCCCGCCGCGGCCGGGATAGGGTGGGCCGGTGAGCACCGAGCCGACCGGCCGGCGCCGGATCGCCGCCGTCACCGGCGCCTCCAGCGGCATCGGCGAGGCGCTGGCGCGGGCGCTCGCGGCGGCCGGCTTCGACCTCGCCCTCCTGGCCCGGCGGGCCGACCGGATCGAGCGGCTGGCCGACGAGCTGCGCCGCGACGGCGGCAGGGCGGTCGCGATCGAGCTCGACGTCAGCGACGAAGCCGCGGCGGCGGCGGCGGCCCGCGCCGTGCGCGAGGCCCTCGGTCCCGTCGACCTGCTGGTCAACAACGCGGGCCTGATGCAGGTCGGGCCCTTCGGGCCCGAGCGGGCGGCGGAGGCGCGCCGCATGGTCGAGACGAACCTGCTCGGAGCGATCTCGGTCACCGCGGCCTTTCTCGACCAGCTCCGCGAGCGCAAGGGCGATCTCGTCAACGTCTCCTCGCTCGCCGGCCGGACCAGCGCCCCTCGGCTATCCGTCTACAACGCGACCAAGTGGGGGCTCAACGGGTGGACCGAAGCGCTGCGTCAGGAGCTCGCCCCCGACGTGCGCGTGATCCTGGTCGAGCCCGGGGTCGTCGGCACCGAGCTGCTCTCGCACACGACGGATGAGCCTTCCAGGACCTCGATGGAGCGATGGTATGAGCGGGTCGGCGCCCTGACGCCCGAGGAGGTCGCCGGGGTGATCGCCTACGCGGTGTGCCTGCCGCACCACGTCTCCCTCTCCGAGCTCGTCGTCAGGGCCACGAGCCAGGCCTGAGTCCGGCGTGCCGGGCCCGCCCCTCGCCGAGGATGTGACTGTCCGCGGCTGGTCGGAACTGGAGCTCTGGGCCGCCACCGATGGCGACGACACCGAGTGGCATGCCAAAGTCGGCGACCTCGAGCCCGACGGTCGCCTCCTGCAGGTGAGCTGGGGCTGCCTCAGGGCCTCCTACGGCGAGGACGAGCGCGCCCCGCGACCGGTCGAACCGGGCGCGGCGAAGCGCTACTCGATCGAGCTGACCCCGGCCTTCCACACCTTCAAGCGAGGGCACCGGATACGGCTGCTGCTGGCGAGCGCCGACTACCCGCTCTTCGCCCGCAGCATGAACCGCTTCGACCCCCTGGTCGATCAGGACGAGCCGCGCGTCGCCGTCAACACGATCCACCGAGGCGCGACGTACCCCTCATCCCTGCGCCTGCGGGTCGAGTCGCGCTAGCACTCTGTTAGGCAGCTGACCATGCTGTGATCCAGATCGGCCGGGCCTTCGTTGGCTCCCTCCAAGTGGCAGTGGAAACCCTCTGAAGGGAGCGAATCAATGGAGCCCGAGTTCACGATCGACCGGATCGATGTAGATGGAGACGTCAGGGAAACCGCGCAGGAGGCGATGGATGTCCTCGAGGGCGGAGGCGACACCCGCCTGGCCTTTCTGAAGAAGGCCGGCCTTGCCGGCGGTGCCGTGATGGGCGGTGGTGCGTTGCTCACCGCACTCACTCCGGCAGCCGCGATGGCCAAGGGAACCGGACGCCCGCCGGCCAAGTTCGGCAAGGGCGACATCGGCGTCCTCAACTATGCGCTCACGCTCGAGTACCTGGAGGCGGCCTTCTACAACGAGGCGACCAAGCGCAAGGTCGCCTCGGGAGCCGAGGAGGCGGCGTTCCTCAAGCGCGTCACCGCCGACGAGAACGCTCACGTCGCCTTCCTGAAGAAGGCACTGGGATCAAAGGCCGTCAAGGCTCCGAAGGTCGACTTCGGCGCTGCGACCAGCAAGGGCAAGTGGCTGGCGACCTCGATGGTGCTCGAGAACACCGGCGTCAAAGCCTATTCCGGCCAGGTGCTGAACATCAGCAAGCCGGCGTATGTCGCCGCCGCGGCATCCATCCTCACGGTCGAGGCGCGCCACGCATCGGTCGCGGGCCTTCTGGTCAAGCCGACGGTCAAGAACATCTCGCCTGACGGCGGCGCTTTCGACGAAGCCGCGACCGCGGCTCAGATCCTGAAGGCAGTCGCGGGCACCGGGTTCCTCGTCTGAGGGCGCCCGGTAAGCGGGAAGGGAGGCGCCCCAATGCCCAACATCGGACCAATGGAGATCGGGATAGTCCTGATCATCGCCCTCGTCGTCCTCGGGCCGAAAAAGCTGCCCGACCTCGGCCACTCACTCGGCAAGGGGATCAGGGAGTTCAAAGGATCACTTGCCGGCGAGGAGGACCCGCCGCAGGTGACGCGTGAGTCCGAGAAGACTCACGCCTAGTCCGCCCAGCGGACGAATCGAGATTGAGAGAGATCAGCCGTGCGTCGCATGAAGCCAGTAGCCCACGAGCACTCGATGCCCCTGGAGGGGCACCTGGACGAGCTCCGATCGCGGCTGATCGTCTCAATCGCAGTTTTCGGCGTCGCCCTTGGCCTGTGCTTCTGGCAAACCATCTACTGCTCGAATTGGCGAGCAGACCGCTCCCCGACAATCACGGGCATCACCTTCGGTGTCACCGAGCCGTTCGCGACGACGATGAAGGTTGCCGCCTACGGGGCGGTGATCCTCTCCTCCCCGCTCTCCTGTATCAGCTCTATGCCTTCTTCATGCCGGCACTCAGCCGCCAGCAGCGCCGTTTGGTCGCCCTGGGTGATCCTGACGCCGATACTGTTCGTCGCCGGCGTCCTCTCGGCTATTTCCGTGGCGCGGCGCCCGCGGCCCTCCAATTCCTCCTCAACTTCAACGACTCGCAGTTCAACGTGCAGGTGCGGGCCAGCGAGTACTACGGCTTCTTCGCCAGCACGCTGATCGCCTGCGGGGTCGTCTTCGAGGTCCCCGTCGCCATCCTCGGTGCCGTTCGCGTCGGCATCACGAGCGTCGAGAACCTCCGCCGCAAGCGCCGCTACGCCTACTTGGTCTGGTGCGCGGTCGCCGCCGCCGCCCTTCCCGGCGTCGACCCGGGTTTCGATGCTGCTCGAGACCGCGCCGCTGATCGTTCTCTACGAGCTCAGCATCGTCTTGGCGCGAGTCTGCGGCGTCCCCCGCGAGAGCGTTGAGACGAGGCTGGCAGGCCCCTAGGCTTGCCCTGCAGGGCTTGCCAGCGTCGGCGACGACGAAGCCCCTCCGACGCCCCGCCGCCGAGGACGGCTTCGGCTCAGCCGAAGGCCAGCACGCGAAACCGGGTCGAGTCGATCCTTGATCCGGCGGCGCAATTGCCGTTCGAACCAACACGAGCCGTGAGCGTGCTCGATTGGCGCCCGCGGATCGATCTTGGGATTGGCGCCGAGGCTGGTCTGGATCGGCGACCGGGTCGGCGATTCGGTCGTGACCTGGCCACCCCCGACTTCGGCTCCGTTGAGCAGGAGCTGGACGAAGGCCTGGCAGGTTCCGCCCGTGGACGACAGAGTCGCCTCGCTTCAGAAGACGACGTCGATCTCACCTGGCTGCTGTGTCCAGGTGGCGTTGATGAGGGGGTAGTCGGCCGGTTCGCCGCTCGGCACCCCGATGCCGCCGCCACCGAATTCGCGACGAACGCGAGCGGCACTTCGAGGCTTTCGGGCTTGATCGAGCCGGCCGCGATCTGCGTCGAGCTGAGCGCGTGGTCGGCGACCTGGTTGCCGCGACAGCGCCAACCGCCGATCTTGCCGCTCTTCACCGCCCGCTGCTTGATTTTCGCCGAGGTCACGGCGCCGGGCGCGATCTCGCTGGCCGTGATCCTGCTCGCGGCGTACGCCGAGCCGCCGCCGACAGCCAGGACAAGCGCCAGGGTGGCGACCACGTTCGCGTAGGTGAGCCTGGGCTTCCGCAGCTTCATTTCGACCTTCCTTCGTTCCTTGGGGGTGTCCTGGCATCGGCGCCGATCGAGAACTCGAACCACGCGCCGAGCCGCCGAGCCCGCGCCCCGACGGAGCGCCAGCTCCGAGGGCGGCAGAGCGGTAGGGTCGTCGTGCTGCGATGTCACTTCGCGCCCGTGTCAACCCGCTTCCCGCTCTGCTGGCTCTCGTCAGCTCTCTGCTGATCGCCTGAGTCCTGCTCGCCGGCGGTCCCGAAGCGGTCCTCGCCGCGCTGCCGCTGATCTGCATCGCCACCGCGCTCGCCTTCAACCGCTATCCCGGCGAGCGTTTGTTGCAGCGCCTCGCCCGCCGCACTCGGCGCCGCCATCGGCCGAAAACCGCCGGCCTCGCGCCGCGCCGCCGGGCGGATCGCCTCTACGGTCTGACCCTGCTCCTGTTGGCCGCGACGCGGCCGCTGCGAGGGCCACCGCTCCTCTCGTCGCACTCGATCTGACGCACCCGCGCCGCTGACGCCGGCTCCTGCCCGCGTGCGCGGTGACGAGGCGCGCTGCCCCCGGCCCTCGCCGGGGGCGGATCACCGACGAAAGGAACAGATGAACACAAGCACCGCCGCGAGCGCTCGCGGGGTGGCCGGCGTGGCTCTCCTGAGCCTGGCCGGCACCCTTCTCGCCCTCGCCCTGATCGCGCCCGCGAGCGCCCTCGCGCACCCGGGCCACGATCACGAACACAGCACGTCCCAGAGGGTCGCGATCGGCTTCGCCGCCGTCAACGGCGGCAAGCCGGTCTCGTGCGGCAAGCCGATCACCGGCCTGGGGACCAGCGCCCGCACCGCCCGCCTCACCGACCTGCGCTTCTACGTCTCCGGCGTGCAGCTGCTGCGCAGAGGCGGCGGTGCGGTGAACGTGACTCCGCCCGCGAACTCGAAGTGGAGCTACGCGAAGGGCAAGGACGCGGTGACGCTGATCGACCTCGAGAACGGGACGGGCAGCTGCGCCGCCGAAGGGACCAAGGGCATGAACGCCTATGTCCGAGGCACCGTGCCCACCGGTACCTACACCGGCGTCCGCTACAGCGTCAGCGTGCCCGACTCGCTGAGCCATACGGACGTGACGGCGATGCCGAGCCCGTTGAACCTCGCCGCGATGGCCTGGTCATGGCAGTTCGGCCGCAAGTTCATGAAGATCGAGGTCAGCGAAGACGGCGGTCCCGCCTGGGAATCGAAGACGTTCTACGTCCACCTCGGCGCCACCGGCTGCAAGGGCGACCCGGCGGCGGGCGAGAAGGCGAAGTGCAGCCTGCCCAACCAGGACAGGGTGACGCTGGAGAAGTTCAACCCGGCCAAGCAGAAGATCGCGATCGACCTCAGGCAGCTGCTCGGCGGCGTTGACGTGGCGGGCCTCGGCTCGATGGGTTCGATGGAAGGGATGGCGGAAATGGAAGGGATGGCGATGGGGGGCTGCATGTCCTCCACCGACTCGCCTGACTGCAAGCCCATCTTCCAAACCCTGGGCCTGAAGCTCGGCACGACCAAGCGGACGACGCAGACGGCGTTCCGCGTCGTCGGTAGGTGAGCGTGGCGCGGGGCCGCGGCGGGGGCCGCAGGGCGGCCCCGCGCCGCCTGCTCCCGCAGGCGCTGGCGCTGGCGGGGATCCTCCTCGCCAGCGCCGCGCTCTACGGGCTGGAGGCGGCCGGGGCGCTGGCGCCCCATCGCCAGGCTTGGAGCTGGTCTCTGCCTAAGGGATATCCGGAACCGCGGGTGCCGGCGAGCAACCCGATGAGCCGCGGCAAGGTTGCGATCGGCCATCGCCTCTTCTACGACGCGCGCCTCTCCGGCAACCAGACGCAGTCGTGTGCCACCTGCCACCAGCCGCAGCTGGCGTTCACCGACGGCGAGACGGTCCCGGTCGGCTCGACCGGCGAAGCGCTGCCCCGCAACGCGCCCTCGATCGTCAACTCGGCCTACGACTCGACCCTGACCTGGGCCAACCCGGCGCTCACCTCGCTGGAGAGCCAGATGCTGGTGCCGCTCTTCGCCACCCATCCGGTCGAGCTCGGCGTCAACGACAGGAACAAAGGAAAGATCCTGCGGCGGATCAAGCGCGACCGCTGGTACGCGAACCGCTTCCCGCGCGTTTTCCGCAAGGCCAGGCGCCCGATCAGCTGGGCCGGCATCGTCCGCTCGATCGCCGCCTTCGAGCGCAGCATCGTCTCCGGCACCTCCAAGTACGACCGCTTCCTGCACGGCCAGGCGACCCTTAGCTCCTCTGAGCGGCGCGGCCTCGACCTGTTCATGGGGGAGGAAGGCGAGTGCCACCACTGCCACGGCAGCTTCCTCTTCAACGACCAGGTCAGCTACGTCGGCTCGCCGCTGGAACGGCCCAGGTTCCACAACACCGGCCTCTACAACCTCGGCGAAACGGGCGCCTATCCGTTCCCCAATCGCGGCGTCTACGAGATCACCGGCAAGGCAAGGGACATGGGAGCCTTCCGCGCCCCGTCGCTGCGCAACGTCGCCCGCACCGCCCCCTACATGCACGACGGCTCCGTCGCGACACTGCGGGAAGTCGTCGACAACTACGCCAACGGCGGCCGCGACATCAGCGAAGGCCCCTACGCAGGCGACGGCCGCAGGAACCCCCACAAGGACCCGCTGATCGCCGGGATCCGGCTCAGCGAGCAGGACCGCGAAGACATCGTCGCCTTCCTCACGACCCTGACCGAAAAGGACTTCTCCAAGGACCCGCGCTTCGCCGACCCGTTCAAGCGAAAGCGCCAGCACGAAAGGAAACGATGATCCGATCCAAGACATCCGTACGCGGCCCGCGGCTCCCCGTGGTGGTACCGGCGCTCCTCGCCGTCCTCGTCCTGGCGATTCCTGCGACCGCTCTCGCCCACGTCGAAGTCGTCGCCACCAGTCCCTCGGGCACCGCGAAGACGACCATCAAGCACGTCACCGTCACCTTCAGCGGCCCGATTCTCCGCGGCAGCCTCAAGGTCTTCGGACCGGACGGCAGCAAGGGCTCCACGGGCAAGGGCGGGCGCGACCCTCACAACGTCCAGCGCCGATCCCAGGGACGCGAGGGCGTTCCGCGCTTCTACAGGAATGAATCCGGCTCCGGGAAGTCGCCGGCTCTCGAGTGATGGGCAGAGGCGCGGCCACCAGGCAAGCCGATTCGAGGTAGGGGAGAGCTGGCGGTACGGGTCAGGCTTCGCCTGCAGATAACCTCACGGCCTTGGCGCACATCGGCCTCTCCGATCTCGACGTCTTCCCGCTCAACCTCGGCGCGAACACGTTCGGCTGGACCGCCGACGCGGAGACCGCCGAACGGGTGCTCGACGCATATGTGGCGGCGGGCGGGAACTTCATCGACACCGCGGACTCCTACGCGGCCTGGGTGCCAGGGAACTCCGGCGGAGAGTCGGAGGCGGCTATCGGCCGGTGGATGGCCCGGCGCGGCAACCGCGAGGAGATGGTGGTCGCGACCAAGGTGTCGGAGCACCCCGACCGCAAGGGGCTGGGCGCCGCCAACGTGGCCGCGGCGGCCGAGGATTCGCTGCGAAGGCTCGGCACCGAGCACATCGATCTCTACTACGCCCACTTCGACGACCCGGAGACGCCGCTGGCCGAGACCGTCGCCGCCTTCGACGAGCTGGTCGTGGCCGGCAAGGTCCGCTGGGTGGGCATCTCCAACTACAGCGCCGCCCGGATCGCCGAGTGGTTCGAGCTGGCCGAGCGCGGCGGCCACGCCCTCCCGGTCGCGCTCCAGCCCCAATACAACCTCCTCTCGCGTGAGTCCTTCGAGACCGAGCTGCGGCCTCTCGCCGAACGCCACCGGCTCGGCGTCATGCCCTACTACGCGCTGGCGTCGGGGTTTCTCACGGGCAAGTACCGCGAGGCCGGGCACGCCACCGGGGTCGCGCGCAGCTTCCTGCTTGCCGAGTACCTGAACGAGCGGGGGTTCGCGGGGCTTGCCGTGGTCGAGGAGGTGGCGGCCGAGGTCGGAGCCGCGCCCGCGACCGTGGCGCTCGCCTGGCTCCGCGCCCAGCCGACCGTCGTCGCCCCGATCGCCAGCGCTCGCAGCGTCGAGCAGGTCGGCCCGCTTGTGGCAGGGGCGAGCCTCGAGCTGAGCGAGGAGCAGCTGGCGCGCCTCTCGAGCGTCTAGCCAGGCGCCCGGAACCGGCAAGGTTCCGTCAACTCGCGGGCTGGGTCCCCAGGACGACGTTGAGTCGCACCAGCAGGTCGCGCAGCGCCCGCAGGTCCTCCGTGCCGTACTCCCGCGCGAACGTCGCTTCGACCTCGGCGACGGCCGAGCGCATCGTTTCCCCCGCGGCGCGGCCGCGCTCGGTGACGCGGACGCGCTTGGAGCGCCGGTCGGCGGGATCGTCGACCAGCTCCAGGTAGCCCGCCTGCTCCAGCTGCCTCAGCAGGTAGTTGAGGGCCTGCTTGGACATGCCCGACTGGGCCGCGATTTCGATCGGGCGGAGGCCGTCGGGGCCCGGATACCGGAGGACTATCAGGTGGGCTTGGGTCAGCTCCGTGTGGCCCGCCTCGTGCAGCGCCGCGAGCATCGCAGCGCGGATCTCGTCGACCGGCATGCGCAGCAGGGCGCCGAGAAGCGGTGGGCCGAGAGGGAACTCGGGGCCGAGCGGCGGCACTAGGGTAAAAGTCCTTGACGGTCTGGTAGGGTCATCGCGAACGTCAAATCACTTTACCGAACCAAGGAGCCGTCGATGGCCGCGAAATCCTTCGATCCGATCCACCTGGGCCCGATCACCGTCACCTTCTCCGTCGATGCGGAGATGTCGAACGGAACGCTGACGCTGATGCGCTGCGACGTCGAGGGGGGTGCCGGCCTGCCAGTCCCGCACAGCCATGACGCCTTCGAGGAGACGATCTACGGCCTCGAGGGCGTGACCACCTTCACCGTCGACGGTCGCGAGATCCCGGTCGGACCTGGCGAGACCCTCTGCATCAGACGGGGCGAGGTTCACAGCTTCATGGCGGAGGACGGTGACGTCTCCTTTCTGGCGATCCCATCTCCCGGCGTCTTCGGACCTGACTACTTCCTCGAGATCCGCGACGTGCTCGTCTCCAACAACGGCCAGCCCGATCCGCGGGCAATCGCCGAGGTGATGCTGCGCCACGGCCTCACGCCGGTGCCTCAGGAGGCGCAGTAGGCGGCTGGCCCGAAACGACCCTGGCGACGGGGCCAACCCGTCAGCAGGTTGAAGCGGGCGGCAGTTCGGGGACCTCCGCCACACCCTGGCTCGAGGAGCCGCGAGCTGATATGGGCCGAATCCTCAAGTTCCGCCCCGGAACGTCCTGGCGCCTGGATTCACCTGACCCGGCCGGCGGTCCTAATCAGTACTCGCCGTCGGCGGTGGACCCGCGTCCTAGGCGCCTACATCCGATGTTCTATTGACGCTCTCAGAGGCCGGGATCATTCTCGTGGCCTCACGCACCCCGCGTCTCAGGAGAAGGCCATGAAACGATCTCTAGCTGTTCTGGCCGTAGCGGTGGCCATTGCCACCTCCATGGTCATAGCGCCAGCCGCTTCGGCTGCCCCACCGGTCAACGAACGAGTTTGCAGCGCGCTCACCGTCCTGGAAGAACGCGCAAGGAACCCTCGCGTCAAGTTCATCTTCGAAGCGCTGAAGCAGCGTCTCAACTGCCCGGGCGAAATCGTCGTCTCGTAGCGGCCACGAACAGGGCCCACCGGCTCGGACTCGCGGCGGCGCCCACATGATCGTGGTCCCGAAGGTCGTCGAGCTTCATCCCGGAGCTGAAGAAGCTCGGCGTCGCCGAGGTGTTTACTCCCGGCGCCGGCACCGACGAGATCGTCGAGTTCATCCGCGGCGCCGTCCTCGAGGACGGCGCTATCCCGACCGAATGGCTTCGCCTTTCGACCTGGCCTCTCCTCCGTCTGCGCCCGAGTCGGCAGAGCCCTTCTGCGGGCAGCGGGATCCGCGAGTTCAAGAGCTCGATCGGGGGCGGCGACCCGAAGGCCGAGGACACAACCGCGAAGGAGCCCGCAGGCCTGTCTGATCGCGTGGGATGAGCGCGCTCCGCTACGCCGGGGAAGGCGCGTTCGAGATCTTCTCCACGTTTCCGCCGGAGCCTGGCCCGGGCGAAGTGTCAATTTCCGTGCGCGCCTGCGGCATCTGCGGCACCGACCTGCAAGTTCTCGCTCACCCCCAGGGTCACCCGGCGCGGCCGGGAGTGATTCTGGGTCACGAGTTTGCCGGGGAGGTCACTGCGGTCGGCGACGGTGTCGACTCTTCTGTCGTTCCGGGGACGCGCGTGGTCGTTGCTCCCGACTTGGGCTGTGGCCACTGTCCGGAGTGCCGCTTGGGACAACCCATGTCCTGCGGCGAGCAGGTGAACCTCGGCATCAACCGCGACGGCGGCTTCGCGGATCACGCGACGGTGCCATCCGCTTGCTGCTACCCGTTGCCGGACCGGCTCGGTTGGGTCGAGGCGTCGCTCGTTGAGCCGCTCGCATGCGTCCCTGAGGCGCTCGGGCGGGTCCAGTGGCGGACGGGACCGCGAAGCGCCGCTGTGGTCGGTGGCGGCCCGATGGGGGTGTTGGCGACCGCCGCGCTAGCCGGTGCCGGCGTGGCGCCACTGGTCGCCTTCGAGCCCTCGAAGCTGCGCCGCGCCTTGCTAGAGAGATGTGGCGCCAGCGCCACGGCGGACGGGTCCGAGGTCGCACCCGATGTCTACCGAGCTCTGACCCACGGCGACCGAGCACCAAGCCTGGTGTTTAACGCGACGGGACACCTCTTGGCTGAGTGCATTGAGTTGGCTGCTCCACGGGGAACGGTAGTCCAACTCGGCTACGCTCGACAGGCAACCGTCGTGATGGAGCCGCGGCGCCTCGTCGAGAAGGGCCTAGTTGTGATCGGAAGCAACGGCACCGAGTTCGCCTCTCAGGCCGGACTTGAAAAGGCGGCTGGGGGGGAACTCCCGCTCAGCAAAATGGTGACAGCGAGGATTGGGCTGTCCGAATTTGGCTCGATGAGCGACCGAATGAGAGCAGGACTCGAGGGTAAGGTCGTGGTAACCGGTTTCGAGTGACAGCGCCACTTCGACGATTGTGTTCCCTCCTTGCAGGCCCTTTGGTGAGCCGTGAGATGCGAAGCGACCGCCCCGGAGGGCAAGCGGAGAAGAGTCGGATTTTGTCCGAGGGCGCCGTTGTCAGAGGCGGCGACTGCTCCTTCGTTCCCTGGGCCGTCCAAAACCCGCCAGCTCCGGCTAGGCCTGGCAGATGGTTGAGCGTACGGACGCTGGGCGGTTGTTTGGCGGTGTCGGCGCGGCGAAGACTCTGCCGGCCCAATAACAGCCCTCGCCTCGACACTCGCCGACCGGCGCGACCTCGCTAGGATCGAAGATCCAGCATTCCCGGAGGGGTGCCGGAGTGGTTGAACGGGGCAGTCTCGAAACCCATCCCTGCCCCCTCCGCCTCTGCGTCGGCCGGCTGAGCGCCCAGCGGCCACAGCTGCAAGCCTCCTGCCCGGCGCTCCTTTCTAGCGAGCGACCTACTGACCAGGCGTGCTTCGGAGACTCTCACTAGCTGAGGCCCGCCCCCTGCGCCAGATCCTCCGATCGCAATCCGATCGGCCGAGGGCTTCCGATCTCGACCAGGATCGCGTCCGCACCTCGCCTCAACGCCGCCGAAGGCGGGAGCCTGGGCTCAGCCGAAGGCCAGCACCCGAAACCGGGTCGAGTCGATCCTTGATCCGGCGGCGCAATTGCCGTTCGAACCAACACGAGCCGTGAGCGTGTTCGGCTTGGCGCTCGCGGGATCGATCTGGGGATTGGCACCGAGGCTGGTCTGAACCGCGACCGGGGTCGGCGATTCGGTCGTGACCTGGCCACCCCCGACTTCGGCTCCGTTGAGCAGCAGCTGGACGAAGGCCTGGCAGGTTCCGCCTTCGGCTGAGAGTGTCGCCTTCGCTTCGCCGAAGACGACGTCGATCTCACCTGGCTGCTGTGTCCAGGTGGCGTTGATCAGGGGGTAGTCGGCCGGTTCGCCGCTCGGCACCCCGATGCCGCCGCCGCCGAAATTCGCGACGAACGCGAGCGGCACTTCGAGGCTTTCTGGCTTGATCGAGCCGGCCGCGATCTGCGTCGAACTGAGCGCGTGGTCGGCGACCTGGTTGCCGCGGACAGCGCCGACCGCGATCTTGCCGCTCTTCACCGCCCGCTGCTTGATTTTCGCCGAGGTCACGGCGCCGACCGCGATCTCGCTGGCCGTGATCCTGCTCGCGGCGTACGCCGAGCCGCCGCCGACAGCGAGGACAAGCGCCAGGGTGGCGACCACGTTTGCGTAGGTGAGCCTGGGCTTCCGCAGCTTCATCTCTCTCGACCTTCCTTCGTTCCTTGGGGGCGGTCCTGCATCGGCGCTTTGGATCGAGAACTTGAACCAACGCACGCTCGATTTCGCCGATCGGCGCGCCGACGGTGCGCCAGCTCCGAGGGCCGCGAGCGGTAGGGTCGTCGTGCTGCGATGCCACTTCGCGCCCGTGTCAACCCGCTTCCCGCTCTGCTGGCTCTCGTCAGCTCTCTGCTGATCGCCTGTGTCCTGCTCGCCGGCGGCCCTGAAGCGGTCCTCGCGGCGCTTCCCCTGATCTGCATCGCCACCGCGCTGGCCTTCAACCGCTACCCCGGCGAGCGTCTGCTTCATCGCCTCGCCCGCCGCGGTCGACCCCGCCGTCGGCCGGTGGCCCGCCTCGCTCCGCGTCGACGCGCCGATGCCCTCTACGGCCTGACACTGCTCCTGTTGGCCGCGACGCGGCCACTACGGGGGCCACCGCTCCTCTCGTCGCACTCGATCTGACGCACTCGCGCCGCTGACGCCGGCTCCTGCCCGCGTGCGCGGTGATCGAGGTGCGCTGCCCGCGGCCCTCGCCGCG
>JAXLTA010000030.1:0-35345 GCA_046330305.1 Solirubrobacterales bacterium | reverse complement strand
CGCCGCGATCGACGCCCTCTTCGACTACGGCCGGCCGCGGCGGGTCCAGCTCGCCGTGCTCTGCGACCGCGGCCACCGTGAGCTGCCGATCCGGCCCGACTACGTCGGCAAGAACCTGCCAACCGCCCGCGGCGAGCGGGTCAACGTGCGGCTGCAGGAGTGCGACGGCATCGACCAGGTGACGATCGCCGAACCCCAGCCGGTGGAGGTGAGCGTGTGAACCACCTGCTCTCGATCGAGGACCTGAGCCGGGCGGAGATCGAGGCGATCCTCGACCGCGCCGAGAGCTTTGCCGAGGTCGGCCGGCGCGACATCAAGAAGGTGCCGACGCTGCGCGGCCGCACCGTCGTCACACTCTTCTACGAGTCGAGCACGCGCACCTCGAGCTCCTTCGAGCTGGCGGCCAAGCGGCTCTCGGCCGACCTCGTCTCGGTCAAGGCGGCCGGCTCCTCGGTCGACAAGGGCGAGTCGCTGAAGGACACGGTCGCCACCCTCTCCGCCTACGACCCGGCCGCGATCGTGATCCGCCACCCCTACGCCGGCGCCGCCCAGATGGTCTCGCGCTGGACCTCGGCGGCGGTGGTCAACGCCGGCGACGGCAAGCACGAGCACCCCAGCCAGGCGCTGCTCGACGTCTACACCCTGCGCCGCCGGCTCGGCTCGCTCGACGGCGTCCGGATCTGGATCGTCGGCGACGTCCTCCACAGCCGGGTCGCGCGCTCCAACCTGATCGCCTTCCAGCGGATGGGGGCGGAGGTCACCGTCTGCGGGCCGCCGACGCTGATCCCGCGCGGGATCGAGGAGCTCGGCTGCGAGGTCTCGCACTCGCTCGAGCGGCTCGACGAGGCCGAGGTCGTCTACGCGCTGCGCCTGCAGCAGGAGCGGATGAGCGAGAGCTTCGTCCCCTCGCTGCGGGAGTACGCGGCGACCTTCCAGATCGACAGCCGCCGCCTCTACCCACGCCAGCTGCTGATGCACCCGGGCCCGGTCAACCGCGGCGTCGAGCTCTCCGGCGAGGCGATCGACTCGCCGCAGTCGCTGATCGCCGAGCAGGTCGCCGCCGGCCTCGTCGTCCGGATGGCGATCCTCTACGAGCTGCTGACCGGCTCCGAGCGGCCGGCGCCGGGCGACGAGCCGGTTCCGGGCGGCGACGGCGCCCCGACCCCGATCGGACAGCCGGCATGAGCGCCCTCTCGCAGCTGACCGACGTGCTCGACGTCCGCGCCGGGGAGCCGGCGGATCTGGTCCTGCGCCGCGCCACCGTGCTCGACCCGGTCGCCGGGATCGACGCCGTCCACGACGTCGTCGTCCGCGACGGCCGCGTCGCCGAGCTGGCCGCTCCCGGCGCCGCCCCGACCGAGGGCGCCGAGCTGGTCGAGGCCGAGGGCCTGCACGCCTTTCCCGCCTTCTTCGACCCCCATGTCCACCTCCGCACCCCCGGTCACGAGCACAAAGAGGACGTCGAGACCGGCACCCGCGCCGCCGCGGCCGGCGGCTACTGCGGCGTCCTCGCGATGGCCAACACCGAGCCGCCGGTCTCGACCGCCGCCGACGTCACCGCGCTGCGCGAGCAGGCGCGGGCCGGCGCCTCGGTCCCGGTCGGGTTCCTCGCCACAGTCACCAAAGGCATGCGCGGCGAGGAGCTGACCGAGATGGTCGAACTGCGCGAGGCCGGCGCCCTCGGCTTCTCCGACGACGGCCTGCCGATCCGCAGCGCCCGGGTGATGCGCCGGGCGCTGCAGTACCAGCGGCTCTGCGGCGGCAACATCGCCCTGCACGAGGAGGACCCGGAGCTCTCCGGCGACGGGGTCATGCACGAGGGGCCGGTCTCGGCGGCGGTCGGGCTCGCCGGCATCCCCTCGGTCTCGGAGTCGACGATGGTCGCCCGCGACGCCCTCCTCGCCGCCTACGAGGAGGCTCGGATCCACGTCCAGCACCTCTCCGCCGCGGGGTCGGTGGCGGTCGTTCGCGCCGCCAGGGAGGCGGGGGTGCGGATCAGCGCCGAGGCCAGCCCGCACCACCTGGTGCTGACCGACGAGGAGGTCCGCAGCCTCGACCCCCACCGCTTCAAGATGAACCCGCCGCTGCGGCGCGAGGCCGACCGCCAGGCGCTGATCGAGGGCCTGCGCGACGGCACGATCGAGTGCATCGCTACCGACCACGCGCCGCATCAGGCCGAGGAAAAGGAGGTCCCCTACGAGCAGGCGGCGATGGGAGTCACCGGCCTGGAGACCGCCTTCGCGGCGCTGCACACCGAGCTGGTGCTGCCCGGCGTCATCGACCTCGCGCTGCTGGTCGAGCGGCTCGGCGGCGGCGCCGCGCCCTTCGACATCGCCCGGCCGACCCTGACCCCCGGCAGCGAAGCCAACATCGCCCTCTGCGACCTGGGAGCCGAGTGGACGGTGGGGGAGGACGGCTACGAGAGCCGCTCGCAGAACTCCTGGTGCGCCGGCCGCACCCTGACCGGCCGCGTGCTGATGACGCTCGCCGCCGGCCAGGTTGCCTTCCGGCTGCGCTCCTTCTCGCTGGGGGTGGCGGGGTGAGCGGCGCCTACCTGCTGCTCGAGGACGGCACGCGGCTCGACGGGCTCTCCTGCGGACACGGGGCCGCGGTGACCGGCGAAGTCGTCTTCAACACCGCGATGACCGGCTACCAGGAGTCGGTCACCGACCCGTCGTACGCGGGCCAGATCATCGTCTTCACCTACCCGCTGATCGGCAACTACGGGGTCAGCGCCGAGGCGATGGAGTCTGACCGCGTCCACGCCCGCGGCGTCGTCATGCGCGACGCCAAGAACGGCGAGGACGCGGCCAGCTGCGAGGGCGGCTGGCTCGACTGGCTCGAGAACTGCGGCGTCCCCGGCCTCAGCGGGGTCGACACCCGCGCCCTGGTCCGCCACCTGCGCGACCGCGGCGCGATGCGCGGCGGCATCTTCCCGGCGACCGTGCCCGAGCCCGACGCGCGCGAGGCGATCGCGGCCGAGCCGCCGATGGCGGGCACCGACCTGGCCCGCACCGTCACCCCCCCCGAGCCGGTGCGCTTCGACGGCGACGGCCCGCACGTGGTCGGGATCGACACCGGCGTCAAGCTCAGCATCGTCCGCCAGCTGCGCCAGCACGGCTGCAGGCTGACCCTGCTGCCCTGCACGGCCTCCGCCGCCGAGGTCCTCGCCGAGGATCCCGACGTCGTCTTCCTCGCCAACGGCCCCGGCGACCCGGCGGCGCTCGGCTACGTCGTCGAGACCGTGCGTGGGATCGTCGGCACCAAGCCGGTCTTCGGCATCTGCCTCGGCCACCAGCTGCTCTGCCGCGCCGTCGGCCTGCAGACCTACAAGCTGCCCTTCGGCCACCGCGGCGCCAACCACCCGGTCAAGGACCTGGAGACCGGGCGCATCGACATCACCGCCCAGAACCACGGCTTCGCCGTCGAGGGGCCGGGCGGGGAGCCGAGGATCGAGGGCGATGAGCCGGTGCGCTGGGAGACCGACTTCGGCGTCGCCGAGCTCTCGCAGCTGAACCTCTACGACCGCACCGTCGAGGGGCTCGTGCTGCGCGACGTCGCCGGCGCCACCGTGCAGTACCACCCCGAGGCGGGCCCCGGCCCGCACGACGCCCGTCACCTGTTCGACCGCTTCCTCGCCCTCGCCGGGGAGCCCGCATGAGAAAGGCCCGCTGATGCCGCGCCGCGACGACATCGAGAAGATCCTGCTGATCGGCTCCGGGCCGATCGTGATCGGCCAGGCGGCCGAGTTCGACTACTCCGGCGTGCAGGCCTGCAAGGTGCTGCTCGAGGAGGGCTTCGAGGTCGTGCTCGTCAACTCCAACCCGGCGACGATCATGACCGACCCCGAGTTCGCGACCGCGACCTACATCGAGCCGCTGCTGCCCGGACCGGTCACCAAGATCATCGAGAAGGAGCGCCCCGACGCGCTGCTGCCGACCCTCGGCGGCCAGACCGCGCTCAACCTGGCGATGGCGCTGCACGAGGACGGCACCCTCGAGCGCTTCGGGGTCGAGCTGATCGGCGCCGACTCGGCGGCGATCCGGCGCGCCGAGGACCGCGAGGAGTTCCGCCGGACGATGACCGAGGCGGGCCTGCGGATCCCCTGGTCGATCACCGTGCAGAGCGTCGCCGAGGTCGAGGAGGCGCTCGCCGCCGGCCGCGTCTCGCTGCCGGCGATCGTGCGGCCGGCCTTCACGATGGGCGGCCAGGGAGGCGGCGTCGGCCGCACCGAGACCGAGCTGCTGCAGGTCGTCTCCGAGGGCCTCGCCGCCAGCCCGATCAACCAGGTGCTGGTCGAGGAGTCGGTGATCGGGTGGGGGGAGTTCGAGCTCGAGGTGATGCGCGACCGCAACGACAACGTCGTGATCATCTGCTCGATCGAGAACGTCGACCCGATGGGCGTCCACACCGGCGACTCGGTGACGGTGGCGCCGGCCCAGACCCTGCCCGACGCGCTCTACCAGGACCTCCGCGACCAGGCGATCAGGGTGATCCGGGCGATCGGGGTCGAGACCGGCGGCTCCAACGTCCAGTTCGCGGTCAACCCCGAGTCGGGTGAGATCGTCGTGATCGAGATGAACCCGCGCGTCTCGCGCTCCTCGGCGCTGGCCTCGAAGGCGACCGGGTTCCCGATCGCGAAGATGGCGGCGAAGCTGGCGGTCGGCTACGCCCTGGAGGAGATCCCCAACGACATCACCCGCGCCACACCCGCCTCCTTCGAGCCGACGATCGACTACGTCGTCACCAAGATCCCCCGCTTCGCCTTCGAGAAGTTCCCGGGCTCGGAGGGCCGGCTCTCCACCTACATGCAGAGCGTCGGCGAGGCGATGTCGATCGGCCGCACCTTCCGCGAGTCGTTCGCCAAGGCGATGCGCTCGCGCGAGCTCGACGCGCCCGCCGAGCCGCCGGCCGACGACGGCGAGCTGTTGGCCGCGATCGAGACGCCCAGCGCCGAGCGCTTCGACCTCGTGCTCGAGGCCTTCCGCCGCGGCCTCGGGGTCGAGGCCGTGCACGAGCGCTGCCTGGTCGACCGCTGGTTCCTGCGCGAGCTCGAGGCGCTGGCCCGGGAGGGCGACGGCACCGACGGCCTCGCCCGCACCTACAAGGCGGTCGACACCTGCGCCGCCGAGTTCGAGGCGGCGACCCCCTACTACTACTCCGGCCACGAGCGGCCCGGGCCCGACGGCTCGCCGCCGGCTTCGGAGATCCGCCGCGGCGAGAACCCCTCGGTGGTGATCCTCGGCGCCGGCCCGAACCGGATCGGGCAGGGGATCGAGTTCGACTACTGCTGCGTGCACGCGGCGATGACGGCCCGGGAGCTGGGGCGCGACGCGGTGATGGTGAACTGCAACCCGGAGACCGTCTCCACCGACTACGACACCTCCGACCGCCTCTACTTCGAGCCGCTGACCGCCGCCGACGTGCTCGCGGTCTGCGAGCGCGAGCAGCCGGAGGGCGTGATCGTCCAGTTCGGCGGCCAGACGCCGCTGCGGCTGGCGCGGACCCTGGAAGAGGCCGGGGTGAGGCTGCTGGGGACGCCCGTCGACGCGATCGACCTGGCCGAGGACCGCGGCCGGTTCGGCGCCCTGCTGCGCCGGCTCGGCGTCAAGCACCCGCCCTACGGGACCGCCTTCTCGGCCGAAGAGGCCGAGGTGGTCGCCGCCGAGGTCGGCTTCCCGCTGCTGGTCCGGCCCTCCTACGTGCTCGGCGGCCGGGCGATGGAGATCTGCTACTCGACCGAGGACCTCGGCGCCTACCTGGAGGCCAACGTCAAGGCCGACCAGGAGCACCCGCTGCTGCTCGACCGCTTCCTCGAGAACGCGATCGAGGTCGACGTCGACGCGCTCGCCGACGGCGAGCAGGTCCACGTGGCCGGGATCATGCAGCACGTCGAGGAGGCCGGCGTCCACTCCGGCGACTCGGCCTGCGTGATCCCGCCGCTCAGCCTCGGCGAGGAGATGCTGGAGGAGATTCGGGCGACGAGCGAGCGGATCGCGCTGGAGCTCGGCGTCGTCGGCCTGATCAACATCCAGTACGGGGTCGCCGCCGGCGAGCTCTACGTGATCGAGGCCAACCCGCGCGCCTCGCGCACCGTGCCGTTCGTCTCGAAGGCGATCGGCGTGCCGCTGGCGAAGCTGGCCTGCCGGCTGATGCTGGGCGAGCGCCTCGCCGCGATGGACCTGCCGCAGGGGCTCCCCGAGCACGTCAGCGTCAAGGAGGCGGTGCTGCCGTTCGCCCGCTTCGCCGGCGCCGACTCGGTGCTCGGCCCGGAGATGAAGAGCACCGGCGAGGTGATGGGCGTCGCCGCCGACTTCCCGACCGCCTTCGGCAAAGCCCAGGCCGCGGCCGGCGCGCTGCTGCCGGAGGAGGGCTCGGTCTTCATCACGGTCACCGACACCGACAAGCCGGCGGCGACGCAGCTGGCGGCGCGCTTCCACGACCTCGGCTTCGAGGTGATCGCGACCGGCGGCACCGCGCAGGCGATCGAGCGGATGGGCGTGCCGGTGACCCGGATCAACAAGATCGGCGAGGGCTCCCCGCACGTCGTCGACCTGATCCGCAAGCGGCGCTGCGACCTGGTCATCAACACGCCGACCGGCTCGGGCGCCCGCGCCGACGGGTATGAGATTCGGACCGCCGCGGTCAAGCACGGGATCCCCTGCATCACGACGATGACCGGCGCCACGGCCGCCGCGCGCGCGATCGCCGCCGGCAACCGCGCGGAGGCCGAGGTGCTCTCGCTGCAGGAGCTGCACCGCGCCGCCTCCTCCTCGGAGCCCGCCCAGCCGCGATGAGCGCCCCCTTCGGCCGCCGCCTCTGCGAGGTCGCCGAGAACCGCGCGTCCGGCGGCTACCGGGTCTTCTCGCTGCACGACCGCGAGGGCCCGGAACCGCGGGCCGGCCAGTTCTACATGCTCACCGCCGCCGCCGGCTGGGCCGGCGAGGGCGGGCGGGCGCACCTGCCGCGGGCGATCTCGGTCGCCGAGGTCGGGCCGGCCGGGCGCGGCCTGCGGCTCGAGTTCCTTGTCGAGGGGGTCGGCCCCGGCACCGAGCGGCTCTGCGGCCTGGGCGCCGGCGAGCAGGTCTGGCTCACCGGCCCGCTCGGCAACGGCTTCCCGATGCCGCGCGAGGCGCTGCCCGGCGCCGCCGGGGCGATTCTCGTCGGCGGCGGCATCGGGGTGGCGCCGCTGGCGCTGCTGCGCCGCCGGCTGAGCGAGCGCGGCGTGCCGCTGCGGGTCCTGCTCGGCTACCGCGACCGCGACCACGCCGGCGGCACCGAGCTCTTCTGCGGCGCCGGTGGCGACCTCTGCCCGGAGGTGCGGCTGGCGAGCGAGGACGGCCACGCCGGGCACCGCGGCTACGTCACCGACCTGCTGGCGGCGATGCTGGCGGGCGACGACGCCGCCTCCGCGGTCGTCTACTCGTGCGGGCCGCCGGCGATGCTGGAGGCGGTGCGGCGGCTATGTTCCAGCCATGGGGTCGCCTCGCAGCTGGCGCTCGAGTCGCCGATGGCCTGCGGCTTCGGCGCCTGCTTCGGCTGCGCCGTGCCGAAGCCGGGCGGCGGCTACCTGCGGCTCTGCGTCGACGGCCCGGTGCTGGCCGGGGAGGACATCGAGGAGGTCGCCGCGGCCTATGCCTGACTTCTGCGGGATCGAGCTCGAGCACCCGGTGATCAACGCCTCCGGGACCTACGACGCGATCGCCGCCCGGCGCGTGTTCGGCGAGGCGCTGCTCGAGGACTTCCCCTTCGCCGCCTTCGTCTCGAAGACGATCACGCCCGAGCCGCGGGCCGGCAACGAGCCGCGGCGGATCTGGGAGACGTCGGCCGGCATGCTCAACTCGATCGGGCTGCCCAACAAGGGTCTCGCGGGGTTCCTTGCCGAGGACCTGCCGCTGCTGGCCGAGCTGCCGGTGCCGTTGATCGTCTCGGTGATGGCGACCAGCCGCGAGCAGTTCGGCCGGCTGGTGGCGGCGGTCGGGGAGCGGGAGGAGGTGGCCGCGATCGAGCTCAACGTCTCCTGCCCGAACGTCCACTCCGGCCTGATCGTCGGCGAGCAGCCGGGGGAGACCGAGGCGCTGGCCGCGGCGCTGCGGCCGCTGACCGAGAAGCCCCTGATCGTCAAGCTGACGCCCAACGTCGCCGACCCGGCGGCGGTCGCGGCCGGGGCCGAGCAGGGCGGCGCCGACGCGGTCTCGCTGATCAACACGCTGAAGGGGACGGCGATCGACCCGGCGAGCGGCCAGCCGGCCCTCGCCGCCGGCCACGGCGGCCTCTCGGGGCCCGCGGTGCGTCCGGTTGCGCTCCACCAGCTTCGAGCGGTCAGCGCCGCGGTATCCATTCCCCGGATCGGGATGGGTGGGATCGGCAGCGGTGCCGACGCGGCCGAATTCCTCGCCGCCGGCGCCTCGCTGGTGGCGGTCGGAACCGAGAGTTTCCGCGACCCGCGAGCCGGCTCCAGGGTCGCCTCGGAGCTCGCCCTGACCCTCCCGAGGGAGGTCGAGGTCGGCCATCAGCTAGACCTCGACTAAAGGTTGAGATGAATTTGTGGGCAAATGCCCAGCATTCCCTTGCGGAGCGCTGACCCGCGGCTATACTCGCCGCCCACATGGCAGCCCCTTCGCTGAAAGCCTCCCTCGCCGCCCCCGAGCGATCCCTCGACCAGAGGATGGAGGCGCTGAAGCGGGCCAACGACATCCGCACCGCCCGCGCCAAGCTGAAGAAGGATCTCAAGGCCGGTCGCGCCAGCATCCACGCGATCCTCCGCGACCCGCCCGAGTACGTCCTCACCGCCAAGGTCTTCGACATGCTGCTGGCCGTTCCCAAGTACGGCCGGGTCAAGACCAACCGAATACTCAACCAATGCCGGATCTCGCCCTCGAAGACGATCGGAGGCCTCTCCGAACGCCAGCGCGGCGAGCTGGTAGGCCTCCTGCGCCGCTAGCGACTCCGGTCACCCCGCCGGCGCCTGCAGCATCCCTGACCGTCGCCACCTCACTCGCGTGGCCGGGCCCCTTGCCATCCCCAACCGCCGCCCCCCGCACTCGTGGTTCCTTCCGGTCGCTCACGGTCCACAAGGAACCACGGGACCCAGATTTCAACGTCCAGCCGCCCCCGCGGTTCCTTACGGACGGTGAGCGTCTGCAAGGAACCGCGGATCGCGGTCAAGGGCGGGCTCGGACCAGGGTCTGCGCAACCCGGGCCACGATCTGCTCCGGTTCGCCCTTCATCTGGTCCCAGGTGACCCGTGCCACCCGGAAGCCGGAGGCGATCAGCAACTGATCGCGGTGGCGGTCACGCTGAAAGGCGACCGGCGTCTGGTGGGCGGCGGCTCCGTCGGCTTCGACCACGACCTTCTCCCGCGGCCAGAGGAAGTCGACGGTCAAGCGCTCTCCCTCGAGGTGCAGCGTCTCATTGCACCTCGGACGCGGAAGGCCCATCGAGGCCAGTCGCGGCAAGACCAGCGCCTCGAAGTCGCTGCGCAGGTCGGGCGCCGCTCCGCTCGGGGTGTTCCACGCGTCGAGGACCGCCGTCAAGTCGCGCAATCCTCGCCTGCCTCTCGCGAAGTGCACGGCTCGGTAGGCCGCTTCAAGGTCAAGCAGCTTCAGGACCGCGGCGCGCTCGACCGTCCTTCGCAGCCGCGGGAGATCGACGATGCCTGCGAGATCGACGAGGACCCGGGCGGGCGTCGTGCAGGCCACTCCCTGCTGTGCGGTTATCTCCTCCACTTGCGGGTAGCGGCAGCGCCGTGCCCTGACCGCGTCGACCTTGCGGCCCGCCTGCTCCGGGACGGTTATGTCGATCAGCGCCGGCCATTCGTCCCACAGGCCCCAAAATGCCGCCGCGGTTCCGTGCGACACGACAGCGCCCTCGCCGCAGGCAAGAAGGGCCGCGCGCAACCGCGCCACCCGCGTCACCGACCGGTGCCCGACGACGTAGACGCCGCGGTGAACACGGTGCAGAGTTCCCCTCTCGTTCCTGTGGGAAGCCGACCGGGCAGAGATCCCGCTGTCGCGCAGCTGATCGAGCGAGACGGGACCGCCCTGGCGAGTGGCGACCTCCGCGACCGCCCTGTCCGGGGCCGGCGCCCTGCTCCCAGATCCGCCATCTCGCTGCCCTGACCTGCGGTTCCTATTGGCGGCCATGCGTCCTCAAGGAACCGAGGAAAGCCAATTCGCCCCCGGGACCGCTCCCGCGGTTCCTTGTGGACCCATACGGTCCACAAGGAACCGCGGGACTGGGAGGGCGGGGCCGGTTGGTGGCGGCCGGGGCCAGGGCCTGTGGGGGGCCGGGGCGGGCGGTGGGGCCGGCCCGGGGGCGTCTTGGGCGCGTAATAGCTTCCCCGGTTCATGTCCAAGGTGTTCGTGATCACGGGGCCGTCGGGAGTCGGCAAGGGGACGCTGATCAAGCGGCTGCTGGCGGCCTGCCCGAACCTCGAGCTCTCGATCTCGGCGACGACGCGGCCGCCGCGGGCGGGGGAGGCCGACGGGGTCGACTACTACTTCCTTTCGCCCGAGGCCTTCGAGCGGCGCATCGAGGAGAAGGACTTCCTCGAGTTCGCGACCTACAGCGGCAACCGCTACGGGACGCTGCGCTCCGAGGTCGAAAGGCGGCTGCAGGCCGGCCACTCGGTCGTCCTCGAGATCGAGGTGCAGGGCGCCCAGCAGGTCCGCCAGGCGAAGTCGGACTCGGTCCAGATCTTCATCGCCCCGCCCGACCCGGCGGTGCTGCGCGAACGCCTGGCCGGTCGCGGCACCGACTCGGCGGAGGCGATCGACAAGCGCCTGGAGACGGCCGAGATCGAGCTCGCCTCGCAGGGGGATTTCGATTACCGGGTCGTCAACGACGACCTCGGCCGCGCCGCCGAGGAGCTGGTCGGGATCGTGCGCGCGGAGCTCGGCTGAGCCTCGCGGGGGCGATCATCTAGACTCCGGCGCCGAATGATCAAACCACGCGTAGACAAGCTTCTGGAGCACTCTGACTCGCACTACGCCGCGGTAGTCGTCGCGGCCAAGCGCGCCCGCCAGATCAACAGCTACTTCCACAACCTCGGCGAGGGCGGTTTCGGCGAGTACCCGCCGCCGATGGTCGAGACCAACGCCGAGGGCAACTACCTGACCATGGCCCTGGAAGAGCTGTCCGAGGGCAAGCTGAAATACGAGTACCGCAGCTAGCACCGGCGCCCGCGGGGCGCTGAACCGAGGAGCACGGAGATGGCCCGAATCCTGCTTGGCGTCAGCGGTGGGATAGCCGCCTACAAGGCGCTCGAGCTGGCGCGGCTGGCGACGCTCGCCGGCCACGGGGTCCGGGTGCTGATGACCGAGACGGCGACGCGGTTCGTCGGCGCCGCCTCCTTCGAGGGGATCGTCGGCGCCCCGGTGCTGCTCTCGGAGTTCGACCGCGACCCGATGCGCGGCGCCTTCCCCGGCGAGGAGGCCCCGGGCCACGACCCGATCTCCCACCTCGAGCTGGCCGCCCGCTGCGACGCCTATCTCGTCGCGCCGGCCTCCGCGAACACGGTCGCCAAGCTCGCCGCCGGCGCCGCCGACTCGATGCTGACGACCTCCTTTCTGGCCTGCGCGGCGCCGCGCCTGGTGGCGCCGGCGATGAACGACCGCATGTATGCCGACGCCGCCACCCAGGCCAACCTGGCGACGCTGCGCGAGCGCGGCGTCGAGGTGATCGAGCCCGAGGCGGGCCGCCTCGCCTCCCGCGGAGAGTTCGGACGGGGCCGGCTGCCCGACCCCGAGCGCCTGCTGGCCGCCGTCGAGTCGGCCGCCAGCTGGGCGGGGGAGCGGCCCTGGGACGGCCTGCGCGTGCTCGTCACCGCCGGCGGCACCCGCGAGCCGATCGACCCGGTCCGCTTCATCGGCAACCGCTCCAGCGGCCGCATGGGGCTGGCGCTGGCCGCGGCGGCGGCCCGGCGCGGAGCCGAGGTGACGCTGATCGCCGCCAACGTCACGCTGCCGGCGCCCGCCGGCGTCAAGCGCCTCGACGTGACCACGGCCGCCGAGCTGGCCGCGGCGAGCGCCGCCGCCTTCGCCGACACCCAGGTCCTGCTGATGGCGGCGGCTCCGGCCGACTTCCGCCCGGCCAGCGTCAGCAGCGGCAAGCTGGCCCGCCGGGAGGGCCTCGAGCTGCGCCTGGAGCCGACCGAGGACATCCTCGCCGGCCTCGCCGCCCGCCGGGTGCCGGGGCAGACGATCGTCGGCTTCGCCGCCGAGCACGGCGGCGACGCGGCCGCCCGCGCCCGCCGCAAGCTCGAGCGCAAGGGCGCCGACCTGATCGTCCTCAACGACGTCTCCGACCCCGCGATCGGGTTCGAGAGCGCCGAGAACGCCGTCACCCTGGTCGAGGCCGAGACCGCGACCGAGGTTCCGATCGCCGCCAAGGAGGCGATCGCCGAGGCGATCCTCGCCAAAGTCGACGAGCTCCGGGAGAAAGCTGGACAGCCCACTCGTTGAGCGGGCTATACTGGCGCCAAGCTTCCTGTCCAGCAGTCCGCAGTACCGCGAAGTGGGCCTGGCCCACTTTTTTTACGCCCGAGCCGAGGCAGCAGATGAACGATCCCCTGAAAGAGAACATCCAGAGCCAGCTGTCCGAGCTCGACGGCGAGCTCGATCTGCTCGCGATCGAGCGCCCCGGCAGCGAGGCGCTGCGGATCTTCATCGACCACCCCGAAGGCGTCGACCTAGCCCGCTGTGAAGCAGTGACCCGCCACCTCAGCAACCTGCTCGCCGACTACTCGCTCGAGGTCTCTTCGCCGGGTCCCAAGTACGGCCGTTCCGGCACCAAGCCCGAAACCAAGGAGTCACCCCAGTGAGCAAGGAGATCGTCGAGGCAGTCAAAGCGCTCGAGCAGGAGAAGGGAATCTCCGCCGACAAGTTGATGGATGCGCTCGAGGACGCGCTGCTCTCCGCCTACAAGAAGACTCCCGGCGCCGCCAAATACGCCCGCGTCGACCTCGACCACGAGACCGGCGACTTCCGCGTCTTCGAACTGATCCTGCCGCCCGAGCTGGAGGAGAAACTGCTCGAGGAAGCGGCCGAGCAGCAGGAGGAGCCCGAGGTCGACCCCGAGACCGGGGAAATGCGCGAGCCCGAGGAACCGGAGCTCGATCCGGAGATGCTGGCCCCGTACGAGAGCCAGATCACGACCGAGGACGTCACCCCCGAAGACTTCGGCCGGATCGCTGCCCAGACGGCCAAGCAGGTGATCCTGCAGCGGATCCGCGAGGCCGAGCGGCAGATGATGTACGACGAGTACCAGGACCGCGTCGGCGAGCTGATCACCGGGATCATCCAGCAGTCGGACAAGCGCTACACGCTGGTCCAGCTGCGCGAGCGGGTCGAGGCGCTGCTGCCGAAGTCCGAGCAGGTCTACAACGAGCGCTACGACCACGGGATGCGGGTCAAGGCCGTGATCACCGACGTCTCCGACTCGACCAAAGGCCCGGCGATCGTCGTCTCGCGCCGCAGCCCCGAGCTGATCAAGAGCCTGTTCGAGCTCGAGGTGCCGGAGATCGCCGACAAGCTGGTCGAAATCGTCGGCGTCGCCCGCGAGCCCGGCTACCGCTCGAAGATCGCCGTCGTCTCCCACGCCGACGGGGTCGACCCGGTCGGGGCCTGCGTCGGCCCGCGCGGCTCGCGCGTGCGCATGGTCGTCTCCGAGCTGCGCGGCGAGAAGATCGACATCATCCCCTACAACGAAGAGCCCGCCCGGTTCGTCGCCAAAGCGCTTTCGCCGGCCCGGGTCCGCGAGGTGATCGTCGACGACGAGGAGCGCCAGGCGACCGTGATCGTCCCCGACGACCAGCTCTCGCTGGCGATCGGCCGTGACGGCCAGAACGCCCGCCTGGCCGCCCGCCTGACCGGCTGGCGCGTCGACATCAAGTCCGAGACCGAGTTCGCCTCCGAAGAACAGGAGATCGAGATCGAGGGCGAGGAAGCCTTCGACGGCCGCTGCCTGGCGGTGCTCTCCAACGGGCGCCGCTGCCCGAACGCGGCGATTCCCGGCTCGACCTACTGCGGTCTGCCCCAGCACCAGGCGCTCTCGCGCTTCGAGACCAGCCAGACGGCGGTCCTCGCCGGCATCACCGAGGCCGAGATCGAGATCCTCGCCGATCCCGACGCCGACCAGGGCCAGGTGACCGAGATCGTCGACCGGGCGACGGCCGGGTTCGTCGAGGGGGCCGAGGAGGAAGAGGCCGCCGCCGAGCCTGAGGCCGTCGCCGAGGTCCTCGACGAGGCCGGTGCCGAGGCGGTCGCCGCCGCCGAAGACGAGGCCGCCGAGGAGATCGTCGAGGCGGCCGCCGAGGAGGCGATTCTCGAGCAGGCCCAGGAGCAGGACATCGAACAGGAGCTGGCCGAAGACGTCGGCGAGGAGCTGGCCGAGGAGGCGGTGGCGGTGGCCGAAGAAGAGGTCGCGGCCGGAGAAGGCGTCGCCGAAGAGCCCGCCGCCGAGCCCGCCGAGCCGGTGGCCGAGGAGGCTGAGCAGGCGTAGTGGCGAAGAAGCGCGTTCACGAGATCGCCAAGGCCCAGGGCGTCAGCAGCAAGGAGCTGCTGGCGGCGCTGAAGGCAGCCGGCATCGAGGCGAAAGCCGCCGCCTCGAGCGTCGAGGAAGCCGATGCCCTGAAGGCGATCGCCGCCGCCAAGGGCAACGGCGGCGCCGCCCAGGCGGCGCCGCAGGAGGCCGCCGCGGCCAAGTCGCAGGCGCCGGCGCAGGCGGCGCCCAAAGCCGCCGCTCCGCCCGCCGCGGCGAAACCGCAGGCCGCGCCGCAGCAGAAAGCCGCCGCGCCGCCGCCGGGCGGGAGCGCCCCCGCCCGCAAACAGCCGCCCGCCAGGCCCGCGGGTGCGGCTTCGACCAAACCCGTGCGCCCGGCCGGGCCGCAGGGCGGGGGCGGCGCCGGGGGCGCGGGTGGAGCCAAAAAACGGCGCGTCGTGATCGACTCGCAGGCCTCGCGCCGCGAGCAGATGGGCGGTCCGCCGCCGCAGCGCCCGCCGCGCCGCCGCGGGGGCCGCCGCCGCCGGCCGCTGCTCGAGGAGCCGCCGGCCAAACCCGAGACGCCGGCCGAGCCCGAGGCGACCAAGGTCAACTCCGGCGCCACCGTGCGCGAGGTGGCCGAGAGCCTCGGCCTGGCCCCGGCCGAGGTGATCAAAAAACTGATGATGATGGGGGAGATGGCGACCCTCACCCAGACGCTCACCGACGAGTCGATCCGGGCGATCGCCGACGAGTACGACCGCAAGCTGGAGATCGTCAGCACCGCCGACGAGGAACCGGCCGAGCCGGAATTCGACGATGCGGCGGAGGACCTCGCCGAACGGCCGCCGGTGGTGACGATCATGGGCCATGTCGACCACGGCAAGACCTCGCTGCTCGACGCGATCCGCGAGACCGAGGTGGCGGCCGGCGAGGCCGGCGGCATCACCCAGCACATCGGTGCCTACCAGGTCCACCACGACGGCAAGACGATCACCTTCCTCGACACCCCCGGGCACGCCGCCTTCACCGCGATGCGCGCCCGCGGCGCCAAGGTCACCGACGTCGCCGTCGTCGTCGTCGCCGCCGACGACGGCGTCATGCCGCAGACCAAGGAGGCGATCGACCACGCCCGCGCCGCCGACGTGCCGATGCTGATCGCGGTGAACAAGATCGACAAAGAGGGCGCCAACCCCGAACGCGTCCGCACCGAGCTCGCCCAGGAGGGCATCCAGCCCGAAGAATGGGGCGGGGACACGGTGTTCTGCGAGGTCTCGGCGAAGACGCACGAAGGCCTCGACAACCTGCTCGACATGATCCTCCTGGTCACCGAGCTCGAGGAACTCGGCGCCAACCCCGACGCGCCGGCATCCGGCACCGTGATCGAGTCCCAGCTCGACCCCGGCCGCGGGCCGGTCGTCACCGTGCTGGTCCAGCGCGGCACCCTGCGGGTCGGCGACTCGCTGGTCGCCGGTCCCAACTGGGGCCGGGTGCGGGCGATGCACGACTTCACCGGCGCCCGCATCGAGGTGGCCGGCCCCGGCATGCCGGCGGAGGTGCTCGGCTTCGACGGCGTCTCCGACGCCGGCGAGTTCGTGCAGACGGTGGAGAACGACCGCCGCGCCCGCCAGCTCGCCGCCGAGCGCGCCGACCGCATCCAGCGCGAGGCGCTGGCCCGGCGCAACGCGCGCAAGGTCAGCCTCGACGAGGTCTTCGCCCGCGCCCAGGAGGGCGACATCAAGGAGCTCAACATCGTCCTCAAGGGCGACGTCGCCGGCTCGCTGGAGGCGCTGCAGGACGAGATCGCCAAGGTGCCGCAGGAGCGGGTCGGGATCAACATCATCCACTCCCAGACGGGCGGCATCAACGAGTCCGACGTGATGCTCGCCTCGGCCTCCGACGCGATCATCATCGGCTTCAACGTGCGGCCGCTGGCCGACGCCCGCCGCGCCGCCGAGCGCGAGGGCGTCGACGTCCGCACCTACTCGGTCATCTACAAAATCACCGAGGACCTGCGCAACGCGATGGAAGGCCTGCTGGAGGCGGTCGAGGTCGAGGAGACGGTCGGCGAGGCCGAGGTCAAACAGACCTTCAAAGCCTCGAAAGTCGGCCGCATCGCCGGCTGCATCGTCTCCGAGGGCAAAGCCGTGCGCAGCGCCAGCGTTCGCCTGATCCGCGAGGGCACGGTGATCTGGACCGGCAAACTCGCCTCGCTCCGTCGCTTCAAAGACGACGTCCAGGAGGTCGAGGAAGGTCAGGAGTGCGGGATCGTCCTCGACGGCTACGCCGACGTCAAGGAGGAAGACGTGCTCGAGTTCTTCCAGACCAAACAGGTCGAGCAGACGCTGGAGTAGGATGCCCGGCCCCCGGATGCGGCGCATCAACGAGGTGCTCCGCGAGGTGGTCGGCGCGGCGATCGCCAGCGATCTGAGCGATCCACGCATCGGCTTCGTCACCGTGACCGCCGTAGAGACCAGCCCCGACCTGCACACCGCCAAGGTGTTCGTCAGCGTCCTCGGCGAGGAGGAGGATCGAGTGGCTACGCTGGACGCGCTGCGCTCCTCCCACGGCGTGATCCAATCCCGGATCGCCGCCGAGACGCGGATGAAGCGGACCCCGACCTTGACCTTCCACTACGACGAGACGATCGAGCAGGGAGTGCGGATCTCGCGCCTGCTCGAGGACGCGCCCGCCGCGCCGGGTGCGGGCCCCGGCGACGCCGAGAAGCCGGCGGAGGAGGAGCGATGAACGGCGAGAGCGCCGGCGTCGCCACGACCGCCTCCGATCTCGAGCGGGTCAGCGCCGAGCTGCGCAGCCGTGAGCGCTTCCTGCTCACCGCCCACGAGGGCCCCGACGGCGACGCGCTCGGCTCCTTGCTCGGCATGCACAAGGTGCTGACCCAGCTCGGCAAGGACTCGGTGATGTTCCTGGCGGCAAAGGAGTTCCCGCTGCCGATCGAGTACCGCTTCCTGCCCCTGGAGGAGGTCTTCCACGAGGCGCCGGCCGACATGGCCTGCCGCACGATCGTCTTCCTCGACTGCGGCAACATCGACCGCATGCCGGTCGAGTTCCTGACCGCGGGCGACAACGATGTGATCAACATCGACCACCACCACGACAACACCCGGTTCGGCGACTTCAACCTGGTCGACGTCGATGCCTCCTGCACGGCCGAGATCGTCTACGACCTCGCCCGCCTGCTCGGGGCCGAGATCACGCCGGAGATCGCCGCGGCGCTCTACGTCGGGCTGATCACCGACACCGGCAACTTCATGTACGACAACACCAACGCGCACACCCACCGCGTCGCCGCCGAGTTGATCGACGCCGGAGTCGACGTCGACGACACCTACCGCCGCCTCTACGAGCACGTCCCGATCGAGAAGCTGCGCCTCGTTGCGCGGGCGCTGGGGTCGATCCAGCGCCACTGCGACAACCGGCTGGCGATCTGTTACATCACCGCCGCCGACTACGAGGAGACCGGCGCCGGCGAGGAGATGACCGAGGGGATCATCGATCACGTCCGCTCGCTGGAGGGGACCACGGTCGCGGCCGTGGTCCGCGATCTCGGCAACCGCGGACGGGCGGCGCGCAAGGTCAGCCTGCGCTCCAGCGACGGCTCCGTCGACGTCTCGGCGATCGCCCGCATCAGCGGCGGCGGTGGCCACAAGCGCGCGGCCGGCTTCTCGACCGACCTCGAGCACGAGGCGCTCGTGACGTTCATCTGCGACGAGATCGTCGCCCAGCTCGGCGAGTAGATGGCCGGCGGCAGCGAGGAAGGCGGCCTGCTGCTCTGGGACAAGCCGGCCGGGGTGACCTCCCACGACGTCGTCGCCCGCCTGCGGCGCGAGCGCGGCCTGCGGGCGGGCCACGCCGGGACCCTCGATCCGTTCGCGACCGGCCTGCTCCTGGTCCTGCTCGGCCGGGCGACGAAGCTGCAGCGCTTCCTGGTCGGGCTGCCGAAGACCTACCTGGCGACGGCCCGCCTCGGCTGGCGCTCGAGCACCGGCGACCCCGACGGCGAGCTGACCGAGACCGGGCTGGTGCCGGAGTCGCTGACATTGCCCACGGGCACCGTCCGCCAGCGCCTGCCGATGACCTCGGCGGTGCGGGTCGGGGGGGAGCGGCTCTACCGGAAGGCGCATCGCGGCGAGGTGGTGCAGACGCCGGTGCGCGACGTCGAGGTGCACCGGGCCGAGCTGCTCGCCGCCGACGGCGAGTACGCCCATTACGAGATCGAGTGCTCGGCCGGCACCTACATCCGCACCCTGGTCGAGACGCTGGGCGACGCCTACTGCTCCTCGCTGCGCCGCATCCGGGTCGGGCCGTTCGCGATCGAGCAGGCGGGGGAGACCCTGCCGGCGGCCCGGGTCGCCGAGCTGGTCCCCGCCGTGGCGGAGGCGCTGCGGTGAGGGTGACGAGGCTGCCCGACGTCGAGCCCCGCCCGCGCCGGGTCGCGATCGGCACCTTCGACGGTGTCCACCGCGGCCACCAGGCCGTGATCGAGGGCGCCGACACGGTCCTCACCTTCGAGCCGCACCCGCTCCAGATCCTGCACCCCGAAGCCCTGCCGAAGCTGATCATGCCGTTCTCGGTCAAGCGCGACGTGATCGCCGGCCTCGGCGTCGAGGAGCTGGTCGTGATCCCCTTCGACGAGGAGTTCGCGAAGCGCAGCGCCGAGGACTTCATCGAGAGCGTCCTGGTCGGCACGCTGCGGGCGACGGTGGTCTCGGTCGGGGAGAACTTCCGCTTCGGCGCCAAGGCGCGCGGCGACGCGGCGATGCTCGGCGGCTACTCGGAGTTCGAGACCCGGGTCGTGCCGCTGGTCGAGGTCGACGGCGAGACCGTCTCCTCGACCCGGATCCGCGCCCTCGTCGCGGCCGGCGACATGGTCGCCGCCCGGCGCTGCCTCGGCGCCCCCTTCATGGTCGAGGGCATGGTCGTCAAGGGCGATCAGCGGGGGCGCGAGCTCGGCTTCCCGACCGCCAACATCGTCCCCGACGACCGCCTCGCGATCCCCGGGCACGGCATCTACGCCGCCTTCGCCGACGGCCTGCCGGCGGCCGTCAACGTCGGTGTCCGGCCGACCTTCGAGAGCGGCCGCGGCGTCCTCATCGAGACCTACATCATCGACCACGAGGAGGACCTCTACGGCAGGGTCCTGCGCGTCGCCTTCGTCGAGCGGCTGCGTGGCGAGCGGCGCTATGAGGATGTCGAGGCCCTGGTCGCCCAGATGCGGCGCGACGTCGAGGACGCGCGCCGGATCTGCGCCGAGCTGAGCGGGCCTCAGCCGTCCTGAGCAGGCCAGCCGGGAGGCGCCGGCGCCGAGCGTCCCCGGGCCTCGCCGAGGCGCTCGCGGATCTCCGACCGGAAGCGCCCGACGAGGTCGACGGTCGCCTCGCGCAGCGCGTCGAGGTCGGCGGCGAGGGTGCGGCTCCCGACCAGGCTGACGCAGAGCGAGCCCTCGGCGTACTCGAAGGCGAAGCCGGCCGGGGCGCGTTCGATCAGGAAGACGATGAACTGCGGCGAGAAGAGCTCGTGCAGCCAGACGTCGTCGCGCTCGGAGGCGGCGTAGATGCGGTAGTCGCGGTCGAGCTCGGCGCTCTCGAGGTTGATCCGCTCGCCGCCTCCGATCAGCCGCCGGGCGGCGTCGCCGAGCAGGCCCTCGTCCTCGGCCCGGTGGCAGAGCAGCCAGGGGACGAAGCGCTTGGCCTTGGGCACGTGGGTGAGGGCGACGGTGAAACGGCTCTCGGCGCGCTCGACGACGGCGAGCCTGGCTTCGACGTAGGTCGCGAGCCAGCCGCTGGCGACCGCGTCGACCCCGCGCAGCTCCCCGGTGGCGAGCAGCGGCGTCGTCCGCGGCAGCCGCTCGCCCGGTTCGAGGGTGAGGCCGTGAGCGGCGGCGTAGGCCTCGAAGCTGTCGGAACCGTCTGCGGGCACCGCCTTCGTATACCGCACCAGGACGCGGCCCGGCGTGAGGCGGCGCATAATTCCGGGCGATGGAGAGGCACCGGCACGCTCGCAACGTGCACCGCGAGATCATCGCGGTCGCCCAGGGCAAGACGCGGACTCACGCGCACCTGCGCCGGCGGCTGGTGACGATCTTCGCCCTCACCGCCCTGTTCTCGGTGGTCTGCACCCTGATCGTCTACCTGGTCGAGCACGGCAGCCCGCACACCGAAATCCACGACGCCTTCGACGCCTTCCTGTTCTCGACCTCCCAGCTGCTGACCGGCTCCTCGGCGGCCGCGCCGACGACCGACGCCGGCAAGGTGCTGGAGCTGGTCTTCGACATCTGGGCGATCACCGTCGTCGCCACCCTCGCCGGCTCCTTCGGCGCCTTCTTCCACCAGCGCAGCAGGGAGCTCGACCGCGCCGAGGGCGAGATCTCGCGCGAGGTCGAGGAGCTGCGAAGCCGGATCTGACCGCGGGCGTGGCGCCTGTGCTAGCTTCCAGCGGCCGTGACCCGTCTGGGCCACGGTTTTTTTGAGAGATTTCCAGACCAGATGAGCCTGACCAAAGAGAAGAAGAGCGAGCTGATCGGCAAGTACGGTCGCGCCGAGGGCGACACCGGCTCCGCCGAGGTCCAGATCGCGCTGCTGACCGAGCGGATCAACGAACTGACCGGCCACCTGCGCGAGCACCAGAAGGACCACCACAGCCGCCGCGGCCTGCTGATGCTGGTCGGCAAGCGCCGCCGCATGCTGCGCTACCTGGAAAAGACCGACCTCGAGCGCTACCGGGCGCTGGTCGCCGAGCTTGGCCTGCGTCGATGATCGCCGTCGGCGAGAAGGCGCCCGAGTTCACGCTGCGAGACCAGGACGGCGAAGACGTCTCGCTGGCCGACTTCAAGGGCCGCAAGGTCCTGATCGTCTTCTACCCGCTGGACTTCAGCCCCGTCTGCTCCGACCAGCTCTCGATCTACCAAGAGGTGAAGCCCGAGCTGAGCGAGAAGGGTGTCGAGATGCTCGGGATCAGCGTCGACAGCAACTGGGCGCACAAGGCCTTCCAGGAGAAGCTCGGGATCGACACCACTCTGCTCGCCGACTTCGAGCCCAAGGGCGAGGTCGCCAGGGCCTACGGCTCCTACATCGACGCCGCCGGGATCGCCAACCGCACGCTGGTCCTCGTCGACGAGGACGGCAACGTCGCCTGGACCTACGAGTCCCCGAGCCCGGGCGAGTTCCCGGGCGCCAACGTCATCTTCGACGGCCTCGCCTCCTAGGCCCAAGGCCCAGACCCCTCCTCCGCGCGCCGCCCGCAACAGCTCCACCGAGTTGCGGTTCCTTGTGGACGGCAGACGTCCACATGGAACCACCAGGCTCAGGATTGGCTGGAATCCGCGTCGCGTGGTTCGTTGTGGTCTCTGTGGGTCCGTAAGGAACCACGGGTCGGGCGTCCGGTGGGAAGCACCGGGCGGGTGTCCGCAGGGATCACGAGTTGGGGGCCACGGGGGGTTGGCGGGAGAGGTGAGTGGGGGCGTGATGGTGGGAGACTGGCGCGATGAGCGACCTCAGCAGCGCCCCGATCCCGCCGCCGGGAACGGACGACCACGTGCGCGGCGAGGGCGAGCTGCTCATCGTCTACTCCGACCTCGGCTGCCCGCACTGCGCCGGCCTCTGGCCCGAGCTGGTCGCGGGTCCGCACCGGATCGTGTTCCGGCATTTCCCGGTTGCCAGCAAGCACCCGCGCTCGCCGGCCCTGCACGGCGCCGCCGAGGCGGCTGGCCGCCAGGGCGCCTTCTTCGAGCTCGTCGATTCGCTCTATGCAGACCGCGGCCGGGTCGACGACCCGCATCTGTGGCGGCGGGCCGAGGAGCTCGGGCTCGACCTGGCCCGCTTCGAGGCCGAGCGGCGCTCAGAGGAGGTGGCCGCCCGGGTGCAGCGCGACTTCCGCTCGGGGATCCGCGGCGGCGTTGCAGGCACTCCGGCGTTCTTCGACGAGACGGGGCGGTCCGTTACTCTTAACCGTGAAAGAGAACGAGAGTTCTGAAAGCAGATGGCCGTCATCCGGGCGGCCGGAGGTAGACAACCCAAATGAGCATGTTTGACGTTACCCGCGTCTCGGCGGACGTCGGCGACAGCCAGATCTCCTTTGAGACCGGGAAACTCGCGAAGCAGGCGAGCGGCGCCGTCGTGGTCCGCAGCGGCGACACGCTGGTCCTCTGCACCGCCACCGTCGGCAACCTGCGCGACGTGGACTTCCTTCCCCTCACCGTCGACGTCGAGGAGCGGATGTACGCCGCGGGCAAGATCCCGGGCTCGTTCTTCCGTCGCGAGGGACGCTCGGGCGAGAAGGCGACGCTGACCGCGCGCATGATCGACCGCCCGATCCGGCCGCTCTTCCCGAAGGGCTGGCACTACGAGACGCAGCTGGTCGCGATCCCGATGTCGGTCGACCAGGAGCACCCCTACGACGTCCTCGCGATGAACGGCGCCTCGGCGGCGCTGGCCATCTCGCCGGTCCCGGTCGCCGCCCACGTCGGCGCCGTCCGCATCGGCAAGGTCGACGGCGAATTCGTCGTCAACCCCAACGAGGAGGACCATGAGGAGCTCGAACTCGACCTGATCGTCGCCGGCACCGACGAGGCGATCCTGATGGTCGAGGCCGGCGCCACCGGCGTCACCGAGGCCGAGATCCTCGACGCCCTCGACATCGCCCACAGCGAGATCAAGAAGCTGACGGCGGCGATGGAGGAGCTGCAGCAGAAGGCCGGCAAGGAGAAGCTCGTGATCGAGGCGCCGAGCCTCGACGAGGGCCTGCTCAGCGAGATCCGCTCTTCCCACGGGCAGGCGCTGGTCGACGCGATCGCGACCACCGGCAAGCTCGAGCGCTACGAGGCGATCGACAAGGTCAAGGACGAGGTCGTCGCCCGCTACGCGCCGGAGACCGGCGAGGAGGAGGCGGACTCCGCCCGCAGGGCCGAGGTCGGCGCCGCCTTCGACTCGATCGAGAAGGACACGATCCGCAAGGCGATCGCGGTCGACAAGAAGCGCCCCGACGGCCGCGCCCAGGACGAGATCCGGCCGATCGAGTGCGAGGTCGACATCTCCCCGCGCGTGCACGGCTCGGCCCTGTTCACCCGCGGTGAGACCCAGATCCTCTCCAACGTGGCGCTCGGCACCACCCGGATGGACATGCGGATCGACACGCTCGGCCTGCAGACGACGAAACGGTTCTGGCACCACTACAACTTCCCGCCCTTCTCGGTCGGCGAGGCGGGCTTCATGCGCGGCCCGAAGCGGCGCGACATCGGTCACGGCGCGCTCGCCGAGCGGGCCCTGGCGGCGACCATCCCCAACGAAGAGGACTTCCCCTACGTGATCCGGGTCGTCTCCGAGACGCTCGAGTCCAACGGGTCCTCCTCGATGGGCTCGGTCTGCGCCTCCTCGATGGCCCTGCAGGCGGCGGGCGTCCCGGTCACCGCACCGGTCGCCGGCGTCGCCATGGGCCTGATCAAGGAGGGCGAGGACTACATCGTCCTCACCGACATCGCCGGCGTCGAGGACCACCTCGGCGACATGGACTTCAAGGTCGCCGGAACCGCGGACGGGATCACCGCCCTGCAGATGGACATCAAGATCACCGGCGTCACCTTCGACATCCTGCGCGACGCGCTGGACCAGGCCAACAAGGGCCGCCAGTTCATCCTCGGCAAGATGGCCGAGGCGATCGACGGCCCACGCGAGAGCCTCTCCAAGCACGCGCCGGCGATCGAGTCGATCAAGATCGACCCCGAGAAGATCGGCGCCGTGATCGGCAAGGGCGGCGAAACCATCCGCGCCCTGTGCGAGGAGTTCGAAGCCGAGATCGACGTCGAGGACGACGGCACGGTGCGGATCTACGCGCCGACGGGCGAACTGGTCGACGGCTGCGTCGCCCGCATCAACTCGATGACCAAGGAGGCCGAAATCGGCGATCGCTACGACTCCGCCAAGGTCGTCAAGACGACGACCTTCGGCGCCTTCGTCGAGCTCGTCAAGGGCACCGACGGCCTGCTCCACATCTCCAACGTGAAGCCGGGGGAGAGGGTGGACTCGGTCGACGACGTGCTCAGCGCCGGCGATCTGATCGACGTCACCGTGGTCGAGGTCGACAAGGAGCGCGGCCGGATCGGCCTGCGCCTCTCCAGCGACCCCTCGGTCGAGGGCAAATCGCCCGAGGAACTGGCGACGATCGGGTCCGGCGACGGCGGCCGCCGCAACGGCGGCGACCGCGGTGGACGCGGGCGCGACCGTGACCGCGGCCGTGGCCGCGAACGCGAGCGGCGCTCGTAGGGCCCGCCTTGGCTGACGCGAAGCTGACCCAGCTGGGCTCGGGCGTCCGGGTGGTGACCGAGGAGGTTCCCTCGGTCCGCTCGGTCGCCCTCGGCCTCTGGGTGCGGACCGGATCGCGCGACGAGACCCCGGCCCAGGCCGGGGTCTCGCATTTCCTCGAGCACCTGCTCTTCAAGGGAACCGCGCGCTACTCGGCGATCGAGATCTCCGAGCTCTTCGATGGGCTCGGCGCCTCGGTCAACGCCGCCACCGGCAAGGAGACCACCCACCTGCACGCGCGCTTCCTCGACGAGCACACCGAGGCGGTCTTCGACCTGCTCGCGGAGATGCTGCTCGCCCCGACCTACCCGGACATCGACTCCGAGCGCCAGGTCGTGATCGAGGAGATCGCGATGTACGACGACGAGCCGCAGGAGACCGTCCACGACGTGCTCGCCGAGGCCGTCTTCGGCGCCCACCCGCTCGGCCGCCGCGTGCTCGGCGAGGCCGACGTGATCGCCTCGATCCCGGTTCCCGACATCGAGTCCTACCACCACGCCCGCTACGCCGGCCCGGAGATCGTCGTCGGCGCCGCCGGGCACCTCGACCACGACCGGATCGTCGCCCTCGCCGAGCGGCTGGTCAACCCGCCCGCCGAGGGTGGGGGAGCGGCGCCGGAGAGCGGGCTCGACGGCGCCGGCCGGCTCTGCTTCCACGCCAAGGAGACCGAGCAGTACCACATCTGCTTCGGCGCGCCGGGGCTGCGCCGCGACGACGAGCGCCGCTACGCGCTCGCCGTCCTCGACGCGATCTTCGGCGGCTCGACCTCCTCGCGCCTGTTCCGCGAGGTGCGCGAGAAGCGCGGGCTGGCCTACTCGGTCGGCTCCTACAACGAGCAATTCACCGACCAGGGCCTGGTCGCCACCTACGTCGGCACCCGGGCCGAGAACGTCGAGGAGGCCTGCGCGATCATCGGCACCGAGCTGGCGCGGCTGCGCAGCGAGCCGGTCTCCGACGCGGAGCTGGCGCGGGCCAAGGAGAGCGTCAAGGGCCGCCTCGTCCTCTCCTCGGAGTCGACCGCGGCGCGGATGACGCGGATCTCGCGGGCGACGCTGTTCGGACTGCCGATCGAAAGCCTCGACGAGATGCTGGCCAAGGTCGACGCGGTCGCGGTCGCCGACCTCAGCGCCCTGGCCGCCGAGCTCTACGGCGCCGAGCGGCTCTCCGCCGCCTGCGTCGGCGCCGACGAGGGCCGCTTCCGCGCCGCCCTCGCCCCGGTCAGCGAGGCCCTCGCCGCGGCATGATCCGGGTCGCGGTAGCCGGCGCCGCGGGGCGGATGGGGGCGACCGTCTGCGCGGCCGTCGAGGCGGCCGAGGGGCTCGAGCTGAGCGGCCGGGCCGACCCCGCGCTGGGCGTCGAGCTGGACGAGGTCCTGGGCGATGCCGACGTCCTCGTCGACTTCACCGTGCCCGACACCGCGCTGGCCAACGTCAGGGCCTGCCTGGCGGCGGGCGTTCACGCCGTCGTCGGCACCACCGGCTTCGACCTCGAGGCCGCCCGCGCCGCCGCCGAGAGCAGCGGGACCGGGGCCCGCTGCTTCGTCGCGCCCAACTTCGCGATCGGCGCGGTGCTGATGATGGTCGTCGCCCAGACGATCGCCCCGCACATGCCGGAGTGCGAGATCGTCGAGCTGCACCACGACCGCAAGTTGGACGCGCCCTCGGGCACGGCGAAGCGGACCGCGGAGCTGATCGAGGCGGCGGGCGGCAACGTCCATCAGCCGATCCACTCGGTCCGCCTGCCCGGCCTCGTCGCCCACCAGGAGGTGATCTTCGGCGGCGCCGGGCAGACGCTCAGCCTGCGCCACGACTCGATCGACCGCAGCTCCTTCATGCCCGGCGTCGTCCTCGCCGTGCGCCGCGTCGGCGAGCTCCCGGACCCCTTCACGGTCGGCCTCGAGAAGCTGCTCTAGCTGCTGCGGGCCGCGCGACGGAGTACCCTGATCACGATGAAGCAGATCCGAGGTGCGATCACCGCGATGGCGACGCCGTTCCGCGAGGACGGCCGGATCGACCTCGATGCCGCCCGGCGGCTGGCCGCCCACCTGCTCGAACACGGCTCGCACGGGCTGGTCGTCTCCGGTACCACCGGCGAGTGCCCGACCCTGACCGACGGCGAGGAGATCGAGCTGCTGGGCGCGGTCCGGTCCGAGGTCGGGGAGGAGGCGCTGCTGATCTGCGGCACCGGGACCAACGACACCCAGCACTCGCGCGAGCTGACCAAGATGGCCGCCGACGCGGGCGCCGACGCCTCGCTGGTCGTCGTCCCCTACTACAACAAGCCCAACCGGGAGGGGATCCGCGCCCACTTCGAAGCGGTCGCCGCGGCGGTCCCCGAGCTGCCGATGGTGATGTACAACATCCCGTCGCGGGTCATCGTCAATGCCGATCGCGAGCTGCTCGGCGAACTGGCGGCGATCGACAACATCGTCGCCGTCAAGCAGGCAAACGACGAGGAGCTCGGCCCGATCGACGGCCTCGACGTCCTCGCCGGCAACGACAACACCTTCCTTCGCGTACTGGAGTTCGGCGGCGCCGGCGGCATCCTCGTCGCCTCGCACGTCGTCGGCGACCAGATGCGCGAGATGTGGGACGCCGCCCAGGCCGGCGAGATCGAGCGAGCGCGGCGGATCGACGCCGAGCTGCAGCCGGTCTACGCCGGCCTCTCGGTCACCACCAACCCGATTCCCCTGAAGGCGGCGCTCTCGATGCTCGGACTCGCGTCCGACCGCGTGCGCCTGCCTCTGGTCACAGCCGATGCCGAGCAGCGCGCCGCCGTGCGTGCCGCGCTCGAGGGCGTCGGTCTCCCCGTGGCCTCCTGATCACACTCCCAGACAGAAAGAGCCTTCTCAGTGTCAAGTAAGAAAATCCGTGTGCTGCCTCTGGGCGGCCTCGGCGAGATCGGCAAGAACATGACCGTGATCGAGTTCGACGGGCGCATCGTCGTCGTCGACACCGGCCTGATGTTCCCGACCGCCGAGATGCACGGCATCGACCTCGTCCTGCCCGACTTCTCCTACCTGCGCGATCGCGCCGATGACATCGAGGCGATCGTCCTCACCCATGGTCACGAGGACCACGTCGGCGCCCTGCCCTACGTCCTGCGCGAGATCGGCGTGCCGCCGGTGATCTACGGCGGCCTGCTGACCGTCGGCATGGTCCGCTCCAAGCTCGACGAGCACAAGCTCGGCGACTCGGTCCGGCTCGAGGAGCTGCCGGCCGGCCAGAAGGCCCGGCGCGGCCCGTTCGAGATCGAGCTGATCCACCTCGCCCACTCGATCCCGGACATGCGCGGCGTCCTGCTCACCACCGAGGCCGGCAACGTGCTGATGACCGGCGATTACAAGTTCGACCAGACGCCGGTCGACGGCCGCCCGGCCGACATCCCGCGGCTGGCCCAGATCGGCACCGAGGGCCTGCTGCTGCTCTGCGGCGACTCGACCAACGCCGACCGGCCCGGGGTGGCGCCGTCGGAGTCGAGCGTCGGGCCCGCCCTGCTGCGCCAGTTCGCCCAGTGCAAGGGGCGGATCATCGTCACCTCGTTCGCCTCGAACATCCACCGCGTCCAGCAGGTGATCGACGCCGCCGAGCAGCTCGACCGGCGGGTCGCCCTGGTCGGCCGCTCGATGCGCAAGAACTTCAACATCGCCTCCAACCTGGGGATCGCCAACGCGCCGCAGGGCATCTTCATCCAGCCGCGCGAGATCGAGGACTTCCCCGACGAGAAGGTGGTCGTGATCTCGACCGGCAGCCAGGGCGAGCCGCTCTCGGCCCTGCGGCGGATGGCCAACAACGACCACCGCGACGTCCAGCTGCACGCCGGCGACACGGTCGTCTTCTCCGCCACCCCGGTGCCGGGCAACGAGCGCGCGGTGAACGAGACGATCGACCGCATCTACGAGATCGGGGCCAAGGTGATCACCCCCAAAGACGCGCCGATCCACGCCTCCGGGCACGGCTGGCAGGAGGAGCTGAAGCTGATGCTGAACCTGACCAAGCCCCGCTACGTGATGCCGGTGCACGGCGATTTCCAGCGGCTGCGGCTGCACTCCGAGCTGGCCGAAGCGGTGGGGGTTCCTGGCGAGAGCATCTTCCGCGGCCGCAACGGGCTGCCGCTCGAAGTCGATCGCGACGGCGCGGCCTTCGGCGAGGACGTCGGCACCGGCACGATGTACGTCGACGGGATCGACATCGGCGACCCCGACGACGCCGCCCTGCGCGACCGTCGCGAGATCTCGGCCGACGGCATCTTCATCGTCGTCGCGACGATCTCGGGGGACGACGGCAGCATCGTCGCCGACCCGGAGGTGATCTTCCGCGGCGTCGCCTTCCTCGAGGAGGAGAACGCCCTGGTCGAGGATCTCAGCGACCTGGTCGAAGACCAGCTCGAAGACGCCGCCTCGGCGGGCAACCGCAAGGCGGACCTGATCGAGCAGGACCTGCACGACGCGATCGGCAAGTTCGTCTACAAACGCCTCAAACGCCGCCCAATGATCCTGCCGGTGGTGATCGAGGTCTAGACGGGCACGCTCCGGGCCGCGGGTCCTGTCACGGTTGGAGAGGCACCCCTTCCGGTAGCTGAAGCTTCCTCAGGGGCGCCTCTCCAACCGCGCCACCCGCGGCAGAAGCGTTCTCGGCCAGACGTCGTTCATGCGAGCCCGTTTCATCGGGCGGCTCGAGCACGAAAGCTCAGACGAGGCAGCGCTTGCTCTTCGCTTCGCTCCCGTCCCTCGGTGGCGTTCTGTCGGGAGGGGCGGGGGTGCCTCTCCGGGAATGTCGCGAAGCGGCGGTAATGCAATCCGATCCCTGCCAGCCATAGGCGGGCAGCACCATCCGGAGCTGCCCCCGCAGGGGGCGCGACTCAATTCGCGGAGAGGCACCCCCGCGCCTCCCAAGCCACGGTCCCCGGAAAACGGCAAAGAAAAAGCCCGCCGGGATAGTGTCTGGGGAGAATCCCGGCGGGCCAGTGTCTCGTCCACGGGGGAATCTAGGGGCCTGTCCTAAAGCGCCTCTAAATGATTGGGTTCGGGTTTCTCGGCCCTTTTGGCGGGGATGCGGGCGCGGAAGAGGGCGCCCCCGAGGGCCGATTCCTCGGCGACCACCGAGCCCCCGTGGGAGGCCGCCACAGCGCTGACGATCGCCAGGCCGAGCCCGGTCCCGGTGCCGCTGTGGGTGTCGGCGGGGCCCTGGCCGCGGACGAAGCGCCCGAAGATCTGGGTCCGCATCCCGATCGGGATTCCGGGGCCGTCGTCGGCGACTTCGACCACCGCGTCGCCGCCCTCGCGGCGCAGCGTCAGATCGATGTGGGCGTCGGGCGGCGTGTAGCGGGCCGCGTTCTCGAGCAGGTTGAGGATCATCCGGTGCAGTTCGTCGGGGCTGCCCTCGACCGGCAGGGCGCGTTCGTTCTCGACCGTCAGGACCCGCTCGCCCATCAACGGCGCCGCCTCGACCGCGGCCTCGCCGGCGATCTCGGCCAGGTCACACGGCCGGTGCTGGTCGAGGCGGCCGGCGTCGGCGCGGGCGAGCAGCAGCAGGTCGGCGACTAGGCGGCTCATCCGCCGCGAGGAGCGCAGCGCCGAGTCGACGATCTCGCGGTCCTCCTCCTGGCTGGGGGCGCCGAGCGAGGCCTGCAGCAGCTCGAGGTTGGCGAGCACGCTGGTCAGCGGGGTGCGCAGCTCGTGCGAGGCGTCGGCGACGAACTCGCGCTGGCGCTGCATCGCCTCCTCGCGCTCGGAGCGGGCGGCGTCGAGCGAGCGCAGCATCTGCTCGAGGGTCAGGGCCAGTTCGCCGACCTCGTCTTCGACCGGTGGCTTGGGCATCTGCAGCGAGGGGTCGCGGGTGGTGGCGATCCTCCGTGCCGCCGAGGTCAGCGAGGCGATCGGGCGCATCGCCCGGCTGGCGATCGCCACCCCGGCGAGGCTGGCGAGGATCGTGCCGCCGAGGATGCCGGCGGCGATCAGCAGCCAGACCCGGTCGACTGTCTCTTCGACGTGGTGGGTGCTGCGGCCGTACTGGACGATCCCCTGCAGTTCTTCGTTTTCGCCGAGGATCGCCTCGGTCGCCACCCGGATTCCGTTGTAGTCACGGATCCCTGGGAGGAGCGGACCCAGGGCTTCGAAGTTGCCTTCGCCGGCCGCGGTCCTTTCGTTGGTCCCGAGTGGCTGGCCGTCGACGCCGTAGACGCGAACCGACGCGTCGTCGGGCAGCGCGAAGGTCTTCAGCTGGGGGCTCTTGCTGATGTGGCCTTCGTTGAAGAGGTTGTAGTCGATCTTCGTTTCGCTGGCGAGAATCTGCACCGCGTTGCGGACCTCGTTGTTGAAGTCGTCGCGGATCCGCTGCGTTGCGATCTTCCCGACGGCGCCGCCGAAGACCACGAGGATGACCAGGGTGAGGCCGGAGGAGACCGCCGCCAGACGCCAGCGCACCGGCCAGGAGCGGGGATGCACCAGGCGCCGGAGCCAGGCTCCGACCGTTCTGCGCCGGCCGCGCACGGGCCTAGTCCTTGAGGACGTAGCCGGCGCCGCGTTTGGTGTGCAGCAGCCGCGGCTCGCCGCCGGCCTCGAGCTTGCGGCGCAGGTTGGAGATGAAGACGTCGATCGTGTTGGTCGCCGCCATCGGGTCGTAGCCCCAGACCTCGTCGAGCAGGCGCTCGCGGGAGACGACCAGGCGCTCGTTGCGCATCAGGAACTCGAGCAGCTCGAACTCGCGGTTGGTCAGCTCGATCTCGCGCTCGCCGCGGCGGACTTCGCGGGTGTCGGGGTTGAGGACGAGGTCGCCGACCTCCAGGGAGGCGGCTCCGCGCGGGGGCCGGCGCCGCAGCAGGGCGCGGATCCGGGCCAGCAGCTCTTTGCGCTCGAAGGGCTTGACCAGGTAGTCGTCGGCGCCGCTGTCGAGGCCGGTCACCCGGTCCTCGGTCTCGGCCCGGGCGGTCAGCATCAGGATCGGGACGTCGCCGTCGTCGCGCAGGCGGCGGCAGACCTCGACGCCGTCCATGCCCGGCAGGCCGAGGTCGAGGACGACCAGGTCCGGGACGAAGCCGGCGGCGACGTCGAGCGCCTCGACGCCGTCGGCGGAGGTGCGCACCTCGTAGCCCTCGTTGCGCAGGGAGCGACGCAGGACGTCGGCGATGTCGGCGTCGTCCTCGACGATAAGGACGCGGCCGCCGACCGGATCGGTCTCGCTCAGCATTGAGTGACGATGTTAGCCCGCCAAAACCCTGCTCTGTGCGGGATTTACCGAGAAATTATCCGCAGGGGAGTCGGCGCCCGCGTCGAACGGGAAGCCAATGTTCGTGCGTAAGAAGCGCGCCGCGCCGGCGCGAAGGGGAAAAGCCGCGTCCAAGGCGGGGAAAAAAGCGAAGGTCAGCGCCGGGCCGAGGTTCTCGCTCGGGTTCGAGCAGCGCCACCTGGACCTGATCGGGCTGGCGCTGCTGGCGGTCGGGGTGTACCTGGTCTTCATCCTCTTCGCCGGCTGGGAAGGCGGCAAGGTCGGCTACGGGCTGCAGACCGCGCTGCTCTACCTGTTCGGATCGGTCGGCGCCAAGATCTTCACCCTGCTGCTGCTGCTGGCCGGCGGCATGCTGCTGACCGGGACCTCGGTCTCGACGTTGGTCCGCGGCCTCGCGCGCGGCGTCCACGTCGTCTGGCGCGCGGTCTTCTTCAGCGGCACCGAGGCGGCCCGCTCGGTCGGCCAGGCCCACGAGGACTGGCGCGCGCGGCGCGAGGACCCGCGCGCGGCCGATGAGGACGCCGCCACCGACGTGATGGCGTCCTACCCGGAGGACGACGAGGACTTCGAGCCGACGGTGGCGCTGGCCGACGACGGCGGCCTCGACCCGGCGATCTTCGACATCGAGTCCGACGCGGAGGCGGCGACGGAGGTCGTCTCCGAGGAGCCCGAGGAGGAGGAGCCCGAGGTCGAGCCGCTCGGCTATGACCCGGTCGACGCGGTCGCGGTGACCGGCGAGGAGGAGCGCGCCCAGGCGGGGCTGACGCCGATGGGGACCAAGCGCGGCGTCACCACCTCGGAGGAGATCGACTACCGCCCGCCGCCGGCGAAAGCGCTGGAGCGCGGCAAGGGCGACAAAGGTCCCGACCCGCGCGACCAGCAGGCGATCGGCCGCAAGCTGATCGAGACGCTCGGCCACTTCGGCGTCGAGGCGAAGATCGTCGGCGTCGTCAGCGGGCCGCACGTCTCGCTCTACGAAATGCGGTTGGCGCCGGGGATCAAAGTCAAGAAAGTCACCGAGCTCGCCAACGACCTCGCCTACGCCCTGGCCTCGACCGACATCCGGATCCTCGCCCCGATCCCCGGCAAACAGGCGGTCGGCGTCGAGGTGCCCAACACCCGCCGGCGCATGGTCCGGCTCGGCGACGTCTACGCCGGGCGGCCGGAGAAGACCTCGCCGCTGGTCGCCTGGCTGGGCAAGGGGATCGACGGCAACGCGGTCTGGACGGATCTGGCGAAGATGCCGCACGTGCTGGTCGCCGGCACCACCGGCTCGGGCAAGAGCGGCTGCGTCAACGCGATCCTCTCCTCGATCCTGATGCAGGCCTCGCCCAACGACGTGCGGCTGGTGCTGGTCGACCCCAAGCAGGTCGAGCTCAACCACTACGAGAGCGTGCCGCACCTGCTGACGCCGGTGGTGACCTCGCCGCGCCTCGCCGCCAACGTCCTCTCCAACCTGATCGTCGAGATGGAGAGCCGCTACGGGATCATGAGCGAGGCCCGCTGCCGCAACCTCGAGGAACTGAACCGCTCGCGGCGCAAGCAGGGGCTGCCGCCGCTGCCGCACATCCTCTGCGTGATCGACGAGCTCGCGGACCTGATGATGGTCGCCCCGGCCGAAGTCGAGGACTCGATCATCCGTCTCGCGCAGAAGTCGCGCGCAACCGGGATCCACCTGGTGCTGGCGACGCAGCGCCCGTCGACCGACATCATCACCGGCACGATCAAGGTCAACATCCCCTCGCGGATCGCCTTCGCGGTCTCCTCGCAGACCGACTCGCGGGTGATCCTCGACCAGGGCGGCGCCGAGTCGCTGCTCGGCCAGGGGGACATGCTGTTCCGCGGCCCCGGCAGCTCGAAGCTGCAGCGGATCCAGGGCGCCTTCGTGACCGAGGAGGAGATCGCCCGGATCACGCGCCACTGGGCTCGCCAGGGCGAACCCGAATTCGAGGACGAGCTGCTGGAGACGCCGGCCGAGGTTGAATCCGAGGGCGGGGGAGAGGACGACCTCGACCCCGACAGCGACGACCTCCTCGACGAGGCGATCCGGCTCGTCGTGCAGACCGAGACCGCCTCGGTCTCGATGATTCAGCGGCGGCTGCGGGTCGGCTACACCCGGGCCGGGCGGCTGATCGACATGCTCGAGCGGCGCGGCGTGATCTCCGGCTACGAGGGCTCAAAACCGCGCCAGGTGCTGATCTCCCAGGCGGACCTGCCGCGGGTGCTGAGCGGCGGCGGCGGCGGGGAGCCGGCTCCGGTGGCGGCTGAGGCCGACGCCGAGGTCTGACTGCGGTAGCTTGCCCGGGTGATCCGCGCCGGCATAGTCGTCACCGGCACCGAGGTGCTGACCGGCCGCATCGCCGACCGCAACGGGCCCTGGGTGAGCGAACAGCTGGCCGGTCACGGGGTCGAGGTCGCCCACATCCTGATCGTCGGCGACCGTCCCGAGGACCTCGCGGCGGCGCTCGACTTCCTCGCCGCCGAGGAGATGGACCTGATCGTCACCAGCGGCGGCCTCGGGCCGACCGCCGACGACCTCACCGCCGAGGTGGTCGGCCGCTTCGCCGGCCGTCCCTTGGAGCTCGACGAGGAGATGCTGGCGAAGATCGCCGAGATCCTGCGTCGCTTCGCGCGCCGCTTCAAGACCGACGAGGAGGCGCTGATCGAGTCCAACCGCAAGCAGGCGATGGTGCCGCGCGGGGCGATCGCGCTCGACCCGGTGGGAACCGCGCCCGGGCTGATCGTGCCGGCCGGCGAGCGGGTCGTGATCGTGCTGCCCGGCCCGCCGCGCGAGCTGCAGCCGATGTGGCCGACGGCGCTCGCGACCGAGCCGGTGCGCTCCGTGCTGGCGCGCTCGACGCCGCTGCACGCCTACACCCTGCGGATGTTCGGGGTGCCGGAGTCCGAAGTCGCCAAGAGCCTGCGGGAGATGGAGGCCGGCGGGGTGGAGCTCGGGGCGGTCGAGATCACGACCTGCCTGCGGCGCGGCGAGATGGAGATCGACGTGCGCTATCGCGACGGGGCCGAGACGGTTGCCGCGGCGGTCCGCGAGGGGCTGGTCGAGCGCCACCCTCGGGCCACCTTCAGCACCGACGGCAGCACCGTCGACGAGCAGGTGGCGAAGCTGCTGGCGGGGCGGCGGCTGGCCATCGCCGAGTCCTGCACCGCCGGTATGATGGCGGCCCGGATAGTCGACAACCCCGGCGCCTCGGAGTACTTCGTCGGCGGTGTCGTCTCCTACTCAAACGAGGCCAAGGCGGAGCTGCTGGGGATCGATCCCGCCCTGATCGAGGCCAAGGGGGCGGTTTCGCCCGAGGTGGCC
>JAXLTA010000003.1:0-1621 GCA_046330305.1 Solirubrobacterales bacterium | reverse complement strand
GGGGATCTTCCGGACCGGCGAGCGGCTCGACTGGTGAGCGCCGATGGGCCGCTGCAAGCACCCGACGGCGCGGTCGATCGCGCCCGCCCTCGTTGTCGTCCTGCTCCTGGTCTTCGTCGCCGGCGCCGATGCCGCTCGGCCGGGAGCCGGCGGCACCGAGGCGCCGGGGCAGGGGAGAGGCGCGGCCGCCGAGCAGCCCGGCAAAGCTAAAGAACCGGCGGGACCCCCGGCGCCGGCGCCGTCGGCGATCGCCGCCGGCAAACAGCTCGGCGCCTCCGGCCAGGTCGACCCGCTCAGCGGCCTCGGCATCGGCAACCCGGTCTGCGACCGGCTGACCGAGATCCGCGACCGCCAGACCCGCCTCAGCTGCGAAGCCAACGGCACGCCCGAGAGCACCTATCCGGCCTCCAACTACGGCTTCGACATCTTCATCGACACCGGGATCGACGCGCCGACGGGGACCTTCACCAAGGGCTTCGTGATGATCCTCAACGGGCTCTGGCTCGGGCTGATCTTCGTGCTCAAGCTGGTGTTGGCGTTGCTCGGCCTCGCCTTCGGCCTCAACCCGTTCGGCGACGGCAAGACGATGCACGAGATCGCCGCCGCGGTCGGCCGGCTCTACTCGCGGGTCACCCAGCCCTGGCTGACCACGGCGGTGGTCTGCGGCGGCATCTGGTTCGCCTACAAGGGCATCGTCCGCCGCGAGGTGGCCGCCGGCGTCGCCGGCACCCTCGCCGCGATCGCGATGATCGCGGTCGGCATCTGGGTCGTGCAGCAGCCGCAGGCGTCGGTCGGCCGCCTCGCCTCCCTGTCGGATCGGGTCGCGCTCGGGGTGATCGGCGCGCCGCAGGCGGGGACCGCCTCGCGGCCCGCCGGCAGCTACGCCGAAGCGATGTCGAGCGTCTGGGCGCGACTGGTCGAGGTGCCCTTCGCCGGTCTCGATTTCTCCGACGTCGGCTGGGCGCTGTCCCGGCCTCCGGCCGAGGCGGTGCAGAAGGCCGACGAGAAGTTCTGCGAGGACGAGGGGGCGCTCGCCTTGGTCGCCGAGCTCTCCGACCTCGGCGCCGAGGAGGCCAAGGACGCCTGCGCGCAGTTCGCCGCCCAGCGCTACGGCAAGCCCCGCCGGGTGATCGACCTCTACCTGCGCTCCTCGCCGGGGAGCCCGGCGCGGCAGGCGCTCTGGGACTTCTTCGACAAGAACGACACCTACAAGGCGAAGGTCGCTGCGCAGGGCGGCGACGGGGTGCTGACCCGGCTCTCGATGCTGGCCCTATTCGCGATCGGCCTGCTCGGCGCCGTCCTCCTGCTCGCCTGGCTCGCGATCAGGCTGTTCAGCCAGGCGGCGATCGCCTTTGTGCTGCTGCTCGCCGCGCCCTTCGCTCTGTTTTTCCCGCTGCTCGGGGACGCCGGGCGCCGGGCCTTCAAGACCTGGGGCCTGACCCTGCTCGGGGCGGTGATCGCGAAGGTGGTGTACGCCGCCTTCCTCTCGATCGTCCTGCTCGGGATCACCATCCTCGGCCAGGTCGAAGGGCCGGGCGGCAGCGCCACCGGCTTTCTGCTCGCCTGCGCCTTCACCTGGGCGGTGTTCCTGAAGCGCGCTGATCTGGTCGGCTGGTTCAAG
>JAXLTA010000029.1:0-36655 GCA_046330305.1 Solirubrobacterales bacterium | reverse complement strand
GCATGCGGGTTCACGTCGTCGGCACCGGGATCGGCTCCAGCGGAGTGAAGATCGACGCTGAGGGTCACGTGGTGGACGCCGAAGGCGACGTCATCGAGGGGCTCTCGGCGGTCGGCTCCTGTGCCGCGCTGCTCTCCTCCGGCAGCGGCTACAACAGTGGATTCGCGCTCGGGCGAGGGCTGACCCTCGCCTACCTGGTCGCTCACGAGCTCGCCGGCGTCCCGGTCGGCCCGGCCTGAGAGCGCGTATGTCAGGCGCGGATCAACGGCTGCGGGTAGTCGACTTCTCGACCCATCTCTCCGGTCCCTTGGCGACGCACCTGCTCACCGAGCTGGGTGCTGACGTGATCAAGATCGAGCACCACCGGCATGGCGACGGCAACCGCAAACCGCTGGCCGGGGAAGGGATCGAGGGGGTGGGGGCGATGCACCTGGCGCTCAACTCCGGGGCGCGCAGCCTGGCCGTCAACAGTCATTCGAAGGAGTGGCCCAAACTGGTTGCGGCGGCTGCCGCGTGGGCCGATGCGGTCGTCGTCGGAACGCGGCCGGCGGACGCGCGCAGGCGGGGGATGGACTTCGAGACGATGCGAAAGGCCAACCCGAAGCTGATCTATTGCGCCATATCGGGTTTTGGCGACGAGGGGCCCTGGCGCGACTACACCGCCCACGGCCAGACCATCGACACCTTCGCCGGCTTGGTTCCGATCGAGCCAGGCGACCCGCAGCCGGTGACCCGGCGCGGCTGGCGCAGCACCGGACCGACCCTCGGCGGAGTGTTCGCAGCGATGGCCGTGCTCGCCGCGATCACGCGGCGTGAACGAGGCGCCGAGAAAGCCCAGTACCTCAGCGTCTCGCTCTGGCAGGCGGCGATGTGGTGGAGCTGGCGGGACCTGACCACGCTCGGCAACAGCGGTAACCGGTGGCTCGAGTACGGGGACCTCGGTTCGAGGTACAGCCTCTACGAGACGGCGGACGACCGCGTGATGCTGCTGGCGCCGGCGGAGAAGCACTTCTGGGCTTCCTTTTGCGACGTGCTCGGCCTGCCCGAGGACTACAAGGAGACCGGCGACTGGTCCGGGTCGGGAATGTGCCACGGCGCCGGACCGCAGTTCGACCACGAGCGCATCGAGATCGCGGCGAAGATGCGGCAGCGAACCCTGGCAGAGTGGGAACCCCTATTCGAGGCGGCGGAGATCCCATTTGCCCCGATGCTCACTCTCGAGGAGGCGCTCGAGAGCGAGCACGCGCAGGTCAACGGGGTCTTGCGCGACACGAGCATCGGCGGCAGGCCGGCGAAGGTGCCCGCGGTGCCGATCCGGTTCGGCGCCGACGACAGATCCACGGGCCCGCTCGGCCCGCTCACGCCTCCGCCGGAGCTGGGCGAGCATGATGCCGAGATCCTCGACGAGCTCGGCCTGGCTCCCGAGGTGACGCCGCAGTCAGTGAAGGAGGCCGACTGAGAGGCCCGGATCCTGGGGCCGGAGGTTCCTGGGGCTAGGCATGGCCGGCGATCGGGTGCGGGACGTAGGGCTCCTCGAGCGCGGCCGCGGTCTCGTCGTCGAGCTCGAGGTCGACCGCGGCGATCGCGTCGTCGAGGTGCTCGAGTTTCGTCGGGCCGGCGATCGGCGCCGTCACCTGCGGGTTCCGCATCAACCAGGCGAGGGCAAGGCGGGCAGGGGGCACGCCGAGCCGGCCGGCGATCTCGGCGTTGCGCTCGATCACGGCCCGGTCGTCCTCCACGTAGAGGGCGTCGCCGATGCCGTCGGAGCCGCTGCGGGCGGTCTCAGAGCCGAGTGGCCGACCGAGGCGGCCGCGGGCCAGCGGGCTCCACGGCAGGACCCCGATGCCCTGGTCGGCGCAGAGGGGAAGCATCTCGCGCTCCTCCTCCCGGTAGAGGAGGTTGTAGTGGTTTTGCATCGAGACGAACCGTGTCCAGCCGTTGCGCTCGGCGACCTCTTGGGCCTTGGCGAATTGCCAGGCGAACATCGACGAGGCGCCGATGTAGCGCGCCTTGCCTGACTTGACGACGTCGTGAAGCGCCTCCATCGTCTCCTCGATCGGAGTTCCGTAGTCCCAGCGGTGGATCTGGTACAGGTCGACGTGATCGAGGCCGAGCCGGCGGAGGCTGTTGTCGATCTCGGCCAGCACCGCCTTGCGCGAAAGGCCGCCGCCGTTCGGACCCTGGCGCATCGGGATGCAGACCTTGGTCGCAATCACGATCTCGCCGCGGTCCAGTCCCGCCTCGCGGACGAACCGACCGAGGTATTCCTCGCTGGTTCCCGCGGAGTACGCGTTGGCGGTATCGAAGAAGTTGATGCCGGCGTCGAGGGCGCGGCGGAAGATCTCACGGGCTCGCTCCTCGCCGATCGCCCAGGGATGGGTTCCCGCCGCCGGATCCGCAAGTCCCATGCAGCCGAGACAGACGGCGGAGACATCGAGTCCGGTGCTGCCCAGCTTCCCGTAGCGCACTTCCAACCCCTTTCGTTCGTTTCCTCGCCCAGTCGAGGACATTATTCCTCATAACTGTATTAAGCTTTCGACGACCGACGCGAGTCTGGGGGCGAGGTCGAGGAGCCCGGTGGGGGCGCCGGGCCACAGGGTGAAGCAAGCCGATCGATGAGAACGGAGGAGAAGGCGGATGTCAGAACTGAGACTCGATGAGCGGCCCCGCGAGGTGTTCGACCCGTGTCGTCCCGAAAGCTTCGCTGAGGAAGGGGCCGCATCGTGATCGAGGATCACACCAGGGAGCACGACGAGGCTCCGCTGCTGGCGTCCCCGCACAAGTTCAAGTTGGCCGTCTTCGCATTCAACGGCAGCGGCGGGCTGACGATAACGAGCGCCGACGGGCCGCCCGAGGTCTCCTGGGAGGAGAGCAAGCGGATCGCGGTGATGGCGGACGAGGCCGGGCTCGACGCGATCATCCCGATCGGACGCTGGCGAGGCTTCGGCGGCGATCTGAATTTCAACCACCGCTCGTTCGAGACATTCACCTGGGCGGCCGCGGTTGCCGCGGTCACCGAGAAAATCCACGTCTTCGCCACCTTCCACGTCCCGACGGTGCATCCCGTGCGGGCGGCGAAGGAGGTGGCGACGATCGATCACATCTCCGGTGGTCGATTCGGCCTCAACATCCTCGCCGGCTGGAACGAGGCTGAGATCTCGATGTTCGGCCTCACTCAGCGCGACCACGATGAGCGCTACGACTACGCCGAAGAGTGGACCGAGTTCGTGCTGCGGATGTGGGAGGAGGACGAAGAGTTCGACTGGAAAGGGAAGTACTTCGACTCGCCGGGCGCCTATTCGGATCCGAAGCCGATCCAGAAAGGACGCCCGACGCTGATGAGTGCCGGCGTCTCGCCGCGCGGCCGTGAATTCGCGACCAAATACGCGGACCTGAACTTCATCCTCGTCCCCAGCCTCGATCAGGCGCCGCCGCTGGTCGCCGAGATCAAGGCGAAGGGAAGGGAGAACGGCCGCAACATCCAGGTCTTCAACAACTCCTACATCGTCTGCGGCGACACCGAGAAGGAGGCGAAGGACCTGCTTCGCTACTACGTCGGCGAGAAGGGCGACTGGGATGGCGCCTGGAACCTGATCAACAACCTGATCCCGAACTCCAACAGCGCCTCCGCCGACGAGTTCCGGAGCATGGCCTTCAACTTCATCGCCGGCTACTCGGGCGCGCCGCTGATCGGCTCTCCGGAACAGGTGGTCGACGGCATGTTGAAGATGTCGGAGGCCGGGATCGATGGCGTGACGGTCGGCTGGCTCGACTACGAGGAGGGCATCCGCAACTACACCGAGCAGCTCCAGCCGCTGATGGTCGAAGCCGGGCTGCGGGAGGAGGCTCCGCTGACCGACTTCCAGAGCAGGACCGAGCTGGCGGCGGAGCACTACGCCGGCGAGCGCATCGTCTCCGAGCTCAACGTCGAGATGGGTCTCCAGTAGTGGCGGTGAAAGGGGTCGCGGTTCTCGGCAGCGCGACCCCGCCGGGCCGGTTGCGGCGGGTCGTCGAGGAGGCGATCGGTCGCGCCGCCGCGACCGGGACCGCCGAGCTTCGGCTGCTCGATCTCGCCGAGTGCGAGGTCGGCTTCGCGGGCAGCCCCCCACCTGGGGACGACGGGCCGCGGGAGAGGGAGGCGGCGCTCGAGGCAGTTGCGGAGGCCGGGATCGTGATTCTTGCGACCCCGGTCTACCGCGGCTCGATGACCGGCGTGCTGAAGAACCTCCTCGACCTGACGCCGGTCGAGGCGCTGCGGGGCAAGCCGGTCGGGCTGATCGCGATGGGGGCCTCCGATCACCACTTCCTGGGCGCAGAACGGCACCTGCGCGACGTTCTCGCCTTCTTCGGCGCCGCTGTCGCCCCGGTTGCGGTCTTTGCCAATTCGCAGCAGTTGGTCGACGGCCGGGCGAGCCCCGAGCTGGCCGCCCAGGTCGACGCGCTCGTCGCTCGTCTCGCCGCCAGCGTCGCCGTGCTCGAGGGGTTGCCGCCCGGGCCGCCCCCCATTGGCGCCCCGCATTGACGGCCCCTGCCGTCGGGCTTGGAGCTCAGCACCGGCACGCCCGCTGCGCGACCTGGCCGGTGGCAGGCCTGGGCGCGTGGCCCTGCATCGGCTCAGACCTCGAGCTGGAAGAACAAGGCTGAGGAGCGTGAGACCAGGTAGCGAACGATCTTCCCCTCGTCATCCGTCTGGATCGCGGCCATGAACAGCGCCAGGTGCTCGCCGTTCTCGCGCACCCGACCGAGCGCCACCTCGGTCCGGTCGCCGGCGCTCACCGTGGCGAGGTGATGGGTGCGCCCCGGGGGGCGGTTCTCGACGTATCCGCGCATCTCCTCTCGACCGCCCCGAGAAGTGCTGGTGTCCACCCTCGACCTCTTCGCCGCAGAGGTCCATCGAGAACTCGAAGTCGTCCGCGAGAAGATCGAGCGGCGCGCCCTCGGTAGCGAGGCCGTCGAGGCGGGCGTAGTACTCGGCCAGGCGCGAGCCGGCGGCGATCCTCAACCCGTGACCTCGGTCAGCTCGCGAACGGCCGCTCGGGCGGCGCTGGCGCCGGCGATATAGCCGAATGTGATCGCTGGGCCGATGGTCGCTCCCGCCGCCCAGTAGGCCTTGCCTGACGGCGCCGCGACACAGTTGCCTGCGCCGAACAGCCCGGGCACGGGATTGCCGCCGACATCGAGGATCCGGCACTGGGCATCGATGACGGGGCCGCCCTTGGTGTCGAGCAGCCCGGGAGCCATGATCGTCGCGTAGTAGGGACCCTCGTCGGCCAGCGGGTAGATCAGCGGCGAGTCCTCGTTGCCCGGTCGCGGCTCGCCGAACCAGGTGTTGAAGGCGAGCTCGATCGGAATCCCCCCTCGGTTGAAATCCTCGTCGCGGCCGTTGGCCGCCATCTCGTTGAAGCGCGCGATGCTCTTCTCGAGCTCCTGGCCAAAGCCCTCATCGAGAGTTATGTGGGTCTGCGGCTCGAGCTCCTCCACCCGGGCTCGCAGCGCCAGCACCAGCTCCGGCAGGGTCTCGCCACGGACCACGTGGCCGTCGTCGATCCCGGTGGTCGCGATCGGGTTGGCGGGGACGTCGCTGTGGTAGCGGTCCTGGCACTCCTGGTCCCAGATCATGAACTGGAGCAGGTCCGGCCACTCCAACTTCTGCGAGTCCCAGCGCCACATGTTCTGCACGGTCTCGTTGTAGGGCGCCTTCTCATCCATCGTCCGCCGCCCATAGCGGTTGACGTAGATCATGCTGTCTCCCGGGGGAGCGAAGGTGGTCTCGTGGCGGGGGTCGTTGCGGAGACCGCGCTCGAGCACCATCGGCGTCAGCCAGGCCCAGTTCGTGTTGCGGATCGGCAGCCCCAACTCGGTGGCCATCTCGAGGAAGTCGCCGGTGTTGCTGTGCGCGGCGCAGGCACCGAATGTCGGCCCGGCCAGGAGGGCGCGACGCAGCTCCGGGCTCTGGCCGAATCCGCCGCTGGCGAAAACGACGCCGCGGCGGGCCCGGACTGCGACCTCGCGGCCGTCGGCCTCGGCGATCAGCCCGCCGATTCCGCCGGCTGCGTCGAGCACGAGGCGGATGACCCGGTGGCCGGCCAGCAGCTTGGCACCGCGCTGTTCTGATGCGCGAAGCAGTTGTTCCACCGTGTTGTTGCCCCAGCCGAGCTCGCCGTCATCGTCTGCCGGCATGAAACAGCGTCCAACGGGTGCCTTGTTCTGAGGCAGATGGGCGTAGTAGTCCGGAAGCGTTTCCGCCGGTATGTAGCGGACCCCTGCCTCGACGGCGGCAGCGACTGCCGGGCCGGCGTTGTCGTAGAAGGCCTCCAGCAGCTCGTATCGATCGCGGGGAAGCCCGAAGGTGGCGTCCTCGGCGTCGAACGCTTCGGGCCCGGAGAGGCGTGCCATGTAAGCGATTGCGTCGCGCTTCGGGTCGTCGATGCCCTGCTCGCGCATCCAGTAGTTGTCCGGGAACCAGGCGAAGCCATGAGCCTTGAAGGTCGTCCCGCCGACCGTCGGCGCCTTCTCCAGCAGCAGCACCTCCGCTCCCTCGCTGCTTGCGCGGAGCGCTGCGGAGAGCCCCGCCGCACCGGTTCCGACGATCGCGACGTCGGTCTCGTGGTCGAAATTCCGGTCGGCCGCCTGTCTGACGAGATAGCTCATCCGCTCCTCATTCCCACTTGCCGTTTATCTACTGACACGAAAGTAAGTTATCACCGCGATGGCGTCAAGCCGCGGTCCCGAAGGAACTGCATCGCCTATCGACCGCGGGGCGGCGCTGCAACGTCGGGTCGTACAGATGACAGCCGCGGTCGATCGGCATCGCTGGCAGAGCCGGCGATATCAGGCTGGCGGTCGAGATCCGAATGATGGGCGCGGCTGGTTTCGAACCAGCGACCTCTCGCGTGTGAAGCGAGCTCCCCAGATGCGCCGGCTGGCTTTGCGAGCCACGCGCCGCTTAGGACTGCGGAAAGTGCCAATTGCCCGATAGGGCAGCGCTCGGCTCCGTCCGGCCGCGTTTGACCCCACGAATGACCCCACGGCCTCGTCTTCGACGTCAGACAGATCGGTTCGGATCGTGTCAAGCGTGTTGACGTGATTCCGCTGGCGACGCGATCTCACCCGATCTACATATGTGGTTTCTCGGGCATCGGCGCTTGGACGGACCTGAGCGGCTCCTGTCTAACCGGTCGTCCGCAGCCCGAGCTTACGGGCAGCCGCGAGCAGGTCGGCGTCGAAGCTCGCCACGATGCCGGCATGGTCCTGCGCTGCCAGCACCACGCAGCAATCGGGCAGCTTGAGGCCGGTCTCGGCGCGCAGCTTCGCCAGGCGGGCGGGAGCGCCCTCGCCGAGCGCCAGCTCGCTTACGCCCAGCCGCCCAAGGGCGGCTTCGGCGTCGGCGAGCCGGCCGGAGCGGGCGGGGGAGACCAGGGTCTCGGCGAGCGTGATCGCGCTGCTCCCCAACGGCTCCTCGCCGCTGGCCCCGAGCAGGGCCTCGGCGGCGTCGTGATGCGGGTCGCCGCCGTCGAGGTGGGCGATCAGGACGCTCGCGTCGAGGACGATCACGCCGGCCAGTCTTCGCGCAGGCGCTCCAGCTCATCGGGCCGGTAGACCCCCGTCAGAGCCCCGGAGGTCTCCCGCACCGCCTCGCTGCGCCAGCTTGCTTCGCGCTCGATCGCGTCGCGCCCGGCGGCGGCGAGCCGAAGCAGAAGCTCCTTACGGTCGTGGACATCGGGCCAGCGCCGCTGGGCCTGGTCGAGCAGCTTGCTGACCTCGCCGGTGTCGGTGACGGTGTAGCGGGGCTTGGTGGTGGGCATTGGAACCGAGTGTAGCACCGTATATCCCTAAGTGCAGCACCTAGAGGCGAGCTCGGTGGTCGGCGGTTCCCTCCGGGAGCCCGGTCTTACATTACGTAGGAGTTATCGCGGGTCGCCGGTGCCAGTGCAAAAGCGTCCGGTGACGCCACGATCGGTATCCGACTGCGCCCGTTTCCACGGCCCCGGGCGCTGATTGCGCGTATCACGCCGTGGCGACCTCGACCAGGCAGTCGGCGCGGTCGGGATCGCACGGCTCGAACCGCCTCAGCCTCGCCTTCGGGTCGAGCTCGGCGAGGATGCCAGCGTACAGGCCGCAGAACGCCTCGCGGTTCTCGCGCACAGCGTCGCCGAAAAGGCAGTTCTCGAGCCGGCAGGAGAATCCCGCAGCCCTGCGCTCGAGGGTTGGCTCGAACCCGAGCGCGGAGAAAGCGTCGCGGACGGCGATCGCGGGATCCGGGTCAGAAATCGTGTGCGATCTCCCGACCGATGCGCTCGACCCCTCGCAGTCGGGACGCCCTCGCGGCGATCGACTGTCCGAGCCAGGCGGCCAGCTCGGCGTAGGCGGTGGGCGCCGTCCCCTGTGGCCGCGCGTCCGGGGCGACGGCCCAGCTGTCCCGGGGGCGACCCCTTGGCGCGGCGGACCTGTCGACGCTCGAGGAGGCCGTGCTCCCGCATGCGCTCGAGGTGACGGCGAACGCCGTTGGGGTGCAGGCCCGGGTGGGCGGCGACCTCGTCGGTCCCGGCGGGCGCCCGGCACTCGGTCAGGACGGTGAAGATCCGGGCGCGTACCGGCTGGGAAAGCGCCCCCTGGGTGGGCGGAGGAAGGCCCGCTCGGCCTGGCTCTCAGCGGCTTCCGCAACGGCCTCGCCGGCCGTCCTGTCCCGCGGCTCCCGCAGTCGACCCGGATGCCGGTGGGTTTGCGCGGCCAGCGCGGGCGGGTGCAAGGCCCGGGCCGACTCGGCGATCCAGGCCTGGCAGCAGCGCGGCAGCGGCAAAGGGCGCGATCGGCGACTGGCGCTCTGGTCGACTTTGCTCATCGCAGACAAGTTTACACATAATTTGTATGTAAATCCCTTGGGGATGTCGACGTCCTACACCCAAAGGGCCCCTCAGGGCTTGAAGACCATTAGCGCGAGGACGGCGAGGACCAGGGCCGCGGAGGCATAGTTGGCGATCAGCGAGGCGCGGTCGTCGAGCAGGCGGCGCAGCTCGGGGTCGACCTCGTCTCCCTGCTTGGCTAGGCGCACCGCCACCCGGCGTGCCTGCTTGGGACGCTGCCCGGCGACTCCGCCCAGCGCGAGGGCGGCGAAGAAGAGGGTGATCGCGGCGCGCAACCAGCCGCTGCCGAGGCTGATCTTCTCGAGACTGGCGAGCCAGAATCCGCACGCCAGCAGCATCGTGCCGCCGATTCCGACCAGCGCCACGCCGAACCGGGTCAGGCCGAGGAGCAGGGCCACGTCAGCGGCCAGCCGCTGGCGGCGGGCCGCCTCGAAGGCGACCCCTGCGACGACGATCCCCGCCACGAAGGCGAGGGCACCGAGCAGGTGGAGGAACAAGGCGACGTTCTCCATCGCTCAGCCGTCCACAGGGCGCTTCCCGACCGCGGGGAGATCACGCGAGAGCCGCCGCAGGAGACCGGCGAAGGTCGCCAGCCAGGCTGCCAGGGCGAGCCCGAGGAAGACCTTGGGTATGAAGTCGAGGAACTCGAGGTTGAGGGATTCCGCCATCCGGTAGGTGGCCACCGCGTACATCCCGAGCGGGAACACCGCGCCCCAGTAGAGGGGGTCGTATTCCAGCGGCAGCCGCCGGTAGCCGTAGCGCCAAACCGCGAGGATCGCGATAATCGGAATCCACCAGGTTCCGGTCGCCCAGTAGAAGACGGTGAAGCCCTCGAGGAAGGGCCGCAGGGAGTGCAGGAACGGCGCATCGGCGCTGACAGTGCTGTTGGAGACCAAGAGCGATCCGGCAAGCACAGAGATCGCCATCGCGCCCATGTTGATCCAGTAGGGGGGTGCCAGATCGTCGGGCTCGAAGCGGAAGAAGGTGTACCGGTAGAAGATCAGCGAGATGATCCAGATGTAGAGCATGCCGCCCCAGAGCCACATCGAGAGGGCGGCGAAGTTGGCGTGCAGGCGCAGCGGTTGCCCCCAGTGCGCGGCCAGCAGCGCGGTGAGGACGGCGATCGACTGGGTGGCGACGACCGCCAGCAGCCAGGTGCCGCTGATCCCCTTGGCGAGTGACGGCTTCTCGAGCTTGATCGTCAGCGCGGTGAAGATCGTGTACGTGAGCAGCACCCAGAGCACGGTCGCGAGGGCCAGTAGCACGGTCGCGATCGTGAACTCGCGCAGGATCAGGATCGCCTCGGCGCCGAGTACCGCGGTCGCTGCGACCGTGGTCATGAAGCCGAGGCCGCGCTGGTGGTCGGTGAGGTCGCTCCAAGCTCTGGCCGGATAGCGGACGAAGCGGATCCCGCTGAGCAGCCAGAGCACCACGTAGGCCACGGCGTTGATCGCGAACAGCGCCGCCGCCACGGCTCCAAGGCCGAGCATGTGGCAGCCGATCGAGACGATGCCGGTGGCCATCACCAGCGCGAAGTAAGACGGCGAGAGGTCCTCCAGCCGCGCCATGAACCCTCCTTCGCCTCAGCTCGATTCGAGTCGCTCGGCGACGTCGGCTAGCTCGGCGATCGGTCTGCCGGTCTTCCCGGCCAGCCAGCTCGCGACCGGGGCGGCCTGCCGTTGCGAGCCGTGGGCGGCCGCCGCGGCCAGCCTCAGCACCTGCTCGATTTCCTTGGCGCTCGGCGCGTCCAGGCCGATCTCCTCGGCGTAGCGCCCCACCCATTCCTCCACGCTCATCGAATCCTCTCTTTCCTCGGTTGTCGGTTACGGCCTTCATACCCCGCGAATCGGGGTGATCGCGATCCCGTACCGTTGCTGCCGTGGAACGCGGCGAGATCGATTCGCGAAGGCTGTTCCAGCTGCTCGGGATCGGCCGGGGCCTGGCCGCGCGGCTCGACCTCGAGGGGGTGCTCGAAGCGGTTCTCGACGCGGCGCGCGAGCTGACCGGCGCCCGTTACGCGGCGCTCGGCATCCTCGACCCGGGCAAGCGCGAGCTCGAGCGCTTCCTCACCCTCGGGATCGACGGCGACACCCAGGCGGCGATCGGCGACCTGCCGCGGGGCGGCGGCGTGCTCGGAGAGCTGATCAGGCACCCCGAGCCACTGCGCCTCACCGACCTTACCCGGCACCCGAGCTTTGACGGCTTTCCTCCCGCGCACCCGCCGATGCACACCTTCCTGGCGCTGCCGATCAGGATCCGGGGCGAGGTCTGGGCGAACCTCTACCTGACCGAGCGCGGCGACGGCGCGGGCTTCGACGCGGCCGACGAGGCCGTTGCCCTGGCCCTCGCCGACTGGGCGGCGGTCGCGGTCGAGAACGCCCGTCTCTACGAAGGGCTCGCGCGCCGGCGCGACGAGGCCGAACGCCAGCGCGATCGGGCGGAGCTGTCGGCGCGGGCGCTCGCCGTGATGACCGACATCGCCCGCTCGGTCGGCGGCGAGACCGATGTCGACCGCATCTTCGAACTGATCGTCGACCGCGGCCGGATGCTGGTCGAGGCACGGGCGCTGCTGATCATGCTCACCGACGGCGAGGACCTGGCGGTCGCGGCGAGCGCCGGCGAAGGCGCCGCTCTGCGCGGGAAGCGAGTCCCGGTCGAGGGCACGGTGGCGGGCAGGGTGCTGCGCTCGGCTCGGGCGGAGCGCCTCGGCGAAGGCGACGCCGAGATCGACCGGCTCGGCCTGGACTTGGCGGCCGAGGCGGCGATTCTCGTGCCCCTCACCTTCCGCGGCGTCACCTCCGGCGTGCTGGTCGCGCTCGACCGACTGGCCGATGGGCCGGGCTTCGGCTTCGAGGACGAACGCCTGCTGCGCGCCTTCGCCGCCAGCGCCGCGACCGCCGCGGCGACCGCGAGGTCGGTTGAGGCCGAGCGTCTTCGCCACAGCCTCGAGGCTGCCGAGCAGGAGCGCAAGCGCTGGGCGCGGGAACTCCACGACGAGACGCTGCAGGCTCTCGGCGGCCTGCGGATGCTGCAGTCCGCGGCGCTGCGCGGCGCGGCCGATCCGGCGCGGATGCAGGCGGCGCTGCGCGAGGGAATCCAGCTGATCGACGCCGAGATCGACAACCTCTCCGCCCTGATTGCCGAGCTGCGCCCGGCGGCCCTGGACGAGATCGGGCTGGTCCCGGCGCTGCGGGGCCTCGCTGAGCGCAAGGGCCGCGAGGGCGGGCTGACGATCGACGTGCTCACCCGGCTCGCCGGCGAGCAGCGACTGCCGACGGAGACCGAGAGCGCCGTCTACCGGCTGGTGCAGGAGGCGCTGACGAACGTGGTCAAGCACGCGGGGGCGTCCCGGGCCGAGGCGGTGCTGGAGTGTTCGGACGGGGTGATCGAGGTGACCGTCCGCGATGACGGGCGCGGCTTCGATCCCGCCACGGTCGGGGGCGGCTTCGGCCTGGTCGGGATGCGCGAGCGGGCGGAGCTCGCCGGCGGCGAGCTGCGGATCGAGTCGGCGTTCGGCCGCGGCTCGGTGCTCTCGGCGAGGATCCCGGTCCCGGACGCGGAGGCGCTCGCTCATCGTTCCAGCAGGCCGTGATCTAGAACGTAGGTCACTAGGTCGGCGCGCGCCTCGAGGCCGAGTCGGCGCTGCAGCTTGATCCGGTGCGTCTCGACCGTGCGGCCGCTGAGGAAGAGCCGCTCGCCGATCTCGGCGTTGGTGTGGCCGAGCGCCACCAGGCGCAGGATCTCTACCTCTTGCTCGCTGAGCCCGTCCGGCGGGCCCGGCGGTGGCTGGACGACGATGCGTGCCCCGAGCTGCGGGTTCAGGTAGCGCTCCCCCGCGGCGGCCAGGCGCACCGCTTCGATCAGCTCGTTTTCGGCGGCGCGCTTCAGGACGAAACCGAGCGCGCCGGCCTTCAGCGCCTCGCGGGCGAAGGCCGGGTCGTCCTGCATCGTCAGCACCACGATCTGAGTCTCCAGCACCTCCTCGCGCAGCTTCGGGATCGCCGCCAGGCTGGACTCGCCGGGCATGTTTAGATCGAGGACCAGCACGTCCGGCCGGTGGGCGCGCACGTAGTGGCGGGCGCTGGCGACGTCGTCGGCCTCCGCCACGACCTCGAGTCCCTCCTCCGCCTCGAGCAGCAATCGCAAGCCGCTGCGCACGACCCGGTGATCGTCGGCAATGATCACGGTGATCACGTCCGGATTCTCGCGCGTCCAGCCCCGGCGGTCATCCGTGGTTGTCCCGCAGTCGCGGCGGGGGCTCCCCCGACCTCGGGGCCGTCTAGAGTCGCCGCCCGTGCCCGCCCCCACGCCGCCGATCGCCCTCCTCCTCGCGGACGACCACGTCGTCGTTCGCCGCGGCTTGCGATTGCTGCTCGAGCAGGGCTCCGAGTTCGAGGTGGTGGCAGAGCTCGGTGACGCCGCCGAGGTGCCCGGCGCGGTGCGCGGCGGCGGGGTCGACGTCGTCCTGCTCGACCTCAACATGCCTGGCGAGCCGCTCGCCGTGGTCTCCGAGCTGGCCGCGGAGCAGCCGTCGGTCGCGGTCGTTGTCCTCACGATGGAGCAGGACCCGGCCTTCGCCCGCCTCGCCCTCGATGCCGGTGCAAGGGGCTACGTGCTTAAGAGGGCGGCGGAAGAGGAGCTGGTCGAGGCGATCCGCACCGTGGCCGGCGGCGGCACCCACGTCAGCAGCGCGGTCGCGGCGGCGCTCGCTGCGCCCGCCGAGCCGGCCGCTTCGCCGGGCGACCTGACCCCGCGCGAGACAGAGGTCCTGCGCCTGATCGCTCGCGGCCTGACCAACGCCGAAGTGGCGCGGGAGCTGTCGCTAAGCGTGCGCACGGTGGAGACGCACCGGTCGCACATCCAGCAGAAGCTGCTGCTCTCGACCCGCCCGGACCTGGTCCGCTACGCGCTCGAGCACGGGCTGATCTGAGCCGTCCGGCTCGTCGCGGTGCCGTCCCGCCGTCCCAGCGGGCCGACTACCGATGCGCCGTGCCTCCTGGGCTGGAAGCCTGCCGCACGGTCGGGCAGCGGTCTGCTCGGACGATCAATCGATGCGGATCCTGCTACTCAACCCATCCCCAGGAGCCCTCACGATCGGGCTCAAGCGCCTCGCCAAGATGGAGCCACTGGCGCTGGAGACCTTGGCGGCCGCTCTGCCCGACCACGAAGTGCGGATCGTCGACCTGGAGCTCGAGCCGGACCTGGCCGGGGTGCTGCGCAGCTTCCGGCCCGAGCTGGTCGGGGCGAGCGCCCAGATCGTCCAGACCTACGGCGCCCGGCGGGCGCTACGGCTCGCCAAGCAGCACGACCCCTCGACTCTGACCCTGGTCGGAGGGCACCATGCCTCGCTCTGGCCGCAGGACTTCGACGCCCCGTTCGTCGACGCGGTCGTGCTCGGCGAGGGCGTCGCTCCGCTGCGCGAGATAGTCAGCCGGGCGCGCGAAGGGGCGATCTTCGCCGCCAAGGCCGGGGCGACGGGACTCGAGGAAGTGGCCGGACTCGCCCTGCCCGGCGGGGGGACTCTCCAGCGCACCAGACCGCGCCCGATCCCGGCGACGCTCGATCACCAGCCGATCCCCGACCGCGGCCTGACCCGCCGCTACCGCCATCGCTACTTCTACCTGACCGAGTCCCCGGTGGCGCTGGTCCAGACGTCGATGGGGTGCCCCTACTCCTGCAGCTTCTGCTCCTGCCAGGCGTTCAGCAGCCGCCGCTTCGTGCCGCGCTCGCCGGAGGCGGTTGTCGAGGAGCTCGAGCGGATCGACTCCGAGTTCGTGATGCTCGCCGACGACCACTCGTTCACCAACGTCGAGCGGATGCGGCGCCTGCACGATCTGATTGCGGCGAGGGGGATCCGCAAGCGCTATTTCGCCTACAGCCGGGTCGACACGGTGGTAGCCAACCCCGAGCTGTTCGCCGACTGGGCGAAGATCGGCTTGGAGATGGTGATGACCGGGCTCGAGGCCCTCGACGACACCACCCTCGGGCAGCTCAACAAGCGCATCGATGCTGAGACGAGCGAGCAGGCTCTGGCCATCCTCGAGCGTGCCGGGATCGGGGTGAGCGCCGGCTTCGTGCTGCTTCCAGACGCCCGCGAGGAGGACTTCCGGCGGATCGACGACTACGTCGAGGCGCACCCGAACGTCATCCTCGCCGAGTTCACGCCGCTGACGCCGATGCCCGGAACCGGTCTGTACGAGGAGTATCGGGAGCGGCTGCTGACGACCAACCGCGAGGCGTTCGACCTCGCCCACTTTGTCGTCCCCACCAGCCTGCCCCAGCGCCAGCTCTACCGCCTGCTCCGCAAGTACTACGGGCGCGAGGTGCGCCGGGCGGCGCGCCGCATGGGTGTCTGGCGGTCCCGCGCCGCGCTGCGCCGCCACGTGCCGCGCCTAGCCCTCGGCGCGGTCCGTGGCTGGGAGGAGATCGGCCGCGCCCACCGGGCCATCTCGGTCGCGGCGCCGGCCGACGCTTGAGCCGGTGGCGCCGCCGCTGGAGATCCGCTACCTGGGCTGGTCGGGGGTCGTCCTGGTCGGCGCCGGCGGCGTCGTCGCGATCGATCCCTTCGGCGAGGGGGCGCGCTGGGACGCCCTGCCCGAGGGGACGACGGCGATCTGCCTGACCCACGGGCACCCCGAGCATTGCGGCTCGGCACGGGCCCTCCTGGTGAAGGCCGAGGCACAGCGGCTCGCGTCCACGCACCTGGTCTCCTCGCCGCAGGTCACCCGCCACGTCGCCCCCGGCCGGTTGCTCGCCCCCGAGCGCGTCCACGCGGTCGCCGCGCGGCAGCGCCTGCGCATCGACTCGCTCCGCGTCTCGACTTTCGCCTGGTCCCACTTGCCGTTGCTGCCCCCGGAGAGCCTGCGGGCCAAGGCGGGCTACGCGGCGAGCCTGCTGCGTCACCCCGTCGCCGCTGCGCGGATCGGCCTGGCCGGCGCGCGACTGCCGCTGCGGGCGCCGTACCTGGGCTTCCACGTCACCTTCGCCGACGGCCGGACGGTGCTCAACTACGCCGAGGGCCTGCATCGCATGACCGACCCCGGCGAGGTCTCTGCGGTCGCCGACCGCCTGGCGGCGGCGACGTTGCTGTTCGCGGTTGAGCCGGAGGACGTCGAGGCGATCCCGCGCTGGCTCGACGTCCTGCGGCCGCGCGAGGCCGTCCTCTACGAGGCCCACCGTCCCTGGCGCGAGCTGTTCGGGCTGCCCCACCTCGACCTCGAGCACTACGCGGCGCAGCTACGCGCTCGGTTCCCGACGATCGCGGTCCGCGCCCTGTGCGAGGTGGGGGACCTGGCCCTGCCGGCATAGGACCGAATACGGATGCACCGCCCCGCAGCCGCTGGCAGCCTTGCCACATGGCTCGGCAACCGGCGTCCCCCCGCGGGCACTTCGCAGATCACATGAACCGCGCGCCGCTTGTCTACTCGTGCTCGGGCAGCTCGAACGTGGCTCAGCTCGCGAACTACGTCGCAGTACGCCTCGACCGGCTGGGCATCGCCGAGATGTCCTGCATCGCCGGCGTCGGCGGCAACGTCAAGGCGCTGGTTAAGAAGGCGACGGCCGGCCGGCCGGTGGTGCTGATCGACGGCTGCCCGCTGCTCTGCTGCGAGCAGGTGCTCGCCGCGAAGGGAGTCGCGCCGGTGCGCCGGATCCGCCTCCACGAGCTCGGCCTGAAGAAACGGCAGCACGTCGACTTCGGCGCCGAGGAGCGCGAGCTTGTCTTCCGGCGGGTGCTCGAAGACCTGACCCCGGACTTGCTCGCCGCCGACCCGGCGCTGCGGCCGCGGATCGACGCCGCGCTCGCCGAGCCGACCTGCGTGGCCTCCGCCGGCTAAGGGCGCCCGCCCGCGCCCGCCGCGGGACGACCCCGGCGCCGCAGCGGGGTTCGCCCATCCCAACCCCAGCCTCGCCGGTGATACGGTCGGAAGCGAATATTAGGCAACCCTAATTCACCCTCTAGACACCGCCCCGGAGGAGGCAGATGAGCCCCACCACGACCAGCCGCTGTCACGCCGTCGCCGACGCCGCGCCGCTCGCCCGGCAGGGGAGCATCGTCCTTGTCGGGCAGCCCAACGTCGGCAAGTCGGTGCTCTTCCAGTGGCTGACGGGGCGCTACGTCAACGTCTCCAACTTCCCCGGCACGACGGTCGAAATCTCGCGCGGCAGCGCCCGCTCGCTGCCGCAGACCGGCGTCGTCGACACTCCCGGCGTGGTCTCGATCCCGGCCCGCGGCGAGGACGAGGAGGTGACCACGCGGGTGCTCCTCGAAGAGCCGGTGCGCGCCCTGGTCCAGGTCGGCGACGGCAAGTCGTTGCGGCGCACTCTGCTGCTCTCCGTCCAGCTGGCCGAGCTCGGCCTGCCGATGGTCCTGGCGCTGAACATGATGGACGAGGCTGAGGCCCGCGGCCTCGGCGTCGACTGCGAGTTGCTCTCGCGACGCCTGGGGATCGCGGTCCAGCCGACCGTCGCCACCCGCGGCAACGGCGTCGCCGCTCTGCTCGAGGCGATCTCCGCGGCGCGGCCGGGGCGGTGTCGGCTGCGCTACCCGGAGCCGGTCGAGGCGGCCCTGGCGCGGGTGCTGCCGCTGCTGCCGCCCGCCGATCCGGCCCCCCGGGCTCTCGGCCTGCTCTGGCTGAGTGGCGATCGACCGACCGAGCGGTGGCTGGCCGAGCGCCTCCCGGCCGGCGACCTCGAGCGGCTCGGGGCGATCCGCGAGGGACTCGCGGCGGCGCTCGAGAGCACCGTCTCGGCGGCGATCCAGGTGGCACGGATCGCCCACGTCGAGGAGCTGCTCGTCGGCGTGCTCAGCGAGCGGGGCGGGCGCTCGAGCCGTACCGTCTGGCTGGCACGGCTGACGACCCACCCGCTCTGGGGCTGGCCGATCCTCGCCCTCGTCCTCTACGGGATGTACGAGTTCGTCGGGATCCTCGGGGCCGGCACGTTGGTCGGGGTCTTTGAGGAAGACCTCTTCGGCAAGCTGCTCAACCCCTGGCTCACCGACCTCGTGCAGCGGCTCGTGCCGGTGCCGTTGCTGGCCGAATTCCTGGTCGGCGAATACGGCCTCTGGACGATGGGGATGACCTACGCCCTGGCCCTGATCCTGCCGATCGTCACCACCTTCTTCCTCGCCTTCAGCTTGCTTGAGGACTCCGGCTACCTGTCGCGGCTCACGGTCCTCTGCAACCGGCTCTTCAACCGCGTCGGCCTGAACGGGAAAGCGGTGCTGCCGATGGTGCTGGGACTCGGCTGCGTGACGATGGCGACCCTGACCACGCGGATTCTCGACACCCGCCGCGACCGGCTGCTGGCGACGCTGCTGCTCGCCCTCGCGATCCCCTGCTCGGCGCAGCTGGGCGTGATCCTCGGGATGCTCGGCTCGCTCTCGCTCGCCGCGACGCTGATCTGGGCCGGGGTGCTGCTGGCGGTGCTGGTCGCGGTCGGCGCTCTGGCCGCGCGCCTGGTCCCGGGCGAGCGCTCGACCCTGCTGGTCGAGCTGCCGCCGCTGCGCCTACCGGTCGCGAGCAACGTCGCGGTGAAGACGCTCGCCCGCCTCGAGTGGTACGTGCGCGAGGTTGTGCCGCTGTTCCTGATCGGCACCGCGCTGCTGTTCGCGCTCGAGAAGACCGGGGCGCTGACGGCGCTGATCGCCGCCGCCGAACCGCTCGTCTCCGGTTGGCTGGGCCTGCCGCGGACGGCCAGCGCAGCCTTCCTGGTCGGCTTCATGCGGCGAGACTTCGGCGCCACCGGCCTCTTCGTGATGCACCAGCACGGCCAACTCAGCGCCGAGCAGATCGTCGTCGCGATGGTCACCATAACCCTCTTCATCCCCTGCGTGGCGAGCGTCCTGATCATCGCCCGCGAGCGCGGGATGCGGACCGCGGTCGGGATGACCGCGATGGTCTTCCCCGTCGCCTTCCTCGTCGGCGGCGTCCTGCACCGGGTCCTGCTGCTCGCCGGGTGGAACGGGTAGGCCCGGTGCACGGCTTCCCCGAGACCGCCGGCCGAGCCGAGCTCGCCTGCCCGATGTGCGGGCACCGCTTCGACCCGGCGACCCACCTCGCCTGCGGCGCCTGCCCGCTGAGCGGCGGCTGCGCCCTGGCCTGCTGCCCGCGCTGCGGGTTCAGCAGCGCCGACCCGGGCCGGTCCCGGCTGCTGCAGGCGGTGAGGAAGCTGAGGCGGCGGTGAGGGCGGGGACCCAGCTGGTGCGGCCGCGACCGACCCGGCTGTCGGAGCTGCGCCCTGGGCGCCGTGCCAGGGTCGTCGCGATCGAGGGTCCGGCGGCCGCCTGGTGCGAGCGGCTGCGCGCCTACGGCGTGGTTCCCGGCTGCCGGCTGCTGCTCGTCCAGCACGCTCCGGTCACCGTGGTGCAGGTCGAGCACCTCGACCTCGCGTTCGAGGCGCCGATCGCGGCCGGCATCCTGGTGAGCGCCGGCTCCGGGAGGACCTCCGAGGAGCCGGGCGACGATCGGGGTTAACCCCGCCGCCGGCACGTGCCAACCCCGGATGAAAAGCCTCCCCGGCGTGGACAGGATCAATGTCATGAGTCGCAAGCGCTCCTCACCTCTGCAGCGGATCAGGCACTTCGCCTCGGTCGGCGCTCTCGACGACGACCTCCCCTGGAGCACACGCAGCCCCCGCTCGCGCGCCTGGGAGCGCGCCTACCGTGGGCGCTGGCAGCACGACAAGGTGGTGCGCTCGACCCACGGCGTCAACTGCACGGGCTCCTGCTCCTGGAAGGTCCACGTCAAGGACGGGATCATCACCTGGGAGACCCAGCAGACCGACTATCCCTCCAATGGCTCCGAGACGCCGGACTACGAGCCGCGCGGCTGCCCCCGCGGCGCCTCCTTCTCCTGGTACACGTACTCGCCGCTGCGGGTCAGGTACCCCTATGTGCGCGGCGCCCTGCTCGAGCTCTGGCGCGCCGCCCGCGCCGAGCACGCCGATCCGGTCGATGCCTGGGCTGCGGTGGCCGGCGACCGCACCTACACCAGCCAGCGCGGCAAAGGCGGCTTCGTCCGCGCCTCCTGGGAGGAGGTGAGCGAGCTGGTCGCCGCCGCGCACGTGCACACGATCGAGCGCTTCGGGCCCGACCGGGTCGCCGGCTTCTCGCCGATCCCGGCGATGTCGATGGCCTCCTACTCCGGCGGCGCCCGCTTCCTCTCGCTGATCGGCGGCGTCTGCCTCTCCTTCTACGACTGGTACGCGGACTTGCCCCCGGCCGCGCCGCAGGTCTGGGGAGACCAGACCGACGTCCCGGAGTCGGCGGACTGGTGGGACGCGGGCTACCTGGTGATGTGGGGCTCGAACATCCCCATGACGCGGACCCCGGACGCGCACTTCATGACCGAGGCACGCTACCGCGGCCAGAAGACCGTGGTCGTCTCGCCGGACTACTCCGACCACACCAAGTTCGCCGACCACTGGCTGCCGGCCGAGGCGGGAAGCGACGGTGCCCTGGCGATGGCGATGACGCACGTGATCCTGCGCGAGTTCCACGTCGAGCGCCGCGTCCCCTACTTCGAGGACTACGTCACCCGGTACACCGACCTTCCCTTCCTGGTCCGGCTTGAACAGCGTGACGGCGAGCTCGTCCCGGGGCGCTACCTGCGTGCCTCCGACTTCGGCGACGGCGGCGAGAACGCCGAGTGGAAGCCGCTTGTGTTCGACTCGGCGGCGGCGCGGGCGGTCGCGCCGCACGGCACGATCGGCGATCGCTGGGGCGAGGCCGGCGAGGGCCGCTGGAACCTTCGCCTCGAGGGCATCGACCCGGCGCTGACCCTGCTGGGCGACCACGAGGAGCTCGTCGAGGTGCGGCTGCCGCGCTTCGATCGGGAGGAGACCGCCGAATCGCTGCGCCGGGGAGTCCCGGCGCGGCGGATCGGCGGCACCCTTGTGACCACCGTCTTCGACCTGCTCTGCGCGCAGCTCGGGGTCGGGCGTCCCGACCTGCCGGGCGAATGGCCGGCCGGTTACGAGGACGCCGGCCAGCCCTACACGCCGGCCTGGCAGGAGCCGATCACCGGGGTAGACCCGGCGCTGGTGACGCGGATCGCCCGCGAGTTCGCCCGCAACGCCGAGCGCACCAGGGGCCGCTCGATGATCGTGATGGGGGCCGGCACCAACCACTGGTTCCATTCCGATTTGATCTACCGGGCGATGCTCAACCTGGTCCTCCTCTGCGGCTGCCAAGGGGTCAACGGCGGCGGCTGGGCGCACTACGTCGGCCAGGAGAAGGTGCGGACAATCACCGGTTTCTCGACTCTCGCCTTCGGCCTGGACTGGTCGCGGCCGCCCCGCCACCAGGCGGCGACGCCGTACTTCTACCTCGCCACCGACCAGTGGCGCTACGACGACGGCGCCGCCGCGGGGCCGGGGGCGATGCACCCGGCCGACTGCAACGCCCTCGCCGCCCGGCTCGGCTGGCTGCCCTCCTACCCGAGCTTCGACCGCAACCCGCTCGACCTCGCCGTCGAAGCCGAGCGGGCGGGGCTTGAGGTCGGCAAGTACGTGGTGCGCGAGCTGCAGGCCGACCGCCTGCACTTCGCCTGCGAGGACCCCGACGCCCCCGGCAACCAGCCGAAGGTGATGACGGTGTGGCGCTCCAACCTTCTCGGCGCCTCCAGCAAGGGCCACGAGTACTTCCTCAAGCACCTGCTCGGGGTCGAGTCCAACGCGGTCGACAACGAGGAGGCCGCTCCCGAGGACCGGCCCCGGGGTCTGCGCTGGCGTGAGCGGGCGCCGGAGGGCAAGCTCGACTTGCTGGTGGCGCTCGACTTCCGGATGAACGGTACCTGCCTGCACTCCGACGTCGTCCTGCCCGCCGCCACCTGGTACGAGAAGCACGATATCTCGACCACCGACCTGCACCCCTTCGTGCACTCCTTCAACCCGGCGATCTCGCCGCCCTGGGAGGCACGCAGCGACTGGGACGCCTTCCGCACGATCGCCGATGCCTTCTCGCGGATCGCCGGCCCCCGGCTCGGCAGGCGCCGCGACGTCGTTGCGGCGCCGCTGCTCCACGACACCCCCGACGAGCTCGCCCAGCCGCTCGGAGAGGTCCGCGACTGGCGCGCCGGCGAGTGCGAGCCGGTCCCGGGCCGCACGATGCCGAAGCTGATCGCGGTCGAGCGCGACTACGGCGAGGTGGCGGCGAAGCTGGTCGCGCTGGGGCCGCTGGTCGAGCAGGCCGGGACCCCCTGGAAGGGGCTCTCCTGGGTGCCGGCCGAGGAGGTCGAGGCGCTGCGCCTCTGCAACGGCAGCTTCGAGTCCGGGCCCGCCGCAGGCCGCCCCCGGCTGGAGCGCGCCGATCAGGCCTGCGAGGCGATCCTGGCCCTCTCGGGCACCAGTAACGGCCGCCTCGCGACGGAGGGCCTGCGGGCGCTCGAACGGCGGGCCGGCGTCCGCCTGGTCGATCTCGCCGAGGACCACGCCGACGTCCGGATCGGCTTCCGCGACGTCGGCATCCAGCCGCGTAAGACGCTGACCTCGGCCGAGTGGTCGGGGATCGAGTCGCGCGACCGGCGCTACTCGCCGTTCACGCTCAACGTCGACCGCGAGATCCCCTGGCGCACCCTGACCGGCCGCCAGCAGCTCTACCAGGACCACGAGTGGATGCTCGCCACCGGCGAGGGCCTGCCCGCCTACAAGCCGCCACTGCCGGCCGCCAACCGGATCCCTGGCGAGGCCGCGGTCGCGGTGCGCTACCTGACCCCGCACTCGAAGTGGTCGATCCACTCGACCTACCAGGACAACCTCCACATGCTGACCCTGTTCCGGGGCGGCCCGGTGGTCTGGATGAGCCGCGAGGACGCGGCGCGGATCGGCGTCCGCGACAACGACTGGATCGAGATGGCCAACCCGCACGGCGCGGTCGCGGCCCGGGCGGTCGTCTCGCACCGGATTCCGGCCGGCACGGCGCTGATGTACCACGCGCAGGACCGCCACGTGAACGTGCCCCTCTCCGAGAAGAGCGGCACCCGCGGTGGCACCCACAACTCTGTCACCCGGATCCAGATGAAGCCATCGCACATGATCGGCGGCTACGCCCACCTCGCCTACGGCTTCAACTACTACGGCCCGACCGGGTCGCAGCGCGACGAGGTGACGCTGATTCGCAAGCGCCGCACGGAGGTCGAGTACTGATGCGGGTCCGGGCGCAGGTCGCGATGGTGATGAACCTCGACAAGTGCATCGGCTGCCACACCTGCTCGGTCACCTGCAAGAACGTCTGGACGAACCGTGAGGGCGCCGAGTACATGTGGTTCAACAACGTCGAAACCAAGCCGGGGGAGGGCTACCCGAAACAGTGGCAGGACCAAGGGCGCTGGCGCGGCGGCTGGGAGCTCGACGGCGAGGGCCGGCTGCGCCTGAAGGCGGGCGGGCCGGCCCGCAAGCTGGCCAACATCTTCTTCAACCCGAACCTGCCGGAGATCGACGACTACTACGAGCCCTGGACCTACGACTACGAGTCGCTGACCAGGTCGGGCCCGTCCAAGCACCAGCCGGTGGCCCGGCCGGTCTCCCGCCTCACCGGCGACCCACTGGCGCTCGAGTGGGGGCCGAACTGGGAGGACGACCTCGCCGGCGGTCCGGAGCAGCTGCCGGGCGACCCGCTGCGCAAGGGGGTCGAGGAGCAGGTCCGGGCCGAGTACGAGCAGGTCTTCATGATGTACCTGCCGCGGATCTGCGAGCACTGCCTGAACCCGGCCTGCGTCGCCTCCTGCCCCTCGGGGGCGATGTATAAGCGCGAGGAGGACGGGATCGTGCTCGTCGACCAGGAGGCCTGCCGCGGCTGGCGGATGTGCGTCAGCGGCTGTCCCTACAAGAAGGTCTACTTCAACCACGTCACCGGCAAGGCGGAGAAGTGCACGCTCTGCTACCCGCGGATCGAGGCGGGGATGCCGACGGTCTGCTCGGAGACCTGCGTCGGGCGGATCCGCTACCTAGGCCTCGTCCTCTACGACGCCGACAAGGTCGAGGCCGCCGCGGCCACGCCGGACGAGCGCGACCTGCTGGCCGCGCAGCTCGACGTCTTCCTCGATCCCCGCGACCCGGAGGTGGCGGCGGCGGCCCGCGCCGAAGGGATCGCCGAGGACTGGCTCGAGGCGGCGCGCCGCTCGCCGGTCTGGGCGCTGGCGCTGCAGCACCGGATCGCGCTACCGCTGCACCCGGAGTACCGCACGCTGCCGATGGTCTGGTACGTGCCGCCGCTCTCGCCGGTCACCTCGACGGTCGAGGGCGAGGGGGCGGAGGCCGACCCCGACGCGGTCTTCCCGGCGATCGACGCGCTGCGGATCCCGGTCCGCTACCTGGCCAACCTGCTGGCTGCCGGTGATGAGGAGGTGATCCGCTCGGTGTTGAAGCGGCTCGCCGCAATGCGCTCGTTCATGCGCGAGAAGGCGATCTCCGGTGCCGGCGACCCGGAGTTGGCGGCGGCGGTGGGAATGGCGCCGCGCGAGCTCGAGGAGATGTTCAGGCTGCTGGCGGTCGCTGACTACGAGGACCGTTTCGTCGTGCCGCCGGCGCACCGGGAGCTGGCGGGCCGCCTCGCCGCCGAACAGGGCGCCTGCGGCCTCGACTTCGCCGGCGGGCCCGGGAGCTGTGCGCCTGACGGCGACGGGCAGCTGGAGGACGCCGGCAACGGCTCGATGACTATGGCCCGCCTAAACCCGCGGCTGGAGGCGTTTCGCCGCCGTCGCGGCAAGCGCCAGGAGGTGAAGCGATGAGCCCCTGGCGGCTTCTCTCGCTGCTGCTCGACTACCCCGACGAAGAGCTGCTGTCCTGCGCCGGCGAGATCGCCGACGCCGCCCAGGGGCTGCCCCCCTCGCCCGCCCGTGAGGCGATCCTCGCCTTCCTCGACCAGCGCGCCGGCCTCAGTGGTAGCGAGGCGCAGCGGCGCTACGTCGAGACCTTCGACTTCGCCAAGCGGGCGACCCTCTATCTCAGCTTCCATGCCTACGGCGACCGCCGCCAGCGGGGGATGGCGATGCTGCACCTCAAGCGCGCCTACCGCGAGGCCGGCTTCGAGCTGGCCGAGGGAATGCTCCCCGACCACCTGCCGGTCGCACTCGAGTTCGCCGACCTTGCGCCGCAGGCGGGCGTTGGGGTGCTCTGCGACTTCCGCCCCGCGCTGGAGGTGGTGCGCTCGGCGCTGCACGAGGAGGACAGTCCCTTCGCGCCGCTGCTCGACGCCGTCTGCGAGTCGCTGCCGGAGGCGAGCGCTGAGGATCTCGACGATGCGCGCCGGATCGCCGTCGCCGGACCGCCGGTGGAGACGGTCGGGCTGGAGCCCTTCGCGCCGCCCGAGGTGATGCCCGCTGCCTGTGGGGTGGCGAGATGAGCGGCGGCGCGATGGCTCTCTGGGTCGGCGTGCCCTACGCCTGCTTGGCGGTTTTCGCGGTCGGCCACGTCTGGCGCTTTCGCAGCGGCAAGCTGACCTGGACGACCCGCTCGACCCAGCTGCTCGAGCGCCGCCTGCTGCGGGTCGGGGCCCTGCTCTTCCACTTCGGCCTGCTCGCCGTGATCGGTGGCCACGTGCTCGGGCTCCTCGTCCCGGAGTCGGCAACCGAGGCGGTCGGCGTCTCCGAGGGTCTCTACCACGCGGTCTCCGTCGCCGCCGGCACCAGCGCCGGGCTGGCGATGACCGCCGGCTTCGCGGTCCTGCTCTTGCGGCGCCTGCGGGTGCCGCGGGTGCGGCGGACGACCACCCGCGCCGACCGCCTCACCTACCTGGTGCTGGGAGTCGTGATCTTCAGCGGTATGTGGGAGACGATCGGGATCAACCTGCTGGGCGGCGGCTACGACTACCGGCAGACGGTCGGCCCGTGGTTCCGCGGGCTGTTCATGTTCGATCCCGACCCGGCGCTGATGTCGGGCGCGCCGCTGATCTACCAGCTGCACGCGCTTGCCGCCTTCTCGCTGTTCGCGCTGTGGCCGTTCAGCCGGCTCGTCCACGCCTGGTCGGTCCCCCTCGCCTATCTGCGCCGCAGCCCGATCCTCTACCGCCGCCGCGCCGCCCTGCCGGCCGCGGCGGTCAATCCCCGAGCCGAGACCAGGAGCGTCCCATGAGACACGACCGAGCAGAATCGAAAAACATGCCGATCGTCGAGATGATCCTGGCGACGCTCGCCTTCTTCCTCTGCTTCGCGGCCTGGGGGATGCTGGCGCCGATCGCACCGAAGCTGCAGGACCAGCTCGGGCTGTCGAACACCGAGACGGCGATCATGATCGCGATCCCGGTGGTGCTGGGGTCGGTGCTGCGGATCCCGCTCGGACGGCTCACCGATCGCCACGGCGGTCGCGTGATGTTCACCTTGATGCTTCTGTTCGCGGCGGTGCCGCCGCTGCTGGTCGGCACCGTCAGCAGCTACCCGCTGCTGCTCGTGGCGGGCCTCCTGCTCGGGGTCTCCGGCGCCTCGTTCGCGATCGGCGTCCCTTTCGTCGCTTCCTGGTTCCCGCCGGGGCGCCAGGGCTGGGCGGTCGGCATCTACGGCGTTGGCACCGCCGGCACGGCGGCCTCCGCGTTCGCGATGCCGGCGCTGTTCTCTGGGCCGGGGCGGGGGGCTGCCGGAGTGATCTACGCGATCTTCCTCGCCGCCTTCGCGGTGGTCTGGTTCGCCCTCGCCCGCGACGCCCGCAAGGCCCATCACGAGCCGACCCCGTGGCGGGATGTGGTGAAGATCCTCCCCAGGCTCTGGCAGCTCTCGCTCTTCTACTTCGTCACCTTCGGCGGCTTCGTCGCGATGTCGATCTATCTGCCGAAGCTGCTCAAGGACTGGTTCGACTATTCGCTTACCGACGCCGGCCTGCGCACCGCCGGGTTCGTCGTGATGGCGGCGGTGGTGGCGCGGCCGATCGGCGGCTGGCTCTCCGACCGCTTCGGCGGCTACGCGGTCGCGACCGTCGCCCTCTGCGGCATCGGCCTGGACGCCGTCGGCCTCGCCTGGCAGGCTTCGGTCGATCCCCAGATCGTCCCCGTCACCATCATCTGCCTCTCGATGGCCTTCTTTCTAGGACTCGGCGCCGGCGCCGTCTTCAAGCTGGTCCCTCTGCTCTTCCCGGAAGCGACCGGCGCGGCGACCGGCATCGTCGGCGCCGCCGGTGGGCTGGGCGGCTTCTTCCCGCCCCTCGTGCTCGGCCTCGTCAAGGACGCCAGCGGCACCTACGTGATGGCCTTCGTCTTCCTCGTCGCATTTGCCTGGATGTGCGCCGGGTTGGCGTTGACGCTGGCCAGCGCGTCGGGCGGTGCCGAGGCGTCCCACGGAGCCCAGCCGGCCCCGGTCGGGAGCCGCCGTTGAGAAGCCCCTCCCGCGTGCTCGTCGCCGGCGGCGGCGTCGCCGCCCTGGAGGCGGTGCTGGCGCTGCAGGAGCTGGCCGCCGACCGGCTCGCGATCGCCCTGCTGACCCCCAGACGTCGCTTCGAGTACACACCGCTCGCGGTCGCCGAACCGTTCGACCTCGGCCGCGCCCACCGCTTCGAGTTGACCGAAATCATGCGCGAACGCGGGGTCGAGCCTATCGTCGACGCGCTCGCGGCAGTCGACCCGGCCAGACGCGAGGCGCGCACCGCGTCCGGCCAGCTGGTCTCCTTCGACGCTCTGCTCGTCGCGATCGGCGCCCGCCGGCGCAGCGCCCTCGCCGGGGCGGTTACCTTCTCCGGGCCGCGGGCGAACGCGGATCTGCGGCGGCTGCTGCGCGAGGCCGTCGAGGGGTCGATTCGCCGGCTCGTCTTCGCCGTCCCGGCGGGAGTCACCTGGTCGCTGCCGGTCTACGAGCTGGCGCTGATGACCAGCGCCCACCTCGCCGAGCGCGAGCTCGGGATCGAGATCGCGCTGGTCACCCCGGAGCCGCGTCCGGTCGATGCCTTTGGCGCCCGCTCGAGCGCTGCCGTCGAGGAGATGCTGGAGCTGCGCGGGATCGCCTTCCACAGCGCCGTGCCACTGCGAGCCGAGCCCGGCCGGCTGGTTCTCGACGCCGGCGAGCAGATCGCCGCGGACGCGGTCGTCGCCCTGCCGCGCCTGCTCGCTCCGGCGATCCCCGGGCTGCCGCAGGGGGAGGGTGGGTTCCTGCCGGTCGACGAGCACGGGCGCCTGCCCGGCCTCGACGGGATCTACGGTGCCGGCGACGTCACCACGTTCCCCCTCAAGCAGGGCGGGATCGCCGCCCAGCAGGCTGACGCCGCCGCCGAGTCGATCGCCGCCGATCTCGGCGCCGCGATCGAGCCGGCTCCGTTTCGCCCGGTGCTGCGCGGGCTGCTGCTTACCGGCCGCGCCCCGCGCTATCTGCGGGCCGAGGTGCGGCGCGGCGCGCCGGCGCGCTCGACGGTCGCCGAGGAGGCGATCTGGTGGCCCCCGGTAAAGATCGCCGGGCGCCGCCTCGGCCCGTTTCTCGCGCTTCAGGGAGTCCCCGGTGGGCCACCCCCGGACGCCTTGGCACTGGAGTTGGAAGCGGCCAATGGCGACGCGGTCCCACCCGCCTGACCGGGCTGGTAGGGGCAGCTCGGGTCGGGCCCGAGCGAATCGCCGCTGACCGCGTAGGCGCGGGCGCGGCTGCCGCCGCATACCTCCCTGTACTCGCAGGCCCCGCACTTACCGCGAAGGCGCTCGGGGTTGCGCAGGGCGCGGAACAGCGGCGAGTCCCGGTAGAGGTCGACGGCGCTTCCGGACGTCACCCGCCCGGCCGAGAGCGGCAAGAAGCCGGACGGCATCACCTCGCCGCGGTGAGAGACGAACATGAAGCCGCGGGCGTCGTTAACGCCCTTGGCGGGTCGGCGCAGGCCATCGGCGAAGCGATAGCCGGCACCCGCCAGGGGGCCGCCGCCGGAGCGTTCGAGGGCGATCCGGCGGTGCTGCGGCGCGGCGGTGATCTTGACGTCGAAGGGGAGCTCGGCGGCAGCGCCGTCGAGCCACCGGATCAGGCGCTCGTGGCCGTCCGCCGAGAGCATGCCGAGACGCCTGCCGCGACCGGTCGGGACGAGGAAGAAGACCGACCACTGGACTGCACCGAGCCCGGCGATCATCGGCACCATGTACTTGAGGGAGGCGGCGTTCTGGGCGCAGACCGTGGTGTTGACCTGCAGTGGGAGGCCGGCTTCCGCGGCGGCCTCGATCGCTGCCAGCGTTCGCTTGAAGGAACCGTGGAACCCGCGAAAGCGATCATGTGGGCGGGACACGGGCGCGTCGAGGCTGAAGGCGACGCGGCGCACGCCGACCGAGCGTGCCTCGACCAGGCGCGTGGGCGTGGTGAGCGCCGTCGCGGTCGGCGTCAGCGCGACCCGTAGCCCGCGCCGGTTGGCGTGGGCCGCGATCTCGAAGACGTCGCGCCGCATCAGGGGATCGCCGCCGGTCAGGACGAGGATCGGACGGTTGCCGAAGCCAGCGAGTTCGTCGACCAGCTCCAGCGCCTGGACGGTGCTGAGCTCGCCAGAATCGCGGCGCGGCTGGGCGTCCGCCCGGCAGTGGGCGCAGGCATAGGCGCAGGCCCGGGTCAGCTCCCAGGCGATCACGAACGGGGCGCGATCGAAGTCCAGCCCGGCGAGGCGCCCGTCGCGCTCCGCCCGGGCACGGGTTGCCGCCTCCACCGTCTCGCTCATAGGGCGATCTCCTCGTCGGTCAGGTAGCAGGCGGGGTCCGGGCCCCAGGGGTCGCCCCAGGCTGAGAGCGCCCGCGCCGGCAGCCCTCCATTGCAGAGGGAGGCAAAGCGACACTCGCTGCAGCGCCCACCGAGCTTCCGCGGCCGGCGCCGGTAGGGGGCAAGGACGGGGTTCTGGTCGTTCCAGATCTCCGCGAAGCGGCGAGTGCGCACGTCCCCGGCCATCACCTGCCATGAGAACTGATCCGGGTGGACGCCTCCCTGCGGGTCGACCGCCGCGATCGCGACCCCGGACTGGTTGCCGCCGTTCCAGCGCAGCATCTGCTCGACCTCGCGGGCACGGGCCCGGTCGGCGCGCCGCAGGCGCTCCAGCAGCAGCACGTTGTCGACTGGGTTGTCGACGGTCAGCACCTCGAGCTCGACGCCTCGCTGCCCCAGGTCTTCGGTGCGGTCGAATACCTCCTCGACGGCGGCTCGCGTCTCGGTCGGCGCGAGATCGTGTCGGCGCATGCGGCCACCGCGGCCGGCGTAGGCTAGGTGGTAGACGCAGAGCCGGTTGACGCGCTCGGCCTCGGCGAGCTCGAAGATCGGCCCGAGATGGGCGCGGTTGCCGGCGTGGACGGTGAAACGGACGCCAGTGCGGACGCCGGCCTCGCGGGTGGCGCGGATTCCGGCCAGGGCAGCGTCGAATGCGCCGCGGCTGCCGCGCATCTTGTCGTTGAGGGGGCCGATCCCGTCGAGGCTGACCCCGACGTACGAGAAGCCGGCGGCGCCGATCGCCGCGGCCGTCCCCCCGTCTATGCGGGTCCCGTTGGTCGAGAGCACGGTCCGCATCCCCAGTCGCCGGGCCTCGGCGGCGAGCTGGAGCAGGTCGTCTCGCAGCAGCGGCTCGCCGCCGGAGAAGAGGACTGTGGGGACGCCGAAATCTGCCAGCTCGGCGAGCAGCCGCCGGCCCTCACCGGTATCCAGCTCACCCGGGTACTCGCGATCGTGGGAGTCGGCGTAGCAGTGGCCACAGTGGAGGTTGCAGCGGCGGGTCACGTTCCACACCACGACCGGCTTCTTGTCGCGGGAGTAATGCAGGAGGTGGGCGGGCCCCGCTCCCGCGCGGCGCCCGTAGCGGAGCGCGTCTGCGGGCCCGACCTGGCGATTGAGCAGGCGGCTAACGCTGAGCATCTCCCCATCCTCGGCCCTCGGAGTTGTGGCGCAATCCGTGCGCGGCCCGCGGGGGTGGCGGGGAATGCCCCCGACCTGCGCGGCGCCTACCCGGCGGTCCGCGCGAGCGCCAGCGCGGCGTCCCCGGCGGCGGCGAGCAGGCGCGGTCCGTCGGGGACCTCGTCCTGCTGCAGTTGCCACTGGACGAGCAGGCCGTCGAAGAGGGCGATGACCAGCACCGCCAACGCGTCGGCGTCTACCTCCCCGGTGCCGATCTCGGCGAAGGCCTCCCGGGTGGTCGCCGCGATCGCCAGGCGGAAGTCCTCGTAGCTGCTAACCATCTCCGCCCGCAGGTCCTCCGAGTGGGCCAGCTGCGCCCAGGCCTCCAGGCACGAGGAGATCAGCGGCCGGTTCTTCTCGAGCGTGCCGATTAGCCCGTACAGGGTCCGGCCAAGGCGCTCCAGCGGCGTCGCCGGCCCCGGGATGGCGGCAAGCTCGATCAGGCTTCAGCCAGCGCTGGAATGCCTCGGTCACGGCGACGTTGAGCAGGTGTTCCTTGGAGCCGAAGTGGTAGCCGATCGAGGCAGGGCTGGTGCCCGAGAGGGCGACGAGATCGCGGGAGGTGCGTGCGTAGCCATTGGTCTGCAGCGACTCGATCGCCGCCTCCAGCAGGAGCTCTCTGTGACGCCGGTCAGGCTGCGCGGCCATCCGCACAGCCTATGTACGCCCGTATAGATCTATACGTACGTATGTATGAAATGACCGCTGCGTGGACAACCGGATGAGGTCCGCTGCCACCCGTCGCCCCTGGTTGGTGGTGGATGCCGGCCTGGCTCGACCGCCTAGTGCCGGCGATCGAGCACGGGGAGGAGACGGAGACGACGCCCGTGGAGCGCCTCGACGCCGTCGCCCAGGCCGAGCATCGCCACCTGCTCGACCTCCTGGCCCAGATTGAGGCGGCCAGCGAGGAGGGCCGGGCCGTCCGTGTTATCTCCCTGGTGCGTCAGCTGAAGGCCGCCGCCGAGCCCCCACTTCCGCTACGAACAGGGCGCCCTCTTCCCGCAGCTGCTTGCGGAGCTCGGCTCCGGTCGTGTCGAGGCCCTCTACCTCGCCCAAGCCGCTGTGATCGGGGACCTCGACCGGATTGAGGAGCTCGCGGCATCCGCGCCTGGCCGGGGATAGGTGGCGTCTGAGACCCGCCTGCTGCACTCGGCCCGGGCCGAGTGCGCAGCGGCGACGAGCTCTCCGAGCTCGTCGCCGAGCAGCCACCTGAGTTCGCCGAATCGTGCTGGCGGCGGGCGAGCGCGCGCCGTCCTCGTGAGCCCGGCTCCCGCCCCGGCCGGGACGCCCCGCGTCCCCGGCGGGGGCGGCACGGTGGTCGCGCGGGAACTGACCGGATGGAATGCCCCCGGTCGAGTTCGATCATTGCTGCTGATCGAACTCGACCGAGAGGAGACCCGTGAGATGACTGTCGTCGACCCCGCCCGGACGCTTGCAGAGCTCGTGCTCGAGCAGCCGGGGAGAGTGCGCACCCTCGAGGACTTCCAGCTCGACTACTGCTGTGGCGGGCAGAGCAGCCTCGCCGAGGCGGCCGCGCGGCGCGGCCTCGACCCGCGAGCGGTGGCGACGGCACTCGAAGCTGCCGGCTATGACGTGGACCCGGACGCCGAGCCCGACTGGCGCGACGCCTCGCTGACCGAGCTCTGCGACCACATCGTCGAGGTCCACCACGCCTACCTGCGCGAGGAGCTTCCCCGGATCGCTGAGCTATTCGGGAAGGTGGTGAGCCGGCACGGCGGGACGGTGCCGGAGCTGGAGGACGTCGAGGTCGAGTTCACTGGCCTGCGGCAGGGGCTGATCGAACACATCGACAACGAGGAGCGAGCGCTGTTCCCGCTCTGCCGCGCCCTCGAGGAAGGCGCCGCCGGGGAGGCGACGATGCCGCAGCTGGCGATGCACGAGACCGCTCATGCCAACGTCGACGACACCCTCGAGGTCATCCGCCGGTTGATGGACGGCTATCGCCCCGAGCAGGCGCTGTGCACGACTCACGGAGTCCTCCTGGCCTCGCTGGAGCGCCTCGAACGCGACCTGCACCAGCACATCCACGAGGAGAACAACGTTCTCTTCCCGCAGTTGCGCGAGCGGCTCGGCGCGCCGCGGTCCTAGCTGGGGCGACCCGCAGTCCTGCCGGCGCCCGTTCAGCGTTCAGGGAAGGAGGTAGCGGACGACGTCCTCGGCGTGGTATGGCCGCCCGTTGGGCGAGAGCGCCGCGAGGACCGCACCGGCGTCGTCGCCGAGGGTAAGCAGCGCCGGCTCGGCGCCACCGGGGCGGCGGCGCTGGGGGACGCCCGCGGCGGCGGCCAGCCCGTTGCACAGGCAGATGCGCCCCGCTGTATCGGCCGCCTGGCCGCCTTTGGAGACGTAGTCGTCCACCGGCTCAGCGGGGCAGCGGTAGCCGATCTCACCGCCGGCCTTCCGGTACGGCGTCGCCAGGTAGCCGAGGTCGCAGCGCCGCTGCCGCGCCGCCCGGACCTCCGGGTCGGACACGGTCCCCGCCAGTTGCGCGACCTTGAACGGATAGCCGGTCGGCGAGGCGAGTGGATCGGTGCGCACGATTAGGTCCCCCGCCGCCGCATGCTCGCGGGCGCGCCGCTTCAGGACTGGGTCCAGCCCGGACTCCTCACAGAGCGCGAATGCGGTGCCCACCTGCACGCCCTGGGCTCCCTCGGCGAGCGCCTCGCGCAGCTTTCTCGGATGGGCGTAGCCGCCTGCCAGCCAGAAGGGCACGCCGAGCTCCCGCAGGTGGCCGAGGTCGACCTCGTCGCGTGGTCCGTAGACCGGCTCGCCCCCGTCGTCCAGGCGCAGAGATCCCCGCGGCGGCGCGTTGTGGCCGCCCGCGGTGGGTCGCTCGACGACGAAGCCGGACGGGCGGCTCCGCTCGTCGCGTGCCAGGTGGGTGGCGAGGACGTTAGAGCTGACGATCGCGACGAAGCGGGGCGGCGTGAGCGGCTCCCGCCATCCCGGCAGGACGCCGCGCGGCTCGAACGAGAGCGTGTGGTCGTCCTCCGCCGCGGCGCCCTCGACCGAGAGGGGTAGCGTCGTCGGCCGGTGGCCGGCGAGCGACTCCAGCGCGGCGGGAACGTAGCGCGGGATTCCCGCCCCCATCAGCACCCAGTCGACGCCGGCCAGCATCGCGCCGTACAGCGAGGGCAGAGTAGGGATCTGGATCTTCTCGAGCAGGTTGATCCCGACTGGCCGGTCGTGTCCCTCCTTGGCGAGGAAAACCTCGACGAAGCTGGCCGCGACGGTCAGCTCGAGCAGGTGGCGGCTCGACCTCTTTCGCGGCACCGGGACCGAGCGGTAGCCGCGGCCGGCACCGCGGCCGCCGAGGCGAAGGTAGCGGCTGAGGATCCTGGCGGCAACGCCACGGTCGGCGAACGCCGCCAGCCCGCGTCGTAGATGTCCGCCTGGATCGCCGTCCTGCAGCCCCCGCGCGAGGACGATCGCCAGCGCCGTGCCTGACACCACCCCGAGCTGACCCAGCTGGGAAACTGCCGAAGCCAGCCGCCAGCCCGAGACGGCGACGCCCATCCCGCCCTGTATCACCCGTGGCCGTTCAACCTCCTTCATCGCCGGCAACCTTGACCAGTTCTCAGGGAAGGGTTTGCCTGGGAGGGGCGGGCATCGGGACGATGATGCGCCTCTCGACTCAGCGCTCCATCCGGGTTCTTTACGGCGAGGGACCGGGTCGAGCCCGGGGCCGGCGAGGGGGAGGGCGCGAGCCGCTCGCTCACGGTGACCGCTCGCGAGAGGCTCAAACGGATTGACTGAGGTCCGTTGAGCTGGGCAGGGCGAAGGAGCTGATCCGGCGCAGCTCTTCGAGGTGCGCAGAGGAGAGGCGGTGAATGATCCGCTCGCCCTCGGCGGTAAGCCGAAGGTGGACAATCCGGTGGTCCTCGGGGTCGCGGACGCGCTCGATCAGGCCGCCGGCCTCGGCCCGGTCGACCAGGCCGACGGCGCTATGGTGGCGGAGCGCTAGGTACTCGGCGGCCTCGCCGACCGTCGGCCCGCCTGGGTCGTCGTGGCCCTTGACCGCGAGCAGCAGCTGGTGCTGACCGGGGGTCACGCCCTCCGCCTTCGCCTGCTCCTCGCTCCACTGCAGGAAGCGGCGCAGCTCGCTGCGAAAGCGCAGCAGCCGGGTGTAGTCGCTCTGCCCCATCCGGGCGTCGTCAGGGATCACGAGTCACATCCTCGCCGGAACCGATCCCGATCAGCTGGCGTGGGCTGAGGACGCGTTCGCTACGGCGCTCCTCCTCTAGATCCTTCAGGCGCCCCTGGAGCAGCTGCTCCAGGGTCACGCTCCCGACGACCTCGCCGTGGTCGTCCCGCCTCACCACCGGCAGGCGGGTCGTGCCCCGCTCGGCCATCAGGTAGGCGACGTGCCGGAGCGTGTCGTCGGGGTGGGCGACAGTGCCGTCGCTCGCGGGCGGCGCGGTTGCGGCGCGGTCCGGCTCGCCCATCACCTCGGCGACGAAGAGCACCTCGAGCGGGTCAATGCTGTATTCGCGGGTCAGATGGAGGCCGCGGCGGGCGATCTTCTCGGTCAGCACCGAGCGCCGCAGGACGAGGATCGAGACGACGTAGGCGCCGGTAGCGCCGATCAGCAGCGGCAGCAGCGCTTCGTAGCGGTGGGTCAGCTCGATCGCGAAGACGACCCCGGTCAGCGGCGAGCGCATGACGCCGCCGAGCACGCCTGCGAGGCCGACCAGCGGCCAGAAGCCGGGGGCGACGGGCGGGAACACCGCCGCCTCGAGCCCTCCCAGCGCGCCGCCGACCATCAGCATCGGCGCCAGCACCCCGCCCGAGGTTCCCGAGCCGAGCGAGAGCGACCAGATCGCGGTCTTGACGACGAGGATGCCCACGATCAGGTTGAGGCCGATCGAGCCGTCGAGCTCGGCTTCGATCACGTTGTAGCCGACCCCGAGTGCCTGCGGCACGATCAGGCCGCCGATGCCGACGACGAGGCCGCCGATCGCCGGCCACCACATCCAGTGGACCGGCAGCCGCTGGAAGGTGTCCTCGGAGAGGTAGACGAGGGTGGTCGCGGCCAGCGCCAGCAGCCCGGCGACGATTCCCGAGGCGACGCAGAGCCCGTACGCCGCGGCATCGAGGTGCAGGGCTCCGGAAGGAGCCGGGAACAGGGCTCCGCTGCCCAGCATCGGCACTCTCACCACGGTCGCCACCGCCACCGCGGCGACCACGGGGACGAAGCTGCGCGGGCGCCACTCGAAAAGCAGCAGCTCGACCGCCAGGAGCACCGACGCCAGCGGCGCGTTGAAGGTCGCGGCCATGCCGGCGGCGGCACCGGCGGCGAGCAGCGTCTTGCGCTCGTCGGCAGTCAGATGCAGCAGCTGCGCCCAGATCGAGCCGAGGGCGCCGCCGGTCATGATGATCGGGCCCTCGGCGCCGAACGGGCCACCGGTGCCGATCGCAACGGCCGATGCGAGCGGCTTGAGGAGGGCCACCCGCGGTTGCACCCGGCTGCCCGAGATGAGGATCGATTCGATTGCCTCGGGGATGCCGTGGCCGCGGATCTTCTCCGAGCCGAACCGCGCCATCAGGCCGATTACGAGACCGCCACAGACCGGCGCAAGCAGGATCAATAGCGGCGAATGATGGCCTTCGCCGGGAGCGACGAGGGCGGTGCCAAGTCGCTGATAGAAGACGGCGTTGGTGATCAGGCCGATCAGCCGCAGCAGGCACCAGGCCACGCCGGCGCTGAGGGCGCCGATCGGCACCGCCAGGGCGGCGACGAACAGCACCCGGGGAGTCGTCTCAAAGTCGCCCAGATGGTGGGGCGACGGGGGGCGGGCGGTACTCACCCCCCCAAAATATCGTGTTACGACATTTCTTCCTTTGAGGCGGAATGCGCCATGGTCTAGGTGCCCTTCTCGATCGGCGCGCCGACCAGGTTGCCCCACTCGGTCCAGGAGCCGTCATAGTTCTTGACGTCGGCCTGGCCGAGCAGCTCGTGCAGGACGA
>JAXLTA010000028.1:0-40169 GCA_046330305.1 Solirubrobacterales bacterium | reverse complement strand
TACGGCTGGCCCGAGGACGCCCAGTTCCTCGTCCCCGACGGCGTCCAGGAGCGCTTCGCCGAAGTGCTCGGCAAGCGCGGCGCCGAGGAAAGCGCCGCCTGGCGGGAGCGGCTCGCCGCCTCCGGCCACGCCGAGGTGGTCGAGACGATGCAGCGCCGCGGCCTGCCCGAGGGCTGGGACGAGGGGCTGCCGAGCTTCGAGGCCGACGAAGAGAAGGGCCTCGCCACCCGCAAGGCCTCGAACAAGGTCGAGAACGCGATCGGGGAACGGGTGCCCTGGCTGATCGCCGGCTCGGCCGACCTCACCGACTCGACCTCGGTCCGGCTCACCTTCGACGGCGCCGAGAACTTCGAGCCGGGCAGCTTCGGCGGGCGCCAGCTGCACTTCGGGATCCGCGAACACGCCGCCGTCACCGCCTGCAGCGGCATGTCGCTGTGCAAGCTGCGGCCCCTGTGGTCGACCTACCTGACCTTCTCCGACTACGCCCGGCCCGGCCTGCGGCTCTCGGCGATGATGGAGCTGCCGGTCATCCACCTCTTCACCCACGACTCGATCGGGCTCGGCGAGGACGGTCCGACCCACCAGCCGATCGAGCAGCTCGCCTCGCTGCGGGCGATCCCGCACCTCGACGTCGTCCGCCCGGCCGACGCCAACGAGGTCACCGAGGCCTGGCGGCTGGCGCTGAACCGGACCCACGACCCGGTCGCGCTCGTCCTCACCCGCCAGAACGTGCCGGTGCTGGACCGCTCCCGCTACGCGCCGGCCGCGGGACTGCAGCAGGGCGGCTACGTGCTCGCCGACTGCGAGGGCGAGCCGGAGCTGATCCTGATCGCCACCGGCAGCGAGGTCTCGCTCGCCGTCTTCGCCCACGAGCAGCTGCGATCCGAAGGCCACCGCACCCGCGTCGTCAGCCTGCCCTGCTGGGAGGTCTTCGACCGCCAGGAGCAGTCCTACCGCGACTCGGTGCTGCCCCCGGCGGTGAAGAAGCGGGTCGCGATCGAGGAGGCCGCTACCCTGGGATGGGAGCGCTACGTCGGCGACGAGGGCGTGATCCTCGGCATGCACACCTTCGGCCAGTCGGCCCCGTTCAAGGACGTCGAGGCCGAGTTCGGCTTCACCCCCGACCAGATCGCCGCGAAGGCGAAGGAGGCACTCTGATGAAGCCCACCGCGAAGCTGCACGAGCTGGGGCAGAGCCTCTGGCTCGACAACATCACCAGGACGATGCTCGGCGACGGCACCCTGAAGAGCTACATCGACGAGCTCTCGGTAACCGGCCTGACCTCGAACCCGACGATCTTCGACGCGGCGATCTCCGCCGGCGACGCCTACGACCAGCAGATCGCCGAAGTGGCGTCGAGCGCCGAGGCCGGCGAGGGGATCGGCGAGAACGTGCAGGAGCGGATCTTCTTCGAGCTCGCCGTGGCCGACCTGCAGGACGCCTGCACGCTGTTCGCCGACGTCCACGCCCGCACCGCCGGCGTCGACGGGTTCTGCTCGCTGGAGGTCTCGCCGCTGCTCGCCGACCAGACCGAGGCGACGATCGAGCAGGCCGCGGCGCTGCACGCCAAGGGCCAGCGCGACAACCTCTTCATCAAGATCCCGGGGACCCCGGCCGGGCTGCCGGCGATCGAGGAGACGATCTTCGCCGGCATCCCCGTCAACGTCACCCTCCTCTTCGACGCCGACCAGTACCTGGCTGCCGCCGACGCCTACATGAAGGGGATCGAACGGCGGATCGAGGCGGGCCTCGACCCCTTCGTCGCCTCCGTGGCCTCGATCTTCATGTCGCGCTGGGACGTCGCCGTCGCCGAGACGGTGCCGGCCGAGCTCAAGGACCGGCTCGGGCTGGCGGTCGGGTTCCGCGCCTACCGCGCCTACAACGAGCTGCTCGCCTCCGACCGGATGCGGCGCCTGCAGAACCTCGGCGCGCGGCCGCAGCGGTTGCTCTGGGCGAGCACCGGGACCAAGGATCCCGAGGCCCCCGACACCCTCTACATCGAGGGCTTCGCCTCGCCGTTCACGGTCAACACGATGCCCGAGAAGACCCTGCTGGCCTTCGCCGACCACGGTCGGATCGGCGACCTCGTGCCCGCCGACGGCGGCAGCTGCGAGCTGGTGCTGAAGGAGTTCGGCGAAGCGGGCATCGACGTCGACGCCCTCGCCCAGCAGCTGCAGGAGGAGGGTAAGGACAAGTTCGTCAAGTCCTGGGAAGACCTGCTCGAGTCGATCTCCTCCCAGCCCGGGGTCGCGGCGGGCTGAGGCGCCGCGGGGGGAAAGCGATGAGCGGGGGGAGACAGCCTTGAGCGGGCTCCGGCAGGTTCCCGCCTGGGACAGGCTGCGGGCCCACTACGAGGAGCTGCGGGGAACGCACCTGCGCGAGCTGTTCGCCGCCGACCCCGAGCGCGGCGAGCGCCTCGTCGCCGACGGCGCCGGCCTCTTCCTCGACTTCTCCAAGAACCGGCTCACCGACGAGACCCTGATGCTGCTCGGCGAGCTGGCCCGCGAGCGCGGCGTCGAGCAGCGCCGCGAAGCGATGTTCGCCGGCGAGCACATCAACGTCTCCGAGGACCGCGCCGTGCTGCACGTGGCGTTGCGGATGCCGCGCGGGCGCTCGCTGATCGTCGACGGGGTCGACGTCGTCAAGGAGGTGCACGAGACGCTCGACCGGATGAGCGCCTTCTGCGAGCGGGTGCGCTCGGGCGAGTGGACCGGCCACACCGGCAGGCCGATCCGCAACGTCATCAACATCGGCATCGGCGGCTCCGACCTCGGCCCGGTGATGGCCTACGAGGCGCTGCGCTTCTACAGCCGCCGGGAGATGACGTTCCGCTTCGTCTCCAACGTCGACGGGACCGACTTCGCCGAGGCGACCCGCGACCTCGACCCCGCCGAGACCCTCTTCATCGTCTCCTCGAAGACCTTCACGACGCTGGAGACGATGACCAACGCCCGCACCGCCCGCGAGTGGAGCCTCGCCGGCCTGGGCGGCGAGGAGGCGGCGGTCGCCAAGCACTTCGTCGCCGTCTCGACCAACGCCGAGGGCGTCTCGGAGTTCGGCATCGACACCGAGAACATGTTCGGCTTCTGGGACTGGGTCGGCGGCCGCTACTCGATGGACTCGGCGATCGGGCTCTCGACGATGCTGGCGATCGGGCCGGCGCGCTTCGCCGAGCTGCTGGCCGGGTTCCACGCGATGGACGAGCACTTCCGCGAGGCGCCGAGCGGCGCGAACCTGCCGCTGCTGATGGGGCTGCTCGCGGTCTGGTACGGCGACTTCTTCGGCGCCCAGACCTGCGCCGTGCTGCCCTACGACCAGTACATGAAGCGCTTCCCCGCCTACCTGCAGCAGCTGACGATGGAGTCCAACGGCAAGCACGTCACCCTCGACGGCGCCCGCGTCGACTACGACACCGGCGCGATCTTCTGGGGCGAGCCCGGGACCAACGGCCAGCACAGCTTCTACCAGCTGATCCACCAGGGAACGCGGCTGATCCCCTGCGACTTCATCGGCTTCTTCCAGACCAACAACCCGCTCGGCAACCACCACGACCTGCTGATCTCGAACGTCTTCGCCCAGGGCGAGGCGCTGGCCTTCGGCAAAACGGCCGAGCAGGTGCGCGCGGAGGGGACGCCGGAGGCGGTCGTGCCGCACCGGGTGATGGAGGGCAACCGACCCTCGAACACGATTCTCGCCGAGCGCCTCGACCCGCGGACGCTGGGCTCGCTGGTCGCGCTCTACGAGCACAGCGTCTTCACCCAGGGGGCGATCTGGGGGATCGACTCCTTCGACCAGTGGGGGGTGGAGCTGGGCAAGGTGCTGGCCCAGGCGATCATCCCCGAGCTCGAGGCCGACCAGGAGCCCGAGCTGCGCCACGACAGCTCGACCAACGCCCTGATCCGCCGCTACAGGAACGCCCGGCGCGGGGAATAGGGTCCCGGCCTGATGCTCTCGCCCGACGCGCTCCCGCTGGCCGCGTCGGCAGCGAACCTGCTCGCGGCGCGGGAGCAGATGGCGTTCACGCTCGGCTTCCACATCGTCCTCTCCTGCCTCGGGGTGGCGCTGCCGGCGACGATCCTGGTCGCCAACTACCTCGGGCTGAAGCGGGGCGACGCCGACGCGATGGAGCTCGCCAAGCGCTGGTCGAAGGCGATGGCGGTCACCTTCGCGGTCGGCGCCGTCACCGGCACCGTGCTCACCTTCGAGTTCGGCCTGCTCTGGCCGCACTTCATGGACCGCTTCGGCGCCGCCTTCGGGATCGCCTTCGCGATCGAGGGGATCTTCTTCTTCCTCGAGGCGATCTTCCTCGCGATCTACATCTACGGCTGGAAGCGGCTCGGGGGCTGGGCGCACTTCTGGTCGGGGGTGCCGATGGTGATCACCGGGATCGGCGGCGCCTTCTCGGTCGTCGCCGCCAACTCGTGGATGAACCAGCCGCAGGGGTTCGTGCTGAACGCCGCCGGCGAAGTCGTCGACACCGACGCCTGGAAGGTCCTGATCAATCCTGCGACCGGCTACGAGGTGCCGCACATGATCCTCGCCGCCTACATGGTCGTCGGCTTCCTCGTCGCCTCGATCTACGCCGCCGGGATGCTGAAGGGCCGGCGCGACCGGCTGCACCGCCTCGGGCTCCTGATCCCGCTGACGATCGGGCTGATCGCGACCCCGATCCAGCTCTTCGTCGGCGACACCGCGGCGCGCGCGGTCGCCGACCACCAGCCGGCCAAGTTCGCCGGCATGGAGTGCATCCAGGAAACCGGCGGCCACCAGACCGAGTACGTCGGCGGGATCTGCACCGCCGACGGGGTCAAGCTGGCGATCCCGATCCCCGACCTCGACTCCTTCCTGGTCGGGTTCAGCGCCGACACCAAGGTGATCGGGCTGAACGACATCCCCGAAGACGAACGGCCCCCGGCCAACACCCTGCTGCACCTCGCCTTCGACACGATGGTCGGGATCGGCACCGCGCTGCTGCTGCTCGGGCTCTGGCTCGGCTGGTCGTGGTGGAAACGGCGCGACATCCCGCGCACGCCCTGGTTCCTGCGCGCTGTCGCGATCTCCGGCGCCGCCGCGATCCTGGCGCTCTGGTGCGGCTGGATCGTGACCGAGGTCGGGCGCCAGCCGTGGATCGTCCAGGGGTACATGCGGACCGAGGAAGCGGTCACCGACGCGGGCGGCATCTGGTTCGCCTTCGCCGTGGTGATCGCCGTCTACGCGGCGCTCGGCACGATCGCGATCCTGGTCCTGCGGCGGATGTCGCGGCGCTGGCGCGAGACCGGCGGCGCCGACGCCGAGGCCGGCGCCCCCTACTCACCCCCGACCGCGGAGCTCGGCGCATGAGTCCCCGCCCGACCCCGGCCCCGGCGAGCCGCCGCCCGACCCCGCGCACGACCGAACCCCACCTCCCCTCCAATCTCGTGGTTCCTTGTGGTCGCTCCTGGTCCGCAAGGAACCACGGGATGCCGATGGCGGGGGTTGTCGCCAACCTGTGGTTCAAAGCGGCCGCCACGCGTCCGGAAGGAACCGCGCGATGAGCAAGGCGGATGCGGCGGCGGCGATCCTCTGGGTGGGCGTCACCTTCTACGCGCTGTTCGGGGGCGCCGACTTCGGCGGCGGCTTCTGGGACCTGATCGCCGGCGGGCCCGAGCGCGGCGAGCGGCCGCGGCGGCTGATCCAGCGCTCGCTGACCCCCGTCTGGGAGGCCAACCACGTCTGGCTGATCTTCTGCCTCGTCGTCCTCTGGACCGCCTTCCCGCCCGCCTTCTACGCGGTGATGACCACCCTCTACGTGCCGCTGGCCCTGGCGGCCCTCGGCATCGTCCTGCGCGGCGCCGGCTTCGCCTTCCGCAAGTCGGTCGAAGGCCTCCAGGAGCGCCGCGCGGCCGGCGCGACCTTCGCCCTCTCCTCGGTCCTGACGCCGTTCTTCATGGGCGCCGTGGTCGGTGCGGTCGCTGCCGGCAACGTCCCCGCCGAGGGCAACGGCGATGCCTTCTCCTCCTGGCTGGCGCCGCTGCCGCTGCTGACCGGGGCGATGTTCGTCGCAACCTCCGCCTACCTCGCCGCCGTCTTCCTCGTCGGCGATGCCCGCCGCGCCGGCGAGGAGGACCTCGAGCGCTACTTCGTGCGGCGGGCGCTGGCGGCGGCCGCGGTCGCGGGCCTCGCCGCCGCCGCCGGGCTGGTCGAGCTGCACGCCGAATCCCGCTACGTGTTCGATCGTCTCGTCGACCAGGGCCTACCGCTCGTCATCGTCTCGGCCATCTGCGGCCTGGGCCTGCTCGCCGTGCTCCTGCGCGGCGGCCGCCGGCCGCTGCGGCCGCTCGCCGCCGGCGCGGTGGTGGCCGTGATCTGGGGCTGGGGCGTGGCCCAGTTCCCCTACCTGCTGCCGACCGGCCTGAAGATCGGCGAAGCGGCGGCGCCGGACCCGACCCTGAACGTGGTGTTCGGCGTCTTCGCCGTCGCCGCGATCCTCGTCCTGCCCTCGCTCGGCCTGCTCTACGCGCTGACCCAGCGCGACATGCTCGAGCACGAGAGCTGACCGCGCCCCCGGCCGGCCCGATCGCCTTCCCCGGCCGCGGCGCGGGGAGGGGGATGAGGCGTTCGCGGCGAAAGCTTCATGCGTGATTCATATGTATTTCCGGTGGCGCTCCGACACAGTTTGGATGGGAATGCCCATCCATGCCGCGGGTCCCGTGTCGGGATGCCGATGCGGCGGCCATGAACTTCCCTGCCGCGCCGAAGCGGATCGCGCCCCTCGTCCTCGTCCTCATCGCGCTGCTGGTCGGCGCCGCCCTCCCGGCGAGCGCCGCGGCCGCGCCCGAAGAAGGGAACGGCACGCTCTCGATCTCCCCGTCGCCGACCGTGCTGGAGACGACGACCGCCGGTCAGCAGTCCAATCCGCAGCCGGTCACGCTGACCTACGAAGGCGAAGGGATGGTCTACATCGAAGGCCTCGACGTGGTCGGCGGGGAAGCCGGCGAATTCCTCCTCCAGGGCTCCAACTGCGGTGGTCTCGGCGAAGGCGCCAGCTGCCAGGTCTGGCTGGGGCTGAAACCGGCCAGCCCCGGCGAAAAGCACGCCGAACTGGTGGTCAAGTTCGGCACGCGGCCTGCGGCGACGTTCGAAATCAGCGGCACCGCGGTCGAACCGAGCCTCGGCTTCTCGCCGGCCGGCCACGACTTCGGCCTCTGGCGGATCAACCGCGAAACGGCCTTCGAAAACTTCACCGTCAGCAACACCGGGCAGGCGCTGGTCCAGGTGAACAACGACGAAATCACCGGGCCCGGCCACGACGCCTTCTGGATCAGCGGACAGGACTGCTCGGGGCGCTCGCTGGCGCCGGGCGAGAGCTGCTGGGTCCAGGTCGCCTTCAACCCCCACCAGCGCCAAGCCTACGAAGCCTCGTTGCGCGTCTGGGTCAACGGCGCCTCCTTCGACGCCGCCCTCGCCGGGCAGGGCGGCGCGGCACGGGTTGAAACGCCGGAAAACCCGGTCGACCTCGGCGCCGCCACGGTCGGCGGGACCGGTGAGGTCCGCGCCATCACCCTCGAAAACACCGGTGACCTGCCGGAAACGTTCTTCATCGGCGTACTCGCCGGCGGCGATGCGGCCAGCTTCGAGCTGCTCGACGAGAACTGCACCCTGGTATCGCTCGCGCCGGGCGCCAGCTGCACGGCCCACGTCCGCTTCGCACCGCGGAGCGCGGGGCGCAAGGCGGCGCGGCTCGCCTTCTTCGGCGACGGCGAAGGCGGCACCATGGTCCAGGTCGAAGGCGACGGGGTCGCCGCCTCGGCCTCGATGCTGCCGGCCGCCTTCGATTTCGGCGCCGTCGCCGGAGGCGCCCGCAGCGCGTCGCACGAGTTCGTCGTCCGCAACGACGGCCCGACGCCGCTGGCCTTCGACCGCGTCAGCGTGGTCGGCACCGACGTCGACCAGTTCCCGCTCAGCGGCGATGAGTGCAGTGGCGCCGAGCTGGCGCCCGGCGCCAGCTGCGCGGTGCGCGTCCGCTTCGCCCCCGAGGGCACCGGGGCCCGCCAGGCGACCTTGCGGGTCAGCGGCGCCTCGGCCACGTTGTCGGCGACGCTCGCCGGCAGCGCCGGCGGCGCCGAAGCCGAACCGGAATCCGAAACCGCGCCGCGGCCTCCGCGCCGCGCTGCTCGGCGCTTCCGGTTCGTCCACGGTGAGACCCTGGACGCACGCCGGGCCCGCGTCCTGCACCACCGCGGCCACCGGCGCGGGGGCCGCGAGCGCCGTCCGGCGCGCTAGGAACCACCCGGTCGGTTCGGTGCGGGCGCCGGTCCGGGTCATCCACTAGGTTCGCGCGATGGCGATCGACGCGGTCCTCTTTGACATCGACGGCACCCTCCTGGTCACCGGCGGTGCCGGCGCCGTCGCCTGGCAGCGCGCCTTCGCGGAGCAGTGGGGGGTCGAAGCCAACATCGAGGAACACACCAGGGCCGGGATGACCGACCCGGAAATCGCCGAGATCGTCTTCCGCGACGTTCTCGGCCGCGACGGCAGCGAGGAGGAGCGCGGGCGCGCGATCAAGGGGTACCTCAGCCACCTCGCCGACGCCGTCGCCGAGTCGGCCGGCTACCGGTTGATGCCGGGGATCACCGAGACCCTCGAGCGCCTCACCGACCAGGGCGTCCTGCTCGGCATCGTCACCGGCAACATCGAACCGGCGGCTGAGATCAAGCTCGCCCGCGGGGAGCTCAACCGCTTCTTCTCCTTCGGCGGCTACGGCTCGGACTCGCGCGACCGCACCGAGCTGACCAGGCGGGCGGTCGAGCGCGGGGGAGAGGTGCGCGGCACCCCGCTCGACCCCGCCGCGACGATCGCCGTCGGCGACACTCCGCGCGACGTCAAGGCCGGTCACGGCGCCGGCATCCGCGTCGTCGGCGTCGCCACCGGCTCCTACACGGTGGAAGAACAGCGCCAGGCCGGCGCCGACTGGCCGATAAGCGACGTCACCCAGGGCTTCCCCCTCTGAGGCGCCTGGACCGCGCAGATCAAGGACGCAGCGAGCGAGCCGCGGGGAGCGCACTCGGGTGCGTGAGCCGAGGGGAGCGACCGAGGACGCCGAGCTGCGAAGCGTCCAGGCGCCTCAGAGCGTCAGACGGCCTTGGCGGCGATCCGCTCGGGCGAAACGCGGACCACGTCCCAAACCAGGTTGACCTTCTCGAGGCCGTCGATGACCAGGGCCGAGATGTCGACCTGGAAGCGGCCGAGGCCGTGGGTGGCGGAGGTCGGGAAGGCGTGGTGGTTGTTGTGCCAGGCCTCGCCGAGGGTGGGAATCGCGATCAGCGCCAGGTTGCGCGAGTGGTCGGTGGTCTCGAAGTCGCGATTGCCGAAGACGTGGCAGAGCGAGTTGATGCTGTAGGTGAAGTGGTGGAGGACGAAGACCCGGACGAGGCCGCCCCAGAGCAGGCCGGTGACGCCGGCGAAGATCGTGCCGCCGATCAGCCAGCCGAGCGCGAACGGCAGCAGCAGGCCCAGCGTCGCCCAGAGCAGGAAGGTGCGGTCGACCCAGCTGACGACCGGGTCCTTCAGCAGGTCGGGCGCGAAGCGCTGCTTGTTGCCGCGCTGGGTGTGGATGAAGAGCCAGCCCATGTGGGCGTGGAAGAGGCCGCGCATCGCGCCGCTCCAGCCGTGGCCGTGGTCGACGTGGGGGCTGTGCGGGTCGCCCTCCTGGTCGGAGAAGGTGTGGTGCTTGCGGTGGTCGGCGACCCAGGAGATCACCGGGCCCTCGATCGCAGCCGAGCCGAGGATCGCGAGCAGGCCATGCAGCCAGGTGTGGGTTTTGAAGCTGCGGTGGGTGAAGTGGCGGTGGAACCCGACCGTGATCCCGAGCCCGGTCAACAGGTACATGCCGAGGAAGAGGAAGACGTCGCTCCAGTGCAGCGCTTTGCCCCAGACCTGCCACCCGGCCAGCCCGAGGGCGACGAAGGGGACGCCGGTGACGAGCCCGGTGATGATCCGGTCGCGGGTCTCGTTCTCGACCGGCTGGATGTCGGAGGGCAGGGGCCCTGTCGCGGTTGCCATGAGGGGGGGCGATGATACGGGTCGGAGATGAAGCCTGCCTGAGGGATTGGGCCAATGGCCCGTCTCGGGCGTGCGCGGGGCGCGTTTCCGGCCGGCGCGCCGCCGCTGTAGGGTCCCCGCGATGGCCTTCGCGAACACCGCCCCGCTGCGCCGCGAGATCGAAGCGCGCCTGCCCGAGCGACCCTTCACGGTCGAGTTCTGGGACGGGTCGCGGGTCCCGGCGACGGCCGCGGGCCCGGTCTTCAGCGTCCGCTCCCCGCAGGCGATCGCCCACGCGCTGATGGCGCCCGGCCAGCTCGGCCTCGGCCGCGCCTACGTCAGCGGCGAGCTCGACGTCGACGACATGGACGCGGTGATCGGGTTGCTGAACGAGTGGAAGCCGCCGGCGCTGGACGGCGCCGACAAGCGGGCGCTGCTGCTGGGCGCCGTGCGCGCCGCCGGCCTCTTCCGGCCGCCGCCGCGGCCGGCCGCCGAGCTGCGCCCCAGCGGCCGCCGCCACAGCAAGGAGCGCGACGCCCGCGCCGTCCGCCACCACTACGACGTCTCCAACGACTTCTTCGAGCTCTTCCTCGGGCCGACGATGGTCTACAGCTGCGCGATCTGGCGCGACGGCGAGATGAAGACGCTGGAGCAGGCGCAGGAGGAGAAGCTCGACACCGTCGCCCGCAAGCTCGCACTGCAGGAGGGCGAGCGCGTGCTCGACGTCGGCTGCGGCTGGGGCGGCTTCCCGATCTGGGCGGCGCAGCGCTACGGCGTCTCCGTGGTCGGGATCACGCTCTCCCCGCCGCAGGCCGAGCGGGCGCGCGAGCGCGCCGCCGCGGCCGGCGTCGCCGACCGGGTCGAGATCCGGGTGATGGACTACCGCGACCTGGCGACCACGGGCGAGAAGTTCGACGCGATCGCCAGCATCGGGATGGTCGAGCACGTCGGCTCGGCGAACATCGACCTCTACGCTCACACCCTCGCCGGTCTGCTCGAGCCGGGCGGCCGCCTGCTCAACCACGGGATCACCCGCCTCCGCCACACCGACGCCGAGGCCGGCCCCTTCTCCGAGCGCTACGTCTTCCCCGACGGCGCCCCGCTGCATCTCTCGCGCAACCTGCTGGCGCTCGAACGCGCCGGCTTCGTCACCCACCACGTCGAGGACTTCGGCGCCGACTACTCGAAGACGCTCGCCGCCTGGATCGCCAACCTCGAGGCCGACCTTCCCAAGGCGACCGCCCTCGCCGGCCCGGAACGGATCCGCGTCTGGCGCCTCTACCTGCGCGCCGCCAAGAACGGCTTCGACAGCGGCTTCATCAACATCTACCAGGCCCGCTGCTCCCGCGCTTAGCCCGCTGCCGGTCAGGGCGACGCGGGGCTTTCATACCAGTCGATCCAGCCGTCGCAGGCTTCCGAAAGGGCGACTTCGCGGTGCGGCTTGGCGGGGACCGCTACCAGCTCGCCGACGTAGGCCTGGCCGTCGTAGCCGGTCAGGCTCTGCAGGGCGCTGGCGTCGGCGCTGCGCAGGGTGAAGCGCGTCTCGCCGCCGTCGCTGCGGTAGCGCCCGGCCGGCCAGTACTGCCCGTTGTTGCCGAGGCTGATCGTGTTCGGGCGCTGCCCGTCGAGCGCGGCCGCGAGCTTCTCGGAGAAGCCGGGCGCGCTGAGCGTCAGGTCGAAGGGTGAGAAGTACTGGATCGAGAGGTTCCAGGTGCCGGCCGGCAGCGCCAGGCTCTGCGAGGTCTCGGCACCGGTGCCGAGCACGCTGCCCTCGCTCCAGGCGGCTTTCGGCCCGATCACGGCATCCGGGAAGAGTGAGGCGCGGCCCGGTTCGCCGAGCAGGATCCGGATCTCCGGCGAGGCGCAGCCCGCCCTGGCGCCGGCCTCGGTCCCCTCGAGCAGGACGTGGCGGCGCAGCGGCGCCTTGCCGGTTCGTTCCCAGAGCACGTAGGACGGCGTGCTCGCGATCCGCTTGAAGTTGGGCGGCGCCTGGCTGTTCCAGGCCGCCCGGCTGGTGATCACGTAGGGGAAGCGGTCGAGCGTGTGGCGGTTGAAGGAGTCGAAGTCGATCGGGCTGTAGGCGTCGCCGGTGTCGAACGGCTTTTCGGAGTTGGGTGAGACGGCCGGGTCGGGGAACTCGACCAGCGGCACGTGGGTGTCGGCGCCGAGCAGGTCGTAGGCCGCGTAGCGGTCCTGGCCGGCGTAGAGGACGGGCTGGCCGTGGACGATCGGCAGGAAGGCCCGCAGCTCGGCGCCGTGGCCGGGCGGCCCGACCGGCGCGTCGCGCAGCACCAGGAAGCTGGAGTAGACCGAGCCGGCGATGAAGACGACTGTGAGCGCCGCCCAGCCGGCCCGCACCAGCGCCGACCGGGGGCCCACAGCCCCCGCCCCACCCGGCGTGGCAGGGCTCTTGGGTGCTGGAGACCCGGAGCCTCTGCCGCGCAGCGAGGGGAACTCCCAGAGCAGTGGCTTGACGGCGACGAGCATTGCCAGCGGCGACATGATCATCAGCGCCTTGGCCTGCGAGTAGTCGCCGCTGGAGGGGAGCGAGAGCAGGTAGAGGGCGGCGCTGGCGCCGAGCGCGATCGGGATCGTCGCTTCGCGGCGGGCGACCCACCAGGCGACGCCGACCAGCAGCGCCAGGACCGCGATCGCGCCCGCCAGGCCGGGCAGGTCGGCGCCGCCGGCGGCGTCGAGGCGGTAGTTGGAGGCCGGCCAGATGCCGAGCGCCTCGATCGGGTTGACGGGCCCGTAGGTGTTGCTGCCGGCGACCTTGTTGAAGCTGCTGGCGAAGCCGAAGGGGCCGACCAGGGCGAGCAGCGCCAGGCCGGCGAGGACGACGAGCGCCGCCAGGGTCGCCGGCCGCAGCAGGAAGCGCAGCAGCGCCCGCGGCCGCAGCGCCCGCCGCACGGCCGGCCGGGTCAGGCTCCACAGCGCCAGCGTCGCCAGCGGCCAGGCGAGGCCGGCGAAGCTGTAGGAGAAGAAGACGCCGCCGAGCAGCGCCAGGGGCGGGAGCACGAACCGCAGCCGCCCCCAGCGCCCGGCGAGCGGCTCGCCCGGCGCCACCAGGAAGGCGGCGAAGGCGAGGACGAAGAGCGCCTCGGCGGTCTCCTTGAAGGCCGCCTGCGCGTAGTAGGAGGCGGCCAGGTAGGGGAGGGCGACGAGCGCGGCCGCCAGCAGGCGCCGGCCGGGTCGCAGCTCGCCGAGCGCGGCCAGCGCGGTGAGCCCGGTGAGGACGCCGATCGCGACGATCTCGCCGATGAAGGCCTGGCCGAGCCCGATCCCGGGCAGCGCCGCGGTCGCCACCGCCAGCCCGTGCGGGCCGAGCGGGTAGCCGGGGTCGGGGGCCGGCCCGAAGCCGGAGCGCAGCCACTCGGCCCAGGCGAGGTGGAGGCCGAGGTCGTTGTTGAACCCGACCCCGAGCAGCCCCCAGCGGCCGCTGACCGCGAAGGGGATCGCCAGCACCAGGCCGACCACGACCGCCACCGGGACCCCGGCCCGCCAGGCTCCGGGCGCTGCGTAGGGCAGGCGCCAGACGACCAGCGCGGCCACCAGGAGAAGCGCGGCGAGGCCGAGCGAGGCGCTGGTGCCGTGACCCGGAGCCCGCGCCAGAACCCCGGTCACGGTCAGGATCGCGGCGAAGCCGACCGCCGGCTCCAGCCACGAGAGGCGCTCGCGGCCGGCCAGCGACAGCACCGCCCGGCCCACCAGCAGCGAGGCGGCGCAGATCAGCGCCGCCGAGACATAGGTCCCGATCATCTGGACGGCAACTTATGGCACTTGCTCAGAGCTTGTCGGCGGCGAGCTCCAGGGTGCGGCGCAGGTTCTCGCCGCGCAGCGGCCGGTCGTGGCCGGTCGCGACCACCTTCGGCTCCAGCGCCGCCAGCCGGCGGACCGACTGCTTGGCCCGCTGGTGGTCCCAGGCGAAGGCGGGGTGGGGGACGCTCGCCTCGCCCTCGGGCAGCGGCTTGAAGCGTGCCGAGTCGACCAGGTAGACGACGTCGCTGACCAGCGCCAGGCGGTCGCTCTCGCGCCACAACCCGATCAACCCCGGCGCGTGGCCGGGGAAATGGAGCACCTCGAAGCCTGCCACCTCATCGCCCTCGGCCAGCGTCGAGTCGACCGCCACCGCGCCCCCGTCCCAGTGCGGCAGCAGGAAGCGGTAGATCACCCGGGCCGGCGCCGGCAGCAGCGAGAGGTCCATGTAGGGCTGGATCGCGGCGTCACTCTCGGCGTCGGCGACTTCGTCGGCGTGGCACTGGACCGGAGCGTCGAGGTAGGGGGCGGCGCCGCGGTGGTCGGCGTGGGCGTGGCCGAGCACGACCCGCTTCAGCCCGCCCAGCTGCCTGGCCTCCGCCGCGGCGGCCCTGCGCATCGCCTTCGTGCCGGCGTCGAACTGGACGACGCCCTCGCCGTCCTCGAGGAAGTAGATGTTCATCGCCCCGCGGAAATCGCCGCGCAGGAGCCAGACCCCGTCGGCCACCCTCTCCAGGCCCATATGCCTACCCTACCCCCGTGCCCTGGATCTGGAAGGTCGGGATGATCGTGCTCGTCGTCTGCCTGGTGGCCTCGATCGTGATCGCGATCGTGCAGCTCTCGACGACCCCTGAAGAAATCCTCGGTGACGGATTTCACGGACTTCCGGTCCACGGACGGCGATAGTCGCCGCATCGCCGCTGCTGCCGACACCGCGACTAGTATCACCCGCACGGGTACCGGGACCGGACGGAGGGAGAGGCGCGTGTTCACTCGCATCGTGGTAGGGACCGACGGGTCGGAGACGGCCGCCGAGGCCGTCCGCCAGGCGATCGACCTGGCCAGGATCTCCAATGCCTCGCTCACCGTGGTGAGCGCCTACGCGCCCGTCTCCGAGCGCCGGGTCCGCGGCGAGCAGCTGGAGGCGCCCGCCGACGTCCACTACGAGCTCGGCCCGCGCGAGGATGTCAACCTGGTGCTCGAAGCCGCCGCCGCCGAGGCCCGCAAGGCCGGCATCGAGGAGGTGCGCATTCAGGCCGTGGAGGACGACCCGGCCGATGCCATCCTCAACGTCGCCGAGGAGACCCAGGCCGACCTGATCGTCGTCGGCAACAAGGGCATGACCGGAGCCCGCCGCTTCCTGCTCGGCAGCGTGCCGAACAACATCTCCCATCACGCGCCCTGCTCGGTCATCATCGTCCGCACCACCTGACCTGAGGGCGTCTGGGCGGCGCAAATCGGCGTCCTCGGTCGCTCGCGTGCAGAGCACGCCACGCTCCCTCCGTCCTTGATCTGCTTGCCCAGACGCCCTCAGGAAGCGCTTCTGTTGCACGCCGCGCCGGGAGCCCTCTCTGCGCGGCGGGCTACCGGCGCCGCGGGGTGAAGTTCGGGTCGGTCGCGGCGGCGGCGTCGATCAGGCCGGCACCCTGCTGGGTGGGGGGGAGGCCGAGGTCGCGGGCGGTGCGGCGGAGGCGGCGGGTGACCGCCTGGACGCGGGCCTCGGGGCTCTTCTGCGGGCCGAGCACGCCGCTGGCCAGGATCAGCGCCGCGAGCCCGGAGACGTGGGCGGCCGCCATCGAGGTGCCGACGTATTCGGAGGGGATCGCGAATTCGGTCGTCGAGCGCGGCTTCAGCGTCACCTGGTAGATCGGCCGGGCGAGGACCGACGGGCAGCCGGCGAGCGGTTCGCCGCCGCCGGGGGCGACGACGTCGATCGCCGTCCCGGCGAGGCTGTAGGAGCCCAGGCAGCCGCCCTCGGTGGTGGCGCCGACGCCGATCACGCGCGGCCCGGTCGCCGGCTCGGAGACGCAGTTCTTGATCGGGTGGCGGCTGGAGGTGACGGTGATCAGGTTGCCGCCGGAGGCCACCGTGACGATCCCGTGCTCGTAGGCTTCGCGCAGCGCTTCGTCGACCACCGGCACCTTCTGCCCGCATTCGAAGTTGAAGCTCATGTTGATCACCTGGGCGCGGTGGGCGACCGCGAACCGGATCCCCTTGGCGATCGTCGCCGCGTTGCCGACGCCGCGCCCGTTGAGGACGCGGACCGGAATCAGCGTGGCGCCGTAGGCGAGCCCGGTCAGGCCAAGGCCGTTGTCGGTCCGCTCGGCGATCGTGCCGGCGACGTGGGTCCCATGGCCGTTCTGGTCGAGCGGCAGCGGGTCCTTGCCGACGAAGTCATAGCCCTTGGCGAACTGGCTGGAGGCGAAGTCGGGGCTGCGCCGGAAGCGGCTGCCGTCGTTGCGATAGGCGACGCCGCTGTCGAGGACGGCGACCCGTACGCCCTGGCCGCCGGGTCGGCCGACTTCATCGAGGCGCTGCCAGGCCGCGGGCGCGTCGATCCCGCCCGGCGAGGTCAGCCGCACCAGCGGGTCGGGCGCGTAGGGAAGGAAGTTCCACTGCTTTGCCACCCAGCCCCCGGCGACGGCGACTTCGCCGCTGCCTTCCAGCACCCCGCTGTCGTCGGGTAGCTCGAAGATCGAGGCGGCGCTCTTCCTCGCCGAGGCGTGCGCCAGGTAGTTGGGCTCGGCGTAGACGACTCGCCGGTTGCGGCGCAGGGCCGCCGCCGCGCGGCGCACGCTCGCTCCCCGCGGCAGGGTCAGGGCGCGGCCGCGGCGCTCGCCCTCGAACTTGACGACCAGCTGGCGCGGCGCGAACTGGCGCGCCTGGCCGACCCCGGGCCGAGCGGCGGCGGGCGCGGCGAGGATCAGGACGGCGGTCAGCGTGACCGCCGCGGCGGGTATCGAAAGCAGTCGTCTCATCTGGTCGGGCTCGCCGGCTCCCCCGGCGCGTCGGGCGAGCCCTTGCTTCGCTAACACGGCCGCCCCGCCGAAGTTGTAGGCGGAATACTGACCCATAGGTGGCCGGCGAGACAGCAAACTTCACTGACCGCGAGGGGATGGTTCTGGCGATCGAGCAGGCGCGACGCGCCGAGCGCCACGGCGACGTCCCGATCGGCGCCGCGATCGTCCGCGCTGGCGAGCTGCTGGCCAGCGCCGGCAACGAGCGCGAGCTGCGGCGCGACCCGACCGCCCACGCCGAGATCCTCGCGATCCGTGCCGCCGCCGCGCGCCTCGGCGGCTGGCGGCTGCCGGGCACGACCCTCTACGTGACCCTCGAGCCCTGCGCGATGTGCGCCGGAGCGATCGTCCTCGCCCGCATCCCGACCGTGGTGATCGGCGCCCCCGACCCCAAGGCCGGCGCCGCCGGCTCGGTCCTCGACGTCCTCGCCGAGCCGGCCCTCAACCACCGCCCCGAGGTCCGCCACGGGGTCATGGAAGCCGAGTGCGCGGCGCTGCTGCGCGAGTTCTTCGCCGCCCGCCGCTAGCCCCCAACCCCACCGCGTGGTTCCTTGTGGACGCCTGGCGACCGCAAGGAACCGCGACTGCGCGGAGCGCGGCGTTTGCCGTTTGCGTGGTTCCAAACGGACGCCAGGCGTCCACAAGGAACCGTGCGATGGCGGGCTTGCGTTCAGGCGGGTGGGGAGCCGGCGATGGCGCGGCGCAGGCGCCGCTGCACCTCGCGCAGGTGCTCGAGCAGCTCGGGCGGCTCCTCGACCTCGAAGTCGACGCCGAGCATCGCGATCCGGGTCGCCAGCCAGGCGAGGTCGTCGTCGCCGGAGCGATACTCGCAGCGGCCCTCGTCGAGCGGCTCGAAGCGGCCCCAGAAGGGCGGGAAGCGGCACGCCATCTCCGCCGCCGGCGCGTGGACGGTGACCCGGGCTTCGTAGCGGCTCGGCCGCTGGGAGATGCTGCGCTCGACGTAGGCCGAGGCATCGGCGGCGGGCAGCTCGCGCGGCTCGAAGCGGACGCCGGTGCTCGCCGGCTCGGCGAGGCGGTCGACCCGAAAGCTGCGCCAGTCCTCGCGGCCGCGGTCGAAGGCGACCAGGTACCAGCGGCGGCCCAAATTGACCAGCGAGTGGGGCTCGGTCTCGCGCCGCGTCCGCTCGCCGCCGCGGCTGACATAGGCGAAGCGCAGGCACTCGCGGTCGCGGCAGGCGGCGGCGATCACGGTCAGGTGGCCCGGGTCGACCAGCGGCCCGGTCACCGGCGGCGCGATCGTCGCCGCGCCGAGGGCGACGACCCGACGGCGGAGGTGGGCCGGCAGCACCTGCTCGAGCTTGACCAGCGCCCGCACCGAGGTTTCCTCGATCCCGTCGACCGAGGCGCGGGCCGCGGTGCCGAGGCCCACGGCGATCGCGATCGCCTCGTCCTCGTCGAGCAGCAGCGGCGGCAGCGCGGTGCCGGCCCGCAGCGTGTAGCGGCCGGCGGGGCCCCGCACCGACTCGACCGGGTAGCCGAGGTCCCGCAGCCGCTCGACGTCGCGGCGGACGGTCCGGTGGGAGACCCCCAGCCGGTCGGCGAGCTCGGCGCCGGGCCAGTCGCGGCGCGCCTGCAGCAGCGCCAGCAGCTCCAGCAACCGACTCGAGGTCTCGCTCATCCCGCCCATCCTCGCCAGTATTGAGGACAGGATCTGACCTGAAGCGTTTCCGGGTGAACGAGGGGAGGCCCTCCTGGCGCGGCCCTACGCGCCGTCGCGCTGTCTAGTCTTGAGGAACAGATGATCCACGGGGGCCAGGCGAGCGATGCGACGGCAGGCGTCGGCTCCCGTTGCGCACATTGTTATCTGTCACCAGATGTCAGGCAACTGTTACATTGGCTGAGATGAGCACCGGTCCCGACGCGCCGCTCGCGCACGCTGAGCTCTGGGAGCTCGTCCGGGACGAGCTCCAGAGAATGATCGTCAACGGAGACCTAGCTCCTGGCGAACGCCTCGTCGAGACCGCGCTCAGCGAGCGGTTCAACGTCAGCCGGGGGCCGGTCCGCTCGGCGCTCAACGACCTCGAGCGCATGGGCCTCGTGGTGGTCTCGCCGCGGCGGGGCACTCGTGTCGCGACGCTTGACGCCGGCGACATCGACCAGCTGTACGACCTCACCCTCGCCCTCGAGCGCGTCGCTGCACGCCGGGCGGCGACGCGTGTCGGTCCGGTCGAGATCAAGCGACTGCAGGACCGGCTGAAGATCCTCTCGACAGCCGAAGCGAAGGGCGAGCTCGACAACGCCGTGACCGCCGACCTCGAGCTCCACCGGGAGATCGTCCGCCTCGCCGGCATGGCCAGGCTCACCCGGATATGGGGGGAGCTCGCGGAGGAGATGCGGTTCGCCATCGCCCTCTCCCAGCGCGCGCTCCCCGAGGTTCCCTGGGCCGAGCGCAACGCGGCGATCATCCAGGCGCTGGCCGACGGCGACGCAGAGCGGGCCGAGGCGGAGCTCGTCGCCTACTTCGAGCGGGCGCAGGCCGAGGTGCGCGAGCACTTCGAAGACGAGACCGCGGTGTCCGGAGACGCTTGAGCGGCCTGCTCGCCGGGCGCCGGGCAGTGGTCACCGGCGCTGGCGATATCGGTCGCGCGGTGGTGGCTGAGCTGGCGTCTCACGGCGCAACCGTGGCGGTCTGGGAGCAGGACGAGCGGGCGCTCGGAGTGCTGGTCGAGGGTCCTGGGCCCGCCCTCCGCGGCAGCGTCGTCGACGTCACCTCCGAGACGGCCGTGGCCGCGGCCGCGTCGGAGACCCGGGAAGCACTGGGCGGTGTGGACATTCTCGTCAACACGGCCGCGATCCTGGGACCTGTGGCCCCGGTCCGAGAGCTCGCCGGAGCGGACTGGCGCCGCCTCATCGATGTCAACCTGACCGGCGTCTGCCTGTGCTGTCGCGCGCTCCTCCCGGCCCTCAGCGAGAGCGTCCACGAGGTCGATCGTCAATGTCTCCTCCGTCGGAGGGGTGCGGGGCGAGCCGATGATCGCCGGCTATTGCGCCGGCAAGTTCGGTGTCGTCGGCTTCTCCGAGTCGCTGGCGGACGAGCTCGGCGAAGAGGGCGTCAGGGTCAACTGCGTCTGCCCCGGGGCGGTTGATTCGGCGATGAACGAGCAGCTGCTCAGCGCCGTCGGCGCCGCTAACGGCGAAAGCACAAGCGAGGTGATAGGCGGCCTGCTGGCCGTCACCGCGCTGGGCCGCCTCGTCACGCCCGGCGACGTGGCGGGGGCGGTCGTCTTCCTTTGCTCGGATCTCGCCGCCGGCGTCACCCGGCAGAGCCTGCTGGTCGACTGCGGGCTGCGCTGATCCTGACCCTGGCCTTCGCTGACCAGGAAACCGCACTTTGTTGTCTGTTAACAGAAACCTGTTGACGCGCTTGGTGTCGTCTGTAAGGATCGCGGTATCGCCCGCTCGCTCGATACCCCGGCGGCACCTTCCGCGCGACGCCTCTTTTCCTTGGATGGGCAGGTCGCGTTCGTCAGCGGCGGGGGAGGCGGCCTTGGCGCCGCGATCTGCCGTTCGCTGTTTGTTCAGGGGGCCGCTGTCGCAGTGGGCGACCGCAACCTCGAGGACGCCTCGCGCGTGGCCGACGAGATCGTCCGTCAGGGTGGGCGCGCCCTTGCCGTCAGGGTCGACGTCGGGGACGAGGCCGATGTCGTGGCTGCCCTCGGCGAGGCTGGCCAGCTAGGGCCGATCGACACCCTGGTGGCCTGCGCTGGCATCGGGCACCTGGTCCCGTTCGAGCGGATGAAGCTCGAAAGCTGGCACGACATGCTCCGTGTTCACCTCGATGGCACCTTCCTCTGTGCGCGCCACACGATCGGACCGATGCTGGAGGCCGGGCACGGAAGGATCATCTGCGTTTCCTCGGTGGCGGCCACGCAGGGGGTGGCGTACGAGGTCCATTACTCGGCGGCGAAGGCCGGCATCGAGGGCTTCGTCCGCGCCCTATCGCGGGAGACCGCGAGTCGCGGGGTCACGGTCAACGCGATCGCTCCCGGATACATCGATACCCCGCTCAACCGGCTCATCCCAGGCCCGGTGATGGATGCCCTGGAGCGGAACATCCCGCTCGGTCGCCTCGGCCGCCCGGAAGAGATCGGTGCGCTTGCCGCCTACCTTGCCTCACCCGAGGCCGACTACATGACCGGCCAGGTTGTGACCCTCGATGGCGGCTTCACCTACGGCGACTCCGACCAGGACCCAGAGCTCGCAGCGATGATCGAGGAGGCCCTGTGAAACCCCCACAGCGCACCGCCTTCTCCGGACTTCCAATGCCAATTGCAGAACCAATCGAAGACCGAAAGTGAAGATGAATCAAACCGACATATCCCCCGCTGGTGGCCCGTCTCCCTACGAATGTGTGACTGAGCAGCTCCAGAATCGCTCGGCCGCCGGAACGTTCGATCTCGGCGCGATCCCAGGGTATGTTCCCGGGGAGCAGCCCGACCCCGCCGTGTGGCAGAACCTGGACTACCAGGAGCTGTACCCGCAGATCTGGGGCCGCAAGTGTGGCTCCACGGGTATCGGGAAGCTGAAGGAAGTTGCGCTAACCGAGATCACCGAGCACGAGCGCAACCCGATGCTCGACGTCGACCCCGGCTTCTTCCACAAGTGGGAGGCGCCTTTCGAGACCCTGGACATTGGCCGGATGAAGGAGCAGAGTGCGGAGTTCCAGGAGGCGCTCGAGTCGGCCGGGGTGTCGGTTCGCCGCGTCGCCTTTCCCGACCCGCCGGTGAGCCCCTTCGGGCCGATGACCTACATGTGGGCCGCGCGTGAGCTTCTCATCCTCAATGGCGGCTCGGTGATCCCCAAGCCGGGATGGAGCCCGCTCTCCGTCGGCCGTGCCGAGTTCCTCGCGCTCTGGGCCTTCCAGGAACTGAGCGTGCCGCCGATCAAGGCCATCGTCGGCACCGGCGTGGCCGAGGCCGGACCCTGCTTCTACCTGGCCGAGGACGTCTTCGTCGGCGCGCTCTCCGTCGCCTTCAACCGCAGCGGCCTCGACCAGCTCTACGACACCGTTCGTGAGACGACGAACCATGAGGTCGAGTTCCTGACCATCAACTGCCCCACCAGGCAGTACTTCGATCCCCAGAGCGGCGCCAGCGCGCATCCCGACATGGTGCTGGGTCCGCTCGACGTCGACAAGGTGATCATGTACCCCGGGGGCATCGACTACGAGACGCAGGAGTGGCTGGCGGATCGCAACTACAAGGTGGTCGAGGTCGACCGGGACGAGCAGATCCTCTACGCCCCGGCGAACGTCGTGCTGATCGAACCGGGCGTCGTGATCATGGCGCGCGAGGCCCGGAAGGCGGTCGCCGCCGTCCGGGAGGCGGGCGTCGAAGTGATCGAGGTCTCCTACTCGGAGTTCCCAAAGGCCGGCGGCAGCCTGCACTGCTCGACCATGGAGATCTACCGCGAGCCCGGTCCGTTTTCGACCGACCGATAGCCAGCGCATCCAGACCGACAGCAGCAAGATCGAGGACAGACATGACCCAGACGCCGGTAACCAGGTTTGCAGCATTCACTCACATCGACGAGAAGGAGGGAGTGTCGCCCCACCAGAGGTTGGTCGAGTTCGCGGAGGAAGTTCGCCTGACCGACACTCTCGGGTTCGACTATTACTTCACCGCCGAGCATCACTTCTCAAACAAGCGAGGGCTGTCGACCTCGGAGGGGGTCACACTCGCTGTCATCGCGCAGAACTCGGAGCGCATGCGCTTCGGCCCGATGACCTACGTGCTGCCGATCAACGACCCCCTGCGGGTCGCCGAGGAGGTCGTGATCCTCGATCACATGTCGGATGGCCGCCTAGAGGTCGGGCTCAGCAAGGGGGTGGTGCGGCACGAGCTGATCACCTACGGCGTCCATCCTGGTGACGCGCAGGAGCGCTTCGACGAGGCGCTCGAGTTCATGCTCAAGGCCTGGACCATGGGCGAAAGGTTCTCATCGCTGGGGCGTCACCACACCTACATCGATGTCCAGATGACCCAGCCTCCTGCCCAGCGCCCGCATCCGCCGATCTGGATTCCTACTGCCACTCCCGCCAATGCGGCCGAGTGGGGCCGACGCGGCTACCGGACGGCAGGATTCGGGTTCCTTGGTACCGAGATCCATAAAGAGATCTTTGCTCGGTACAACGAGGCCTATGAGGAGTCGGGGGCGCCGGCCGAGGACCGCCGCCTGGGCTATCTGATCGCCGCGGTCGTTGCCGATACCGACGCCGAGGCGGAGGCGCTGGCGACCAAGCACTTCGGCGAGTATGTCGACATCTTCGTGGTCGAGAACCAGCGCACCCACTGGTTTGCCGACAGTGCCGGGAAGCGGATCAACGACAGTCTCGAAGGCCTCTTCGCGCGCCTGCGCGACCCCGCTGTGTTCACCGACGAATTCCTCGTGGTCCACGGGAGTCCGGCGACCGTCGTTCAGCGACTGAAGGCCCTGCAGGACCTGCTCGGCGTGGACACGATCATCACCGAGTTCAACTTCGGGGACATGGCGTGGGAGGACGCAAAGCGGTCGATCGAGCTCTTTGCCAGCGATGTCATGCCGGCGTTCGAGCGGGCCCCCGACGGCACGGGGGCGGCGGTCTCTGCATGACCCCTGGGTGGACCGCCAGGCTCCCGGAGGCCGAGGTGTCCTCCAACCCGAGCGGCCTCTGGACGGCTCGTCTCGACCCGTCCGGTGCCGCCCGGGACCAGACGCTGTTGCTGGTGCACGGAGCGCACTGTGCGAGCTGGGTCTGGCAGAACCTGATGCCGGACCTCGTCGCGGCCGGCTGGCCTTGCCTCACGTTCGACTGGCGCGGTCACGGGGAATCCCCTGCAATGCCCGACGCCGACCTCGTCGAGTACGGACTGCTCGACGTCGTAGCCGACATCGACAGCATCGCGGCGGAGGTTGAGGGGGAATTCGTCGTCCTCGCCCATTCGATCGGCGGCCTCGCCGCTCTCAAGCACGCCGAGTGCGGCGCGCGACAGCCGGCCGGGCTGGCGTTGCTGGCTCCAGCCCCGCCGGCACACGTCGGCGGATATGACTTCCCCGCGGTCGACCCGGCCGTCCCAACACCGGCTCCAGACCTCTCGCAGGCTCGCGAGCTGTTCTTTCACGACCTGGGCGAGGCGGATCTCGCCTCGCTCACTGACGCAATGGAGCCCGAGTCGCCACGCGTCTTGAACGACTCGGGTCGGCTCGAGATCGAGGTGAACCCTGCACTGGTGTCCGGCCCGATTTGCGTCGTGTCAGGGGAGCTCGACACGATCCAGGGGGGCGCTGCGGCGGGTCTCGATCGGGCCACCGCGAGCAGCTTCGGTGCCGAGTACTTCCTGCGCAGAGGGCAGGGGCACATGCTTCCCGTGGAAGACGGATGGAAGGCGACCGCGCTGCTGCTGCGGCGCTGGCTGGCGAGGCAGTTCCCGTGAGCGGCAGCCAGCACGGAACCCGGAGAGAGGTGCGAGTCCCCACCCTTTCGGAGCCGATCAGCCACTACTGCGACGCCGTCTGCTACGGGGACATGGTCTACGTATCGGGTTGCCCCCCGCTGGACGGCGAGGGGAACCTGGTTGGGGGGGACGACCCAACCGCTCAGGCCCGCCAGGTGATCGAGAACCTGGCAACGATCCTCGCGGCCTGCGGCTCCTCGATAGGGCAGATCCTCAAGGTGACGGTGTTCCTCACCCACATCGAGGATCGCCAGGCAGTCGACGTCGCCCGGCGCGAGGCGTTCGGCCCGGCTCGGCCCGCGAGCACCCTGGTCGAGGTCAGCAACCTGGCGATCCCCGGAATGCGCGTCGAGATCGAGGCGATCGCGGCCGTCGACCCAGCGGCAGTGCCAGTTCCAACATCAACCCAGCCCGCCAAGGAGAGCACATGACCGACCACATCAAGAACCGAAGAGGAGTGCTGCTGACACTCCTCCTCGTGACGATCGCAGCACTGGTCCTCGCAGCCTGTGGATCCAGCAGCGGTGGAAGCAGCACGGCGAGTGAAGAAGGCAGCACCGCCGCTGAAGAAGGCACCACCGCGTCCGAAGGCGGGGAAGGCGGCGGGGGTACCTCGGTCGGGCTCGTGCTCTCAGGCCCCACCAACGACGACGGATACTACGAGCAGACAGCCACCGGGATGGAAGAAGCCGCGGCAAAGGTCGGCGATGAATTGAAGGTCGTCGAAAACGTCGGCTTCGAACCCAACGACCAGATCAATGCGGCGAAGAACCTGATCCTCCAGGGTGCCGAACTCGTCGTCATGGATGGCACCATGGGCAACGCGGCAGCGGCGGTTGCCGAACAGAATCCGGAAGTGGAGGTCGTGATCCATCAGGCGCCACCACCCGCCGAACTCCCGAACCTGCATGCCTACATAGCGCAGCAGGGCATCACCTCCTACATCATCGGGAGCCTCGCCGCCTCGCTCTCGAGCTCGAAGAAGGTCGGATTCATCGCCGGACTCGACGACATCCCGACCGGGGAAGCGTTCAGCGGGTTCAAGCTCGGTGTCGAAGCGCAGGACCCGAGCGTCTCGGTGGAGAAATCGGTGGTCGGCAGCTACAGCGATCCGGCGAAGGCCAAGCAGGCCACTGCGGCGCAGCTCTCGAACGGGGTGGACGAGGTCTACGGCTTCGTCGACGCTGGGCTGCTCGGGGTTGCCGGCGCGGTCGACGAATCGGGCGACGAAGCCGGCGTCTATGCGTCGTCGGTGTCGCGGTGCGACGTCAGCGAAGCGGTGGTGGCCAGTGCGCTCGCCGACCACGGCCAGATCATGCTGGACATCCTCGAATCGTATGCGGCCGAAGAACTGGTCGAAGGGGTCCAGTTCTACGGGGTGGAAGACCCGAAGATGCAGCGGGTGGAATTGTGCCCCGGCTGGGATACCCCGGAGAATGAAAAGCTGGTGGAACAGGTGACGGCCGAAATCAACGAAGGCAAGGTCAAGCTGCCGAAATCGGTGACAGGCGCTTGAACGGAGCCCCGCTTCTAGCCCTGGAGGGCATCACGAAGCGATACCCCGGGGTCGTCGCAGTGGCGGACGTCTCCGTGGATATCGGCGCGGGCGAGATCGTCGGGCTGCTTGGGGAGAACGGGGCCGGCAAGTCCACCTTGATGAAGGTGGTTGCCGGCCTCGTCGCCCCCGACGCCGGGCGGGTGCTCGTCGACGGCGGGGCGACCATCCGGTCGCCTGCCGATGCCCGCGGGGCGGGCATCGGCATGGTGCACCAGCACTTCATGTTGGTCCCGACGATGACCGTGGCCGAGAACGTCGCGATGGGTCACGGCGGAGGTTCCCTGAAGCAGGTCCAGCGACGGGTCAACGACTTGTCCCAACGCTACGGGCTCGAGGTCGATCCTCAGGCACGGGTCAGCGAGCTGTCCGTCGGTGAGCGGCAGCGGGCGGAGATCGTGCGGATGCTGTTCGGCGAGCCCCGGATCCTGATCTTCGACGAGCCGACAGCGGTGTTGACGCCGCGCGAGTGGAACGAACTCGCGGCCCTGATGAGTGAGCTTGCCGGCGAGGGGCGAGCGATTCTGTTCATCACCCACAAGCTCGACGAGCTTTTGGCCGTCGCCGACCGCTGCGTGGTCCTGCGCGACGGCGTCGTCGTAGAGGTCGCCGCCACCGCCGGGGCGACCAAGCAGGATCTCGCCCGCGCGATGGTGGGCCGGGAGGTGAGGCTTCCGTCCGTCGATCGCCGCCCCCCGGGTGAGCCCTATCTCGAGGTTCGCGACCTCGAGCTGGTCGACGAGGAAGGGCGTCTGCGGCTCCAGGACATCTCGTTCGAGGTGGGGCGGGGAGAGATCCTGGGCATCGCCGGCGTCGACGGCAACGGCCAGGATGAGCTCGTCGAGGTGCTGACCGGCTTGGTGCCGAGCAGCAGCGGCATGATCGAGATCGGGGGGGCCGCGCCGGAGCCGTACACGCCGGTTCAGTTCCTTGCCGCCGGGGGCGCGGTCATCCACGCCGACCGCCACGACGCGAGCGTTGCCGATGAGCTCTCGATCGCCGACAACATGCTCTTGGTGGATGCCCAGGACTCGGCCATGAGCCGCTATGGACTCATGCGGGGGGCCAGGGCGCGAGAGCGTTGTCGGACGTTGATGGAGGAATTCGACGTACGGGCCGTCGGTGTCGACGCGCTGATCCAGCAACTCTCGGGCGGGAACCAGCAGAAGGTCGTGCTCGCCCGAGAACTCGGCCGCCGACCGCAGCTGCTGATCGCTGCGCAGCCGACGCGCGGCCTCGACATCGCCGCCGTCGCGTTCGTGCACGACCGCCTGCTCGAGCACCGGGATCGTGGCGGGGCGACGGTGCTGATCTCAACGGAGCTCGAGGAGATCCTCTCGATCTCCGACCGGATCGCGGTGATGACCGAAGGCAGGCTGGTCGCATTCTTGGATCCCCGCAACGCCGACCCGAACGAGTTGGGCCTGCTCATGGCGGGAGCTGGGGAGGCGCGGTGAGGCTCTCGCTCTCGCAGCGGCGGTCGGCGGTCGGCCTCCTCAGCTCATTGCTCGCTCTGGCAATCGGGATTGCGGCCGGGCTGCTGCTCCTGGCGAGCTCCGGCGTGTCCGTCGGCGACGCCGTCCAGGCGCTCTACGAAGGCGCCTTCGGGAGCTGGGGGCAGACCGCCGCGACCCTTGCCCGGGCTGTGCCGCTCGCCGGCGTCGCCCTCGCCTGGATGGTCGCCGCCCGCGGCGGGCTGTTCAACGTCGGCCTCGACGGACAGATAGTGATCGGGGGCATCGCGGCGGCTGCCGTGGCACTGCTGATCGGCCTGCCGTCGGGCGTTCACCTCCTGGCCGCCACGGTGGCCGGCGTGATCGGCGGGCTCGCCTGGGCCGGAATCGCCACCTTGCTGCGGACCACCCGCGGCGTCAACGAGATCATCTCCACCCTGATGCTCAACTTCGTCGCCCTGCAGCTTCTCAGCTGGGCCGTGCGGGGCCCACTTCAGGGCAGCCAGGGCCTTCCACAGACCGATTCGATCCCGACCAGCGCCGCCTGGCCATCTCTCGAAGCGCGCGCCGGCCTCAACTGGGAGATCGTCCTGATCGTCGTGCTGGCCGTCGCGGTCGCGGTTCTCCTCGGGCGAACTGCGTTCGGCTTTCGTCTCAGGTTCACCGCCGCCAACGAGCGGGCTGCCCGCGCCGGCGGGATCCGGACGACGCGGGTCGGCGCGCTGGCGATGCTGATCTCAGGCGGGATCGGTGGGCTGGTGGGTGCGGGCCTGATCCTGGGTGGGCAATCGAAGGTCATGACCGACGGCTTCAACGGCACCTACGGATACGACGGAATCGCGGTGGCGTTGATCGCGCGCACCTCCGTTCCAGCGGCGCTGCTCGCCGCGATCCTGTTTGCCGCCCTGCGGCAGGGCGGCGACCTGCTCGAGGCGACGACCGGGGCTCCGGCGGCACTGATCGAGGTGATGCAGGGCCTGATCATCGTGCTCGTCGCGGCCTCGACGCTGCTCACCGACCGGATGGCCGCCCGCAGGGTGGACGCGCCCGACCCGGCGCCGAGGTCGACGGCCCCGAGCGTTCAGGAGGCCTGAGCGGTGGGCGTCTTCGACACGGCACTCCTGGTCTCGGCGGTGCTGCTCACCACCCCCATCCTCCTGGCGGCGACAGGCGAGCTGGTCTCCGAGCGTGCGGGGGTTCTCAACATCGGTCTCGAGGGGATGATGCTGGCCGGTGCGTTCTTCGCGTTCTGGGGCTACGACACGACCGGGTCGCTGCTCGTCGGCGTGCTCTGCGGGATCGCCGCCGGAACACTGCTCGCGGCCGTGATGGCGGCCGTCTCGATCGACGCCGGCGCCGACCAGGTGATCGTCGGCATCGGCATCGTGGTCCTCGGGGCGGGGATCACGAGCTATGCATCGGGCGAGCTTTTTGGCAACACCGAAGGGCGCGAACTGCTCGCCGTGGCGGGCCCCCTCGACATCCCGATCCTGCGCAAGGTCCCGGTCTTGGGCCAGGTTCTGTTTGAGCAGAAACCCTTTGTCTACGGCGCCGCGGCGATGCTCGGCCTCACCGCGTGGGTCCTCTTCCGCACCCGTACGGGCCTGGCGATCAGGGCGGCGGGAGATATGCCGGACGCCGTCTTGGCGAACGGTCTCAGTGTCAGGGCCGTGCGCTGGGGCGCGACACTGTTCGCTGGCGCGATGGCGGGTCTCGCCGGGGCATTTCTCGTGGTCGGCGAAGTCGGCACCTTCCTCGACGAGATGACGGCGGGTCGCGGGTATCTCGCCCTCGCGGCGGTGATCTTCGGAGGCTGGCGAGTGGGCGGCGTCCTTGCTGCTTGCTTTGCCTTCGGTTTCACCGACGCGCTGCAGCTGCGCCTGCAGGCGACCTCGTCGATCCCCGCGGAGGTCTGGATCCTGCTCGCTGTCCTGCTGGCCGCCTACGCCGTCTGGCAACTGCGCCGGCCGGCGCCGGGGCGCGGCACGCGGGCGGCCGGCGGGATCGCCTCGCTGGCGGCGGCCGCTGCGGTGGTGCTGGCGATCGTCCACCCGGCGGTCGGGCTCCCGAGTCAGTTCTGGCTCGCCCTGCCTTATCTGGTCACCCTCGTCGCCCTGGCGAGCTTCCGCAGCCGCTCCTCGATGCCGCGTTACCTCGGCCTCAATTACAGCCCGACCCGGGCATCGATCTGACCCGGAGATCCGGTCGATCGGGGTCCGCGCCGGTCGCCGCTCCCACGCGCGGCGGTTCTTTCGCGAAGGCGTTCATCCGATCGGCTTTCGGCATCTCCTACGTCGAGCGGAGCGGCCGCCCGTCGGTCACGGTGTGCCCGAGTCGCCGACGGTCTCCCCGGCGAGGAAGCGGAGGATCGAGCTGTTGACAGCGTCCGGGCGCTCGAGCAGGGCCATGTGGCCGGCTCCAGTAACCGACGCGATCCGCGCCCCGGGTATCAGCGCGGCGACTCGGCGGTTGTACCGGGGGAGCGTGATCAGGTCCTCGTCGCCGTGGATCACGAGGGTCGGACGGTCGATCTGCGAAAGGCGTGCAGCGGTGTCGTGGCCGAGGTCGGCCTGGAAATGACTGACGTAGGCGTGGAGCGGTTGGCTGCCGCTGTTCGCCCTGAAGAACGCGATGTGCTGGGCGAGCTCTTCGGGCTGGTCGTCGACGAAGGAGGGAGCCCACATCCAGAACGAGTAGGCGCCGAAGACCTCGAGGGGAGCTTGCTCCAGCGAGGCCATCCGGGCTTCGAACCACCGTCGGATGTGGTGCTCGGTCGGCGAGCTCGACCAGGTGGAGAGCAGGACCATCGCCTCCACCGCCTCGGGACGGGCCAGCGCCAGCTCCTGGAGGATCGCCGAGCCGAGGCTGAGCCCGATGCAGCGGGCCCGCTCGATCTCGAGGTGGTCGAGGAGGGCGAGCGCGTCCTCGGCCATCTGCGCAACCGTGTACGGGCCCGGGGGCGCCTCGCTGTCGCCGGACCCGCGCAGGTCGAAGCTGATGCAGGTGTAATCCCGGGCCAGAGCCGGGACCTGCTCGCGATGCCATATCTCGCCGCCGACGCCGGTACCCGAGACCAGCAGGACGGGGGGCCCGCTTCCGGTGACCTCGAACGCGATCTCGACGCCGTTGATCCTTGCCTTCATGCCTGGTCCCTGTGGTCGGCGGGACGGCGTGGGAAGCCGACCCCATTGGTATCTGTCAACAGTAAACTGTTATCATGACGCCGCGCGATGAAGCTGGGAAGCACGGAGAGCCACCCACTCGTCGAAGTAGGTCGCGGCGGGGTCCTCGCGCTCGACTCCCGGTGCACGCTGACCGAGATATTGCGAGACGGGGGCGACCCGACCGCCTACAAGGCCGTCGGAACGGGCCTCGCCCCGCTGCGGGCCCCGCTGCGGCCGGGGAAGATCGTCGCGATCGGCCTCAACTACCGCGATCACATCCGTGAGACCGGGATGGAAGCGCCGGCCGAGCCGCTGATCTTCGCGAAGTTCCCGAGTTCGGTGATCGGCCCCGGCGAGGCGATCCGCATCGATCGCGAGCTGACCAAGCGGGTCGACTGGGAGGTCGAGCTGGCCGTCGTCGTCGGCCCGCGGATGCACCGCGTCTCCGAGAGTGATGCGCTGCCGCATGTCTTCGGCTACACGATCGGCAACGATGTCTCTGCCCGCGATCTCCAGTTCTCCGACGGTCAATGGGTCCGAGGCAAGAGCCTTGACACCTTCTGTCCGCTCGGTCCGGTCGTCGTGACGGTCGATGAGATAGCCGATCCTCAGGCCCTGCGGCTGGAGACGCGCGTCAACGGTGAGACGATGCAGTCCTCCTCGACCTCAGAGATGATCTTCGGCGTCGCCGAGCTGCTCGCCTACTGCTCGCGGTGCTTCGTGTTGGAGCCCGGCGACGTGGTCCTGACCGGCACTCCGTGGGGCTGCGGCGAGTTCATGGATCCGCCTCGTTGCCTGGAGCCCGGCGACCGGGTCGACGTGGAGATCGAGGGGATCGGAACCCTCCACAACCCAGTGAAGGGGCTGGATGAGGAAGTGTCCGGTTCCGGGTAGGGCCGGACCTCCTCGCACGAGCATCAGCACCCACGTAAGTACTGTCCGGCAGCGCTAGCTAGGAGAACACCGTGTCAATCTTGATCGACAACTGTGACGTGATCGACGGAATGGGCAATCCCCCGAGGCGCGGGAGCTATGTCCTGGTCGAGGGGAACCGGATTGCCGCCGTCGGCAATGGTGAGCCGGCACCCGAGGTTTCCGCCGACGCGGTCCGCATCGACGGCTCGGGCAAGACGGTGATGCCCGGGATGATCGACGCCCACTGTCATATGACCTACGGCGAGTCGATGGCGCAGGAGGAGCAGGACATCCACACCAGCGTCGAGGGCCGCACGCTGCGCGCCGCGTGGAACGTGCAGAAAGTCCTGACCGCGGGGTTCACGGGAATCTCGCAGCCCGGCGGCAGCTATTTCATCGGAGTCGCGGTTCGCAACGGGATCGACGCGGGGTTCGTCAAGGGCCCCCGCATGACCGCGGCGGGCAGGTACATCACCACCAGCAACGGACTCACCGACTGGTACCCGGATGAGGCCGGCGTCATCGAGGGCGGCATTGGGAAGCGCTGCAATACGCTGGACGAGATGATCGCGGAGGTGCGCCGACAGGTCAAGAATGGAGTGGACTTCATCAAGCTCGCCGACAGTCCTTACGGCGAGTACCAGTCATTCCGCGACGAGGAGCTGCGCCAGATCGCGGACCTAACCCATCAGCTGAAGCGCCGCTGCACCATCCACGCCCGCGGGGACGCCGAGACCAAGGCGGCGGCCAGGGCGGGCTTCGATTGGATCATGCACGGGAACGTGATGCAGCAGGACACGGTGGAGTTGTTGGCGAGCACGCGCACCCCGCTGGTGCCGACTCTGGTCTTGCTCGACAACTGGATGGAATATGGCGGGATGATCGGCTCGCCGCAGCCGATCATCGATGGCTGCCGCAAGATGCTCGAGCGTACCCACGATTCGCTCCACATGGCGCACGACGCGGGTGTCGAGTTCATCGTCGGAACGGACACGGGGTTTGCCATCACGCCCTATGGGGAGTGGCACGGCAAGGAGCTCGAGTTGCTGATGAAGTACGCCGGTCTGAACGAGCTGGAGGCGATCCAGGCGGCCACCTACAACGCCGGCCTGACGCTGAACCTGGAGGGCGAGGTCGGCGGCGTCGCGCCTGAGATGCTCGCCGATCTGCTCGTGGTCGACGGCGACCCGAGTCAGGACATCCGGATCCTCCAGGACAAGAAGAGAATCGAGACGATCATTCTCGACGGAGAGGTCGTCGAGGTGGACCCGGCCTTGCCGAGCTGGACCAACGAGCCCGCCCTGACCTACAGCACCAGGATGCTGACACAGGAGCTGGTCCAATCCGGAAACGGAGCCGCAGCCGAGGGCACGGCCACGTTCGATCCGATCGGGGAGTAGGACGATGCAGACCGAAGCGGCTGTGAGGGATGCACTGCGCAACGTCATCGATCCCGAGCTCGGGCTCGACGTGATCGAGCTCGGGATGGTCGGGGCGATCGAGGTCGGGGACGAGGGCGTCCTCGTGAACCTGTGTCTGACCTCGATGAGCTGTCCCTTTTGGGATCTGTTCGTCGACCAGGTGAAGAGCGCGGTGGACGTGCTGGACGACGTTGGGGAGGTGCGGGTTCAGTTCGATCGAGCCAAGCCCTGGTCGCCGGACCGGATGTCTGATCGCGCGCGCGCTCACCTGGAAGGGAACGGGATCCTTCCGCGCACCCTGTTCCGTCCCGGAGGAGAGCCGATCGGCGACGAACAGCTGCTCCAGATCTCGATGGACGCACTCGCCGGCAACCGGAGGGCCGGCGAAGCCGGCTGATCCTGCCGGCACGCGGAGCCCGCGCCGCCGTCGGAGATGACCGTCCGAACTTATCCGCTCGGTGTCGGCTCGGTCACCAGCCGGATCCTCGAGGCCGGGTCGGGGGAGCGCCACGTGGTCCTGCTGCACGGCGTCGGGGCGAGAGCCGACCGCTGGCTGAGGAATCTCGAGGCGATCGCCGAGGCGGGGTACCACGTCTACGCCTGCGACCTGCCCGGACACGGTTTCGCCTCGAAGGGCGGCGGCTTCGCCTACTCGGTCCCTGGTTATGCGATGTTCGTGCGTTCGATGGCGGAGGCGCTCGAAATCGAGTCGATGAGTTTGATCGGCACCTCGCTCGGAGCCCAGATCGCCGCCCGGGTGACGTGCGAGACGCCGGACCGGATCGAGCGCCTGGCGATGGTTGGTGCGCTTGGCCTCGAGCCCCTCGGGGAGCGCGGCCGCGAGTTCGGCCGTCTGATCACCGACACCAGCATGGTCGGGGTGGAGGCGAAGTTGAGCGCCATGGTCGGAGGAGCGGAAGTCGTCCCGAGGGAATGGATCGAAGAGGAGTACAGGGTCAACAACTCGCCGGGTGCAGCGGAATCCTTTGCCGAGCTTGCCCGCTACTTCGACGAAGGGATCGACGAGGACGTGGTGATCGAGGATCTGGCGCGAGTCGACGTGCCGGTGCTCCTGTTGTGGGGAGTCGACGACGTGGCGGTACCGGTGGAGATCGGGAGGAGGAGCGTTGCTCTGCTGTCGCGGGGGCGGCTCGAGGAGATCGCTCGCGCAGGGCATGTTCCCTATTACGTCCAGCCAGACCGGTTCAATGAGCTGATCCTGGAGTTCCTGGCGTGAGCCATAGCGCGATCGACCCGAGTGAGTTTCGGCGGGTTCTCGGGCACCTGCCCACCGGGGTGACGGTGATCACAGCCAACGGTCCGTCGGGGCCGGTGGGGATGGCCGCGAACTCCGTCACCTCGCTTTCCCTCGAGCCGCCGTTGGTTCTCTTCTGTCCCGCCCTCACCTCCACTACCTGGCCGCTGATCCGCGGCGCCGGACGCTGCTGCATTAACGTCGTCGCCAGCCATCACGAGGAGCTGGTCCGCGCCTTCGCCCGTCGGGGGGAGGACCGCTTCGCCGGTGTTCAGCACTCCGAACGGTCAGCCGGTCCGGGCCTGGATGAGGCCGTCGCCTGGATCGACTGCGAGATGCGCGACGAACACGAAGGCGGGGACCACACCATCGTCGTCGCCCAGGTGATTGCGATAGAGGCTGCCGCCGACCGCCGGCCCCTGGTCTTCTTTCGAGGTGGCTACGGTCCGGTCTTCGGGTAGCTCGGCCGCGCCCGGGCCCATCCGCATCGCGGGAACCCGGCGAAGGTTCGTCCGAGCCTCCCAGGTGAGCTCCGCCACGCCCCGGTTGGCGGGAGCCAATACCCTGTGAGGCCAGCCCGGAGAGGTGTCCGAGTGGCTTAAGGAGCGCGACTGGAAATCGCGTGGGCGGGGTTAACCCGCCTCGTGGGTTCGAATCCCACCCTCTCCGTCAGCGGCGAAGAGCGAGAGGCGCTGGGGCGTGCGTCGCTGCTCTTCGCTCAGGCCTGTTCGAGCAGGGGCACCGGGGCCTGCGCGGGCGCGGGCCGGCGGTAGTCGTCGAGGGCGACGACGATCGCCTCGGACTCCGGGAGCGGGGTGGCGGGGCGGTGGCCGCGCAGGCGCTCGTGGCTGCAGACGACGTAGCACCACTCCATCAGCCGCAGGCGCGCGTTGGGATCGATTTCCTCGATCGTCGCGCCGACCAGGAAGCTGCCCTCCCGCTCGCGGCAGCTGCGGATCTCGACCTGGGCGGCGACCTGTGCGATCCCACCGTCGGCGCCGGCCAGATCGAGCAGGACCGCGGGCCGCGAGCCGATCTCCAGGGGCGCGCTGGCGACCAGGCCGAGGCCGGCGGCGCTGGCGTCCACCAGCCGCGCCGGGACGTTGCCCTCGCCGGTCACGCACTGGGCCCCGGCGTCGCCCTCGAAGCGGTAGACGAGCCGCCGCTGGCGCCGGCGGCCGACCGCCCAGGAGGTCTTCAGCAGGCGGCGCAGCTCGATCAGGCCGAGCAGCGGCACCATCACCTCGGCGACGATCCCGCCCGGCATGTCGGGCAGCGGGCCGACCCCGGCGAGGTCGAGCAGCCGCAGCACCGTGCCGGCGCCGATCAGCACGGCGCAGAAGAGGACCAGGTGGAGCTTGCGCAGCGAGTCCCAGCCGCCGCCGTCGCCGCCCTGCTTGGGCGTGACCTTGAAGGCGGTCCGGCTCGGCTTGACGATGCAGCGCAGCGCGCGGGTGTAGATCTCCATCGTCAGCAGCTCGTAGTGGGCGGTCTCGGGAATCCGCATGTAACCCCGCGCCAGCGCCATGCCGGCGCCGAGGTTGAGCAGGACCGAGGGCAGCCAGAGCAGGGCGAGGGCGAGGACGCTGACCTTCAGCGGCAGCTGGCCCGTCCACAGCACCAGGCCCAGCGTCACCAGCAGCAGCAGCCGCATCGGCGGCGCCAGGTAGGCGAAGAGGCTGGCGAAGAAGGAGAGCCGCTGCAGCGGCGTCAGGGTGCGGGCGCGCAGCGGCGACTCCGGCAGGGTGAAGACGGCGAGGTTGCCGCGCGCCCAGCGGTCGCGCTGCAGCAGGTAGGAATCGAGGTCGTGGGGCGCCAGGCCCTGGACCAGGACCTCGTCGTGGTAGCGGGTGCACCAGCCGTGGCACAGCAGCCGGATCGTGGTGTGGAAGTCCTCGGCGATCGTCTCGGTGGCGACGCCGCCGATCGCGAGCAGCGCGTGGCGGCTGATCAGGGCAGCCGAGCCGCACCAGTAGGCGCCCCCGTGGCGGTCCTTGCCCGGGCAGATCACGCGGTAGAACATCGACTGCTCGTGGCGGCCGACGTCGTAGTGCTGGGCGGAGTCGTGGTTGAAGAAGTCGTGCGGGGTCTGGACGACGGCCATCCGCGGGTCATCGAAGTAGCCGACGAGGGCGTCGAGCGCGTCGGGCATCGGCACGTGGTCGGCGTCGAGGACGAAGACGAGGTCGCCGTCGGTGCGCGGCAGCGCCGCGTTGATGTTGCCGGCCTTGGCGTGGGCGTTGTCGGCCCGGGTCAGGTAGCGGGCGCCGGCCATCGCCGCCAGCTCCGCCATCTCGGGCCGGCGGCCGTCGTCGAGCAGGTAGGTGGTGTGGGGGTAGGTGAGCGAGCGGCAGCCGGCGAGCGTCGCCATGATCACCTCGCTGGGCTCGTCGTAGGTGCAGACGTAGACGTCGACCTTGCGGTCGGGCGTCGCCGGCGGGCGCACCGCGGGCGGCCGGGACCAGGAGAACCAGGCGAGGATGCCGAGTGCCCAGAGGCCGTAGACCTCGGTCGTCAGCAGCATCGCGAAGAGGATCGGGTTGGCGCCGTTGCCGCTCCAGCCGACGCGCCAGGTCAGGTAGCCGACGCCCCAGAGCAGGGCGACGATCGCCAGCGCCCGCAGCGGCCAGGGGTGGCGGTCGAAGAAGGCCCCGATCCGGGTCTGCTCACGGCTGTCCACGGATCATGCATCGGCAGCTGGATGACGATCTTGAAGGGCGCCGGGCGGTTTGTCGCCCGGCGCGGCGTCCGGGAGCCGCTCAGGCCGGCCCGGCGAGGGCCGCGGCGAGCGCCGCGCCGCCGTCGGCGAGGATCGGCGCCCCGTGCGACGGCAGGACCATCGCCACCTCCAGATCGAGCGCCGGGCCGAGCGCCGCGACCAGGTCCCCGCGCGTGCTCGACGCCGGCAGCCAGGTGCGCGGGCACGGATGCAGGCCGGCGCCCCGTTCGCCGTCGCCGAGCAGCGCGTCGCCGGCGATCAGCGCCCGGCTCCGCGGCTCCCACAGCAGCACCTCCGAGCGCGGCCGCGCGGCGAGGGCGCGGAGGCCGCCGGGCAGCGGCTCGCCGACCCGGAAGACGTCGCTGACCGGCGCCCGGCGGGCGACCGCGGCACGGCCGCCGGAGTGCGCCCAGACCCGCGTGCCCGGCCAGCGGGCGGCGATCTCGGCGGCCGAGCGCACGTGCCAGTGGGTGGTCGGCACGATGTGCAGGCGCCGGCCGCGGGCCAGCGCGGCCAGCCCGTCCCACTGCCCATCCGCCAGCAGCGGGTCGACCAGGACCAGCTCCTCCTCTCCGAGCAGCGCCAGCGAGGCGACCTCCTTGCCCCACTCCTCGTGGAAGGCGATCCAGCGGCGCAGGCCGGGGCCGACCTCCTCGCCGAGCGCCATCAGCGCGGCCGCCGCCGGACCCGACGCTGGCGCCATTCGCGTTCCTGCAGCCGTCGTTGCGATTCGCGGCTGTTGATGATCAGACCGGCAAGAAACCGCATCTGGCCCTTCCTCTCCCGGCGTGCGCGAACTGGGGCGAACACCGTCTATCTCGATTTGCCAGTGTTGGCAACACTAGCTAAACTCTTTAGGTGGTGTCAAGCGAAATCCGCAAATCCGGCATCGACCCCGAGGCCGAGCTGATCGTCGACTTCGTCAACACCCTCGACCTCGAGACCGGGGCCGACGCGATCGCCGAGCCCGCGGCGCTGGCGGACTGGGCCGAGGCCAACGTCGCCGGCCTCGGCGCGCCGGCGGTCGACGCCTCCGCCCAGCGCCGGGTGCTGGCGCTGCGCGAGTCGCTGCGCGCCCTGATGCGCGCCAACAACGGCGGCGAGCTCGAGCCGGGCCAGCTCGACGCCCTCGCCGAGGCCAGCGAGCGCAGCCGCTACCGGGCGACGCTCAGCGACGGCCGGCTCGCGATCGAGCCCGCGGGCACCGGCCTCGAGCCGCTCGAGGCCCGGCTCCTGCTCGCGGTCGAGCGGCTGCAGGCAGGCGGCGCCTGGCCGCGGCTCAAGGCCTGCCCGGCCGGAGACTGCGAATGGGCCTTCTTCGACACCTCCCGCAACCACTCGCGCACCTGGTGCTCGATGGAGGAGTGCGGCAACCGGGCGAAGACACGCCGCTACCGCTCCCGCCGTCGCTGAGCCGGCGCTCGCAGCGTTGACGAGTGCCCCGTCCGGCCGCCGCCGACCGGCGGAGGGGTGGCGCTAGATCTCGATCTCGTCGGCAGCCCGGGCGTCCGCGTAGTCCGCCGCCATGGCGGCCACGAAGGCTGCATGAACCGACGCCGCGGGCACGGTGATGCCCCCGAACTCGAGGTCCGGCGCCGCGCACGCGTCGTGGGCGAGCGTGACCTCGAAGCCGAGGTCCGCCGCCGCCCGCACCGTTGCGTCGACGCAGGTGCTGGTCATCATGCCCGCGACGACGAGCTGGTCGACCTCGCGGTTGCGCAGCTCCGTCTCGAGGCCGGTCCCGAGGAATCCGTTCGGCGCCTCCTTGGTCAGGACCAGCTCGCCGCCCCGCGGCGCGACCGCCGCGTTGATCTCGACCCCCTCGGTCCCCGGGCGCATGAATTCGGCGTCGGGAGCGTCCCATACATGCTGGAGGTGGACGACCGGCCCGCCCGCGGAGCGGAAGCCCGCGAGCAGGCGGGAGGCCGCAGCCGCAGCCTCCTCCGGCCCGGCGAGGGGGAAGGCCCCGCCCGGGAAGTAGTCGTTCTGGATGTCGATGATCAGCAGGCCTTGCACCGCAGCGGGAGATGATCGCAGGAACGGTGTAGGCTTTGTTCTCAAATATGAACTGCATTCACAATACTGAACAGGAGTGAGAGCGATGGCGGTGACCACGACCAGGACGATCGAGCACCGAATCGGCGGCACCGCGACCGCCGGCGAGAGCACGAGGCGCTCACCCGTCTGGGACCCGGCGAGCGGCGAGCGCCAGGCCGAGGTCCTGCTGGCCGAGCCCGCCGACGTCGACCGCGCGGTCCAGGCGGCCAGGGCGGCGTTCGTCTCCTGGAGCGAGGTCTCGCTGGCGCGGCGGGCGCGGATCATGTTCGCCTTCCGCGACCTGGTCGACCGCCACACCGACGAGCTGGCGCGGATCGTCTCCTCCGAGCACGGCAAGGTGCTCGACGACGCCAGGGGAGAGGTGGTCCGTGGCCTCGAGGTGGTCGAGTTCGTCTGCGGGCTGCCGCAGCTGCTCAAGGGCGAGTTCTCCGATCAGATCTCGACCGACGTCGACGCCCATTCCTTCCGCCAGCCGCTCGGGGTCTGCGCCGGCATCACCCCCTTCAACTTCCCGGCCATGGTCCCGATGTGGATGCACCCGGTCGCGATCGCCACCGGGAACACCTTCGTGCTGAAGCCCTCCGAGCGCGACCCCTCCGCCTCCAACCTGATCGCCGAGCTCTACGCCGAGGCCGGCCTGCCGGACGGGGTCTTCAACGTCGTCCACGGCGACAAGGTCGCGGTCGACGCGCTGCTCGACCACCCCGACGTCGCCGGGGTCAGCTTCGTCGGCTCGACCCCGATCGCCCGCTACGTGCACGAGCGCGCGACCGCCTCCGGCAAGCGCGTCCAGGCGCTCGGCGGGGCCAAGAACCACGCGGTGGTGCTGCCCGACGCCGACCTCGACTTCGCCGCCAACCACCTCACCGCGGCGGGCTTCGGCTCCGCCGGACAGCGCTGCATGGCGATCTCGGTCGGCGTCGCCGTCGGCGAGGCCGCCGACGGGCTGGTCGAGCGGCTCGAGCGCAAGGCGCGCGAGATCCGTGTCGGCGCCGGGCTGGACCCGGACTCCGAAATGGGCCCGGTGGTGACCCCGGAGGCGCGCGAGCGCATCGTCCGCTACATCGGCGAGGGGGTCGAGGCCGGCGCCGAGGCGGTGGTCGACGGCCGCGAGCTCGAGCTCGGCGGCGGCGGCTTCTTCGTCGGCCCGACCCTGTTCGACAGGGTCGAGACCGAGATGTCGATCTACCGCGACGAGATCTTCGGGCCGGTGCTGGCGATCGTCCGGGTCGAGACCCTCGATGACGCGATCCGGCTGATCAACGAGAACTCCTTCGCCAACGGCACCGCGATCTTCACCTCGAGTGGCGGCGCGGCGCGCAAGTTCCAGCGCCAGGTCGAGGTCGGGATGATCGGTGTCAACGTGCCGATTCCGGTGCCG
>JAXLTA010000027.1:0-41073 GCA_046330305.1 Solirubrobacterales bacterium | reverse complement strand
CCGCCGGGGTTGGCGCGCGAGCGGGTGACGTGCAGGCGCTCGGCGGGGGCGGTGGCGGTCGGGTCGGTCAAGCTCTTCGCTAGGGTAAAAAGGTATAAGACTTACCTATTGTACTTTGTCGCCGGTGCCGGTTGCAAAGTGTAAAAACCCGACCTAATATGTTTCGGCCCAACCGACGTACCGAAGGGAGCTTGATGGAGGACCGCCAAGAACTGGTGAGGGACCACGGCGAGCACTGGCTGCAGGCGATGACCGACGCCCGTGTCTTCGAGCTGCAGCTCTCGGAGATGCACAAAGCCGGCAGCACCGTGCTCGGCGCCGTCCATCTCGGCATCGGCCAGGAGGCGGTCGCGGTCGGTGTCGCCGACCAGCTCGTGCCCGGCGACCAGATCACGGTCTCGCACCGCGGGCACGCCCCGATGCTCGCTCGCGGCCTCGACCCCGAGCGGATGTACGCGGAGATCCTCGGCCGCGCCACCGGCTACTGCGGCGGCAAGGGGGGCTCGATGCACATCGCCTGCCCGGAGCTCGGCGTCGCCGGCGCCAACGGGATCGTCGGCGGCGGCATCCCGATGGCGGTCGGCATCGCCAAAGCTGCCAAGGAGCTCGGCACCGGCAACGTCGCCGTGCCGATATTCGGTGACGGCGCCTCCAACACCGGCAGCTTCGCGGAAACGATGAACCTGGCCGCGATCTGGAAGGCCCCGGTCGTCTTCGTCTGCGAAAACAACGGCTACGGTCAGTTCACCCCGACCGAGGGCGTCACCGCCGGCCCCGGCATCTTCACCCGCGGTGAGGGCTACGGCGTGCCCGGCGTCGAGGTCGACGGCGAGGACGTCGTCGCCGTCCACGTCGAGATGGCGGCAGCGCTGGAGCGTGCCCGCGCCGGCGAGGGGCCGACCCTGCTGGAGTGCCGGACGACGCGCTGGCATGGGCACCACGAGGGCGACGAGCGCTACGCGGGGGAATACCGCCCGGCCCCGAGCCGGGAGGGCGATCCGATCAAGCGGCTCGCCCGCGAAATGGAGGAGCTGGGCCTCGACGGCGAGGCAAAGCGCGAGGCGGCCGAGGCCGACGCTCGCAAACGACTGGGAGCCGCGCTCGAGGCCGCCCTGGCGGCGCCCGAGCCCGAGCTCGAGACCGCACTCATGGGGGTATACGTCTGATGGCCAGCGTTGACCAGGCCGCGGTATCGGCGGCGAACCGATTGGCGCCGGCGATCGGCGACGCGATCGCCCAGGAGATGCGCGAGGACGAGCGCGTGCTCGTCTGGGGCGAGGACATCCGGACCGGCGTGATGAGCACCACCCAGGGCCTGGTGCACGAGTTCGGCCCGGAGCGGATCATCGACACGCCGATCTCCGAGGCGGCCTTCCTCGGCGCCGCCCTCGGGGCCGCCACCAACGGTCTGCGGCCGGTGGTCGAAATCATGTACTCGAGCTTCACCTACGTGGCCTTCGACCAGCTGGTCAACCAGATCGGCCGCGCCCGCTACATGACCAACGGCCAGGTCACGGCGCCGCTCACGCTGCTCGCCGCGACCGGGGCCTGCGGCTTCGCCGCGCAGCACTCCGAGGCCTCCTACTCGCTGTTCATGAACGCCGGCGGCCTGCGGATCGTCTTCCCCTCGACCGCGAACCAGGCCTTCTGGCTGACCCGCGCCTCGCTGCGCAGCGACGATCCGTCGATCATCCTCTACCAGCCCGTCCTGGCCGGCGCCCGCGGCGAGGTCGGCCCCGAGCCGATGCAGCTCGGCGACGTCGAGGTCACCAGCCATGGCACCGACGCCTCGGTCTTCGCGATCGGCCTGATGGCGGTACGGGCACGCAAAGTCGCCAAACGGCTCGCTGAGGAGGGGATCGGCGTCGAGGTCGTCGACGTCTGCAGCCTCTCGCCGTTCCCGGCGGAGGCGATCGTCGAGTCGGTCGCGCGGACGGGCCGGGCGGTCGTCGTCGACGAAGCCCGCCAGACCTGTTCGGCGGCTTCGGAGATCGCCGCGACGGTCGCCGAAGAGGCCTTCGACTCGCTGCGGGCTCCGATCCAGCGGGTCGCGGTCGCCAACGTGCCGATTCCCTACGCGCCCGTACTGGAGTCATCCGTAATCCCCGACGAAGCCGACATCGAGGCGGCGATCCGAAAGGTCTTGGCATGAGCTCGAACCGCACGCCGGTGATCCTTCCCAAATGGGGCCAGAACATGGTCGAAGCGACCGTTGCCGAATGGCACAAGCAGGTCGGCGACAGCGTCGCGGAGGGCGAGGAGATCGCCGAGATCGCGACCGACAAGCTCGACTCGGCGCTCGAATCGCCGGTCGCCGGCAAGCTGGTGGAGATCGTCGTCGGCGCCGGTGAGGACGCCGAGGTCGGCGACGTTCTCGCCTACATCGAGACCGCCTGAGGCGGGGCCGCCCGCCCGGCCGGGGCGGGAAACCTAGAATCGGTGAGCGTGAACGTGCAGACCGGACCTCCGAGCAGAGCCCGCGCCGACGACGTCAACCGGCTGCCGGCCGAGCTCGTCTTCCGCTCGATCCGCTCGCGCAACCTGTTCGAGGAGACCGTCGCCCGCCTCGGCCAGGCGATCAAGCTCGGCGTCGTTCCCCAGGGCGAGCGCTTCCCGACCGAGCGCGAGCTGGCCGAACGGCTCGAGGTCAGCCGGGTCACCGTGCGCGAGGCCCTGCGAGCGCTCGAGCAGGCCGGCTTCGTCGAGATCCGCCGCGGCCGCCACGGCGGCGCCTACGTCCTGCAGAGCGAGCTCGGCCAGTCCCGTCGACGCGCCCGCAAGCTGATGCGGGAAATGGGAGAGGAGCTCGACGACGCGATCGACTTCCGCCGCGCGATCGAGCCGACGATCGTCGAACTGGCGGCCGAGCGTCGCACCGAGGAGCAGCTGGCCCAGGCCGAGGAGGTGCTGGAGGAATCCAAACAGGTGCCGCCTTCCGGGTTCCGCGGCGCCGACTCGCGCTTCCACCTCGCCCTCGCTCCGATGGCGGGCTCGCCCAGCCTCGCCGCGGCGGCAGCCGACGTCCAGCTGCGGCTCAGCGAGCTGCTGGCGGCGATGCCGATCCTCGAGGAATCGATCCGCAACTCGCACGCCCAGCACCAGCAGATCCTCGCCGCGATCCGCGAGCGCGACCCCGAGGCCGCGCGCCGCACGATGCTCGACCAGATCGAGGCGACCTCGGCCCTGCTCCACAGCCTCGGCCAGTAGGAGTAGGCGGGGGGCTCACAGCGCGCCGCGCGCGGGGTGCCGCTGCCGCGCGGAAAGAGCTATATATAATAAACCAGACCTTTTAATCTCAGAGGCGCCCGCGCCCCGCCGGGCGAGCGCGAAGGGAGTGGAGATGCCCGATCCGCAGCCGCTGAACCGGATGCGCAAGGCGATCGTCAAAGCGATGTCTGTCAGCGCGACGATCCCGCAGTTCGCGGTCGAGATGGAGCTCGACGTCGGCGCCCTCGCCGCCGCCCGCGAGGCGATCGCCAGGGAGCGCCGGCCCTCCTATGCCGACGCCCTCACGGCCTCGGTCGCGCGGGCGCTGCGCGAGCGACCCGGGATCAACGCGTCCTTCACCGAGGAGGGGATCGTCGAGCACGACGACGTCAACGTCGCCCTCGCCATCGCGCTGGAGGGCGGCCTGATCAGCCCCGTGATCGCCGCCGCCGACAAGCGCTCGATCTCCGAGCTGGCGGCGGAGCGGGTGCGGATCACGACCGCGGCCCGGGAGGGGACCCTGAAGCCGGAAGAAATCCTCTCCGCGACCTTCACGATCTCCAACCTCGGCCCGCTCGGGGTGCGTCGCTTCAACGGCCTGGTCGTGCCGCCGCAGGCGGGAATCCTCGCGGTCGGCGCGATCGAGCAGGGCAGGATGGCGCTGACGCTGAGCGTCGACCACCGCCTCGTCGACGGGGCGCCGGCGGCCGAATTCCTCGGCCAGGTGCGCTCCCAGCTCGAAGACGAGGCCTGGCTCGGGGAGCTCTTCGCCGGGCTGGCCGACTGAGCCGCCGCTACAGTGCTCCGCGTGGCGGAGCCGAGCCTGCGACCGATCCGACGCAGCCTCCTCTACGAGGAAGTCGTCGAGCGGCTGCGCGAGTTCATCGACGTCAACGAGCTGAAGCCGGGCGACAAGCTGATGCCCGAGCGCGAGCTGGCCGAGCAGCTCGGGGTCAGCCGCACGTCGGTGCGCCAGGCGATCACCGCGCTGCGGGTGCTGGGGATCGTCGAAGTGCGCCCGGGCGACGGCGCCTACCTGGTCGAGGCGGAGGAGCTGATCCCGAGCCTGGCGCTCGAGGTGCTCGAGAGCGAGGCCGACCACCCGATGATCTGGGAGGTGCGCGAGGCGGTCGAGACCCAGGCGGCGCGGCTGGCGGCGGCGCGGCGCTCCGACGAGGACCTGGAACGGATGGAGGCGGCGCTCGAGGCGATGGAGGAGTCGGTCGCCGCCGGCGGTGAGGGCATCGTTGGCGACCGCCGCTTCCACGAGGCGATCCTGCAGGCCTCGCACAACCCGCTCCTGCAGCGCCTCTTCGAGCAGCTGGCCGACGCGATCGACCGCACCTCGCAGGGCTCGCTCAGCCTCAAGGGGCAGCCGGCGATCTCGCTCGACGCCCACCGGCGGGTGCTGCGGGCGATCGCCGCCGGCGACGTGCCGGGCGCCAGCGACCGGATGCGAGAGCACACCGAAGCCTCGGCCCGGACCCTGCTCGCCGCCCGCCGCGGCCACGTCTGAGCGCCGCCGGCGCGCCCGCGGCTTGACAAAACGAGCGAGCAGCGGTTTAGTGGTTGGACCAGTGCGCCGCGCTCACCCCGCGCTGGCGCCGGGACTTGCCGAGATGACCGCCACTGCCACCATGCCCGCCCGCTCGCCGCTGCACGAGCAGCACCTCGCGGCCGGCGCCCGGCTGGTGGCGTTCGCCGGCTGGGAGCTGCCGATCCAGTACGAGGGCATCCGCGCCGAGCACCTGGCGGTGCGCAGCGGCGCGGGGGTCTTCGACGTCTCGCACATGGGGCAGATCGAGGTCTCCGGGCCCGGGGCGGAGCCCTTCCTGCAGCTGCTGCTGTCCAACGACGTCGCCGCGATCCCGATCGGCGGCGCCCAGTACAGCGTCCTCTGCCGCGAGGACGGCGGCGTCCTCGACGACCTCTTCGCCTACCGCCTCGGCCGCGACCGGTTCCTGGTCGTGACCAATGCCGCCAACCACCGCCGGGACCTCGACTGGTTCCGCCGCCACGCCGGCGGCGAGGACGTCGAGGTCGCCGACCGGGCCGGCGAGCTGGCGATGCTGGCGGTGCAGGGGCCGTCGGCGCGCGACGCCCTCGGCCGCCTCGCCGGGGCCGGGCTGCCGCCCCGGATGCGGGTCGCCGAGCTGACCCTCGCCGGCGCCGAGGCACTCGTCTGCGGCACCGGCTACACCGGCGAGGACGGCTGCGAGCTGCTGCTGGCGCCCGCGGACGCGCCACTGGTCTGGGGCAAGCTGCTGGCCGCCGGGGTCCGCCCCTGCGGGCTCGGCGCCCGCGACACGCTGCGCCTGGAGGCCTGCTTCCATCTCTACGGCAACGACCTCTGCGAGGACCGCGACCCGCTCGGGGCCGGCCTCGGGTGGTGCTGCCGGCTGGAGACCGGGTTCATCGGCTCGGCGGCCCTGGCCGCGCGCGGCGAGGGCGGCGCGACCCTCGTTCCCTTCGCCTTCACCGGGCCCGGCATCCCGCGCCGCGGCAATCCCGTCCACACCGTCTGGGGGGAGGGCGTGGTGACCAGCGGCAGCCTCTCGCCCTGCCTCGAGACCGGGATCGGCCTCGCCTACGTCCCCCGCGAGGCGGCGGCCCCGGGGACGGCGATCGAGGTCGACGTGCGCGGCACCCGGCGCACCGCCGAGGTGCGGTCGAAGCCCCTCTACCCGGCGGAGCGCTGATGGCCGGCGCCTCCTATCCCGAGCATCTCCGCTACCACGCCGCCCACGACTGGGCCGCGATCGACGGCGCCGAGGCGACCTTCGGGATCACCTGGTTCGCCCAGGACGCGGTCGGCGAGCTCGTCTTCTTCGACCCGCCGGCGCTCGGCAGCGCCGTGACCCGGGACCAGCCCTACGCCGAGATCGAGTCGGTCAAGGCAGTCTCCGAGGTGATCGCCCCGCTCAGCGGCGAGGTCCTCGCCGTCAACGAGGCGGCGACCGCGGAGCCCGAGGCGATCAACCGCGACCCCTACGGCGAGGGCTGGCTGGTCCGCGTGCGGCTCGCCGATCCCGGCGAGGCCGCGGCGCTGCTGACGGCGGCCGAGTACGAGCGCTCACTGGAGGCCGGATCGTGAGCCGTTACACCGCGGTCACCGACGCCGAGCGGCAGGCGATGCTCGACCTGATCGGGGTCGGCTCGGTCGATGAGCTGTTCGAGGCGCTGGCGCCGGAGGTGCGTCTCGGCCGGCCGCTCGACCTCCCGGCCGGGGTCGGCGAGCAGCAGGTCTACCGCGAGCTGCGCGAGCTCGCCGCCCGCAACGTCTCGGCCGAGGACGAGCTCTGCTTCCTCGGGGCCGGGATGTACGACTCCTACGTCCCGGCGGTGATCGAGATGCTGGTCGAGCGCTCGGAGTTCCTCACCCCCTACACGCCCTACCAGCCGGAGGTCTCCCAGGGCGGCCTGCAGGTCATGTTCGAGTTCCAGACCGCGATCTCCGAGCTGACCGGCCTGCCGGTCGCCAACGCCTCGGTCTACGAGGGCCCCTCGGCGCTGGCGGCGGCCGGCTACCTCGCCGTCCTCGCCCGCGGCCGCGGCCGCTTCGTCGTCTCCCGCGGCGTCCATCCCCAGGCCCGCGAGACCCTGGCGACGATGGCGCGCGGCTACGGCGTCGAGGTCGTCGAGGTGCCGCTGGCCGACGGCATCACCGATGCCGCCGCCTGGCGGGCGGCGATCGACGATGAGACCGCGGCCGTCTTCCTCGCCCAGCCCAACTTCCTCGGCGCGATCGAGGACGTCGCCGCGCTCGCCGCCGCCAAGGGCGCCGCCGTCGCGGTCTGCTCCTGTGACCCGCAGACGCTCGGGGTTCTCCGCGCGCCCGGGAATTGCGGCGTCGACGTCGCCGTCGGCGAGGGCCAGGCGCTCGGCAACCGGCTCGACTTCGGCGGCCCCTCGTTCGGGTTCTTCGCCGCCACCGAGGAGCACCTGCGGCGGATGCCGGGGCGGATCGCCGGCGAGACGACCGACGCCGAGGGCCGGCGCGGCTTCGTCCTCACCCTGCAGACCCGCGAGCAGCACATCCGCCGCGAGCGGGCGACCTCCAACATCTGCACCTCGCAGGCGCTGAACGCGCTGGCCGGCGTCGTCTACCTGGCCTGGCTCGGGCGCCAGGGGCTGGTCGAGCTCGGCACCCACCTCGCCCGCCTCGGCGACCACGCCCGGCGCCGGCTCTGCGAGCTGCCCGGGGTCGAGCCGCTGCACCGCCAGCCGGTCGTGCGCGAGTTCGGCCTGCGGCTGCCGGTCGGCGACCTGGTCGGCGTCGAGCGGGTGATCGACCGCTGCCAGGCGGCCGGGGTCAACCCGGGCTACGCGCTCGGCCGCGACTATCCCGAGCACGGCGACGGCCTGCTCGTCGCGGTCACCGAGCAGCGCAGCGCCGCCGACGTCGAGCGCCTGGCCGGCGCCCTGGAGGCGGCGCTCGCCGCCGAGCGCGAGGCGGTGGCGGCGTGAGCGCCACGAAGACGATCTTCGAGCGCGGCCGCGAGGGGCGGCGCGCCTTCGTGCCGCCGCCGGCCGACTTCCCCGAGACCCCCCTCGAGGAGCTGATCCCCGCCCACTCGCGCCGGGCCGAGGCGCCGCGGCTGCCGCAGGTATCCGAGCCCGAGCTGGTCCGCCACTACGTCAACCTCTCCAAGCGCAACTTCGACCTCGACTCCGGCTTCTACCCGCTCGGGTCGTGCACGATGAAGCACAACCCGCGCCTGCACGAGAAGGTCGCGGCGCTGCCCGGCAACGCCCGCCTGCACCCGCTGCAGGACCCGGCCCGCGCTCAGGGCGCCCTCGAGCTGATGTGGAACCTGCAGGAGGCGCTGGCGGAGATCTCCGGCCTGCCCCACGTCTCCCTGCAGCCGAGCGCCGGCTCCCACGGCGAGCTCGCCGGCCTGCTGCTGACCCGTGCCTACCACGAGGACCGCGGCGAGCGGCGGACCAAGGTCCTGACCCCGGACACCGCGCACGGGACCAACCCGGCGACGGTGACGATGGCCGGCTTCGAGGTGGTCAAGGTCGGGACCGCTCCCGACGGCGGCGTCGACCTCGACGACCTGCGCGAGAAGGCCGACGAGGACGTCGCCTGCCTGATGCTGACCAACCCGAACACGCTTGGGCTGTTCGACCCGCGGATCGAGGAGATCGCGCGGATCGTCCACGGCGTCGGCGCCACCCTCTACTACGACGGCGCCAACCTCAACGCGGTGATGGGGGTCGCGCGGCCCGGCGACATGGGCTTCGACATCGTCCACTTCAACCTGCACAAGACGTTCACCCAGCCGCACGGCGGCGGCGGCCCCGGCGCCGGCCCGATCGCGGTGGCCGAGCGGATCGAGCCCTACCTGATGACGCCGCGGCTGCGGCGCGGCGAGAAGGGCTTCGAGCTCGACCACGAGGCGCCGAAGTCGATCGGCCGGCTGCGCGGCTTCCAGGGCAACTACGGCACCTTCGTGCGCGCCTACGCCTACATCCGCTCGCTCGGCAGCGACGGCCTCGCGGAGGCGAGCGAGACGGCGGTCCTCAACGCCAACTACCTGAAGGCGCGGTTGGCCGCGGAGGCGGGCGAGCACCTGCCCGCCGCCTACGAGCGGCCCTGCGCGCACGAGTTCTGCCTCAGCGGGGCGCCGATGAAGGCGCGGCTCGGGATCTCGACGCTCGACCTGGCCAAGCGGCTGCTCGACCACGGCTACCACCCGCCGACGGTCTACTTCCCGCTGCTGGTCGACGAGGCCCTGCTGGTCGAGCCCACCGAGACCGAGACGAAGGAGACCCTCGACGAGTTCGCGACGGCGATCGCCGCGATCCTCGCCGAGGCCGAGCGCGACCCCGAGGTGGCGCGGACGGCGCCGCACACGACGCCGGTGCGCCGGCTCGACGAGGCGGGCGCCGCCCGGCGCCCGCTGATCCGCCAGCAGCTCGACCGACCCGAGGAGGCCCGATGACCGGACGCGACCTGATCGACGCTCCCGATGCCCCGGCGGCGATCGGGCCCTACAGCCATGCCGTCCGGCACGGCTCGCTGCTCTACTGCTCGGGGATGCTGCCGATCGACCCGGCAACGGGCGAGACCCTTGCGGTCTCGGTCGGCGCCGAAACCGAGCAGTGCCTGCGCAACCTGGCGGCGGTCTGCGCGGCGGCCGGGACCGAGCTCGCCAACACGGTGAGGGCGACGATCTACACCACCCGGCTGGAGCTGTTCGAGGAGATCAACGAGGCCTACGCCGAGTTCTTCGCAGCCTCGCCACCGGCCCGGGCGGCGGTCGGCGTCGCGGCGCTGCCCAAAGGCGTGCGGGTCGAGATCGACGCGATCGTCGCGGTCCTGTAGACATGGGGGCGGAATGAACCTGGCCGCCGCCGGCACCGCCTGGACGCCCCGGCTCGAGGAGCTCGACGCGATCCGGCTGGCGAGCGCCGAGCAGGTCAAGGAGACCCCGGTCTTCAGCTTCGGCGAGCTCTCGCGCCGCTGCGGCGGCCGGGTCGTTGTCAAGGCCGAGAGCCTGCAGCGGACCGGCTCGTTCAAGCTGCGTGGCGCCCTCGCCAAGCTGCGCACGCCCGAGGCCGAGGGCTGCCGCGGCGTGGTCGCCGCCAGCGCCGGCAATCACGGCCAGGCCCTCGCCTACGCGGCCCGCGCCCACGGGCTGCGCTGCACCGTCTTCATGCCGTTTGGCGCCGCCGTCTCCAAGCTCGACGCGGTCGAAGCCTTCGGCGGCGAGGTCCGCCAGCTGGGCAGGTCGGTCGACGAGTGCATCGAGGCCGCCCAGCAGCTGGCCGAGGAGGAGGAGCTGCTCTTCGTCCACCCCTTCAACGACCTCGAGATCGTCAAGGGCCAGGCCGGGCTGGGGCTCGAGCTGGCCGAGCAGGTGCCCGGGCTCGCCCAGGTGCTCGTCCCGGTCGGCGGCGGCGGCCTGCTCGGCGGCATCGCCGCCGCCCTGCAGACGACGAAGCCGCAGGTCCGCGTCGTCGGCATCCAGGCCAAGGGGTGCGCCCCGTTCGCGCGCTCCCTGCACAGCGGCCACGCCGAGGTCGTCGAGAGCCCGTCGACGATCGCCGACGGCATCGCGGTCAAGCGCCCCGGCGAGCTCACCCTGGCGCTGGCCGAGCGCTGGGTCGACGAGATCGTCGTCGTCGACGACGACGCGATAGCGGAGGCGATGGTGCTGCTCGCCGAGCGCGCCAAGCTGGTCGTCGAGGGTGCCGGCGCGGTCGGCGTCGCGGCGTTGGTGACCGGCGCCGTCGCTCCGGCCGCCGAGGGCAGCACCGCCGTCGTCCTCTCGGGCGGCAACGTCGACGCCCACGTCCTCGCCAGCGTCATCAACCGCCACCAGACCGGGGTCGGCCGCCGCACCCGCTTCTTCACGAGGATCAGCGATCGCCCCGGGGGCCTGGCCGACCTGCTGGCGATCGTCGCCGGCGCCGGCGCCAATGTCCTCGACCTGGTCCACGTCCGCGACGGCGTCTCGCTCGACGTCCAGGAGACCGGGCTCGAGCTGGTGGTCGAGACGCGCAACGCGCGCCACCGCGCCGAGCTGGTCGAGCGGATCGAAGCGGCTGGCTACGAGGTCCACCTGCTGCGGTAGGCCTGCCGGGTGCGGCCGCGCCGGCGCGCTCCTCCCCACAACGGGGCAGCGCGGAATTGTCGATAACGACAAGCTGGAGGCGGCTGGCCGTTCCTAGGATCGTGGGGTCCAGCAAGCGCCGAAGGGGTGGTCCGTGGGTCGCAGTGCCGCAGCCGAGCCGCAGCGCGTGCTGGTGCTCCAGCACGATCCGGCGCTCTCCGTCGGCGGCTTCGGCGAGTGGGCCCGGGCCCGCGATCTGCGGCTCGACGTGCGCCCGGCTCAGGGGGGCTGGGAGGTTCCCGATCTGGCGCCGTTCGCGCTCGTCTGCTCGCTGGGCTCGCGCGAGCACGCCGACGACGACGAGCTGCCCTGGCTCGACCGCGAGCTCGACCTGCTGCGGCGCGCGCACGCCCGCCGCCTGCCGGTGCTCGGCATCTGCTTCGGCGCGCAGTCGCTGGCGCGCGCGCTCGGCGGCGGGGTCGGGCCGGCGCCGCGCCCCGAGGTGGGCTGGATGGAAGTCGAGCCGGTGCGGGAGGGCGCGATCCCAGCCGGGCCGTGGCCGTTCTGGCACGTCGACCGCTTCGAGCTTCCTTCCGGCGGCGAGCTGCTGGCACGGACCGAGGTCGGGCCGGCCGCCTTCCGGCTCGGCAGCTCGCTGGCCGTCCAGTTCCATCCGGAGCTGACGGGCGCCGGCCTGGAGCTGATGATCGCCAGCCACCGCGACGCCGCCGACCCGGAGTCGGTGCGCTCGCTGCGGGCCGGCATCGCCGCCGAACCGGGGCGGCTGCGGGAACGCGCCTGGGCCTTGTACGACGGTTTGATCGGCGCCACGCCGACCGAGGAAAGGAGCAGAGCATGGGCCATGAGGTGATCTGGGAGCCGGCCGCGCCGCCGGCCTGGCAGGGGACGGTGGAGCTCTCCGACGGCTACGGCCGCCACGTCGAGCGCTTCGGCGAGGGCGCGGAGACGCTGGTCTGCCTGCACGGCGGTCCCGGGGCGAACCTGCGCACCTTCTACCCGCTGACCTGCCTGGCCCGGGACGGGCTCGAGGTCGTGATGTACGACCAGCTGGGCGGCGGCCGCTCGGCGCGGCCCGAGCACGACGACCTCTTCACCGTCGAGCACTTCGTCTGGGAGTTCGAAGCGCTGGTGGAGGAGCTGCATCTCGGCCGCGTCCACCTGCTCGGCCAGTCGTGGGGCGGGATGCTGAGCATCGAGTGCGCCGTCAACTGCCCGCAGCTGCTGAAGACCGTGTTCATCTGCGACACGGCTGCCTCGGTGCGGGCGGCCGCGGCAGGCTACGCGCAGGTGCTCGAAGCGGTGCCGGCGGAGCTGCGTGAGGCGGTGCTGGAGACGCACGAGCTCGACGCCGACACCCCGGCGAGCAGGGCCCTGCTGGAGCTCTACGCGACCCGCGTGCGCCGCGCCGTCCCCTTCGACCTCGAGCGCTCCTGCGAGGAGTTCCTGGCCAAGGTGATGCCGCTGCTGGAGGACCTCGGCCGTCCTTACGAGGTGATGTGGGGCCCGAACGAGTTCAACCCGACGGGGCCGCTGCGCGATTGGGACCTGACCGATCGCCTGGCGGAGATCGAGACGCCCGCCGTCGTCATCTGCGGCGCCCACGACGAGGTGGTCCCGTCCTGCACGCGGGAGATCGCCGAGGGGATCCCCGGCGCCCAGTGCCTGATCCTCGGCCAGTCGAGCCACATGATCTTCCACGAGGCCGACGCCGAGGTGGCGATCGGGGCGGTGGACGCCTTCATCCGCTCGCATGCCGGCTGAGGCCCGCCGGAGCTCGGTCGTCCGGAACCGGAGGATCGGACAAAAGAACAGACCATTGGGGGGTTTGCGTTTCCACGCCTCCGTTGGCGGTCTATAAGTAGCCCGTGCAGGTCGATCTCAGCGAGAGAGCCTTCGTCGTCACCGGGGCCAGCAAGGGGATCGGCGCGGCCACCGCGCGGATGCTCGCCGGCGCCGGCGCGCGCGTCCTGCTCGTCGCCCGTGGCCGCGAGGCGCTCGAGGAGACGGCTCGCGAGTGCGGCGGCGAGAGCCTGGCGCTGGACGTCACTGCCGCGGGCGCGGCGGAGCGGATCGTCGCCGTGTGCCGCGAGCGTTTCGGCCGCCTCGACGGCCTCGTCAACAACGCCGGCCACGCCGCGATCACCTCCCCGGCCGAGCAGACCGAGCGCGAATGGGAGGAAATGATCGCCGTCCACGTCACCGCGCCCCGGCGGCTGATGCGCGCCGCGGCGCCGGTGATGGCCGCCGCCGGCTGGGGCCGGATCGTCAACGTCTGCTCGGTCAACAGCAAGCAGCCGGCGCAGGAGAACGTCGCCTATTCGGTCGCCAAGGCGGCCGAGCTGTCGCCTGCGCGCCTTCGCCGACGAGCTCGCCCCCCAGGGGGTGCTGGTCAACGCCGTCCTCCCGGGCGACATCGACAGCGCCATGTGGATGGGCCCCGGCGGCGTCGCCGAGCAGGTCGCCGCCGCCGAGGGGATCACCCCCGAGGAGGTCGTCGCGATGGCCGGCGAGCTCTACCCGATCGGGCGCATCGGCAAAGTCGACGAGGTCGCCTCGGTGATCGTCTTCCTCTGCTCGGAGCTGGCCGGCAACGTGGTCGGCGTCGCCTGGTCGGTCGACGGCGGCTACGTGCGCACCGCGCTGTAGGGCCTCGCGGATCCGGTCCGGCGCGCGGCGCTCCGCGGGCACCGCCGCCGGAGGCCCGCGCGGCGGCGGGCCTCCGGCTTCGGCGGAGCTAGGTGCCGGATTTTTCGGCGGCTTCCTGGAGGCCCGCCTGCGCGTCTTCGAGCGAGGTGCGGCCCTGCAGAACCTGGTTCAGTTCGCGGGGCACCGCCTGCCAGATGACGGCGCTGGTCGCGCTCAGGAAGGGGGCGACGATCCGTTCCGGGCTCTTCGTCGCTTCTTCGATTTCGTGCGCCTGGGCCGGGAATTTCGCCGGCAGGGTGACGTCGTCGCGGTTGGGCAGGTAGCCGTATTCCGCGAACAGTTCCATCCCGGGCTTGCTGACCATGTATTCGAGCAGCGCCCAGGCGGCTTCCTTGTTCTTGGCGAACTTCGGGATGCCCCAGGTCACGTTGCCGAGGGTGGCGACGGGGTGCTTGCCAGGGGGGAAGAAGATCCCGACGTTCTTTTCGCCGAGCGCCGGGACGAATTCCTGCCAGTACCCGATCGTCTCCATGAAGCCGAGGATCATCGCCCCCTTGCCTTCGGCGAACCTCGGGTAGCCCTGGGCGAACAGCGGGGTGGAGAAGCGGTCGCTGGGGTAGAGGCCGGCTTCCTGCATTTCGATGTTCGGTTTGAACGCCTTGGTCACCGCTTCGTCGGTCCAGTCGATCTTGCCTTCGGCGAGTTCCTGAGCCTGCTGCGGTTCGTTTTCGGTCTGGAACCCGACCGAGAACCACCAGGAGTTTTCGAACCCTTCCTTGTTACCGCCGGTGAAGGGCTGGATCCCGGCTGCCTTCAGTTTTTCGCCGGCTTCCCGGATTTCGGCCCAGGTCTTGGGTTCGAACTTGGTCGGCAGACCGGCTTCGGCGAACATCTTCTTGTTGTAGTAGAAGACCCAACCCTGGACGGTGCAGGGCACGCCGTAGCGGGTGCCTTCTTCTTCCGTCAGGCCCGGCGTCACCGCGTCCCACTGGGTGACGTGTTCTTCGAGGTCGGGAGTCAGGTATTCGTTGACGGGTTCGAGGCCCTGGGCGAAGCTGAGGATTCCGGACGCGCCCGGCTGCAGGAGCATGACGTCGGGTCCTTCGTGTGCGGTGAACGCGGCCCGGTACACCGCTTCCCACCCTTCATAGGGCTGGGCGACGATGTTCACCTTCACTCCCGGATGCAGTTTTTCGAATTCTTCGTAGACCTTCTTGGTGGCCTTCGTCCACTGTGGGATGGTTTCGTATTCGTTGTCCCACACGGTGATGGTCCCGCTGATTTCAGAGGATTCGCTGCCACCGCTGGAGGAACCCGTACTACCTCCACCCCCGCAGGCCGCTAGCGCGCCAGCGAGGACGAGGGTCAGAACCAACGCCGATAGAACCTTTAGCGCTCGAGACATTTCTCTCCTCTTGTTCGTCGTCGCTCCCGCCCCCTGGGCGCGACAATAACATAATGGACTGGTATTTACCATTAAACGCGGGCGGCGATTGCGAGGTACCTTGGGCGGTGGATGGGCTCTGGTCGGGGGTCGTTGCGAGGGGGCGATCCGGGTGCCCGCCCGGTGCCGAGGCTGCCCGAAGATTAAAGTAATAGAACCAGGCCATTATGCTATTGTCCCGATGGGTGGGATGGGAAGTAAGCCGATCGATCTGGAACGACCGTCGCGCTGGGAAGGGCCATGGCCTTCTCCCCGCGACGCGGTGAGCAAAAGGGACCACTGAACAGCGCTCTCGACACGCCGGCGGCGCCGCCGCCCGCGCCTCAGCTGCGGGCGCCGACCGGGCGCGGCGCCTTGCGGGGACGCCTCGGCGCCCGTCTCGTGCCGCTCCTGCTCCTGCTCCCCGCCGCCGCGATCCTCGCCTGGCTGATGGTCTACCCGGCCGGGAACGCGGTCCGCCTCGCCTTCACCAGCTGGGACGGCTTCAGCTCGCCGCAGTCGGTCGGATTTCAGAACTTCTCCGACCTCGTCCACGACAAACACTTCAAGGAAGCCCTCCTCCACAACCTCGCGATCGTCGCCGCGATGCCGCTCTGGATCGGCATCCCCTACGGCATCGCCTGGGGCCTTCACCGCGAAATCTGGGGCTGGAAGTTCTTCCGCTTCGCCTTCTTTTTGCCGGTCGTCCTCAGCCCGGTCGTCGTCGGCGTCTACTACGGGATCGTCCTCAAACCCGACGGGCCGCTGAACAGCGCCCTCGAATCGGTCGGCCTCGGCTTCGTCGCCCACGAATGGCTGAACGACCCCTCGATCGCGCTGGCGGTGGTGATCGCGATCATCATCTGGGCGACCTTCGGGATCGGGGTGCTGATCTTCCTCTCGGCCCTCTCCAACCTCGACTCCGAGCAGATCGACGCCGCCCGGGTCGACGGCGCCTCGCCCGCCCAGATCCAGCGCCACGTGATCTTCTGGCAGCTGCTGCCGGTGATCGAGTTCTGGGCGATCCTGATCGTGATCGCCTCCTTCACCGCCTTCTTCCCGCTGATCTACACGCTCACCCACGGCGGTCCCGGCTACTCCACCTACACGGTGGACTTCGACCTCTACCAGGAAGCCTTCTCCTCCGGGCGCCTTGGCTATGCGGCGGCGATCGGCGTCACCCTGGTCCTGATCATCGGCGTCGTCGGTGGCCTCGTCCTCGGGCTGCTGCGCGCCCGCCGGAGGGGGGCATGAGCACCGCCGCCCCGCCCGCGACGCTCGCCGGCGCCGGCGCCGAGGCGCCCTCGCGCCCCCGCGCCCTGCTGAAGCGCGCGGGCTCGGGCGTGGTCTGGCTGATCTTCGCCGCGATCGCCGCCTCGGCGCTCTACCCGCTCTTCTTCCTCGCCGCGACCGCCCTGCGCACCACCGAGGACTACCGCTCCTCGCCCGGCGGCCTGCCGGGGGCGCTGACCACGACCAACGTCTCCGATGCCTTCTCGACCGTCCACATCGGCACCCTTGCCCTCAACTCCCTCTACGTCGTCGTCCCGGCGGTGATCCTGATCACTCTGATCAGCTGCCTGGCCGCCTACGCCCTGATCCACTTCGACTTCCCGCTCAACAAGGCCGCCCTGGTCTTCGTCGTCGCCCTGATGGCGCTGCCGCCGACGGCGCTCCTGATCCCGATCTTCAAGGTCGTCCTCGACGCCGGCCTGCTGAACCAGCGCCTCGGCCTGATCCTCGCCTATACCGCGCTCAACCTGCCCTTCTCGATCTACCTGCTGGCCTCATTCATGAAATCGGTCCCGGCCGAGCTCCTGAACGCCGCCCAGATCGACGGCGCCGGGCCGCTGCGCACCCTCTGGTGGGTGGTGGTGCCGCTGGTGCGCCCGGGCCTGCTGACCCTCGTCACCCTCAACTTCCTCTTCCTCTGGAACGAGTTCCTGTTCAGCCTGGTCATCCTCCAGAGCGAAGCCAACCGCACGATCATGGTCGGGATCGCCCAGTTCCAGGGCCACTTCGAAAAGAACTTCGGGATCGTCTGCGCGGGACTGCTGCTCTCGATGGTGCCGCCGCTTCTGATCTTCACCTTCTTCCAGCGCGACCTGGCGCGGGGGCTGACCGCGGGAGCGGTGAAGTGAGGCCCGGCGCGCACTCTTCCAACCCGACTCCGAGGAGGCCCCGTGGGCTCGATCCAGCTGCATGAGTTGACGAAGAACTTCGCCGGAGCGAAGGCAAACGCGGTCCACGAGGTCTCGCTGGAGATCGCCGACGGCGAGTTCCTCGTCCTGGTCGGCCCCTCGGGCTGCGGCAAGTCGACCCTGCTGCGGATGATCGCCGGGATCGAGACCGCCACCTCGGGCCGGATCCTGATCGACGGCAAGGACGCCACCTACGCCCTGCCCAAGCACCGCGACATCGCGATGGTCTTCCAGAACTACGCCCTCTACCCCCACATGACGGTGGCCGAGAACCTCCACTTCGCGCTGAAGCTGCGCAAGATGCCGAAGGCCGAGCGCGCCCAGCGGGTCGGCGAGGTGATGGGGATGCTGCGCCTGGACGAGCTCGAGCGCCGCCGCCCCGGCCAGCTCTCCGGCGGCCAGCGCCAGCGGGTGGCGATGGGGCGGGCGATGGTGCGCGAGCCGGCCGCCTTCCTGATGGACGAGCCGCTCTCCAACCTCGACGCCAAGCTGCGGGTGGCGATGCGCGCCGAGCTGGCCCGCCTGCACGAGCGCCTTGCCACCACCACCGTCTACGTCACCCACGATCAGACCGAGGCGATGACCCTGGGCCAGCGGGTGGCGGTGCTGAAGGACGGCGTCCTGCAGCAGGTCGACACCCCGACCGCGCTCTACCACCGCCCCCGCAACCTGTTCGTCGCCGCCTTCATCGGCAGCCCGACGATCAACCTGGTCGAGGCCGAGCTCACCGACGGTGCCCTGCGCTTCGGCGCGCTCTCGATCCCGGTTCCCGCCGGCGCCGACCTCGGCTCCCGCGAGCGGGTCATCCTCGGCATCCGGCCCTCCGACCTGGAGCTGGCGGAGTTCGCCGACGGGGGCGCGCCGCGGATCCCCGCCCGCCTGGAGGTGGTCGAGAACCTCGGCCCGGAGATGCACGCGATCTTCCCGCTCGACGTCCCCCGCGTCGACGCCGACGCCACCCGCGGCTCGGTCGAGGCCGAGGACGCCGGCGACGAGCAGCTGCTGGCCGACGAGCGGGCGCTCTTCACCGCCTCCTCGCCGCCCGCGCCCCGCTTCACCCCGGCCAGGAGGTGGAGCTCGCGATCGACTCCTCACGGCTGCTCTTCTTCGACGCCGAGAGCGGGGAGACGCTCGCCGGCGCGATGGCCGGCAGCCCTGCCTGACCGCCCCGCCGCGCGCCGCCGCCCGGCGCACGGTCGGGCGGGGATTGAGCCTAGGATGCGCAGCCGATGACGAGCGAAGTGCGCCCCAGGCGGGAGTTCGCCGCTCGCGGGCGCGGCGCCCTACTTCGAGGACCTGCGGGTCGGACAGGTGGCGGACTCGGCGCCGGCGCTGACCCTGACCGAGGGTCACGCGGCCCTCCACCAGGCGATTTCTCGGCGACCGGCTGCGGCTGGCGCTCGACGCGGAGCTGAGCCGGGAGGTGGTGGGGGGCACCGCGCCGCTCGCCCACCCCGGCCTGGTCTGCGACGTGGCGATCGGGCAGTCGACGCTGCTCACCCAGAGGGTGATCGGCAACCTCTTCTACCGCGGCCTGGCGCTGCGCCGGGCGCCGCTGATCGGCGACACCCTGCGGACCACGACCGAGGTCGTGGCGCTGCGTCAGAACCGCGCTGCCGGTCGCGCGGCGACCGGGCTGGCGGTGTTGCGGGTGCGGACCGTCGACCAGGAGGCGCGGCCGGTGCTCGACTTCCGCCGCTGCGCGATGCTGCCGCTGCGCGACCCGCCGGCGAGACCGCTCACGCGGCCGAGCTCGAGGCCCGGAGCCGCCGGCCGACGCCGAGGCGCTCGCCCTGGCGCTCGCCGGCTGGCGCCTGGACCGCTACCGCGAGCTGGTCGGCGGGCCGCACCTCGACGAGCTCGAGCCGGGAGCCCGCTGGGAGGTCGGCGGCGGCGACGTCGTCAGCTCGGCGCCCGAGCCTCGCCCGCCTCAGCCTCAACCTGGCGAGCGCCCACCACGACGCCGCCGCCACCGGCCGCGGCCGGCGCCTCGTCTACGGCGGCCACACGATCGGGCTCGCCGCCTCGCAGCTGAACCGGGCGCTCCCCGCGCTGGTCACGATCGTCGCCTGGCACTCCTGCGACCACCTCGGTCCCGTCTTCGAGGGCGACACGCTGCGCAGCGAGGTCGAGCTGGAGGCGCTCGAACCCCTGCCCGGGGGCGGCGGCCTCGCGCACCTGCGCTCGCGGGTGAGCGCCGACCGCGACGGCGAGGAGGGGGTCGCGGTGCTCGACTGGCGCCTGGTCGGTGTCTTCGCGTGAGCGCCCCGGCCGGCATCCTCGCGGGCATGCAGGTGGTCGAGGGGTCGGCGTTCGTCGCCGCTCCCCTCGGCGGCATGACGCTGGCCCAGCTCGGCGCCGACGTGATCCGCTTCGACCAGATCGGCGGTGGCCTCGACTACGGCCGCTGGCCTCTCGCCGAGGGCGGCCAGAGTCTCTTCTGGGCGGGCCTCAACAAGGGCAAGCGCTCGATCGCGCTCGACCTGCGCCGGCCCGAGGGCCGGGAGCTGGCGACGGCGCTGGTCGCCGCCCCCGGCCCCGAGGCGGGGCTTTTCCTGACCAACTTCCCGGCCCGCGGCTGGCTCGACTACGAGGAGCTGCGGCAGCGCCGCGAGGACCTGATCATGGTCGCGCTGACCGGCAACCGGGACGGCACCTCGGAGGTCGACTACACCGTCAACCCGGCGACCGGGTTTCCCTGGGCGACCGGACCTCGCAACCTGGCCGAGCCGCTGAACAGCGTGCTGCCCGCCTGGGACGTGGCGATGGGGACGCTGGCCGCGGTCGGGCTGCTCGCCGCCGAGCGCCACCGCGGCCGGACCGGGGAGGGGCAGCGGATCGGCCTCTCGCTCTCCGACGTAGCCTTCGCGATGGTCGGCAACCTCGGCCGGATCGCCGAGGTGACGCTCGGGGCTCGCGACCAGCCCAAGGACGGCAACTACCTCTACGGCGCCTTCGGCCACGACTTCGAGACGCGAGAGGGGCGGCGGTTGATGGTCGTCGCCCTGACCGCCCGGCAGTGGAGCGCGCTGCGCGACGCGACCGGGATCGGTGAGGCCTGCGAGTCGATCGAGCGGGCGACCGGACACGACCTCGACACCGAGAGCGGCCGCTTCGAAGCCCGCGACCTGATCGCGGCCCTGCTGCGGCCCTGGTTCGCCGCCCGCGAGCTGCCCGAGGTGCGTCAGGCCTTCGCCGGCACCGGCGTCTCCTGGGGCCCGTACCAGACCTTCCGCCAGCTGGTCGAGGAGGACCCGCGGGCGAGCGCCGCCAACCCGATGTTCGAAGCGGTCGAGCAGCCGGGGATCGGCACCTATCTGATGCCCGGGACGCCGCTCGAGTTCTCCGGGCTCGAGCGGGCGCCGGTGCGGCGGGCGCCGCTGCTCGGCGAGCACACCGACGAGGTCCTGGCTGATCTGCTCGGGCTCAGCCCGACCGAGATCGGGCGGCTCCACGACGACGGCGTCGTCGTCTCACCCGCCTGAGCGCTCGCAGGGCCCAGCCCGGGTTCCCGGTATCCAGTCTTCGTCGCCGGCGCCGATAACCAGGTGTGGACTCAAGCACCGATCAGCAGCTCAGGCACCGCCGCGAGACGATGGCGCTCAGCGCGGCGCTGATGTTCGCCGCGGCGGCGGCCGTCGACGTGATCGAGAGCGCGGTCCCCGGCGGCCAGACGTTCTCGCTGGCGCCGGGGCTCGCCGCCTTCGGCTTCGCCGCCCTGGTCGGCCTCTTCGGAGCGCGCCTGCCGAGCGCCGCGATGGCCGCGCTCGGGCCGGTGGGGGTGGCGATGATCGCCTACGCGCTCTCGACCACCAACGGCCCCGGCGACGGCGCCGTCCTCTATGTCTGGCCGGTGCTCTGGGAGGCCTACTTCTTCGGCCGCCGTGGCGCGATCGGGATCGTCCTCTGCGTCGGCATCGCCCACGGGCTGGCGCTCGGCGAGATCCCGGACGGCAACGTCGACAGCTGGATCGACGTGATGGCCGCGACCGCCGTCGTCGCGGTCGTCGTCGAGCTCCTCGCGGCCCGCAACCGGGCGCTGCTGGAGCGGATCTCCGAGGAAGCGCGGGTCGACGACCTGACCGGCCTGCTGAACCGGCGGGGGTTCGACGAGCGGGCCGGGATCGAGCTCTCGCGCTCGCGCCGCGATCGCACTTCGCTGGCGATCGTCGCCTTCGATCTCGACCACTTCAAGCGGGTCAACGACGAGTTCGGCCACGAGGCCGGCGACCGCGTCCTCGTCCACCTCGCCGATTGCCTGCGCGCGACCCTGCGCCAGACCGACGTCGCCGCCCGGGTGGGCGGCGAGGAGTTCGTAGTGCTGCTGCCCGGGGCGGACCGAGCGGAGGCGCTGGCCTACGCCGAGCGCGTGCGCGAGGCGCTGCGCGGGGGCGGCCCGCCGGACACGCCGCGGGTCACGCTCAGTGCCGGCGCCAGCACCGCCGTCGCGCCCGACGGCATCGAGCCGCTGCTGAAGCGCGCCGACATGGCTCTCTACGCGGCCAAGTCTCGGGGCAGGGACCGGACGGTTCTCGACCGCCCGCCCGCCGCGGCGGGTGCCGCGGAAGAGCCGGCCGCCCCCCGGGCGCGGACGGCCAGGACCTGACCCCCGTGGTCGCCGAGCTCCCGGCCGCGCCTGGCGCCGAGCATCGCCCCCCCTCACGTGGTTCCCTATGGACGCGCAGCGACCGGATGGAACCGCGGCTCGCGCGGATGGCTACCAGCGCCCGCCCCGGGGTTCCTTGTGGACCCTGGGCGACCAAAAGGAACCACGGGGTGGGTGGGGGCGGGGCCGGTTCGGCGTAGACTGCGGCGCCCGTGAGGATCGCTCGTCCGATAGCGGCGTTGAGTGCGTTGATGGCACTCGTGACGCTCGCGGGGGCGGGCGCCGCGTCGGCGCGCAGCGGCGTGGCGGTGACCGAGCCCGGCCTCGACCAGCTGGTGACGGGATCCGGGGTGACGATCGTCCTCCGCACCCCGGCGAAGCTGAGCAAGCTCACGGTCCGGCTCGAGGGCAAGGGGGTGCGGGGAGCCTTCCGCCAGCAGCGTCCCGGCCTCTGGAGGGCCCGGTTGGGGCGCGGCCGCCTGAGGGTGGGGCGCAACCACCTCGCCGTGGTCGCCGTCGACCGCAGCGGCCGGCGCTCGGCGGTGAGCTCGCGGTTCGTCCTCGGCCAGCGCCGCCGCGGCTTCCTGACGCTGAGCGCGCCGCGCCGGGCGCGCTCGAGCGCGGTCGCCAGGGTGAAGCTGCGCTCGCTTCCCAACCTCAGCTTCGGCGCCAAGCTGAACGGAAGAGGCATCGCCCCGCTGTTCCGGCGCAGCTTCCTCACCGACCGCGTCGCGAACCTCGGAGCCAACGACGGGCTCCACTTCGGTCGCAACGTGCTGAAGGTGGTCGCGGCGCGCGGCAACGGGACCTTCGACGTCGAGCGGCGCCTGATCTACGTCGGTCGCCGGCAGCCGCTGGTCGGCGCCGGTCCCGACCGCTACGCCGCGGGCCGCCAGGCGGTGACGCTGCGGGGCGGCCACCGGCCGGCGCCGCTCGCCGGCGGGTCGCCCGCCGCCGCCAGCCTGCGCTGGCAGGTCGTGCGGCGGCCGCAGGGGTCGCGGGCGCAGCCCTCGAGCCCCAATTCGGCCGTCACCCGGTTCCGGCCCGACGTGCCCGGGATCTACCGGCTGCGGTTGACCGTCACCGAAGCCGGCGACCGGCGCGGCTCCGATGTCCTGACCGTCACCGACGCCGCCGACGCGCCGCCGCTCGGCGTCCCGATCGAAACCATGGTCAGGGGAGGCGAAGCCGGCGAGGAATACTGGATCGAAGTCGGTGGCGAACGGTACCCCCTGCGCTACGAACAGGCCGATCCCGACGTCGTCCAGGCCGTCTTCCTCGACCGCGGCACGCTCGAACTGCTCGGCTCCGAAAGCTACGGCGCCAGCGCCGCCGAAGCCCAGCGACTGGGGAGCCAGATCGAACGCTACGGGGCGAAGGCGCTGACGATCGTCTCCAACCCGGGGCCCGGCGGATCCGGTGCCGAACCCGCGAGCAGGCAGGTCAGCCCGGCCTACGGCCCGGTGCTCGGCAGCCTCGGCGTCAAGTCGGTTCCGCGCCTCACCGCCGCCGGCTGGTCGGTGGTCGGGGTCTACGGGTCGGGCGACGGCGGCAACGAGGCCGCCGGCACGAACCCCGGCTCCCAGCCGGGCAACCTGCGGGGATACCTGGCCCGCGACAGCTCCAACCTCTACGGCTTCGTGCCCCCTACGGTGGCCGCTTTCGACACCTCGGTGGCGGGCGCCCCGGCGCTGCAGAACCGGATCGAAGTCGCCGGCCAGACCTACGCGTCCCAGCCGCTCGCCTGCCCCGAAGCGGCCGGCGGGTTCCAGCTCCTCGTGCTCTATGCCGAAACGCTGCAGCCACGCTCCGCGGCCACGTTCACGACCAACGGCTGCGGTCCCGCCGCCGCGGCGGGGGAAACGCTGAAGCTGGTCGAGGCGCTGCAGTCCCTGCCGGGCAGCGGCGCCGGCGCCCAGCTGGTGGTGCTGCAGAGCATCGGCAGCCCCCGCGAAGCCAGCCCGGCGGCGATCCCGGGCTGGACGGCGCTCGCGGCGACCGTCGGCGAACTCGGCGGGACCGCCGCCGTGCTCGACGAAGCGAAGGGCGGCTATGCCCTGCTGGCGGGAGTCGGCATCGCCGAATTTCCGCTGACCGAGGCGAGCGAATCGCTGACCGGCACCGCCGCCCGCTTCACCGGGGTGCTGCAGCAGAACGCGCTCGGCGCCTTCGTCCCGATGGCGGCCTCCCCGGCGGGAGAGGTCCCCTTCGATCTCGCCGAGATCGCCCACCAGCCGCCGCAGGCCTGGCCCGCCTCCCAGACCGAAGGCGAGAAGAAGGCGCTCGCCTACGCGGCCGAAGTCCTCGACCTGCCGAAGCCGACCGCCGAATCCTCCTGCTACGTGCCGCCGCAGCCCGACGTCCGCTCCGAGTACTGCAACGAAAAGCTGCGCGGGGAGTGGGCGGCCTTCGTCAGCCAGTTGCGCGGCGCCGAATGCGGCGGCGGCTGCCAGGCCGAACACGGCTTCAGCGGCGAAGACTGGGAAGCGGTCAAGGCGGAGCTGGCCGGGCGCGGCGGCGCGGGCGAATTCGCCGAGTTCAACGCGGTGCAGTCGACCTGGGAACTGATCCGCACCCTGCAGGCGCCGTTCGGCGCCGCGGGAGTCAACGCCGTGGTCGACCTCAACTCGCTGGCGACCCAGATCGAACAGGCGCTGCGGCCGCCGCCGGCGAGCCGCGCCGAAGGCAATTTCCTCAACATCTTCAGCAACATCCTCTTCGAGGCGTCCTACATACCGTTCACCGACGCCTTCTCGGGACCGATGCTCGGCGCGCTCGCCGCCGGCCTCGGGATCGAGGCCATGTACGCGCGGGGCCCGGAAGGCTCGCCGCTGCTGGGCGAATTCCAGGTCGACGCCGCCGACCTCGCGGTCGACCTCGCCAAGAACCTGCAGGCCGGCTCGGGAGAGCTGGGCACCGTCGGCGAACTCGTGGTCAGCGACTACGGCAAGCTGCGGGCCGTCAGCGAAGACCCAAACCTCGCCGGCTTCTCTCCCCGGGTGGCCGAAGGGATCACCGGGACGGTCGAAATCGGCAGCCGGCAGTGGATCTACCAGACCGTCTTCCCGGCCGCCTACGAAGCCCTCAACCTGAGGCCCGGCAACGTCAACGGCACGGTTCCGGCCACCGCCCACGACTACCAGTGCCAGTGGACCGAAATCGCCGGCAGCACCCCGATCGAAGGCTATTACCGGCCGTTCTCGCCCGAACCGCCGGCCGAATACCGGTACGCCTCGCCGGGGCCGACCCTCGGGGTGCTGGCCAAGCGCGGGGCCCCGGTCCCCCACGACGGCGGCAAGGAGATCAAGGCCGAATCGCCGCCCGCCTCGCTCTTCGCGCCGCTCTACAAGCCGGTCGGCGAAGGAGGGCTGGGCATGTACGTCCCCTGGTTCTGGCACCAGGCGTTCGGCTTCCCCGACGTGAAGTCGGTGAGCTGCTGAGCCGGGACCGCGCGCCCAAGTCCGCTCGGATTACCAGATCAGCTGATCAATCCCGCGACGTCGGGGTCGAGGGCCTCGCCCTCCACAGCTGAGCCGCACCCTTGACCGGGGCCGGGCGCTGCTCCCGGTCCTCGCGCCGGCCGCCGGCCGGCGAGCGTCGTGCCGTCTCGCAACTCTCGACCGGAATAGGTTTTAACGGGTGAACGCTCGTCGATCGTTGCAAGGAGGCTGTGTGAGGCTCGCTCGTCCGTTGCTGATTGCTGCGCTGGCCGTCCTCATCGCGCTTGGCTGCGCGGCGCCCGCAGCGGCCTCCCGGCCCGGTCTCGATCGCTCCTACGGCCGCGGCGGCATCGTCCAGCTCGCCCCGCCGCTGCCCCCGGGCGTCTTCCCGCAGCGGTACTCCTCGATCGGAGCAGCCTTCGCCCGCGACGGCAGCGCCTACGCGTCGGAGGCCGTCAGCACCTGCGACCAGGAACAGTACGGCGCCTCCTGCCAGGGGGGTACCCGCGTCTTCCACTACCTGACGAACGGCAGCCTCGACCCGGCCTTCGGCGACGCCGGATCGGTCGGCCTGCCGGAATGGGTCTCGACCATCGCCGCCGACGCCAGCGGCCGGGCGCTGGTCGCGGTGCGGGTCCAGCAGCGGTGGAGGGTCGAGCGGCTCCTTCCCAGCGGGCAACCGGACGCGAGCTTCGGCAACCAGGGCTCGGTCGGGCTCGGCGACCTCCGGGACTCGGTCTACCTCCTCGCGCCGGCCGGGCAGGGGCGGATCCTCGTCGGCGCGGTCGGGCTCCTCTCGGGGCCGAGCGAATCCCCGCTGCGACAGGTGACCCTGTTCAGGCTCCTCCCCGACGGGCGTCCGGATCGCAGCTTCGCCGGCGACGGGCGAGCGAGCTACCGGCTCGGGGTCTCGCCCCTCGAGCTGCCGATCTCGATCGGCCGACACGGCTCGATCCTGATCCTCGGCGACCTCTGCTGCGAAGGCTTCCACCCCGTCTACCGGATCTCGAGCAAGGGCAGGCTGGACACCGCGTTCGACGCCGCCGCGCGGGGCGCGGAGCAGAGGCTGACGGGCTTCGGCGAGACCGAACCGAGTGCGATCGTCTCGCGCGCCGACGGCAGCACCGACGTGCTCGGGAGTGTCGGCAACCCCTTCTCGGCGCGAGGAGCCAGCGGGGGGTTCGAGCTGCGGCTGCTGCCGAGCGGCAGGCTCGACAAGAGCTTCGGCGAACGCGGAGCCCAGCAGCTGAAGCTGCCGGTCGCCGCCGCCAGCCCCGGCGTCGGGGGCGGCACGATGGCGGTCTCCCAGATCGGTGAAACCGTCACCGTGCGACGGCTGCTTGCCGACGGAACGCCCGATCGCTCCTTCGCCGGCGGCGGGGGCGTCGAGGCGCCGCAGCCGGGGAGGGGCGTGACGCTGCAGCCGCTGGCCGGCGGCCGCGTCGGGCTGTTCGACAACGGCTACAGGCTCTGCGACGAACCGGCCTGCGTCACCGCGCCGTACCTGGCGCGCTTCATCGAACCCTCGCCGCCGCGCCGGCAGGGCAGGAAGGGCGGTCACCGATGAGACGGCTGGCAGCCGCCACCGCGGCTCTGGCGCTGATCGCGGCGCTCGCGGTGGGCAGCGCCGCCCTGGCCGAGCCGGCTGGGTCGGGCCTCGATCCCTCCTACGGCGAAGGCGGGAAGGTCGCGGTCACGCAGCCGCCGGGCGCCTTCATCCACTACTCCTCGGTGCGTGAATTCGCCTCCGCCCGCGACGGTGCCGTGTACGTGCTCGGGGACGGCCTGATCGGCGCCTGTCCGAGCTGCAGGCAGGTCACCTCCGTCATCCGGATCGACTCCAGCGGCGGCTTCGATCCGGGGTTCGGCGGCCGAGCCGGCGTCGTCCTGTCTTCCGTCGCGGCCGCAGGCGGCGAATCCACCCGCTACCAGATCTCGGCCGACTCCCAGGGCCGGCCGCTGGTCTCCTCCAGCGAAGGCGGTGCGGTCACCGTGCGCCGGTTCGACCTCAGCGGACGCCCGGACGCAAGCTTCGGCGCCGCCGGCGTGGCGACGGTGCCCTGCGAGTGCGCGATCTCGGCCGTCCGAGTGGTCCCGGCCCAGGGGGGCAGGGTCCTGGTCGAGGCCAGCCGGCCGCTCCGGGGCGGCGAATACACGTCCCGCCCCGGGGTGCGGGTCACCCTCACCCGGCTGCTCCCGAACGGGGCGCCGGACCCCGCCTTCGGTCGGCGGGGCTCCGCCTCGTTCTCCTTCCCCGGGCTCACCCGGCCGACGGCGACCGCGGTCTCCAAGCGGGGCGCCGTGCTGCTCGGCGGCAGCAGCCCGCGCCTGGCCAGCCTCGTCTACGTCGTCCGCGTCTCCGCCAGGGGCCGTCTCGACACGCGCTTCGACCGGGCCGCGTCGGCGTCGATGCGGCGGCTGCGGGCCCTCGGTGAATTCCCCAGCCTCAGCTCGGTGCTGGCGCGCGGCGACGGGACCACCGAGCTGGTCGGAACGAGCGAGCTCACCGGCGGCTTCGACCTCCGCCTGCGCCCGAACGGGAGGCTGGCGCGGGGCTTCGCCGGGCGCGGCCTCAGCGTCCTGCCGCTGCCGCCCCAGTCGGCGACCCTCGGCTCGGGCGGGGCGATATTCGCCGCCACCGAAGCCCCACAGGTAACCGTCTTCCGAATCCTCAAGAACGGCCGTCCCGACGCCCGCTTCGGCGGTGACGCCGGCATCGTGGCCCCGGTCTCCGGCGAAGGCATCGTCGTCGGCACCCAGGACGGGCGGCGGGCCGTGGTCATGGACGTCGGCTATGTCTTCTGCCGCTTCGGGGGCTGCGAGAACACGCCCGCCATCGCGCGCTACACCGAACCGCCGACCCGCCGGCACCGCCGCTAGCCGATGCGAGGCGCCCGCCGAGCGCTCGCGCCGCTCGCCGTCCTCGCGCTGCTCGCCGCGACCGGGACGGCGCCGGCCACGGCCGCTGCCGGCTCGGCTGCCGGTCCGCCTCCGGCCGGCTTCTTCGGGGTGGTGCCGCAGGGCCCGCTGAGCGCGAGCGACCTGCGGCGGATGGGGGAGGCGGTCGAAACGCTGCGCCTGCCGGTGCTCTGGTCGAGCTGCGAGCCGCGCCGGGGGGAGTTCGACTTCTCGGCGACCGACGCGGTCCTCGCCGCTGCGGCCGAACGCGGCATCCGGGTGATGCCGGTCCTCTATGGGACCCCGTCCTGGCTCAGTCGGGACGAGGCGCGGCCGCCCCTCGCGCCCGCGGCGCTGAGCGCGTGGAAGGGTTTCCTGCGCCGCCTGGTGCGGCGCTACGGACCGGGCGGCGGTCTCTGGCGCGGCGCCGGCCGCGCCGAGCCGGTACGCCGCTGGCAGATCTGGAACGAGCCGAATTTCCGGCTCTTCTGGGAGCCGCGGATCTCGCCGCGCGGCTACGCCAGGCTGCTGGGCGCCTCGGCCGCGGCGATCCGGGCGGCCGATCCAGAAGCCCAGATCGTCCTTGCCGGGGTGGCCCCGGTCGGCGCCGGCATGAAGACCTGGGTCTTCCTCCGGCGCCTGCTGCGTGTGCCCGGAGCGCTGCGCCACTTCGACATCGCCGCCCTGCACCCCTATGCGGCGAGCGTCGCGCAGATGGACTACCAGGTGACCCGCGTGCGGGCGGCGATGGCCGCGGGCGGGGCGGGGCGCAGGCCGTTGATCGTCTCCGAGATCGGCGTCGCCTCCCACGGCCTGCCGCCGTCGGCATTCGTCAAGGGCCGCCTCGGCCAGGCGGAATTCCTGGAAGCGGCGTTCGCGCGCCTGCTGGCGATGCGCCAGCGCTGGCGCATCGCCGGCGTCGACTGGTTCGCCTGGGCCGATGAGGCGGCTCCGGATCCCCACTGCTCCTTCTGCCAGGGCGCCGGCCTCTTCGACCTCGACGGGCGGCCAAAGCCGGCCTGGTCGGCCTACCGCGGCGTCGTCGCGCGCGCCGCCGCCGGCCTACCGCCGAGCGCGATGGCGTCCCGACCTTCCTGGAGGGAGACATCGGGACGCTCGAACCGCCTGACCGCTCAACTCCGCGTCGGGCTGAGCTCGCGCAGCTCCTCCTCATAGGAGACGGCGTGGCGGCGCAGCTGGCCGTTCGGCTCGATCGCGTAGCTGCCCATCCGCACCAGCGGTGGGGAGTAGGCGTGGATCGTGACGGCGGGCCCGCTGCCTGTATGGAGGACTCGGTGAATGTCGCTGGCGCTGAAGCTGAACGAGGAGCCGGCCCCGGCGGTGCGGGCGATCGGCGCCGCCAAGGGCCGCCCGAGGACGAGACGCTCCTCGCGGACGTGGCCGGCGGCCACCGCAACCGCGCCGGCAGAGAGGTCGTGGTCGTGAAAGCCGGTGTCGTGGTCGTGGGACCAGCACAGCAGCCAGACGTCGAGGTGGCGATCTCGCTGCAGCTCGGTGAAGGTCCGGCGCCCGGGGTCGTGATCGACGTGGTGTGCCCACAGCGCCGGCTTGGAGGCCACCTGCCGGGCGACGGCGAGCAGCTCGTCGGTGGTCAGAGCGCGGCCGTGCGGTCGGGCGATGCCCTCGAGGTCGTGGATCATCGCGGTGCTCCTTCCTGGTCGGGGGCGAGGAGCCGGTGGGGGTTGGCATCGCGCAGGAGGCGGGTCAGCTCGGGGCCGAGAGCCGGAGCGCCGCCGCCGAGGACAGGACGGTCGGACCCGTAGACGAGCTGCGCCAGGCCGACGGTGCCGGCCATCGCCTCGAGCATCTTCGGCCCGTAGGACGAGGTGTCGTAGAAGACGAGCGGGTCGGGCTCGGCCGGCGGGGTCCCACCGCGGGCGGCGAATCGCTCGATCTGGAGCGGGGCGCCCCCCGCATACATCGCGAAGAGGACCCGCAGGCGGGGATGGGCGCGGCGGCCGGCGTGCAGGAAGGCGAACCATGCTGCCTGCATCTGGGCGACGTAGTCGGTCACCGCCGGCCACCATCGAGGCAGCGCCGTGGCGCCGTCGCCCGGGTCCGCGGCGACGACCGGTCCGGGGTGGACGAACAGCGGTGCGTTGCGGGATTCGAGGCGCGAGAGCAACGGCCCGACCCGCTCGAGCCCCCGGGGGTCGAGCAGCGCTGCGGCCGGCAGCGTCAGGCCCACGAAGCCGCGGTCGATCACGGCGTCGACCTCGGCTGGGTCGGGGAACTCGAGCTGCACCGAGCCCCAGGCGCCGAATCCGGCGGGCAGGCTGTCCAGGCCGCGGTGGTATGCCTCCAGGAGCGGCCACGCCTCCTCGGCCGGCAGCAGCTCGATGCCGAGCGCGGTGGAGAGCGCGACCAGGGCCCGGTCGACTTCGTCGCGGCGCAGCTGATCGCCACGGGCGGCGGGGTCCACGGCGGTCGGCGATAGCACGGTGTCCGGCTCGCCGCTGATCCGGAACGTCCAGCCCCGGCGCCTGGGGATCAGCATCGGCGGCGCCTTACGGCGGGTGAGCTGAGCGATCAGAGGCTCACCGAGGAGGTGCTGATGAACGTCCACCAACATTGTTGTGTAAGTCAATCAAGAATATCGACTTAAGTCAAGCCGGCAACCGTGCCGCGGGCGCTCAGCGGTAGGGTCGCTAGTCGACCCAGTCGAAGGTCCGCCGCACCGCCTTCTTCCACTGCGCGTACTGGCGCTCGCGCTCGCCCTCCTCCATCCGCGGCTCCCAGCGCCGATCCTCCCGCCAGCGCCGGCGCAGCTCCTCGGTGCCCGACCAGAACCCGGTCGCGAGGCCGGCGGCGAAGGCGGCCCCGAGCGCGGTGGTCTCGGTCACGACGGGGCGGATCACCGGCACGCCGAGGACGTCGGCCTGCAGCTGCATCAGCAGCTCGTCGGCGGTCATCCCGCCGTCTACCTTGAGCTCGGTGAAGGGCACCGCGGCGACCTCGTTGGCCGCGTCGACGACCTCGCGGCTCTGCCAGGCGGTGGCCTCCAGCGTGGCGCGGGCGAGGTGGCCCTTGTTGGCGTAGGCGGTGAGGCCGACGATCGCGCCGCGGGCGTCTTCGCGCCAGTAGGGGGCGAAGAGGCCGGAGAAGGCGGGGACGAAGTAGACGCCGCCGTTGTCCTCGACCGTGCGCGCCAGCTGCTCGATCTCCGCCGCCTCGGAGATCAGGCCGATGCGGTCGCGCAGCCACTGCACGGCGGCGCCGGTGACCGCGATCGATCCCTCCAGCATGTACTGGGCGGGCCCGTCGCCGAGCTTGGCGCCGACCGTGGTCAGGAGCTTGTCGGTGTGGACGATCTCCTCGCCGGTGTTGACGAGCAGGAAGGAGCCGGTGCCGTAGGTGTTCTTGGCGTCGCCGCGGTCGAAGCAGGTTTGCCCGAACATCGCCGCCTGCTGGTCGCCGAGGATTCCGGCCACCGGCCGGCCGCCCAGCGCGGTCCCCCGCGCCTCGCCGTAGATCTCGCTGGAGGAGCGGATCTCGGGCAGCATCGACCGCGGGATGCCGATCAGGTCGAGGCTCGGCTGGTGCCACTCCAGCGTCTCCAGGCTCATCAGCAGCGTCCGGCTGGCGTTGCTGACGTCGGTCGCGTGGACGCCGCCGTCAGGGCCCCCGGTCAGGTTCCAGAGCACCCAGGCGTCCATCGTGCCGAAGGCGAGCTCGCCGGCCTCGGCCCGCTCGCGGGCGCCCGCGACGTGGTCGAGGATCCAGCGGACCTTCGGCCCCGAGAAGTAGGTCGAGAGCGGCAGGCCGACCTCCGCGCGCAGGCGGTCGGCCCCCTCCTCGCCGGCCAGCTCGGCGACGATGCCGGCGGTCCGCGTGTCCTGCCAGACGATCGCGTTGTGGACCGGCTCGCCGGTCTCGCGGTCCCAGACCACCGTCGTCTCGCGCTGGTTGGTGATCCCGATCGCCGCGACCTCGCCAGCCTCGGTGCCGGAGCTGGCCATCGCGCCGCCGATCACCTCGCGGGTGCGGCGCCACACCTCCATCGGGTCGTGCTCGACCCAGCCCGCCCGCGGCGTGATCTGCTCGTGCTCGCGCTGGTCGACGCAGGCGACGCGGCCGTCCTCGTCGAACAGGATCAGCCGGGTCGAGGTCGTTCCCTGGTCGATCGCCGCGACGTACTCCGCCATCCTCGCGCCTCCTCGGCAGTGGTTTCGGGGCCTCCGGCCTCCGGGCAGCGCGATCTTCGCCGATTGGCGCCTGCTCGGCGTGCCGGCCCACGGCTCGGATGGGTTCAACACCGGGCAGTGCAGGGCGCTCCGGGGTCGCCGCCGGAGGTCGGTGCCTCGGCGGCGACCGGCTCGCCCTAGCCGCAGGCTTGGCGCAGGGCCGCTGCGATACCGGCGGGAACGGGGCGCGCGGACCGGGCCTTGGTGTCGAAGTTGACGTAGGCGATCGCCGCCTCGAGCACCGTGTCGCCGTGGTCGGCCCGGACCGCGAAGGAGATGTCAAAGCTGGCGCCGCCCACGCGCGTCGGCCGGACTTCGACGCCGAGGATCTCGTCGACCCGGGCGGGCATGCGGAAGTCCATCTCCACCCGCGCCAGGACCGGGTCGAACCCGGCTTTGAGCGCGGCGTCCAGGCCCCAGCCAAGTTCCCGGAAGAATTCCACCATCGCCACGTCGAGGTACTCCAGGTAGCGCGCGTTGTAGACGTGGCTCTGCCCGTCGATCTCGTGGTAGCGCACCCTCAGCCGATGGACAAATGCCCGGTCAGGTCGCCGCTCGCTCACCACGACCACGTGAGTCTAGACCGTATGGGGTGATGGGAAGAGGAATGCGACGGCCGGCGCGATCCTCTCCGACGTGATCGAGAACCCCCACTCCGCCCGGCTCGACGATTCCGAAGTCCGCGGCGTCCCTCACCGCCAAACGGCCGCGCGCTGGGCGCCGCACCCGGGGTCCGGCCACTGCGGCGACGGAGTCCTCTTGCCCGGCCGCTACTCCCTGGCGCGCAATCGGTGTAGTCTCTAACCAACCGGTTGGGTGTCTGGCCTGGGCGGCCCGGCTGCCGGGCTTCGATGGGCCGGACGGCCGGAGACAATCTGGGTTGCGCGGTTGACTTGCCTGTCAGTACGGATATCATCAACTTCTAGGTTGATTTACCAATCTTCGAGTGGATTACTCCAATGGAAGGCCCGTTGAGGGAACCGGGCCACGAATTGGGAGCTGAGGAGGAGAGAGGTGGCCTCAATCGAGCCCGGTAACGCGGTCACGAACCCACCCGTGGGGTCCGACCTGGCCGCCGCCGAAGACGCCGTCGCAGCCCAGGCGGCGCGGGTCGCCCGGCGCAACGCGATCTGGACCGCGATCGGGCGCTACGGCATCATCGCCATGTTCGTCGTGATGCTGATCGTCTTCAGCGTGCTGAAGCCGGACAACTTCCCGACCTACGACAACGCCAAGGCGATCCTCCAACAGGCGGCGATCCTGGCGGTGCTGGGGATCGGGCTGACCGTCGTCCTCGTGATCCGCGAGTTCGACCTCTCCTTCGAAGCCAACGCGGCGCTGAGCGGCGCCATCGCCGTCCAGTTGCTGGTCAACTCCGGTTTCCCGACCGCGCTTGGGGTCCTCGCCGGGATCCTGGTCGGTCTGGTCGTCGGCAGCGCCAACGGCCTGATCGTCGCCTACGGGCGTGCCTCGGCCTTCATCGGCACCCTTGCGATCGCCTCGGTCGCCGCCGGACTCAACTCGATGATCACCGACGACAAGACCGTGTACGGCGTGCCGTCTTCCTACCTCGGCCTCTCGACGACGAAAATCCTCGGGATCCCGCTGTTCATCTTCATCTCGATCGCCTGCGTGATCGGGATCTGGGCGCTCCTCAAGTTCACGGTCTTCGGCCGCCACGCGCAGGCGGTCGGCTCCAACCCGGTCGCCGCCGCCACCGCGGGGGTGCGCACCAAGGAGGTCCGCTTCGCCGCCTTCGCGATCCTCGGCGCGATGGCCGGGCTCGCCGGCGTGCTGATCACCGCCCAGGGTGGTGGCTCGTCTCCTGGCAACGCCGCCGGCGTGCTGCTGCCCGTCTACACCGCCGCCTTCCTCGGCCTCAGCGCCCTCGGCCGCGGCCAGTTCAACGCGATCGCGACCTACTTCGGTGTGATCTTCATCGGCACCCTGCAAACCGGCCTGACGATGCTGAACCAGCCGTCCTGGATCGCGTCGGTGATCACCGGCTCGGTGCTCGTCGCCGCCGTCCTCATCGCCCGCCGTCAGTGATGATGACCGCCGACGAGCGCAAGCTTCTCCTCGACTACCGGGACATCCACCGCTCCTTCGGCGCGGTGCAAGCGCTGCGTGGGGCGTCGCTGCAGGTCGAGGAGGGATCGGTGCACGGCCTGGTCGGCCACAACGGCGCCGGCAAGAGCACGCTGGTCCGGATCGTCTCCGGCTTCGTTGCGGCCGAGCGCGGGTCGATGCGCTTCGCCGACGAAGCGGTAGTCAGCGAGGGCCGTCGTGACGCGATCGCCCGCGGCGTCTGGACGGTGCCACAGGAGCTGACGGTGCTGCCGGACATGAGCGTCTCCGACAACATCTCGATTGGCGGCGAGCCGCGCAGCGGCCCCTTTCTAAAGAACCGCGAGCAGAAGCGGCTCGCGAAGGAAACGATGGAGCGGCTCGGCCTCGACCACATCGGCCCCGACGACCTGGTCGAGAAGCTGCGCCCCTCGGAGAAGCGCGCGGTGATGATCGCGATGGCGGTCAGCCGCGACTGCCGGCTGCTGATCCTCGACGAGCCGACCGCCTCGCTCGGCGTCGACGAGGCCCAGCCGCTGCTCAGCCTGGTCGAAGAATTGCCCAAGCGCGGGATCACGGTCCTCTACGTCTCCCACCGCCTCGACGAGATCGAGCGCCTCTGCGACCGCGTCACGGTGATGCGCGATGGCAAGAGCATCGGCGTCCTCGAGCGCGGCCAGTTCGACGCCCGCGGGCTGATCGAGCAGATGGTCGAGGAGATGCCCGACCGCCCGACCCGCGAGCGCCGCGCCGTCGCCCAGGATGTTTCGGTCCGGGTGCGCGGCCTGATCGGCAGCTCCCTGCGTGGCCTCGACGTCGACATCCATGCCGGCGCCGTGACCGGCTTCACCGGCCTCGTCGGTTCTGGCGCCGACGAGCTGCTCGAGATTATCGCCGGTGGCATCAAGCCGCGGGCCGGCGCGATCGAGGTAAATGGCAAGAAGGTCAGCTTCAGCACCCCGGCCGATGCGCTCCGGGCCGGCATCGGCTACCTGCCCGGGACCCGCGCCAGCTCGGCCCTGACGGAGCTCTCGCTGCGCGAAAACGTGCTTGCCTCGAGCTTCGGCAAGGTCTCCTCGTTCGGGATCCTGCCGCCGCGCCGCGAGCGTTCGCTGGCGCGCGAATACATCGCGCCGTTCGATCTCGAAGAGCGGGTAGAGAGCCCGCTCGCCGAGCTCTCCGGCGGCAACCAGCAGAAGGTGTTGGTCGCGCGGCTGATCGCCGCCGACGTCGGCGTGATCATCGTCAACGACCCGACCGCCGGGGTCGACGTGCGCGCCCGCGCCGACCTGCATGAGCTGCTGCGTGGCTTCGCCGACGCCGGTAAGACGGTGATCGTCCGCTGCTCGGAGCCGGAGGAGCTGCTCGACCTCGCCGACGAGATCTACGTTCTCGCCGGCGGCCGCCTGGCCAGCTCCTTTGTGGCAGCACGGGTCGGGCTCGGTCAGCTGCTCGAGGCATCGGCGCACTCAGGGGCTGAAGTCGAGGGCTCCGAGCCGGCATGAGCGCCGGTCCGGTGTCCCCGCCGAAGGCGCCGGCCACTTCAAGAAGACCTCCCCAGGTGCTGCCGCGGACCCTCGGTCTCCCTGCCGAGAGCGAGCTGTGCGAACCAAGCCCGCGGGTCGAAGAGGTCGGCAGACGGGGTGATCTGAACGTCCCAACCAACCGATCGGAAGGCATTGACTTCCGCTAGTCGCCGTATAGTCTACCCGTAAGTTGATTCATCAAGTCAAAGCATGAAAAACCAACTATTGGCTAGGTCGCCGGGAACGGCCTGCCTCGCTAAGGCCACCTGAGGGCCATCCGGATCGGTCCAGCTGGCCGATCCCCTCCAAGGTCCTACGGAAGGAGAGAAAGTTGCAATCCAAGTCCAGCCAACACAGAGTGATTCGCCTCCTCTGCTTGCTCGCGGCGTTCACCTTGTTTGCGGCGCTAGTAGCGGCCTGCGGCGGCGGTAGCTCGAGCGAAAGCACCGGTTCGAGCGAAACCTCCGCCGAAACCACCGAAGGCGAAGGCGAAGGCGGCGGCGGCGGCGAAGTCTCCGGCAAGAAGATCGGCTACCTCGACGTCGCGGCAGCCGCGCCGATCGAGATCCGCTTCCAGAACGCGTTCAAAGCCGCGGCCGAAAAACTCAACTGGACCGTGCAGCTTCAGGACGGCGCCGGCGAACAGGAAAAAACGCTGACCGGGGCCCGCACCCTGATCAACAGCGGCGTTGACGCGATCGTCACCAGCTCGGTTCCGGCCGAGTGGCTGCAGCCGGTCGCCGCCGAAGCGGAAGCCAAGGAAATTCCGATGATCAACCTGATCACGAAAGCGTCCCCGGGCGTCTTCCAGGGGCAGGTGCTCGAAGCCCAGCAGGCAGCGTCGGAAAAAATGGCTGAAAAGGTGAAGGAAGAACTCCCCAACGGCGGCGAAGTCGCGTTGTTCGTCGAGGAAGAAATCCTGGCGCTGGTCGAACGTGCCGAAATCCTCGAAGAACAGTTCGAAGGCACGAACATCAAGGTCGTTGCCAACATCAACGTCCCGATCGCCGAAAACCCGCAGGTCCAGAAGGCGACGGTCGACACCCTGAGCGCAAACCCGAACCTCGACGCGATCATCGCCACCTCCGACATCCAGACCCCGGAAGTCCTCGCGGGCCTGCGGACCGCCGGCAACAAGAAGGTCAAGCTGTTCGGGTACTACGCCGACTCGGCGAACGTCAAAACGATGGAAACGAACCCCGAACAGTTCGTCGCGGTCGTCGACTCGAACATCGCCGAGGTGTCATGGATCGCGGCCGGCGAACTGGCCTCGTTCTTCACCGGCGGCAAAATCACCGAAATCCAGGAACCCGAATACACCCCTGTGATCGTCGGTCCCGAAGACATCACCCCGGGGATGCTGAACGAGGAAGGTCCGGTTCCGTTCGAAGAAATCGGCGCCCCGTTCTACGAAGAATGGAAAGAACTGTACGGAATCGAATAGCCCGAATTCCCCTGTTGGATGAGCGACGGCGAGCAGGCCCCAGGGCCTGCTCGCCGGCTTTTCGAGATGAGCCAGAAACCGCTGCGGCGTGAAAACTTCAACGTCACGATGGGCGACGTCGACGCCGCCGGGATCCTCTACTTCGGTGCGCCCCTGGTCTGGCTCGACCGCCTGATGGGCGCCTGGATGCGGGAGATCGGCCTGCCGGTCAGCGCCCTGCTGGCCCGCGGCGAAGGAGCCCCCGCGGTCCACACCGAGACCGACTACCGCAGCCCGATCGGTCTCGACGAGCCGGTCGAGGCGCTGCTCTTCCACGCCGGCCACGGGCGCTCGAGCTACACCCTGGCGGCCGAGTTTCGCCACGCTGTCAGCGGATTGCTCGCGGTCGAGGTCCGCTTCACCGCTGTCTGGGTGTCGCACGACGCCAGCGGCGACAGCGTCGAGATGCGCAGCGTCGAGCTTCCCGAGCAGCTGCTGAGCGCGTTTTGACCGAGCTGCCGGCGTCCTTGGTGGACGCTCACGTCCACGCCCTCACCCCGGGCGACGGCCTGCGCCGGATGTGGCTCGAGGACTCGTTCCCCGGCCTCGGCGACACCGCGCCGCTGCGCGGCGTCGAGTGGGGGCCGGAGCGCCTCGCCGCCGAGATGGACGGCTTCGGCGTCGCGGCCCTGGTCCATGTGCAGAGTGCCGACCAGGTCGACGCGGTCGCCGAGACCCGCTGGCTGGCGGGGCTGGCACCCGATTGGCCGCAGCTGCGGGCGATCGTCGGCGCCGGCCAGCTGACCTCGCCGCGCCTGGAGGCCGAGCTCGAGGAACACCTCGAGGCGACGCCGCTGTTGCGCGGGATCCGCGACCTCAGCTTCGACCTCGACCCGGTTCTCGGTCCGGACGAGCTCGAGCCCGGCCTGCGGGCCCTGGCCCGGCGGGAACTCGCCTGGGAGGTGACTTCACCGTGGCAGGGGATGGCGACGGTCAGAGAGTGCGCCCGGCGCTTCGAGGAGCTTCCGGTGATGCTGGTGCACCTCGGCGTGCCGCCTGTCGACCCGGAGGGGCGACGCAGGTGGGAGAGGGCAACCGCCGAGCTCGCCGAGGCGCCGAACGCCCAGGTGAAGATCTCCGGCCTGGGGATGGCTGACCACCAACTGCGCCCCGAGGCCTCGCGTCCGGCAATCGAACACTGCCTCGCCGAGTTCGGCCCCCGGCGCTGCATTTGGGGCTCAAACTTCCCGGTCGACTGGCTCTACGGCTCCTACCGTGACGGGCTCGAGCTGGTCCTCGAGGCCGTCGCCGGGGCGGGCCTGACCGCGGCCGAGCGGACCGAGGTGTTCGGCGGCGCGGCGACCCGCTTCTACCGCCTCGGCTCCTGATGGGCCTGCGGCTGACCCGGGTCGACCTCTGGCTCGCGATTGTCGTCGTCTCCTGGGCTCTCAGCGTGATCGTCTCCAAAGTGATCATCGACAACGGCTGGCCGCCGGTCGGCTACTCAGCCTTCCGCTTCGCCGCCGCCGGCGCCCTAATGCTGCCCTTCGCCGGCCGCTTCGGTCCGGGCGCGATCGGGGTGCGGGCGACCATGGGCTCGATCAGCCGCTCGCCGCGGGCGAAGAGGCTGCTCTTGATCTGCGTCTGCGGGCTGGTCGCCAACCAGGTTGCGGTCGTCTACGCGCTCGAGCGCGGTAGCGCCTCGATCGTCTCGCTGGTGTTCGGTTCCTGCCCCGTCTTCACGGCGATCATCGCCTCGCTCGCGGGGACGGAGCGGATCACCCGCGTCTTCGCCACCGCCGCCGCCGTCTCGATGGCCGGCGTCGGCCTGATCGCGCTCTCCCAGGACGTCAACGGCGAAGCCGGGATCGGCGTCGTCGCCCTGGCCCTGGTGACGACGATCGGGTTCGCGGTCAACTCGGTCGCGGCGATGCCGCTGATGCGCGTCTACTCGTCGGTGACGATCTGCGCGGTCACCTTCTTCGGGGTCGGCGTCACCCTTCTGATCGTCGCCCTGCCGGGCCTCGAGTGGTCCGAGTTCTCCTCCTCCGCCTGGATCTGGTGCTGCTTCGTCTTCGCGGTCGGCAACCTGATCCTGGCCAACGCCTTCTTCCTCAAAGCCGCCCACCATGTCGGACCCTCGCACGCCCAGCTGTACACCAATATGCAGCCCTTCGTCGCTGCCCTGTTCGCCGTCGTCCTGCTCTCGGAGACGTTGACCAGGCTCGACCTCCTGGGCGGGGTGCTGATCGTGGTCGGCGTCGCCATCGCCTGGCGCCAGCAGCGCGCTCGTAAGATCGCATACGCCGACGAGCCCTGACCCCGGCTGGCCGCGGTCGGCGCTCAGCGGCCGCTGAACTTCGGCTCGCGCTTCTCGCGGAAGGCGGCAATCGCCTCGGCGCAGTCGGCGCTGGCCACGGCTTCGCCCTGGAGATCGGCCTCGACGTCGAGCTGCTCGGGAAGGCTGTTTTCCGGCGAGGCGTTGAGTGCCCGCTTCAGCAGTCCCAGCGCCCGCGGGCCGGCGGCCAGCTCGGCCGCCTGCTCCAGCGTCTCCTCGAACAGCGCCTCGGAAGCGGTGAGGCGGCTGACCAGCCCGAGCTCGAGCGCCCGCGCCGCATCGAAGCGCATGCTCGTCGACATCAGCTCAAAGGCGCGGGCGCGGCCGATCAGCCGCGGCAGGACCCAGGTCATGCCGCCGTCCGGGATCAGCCCGACGCGGGAGAAGGCGAGGGTGAAGCCGGCCCCCTCGGCGGCGATCGCCATGTCGCAGGCGAGGGCCACGGAGATCCCGACCCCGGCCGCGGTGCCGTTGATGCCGGCGACGATCGGCAGCTCGAGGCTTGTCATCGCTTCGATCAGCGGCGAGTAGTGCTCGAGCAGGAGCTGGCGCACGTCGCCGTCGGCGAACTCGAGGTCGGCGCCGGCGCAGAATCCGCGGCCGGCGCCGGTGATCATCGCCGCCCGGATTTCATCGTCGGCCGCCGCCTCTTCGAGCGAGACGCGCAGCTGATCGACCATCGTCGCCAGCAGCGCGTTCATCTTGTCCGGCCGGTTGAGCGTCAGGACCGCAACCTGGCCCCGACGCTCGACCAGCAGGTCGGCACCCTCATCCCTGATCTCGGCGAGGCGGGAGCTCATGCGGCCGCCGGCTCGCGGTCCTCGAAGCGCACGCCGCTCTCGGCCATCCGTACCAGCAGCGCCGGCGGCTCGAAGCGCTCGCCGTAGCGCTCGCCGAGCTCGCGCGCGCGGGCGAGGAATCCGGCTGGGCCGCCCTCGTAGCCGTTGACGTACTGCAGCACACCGCCGGTCCAGCCGGGGAACCCGATGCCGAGGATAGAGCCGATGTTCGCGTCGGCCGTGGACTCGATCACGCTCTCCTCGACGCACTTGATGGCCTCCAGCGACTCGATGAACAGCATCCGCTCGCTGAGGTCGCGCAGCGGCGGCGACTTCTCTTGGTCGGGGTCGAAGGCCTCGACCAGGCCCGGCCAGAGCCGGGTCCGCTTGCCTTCCTCGTACTCGTAGAAGCCGGCGCCCTCGAGTCGCCCGGGGCGCTGAAACTCGTCCAGCATGCGGTCGACGACGTCCTGCGAAGGGTGCGCCTCCCAGCTGCCGCCGCCGGCCTCGACGGCTTCGATCGCCGACAGCCTGACCAGGCGCATCAGCTTGAGGTTGATCTCGTCGGCCAGTTGCAGCACCGGCGCCGGGTACCCGGCCTGCATCGAGGCCTGCTCGATCGAGCTTGCCGGGATGCCCTCGGCGAGCATTGCGATCCCCTCCTCGATGAAGGTCGCGATCACCCGGCTGGTGAAGAAGCCGCGGCTGTCGTTGACGACGATCGGGGTCTT
>JAXLTA010000026.1:0-46954 GCA_046330305.1 Solirubrobacterales bacterium | reverse complement strand
TGACGGATAGCGCCTGCAGCCAAAGCGCCAGCGGCGGCTTGTCGACCGTCATCAGGCCCTGGGCATCGAAGGAGCCGAAGAGGAAGGCGTGCCAGCTGCCGCTCATCGAGCGGACGGCGGCGCTGTAGTACTGGTTGGCCCAGCCGTTCTGGCCGAGGGCCCAGAGATCCAGCAGGCCGGCGAGCACCACCAGTGCCGCCAGCTCCGGCCGCGGCAGCGGCAGGCTTCCGAGTCGTTCGCGGAGCTTCGGGGCGCTCCAGGTGGCCGGGCTCTGTGGGTGCGTTGCGCTCTCCATGCGGGAGAGGCTGAGGCGCGACGCTCAGAGCAGCCTGGGAGCCGTCTGGGAAGGCGGGGAGAGGGCGGCGGAGCCGCCGGCGCTCAGTAGCCGGCCGGGTGGCGGGCGACGTAGCCGGCGGTGGAGACCATGTCGCGGTGCCAGCGCGGGCCGGTGCCGTGGGCGTCGCCGGCGGTGTCCCAGCGCAGGCCGTCGATCACCGCGAAGGCGTGGCCGGGGTTCGTGTAGACGGTGATCCAGCGACCTTTGCCCGGTTCGCCCCAGGTCATGAACGAGCCCGAGTCGAGCGGCGTTCCGAGCAGGCCGGCGCCGTGCAGCGCATAGCTGACCGCGCCCGAGCAGTCGTAGCCGGGGCTCCACCAGCGAGCGTGGCCGCCGCCCCAGATGTAGGGCTTGGTGTGGATCCGGTTGGCGGCGGCGATCGCCGCCTTGATCGCCGGCGGCGCCGAGACCGGCGCGGCGGCGACGCCGAGCACCAGCCGCGCCTTCTTCACCGGGGTGCAGACGGTGCCGCCGAGGCCGCCGGTTTCGACGCTGCATTCGGTCGATTCGGGCGTCGGCGTCGAGGGAGTCGCCGGAGCGCCGTTTTCGCTGGTCGTCGGGGTGAGCCCGCCGCCGCCCGCGAGCGCGCTGGCCGGGAAGGCGAGGATCGCCAGAACCGACGCGAAAAATGTAACCCGGGCTCGATGCCCAAACCGCGACAGCCGCAAACCAGTCTCCTTTGTCGGCCTGCGGGGTTAGCTGACGGGCTGGCGCTGAAGGAGCCTGCGCTCCCACCCTGATCGGGTGGATTCGCCCCAAAATCGGTTCCCCCGCTCCGAGGTTTTTGGCCCCCGGATTCGGCTTACCGGTTTCGAACGCGAGCAGTGTAACGCGTGTTCAGGTCGATTTCGCCAACTTCCTCCAAACTCCTTGTGAGAGCGGCAGCCGGAGCGTGAACTCGGCGCCGCCGCCGGGGGGGTTGGCGGCCTCGACGCTGCCGCCGTGCGCCTCGGCGATCGCCGCGACGATCGCCAGCCCGAGACCGGCGCCGCCGTCCTCGCGCCCGCGCGAGGCGCTGCTGCGCCAGAAGCGCTCGAAGACGGCCTGCGGGTCATCGGCGGCGATCCCGGGCCCGTGGTCGCGGACCCGCAGCACCGCCTCCGCTCCCTCGGCCGCCAGCGACGCCTCGATCGGCGTCCCCGCCGGCGTGTGCACGACCGCGTTGCGCAGGAGGTTGTCGAGCACGCGGCGGATCTGCTCGGCGTTGCCGACCACCTCCACCGGCCGCGTCTCGGTGAGCGCGATCGGCCGCCCCGGCGCCGCCGCCCGCGCGTCCTCGCAGGCCTCGGCCAGCAGCTCGTCGAGCCGGCACGGCTCGCTGACCGGCTCGCGCACCTCGTCGATCCGGGCCAGGGTCAGGAGGTCGTCGACCAGCCCGCCCATCCGCGCCGACTCGGCCTCGATCCGCTCCATCGCCCGCTCGACCTGCGCCGGCTCACGGCTGGCCCCGATCCGGTACAGCTCGGCGTAGCCGCGGATCGCCGCCAGCGGCGTGCGCAGCTCGTGCGAGGCGTCGGCCAGGAAGCGGCGCAGCCGCCGCTCGCCGGCCTCGCGCTCGGCGAAGGCGCCCTCGATCTGCGCCAGCATCGAGTTCAGCGCCATCCCCAGGCGGCCGACCTCGGTCCGGGGGTTGGCGGGCTCGACCCGGCGCGAGAGGTCGCCGGCGGCGATCTGACCCGCCGTCTCCCCCATCCGCCGCAGCGGCCGCAGCCCGACTCCGACCAGCCACCAGGCCCCCAGCGCGAGCGCCAGCAGGACGGCGCCGCTGACCACCACCTCGATCAGCGCCAGCCGGTCGAGGGTGGCGTCGGTGTCAGCGAGCGGGATCGCGACCACGGTGAGAACGCCCGCGAAGGGGCTCCGCTGGACCAGCACCCGGAACTGTTCGGAGCCGCCGCCGCGCTCGCCGGCGGTGAACGGCTGCGGGTCGCCCTGCCCGCTCGGCCGCAGCTCGGCCGGCAGCGCCGGCCTGGGCGATTCCGCGCCGGCGTAGTCGAAGGAGAAGGTCGTCCCGAGGAGGACGGTGCCGTCCGCTTCTCGCAGCTGGGCGAAGGTCCCGGGCGGCAGGTCGCCCGCCGGGCCCGGGCCCGGTCCGGCGTCGGGGGGCAGGCCCGCGCCCCGCGGCGAGCTGCCGGCGCCGGCCCGGTACTCGTCGGCGAGCTGGAGGCTGACCGGTTTGACCGCCGCCTCGAGCTGCTGGTCGACGCGGTCGTAGAGGTAGGAGTGCAGGGCCCGGTAGGAGACGAAGCCGAGCACGCCGAGACCGACCGCTCCCAGGGCGAGGACCGCGAGCACCAGCCGCGCCCGCAGCGAAAGGTCAGGCAGGCGGAAGCCGGAGCGCATAGCCCACTCCCCGCACGGTCTGGATCAGGCGCGGCCCGTGCGCCTCGAGCTTCTTGCGCAGGTAGCTGACGTAGGTCTCGAGCACCCGCGCGTCGCCGCCGAAGTCGTAATCCCAGACGTGGTCGAGGATCTGGGCCCGGGTCAGTACCCGCCGCGGGTGGGACATCAGGAAGCGCAGCAGGCGGTATTCGGTGTCGGTCAGCGCGAGCGGGGCGCCGGCGCGGAAGACCTCGCGGGTCTCGTCGTCGAGCTCGAGGTCGCCGAAGCGCAGCTTCCCCTCATCGCCCCCGGCGCGCCCGAAACGGCGCAGCACGGTCGCGATCCGCGCCAGCAGCTCCTCGACCGAGAAGGGCTTGGTCACGTAGTCGTCGCCGCCGAGGGTGAGGCCGCGCACCTTGTCCTCGGTCGTGTCCTTCGCGGTCAGGAAGAGGATCGGCGTCTCGTCGGCGCGCTGGCGCAGCCGCGAGGCGACCTCGAAGCCGTCGAGGTCGGGCAGCATCACGTCGAGCACGATCAGGTCCGGGCGGGACTCCGAGACGGCGGCGAGGGCGGCGCGGCCGCTGCCCGCGGTGAGGACCTCGTACTCGTTGTAGCGCAGGGCGATCGAGATCACGTCGGCGATGTTGGGCTCGTCGTCGACGACGAGGATCCGGCCCCGCCGGTCGTTGCCGCTCGCGTTCATCTGCCCATGATCGCCGCGCTTCCTTGGAGTTTCCTGAGACGGGGCGGCGGCGGGCGCGGTCGCCCAGCGGCGCTCTCAGCCAACTCTGAGCCGCGGCCCAGTGGGCTCCCACGGCGCTCGCCGACCCTGGCGGCCATGCGCCCCACCGTCGAGATCGCGATCCCGGTCCACAACGAGGAGCGGGTCCTGGAGTCCAGTGTCCGCCGCCTGCACGGCTTTCTCGAGGCCTCGGGCTTCCCCTGGTCGTGGCGGATCGTGATCGCCGACAACGCCAGCGAGGACGCGACGGCGGCGATCGGCCGCCGGCTGGCCGCCGAGGTGCCCCGGGTCGGCTACGTGCGGCTCGCCGAGAAGGGCCGCGGCCGCGCCCTGCGCCGGATCTGGTCGAGCAGCGAGGCCGACGTCGTCGCCTACATGGACGCCGACCTCTCGACCGGCCTGGAGGCGCTGGCGCCGCTGGTCGCGCCGCTGGTCTCCGGCCACAGCGACCTGGCGATCGGCACCCGCCTGGCGCCCGGCTCGCGGGTCGCCCGCGGGCCGAAGCGCGAGCTGATCTCCCGCGCCTACAACCGCCTTCTCCACCTCACCCTGCGAACCCGGTTCAGCGACGCCCAGTGCGGCTTCAAGGCGGTCCGTGCCGCCACCGCCAGGCGGCTGCTGCCGCTCGTCGCCGACCAGGCCTGGTTCTTCGACACCGAGCTGCTGGCGCTCGCCGAGCGGGGCGGGCTGCGGATCCACGAGGTTCCGGTCGACTGGGTCGACGATCCCGACTCGAGCGTCGCGATCCTCAGCACGGCGCTCGCCGACCTGCGCGGCGTCGCCCGCCTCTCGCGCGGCATCTACGCCGAGCTGGTCCGCTTCGCCGCGGTCGGCATCGCCAGCACGGCCCTCTACCTGCTCCTCTTCCTCGGCCTGCGCGCGCCGCTTCCCGCGCTGGCCGCCAACGCGCTGGCGCTCGGGCTGAGCGCGGTCGCCAACACCGCCGCCAACCGGCGCTTCACCTTCGGCCGCCGCGGCCCCGAGCGGCGGTTGCGCCACCACGCCCAGGGCCTCGCCGTCTTCGGCCTCTGCCTGGGGCTGACCAGCGGCTTCCTCGCCGCGCTGGCGGCGCTGGCCCCGAGCGCCTCGCGCGGGGTCGAGCTGGCGGTCCTGGTCGCCGCCAACGCGCTGGCGACCCTGCTGCGCTACCTGCTGCTGCGGCTTTGGGTGTTCGGCCCGGGCGCCGCCGCCGGGGAGCCCGAGGGGGTGCAAGGATTGGCGGCGTGTCGAGCGTCCCGCAGCCTCAGCACCCGCGCCTGATCACCGGCCGGCGCGAGGGCGAGCGGGTGACCCCGCTGGAGCTCTTCTTCGACCTCGTCTTCGTCCTCGCGATCACCCAGTGCACGGCGCTGATGTCGCACCACCCGACCTGGGAGGGGGTCGCCCAGGGGTTGCTGGTGCTGGGCGTGATGTGGTGGGGCTGGGTCGGCTACTCGTGGCTGACCAGCGTCGTCGACCCCGAGGAGGTGGCGGTGCGGCTGGCGATCTTCCTCGCGATGGCGGCGCTGCTGATCGTCGCCCTCTGCATCCCGGCGGCCTTCGAGGACCTGGCCCTGACCTTCGCCCTCGCCTTCGGCGTCTTCCGCCTCGCCCACATCGCCCTCTTCGTCCTCGCGAGCGCCGACGAGGACCCGCTGCGCCACTCGGTGATCGGGCTGGCGGTCTCGACCGCGGTCGCCGTCGGCCTGCTCGCCCTCGCCTCGCTCTTCGACGGCCTCGCCCAGGGCGCGATCTGGGCGCTGGCGCTGGCCCTCGACATGGCCGGGCCCTACTTCTTCGGCGCCGAGGGCTGGCGCATCGTCCCCGGCCACTTCGCCGAGCGCCACGGCCTGATCGTGATCATCGCCCTCGGCGAGTCGATCGTCGCGATCGGCGTCGGCGCCGCCGGCCACCTCGACCTCGGGATCGGGACCGCCGCGGTGCTCGGGGTCGGCCTCGCCGCGGCACTGTGGTGGAGCTACTTCGACATCGTCGCCCTGGTCTCGGCGCGGCGGCTGGCGGCGGCCGCGCCGGGTCGCGAGCAGAACGAATTGGCGCGCGACTCCTACTCCTACATGCACCTCGCCCTGGTCGCCGGGATCGTGCTCGCCGCCTTCGGGATCAAGGTCACGATCGCCCACACCGCCGACCACCTGCACGCGGTCCCCGCCTTCGCCCTGCTCGGCGGCGTCGCGGTCTACCTGCTCGGCCTGGTCGGGTTCCGCTACCGCCACGTCCACACGGTCAGCCGCCGCCGCCTCGGCCTCGCGATCGTGCTCGCCCTGCTGATCCCGGTCGCGACCGCGATCCCGGCGCTGGTCAGCCTCGCCGTCGTCGACCTCCTGCTGGTGGCGGTGATCGCGCTCGACACGCGCAGCTACGGCGACGGCCGCAGCCGGCTGCGCCAGGAAATGTCCGTCGCCCGGGCCGAGACCCCTTAGCGCTTCCGGTCTGGACGAAAGTACGATGCCCCCAGAACTCCGTAATACTGCCCAATCTTGAGCAAGACGCCCCAACTCCTCGACGAACTCCTTCGCCCCGGCGCCCCCTCGGGCTACGAGGAGCCGGCCGCCGCCGTCTGGCGCCGGGCGGCCGCCTTCGCCGACGAGCTCGGCAGCGACGGGATCGGCTCCTCGATCGCCCGCGTCGGTGAGGCCAGCCCGCTGCTGGCGGTCGTCGGCCACATCGACGAGATCGGGCTCGTCGTCACCCACATCGACGAGCGCGGCTTCCTCTACTTCGCGCCGATCGGCGGCTGGGATCCCCAGATCCTGGTCGGCCAGCGGGTCGCCGTCAGCACCCGCGACGGCATCGTGCCGGGCGTCGTCGGCCGCAAGCCGATCCACCTGCTCGAGCCCGACCAGCGCAAGAAGGTCGTCGAGCTGAAGGCGATGCACATCGACGTCGGCGCCGCCGACGGCGAGGAGGCCAAGCAGCTGGTCCGGGTCGGTGACCCGGTCGTGATCGCCGCCGAGCCGCTGCCGGTCGCCGGCGAGCGGCTCGTCTCGAAAGCGATGGACAACCGGCTCGGCGCCTACGTCGCCCTGGAGAGCCTGCGCCGCTGCGCCGAGGGCCCCGGCCCCGGCGGCTCCTTCGCCGCGGTCGCCGCCGTCCAGGAGGAGATCGGCCTGTTCGGCGCCCGCACCGCCGCCTTCGAGGTCCGTCCCGACGTCGCCGTCGCCGTCGACGTCACCCACGCCACCGACGCGCCCGGCGTCGAGGAGAAGGAGGTCGGCTCGAGCCCGCTCGGCTCCGGCCCGGTGATCGGCCGCGGCTCTACCCTCTCGCCGAAGGTCAGCGAGCTGCTCGTCGAGACCGCCGAGGCGGAGGGCATCGCCTACAACCTCGCCGCCAGCGGCCGCGGCACCAGCACCGACGCCGACGTGATCCAGATCTCCCGCTCAGGGATCCCGACCGGCCTGGTCTCGATCCCGCTGCGCTACATGCACTCGCCGGTCGAGATGGTCGACCTCGGCGACGTCGAGGCGACCGTCGAACTGCTGGCCGCCTTCGGCGCCCGCCTCTCCGCGGACGACGACTTCAGCCGCTGAGAGCTACTCGACCAGCGTCAGCTCCTTGGGCAGGGTGGAGAGGTTGCGGCAGCCCTGCTCGGTGACGACGACGAAGTCCTCGATGCGGACGCCGAGCTGGCCGGGCAGGTAGATCCCGGGCTCGACGGTGACGACTTCGCCGGCGGCGAGCAGGTCGTCGGACTTGGGCGAGAGCCGCGGCCCCTCGTGGATCTCGAGGCCGACGCCGTGGCCGAGCCCGTGGCCGAAGTGCTTGGCGTGGCCCGCCTCGTCGATGATGCGGCGGGCGACCGCGTCGACCTCCTCGCCGCTGGCGCCGGGCCGGACCGCCTCCAGCGCCGCCAGCTGCGCCGCCAGCACGGTCTCGTAGACGGCGCGGGCCTCCTCGCCCGGCTCGCCGGTCGCGTAGGTGCGGGTCCCGTCGGAGCAGTAGCCGTCGAGCTGGGCGCCCATGTCGAAGACGACCAGCTCGCCGCTGCCGATCTCCCGCGGCCCGGGCTCGGCGTGCGGCAGGGCGCCGTTGGGGCCGGCGGCGACGATCACCGGGAACGAGGGGTCGCCACCGAGCTCGCGGATCCGCGCTTCGGCGGCGCGGGCGACCTCGCGCTCGGTGCGGCCGCGGAAGCCGCGCTCAACGCTCCAGGTCCAGACCTCGTCGGCGATCTTCGAGGCCTCCTCGATCGCCGCCAGCTCGTCCGCGTCCTTGACCCGGCGCAGCGCCTCGACGGCGCCGCCGGCCGCGACCGCCTCGGCGCCCTCCCCCAGTTTCTCCTCCAGCTTGGCGAGGGTACGAACCGCCATGTGGTCGTCCTCGAACCCGACCCGGCCCTCGAGCCGCTCGGCGATCGCGGCCAACCAGTCGCCCTCGACGGTCTCCGGCTCCCAGCCGTCGACCTCGGCCGCGGCGCGCTCGGTGTAGCGGAAGTCGGTCAGGAAGATCCGCACCCCGGGCCCGCAGATGCAGGCCCCGTTGGTCCCGGTGAAGCCGGTCAGGTAGCGGACGTTGGTGAGGTCGGTGACCAGCATCCGGTCGAGCTCGCGCTCGGCCATGGCGGCCTCGAGGCGCTCGCCGCGGCCGCGCATCAGGCCCCCACCCCGAGGGCGCCGGCGAGCACCGAGAGCGCCTCGCGGTAGCCCTCCGGCCCCTTGCCGGAGATCTTCGCCACCACCAGCCCGTCGAAGACCGACAGCCGGCGCCAATCCTCGCGCGCCTCGACGTCGGAGAGATGGACCTCCGCCGCCGGCAGGCCGGCGACCTCGAGCGCGTCGGCGATCGCGCGGCTGTAGTGGGTCCAGGCGCCGGCGTTGATCAGCGCCGCGTCGGCGGTGTCGGGCAGCCGGTGCAGGTATTCGACGAACTCACCCTCGTGGTTGGTCTGGAAGAAGATCGGTTCGAGCCCCAGCTCGCGCGCCCAGGTCGCGATCTCAGCCTCCAGCGCGCTCAGCGATTTGCCGCCGTAGAGCGAGGCGTCGCGGCGCTCGAGGATGTCGAAGTTGACCCCGTGCAGGATCGCGACGCGGTTGCGGGTGGTGGTCATGAGAGCAGCTCCTGCACGGCGTCCCGCACCCTAGCCGGCTCGACCAGCTGGCCGGTGCGCGGCTCGCCCGGCGCGGCGAGGAGGACGAAGCCGACGCCGGCCGCGGTGCGCTTCTTGTCGCGCTGCAACGACGCCAGGATCGCCTCCAGCAGCTCGCCGTCCCCGCCCTCGATCCGGGTCGGCAGCGCGTGCCGGGCGAGGATCGCCTCGACCTCCGCGCGCAGCGACGGGGCCTCGGAGAGGCGCAGCGCCGCCAGCAGCCCGAGCCCGACCGCCTCGCCGTGGCGGTAGCGCCGGTAGGCGGTCGCGGCCTCGATCCCGTGCCCGACCGTGTGGCCGAGGTTGAGGATCTGGCGCAGGCCGCCGTCGCGCTCGTCGGCGGCGACGACCTCGCACTTGAAGCGGGCCCCGGCGAAGATCACGTCGGCGAGCTCGACCGGGTCGAGCTCTTCGATCAGCCGCACCCGCTCCCAGAGCGCGCCGCCGGCCAGCAGGCCGGTCTTCAGCACCTCGACGAAGCCCGCCGCGAGCTCGGCCAGCGGCAGCGTCTCCAGGGTGCCGGTGTCGGCGACGACCAGGGCCGGCAGCTGGTAGGCCCCGGCGTAGTTCTTGCCCTCGGGCAGGTCGACGCCGGTCTTGCCCCCGTAGGCGGAGTCGACCTGGGAGACCAGCGTCGTCGGCACCTGGACGACCGGGACGCCGCGCTGGTAGAGGTGGGCGGCGAAGCCGCCGAGGTCGCCGACGACGCCGCCGCCGAGGGCGAGGACGTGGTCGCCGCGGGTGGCGCCGGCCCGGGCCAGCTCGCGCAGCACGCGCTCGGTCTCGGCCATCGTCTTCGCCGCCTCGCCGGGCGGGATCGTGACCGCGCCCGCCAGCGCCTCGAGCCGGTGCGCGTAGAGCGCGGCGACCGCCTCGTCGGAGACGCAGAAGCGACGCCCCGCCAGGCTGCCGGCACCCTCGCCGCCGAGCGCCCGGTAGACCGGCGAGTCCTCGGCGAAGGCCGGGCCGAGCAGGTCGCGGCCGACGTAGATCGGGTACTCGCCCGAGGCGCTCGCGGCCCAGTGCAGCCGCGTCCCCGGCGGCAGCTCGGCCAGCGCCTGGATCGCCGGCAGCGCCCGGGCGACGATCCGGCGGTCGCCCATCGGGACCACCGCGTCGGCCAGCTCTTCGTAGATCGGCAGGCGCTCCGCCAGCAGGGCGCGGACGTCGGCCTCGCTGGTCGCCAGCGGGCGGTCGGTGTGGGCGATCCGCCGCCAGGACTCGGCCGGGTCGACCTGCAGCCAGACGACGAGGTGGCGGTCGAGGGCGCGCCGCACGCGGTCGACCAGGATGCTGCCGCCGCCGAGGGCGATCGCGCCGCCGTCGGCCTTCTCCAGCAGCTCGCCGACCACCTCGGACTCGCGGGCGCGGAACGCGTCCTCGCCGTCCTCCTCGAAGGCGGCGTGGATCGGCTTGCCGAAGGCCGCGGCCATCAGGTCGTCGATCTCGGTCGTCGCCAGGCCGGCGGCGCGCGCCGCCGCCAGCGCGGTGCTCTTGCCGGCCCCCATGAAGCCGATGAAGACGAGGGCGGGCCGGCTCACGGCCTCACCGCCGCCAATCGATGCGCTGCTCGTAGGCCTCCAGGGCGGCCTTGACGTCGTCGATGTGGTCGCCGCCGAACTTCTCCCGGTAGGCCCGGGCCAGGGTCAGGCAGACCATCGCCTCGGCGACGACGGCGGCGGCCGGGACGACGGTCGAGTCGGTGCGCTCGCGCAGCGCCTGCGCCGGCTGCTTGGTCTCGGTGTCGACCGAGCGCAGCGGCTTGGTCAGGGTCGAGATCGGCTTGATCGCCGCCCGCACGCGCAGCGGCTGGCCGTTGGTCATCCCGCCCTCGAGGCCGCCGGCGTGGTTGGTCTCGCGGTGGTAGCCGCGCGCCTCGCTCCAGAAGATCTCGTCGTGGGCCTCCGAGCCCGGGCGCCCGGCGACGTCCCAGGCTTCGCCGATCGCCACACCCTTGACCGACTGGATCGAGGCGACGGCGCCGGCCAGGCGCCCGTCGAGGCGATCTTCCCAGGAGACGTGTGAGCCGAGGCCGGGGACGAGGCCGAAGGCGATCACCTCGAAGCTGCCGCCGAGGCTCTCGTTGGCCTTGCGCAGCCGGTTGATCTCCTCGACCATCGCCCTGCTCGCCTCCGCGTCGAGGACCCGCACGGGGTCGGCGTCGACCTCGGCGAAGTCGGCCGGGGCCAGCCCCTCGCGCTCGGGCGCCCGGATCGAGGCGATCTGCAGGACGTGGCTGTGGACGACGACGCCGAGCGCGGCGAGGAAGGCGCGGGCGAGCGAGCCGGCGGCGACCCGGGCGGCGGTCTCGCGGGCGCTGGCCCGCTCGAGCACGTTGCGGATGTCGCTGTGCCCGTATTTCTGCGCTCCGACCAGGTCGGCATGGCCGGGCCGCGGCAGGTGCACCTCGTCGGGCTCGAAGCCGGCGACCGGCCACGGGTTCATCCGCTCCTCCCAGTTGGCGTAGTCGCGGTTGGCGACGAGGACGGCGATCGGGCTGCCGAGCGTGCGGCCGTGGCGGACGCCGGAACGGATCTCGACGCTGTCGGTCTCGATCTTCATCCGGCCGCCGCGGCCGTGACCGAGCTGGCGGCGCGCCATGTCGCGATCGAGCGCCTCGCGGTCGAGCTCGAGACCCGCCGGCAGGCCCTCGACGATCGCGACGAGTCCGGGACCATGCGACTCGCCGGCGGTGGTGAAGCGGAACGTGGTCATGAGCAGCGAAGGCTATCGGCGGACGGCGGCGCGCATCACCTCGAGGTCGGGACGGCGGCCCGTCCAGATCTCGAGCGAGAGGGCGCCCTGGCGGACGAGGACCTCCAGGCCGTCGACGGTGGCGGCCCCCGCCGCCGCGGCAGCGGCGAGCAGGGCGCTCGGCTGCTCGCCGTAGACCATGTCGACCACCGTCTGGCCGGGGCCGAAGCCGGCGGCGGCGAGCGGCAGCTCGGCGAAGGCGTCCTCACCCCGCAGGCCGACGGCGGTGGTGTTGACGATCAGGTCGTAGTCGGGCTGGCTCGGGTCCTCGACGGCCCTTCCTCCGAGCTGCGCGCAGAGCTCCCGCGCCCGCGCCGCGGTCCGGTTCCAGACCTCGACCCGGGCTCCCTCGCCGGCCAGCGCCCAGACCGCGGCGCGGGCGGCGCCACCGGCGCCGAGGACCAGCGCCCGCGCATCGAGCGGCGTGCCCCCGAGCGCCGCCAGCAGGCCGCCGGCGTCGGTGTTGTCGGCGAGGACCGCGACCGCCTCGGCGTCGGGTCCGGGCTCGAGCTCGCCGGCCGGGCCGAAGCTGAGCGTGTTGGCGGCGCCGATCTCGCGCGCCGCCGCGCTCGCGGCGCCGGCCAGGGCGAGTGCCGCCTCCTTGTGGGGGATCGTCACGTTGGCGCCGGCGAACCCTTCCCCCGGCATCGCCGCGACCCGCGCCGCGAAGCCCTCGGCGTCCACCTCGATCGCCTCGTAGCTCCACTGCGGCGCCAGGCCGAGCGCCGTCAACGCCGCGTTCTGCATCGCCGGCGAGCGCGAGTGCCCGACCGGGCAGCCGATCACCGCCAGCCGCGGCACCTATTCCCCGCAGGTGGTCGGCTCGTTGCCGCCGTTCTTTTCGCGCGCCTTTTCGTAGGCGGCGACGTCGGCTTCGAATTCGGCGTAGGTCTTGGAGAACGAGAGTTCGCCGCAGGTGTTCGGCTTGTTGACGTAGTAGAGGTACTTGGTCTGGGCCGGGTGCGCCGCCGCCTGCAGGGCCGCCATCCCGGGACTGTTGATCGGCCCCGGCGGCAGGCCCTGGTTGGTCCGCGTGTTGTAGGGGGAGTCGACTTCGAGCTCGGACTGGGTCAGCGGCTTGGTGTAGTTGCCGGTGGCGAACCGGATCGTCGCGTCGATCCCGAGCGGGATCCCTTCGTGCAGGCGGTTGTAGATCACCGAGGAGACCAGCTTGCGCTGCTTCGGCACGCCGGCCTCGCGCTCGATCATCGAGGCGATCGTCACCACGTCGTAGACCGTGAGGTTCTTCGACTTGGCGTACTTCATGTTGACCTGCTTGATCTTGCGCTTGAAGTCTTCGAGCTGCAGCTGGACGAGGTCGGCGACCGGCGCCTTCGGCTTCAGTTCGAAGGTGTCGGGGAAGAGGAAGCCCTCCAGGTTCTTGGCCTTCTTGCCGCCGTATTCGGCCGGGTCGAGGTACTTCGACTTGACGGTCTTCTTCGTGTAGCTGCCGGGGACGCCGTCTTCCTCGACCAGTTCGGCGGCCTGGGGGCGGCTGTAGCCCTCGGGGATCGTCACCACGGTGACCCGCTTCTGCGGCGGCTTGGCGAGGGCGTCGATCGCGGCGCCGTAGCTCATGTCGTGCTTGAGCATGAAGCGGCCGGCGTAGAGGTCCGAGCGCTTGCCGGCGAGCGTGACGCGGATCTGGAAGAGGGTCGAGGTGTCGACCAGCCCGAACAGCGAGGAGCCCCCGATCACGCCCTTCTTCTCCAGCAGTTCGCCGACTTCGCTGACGCTGGAGCCCTTCGGGACGTTGACCGCGACTCGGCCGCTGCCGTCGCCGTGGAAGGGCTGGAAGAGCGACCAGAGGAACCAGACCACCAGCAGGACGACGACGATCACGGCGATCAGGACTGGATGGCGGGCGAAGCGACCGAGGACGCCGCCACGACCCGCGCCGCGCCCGCCGCGCCCGGAGGCGGCGCCCGCCATCGCCGGGTCGCCTTCCTCGTGGAAACCCCAGTCCTCCGCCGGTGCCTGCCGCGGCTCGTGCTCGTGTTCCCAGGTCTGCTCGCGGGGCGGCTCGGGCGTCACCTCGGCCTCCGCCTCGACCTCGGGCGGCCCGGCCGCGGCGGCGGCGCCCGCCGCTGCGGCCGCAGCGGCCGGCGCCGCCGCGGGCTCGGCCGGCGCCGCCGGCTCCGGGGCCGCCGGCTCGGGTGCCGCCGGCTCGGCCGCCGCCGGCTCGGCCGATTTCGGCGCCTGCTCAGCTGCCGGCGGCTGCTCAGCTGGCGGCTTCTGCGGCTCCGGGGCCGGCGTCGGATCTTCGTCCCAGAACTCCTGCTCGGGAGTGCGGGCCGGCCGCGCAGGCTCCGCCGGCTGCTCGGGCGGCGGCGCCTTCGCCGCCTCCTTCTCGGCCTGCTTGGCCTCGCGCTTGCGGCGCTTCTCTTCGCGTTCGCGCCGCCGTTCGGCGCGCTCGATCGCGGCCGGGTCTCCGGGGTCGACGAACGGGTCCTCCCGCCACTCGTCGCTCATCGAGCCCCCCTCGTCTCCCACCATGAAGGCGACGGGCTCGGACCACCGCAGGCCGCGGTGACGATCGGGGCGCTCACAGCTCCCCCTCTTCTTCCTCGTCGGCGAGCGGATCGGGGCCGCCGGGCTGCCGCGAGCCCTCGGTGGTCTCGGTGTGGGCCGCCAGGTAGCCCTCGAGCAGATGGGCGGCGGCGATCGAGTCGCGCGAGGCGCCGGCGCCGGCACGGCGGCTGGCGTCGGCCATGCGGCTGGTCAGGCGCTCGTCATAGGTCTCCACCGGCACCGAGAGCATCGCCTCCAGTTCGGCGCAGAAGGTGCGCGCCAGCGCCGCCTGGCTGCCCTCGGCGCCGCTCAGGTGCAGGGGCAGGCCGACGACGACCCGGTCGACGCCGTGCTCGGCGACCAGCTCGGCCACCGCCCGCGGCTCGGGCGGCTCGATCACCGGCAGCGGGGTCGCCAGCGTGCCGGTCGGGTCGGAGAGCGCCGCGCCCACCCGCACCGTGCCGTGGTCGAGGGCGAGGACGCGCATCGCCTCAGCCGAGCTCCCGCTCGACCGCGGCGCGAGCCGCGGCCAGAGCCTCGTCCAGCTTCGAGGGGTCGCGGCCGCCGGCCTGCGCCATCTCCTCGCGGCCGCCGCCACCGCCCCCGATCAGCGGCGCCGCCTCGCGGATCAGCGCCGCGGCGGAGACCCGCGGCGCCACGTCCTTGGAGGCAAGCGCCACCAGCCCGGCTTTCTCGCCGAAGGCGGCGCCGAGCACGACAATCGTGCCGCTGGCCCCGAGCTTCGACTGGATCCGGTTGGCGAGGTCGAGCAGTTGCTTGGGATCGGCGGCGGCGCTCGAGCGGGCGCCGACCAACGTCACCTTCTCACCGCCCGCGGCGAGCTCGACGCCGGCGCCGGCCAGCGCGTCGGCCTCCTCGCCGAGCGCCGCGGCGCCCGCCTGCTGGGCGGCGGCGCCGGCCTCCTTCAGCCGCTGGGCGGCCTTGGCCGCGGCGGCGAGCGGGTCCTGGGCGTTGCCGAGCAGATCGCCGGCGGCCTGCAGCTGACCCTCGCGATCGCGGAAGTAATCGATCGCCGCCGGACCGGTGATCGCCTCGACCCGGCGCACGTTGGCCGCGCTGGAGCCCTCCGAGGTGATCTTGAAGATCCCGATCTCGGCGGTGTTGGCGACGTGGGTGCCGCCGCACAGCTCGCGGGAGACGCCGTCGACCTCGACGACCCGCACCCACTCGCCGTATTTCTCGCCGAACAGCGCCATCGCGCCGAGCTCTTCGGCCTCGGCCCGCTCCATCTCCAGCCAGCGCACCGGCCGGCTCGCCTTGACCCACTCGTTGACCCGGTCCTCGACGACGCGGATGTCGTCGGGGCCGAGCGCCTGGCCGTGGGTGAAGTCGAAGCGCAGCTTGTCGGGGCGGACGGCGGAGCCGGCTTGGCGCACGTGGGTGCCGAGCCGCTCGCGGAGCGCCGCGTGCAGCAGGTGGGTGGCGGTGTGGTTGCGCATCGTCGCGTGCCGCGTCTCCCGGTCCACCTCGGCCTCGACCGTGAGGCCCGGCTCGATCGCGCCACCCTCGATCTCGACCGCCTGGTCGGCGCCGACGCGGTAGACGTCCACGACCCGGGCCTCGCTGCCGTTCCACCGCAGCACCCCCGAGTCGGCCACCTGGCCGCCGCCCTCGGCGTAGAACGGGCTCTCCTCGAGCTTGACCAGGGCGCGCCCGTCGACCGGCTCCAGCGCCGCCAGCCCGGTCGAGACGCGCAGCGTCTCGTAGCCGACGAAGCGGCTCGGCGGCGCCGTCGAGGCAAAGGCGAGGACGCGATCGTGGCTGTCCTCGGAGCCGTGCGCGGTGGCGGCGCCCATCCGGGCGCGGGCGCGCTGCTCCTCCATCAGCTCCTCGAAGCCCGAGTCGTCGACCGAGAGCCCGGCTTCGCCGAGCAGCTCCTTGGTCAGGTCGTAGGGAAAGCCGTAGGTGTCGTGCAGCTTGAACGCGTCGGCGGCGTCGATCCAGGACGTCTCGGCCTCCTGCGCCTGGGCGACGAGCCGCTCCAGCAGCTCGCTGCCGCGCTCCAGGGTGCGCCCGAAGCTCTCCTCCTCGTCGCCGACCCAGCGCGCGATCGTCTCCCGCTCGGCTGCCAGCTCCGGGTAGGTCTCCCCCATCAGCTCGACCGTGCGCTCGGCGAACCGGCCCAGCCACGGGGCCTCGAGTCCGAGCACCCGGCCCTGCTGGATCGCCCGCCGCATGATCCGGCGCAGGATGTAGCCGCGATCCTCGTTGGAGGGGACGACGCCGTCGGCCAGCAGGAAGGTGGCGCCGCGCGAGTGGTCGGCGATGATCCGCATCGCCCGGGTGACCTTGCCGCCGTCGGCGTAGCGGCGGCCGGAGAGCTCCTCGGCCAGCTCGACCAGCGGCCGGACGTGGTCGACCTCGAAGACCGACGGCACGTCCTGGAGGATCGCCGCCATCCGGTCGAGGCCCATCCCGGTGTCGATGTTGCGGCTCGGCAGCTCGGTCAGGGTCCCGTCCTCGGCCAGGTCGTAGCTCATGAAGACGTGGTTCCAGAACTCGAGGAAGCGGTCGGTGTCGTCGCCGGGCCGGTCCTCGGGGCCGCCGAACTCGGTGCCGCGGTCGAGGTAGAGCTCCGAGCAGGGGCCGCAGGGGCCGGTCGGGCCCGCCTGCCAGAAGTTGTCCTCGCGGCCGAGCCGGACGATCCGCTCCTCGGGCACCCCGGTCGCCCGCCAGATCTCGATCGCCTCCTCGTCCGGCCCGAGGCCGAGCTCCTCGTCGCCGCCGAACACGGTCACCCAGATCTTCTCCGGGTCCATGCCGAACCCCTCGGTCGAGAGCTGCCAGCCCCAGGGGATCGACTCCGCCTTGAAGTAGTCGCCGAAGCTCCAGTTGCCGAGCATCTCGAAGAAGGTGAGGTGGCGGGCGGTGTTGCCGACCTCCTCGATGTCGGTCGTCCGGAAGCATTTCTGGACGTCGGCGAGGCGCGGCGCGGGCGGCGTTTCGAGACCCAGGAAGTAGGGCTTGAAGGGCTGCATGCCGGCGGTGGTGAGCAGCACCGAGGGATCGAGGACCGAGGGCACCAGCGAGGCGGAGGGCACGATCCGGTGGCCGCGCTCGGCGAAGAACTCGAGGTAGGTGTCGCGGATCTCCTGTGCCTTCATGTGAGGGAGCCTAAATATTTCGCTGACAAAAGGGGAGCCCCTGCGGGGCGGGACTCTCTGGAAGGTGCGGCCGGGGCCTCAGGTGGCGGCCGCGATCGTGCCGTGGCCGACGACGGTTTCGCCGTCGAGGAGGACCGCGGTCTGACCTGGCGAGGCGCCGGCGAAGGTCTCGCCGAGCTCGATCTCGAGCGCCTCGTGGCGGCCGGCGGCGGGGGCGCCGACGCTGGCCGGCAGGGCGCGCGAGTGGTAGCGCAGGCGGACCCCGTCGACCCGGCCGCCGTCGCGGTGCAGGACCGCGTCGCGGATCCGGACGCGGCGGGTCTCGAGCTCGGAGCGGGTGCCGATCGTGACCGTGTTGGCGGCGGCGTCGGTGGCGATCACGTAGGCGGGCTCGTTGATCGAGACGCCGGTGCCGCGGCGCTGGCCGACGGTGAAGTTGTGGTGGCCACGATGGCGGCCGAGGCGCCGCCCGGCGCGATCGACGACGTCGCCCTCGCGGTCGACGAGGCCGCCGTGGCGGCGCAGGAAGCCGCGCTTGCCCTGGCCGGCGAGGAAGCAGAGGTCCTGGCTCTCGGCCTTGCGCGCCACCGGCAGGCCGTGCCGCGCCGCGATCTCGCGCACCTCGGCCTTGGTCAGCTCGGTCAGCGGGAAGCCGAGCCGACCCAGGAGCCGCGGCGGCAGCGCCGCCAGCATGTAGCTCTGGTCCTTGGCGGCGTCGGCGCCGGCGGCGAGCAGCAACCCGTCGCCGTCCTCGACGATCCGCGCGTAGTGGCCGGTCAGCAGCCGCTCGGCGCCGAGCCGGTCGGCGAGATCGACCATCGCCTCCAGTCGCACCTCGCCGTTGCACAGCACGCAGGGATTCGGCGTGCGCCCCTCGGCGTAGCCGGCGACGAAGCGGTCGACGACGCGGCGGCGGAATTCCTCCTCGAGGTCGAGCGTGAAGTGCGGGATGCCGAGCGAGTGGGCGACGGCGCGAGCCCCGAGCACCGCCTCCGGTGAGCAGCAGGCCTTGGTCCCGTCGGTCTCGGGGTCGGCCCAGAGCTTGACCGTGACCGCGACCACCTCGCTGCCGCGCTCGCGCTCGAGCAGCGCGGCGACGGCACTGTCGACGCCGCCGGAGATCGCGACCGCGACCCGTGGCCCGGTTGTGCCGGCCGACTGCCACTCGCCTCGGCGAGAAGGGGCGAGGGCAACCGAGGACGAGGCCGCGGCGCCGAGGGCGCGGTGAAGGGCATCGCTCGCGAGCTGGGCGGCGTGACGCTTGGCCGGCTCGAGGCCGCCGAGCAGGCCGGCCGCGTCGTCGATCGAGAGGCGGGCGGCGTCGATGACCGGGGCGCCGTCGATCGCCTCGGCGACGGCGGCGGTGACCGCGGCCGTGGCGCCGCACCCCTCGGTCTCGAAGGAGACGCACCGGATCAGCCCGTCCGCGACCGTGAACGAGATCCGCGCCAGATCGCCGCAGGCAGCGCCGCCGGCGGCCCCGGTGAAGGCGCTCTCCACGGCAGGGCCACGCCGGCTGGCGTCGGCGAGGTAGTGCTCGAAGAGCTCGCGATCCATGCGCTTAAGGGTAGAGGCGCCAGCCGAGGCGCCCCGGCCACCCGCAGACGCGGGGAAGGTAGCCGTGCCGTGCGGGGCCGACCCAGCCGCACACCCACACGGGCAGGCAGGTGTGCGGGTGAGCCGGACCGACCGGGCGGAGACGGGGAGACGTGGATCGGCCGGTGCCTCTCACGGCGGGATCGGGGAAGTGCGGACGGCCTGGGCCTGTCACTGCGGATCAGGAGAAGCCGATCGCCCGGGCATCCCGGCGGCGACGGTGCGCACGGCCGTCGCCCACACCTACCTGCCGTGTGGGTGTGGGCGAGGGCCGTGCGCCAGGGTTGAGCGCAGATCCGCCGCGATCCGGCCCGGTTCGCCGTGCAGCTGCTCCCAGGTGACGCGGGCGGTGCGGTAGCCCTCGGCGACGAGGATGCGGTCGCGCTCGCGGTCGCGCTGGAAGGCGCGGTGGGTGCGGTGGACGGCGGCGCCGTCGAGCTCGACGGCGAGGCGCTGGTGCGGCCAGAGGGCGTCGATCTCGAAGAAGCGGCCGCGCAGGTGGAGGTGGGAGTTGAGCCGCGGCCGGGGCAGGTGGTGGTCGTCGAGGAGGCGGAGGAAGCGGGACTCGAGCTCGCTGCGGGTGCGCCCGGACGGCCCGCGCGAGTGCATGAGGCGGCGCAGGCGGGCGACGCCGCGCTTGCCGGGATGGCGACCCACCATCTCCCCGACGCCGACCGGGTCCCAGAGCTGGCGCACTTCCATCTCGTTCCAGGCGTTCTCGAGGTCGCGTTGGTCGAGGAGGGAGGCGAGGTCGAGCATGGTCCGCGCCACCGAGGCGACCGGGATCCCGTCCACCTCCCCCACTTCGTCCGCTCGCAGCTCCGCCTGGCGTGGGCGGATGCCGTGCTGGGGGCGGAGGGCCAGCGGCCTGGTCGCTTCGGGTGGAATCGCCCGCCGCGGGATCAGGCCCCAGAGCTGGGCCGCCGACCGGTGGCTGAGGACGGCGTCGCGGCCGCAGGCCAGCACCGCGCTCATCAGCCGTCCCTCCCACCGCACCATCCGGTGGCCGACCGCGTAGACCCCGCGATGGAGACGATGGAGCCTGCCAAGGCGCAGCCGCTCCTCGATCATCCGCGCGCTCATCCCGCGCTCGAGCAGCTGCCACCGCGCCACCACCCCGTGCTGTCGCTCCGCGAGGCGCGCCACGTCGGCGTCTGCGAATCGAGTTCGACATTTGCCACGCACTTCGTGGTCAATGTCGAAGTCGATCCGGACTCTCCCCCCGAGGACGAAAAAAGGCCCCAGCCCGCCGTTGCCGCCTCTGGCTTTGATCCCTTCATAAGAAGGTGGGTGCCTGCTCCCGGCCCCGTGGGGACCGCGAGACGGTGGCTCCCGCGCCGTTTGTGTTGGGTCAAACGGTGAGACGGCTGTCGCACGGGCTCGAGCCTGGCCTCAACCGTAGCACCGGCGGCTCGAGCTCCGCCACCGGGCCGCGACCGGCGCCGAGCGGCGGCCCTCACTCCGCGATCGGAGCCGCGGCGGCGGCCCGGCAGGCTCAGTCGTCGAGGTTGGAGAGATGCCACTCGGCTTCGCTCCAGCGCTCCGGCGGCACCCGCAGGGCGATGTCCCCGTGGCCGAAGCGGTCGAGCGGCCAGTCGGCGGTGAGGACGGCGTCGAAGCCGGCCTCGATCAACGACTGGTGCCAGGCGCGCGCCGTCCGCACGTCGGCGAAGTCGCGCACCACCTCCCAGCCGTCGAAGCCGGGGTCGCCGACGTGGACCGGGGTCTGGCCGGGACCGGGAGACGGGCGCCACTTGCGTGGAATCCAGTCCCGGAGAGCCATCAGTGGCCGGCGAGCTTGTGCTTGTGGATCGCGATGCCGAGCTCGCGCAGCTGCAGCTCGTCGACCGGCGCCGGGGCGCCCGTCAGCAGATCGAACCCGGAGGCGGTCTTCGGGAAGGCGATCACGTCGCGGATCGAGTCGGCGCCGCAGAGGCGCTGGACGATGCGGTCGACGCCGTAGGCGATGCCGCCGTGCGGCGGCGCCCCGTAGCGAAGCGCCTCGAGCAGGAAGCCGAACCGGGCCCGCGCCGTCTCGGCGTCGATGCCGAGCGCAGCGAAGACCTGCTCCTGGACGTCGGCCCGGTTGATCCGGATCGACCCCCCGCCCAGCTCCTGGCCGTTCCAGACCACGTCGTAGGCCTGCGCCCGTGCGGCGCCCGGGTTCTCGGGGTCGAACTCGCCCGCGGGCGCCGTGAACGGGTGGTGCATCGCGTCCCAGCGGCGCTCGTCCTCGTTCCACTCCATCATCGGCCAGTCGACGATCCAGACCAGGCGGTCCTCGGCCTCGTCGATCAGCCCGAACTTCTCGCCGAGCTCGAGCCGCAGCTGGCCGAGCACGGCGTTGGCGACGGGGCGCTGGTCGGCGACCAGCAGCAGCAGGTCTCCCTGCTCGGCGCCGAGTCGCCGGTTGAGGCCCGCCAGCTCGCTCTCGGTGAGGAACTTGGCGGTCGGCGAGCGCCAGCCGTCGCCCTCACGGAAGGCCCAGACCAACCCTTTCGCGCCGAGCTCCTGGGCGCGCGAGATGAGGCCGTCGAGCTCTGAGCGCGGCAGCTCGCGCCGGCCGGCGTTGAGGCCGCGGATCGCGCCGCCCGACTCGAGCACCGAGCGGAAGACCTTGAATTCGGTCTGCGCCAGCTCCTCGCCGAGCTCGACCAGCTCGATCCCGAAGCGCAGGTCCGGCCGGTCGGTGCCGAAGCGGTCCATCGCCTCCTCGAACCCCATCCGCTCCATCGGCGCCGGGACCCGCGGCCCGCCGACACGGTCGAAGACGTGCGCGAGCAGCCGTTCGTTGACCTCGATCACGTCGTCGACCGTGACGAACGACATCTCGACGTCGAGCTGGGTGAACTCGGCCTGGCGGTCGGCCCGCGTCGCCTCGTCGCGGAAGCAGCGGGCGATCTGGTAGTAGCGCTCGAACCCGGCGACCATCAGCAGCTGCTTGAACAGCTGCGGCGACTGCGGCAGCGCGTAGAAGGATCCCTGCTGCTGGCTGGAGGGGACGAGGAAGTCGCGAGCGCCCTCCGGCGTCGAGCGGGTCAGGACCGGCGTCTCGACGTCGACGAACCCCTCGGCGTCGAAGAACTCGCGCATCGCGGCGACCACCCGGTGGCGCAGCATCAGCGCCTCGCGCATCGCCTCGCGGCGCAGGTCGAGGTAGCGGTGGCGCAGCCGCGCGTCCTCGCCGACCTCGCCCGAGTACCCCTCGATCTGGAAGGGCGGCGTCTCGGCGTCGGCGAGCAGCTCGGCCTCGAGCACCGCGAGCTCGACCTCGCCGGTCGGCAGCTCGGGATTGACGGTCTCCGGCTCCCGCCGCACGACCTCGCCGGCGGCGCTCAGCACGTCCTCGGCCCGCAGCCGGTGGGCGAGCTCGAAGGCGACGCCGGAGGTGTCGGGATGGAAGACGAGCTGGACGATGCCGGTGCGGTCGCGCAGGTCGATGAAGATCAGGCCGCCGTGGTCGCGGCGGCGGTGGACCCAGCCGGCGACCCGCGCCTGCTCGCCGACCTTGCCCGGCAGCACCTCGCCGCACCAGGCATCCCGGTAGCCGTTGGCGCGCAGCGGCGGCGTCGCGGCCTCCCCGCCCCTCCCGGCCTCCCCGCTCATGCTTCTCCTCCGGTCATCTCCTCGACAAGGTTGCCGAGATCGACCGGGCGCTGCTCGCCCGAGCGCATGTCGCGCAGCTGCGGCCCTTCCTCGGTGGCGAGGAAGACGACCCAGTCGGCGCCGATCCGGTTGGCGTGTTTGAGCTGGCCCTTGGCGCCGCGCCCGGCGAGATCGAACTCGGCGGCGAACCCGGCGTGACGCAGCTCGCTGGCCAGCACCATCGTCCGGCGCCGCTCCTCGGCACTGTCGGCGAACGCGATGAAGACCTTCTGCGGCCGCGGCTCGCCCTCGAATTCGTCTCCCAGCGCCAGCAGGATCCGCTCGATCCCGACCGCCCAACCGACCGCCGGTGTCGGCGGCCCGCCCAGCTGCTCGATCAGCCCGTCGTAGCGGCCGCCGCCGCCGACCTCCGACTGCGCCCCGAGCGAGTCGCAGACGAAGGAGAAGATCGTCCGCGTGTAGTAGTCGAGGCCGCGGACCAGAGTCGGGTCGATGACGTAGCCAATCCCCGCCGCGTCGAGCTGCGCCCTGACCTCGTCGAAGTGCTCGGCGTCCTCGCCCTCGAGCCGGCCGACGATCGTCGGTGCGCTCGCCATCACCGCCCTGGTCCCCTCGTGGTCTGAGTCGAAGGCGCGCAGCGGGTTGACGTCGATCCGCTCGCGGACGTCGGCGGAGAGCTCGGCCTCGTGCGCGTGCAGGTGGGCCTTGAGGTCCTCCAGGTATGCCTGGCGCGCCGCCAGCGAGCCGAGGCTGCCGAGGTGCAGCTCGACCCCGGGCACGCCGAGCTCGGCGAGCAGGTCGGAGAGCAGCACGATCGCCTCGGCGTCGGCCAGCGGCGAGGCGGTGCCGATGCACTCCAGCCCGATCTGGTGGAACTGGCGGTAGCGGCCGGCCTGCGGGCGCTCGTGGCGGAAGAAGGGGCCGACGTAGGAGAGCTTCACCGGCTGCGCCAGCTTGTGCATCCCGTGCTCCAAGTAGGCCCGGCAGATCGGGGCCGTGCCCTCGGGCCGCAGCGTCAGGCTGCGTTCGCCCTTGTCCTCGAAGGTGAACATCTCCTTGCGGACGATGTCGGTCGAGCGGCCGACCCCGCGGACGAAGAGATCGGTGTCCTCGAAGCTCGGCGTCTGGATCGGCTCGTAGCCGGCGCGGGCGAGGATCCCGCGCGCCGTCGCCTCGACCCGGGCGCGGGCGCGGGCGCGCTCGGGAAGCACGTCGAAGGTGCCGCGGGGTGCCTGGAACTTGCTTGCCATCGTCGGCGCGACCTTAGAGGAGGGGCGCCGCGCCTAGCGCGCCAGCTCGGCGAGGAACGGGTTGGTCGCGCGCTCGGCACCGAGCGTCGTCAGCCCCATGTGGCCGGGATGGACGACGGTCTCGGCCGGGAACTCGTCGAGCAGCCCGCTGATCGAGGCCAGCAGCGTCGGCCAGTCCCCGCCCGGCAGGTCGACCCGCCCGACGGATCCCTGGAAGAGCACGTCGCCGGAGAACAGCGCCGCCTCCTCGCGGACCGCGTAGGTGACGTGGCCGGGGCTGTGTCCGGGTGTGAAGACGACGTCGAGGGTCAGCCCGGCGAGCTCGAGCGCCTCGCCGCCGGCGACCGTCTCATCGGCCTCGTAGCTCTCGTAGGGCCCGAAGCCGGGATAGGGGACGTAGCTCATGATGTCGGCGAGCACCGGGACCTCGATCCGCGGGCAGTAGACCGGTGCCCCGGTGGCGGCGGCGACCGGGGCGACCGCGCCGATGTGGTCGAAGTGACAGTGGGTGATGAGGATCGCCTCGACCCTGGCGCCGGTCGCCTCGATCGCGGCGAGGATGCGCTCCGACTCCTCGCCGGGGTCGACGACGAGGAGGCGGTCGGAGCCCTCGCGCCGGACCAGGAAGCAGTTCTCCTGGACGGGCCCGACGGTGAGCATCTCGACGTCGAGGCCCATCCCGCCTAACGCTCCTGTTCCCGCGCCCGGATCCGGGCCCGCTCGCGGCGGCGCCACATGTGCATGTCGATGAAGTAGCCGGCCGGGATGTAGAAGACGAGCATGAAGGCGCCGAAGGCGAGCGAGACGCCCGCCGGCCGTTTGAACAGCACCAGCAGCAGGACGATGAAGATCGCGGCGGCGATCAGCCCGCGCACGATCGAGCTGCGCCAGGTCGGGGGCAGGTCCCGTTTGGGCGTGCTCCGTTTCGAGCTGGCGCGCTGTTTGGCTTCGGCGCGGCTGCGGGGCCGCCCGCCGCGCGGCTTGGTGTCGATCCTCCCGCCCTGGGTGCCGCGGCGCTTGCGCTGGCGCTTTTTCTTCGTCTGGGCCATGGCCTGAATCTAGTTGATGCGGCGCTCGATCACGTGCCGGTCGGGGACGAAGCCGCGCATCGGCACGTCGTCGGGATAGCCCACAAGCGCCGCCTCCGGGATCAGCCCGACCAGCTCGGCCTCGACCGGGCGGGCGCCGAGCGGCGCCGCCAGCTCGCGGACGCGGCCGACCACCTCGGCCAGCGGCACGGCCAGGGGATCGTGGACGTTGGTCGAGACCTGAGCTCGGCCGCTGGAGAGCAGCACCCCCATCGCCCGCACCCCGGGCAGGCCGCCGCCGGCCTCGCGCAGGCCGGCGGCGACGGCGCGGGCGAGCTCGACGTCGCCGCTGTCGAGCTCGACGTTGAAGGCGGCGAGCGGCGCCCGCGCCGTCACCAGGGTGGCGCCGCCGCGCCGGTGCGGCTGGGGCGGGCCGAAGTCCGGGCGCAGCTCGGCCCCCTCCATCCGCAGCCAGAGCTCGCTGAGGCCGCCGCTGCGGAAGTAGGCGCGCTCGGCGCGGCCGGGGCTGCTGGCCAGCTCGCCGTAGAGGAAGACCGGCACGCCGAGGGCGCCGATCTGGCCCGCGACCGCGACCGCCTCGGCCCGCGCCCGCTCGCGGTCGGCGCCATCGAGCCAGACGACCGGGCAGACGTCGAGCGCGCCGATCGCCGGGTGGGCGCCGCGGTAGCCGGACATGTCGATCCGCTCGATCGCCTCGGCGGCGCCGGCGAGCAGCGGGTCGAGCAGACCGGCGCCGCCCACTTCGGCGAGCGTGAACACGGTGCGGTCGTGGTCGGCGTCGCTGTGGCGATCGAGAACCTGGGCGCCCCGCCCGAAGGCCGCCTCGAGCTCGGCGAGGACGCCGCGGTCGCTGCCCTGGCTGACGTTCGGCACGGCGATGAGTGGCGGCACGTCTGGCAGGGTAGTGGGGCGGCATGCCCCCCGACGCGATTGACAACGACACGGCCGGGACGATCACGCTCGGCGACCTGACGGTGCGCCGGCTCGGCTTCGGCGCGATGCGGATCACCGGCGACGGCGTCTGGGGCCCGCCGCCCGACCGCGACGCGGCGCTGGCGGTGCTGCGGCGCGCGGTCGAGCTCGGCGTCAACCTGATCGACACCGCCGACTCCTACGGTCCGGAGGTCAGCGAGGAGCTGATCGCCGAGGCACTGCGCCCCTACCCGGAGGACCTGGTGATCGCGACCAAGGGCGGGCTCGTCCGGACCGGCCCGGGAGAGTGGCCGCGCAACGGCCGCCCCGAGCATCTGCGCGAGGCCTGCGAGGGCTCGCTGCGCCGGCTGCGGCTCGACCGGATCGACGTCTACCAGCTGCACGCGCCCGATCCCGACGTTCCCTACGAGGAGTCGGTGGGGACGTTGAGGGAGCTGCAGGAGGAGGGCAAGATCCGCCACGTCGGCGTCTCCAACGTCAGCGTCGAGCAGCTCGAGCAGGCGCGCGGGATCGTCGACGTGGTCTCGGTCCAGAACCGCTTCAACCTGGGCGACCGCCACGCCGCCGACGTGCTCGCCGCCTGCCAGGACGCCGGCCTCGCCTTCATCCCCTGGTTCCCGCTCAACGCGGGCTCGCTGGCCGAGCCCGGCGGCCCGGCCGCCGAGATCGCCGCGGCCCACGACGCCTCTCCGGCCCAGGTCGCCCTCGCCTGGCTGCTGGCCCTCGAGTCGACCCTCCCGATCCCCGGCACCGGCTCCATCTCCCACCTCGAAGAGAACCTGGCCGCCGCCTCGATCGAGCTGTCAGAGGACGAGGCAGAGCAGCTGACCAACGCCGAGGCCTGAGCGAAGGCCCTCGAAGCGATCGAGTTCGACATTTACCACGCATTTCGTGGTCAATGTCGAACTCGGTCCCCTAGACGAGCAGCTCGCCCCCGGAGACGATCACCTCGCCGTCGATTTCGACGGTCGGCTCCAGCACGACGCAGTCGAGGTGGACCGGCACCTGGACGGTGCCGCCGATCGCGGCCGAGGCGCCGAAGGCGACGTGGCAGGTGCCGAGGATCTTCTCGTCCTCGAGGATGTTGCCGGTCAGGATCGCCTCCTCGTTGGTCCCGATCCCGAGCTCGGCGACGTTGGTGCCGTCCTCCCCGTGGATCGTCAGCAGGTCGAGCAGGGCGTTGCCGTCGGAGCCGGTGGCCTCGGTCAGGTGACCCTCGCGCACGGTCAGCGAGGTCGGCGTGTCGAGCAGGCCGACGCCGGCGATCGAGCCGTCGACCACCAGCGTGCCCTCCGCCGTGCCCTCAACCGGGGCGATGAAGCCCTCGCCGCAGGGCAGGTTGCCGAAGGCGCCGCGGCTGCTCAGTTCGCCGGCGTCGACGATCCCCTCGCGGCCCTCGATCCCGAGCCGCAGGTCGCTCCCGTGCCGATTGGTGATCCTCACCTCCGAGCCCGAGTTCAGCGCCGAGACGACCGACCAGCCGCGCCGCCGCAGCTCCTCGAGGTCGGCGTTCATCAGCCGGGTCAGCATCTCCTCGGTGACGCCGGGGAGCGTCCCGATCCGGACCCCCGCCTCGCTCGCCGCCTTGCGGGCGGCGGTGTGCGAGAGCGACTGGATCGTCGGCGCCAGCACCACGTCGGCCGCCGCCATCGCCGCGGCGACCGCCCGCGGCGGCTCGGCGGCGTGCGAGTCGCGCTCGGAGATCACCGCCAGCGTCGCGTCGGCCCCGTCCCCCTGCGCCTCGATCCTCATCAGCGCCCCCAGCTCTTCGGTGACAGGGTTGCAGAGCACCAGCACGTCCTCGCCCGGCGATACGCCCATGCACTGCCGGACCACCGTCCGCACCGCTCTATCGAGATCCGCGCTCACGTCCAGAAACCTACTCGTCGTCGTGGCGGTGGCGAAGGCTCCAGGTGAAGAACCAGACCAACCCGACGAGCAGCGACCCGAAGGCGATGAACGGCGGCAGCCACCCCTTCGGATGCGCGATCGCGAGCGTCGCCACGCAGAACCCGTCGACGACCATCAGCGCCCCCACGAGCACCGGCCGCATCGCCGCCCATCCCGAACCTCGACCCATCGCTACGATGCCCCTTCCCGCCGGAGTAGCTCAGCTGGTTAGAGCAGCGGAATCATAATCCGCGTGTCGGGGGTTCGAGTCCCTCCTCCGGCACTCACTGTTCAAGCCAAATGCGCTCCCTACGGGGGGCGCCTTTTGAGGCAGGTGGGTGCAAAGTGGGCCCATGAAGGTGTGCTACCCCTTCCAGCCGGGGGTATCGCCGGTCTCCATCCGCCACGCCGGGACCTTGCCGGCAGCGTGGTCAGCGAACTCGGCCCGCGCTTGATCCTCGGTCCGGCAGTCGCCGCCCGATCCAGCCGCACTCGCAGGTCGGCAGGTAACTGGCCGTGGCTTGGCGTCGATGCGGAGCCGGTGTGCCGTCACCGAACGCATGTTCGCATGCGACCACGGCGCCGGGACTTCGATCCGTTGGCTCCGCGCACACCCTTGGCGGCCGAGGCGGCCGAGGCTCGGAGCCGCCCGAGCCTCGGCGCCCGGGAATCAGTTGAAAACGACCATCACTTCGTTTGAGCTGGCGACGAATTTGCCTTCGCTGTTGAAGAGTCGGCTGCTGAGCGTCACTTCGGTTCCAGCGGGACAGCCGTTGCCTTTGCCTTCGAGCCAGTTGACGACACCTGGGTCACTCGACGATCCGGCGCGAGTCGCCGAAACGACCGACCATTTGAACGGCAGTTCCTTGAAGCAGATGACGCCGTTTTCGGCGCCGATCGAGACGTTGGCGGCGCTGATGTTCTTGGACGCCTTGATCGCGCCGTTGATGCCCGACACCCGGGCGAAGCCAAGCGCGCTGCCGGCTTCGCCGGCGTCGCCCTTGTCGCCCTTCGGACCCTGAGGCCCGGTCTGGCCTTTGAGCTTTTCTTTGGCCTTCTTCTTGATTTTGGCCAGGGACACGGCTTCCTTCTTCAGCGCGCTGGTGCCGACGCTTTCCTTTTTCGAGCTGGACGGCCGCAAGCGCGGTGCCGCCGGCGAGGACGAGGAACAGGGCGAGCAGGGCGACCACGTTTGCGTAGGTGAGCTTGCCGCGGATGTGGTGCATGACGATCCTTCCGAGAGTTGACGGAGGCAGATGCGGGCCTCGGGACGGTCGCATCAATCGCCGCCCTTGGCTATCGAGAAAATCGGGGCTTCGATGCAAGGGAAGGAAAGCCGGCAACCCATTTCTGAGGACTGACAAGGCGACCGACCGCGCATAGGCTCCCGAGCAATAAGCGGGGCCGGCCGGGGTTGGTAACACCAACCGACCCCTTCCGAACCGGGGAACCAGGCCCCGATCCGGCACCGGGAATCTTCTACCCGGCTTCGCCGTTTCCTCGCCGAAGCTCCCCGCCTGAAGCAGGGGGGAAGCAACATGGCAGCAATCGAAGCCCCGGCCGAGTACGTGCCGCTGCTCCAGCTCGCAGCGGTCCACACGCTGGAAGAGGAAGCCGACTCGGTCCTCGACGCTCAGCAGTCAGTACGGGATGCCGAATATGGCCCGAGGGATGAGGAGCTTGCCCGAGTAGACCGTTACAACGCGTTGGAGACGCTGATCAGCTACGTCCTCGCGCTGCCGACGATCCTTTCGGCCCCGAGCGGGGAGGCGTTGAAGCTCGACGGAGACCCGAGCCTCTACTACTACGCCGCGCACGTCATGGCGGCCAAGGTCTGCGCCCCGCGCATCGCCAAGGAATCGGAAGGGCTCCCGATGCCCGAGGAGTGCGAGCGGTTGGCGGCAGCGTCCGCTTGGGCATCCGAGACGAGCCGGCGCGTCGAAAAGGCGACGGCCTCAAGGACCCCGCAACAAATGCAACGAGGCAAGGTTTAGGTTCCGCCCTGAAACACCGCTCGCCCGCGCGCCGCCTCGGCGCCGCGCTCGGCTGCCTGGCCATCGCCGGAGCCCTCTTGGCTCCGATCGCCAGCGCCGAAACCACGACGACCCTCAACCTCAAGGAACCGCACAAGGGCGGCACGTTCGCCTTCGTGGACAACAACCCGACGACGACCTTCAAGCACGGAGAGCCGAAGAAGATCAGCGCCGGGGACGAGATGATCATCACCAACCCGATCAAGGAAGGCAGCAAGACGGTCGGCAAGCTGCGAGCTGTCTGCACAGCCACCACGACTGAGAAGAAGCTCAACCAGGAGTGGTTCACCTGCGAAGGCATCTTCTCCCTTCCGAAGGGGACCCTCTCGGCCTCGGCCTTGATCAGCTTCGGCCCCAGCCCTACGGAAGGCGCCATCCTCGGCGGCACCGGCATCTACAAGGGTGCCCGGGGCGCCTTCGTGAGCAAGGAAGGCAAGTCGGCCTCTACGCTGACGATCAGCATCACGCAGTAGCTCAGCGCCTCAATAGGCCGAACCCCAAAGCGTACCGCGAGCGCCGCCCCTCGAAGGCGGCGTTTCGCATGTCGGGGGACCCGTCCGGGCTACGGCGCGATACCACCGAGGGGACTTAACGCGCTTTTTCGCGCTTTTCGCGCGGCTCCGGTCTATCGCTCGCAGCCGCCGAGGGCTCCCCCTGGCGATCTCGCAGGCGGCCCGAAATTGCCGCCTTGCCCGCAGGCCGCTCAGTTATTCCAATCGATTTCGCTGCACTTGATCAGGTGGCCCTTCGAAGAGGACCCGTCGCTTGCGTCGAGGTCGATTTCATCTGGAACCTTGGCCTTCGAGGACACATTGATCGGGGCCGCCTCAGATCCCAATTTCGCCGCGCCCTTCAGCCTGAAATGGGTTTCGGTGATTCCTGAGGCCTTCCCCCGCACCGGGTTGTCCTTTCCATCGGCTACGAACTTGAGGTTGAGCTTCGAATTGGTATGGCCGGAGCTGAAATGGCCCGTCTCACTGGTGTGTGTGACGTTGCCGCTGATCGAGAAGGGGAACCCGACTTCCCAATTGCCCCCAATCCCTTCGCCGGTCAGATAGCTGTCGAAGTAGAGCGCAACTCCTTTCGGGTTGGCGCCCACCGAAGCACCCTGTGCCCCTGCAAAGACAAACTTATCGATCCGAAGCCGATTCGGCGGCAGATGCGGGTTTTTGCCAAAGCGGCCAGCGACGCCCTTCACATAGACCCTGAAGTCCTGAACGAGGTTCAGTTCCTTCCATTTCTTGTAGGGGCTGGATGACCCGAACTTCTTATGGACCTCGCCATCGAAGCGGTCGTTGAGCTGATAGCAGACCGTTTCTTTGCGTTTGATTTTTTTGCGGACAGTCGGTGAGGCGCCGGGGTTCGATGGTGCGCAGGCTGGCCCATCCCCGACCTGCAGGGTTCCCAAAGTCCCCGACAGCGAGTCGAAGATCTGCTGAGCGGATGGGTCCTGCGGGAAGTAGATCCCCGCCTCAAAGACGGTTGATTGATAACAACCGGGCTCCATGTTCGCGGTCTGGCTCCCGGGGACGCTTATTGTCTGAGGCCCGCTCGTCAAGCGATAGTGACCCGGGCAGAAGTCTTCGTACGACTCAGTGTTGGTGAAGCTCGTTTCGACATAGGCCTTTGACGAGGAGCCCTCGGTGATGTAATCCTCGCCGGGTGCGACCTTTGAGAAGAACCACTGATCATAGGTCGACGTCTGTGTCGGCCCAGCGAAGCACTGACCGGCGACAGGCTGTACGTCCGCCTGCATCGTCCCCGTGTACGTGAACGGCTGGCCGGGCTGAATGTGCGCTGGGGAAAAGCTCGTCGTTAGGGTCGACGTGAACGAGCCTCCGGGGTTGTGGCCGGTCGCGGTTGCCGTCCCACTTCCGAGGACTGGGCTCGCTTCATAGCCAGCCGAGGCCGTCGCGGGGAGAACCGCTAGGACCGCGCCCGCGAGGCAACCGAGACGCGCCAGCCGGCGAGCCGATCCAGAGCAACTGCCACGCAGCCCCATCTGCATTCCTCCGTTCGGACGGTCCCACCATGGGACGAGAACCGCTCGACCGTATACCGCGATTCATGCGTTGTCATCCCCCATTTTTAGTGTCCGCGGCCGGCCGGCCGACGCTGCGAAAAGGGGACGGTAGAACGGGCGAATAGCCGTCATTACTCGGTGGCCATGAGGCGATCCCTTCGTAGCGGCGACGCGAAGGCCGCCCTGGAGGCGGCAGATGACGCGCCGGAAGAGAGCGATCGCCCTCAGCACGAGAGCCCGGTCGATTCATCCCTCGGCGTGATGGTCCGGTACACAAGGTTAGCCCAAGAAATCGGTCAGACCGGGAAGTTGCGTGGACTGCCGCACCTCGCACGAGCAACGCGCGAGCGCGCACAAAGCGAAGCCGAAACCGGGACGTGCCGCGCGGGCATGGACCCACCGTGAACCCACCCATTCAGCATTCCGCATGGGCAGTGGGCTGGGTGTCTGACTCCCGGATGCGCAATCCGCATGTCACGCGGGCTATCCCGGAGAGTAGTCACTGTGGCGCTCCACAACTGGCCCAGCCGGGTAGCCGAGCCGTAAGAGCCGGCCGGCCAGGAGGGGAGGGGTAAGCGGGATCTCAGCGAGACCCGAACGGAGTCCCATAACAATTCCCCTTACGTAGAGACACTCACCCTCGCACGCGCGTAGGCGCCCGCCTTCCGAAACGCCTTGGAGTCCCAGGCGGAACATTCCCCTCGTGCGCGCGATAGTCCTTCTGCCACGGCAAAGCGCAGACGCGGCTCCGAGCTAACTCCTCTGGCTCGGTGAGCAGAACCGCGCGCGGTTGCGTAGAGCGAGATATCCACTAGATCCCGCACGAGCTATTGAGTGCCCGCGACCTAAGGCATGGCCCTCCAGAGAATTTCCCTGCCGGAGGCCCGGCCGAACTGACCACCAACCACCTGCCATGTCACGGGGGATTCGTTAACTTGCCCCATCGTTCCTGCTTGGTGGTAGACCACAGCTTCCCCAGGTGGATTGAAGAGGCGTTCCCGAGGGTCCGAATGACGGCGGGCCGGCGGGGCGCCTTTTCTGGAGCAGACCAGAGCGCCCGCGAACGATCATAATCCGCGTGTCGGGGGTTCGAGCCCCTCCTCCGGCATGAGCGAGGTGTCGCGCGTCCACCCGGCCATCACCAGAGGCGGATGCCGAGGCTCGACCGCGAGCCGAGCCCCGGCGCCCGTGATCAGTTGAAAACGACCATCACGTCGTTTGCGCTCGCAACGAAGTTGCCTCCGGAGAAGAGCCGGCTGCTGAGCGTCACTTCGGTCCCGGAGGGGCAGCCGTTGCCCGCGCCCAAGATCCAGTTGACGACCCCAGGGTCACTCGGCGATCCCTGGCGGGTCGCCTCGACGACCGACCATTTGAACGGCAGCGCCTTGAAGCAGATGACGCCGTTTTCGGCGCCGATCGAGACGTTGGCGGCGGTGATGTTCTTGGCAGCGGAGACCGAGCCGTTTGCTCCCGACACCCTGGCGAAGGCGACCGCGCTGCCGGCTTCGCCGGTATCGCCCTTGGGACCCTGGTCGCCCTTCGGACCCTGAGGCCCGGTCTGGCCTTTGAGCTTTTCTTTGGCCTTCTTCTTGATTTTGGCCAGGGACACGGCTTCCTTCTTCAGCGCGCTGGTGCCGACGCTTTCCTTTTCGAGTTGGACGGCCGCAAACGCGGTGCCGCCGGCGAGGACGAGGAACAGGGCGAGCGTGGCGACCACGTTTGCGTAGGTGAGCTTGCCGCGGATGCGGTGCATGACGATCCTTCCGGACGGTTTACAGGGAGGTGGGACCCGGCACGGTCGCAGCAATCGAGGATTTTGGCTATCGAGAAAAGTGAGATTCGGACAGTTGCGCGAGGAGGCCCGGAGCCATCTGGAGGAACCCTGAGGCCCCGCAGGTCCGATGAGGGCGCGAGAACCGGGTTCCGTGAGCCCCTACGCTCGCCGATGGGAACTCCCTGGAGAACCCGGTTCGAGGCAGTCTAGCTTGCGCGACCGGCGGACGGTCTTCAGGTCTCCAGCCTGGCGATGGCGGCGAAGCGGCCGGTGGCGCCGCCCTCGCGGCGGTGGGAGAAGAACTCCTCGAGGCGCTGGTCGCTGGCGATCGCGGCGGTCTCGATCCGCGCGGCCGGGACGCCGGCCTGTTCGAGGTCGATGCGGTTCGCCGACCAGAGGTCGAGGAGCGCCTTGCCCTCGGCGGCCGGCGTGAGGAGGTCGCCGACACGCTCGCCGTAGGCGGCCTCGGCGCGGGCGATCACCTCGGCGCCCACCTCGTATCCGGCCGGGCCGATCGAGGGGCCGATCGCGGCGCGAACCGCGGCCGGATCGCTGCCGAAGCGCTCGCTCATCGTCGCCACCGTGCGCGAGCAGATCCGGGCCACGGTGCCGCCCCAGCCGGCGTGGGCGAGGCCGAGCACGCCGCGTTCGGGGTCGAAGAGCAGGACCGGGACGCAGTCGGCGACCTTGACGCAGAGCGCCAGACCGGGCGTCGCCGTGACCATCGCGTCGGCTTCGGCGACGACCGTCTCCTCCTCCCTCGCGCCCCGCCCGGCGTCGGCCTCGGCGACCACCGCGACCCGGTCGCCGTGGACCTGGCGGCACCACACCGAGCGCCCGAGCTCGCTCCCGAAGGCGGCGAGCAGGCGCTCGCGGTTGGCCAGCACGTTGGCGGGATCGTCGCCGACCCGCGGCCCGATGTTCAGCGAGTCGTAGGGCGGCGGGCTGACCCCGCCAAGACGGGTCGAGACGAGGGCGTCGACGCCGGCCGGCAGGGTCTCGAAGCGGTAGACCGCAACCCCCTGCCGTTCCTCGCGCCGCACGCCCTCAATCTACTCGTGACCCGGTCCGCGGCTACCGCGCGTAGGCGACCAGCGAGAACTTGCCGAAGGGATCTCCGACGACGAAGTTGCTGGAGGCGGGCGCTTCGCCCGCGGGCTGGTTGAACACGTCGTTGAGCGTCGCCGCGGCGACCGCCTGCAGCTTCGCTTCGGCGCCGGTGATCGTGATCGTCCGGGTCGCCGGGTCGGCCTTGACAGCGCCCGCCGGCAGGGTGACGTCCGCAATCGAGGAGCGGCCGACGGTGCCGGGAAGGGGCGGGTTCGGCAGCAGTTCGATTTCCACCGTCGCGGTGCGGGCCTTGAAGTCGACCTGGATGTTGGTCAGCTTCATCGTCGGCGAGAACGGTTCGGCTTTCTTCACGATCTGCACGCCGCCGCCGGTCGCGACGGTGCCGTCGGTCGCGTCGGTGGCGAGGGTGCCACCGGTGATCGGGAATTCGAAGGAGACCGGCGTCGGTTTGGTCGCCGGGGCCAGGGCGGTGATGCCGCCCGGCAGCTCGACGCCCTTCTGCCCGAACTTGGAGAAGGTGCCGAGATCGCCGACCAGGCTCGCCGAGCCCTTGGCGAGCAGCGTCACCGTGCTCGGCTGCGCGACGGTGTAGGAGTTGCTCATCACGCGCCCCGGGTTGAGCCGTCTGGGTCCCCTCAGGCCGAGCCGGTTGCTGATCCGGCGGGTCGCCTTCTCGCTCAGCGTCAGCTTCACGGTCCTGACGTTGGCGCCGAAGCCTTCTCGGCTGGTGACGAGCTCACTCAGCGTGCCCAGTTCCATGTGCGCCTTGGCGACCGTCGCGTAGACGATGCCCTTGGCCGTGTTGACGGTGACCTTGGTCACCGGCACGCCGCGATTGCCGAGGCTGAGCTTGAAGCCGCCGCGCTGTTCGACGTAGCCGAGGCCGGTGGTCGGGTCGAGCTTGCCGGCGAGGTAGCTCTGGCTCAGCTTGTTGCCGGTGAGGCTGGCGTTGCCGAGCGCCGAGACGGTGACGCCGAGGTTGCTGAGCTTGCGGACGAAGCCCTTCTTGAAGTGATAGTCGGTGCCTCCGCCGCCGAGCGGGTCGCGCGCGGCGAGGGCCGCGGGCGCCAGGACGAGGAGGGCGAGGAGCGTGGCAGCGGCGCCGATCAGGAACCGCGGGCGCAGCGCTCTCGCTGGGGATGAGACGGTCATTGCGTCCTTCCGTAGTGGATCGAGAACTGCCCCCGAAAGGCGCCGCACGGGCCGCTGTTGTGGTCGCTGTCAGACGTCTTACGGAACCGCCGGCGCTCGCGGCGGGACGCTCAGCGGCCGCCCGCCCGGCCGCGGCGGGAGACTCAGCGGGCGTGGCCGCCGGCAAAGGAGACGTAGGCGCGCCAGGCCGGCTTGGCCCGGAAGCCACGCGCGAACAGCCCCGAGCCGCCGCAGAAGTTGCAGCTGCCGGGCAGGTCGTCGACCGAGAACCAGTAAACGCCGCGCAGCCGCCAGCGACCCTGGTTGCGGCGCAGCAGGCCGAAGGCGCCGCCCAGCTGCTGGGCCTGGCCGCGGCGGCCGACCGCGAAGGCGTCGCGCCGCGACGGCCGTTCCGAGCTCCAGCCGAGCTCGGTGACCCAGAGGCCCTTGCCGCCGTCGCGGTGCGCCCTCAGCACCTGCCGCACTTCTTCGATCTCGGGGCCGAGCCGCTGGTAGGTGGCTACGTAGGGATGCAGCGCGACGCCGTCGAAGGCGCGCCGGATCCCGGGCGAGCGGCGGTACATCTCGTCGAGGAAGCTGGCGGCGTAGTAGGCGCGAGGCGGGTGGAACCCGGTCTCGGCGGGACGCGCGAAGAGGCCGCCCAGCAGCAGCTGGGAGCGCGGGTCGCCGGCGCGCAGGGCCCGGCGCGATCCCTTCACCAGCCGCGCGTATTCGGCCGGGCTCGGCCGCCGCACGAAGTACTTGAAGTTCGGCTCGTTCCAGATCTGCCAGGTGTGGATCGGACGCCGCGGCAGGCGGGGGCTGTCCGCCCAGAGGCTGCCGCGCGGCCCGTAGCGTTCCACCGCGGCGCGGACGAAGGCCCGCCAGCCGCGGCCGGCCGCGCCGGCGGCCGGCAGGCGCCGCAGCACCTCGGCGGCGCCTCCGGTGCCGGGCACCGGCCCGGTCCGGACCGCCCAGCGCGGTGCGCCGACCAGCACTGGCAGGACTTCGAGCCCGGCCCGGGCCGCCGCCTCGACAGCGGCGTCGGGACCGGTCCAATCGAAGTCGCCGCGGGAACTCGGCTGCACCGCCGCCCAGTCGATCGGGACGCGGATGCTCCGCACCCCGCCGCGCTGCAGCCGCTGCATCTGCGCCGGCGTCGCGCCGGCCTGCGGGACGACTCCCCAGAACCCGCGCGGCAGCGCCGTGGCGAGCGGCGCCGCCGTCCCCAGCGCCGCCGCGGCGAGCAGCAGCGCCGCCAGCCAGGTCAGGCCCCGCCGCCTTCGCGCGGGCCACGCCGCGATTGCCGATCTGCTGGTCATCCGAGTCCTCCTGCCGTCCGCTTGCCTGGGCCCGCAACCGGCCGGGCGGCGGCGGGTTGCGGGGCGCCGCCGCCGGCGGTCAGCCTGCTGACGCCCGAGCCCGCTACCCGGCGGCGCCGTTCGCCGTCAGCTCCGAGGGCGGCCCGCCCCGCAGCCGCCAGCCCTCGCCCTCGCGGAGGACGACCCCTTCGCGTTCCAGGTTGCCGAGGGCCGTGCTCACGGTCGGCCGCCGCGCCGCGACCAGCTCGCTCAGTAGGACGTGGGTCAGCGGCACGTCGATGCGGACCCCGTCGGCGCTGAGTCGGCCCCAGCGATCGGCGAAATGCCAGAGCAGCATGTGGAGGCGGCGGTCGACCCGCGGCTGGTGGACGACGGCGAGGGCGATCGCGAGGTGCCGCGAGCGCAGCATCGAACGGTCGACCAGCTGCACGGCAACGCCGGGGAAGGGCGCGGCGCGGCGCGCGAAGTCGGCGTCGAGGACGGCCACGGTGAGCGGCGTGATCGCGGTCCAGCGCGGCTCGAAGGGCATGCTCGCCTCGGCGCCGACGACCTGCCACGGTCGCAGCAGGTCCCCCGGCCCCAGCAGCTCGGCACCCATCCTCCCCCCCTGGCCGACGCGGCGCACGATGAAACCGGAGCAGACCAGCAGGCCGAAGCCACCCGGGTCGGTGCCCCGCGTCAACGGATTCCACTCGCCCTTGCCGATTCGGGCCAGCGCCGCGACGCAGGCCCGGCGCGCCTGCTCGCGACGTGCCTTGGGCATCCCCTTGCCGAGGTCCGGTTCGGCCTCGAGTACGTCGATCGTCGCCACGGTCATCAGATCAGGATTCTGACTGATTGGATTAGTCAGGTTTCTGACTTATACCCGCCTCCGCACCCCTTCAATCCCCTTGGCGAAAGGGCCCTTCTCCTACTGTCGCTTAGGTGCGAAGCCCCGCCCCCGCGCGCCCTCCCGCCCAGGTACCGACGACGGTGCTGATGCGGTGGCGCGCCCGGCTGGGCGGCGAGGAGGGAGTGCTGATCGCGCTCGCGCTCCTGGTCGGCGCCGGCGGCGGCGCCGGCGCGCGCGCCGGCCCCGACCACATGGGGGGGTGCCCGGGGGGGGTGCGCGGCCCCCCCCCCCCCCCCCCCCCCGGCCCCCCCCGCGCACCCCCCCCCGCCCCGGCCCTCGGTCGTTCTGCGGCCGGGGCGGCCGCGCGGCGCGGCGGATAACCTGTGCACCGACCAGAGCAACCAACTCCCGACCAGGTAGGAGCAATGGCCGTAGACACCGCCGCTTACAGCGAACAGACCGAGGACCAGAAGGCGATTCTCGAAATGGTCCGGCAGTTCGTGGACGAGCAGATCATCCCCAACGCCGAGCACTACGACCACGAGGACAGCTTCCCGGAGCCGATCGTCGAGCAGATGAAGGAGCTCGGCCTCTTCGGGGTGACGATCCCCGAAGAGTACGGCGGCATGGGGTTGGACCTGACGACCTACGCGATGATCGTCGAAGAGCTCTCACGCGGTTGGATCTCGATCTCGGGCGTCGTCAACACCCACTTCATCGGCTCCTACCTGCTGATGAAGTTCGGGACCGACGAGCAGAAGGAATATTTCCTGCCGAAGATGGCGACCGGCGAGATACGGGCCGCCTTCTCGCTTTCCGAGCCGGAGGTCGGCTCCGACGTCCAGGGCCTCAAGGCGACGGCCAAGAAGGGCGAGGACGGCAACTGGGAGATCAACGGGCAGAAGATGTGGGTCACCAACGGCCTCGGCTCGGGCGTCGTCTTCGTCCTCGTCAAGACCGACCCCAAGGCTGACCCCCCCTACAAGGGGATGACCTGCTTCATCACCGAGAAGGAGCCCTGGAAGGAAGTCAACGAGGGCGACTTCAAGGGGCTCAATGTGCCGCCCAAGATCAAGAAGATGGGATACAAGGGCGTCGAGTCCACCGAGCTCGTCTACGACGGCTACAGCTGCCCGCCGGAGCGGGTGCTGGGGGGCGAGGAGGCTGGTGTCGGCCAGGGGTTCATCCAGATGATGGACGCGCTCGAGGTCGGGCGCGTCAACGTCGCCGCCCGCGGCGTCGGCATCGCCCAGCGGGCGCTCGAGCTCGCCCTGCGCTACAGCCAGGAACGGAAGACCTTCGGCAAGGAGATCGCCCAGCACCAGGCGATCCAGTTCAAGCTCGCCGACATGGCGACCCAGATCGAGGCGGCCCGCCTGGTCACCCGCAAGGCGGCGCGGATGAAGGACGCCGGCGAGCGCTCCGACCTCGAGGCGGGGATGGCCAAGCTCCTGGCCTCGGAGACCGGCAAGTTCTGCGTCGAGGAAAGCTTCCGCATCCACGGCGGCTACGGCTACTCCAAGGAGTACGAGATCGAGCGCCTCTACCGCGACGCGCCGCTGTTGCTGATCGGCGAGGGGACCTCGGAGATCCAGCGCATGGTGATCGGCAAGAAGCTGCTGCAGAGGAACAAGATCTAGATGGGCGGCCGCTGACCGATGGCCTCCACCGCCGACCTCATTCGTACCGCGGTCGAGCGGTTCCAGGCGGAAGTCCCTGCGCTGCAGAAGCTGAAGCTCGTCTTCGGCCTCGAGCTGCGGGCCAAGCACGACATCCAGCTCTACCGGGTCGAGCTGCCCGGGCCGAAGATCACCAAGGACCTCGCCCAGGACGAGCGCGTCCTGGTCGAAATCGACCGCTCCCAGTTCAACGACCTGGCGGAGAAAGGCACTCTCAAGAGCTACCGCCGCGCGGCCGAGACCGGCCACATCAAGGCGACCGGGGACTCCAACGTGGTGAAGCTGATCGTGCAGGTGGTCGAGAAGCAGGAGGCGCGGCAGCGGCTGCGCAAGGTGCACTAGGGCGGGTCGGGGCCCCGCGTAAGGGACGAGGCCTCGCAGGGGCGGGGACGAGGGGCTGGTCGGGAGGGTCGGGTGACCCTCTTCACTCGGCCGTGTCGTCGTCGGGGAGTGGGGAAAGCTGTCGCCCGCAGCCCAGCCCTCCTCAGCCGCAAAACGTTCAGAGGGTCACCCGACCCTCCCTGAAGAGTCCACCGTGCCCCCCAACCCCGGAGCTCCCCGGAACAAAGACAGGCCCCGCACCCTTGCCCAGAGTTTGAAAGGGACCAGGCTGAGAGTCTCTCGAGTGGCTCTCAAGGGACCAAGCCCCCGTTTCGTGAGGACGCCCAGCCGTCGCCTCGCGAGCACAAGGAACCTTCAAAGCCGGCGAGTTCTCGTCCCGTGGTGCCTTGCGGACCCTGAGCGTCCACGGGGGACACGTGCTTCGTCCTCACGCGGGGCGCCTTCGTCCCTTTGAAGCTCTGGGAGCGGGGCGGGGGCGGGGTTCTTGCTGGGGACTGGTGGACCGGGGCGTCGGACGTCGGCTTGCAGGGAGGGGTGGGGTGTCCCTCTGAGCGTTTTGCGGCTGAGGAGGGCGTGGGCTTCGGGCGAAGCGGCTTCCCCCGACGACACGGCCGAGTGAAGAGGGACACCCCGCCCCTCCCTCGCGAAGCCTTCGTCCCTTGGCCGTCGGGCGGAAAGCCCTACCCCAAATTCCACCGCCCCCGCAACCCGTCCGCCAGTCGCTCGGTCAGATGGCTGCGGACCGGAAGGTTCTCGCCGTCCAGGCGGCGGGCGGGGCGCAGGCCGCGGACCGAGGAGGTGAGGAAGACCTCGTCGGCGTCGCGCAGCTCGGTGAGGGTGAGGCGGCGCTCCTCGGCGGGGATTCCGAGCTCGGCGGCGAGGTGGAGGGTGGCGGCGCGGGCGGTGCCCGGCAGGATGCGGCCGTCGGCGGGCGGCGTCACCAGGGCGCCGTCGCGGACGGCGAAGACGTTGGCGCGGCCGGCCTCCAGGACCTCGTCGCCGTCGACCAGCAGCGGCACCTCCTCGCCCAGCTCCTCCTCGGTCCGCTCCAGCCAGGCGCGGTCGCTCCACTTGTGCGCGCCGGCCCAGCCGGAGGCGTCGACGGTGCGAAGCAGCTCCCCGGCGGCGCGGTCGGGGAAGGAGAAGGAGGGATCGATCCCGCTCGCCTGCAGCCGCTCCTCGAAGCCGCCGCGCTCGTCCGGGACGAGCTCGATCCGCAGCCGGCCCAGCCCGATCCCGGCGCAGGCGCGGCCCGCCGCCGCGGCAAGGTCGGCGGGCAGCTCGGCGTCGTAGAGCTCGCGCAGGCTGGCCGCCAGCCGGTCGAGGTGGGCATCGAGCTCGACCGGCGCCCCGTCCGATATGAGCAGGGTCTCGAAGAGGCCGCGCGAGGGGTCGGGTGGCGGCGGCGGGCTCACCCGGTAAGTATCCGCCCTGCGCGATGCGAACGCTGCTGATCGACAACCACGATTCGTTCACCTACAACCTCTTCCAGCTGCTGGCCGAGGTCAATGGCTCCGAGCCCACCGTCGTCCGCAACGACGAGGCGAGCTGGGCGCAGCTCGAGCGGCAGCGGTTCGACAACGTCGTCATCTCGCCCGGTCCCGGCCGGCCCGAGCGCGCCGCCGACTTCGGCGTCTGCGCCGACGCCATCCGCCACGCCCGGGTCCCGTTGCTCGGGGTCTGTCTCGGCCACCAGGGCCTCGGCTGGTGCCACGGCGGCGAGGTCGTCGCGGCTCCCGCCCCCGCCCACGGCCGGGTCTCGGCGGTGCGGCACGCCGGCACCCCGCTCTTCGCCGGCATCCCGCGAACCTTCGCCGCGGTCCGCTACCACTCGCTCTGCCTGCGCCAGCCGCTGCCGCGGGTGTTGGAGCCGATCGCCTGGACCGAGGACGGGGTGCTGATGGCGCTCGCCCACCGCGAGCGACCGCAGTGGGGGGTTCAGTTCCATCCCGAGTCGATCTGCTCCGAACACGGCCGGCGGCTGCTCGCCAACTTCCGGGACGCCGCGTGGATCTGACCTTGCACAGCCGCGCCCTCACCGGCGACCCCGACCCCGAGGCGACCTTCGCCGAGCTCTTCGGCGGCTGCCGCGACTCCTTCTGGCTCGACAGCAGCCGGGTCGGGGAGGGGGCGCGGTTCTCGTTCATGGGCGCCCCCGGCCCGCACGGCGCCCTGGTCCGCTACGACGTCGGCGCCGGCGAGCTGCTGATCGAGCGGGCCGCCGGCAGCGAACGGCGCCGCGAATCGGTCTTCGACTACCTCGACGCCGAGCTGGCGCGCCTGCGGACGCCGGCCTCCGACCTGCCGTTCGAGTTCGATTGCGGCTTCGCCGGCTATCTCGGCTACGAGCTGAAGGCGGAGACCGGCGGCAGCGAGGCACACCGGGCCGAGACCCCCGACGCGGCCCTCGTCTTCGCCGATCGCCTGCTCGTCATCGACCACGAGGACGGCCGCACCCACCTGCTCTGCCTGGCGCCCCCGGGTGCCGAGGCGGAGGCCGAGGCCTGGCTGGCGAGGACCGCGGCGCGCCTGCGGCGGCTGCCGGCGGCAGCCGGCGAGCCGGTGCCGGCGGAGCCCGGCGGCGAACCCGTCGCCTTCTCGCTCGCCCGGCCGCGCGAGCGCTACCTCGCCGACCTCGCCGTCTGCGAGGAACGCCTGCGCGAAGGCGAGTCCTACGAGATCTGCCTCACCAACCGCGTCGAGGCGGCGCGCGCCGCCGACCCCCTGGCGCTCTATCGCACGCTGCGCCGCGTCAACCCGGCGCCGTTCTCGGCCTACCTGCGGCTCGGCGGCACCGCGGTCCTCAGCTCCTCGCCGGAGCGCTTCCTCCGCGTTGGCTCCGACGGCGTCGCCGAGGCGAAGCCGATCAAGGGCACGGCCGCCCGCGCCGCCGAGCCCGCGGCCGACGCCGCCGCCGCCGCCGCGCTCCGCGCCGACGAGAAGAACCGGGCCGAGAACCTGATGATCACCGACCTGCTGCGCAACGACCTCGGCCGGGTCTGCGAGGTCGGCAGCGTCGAGGTGCCGCGCCTGATGGAGGTGGAGAGCTTCGCGACCGTCCACCAGCTGGTCTCGACCGTGCGCGGCCGCCTGCGGTCCGGCCTCGGCGCCACCGCCGCGGTGCGGGCCTGCTTCCCGCCCGGTTCGATGACCGGGGCTCCGAAGGAGCGGACGATGGCGATCCTCGACGCGCTCGAGGGGGAGGCCCGCGGCGTCTACTCGGGCGCGATCGGGTACTTCGGGCTCGGCGGCGGCTGTGACCTCAGCGTCGCGATCCGGACCATCGTCCTCGGCGAGGGCCGCGCCAGCATCGGCACCGGCGGTGCGGTCGTCGTCGGCTCGGACGCTGAGGGCGAGTACGAGGAGGCTCTGTTGAAGGCGTGGGCGCCGATGCGGGCGCTCGATCCGACCCTGCCGATCGATTGCGACGCGGCGGTCTTCGCGGCAGGCTCGCGCTCAGTGCGCCTCTTCTGAGGCGTGCGCGGGAGGCCGCGACTCCTCGGCCAGCGAGGTGATCTCGAGCTGGCCCTGGGCGGCCTCTTCGAGCACCTCGCTCGCCTCCTGGGCCGAGCGCGCGTAGAGCTCGACCAGGAGGTGGACGATGATCTGCTCGTCGTCGTGCTTGTGGAAGCGGACGTGGGTGAAGAACTCGCGCACGCCGGCATCGCCGAAGGCGCCGTAGGTGAGGAACTCGATCGCCTCCGGCCCCGAGCAGCTCTCGACCCGGTCCTGGTCGACGCAGACCGTGCAGGAGGCGACCCAGGGCGTGCCGGCGACCATCCGGCGCCAGCGGTCTTCGATCGGCACGACGCGGTCGTCCTGGAAGGTGAGGTGCGGCTGGTCGTGCATGCAGTCCCGGGTAGAAGTCCGCTTCGCGCGCCTTGAGCGAGGTAGAGGGTCGACCGGGAGGCAGTGGCCGCCCATTCCCGGCTCAAGCGCATGAACCCAAACGGCTTGGTCGCGGCGGCGTCGATCACCTCCCAGACGTCGATTCCGAGCCGGTGGCAGAGCTGAAGAGAGCTCGTTGACGAGCGCGATGTTGACCGAGCGGAAGATGTTCTCGAGCAGCTTCGCCAGCTCGGCCGCCTCGGGAGTCGAGACGCGGACGATGTCGTCGCAGATCAAGCCGTAGAGCGCGGCGGCCCGCTCTCCGCAGTCGGGCGTCAGGCCGCCGATGATCTTCGGCGTCGTGCGCACCGTGTAGTCGGTCCGCCCGGATCGATCCGCCCGGCGAAGGCGAGGCTGAAGTCCTGGCCGGCGCGCAGCCCGGTGGCCTCCTCGAGGATCGGGCGCAGCCGGTCGCCGGTGGTTCCCGGGTAGGTCGTCGACTCGAGCACAACCAGCTGGCCCTGGCGCAGGTTGCCGGCAACCGCTTCGCCGGCTGAGATCAGGTAGGCGAGGTCCGGTTCGCGCGCCGTCGTCAGCGGCGTCGGCACGCAGATGATCACCGCCGAGCAGGAGGCCAGCTCGGCGGGATCGAGGGTCGGCTTCAGCCGGTCCGCGAGCGGCGCCAGGACTGTCGGGGATGTCCTCGACGTAGCTGTGACCGGCGGCGAGCGAGTCGACCTTGCGGGAGTCGGTGTCGAGGCAGACGACCTCGATCCCTTCGGCGGCGAACGCCACCGCCAGCGGCAGCCCGACGTAGCCGATGCCGATCACCGCGATTCTCTCCGGCGTTTCCATCGGCGGCAGTCTAGTTGCGCGACCGCGGGCCTGCGGTCGCGCGGCCTCGAATAGCACCGCGCCGCGAAACCAATCAGGAGGCGAAGTTACCGGTGACCCAGGAGACCAGCCAGTTCACGACCGACCAGGCCGAGCGCGAGGCGTCCGGCGCCCACGCCTATGGCCGTTACCTCGAGGAGTTCGAGGTCGGCGCCGTCTACAAGCACTGGCCCGCCAAGACGGTGACCGAGGCAGACGACCACCTCTTCTGCCTGATCACGATGAACCACCACCTGCTCCACATCAACGACGTCTACGCGTCGGCCTTCCAGCAGGGCCGCAACGTCGTCGTCGGCCCGCTGGTCTACTCGCTGGCACTCGGCATGTCGGTCTCCGACGTTTCGGGCAAGGCGATCGCCAACCTGGCGACGGAAGAGCTCAGCCACCCGCACCCGGTGTTCCACGGGGACACCCTGTTCTGCGAGACGGAGGTCCTCGACGAAGCCGTCGAGCTCCAAGCCCGACCGCGGCGTGGTCAAGGTCCACACTCGGGTGCTGAACCAGGACGGCGTCCTGGTCGCCGAGTTCAAGCGCCTCGTTCTGGTCCCGCGCAAGGAACCCGGCGAGCCGCCTCGGCTGAGTCGCGGTTCGGCGGGGCGCCTCAGTGGCGCGCGCGCCACAGCGCCAGCAGGTGTTCGCGGAACCCGATCCCGTACTCGGTCGGCGTGCCTGAGTAGTCGCTGATCAGCGACGGCCCTTCGGTGCATGCCCAGCCCGGCCTGCGTTCCATGCCCAGCCGAGATAGGAGATGTGCTGACGGTCGGCCCAGCGCATGTAGGAAGTCGATGTACTGGTGCCCGCACTGGCCCTGGCTCAGCTCGGCGGTGATGACCGGGTATTTCCGCTGGATGCGTTCGATCGTCCGCTTGCAGCGCCGTAGGCAGGGGGTGCCCGCCATAGGTGTGGTTGGCCGCGATCAGCGCCCGGTCGGGATCGGTGGGGACATGGGCCAGCCAGCCACGCATGTTCTGCGCCCAGGCCAGGCCGCTCAGGATCAGCGGCTGCGAGGCACCGGTTTCCCGTACCGCGCGCACCATCGCGTCCATGCCGACGACCGGATAGCGGCCGAAGAATTCGTCTTCGTTCTCGCACCCGTACTCCCAGCAGTCCCAGGTGACGCCGGGGCGCGGCTCGTTGAAGAGATCGAAGATGACGCTGTGGTCTTCCTGTATTCGGTCGCCACGCTGCGCCAGAAATCGAGTGCATGGTCGGCGTCGGGCATCGCGATCAGGCCGCCGGCGCGGTTGCTGCCGGGCGCGGCCAGTGGAGGTCGAGGATCACGTAGAGGCCCGCGGCCTCGAGCCGGTCGACGTACCCCCGCACAGCGGCCCGGTAGGCGCCGCCGCTGAACTCCGCCGGGATGCCGCCCAGTCCGAGCCAGCAGCTCTCGTTGAGCGGAACGCGCACCGCGTTGATATGCCAGCTCTTCATCACTTCGATCGAGGCCGCGTCGCTTGGCCCGGCGAAGAAGCCGTTCTCTTCGGCGCAGCGGTACTCGGTGCCCGACCGGTTGAGGCCGAGGAGCCGCACCGGCCTGCCCTGGCCGTCGATCAGGAGATTGCCGCGGACGCCGATCCACGGCTTCGCCGCCGCCTCGCCGGCGCAGGGAAGCAGGGCGAGCATCGCCAGCAGGAGAAGAGTCGCCGTCAGGCCGAGGCGCGTGCGCATGTCTCTGCCAACAGGCCTGCGCCCGGATCGGCTCGGATCGAGGGCCGTGTCCACCCTCGAATTATCGCGCCAGTCGCTCTAGCCGGGCGGCGCGACGCCGATCTCGCGGTTGCGGCGCCAACCGTCGGCGGCGGTGACCTCGCGCAGCGGCCTGGCGGGGTTGCCGGCGGCTACGGTGCGGGGCGGCACGTCGCGGGCAACCACCGCGCCCGCCGCGATCACCGCGTGGTCGCCGATCTCGACCCCGGGCAGGATCATCGCCCCGCGGCCGAGCCAGACGTTCGAGCCGATCCGCACCGGCTCGGTCTTCGTCGCCTCGCCCTCGTCGATCGGGTGGAAGTTGGTGTCGGTGATCACGACCATCGGCCCGATCATCGTCGCGTCCCCGACCTCGATCGTGCGCGCCGCGAAGAGGTCGGCCCCGAAGTTGATGCCGACGCCGTCACCCATCGCGATGCGGGCACCCGGGGCAGCGCTCACCTGCGCCCTGACCGGCTGGCTGTAGATCGAGAACCCGTCGCCGGCACGGATCTCGCCAGACGCGTCGATCCTCGGCATCGCGTCGTAGAAGAGCGGCCCCTCGCCGAGGCGCAGGTTGCGGCCGGCCGCCGAACGCCGCAGCAGCTCAGCCCGCACGCGGGCGAGAAGGGCCCGGCGCTTGTCGGCGGCAGGGAACATGCCTCGAGGACCTTTCGTACCCGAGCGCCGCCGGCTTGAATCGTCGTCAGCCTTTTGACGGCCGGCCCGGGTCCGGGCTCAATGCGCCTCTTCGGAGGCGTGGGCCGGCGGCCGCGACTCCTCGGCCAGCGAGGTGATCTCGAGCTGACCCTGGGCGGCCTCTTCGAGCACTTCGCTCGCCTCCTGGGCCGACCGCGCGTAGAGCTCGACCAGGAGATGGACGATGATCTGCTCGTCGTCGTGCTTGTGGAAGCGGACGTGGGTGAAGAACTCGCGCACCCCGGCGTCGCCGAAGGCACCGTAGGTGAGGAACTCGATCGCCTCCGGCCCCGAGCAGCTCTCAACCCGGTCCTGGTCGACGCAGACCGTGCAGGACGCGACCCAGGGTGTGCCGGCGACCATCCGGCGCCAGCGGTCTTCGATCGGCACGACGCGGTCGTCCTGGAAGGTGAGGTGCGGCTGGTCGTGCATGCAGTCG
>JAXLTA010000025.1:0-52734 GCA_046330305.1 Solirubrobacterales bacterium | reverse complement strand
AGCCCGGCCACCACGTCCTGCGGGTCAAAGCGGTCAGCCCGACCGGCGTCGTCGATCCGACCGCGGCCAAGCGGTCGTTCGTGGTGGTGGCGGGCAGAAGGGGATGAGCTGACCGCGTCGCTGGGCCCCGCAGCGCTCGGTCCCGTAGCGCTCACCCAACCGAGGGGCCTCATGTGGCCCAACCGCAGGATTGCCGGGCTGCACCGGCGCGGCAATCTCCTTCACGGCCCATAGTCGGGGCGGGAAGGAGACCGGGACCGCCCTGACTCGCGGTCTCAGGTCGCCCGGGGTCGGAAGGGGTGCTGCTCGACGGCGCCGCCGGCGATCGTGAGCGCGGTCGCCTCCGGCACCTCGAGCCAGGCGCCGCGCAGATCGGAGAGGGGCTCGGAGACCACCACCCGGTCCTGGTCGGAGAGCTCCTGCAGGCGCCGGTTCTCGGGGTGCAGCTGCTTGAGGGCGTCGACGTCTTCGGAGACGAAGAGGGTTCGCGACCTGGCGGCGCTGGAATAGCGGATCGCCCAGAGCCGCTCGCCGTCGGCGATCCCGATGGTCATCTGCACGGGCTCCTCGACCCCCTTTGCAGCGGCCACCTGCTCGACGTGGCCGACGGCCCGCTCCATCGCTCCGATCGGGTCGGACTCGAGCCCGAGGGTGAGCGCCAGGTAGAAGAGCGCCTCCGAGTCGGTCGAGCCGGAGATCCCGTTGAACAGCTCCGGGTCGATCTGCAGCAGCAGCTCGCGCCGCAGCTCGGCGAAGCCGTGGACCAGGCCGTTGTGGACGAACAGCCAGCGGCCGTGGCGGAAGGGGTGGCAGTTGGTCTGCTGCACCGGGCTGCCGACGGCGGCGCGGACATGGGCGAGGAACAGCGGCGACTCGACGTGACGAGCGAGGTCGCGCAGGTTCGCGTCGTTCCAGGCCGGCTCGACGCAGCGGTAGCGGGCCGGGTCGGTCGGCATCTCGGGCGGGTACCAGCCGAGGCCGAACCCGTCGCCGTTCGTCGTCTCGGCGCCCATCCGAGCGTGCAGGCTCTCGTCGATCAGCCCGTGTTCGGTCCGGTAGAGCAGCTCGTCGATCAGGAGCGGCTGGCCGATGTAGGCGTTCCAGCGGCACATGTGCGCTCACCCCCCGGCGCAGCTCGCAGCCAGCTCCCGGTCGCCGGCGGCAGGTTGCTGATCGAACACGACCAGCACCGGCCCGACCGCCCGGAACAGTTTCTTCGGGTCGCTCGAGCTGAAGATGACGATCGCCTGCTTGGCTTCCGCGGCGCTTTCGTAGACGGCCATCTGGATGCGACCGCCTTCGGGCCCCGTTGCCTTGACGATGCCGACGTGCTGGCCTTCGCCGGCGGTGAGGACGTTTCCCGACACCGAGGTCGCGCCACCGCCGAGCAGGCACTGCTTGACCTGGCCGACGGTCGGCGCCGCCGCTTCGCCCGCCGATGTGGTCGCCGACGCCGACGACTGCGAGCCGTCACCACCGCCGCAGCCGGCGAGCGCCAGGCCGGCAATCACCGCCGCTGTTCCCAGGGACCTCAGCATGGTTCCTCTCAGAATGATCGCCGCTCCCGGCCAGGGACGGAGCCCTGGCCGGGTTGCGGGCGGCTCGGCAGCTCGAGCGCGCCTAGCCTTTCTTGATCGTGAATTTCTTCACCACCGGGGAGCTGTCGTAGGTCCCCCCCGCGCCGGCTTTCACCTTGAAGGTGTGCTTGCCGGGCTTCAGGTTCTTGTAGGTCTTCGGCGACTTGCACTTGGCGAACTTCTTCTTGTCCAGCTTGCACTGGAAGGTCGCCCCGCCGGTGCTCGAGCCGAACTTGATCGTGACGTTGTGCCCGTTCACCTTGAGCGACTTGAACTTGGTGTCGACGCTACCGCCGCCACCGCCGCCCGAACCGCCGCCACCACCGCCGGAGCCGCCGCCGGATTCCACCTTGACCGTGGCAAACGCCGCCGCCGTGTCGGTCCGTTTGATCGTGCTCGGGTCGGCGGTCTCTTCGACTTCGCCCGGGTCACAGCCGAATTTCGCTTTGATCGCGCCGCCCGTCCCGACTTTGGCTTCGATCTTGATGCCGGCGTTGGCGAAGCTGAACCCGGGCGGGTTGACCGCCGTCGGATCGGTCACGGTGTTCTCGCGGAACTTGATTTCGCCGTTGCCCGCCGCGTGCCAGGTCTGGTTGGCGTAGGTCACCGCGACTTTGCCGGGCGTCGCTTCTTCGCCGGGGCTTTTGTTGCCCGGAGTGCCGTCCGGATCGGTGATCGTCGTTTCGGCGAAGCCTTCGGCGACGTTGGTCGCCTGCACGTTCTCGTCGGTGTTGGAGGCCGCGATCGAGGTCTGGACCGTGGTGGGGACTTTGTTCAGCCCGGCGCTGAGGAGTTCCAGGCTGTAACCGGACAGGAACACCGTCGGCGGGATCGAGAGTTCCTGCTTGATTTCGCCGAGCGTCACCGCGCCGCCGGGCTGAACCGGGCTGGGCGATGGTTTCGCGGTCATCGTCACCGGGATCAGGGACGCCTGGCTGACGAGGATGTTGTTGACGCACGCGTTGTTGAAGGTCGCTGCTCCTGCCCCGGCGGCCGGCACCAGCACCGCGATGCCGGCCAGCGACGCCAGCAATGCCGCCAGCTTGGCGCGAGTTGGTCTAAACGCAGACATTGAGATCTCTCCTCCTGGTTCTGGGACTGCCTTGCATCGAACGGACTGCTTTCTCTGTTGCTTCGCCGGGCTCAGTGCAGCTGCACCCCGCCCTTGAATCCGCCGGCCTTGTGGCCGGCCTGGGTGAGGCGCACGCCGACCTGGTAGTGGCCGCGGGGAAGGTTTCCGACCAGGCGGGTCAGCCGCACGTTGACCGTCGCGCCCGGCAGGATCGTCTGCGGCGAGACGACGCCGCTCAGCGTTCGACCCTGGCCCCGGATGCGCACCTTGCCGCCGATCGGATCGATCGTGTTGCCGCGGTTCTTGACGGTGAGGTAGAGGGCGCCGCGGCGCGTGCTGCCGTGCTGGAAGAGGCGCCCCGGCTGGGCCCGGTAGCGGCGCGCCCCGACCGCTGGGAAGAGCCGCAGGGAGGTGATCAACCGGTAGGCGACTTCAATGTTCTTGCCGTGCCCGCGCTGGGGCGTGCCCGTGACTTCCACGGCCCCGTAGAGCGATCCGCCGCTCGGCCTGCGCGTCAGCCGCAGGGGGATGGAACGCGCCGCGCCGGCCCGCAGGCGGAAGGAGAGGCGGTTGGGGCTCATCCTGCCGAGCAGGCCGCGCCGGTTGGGGGTCACCGCGCCGCTGCGCGATTGCAGCCAGGGCCGCAGAGCCACCGAGATCCTCATCGAGCGGGCGGAGCGGTTGGCGACTTCGAGCGAGCCGACTCCCCCGGGCTGCGCGACGTGTTCGAGGATGCCCGGCGTCACCGCCAGCCCGCCGGGGGCGGCGAGCGCCTGGGAGGTCCCGAGCCCGGCCGAGAGCAGGCAGAGCACGGCGATCGCGAGACGGCGCGCGGTGCGACGGTTTGGGGTTGGCGGTTTCATCGTCATCCTTCCTGGTCGTTGCTTGAAGTGTGCTTCGGGAGAGGCTCGGCGCCCGGTCCGGAACTGTGATTCCCGGCGCCGGTCACGGTCCCCCGGCGGTGAGGGTGACCAGCACCAGCTTGCGGTGGCCGCGGAGGGCGCCGGCGTCCGGCGCCCTCTGGCGGAGCCTCACCTTGGTCGTTTCCAGAGAGAGCGGCTGCCCCCACCGCTTCAGTTCCGGGGGCGGCGTGGCGTCGAGGGGCCGGTATCCGCCGGCCCCCGCCTGGGCCTCCAGGGCCGGCGAGAGGACCGAGGACCCCTGTACCAGGTGCCCGAGCCGCCGGCCGCTGCTCACTTCGCCGTCGGCGACGCTGAGCTGGACCGGGACGGTGGTCGTCACCTCGGCGCGGATCACGGACGTGAAGACCCGTTCGCGGCCGCCGCCGCCGGTGGCCCGGAACGGGCTCGCTTCGCTCAGCGATAGCGAGATCGTGCTGGGCACGAAGCCGCCGGGCTGCAGCGATTCGCCGCCGCGGGCCCGGCCGGCGAGGAACACCGACGCCGCCAGCACCGCCGCTGCCAACACCAGGACGCCGGCGCGCAGCCGGCTCACCCGATTCAGGCTCATCGCGGCCCCCAGGGGGCCTTGCGGGTGCGTGGCGGGATGGCGAGGCGAAGCTTGGCCTTCGCCCGTTCCCCGGTCGGCCCCCGGAAGCGGAAGAGGATGGTGCGCCCGGAGCGGAATCCGAGGGTGACCTTCAGCCGGCCCTTCTTGCGGACCTTGATCTTGCGCAGGTGGAAGTACTTGACCGGCCCGTGGTGGCGCTTGAAGCTGAGATGCCAGACGCGGTAATAGACGTCGACGCGAGTGCCCCGCGCCGCCGGCACGCGCTTGCCGGAGGGGGCGAGGCAGGTCAGCTTGCCCTTGTAGGGGTAGCGCCTGCCGTAGCGCAGAACCGGTACATGGCGCGGGCGGGTGTGCCAGAGCGGCTTGCGAGCCAGGTGCATCCGCAGCTTCGGCCGCCGGCAGACGCCCTTCGGCTGGCGCCGGGCAACGGGGGGCGAGCCGCCCCCGCCGGATTCGGTCGACTCGACTCCCGGCTCGCCGGCGCCGACGCCGACGGCGAGGGACGCCGTCGGGCCGGATGGCGCCGTCGCGTTGCTCACCGTGATCGGCCGGTCGAGCAGCCTCGCCGAGTTGCCGGCGAGGTCGGTGACGACGACGACGAGCTGGTGGGACCCGTCGGCCACCGCCCGGGTGTTGACCGGCAGCGGAACGGCCGAGGCCGAGTTGCCGGTGAGGTGCGCGGTGGCGGCGGAGTGGCCGTCGAGCAGCGCCTCGGCGGACGCCAGGCCGTCTCCGGCATCGCTCGCGAATAGAAGAAGTTCGAGGGTTCCGGCGGCAGGATCACGCAGGCCGGTGACGCCGCCGGTGGGCGCGCTCGTGTCAGCGGCCGCGGCCGCCGACGGCGACCCGGGAAGAAGACACGCCGCCGCCGCGACCAGAGCGGTCGCGGCGGCAGCGTTTTTCAGACACGCCATACAGCCCCTGGTTTTCCGATCAGGCTTCGGTCTGCTGCAGGGTCAGCGTGATGGTCTTGGCGTATTTGCCGGTGTGCAGCGCCTCCGTTTCGGCGATCGGCTGCCTGAAGCCGACCCCGACCGTGTCATGGATGATCGGGTTCGTCCAATTCAGCAGAGGCACGGCCGGCAGCGAGAGCGGCCCGCCGGGAATCGGAGCGACGCCACCCTGCCCACCGATGTCCAGCGCGCCGACGAACAGCGGTTGCGCCAGCGTGTAGTTGCGCGGGACTTCGTTGAGTTTCTGGGTCAGGTGGCCGGTTTCGACGCCGGTGTTGTCCGAGGCCGTCAGCGACGTTTTCGCCCCGGTGCTGGTGACCACGACGGCGCAGGTGCCTTCGTAGCTTTCACCGGGAGTGAGCACGTTGTTTTTGCCTTTGGCGCCTGGCACGAACGGGCCCAGGTTGACGCTGCCGCAGGTCAACGACGTGATCGACGTGGTCTGCGGCACTTCGCCGTAGACGACGCCTTCGCTGGTGGCTTTCGAGCCCGCGGTTTCGAACACGGCCGTGACCGTGCTGGCCGCGGTCAGCGCGAAGTTGCACTGTTTCGATTCCGCGCTGCATTTGCCCGAGGCCGAGCCGCTGCCGGTGAGGCTGCCGAGGTTGTTTTCGGCCGCCGGCGTGGCCACGACTTTGATCGTCGAGCCGTAGCTGTAGGACCCGTTGCATGAAGCCGGACTGGCGTTGACTTCGCAGGCGACGGTGCCCGACCCGGACGTCGAGACGGAGAGGGCGACCAGTTCGAGGTCGAACTGGGCGTTGACGGTCTTTGCCCCGTTCATCGTCAATTCACAGCTGGTCCCCGAGCAGTCCCCGGAGAAGGCGACCAGCTGGGAGCCGGCGTTCGGTTTCCCGATCACTTTGACCGTCGTGCCTTCCGTGTATTCGGCGGCGCAGGCCCCCGGGCCCGAGCCGGTGTCGCACTGGAAGGAGCCGGCGCCGCTGCCCGATTTGGTCAGGGTCAGGGCGTATTTGGCTTTCGGCGCGACGGCGTTCGTGCTGGCGAAGTTGACCGCCGGATCGACCCGTTCGATCGTTTCCGGAAGCGCTTCTTCAACCACGTTGCCGGGGTCACAGCCGAATTTGGCTTTGATCACTCCTCCGGGACCGACTTTGGAGAAGATGTTGATCGCGCCGGTTTCAAAACCGAACCCGGGCGGGTTCGCCGCTTTCGGGTCGATCACCGTGGCGACGCGGAAGCCGACGGCGCCGGTACCGGCCGCGGTCCAGCTCTGGTTCGCGTAGGTGACTTTGACTACGCCAGGCGTAGCGCCTTCGCCCGGGCTTTTGTTGCCGGGGATCCCGTCCGGGTCGGTGATGGTGGTCACCGCGACGGTTTCAGCCGAGTTGGTTTTCTGGCTTTCGACCGTCGTGTTGGTTCCCGCGATCACCGTGTTGATGCTGGTCGGGATTTCGTTTTTCCCGGCCGACAGGAGTTCCAGGCTGTAGCCCGAAAGGAAGACCGTCGGTGGGACGGCCAGTTCTTGTTTGATTTCGCTGAGCGTGAACGAGCTGCCGGTTTCGACCGACGGCGGCACGCTGGCGGTCATCGTCACCGGAATCAGCGCCGACTGCGCCGCGATGATGTTGTTGACGCAGGCGGTGTTGAAAGTCGCCGCGCCGGCCTGCGTGACCGGCACCAGGAAGATCGCGCTGGCGACCAGCGCGAGCAGGCCGGCGAGCGACCATTTGCGGGTGCCGGACGTCATGCGCCGTCTAGATGCACGCATGCCGACCCTCCCCCCTGAGACTGCGAGCTACAGCCATGATGCTCCTCTCCATGAGCTTGATGCGATTCCCAATCGCTGACCGGCGACCCAGTCGCCTGCGAGCGAGCCGGCCACGAGCACCCCGTGAGGCGTACGTCGTTTATGGCTGGCTGGCCAAATATATGGCGCTCAGAGAGTTGGAGTCAAATCTTTGTCCAAAAATCCGCCTATCGCTAAAGGTCGCGAGAGCAGGGGCATTGGCGATCCATACCGTCAGCGTTTCCATGCCGGTAGGCGGAGGTACCGCACCGCGGCAGGAGGCTCCGGGACCGGGGCGGCCCCCTGACGTCCGCCCCCTCAGGCGCTGAACAGCTGGGCGAGGGAGCGGCCGACGTCGGGCGGCTCCTCCTCACCCTTGGCCGCGGCGGCGGCGCCCTCGGCAAGGGCCTTGGCCGCGTCGGCGATCTGGTGGTCGCGGCCGCCGCGGATCACGCCGGTCTTCTTCGCTTCGGCGAGGTCGGACTCCATCAGGCCGGCGAGCTCGGCGAGGCGGCGCAGGCCGACGACGCCAGCGGTCCCCCGCAGGGCATGGGCTTCGGCCCGCATCGTCTCGAAGTCGGTCGTCGCGGTGGCGAGCCCGGCCGAGATCACGTCGCAGCGGCGCCGCGCCTCATCGGCGAAGGACTGCAGCAGCTCGGCGTTCTCGGGCTCGGTCTTGGCCTTGTCGGTCATTCGGCGATCACCTTTTCGGCAACTTCGTCCATCAATTCAAGCCCGAATGCTCCCTCAATTGCCGAACTGACGACCCCTTCGCGGTTGATCGCGAACAGCCAGGGCTCGGTCGGCAGGTGGAATCTGCGCACCTGCGGCCGCACCTCGGCGTCGGGGTCGTTGTGGTTGAAGATCTCCATATGGATGAAAGCCGCCTTGTCTCCGTATTCGTGCTTGGCCTGCTCGGCCACGTCGACGACGGGCCCGCAGACCCGACTCTGGCAGAACTTGGGGGTGGCAAACAAGAGCAGGATCGGTTCTTTTCCGAGCGCTTCCGCGTAATCGACTTCGTTTTGGGTGTCGGGAGGTTCCCGCGTCGTGATCTTCGCGGCATCGCCTCCGACTTCCTGCGCGGTCGGGGTGTGGATCAGCGGCGCCGGCTGGCCCGGCCGCGGCACGTGGGTGTATTCGCCGACGTTCGCGGTCCCGAGCAGCTTCGCGTCGAGTTCGCCGTCGTGGCGGACCATCGCCGCCACCCGGTAGCCGCCGTTCCGGGGGAACGGGAGCTCGGCGACGTAGACGACCCGCGCCGTTTCGGGGTCGGCGGCCATCGTCGAGCGGAAGGCCGGCTTGGTTCCGAGGCTTTCGATCCGCGCCGGGAAGGGGCCGACGGCCGGCTGGTCGAGCGCCTGCGACTGGACTTTCGCGTTCGGGCCCTTGTTGCCGGCAGCCGACTTCGCGCCCTTCTTCACCGGCGGGACCCTGGCGTAGTAGAAGGCGACTTCGGCATCGTCGACCTGCCCGTCGTTGCGTTCGGCGATGCCGACCGCGTAGCGGTTTCGGCCGGGGTAGAAGACTTCGCCCGTGGGAGCCACCTTCAGTTCGGAGTGGCCGTCGGTTTCCTGTTTGATGAGGCTGCGCAGCGAGCGGCCGGCGGGGTCGGGGAAGGAGCTCTTCGGCGGCGCCGGGCCGCTCGGCACGGTCGCCGGGCCGGCCGCTTCCCCTCCCCCTCCCCCGCCACAGGCGGCCGCGAGGGCGCCGAGCGCGAGCAGGCTGGCGCAGGCGAGGGCGGAGCGGGCGACGCGCATCGGCGCCATGTTATTGAGACTCACAGGCGCGGCCGGCCGTCGGCGGCGCCCGGCGGCGGCGGCAGATAAGGTCCCCCGGTCTTCGAACCGAGGAGGAGCTGATGGCGGACCGTGCGGCAATCGTTACCGGGGGATCGGGGGGCATCGGCCTCGCGATCGCGCGCGCCCTCGGTGAGCGGGGCTACGCGCTCACCCTCTCCGCGCGCCGGCCCGACAAACTCGAGCGCGCGGTCGAGGGGCTGCGCGCCGACGGCCTCGAGCTGCAGACCGTGGCCGCCAACGTCGCCGAGGAGGAGCAGCTGGTCGCCGTCTTCGACGCCCACCGGGAGCGCTACGGGCGGCTCGACGCGCTCGCCAACAACGCCGGCATCGGGATCGGCGGGGCGATGGCCGAGATCGAGACCAAGCACCTCGACATGCAGCTGGCGATCAACCTGCGCTCGCTGATCATCGGCACCCGCGAGGGGTTGCCGTTGCTGCGCGAGGCGGGCGCCGAGCACGGCAAGGCGCTGATCCTGAACACGGCCTCGATCGCCGGCAAGGGCGGCCAGGTCTTCCTCTCCGTCTACGGCGCGACCAAGGCGGCGGTGATCAACTTCACCCAGGCGACGGCGCGCGAAACCGCGGGCGCCGGCATCCAGTGCACGGCGCTGGCGCCCGGCTTCGTCGACACCGCGATGACCGACTTCGTCAAGAGCGAGGTGCCGGCGGAGAAGATGATCCAGCCCTCGGACATCGGCGCGGCGGTCAGCTTCCTGCTCGACCTCTCACCCAACTGCCACGTCCCGGAGATCGTCTTCAACCGCCCGGGAGAGGGGCCGGACTCCCCCTGACGGCGGCACGCAGGGTCCTGGTCGCCGCCTTCGGCGACGCCGGGCACGCGTTTCCGGCGATCGCGCTGGGGCGGGCGCTGGCGGCCCGCGGAAACGAGGTCGTCGTCGAGACCTGGGAGGAGCGGCGGGCGGCCGTCGAGGGCGCCGGGCTCGGCTTCGCCGCGGCTGAGGAATACCGCACCTTCCCGCCGCCGCAGCCCGACTCCGACGCCGGCCGTCACGCGGCCGAGGCGGCGCGTGCGCTGGCGCCGCTGCTCGCCGACTTCCGCCCCGACGTCGTGGTCAGCGACATCCTCACGCTGGCGCCGGCGCTCGCCGCGGAGAGGGCGGGAGTGCCGCTGGCGACCTTGATCCCCCATATCTACCCGGTCCTCGAACCCGACCAGCCGTTCTTCGCGGTCGGGCTGGCGCGGCCGCGGACGGCCCTGGGGCGGTCCGGGTGGCGGCTCGGGCAGCGGGCGCTGCGGGTCGGCCTCGAGCAGGGCCGCCGCGACCTCAACCAGCAGCGCCGCCGGCTCGGCCTGCCGCCGCTGACCCGTTTCCACGGCGGCATCAGCCCCGACCTGGCGCTGGTCGCGACCTACCCGCAGCTCGAGTACCCGCGGCGCTGGCCGGCCGGCGCCCACGTCACCGGCCCGATGACCTTCGAGCAGGCCCACCCCGACGTCGCGCTGCCGCCGGGCGAGGCGCCGCTGGTCCTGGTTGCCCCGAGCACCGCCCACGATCCCGACAACCGGCTGGTGCGGACCGCGCTCGCCGCACTGGCCGGGGAGCCGGTGCGCGTCGTCGCGACGACCAACAGGGTGCGGCCGCGGCGCCCGATCGAGGTGCCCGCCAACGCCGTCCTCGTCGACTGGCTCAGCTACAGCCAGCTGATGCCGGCGGCGTCGCTCGTCGTCAGCCACGGCGGTCACGGCACCGTGGCGCGCGCCCTCGGCGCCGGCACGCCGGTCCTCGTCTGCCCGATCACCGGCGACATGAGCGAGACCGCGATCCGGGTGGACTGGGCGGGGTGCGGCCTGGCGCTGCCCTGGCGCCTCTGCCGGCCGGCGCCGCTGCGCTGGGCGGCCCGGCGCCTCCTCGCCGACCACCGCTTCGCGGCGCGCGCCGCCGAGGTCGCCGCCTGGGGCCGGGCCCACGACGGCGCCGCCCGCGGGGCCGCGCTGGTCGAGCGCCTGGCCGCTGCCTCCGGCCGCTGAATCGCGCCCGCGCTTCCCCCGGCGCCCGTGACGTGAAAGGGTGAGCACAACTCGCCACCTCACCCCCGGAGGGAGAATCTCGTGAAGTCAATTCGCAGGCGGCTCACGTATTCCAACGTGGTCGCATCGCTCGCCCTGTTCCTCGTGCTCGCCGGCGGCAGCGCCTTTGCCGCCACCCAGCTGGCGAAGAACAGCGTCGGCTCCAAGCAGCTCAAGAAGAACGCCGTGACCGCGGCGAAAATCAAGAAGAACGCGGTCACCAGCGCCAAGATCAAGAACAGCGCGATCAGCGGCGCGAAGATCAAGCCCGCGTCGGTGACCGGCGACAAGATCGCCGACGGCTCGATCAGCGGCGCCGAGATCAATCCCGCGACGACCCCGTTCACCCGGGTGGTCGGCACGATCAACCAGAACAACGCGGTGCCCGCCACACCTCCCGCGCCATACCTGGTCGGCACCTACACCCAGCCAGCCGGGGAGATCGACAGCTACGTCGTCTCGGCGACGGTCAACTTCCCCGACAGCTGCAAAGCGCCGCGAGCCTTCCAGGCCTACTACCTGATCGACCCGGCGAACCCCGCCGCCCCCACCCCCTTCGACATCGCGGGCATCGCGGTGGTCGAAGACAAAGCCGGCGGCAACCTGACCAAGCAGATCTCGTTCGCCTCCGGGCTCGGCGGCTACGCGCCCACCACCCAGGCCGCCCCCAGCGCCGCCACCCAGCACACGTTCTACATCTACCCGGTGGGGGCGACGTGCACCACCGGCAGCGGTACGACGATCCAGAGCGCCAAGATCAGCGTGCTCGGCACCCCGGGGGGCTGAGCGACGCCGCACCGGGCAGCGCGTCGGGGCATCAGCGGCCCCGGCGCGCGCCCAGCCGTGGCCGGCGGCGGGTGACTGGGTCGCCCGCCGCCTAGAGGCCCGGAGCCGTCGGGCCTTCGCCGGCGGTCGGGCCCTCGGGTGGCCGCGGATCGCCCGGCAGCTCGGCCGCGTCCGGATAGCCGAGGCGCGGGTGAAGGGCCAGCATCGCCACCGCCGGGGCCATCAGGCTCGCCCCGAGCAGGAGGCTGAGGAGCAGGCTGCCGGCGCCGAGCACCCCGTCGTCCGCGGCGCCGGCATACACCCAGACGCCGATCGGGACGTAGAGGATCGCGGCGGTGATGCAGCCGGGGTTGAGGCGCCCGGCCTGCAGCGTCGGCACGAAGTGGAAGAGGACCGCGTTGACCAGGCAGAGCGCCGGGAAGGCGAGGGCAAACGCCGGCGCCCGCCAGCCGACCACCGCGGCTGAGACGCCGAAGACGATCAGCAGCGCATTGGTCGCCCAGAAGTCGGTCCACCTCGGCACCGCCCCGATCCTGGCGCCGATGTAGCCGGCCGCCCAGCCCTGCCAGCCGAGCGCATGCTCCTCGACCACGTGCAGCGCCGCCGCGCTCACCAGCACCCAGAGAACCCACTCGTGCCCCACGCGCCGGTTCTAACGGCCGCGCCGGACGCCGAGGCGCGCCGCGACGGCGAAGCGAAGCTCCGGGGGTGGGACTCGAACCCACAACCCTTCGGTTAACAGCCGAATGCTCTGCCGATTGAGCTACCCCGGAACGCGCGGCCCGGAGGAACCCCCCGGGACCGCCCGGAATTTAGCGGGTCAGGAGACGACCCGCTGCGCGTGGGCGATCCGCTCGACCAGGCCGGCGCGTTCGCGGCTCAATGCCGCCCGCCGCTCGTAGTCGCCGCGCTCGCCGGCGGCGGCGATCTCGTCCTCCAACCGGCGCTGCTCGAGCAGGAGGTAGTTCAGCTCCATCGCCTCTTCGGAGGCGGGCTCGGCGCGGGCGATCATCACCAGCTCGGTGACGAGGCCGGCGAGCTCGGGATCCTCGGGGAGGTTGGAGGCCGGGTCACCCGGGTGCTCCCGCAGCCAGGCGGCGGCGCGAACGCCGCTGGCGGAGAGGTGGGAGTCGGTGAGGCGGGCGAGGTACTCCCGGCCGGGCCCGGGCAGGGCGATGCACATCGCCAGGAGCGCCCGCTCGCGCCGCTCGCGCGAGGTCAGCTCGCCGCGCCGCGCCGGCGCCGGCACCGGCGCCGTCGGCGCCCGCCGCGGCGCCTCGGCCCCCGCGCCGCCGCTCGCCGGCGTCGCCGCCACCACCCTCCCCATCACCATCGCCGGGTCGAGGTCGAGGCGCTCGGCGACCCGCCGCACCAGCTCGTCGCGGCTCGCCGACTCGCCCATCCCGGCCAGCACCGGAGCGACCTCTTCGAGCGCCCGGTCGCGCGCCGCCGGCGAGCCGACGTCGGTGTCGGCCAGCACCAGCCCGACCTGGAACTCGGTCAGCGGGGCGGCGCGGTCGAGCAGCTCGCGGAAGCGCTCGGCGCCGCCCGGCTCGGCCATCATCTCGGCCGGGTCGACGCCCGCCGGCATCGCCGCCACCCGCAGCCGCATCCGCCGCCCCGCGGCGACCCGCTGGGCGCGCAGCATCGCCTCCTGGCCGGCCGAGTCGGCGTCGAGCGCCAGCACGACCTCGTCGACCATCCCCGAGAGGGTCGCCACCTGCTCCTCGGTGATCGCCGTCCCCATCACCCCGACCGTCTCCTCGATCCCCGCCTGGTGCAGCGCCAGCACGTCGGTGTAGCCCTCGACGACCACCGCCCGCGCCGCCTTCGCGATCGCCGCTTTCGCCAGGTCGGCGCCGTAGAGCAGCTGGCTCTTGTGGAAGAACTCGGTCTCGGCCGTGTTGACGTACTTGGCTCCCTGGTCGGCGCGCATCGCGCGACCGCCGAAGCCGAGCGTGCGGCCGCGTCGGTCGCGAATCGGAAACATGATCCGCGAGCGGAAGCGGTCGTACTCGCCGCCCTGGCGGCTGCGCTGGACGAGGCCGACGCCGCGCAGCTCCTCGACGCTGAAGCCGGCGCGCTGGCCGCGGACCAGGATCTTGTCCCAGGCGCTCGGCGCGTAGCCGACGCCGAAGGCGCGCAGCGTCACCTCTCCCAGGCCGCGCCCGGCGAGGTACTCGCGCGCCGCGGCCGCCTCCTCGGCCTCCCAGAGCACCGCCGAGTAGAAGGCCGCGGTGCGGTCGAGCAGCTGCTCGAGGCGACGTTTGTGGGCGCGGCGTGCCTCCGCCCGCGGATCCTCGCTCTCGCGCTCGAGCTCGACCCCGTAGCGGTCGGCGAGCATCTCCACCGCTTCGGCGAAGCCCAGCCCCTCCTTCTCCTCGACGAACTTGATCACGTCGCCGCCGACCCCGCAGCCGAAGCAGTGGTAGAGCTTCTCCTGGGGGTCGACCGAGAAGGAGGGCGTGCGCTCCTCGTGGAAGGGGCAGAGGCCGACCATGCGGGCGCCCTGGCGGCGCAGGTCGGTATGGGCCGAGATCACCTCGACGATGTCCGCGGTCTGCTTCAGCCGCTCGAGGCTCTCGGCGGTGATCAGCGCCATCGCCACCCTCGCGACCGCGGCGCCATCAGAACCGCGCCTCCTCGGGGATGGTCAGCTCGGCGAACTTGGCGATGCAGTAGCGGTCGGTCATCCCGGCGATGTAGTCGGCGACGCGCTGGCACTCCGAGGCGGCGGGGTCGAGGCTCGGCACCTCCTCGGGATGGGCGAGGTAGTGGTCGAGGAGGACACGCATGCCGCGGGTGACCCGCTCGTGCTCGCGGCGGGCGTCGGCGCCGAGGTAGACGCGGTCGAACATGAACTTGCGCAGGCGGAGCATGGCGCCGCCGATCTCCTCGCTCTGGACGATGTCGCCGGCGGCGCGCGAGTTATCGACGATGTCGCGGACCAGCGTGTCGATGCGCAGCGAGCCGGTCGGGCCGAGCAGCTCGATCTCGCGCGCCGGCAGGTCCTCGGGGCGCAGGATCCCGGCCCGCAGGGCGTCGTCGATGTCGTGGTTGATGTAGGCGACCCGGTCGACCAGCTTGACGATCCGTCCCTCCAGCGTCGCCGGCTTGCAGGGCCCGGTGTGGTTGAGGATGCCGTCGCGGACCTGCTCGGTGAGGTTGAGGCCGGCGCCGTCGCGCTCGAGCGTCTCGACGACCCGCAGCGAGTGCTCGTTGTGCTTGAACCCGATCCCGCAGCGCTCGCGCAGGGCGGCGTCGAGGGTCTGCTCGCCGGCGTGGCCGAAGGGTGGGTGGCCGAGGTCGTGGCCGAGACCGATCGCCTCGGTCAGGTCCTCGTTCAGCGCCAGCGCCCGGGCGACGGTGCGGGCGATCCCGCAGGCCTCGAGCGTGTGGGTCAGCCGCGTCCGGTAGTGGTCGCCCTCCGGGGCGATGAAGACCTGGGTCTTGTGCTTGAGGCGGCGGAAGGACTTGGAGTGGACGATGCGGTCGCGGTCGCGCTGGAACGGCGTCCGCAGCGGGCTGTCGGGCTCGGCGACCGCGCGGCGCGCCGGGTAGGAGCGGGTCGCGTGCTCGGAGAGGAACCCGTCCTCCTGGGCGCGGATCCGGTCCTCGAAGGTGGCGGTGGCGGGCACCCGCCGATCTTAAGCCGCGGGCGGGCGCGGCTGAGATACCCCCGCCGCCGGCCGGCCGCTCAGGCCGCCCGCAGCTGCACGTGGGCGTGGTGCTCCAGCGTCTCCCCCACGGCCCGCTCGACCTGGCGCAGGGCGAGCGGCTCGGCGTCGGGCGCCTCGCTCAGCGGCTGCGCCAGAGCGGTGACCAGGAAGGTGTGCGCCTGCTCGCCGAGCGCGAAGGAGCCGGCTTCGCAGCCGGCGCAGACGACGCCGCCGGCGGCGCCCGAGAACCCGACCAGGTGCTCGGCCTCGCCGCAGCGGGCACAGGCGGCCAGCTCGGGGACGAAGCCGGCGACCAGCGCCAGCTTGAGGCGGAAGGCGAGCGCCGTCGCCAGGCCGGCGGCGCGCTCCTGGGCGGCCGGGTCGTCGAGCAGGGCCAGGTAGCGGCAGATCAGGTTGTAGGCGGGCGGGTTGGCCTCGGTCGAGTCGAGCAGGCGCAGGAACGCGTCGCAGGCGCGGGCGCCGGCGGTGATCGCGGCGCCCGAGGAGCGCAGGCGCGGATAGCCCTCGACGGTGGTCACGCCGGTCACGGTCAGGAGGTCGCCGCGGCCCTCGTGGAGCATCAGGTCGAGGCGGAAGAAGGGCTCCAGCCGCCCGCCGAAGCGGGAGCGTGGTTTGCGCGCGCCCTTGGCGATCGCCCCGATCCGGCCGCGGTCGCGCGAGTAGAGATGGAGGATGCGGTCGGCCTCCCCGTAGCGGATGCTGCGAAGGACGACCGCCTCGGTCCTGACGGTGGTTCCGGCCACGCCACCAAAGATGGCTGACGGTGCGGACGTGTCGAGTTCCTCTCGCCATCCGAGAGGAATTCGACACTCGCGCTAACGGGCGCGGCGGCGGCGCGGTTTGCGGCGCAGCCGCACCTGGCAGCGGGGGCAGAAGTAGGTGGAGCGGCCGCCGACCACGATCCGCTCGATCTCGCCGCCGCATCGCGGGCACTCCTCCCCGGCACGGGTGTGGACGAGGAACTTCTCCTGCATCGTGCCCTTCTCGCCGCGGCCGTCGCGGTAGTCGTCGATCGATGAGCCGCCGGCGTCGATCCCCGCCTGCAGGGCCTCGACGACGCCATCGCGGAGCGCCACCAGGTGCTCGGGCTTCATCGAGCCGGCGGGGGAGAGCGGGTGCAGGGCGGCGCGGTGCAGAGCCTCGTCGGCGTAGATGTTGCCGACGCCGGCGATCCGCGTCTGGTCGAGCAGGAACGACTTCAGCGGCGCCTGGCGACCGGCGGCGACCTCACCCAGGTGATCGGGCGTGAACTCCGCCGAGAGCGGCTCGACGCCGAGCCGGGCGAAGCGCTCCGGCAGGTCCTCGTCGGCGATCAGGAAGCCCTCGCCGAAGCGGCGCGGATCGGTGAACCAGAGCTCGCGCCCGTCGTCGAGGACGAAGCGGGCGCGCAGGTGGCGGGCCTCGGTGGTGCGCTCGCCCTGGTAGAGCAGCCGGCCCTCGGCCGGGTCGAGGATCTCCTCCCCCTCGACGAGGACGAGGTTGCCCGTCATCCGCAGGTGCATCACCAGGGTGCGGCCGCCGTCGAGCGCCAGCAGCAGGTACTTGCCGCGCCGCCCGAGGCCCTCGATCCGGGCGCCGCTGACCGCGGCGGCCAGCTGCTCGGGCGGGACCGGCCGCGACCAGCGCGCGTCGTAGACCTCGAGCGCCTCGATCCGGTGCTCTTCGATCTCGGGCTCCAGCTGCCGCGCGACGGTCTCGACCTCGGGCAGCTCCGGCATTCCCGGAGTTCTACCCCCTCCGATCGAAGTTGGTCGCCCACAGGGCGACAAACTTCGAGGGGTGCGTGACGAAAGACGCGCTACGCGGCGCTGGCGCGGGGGTGGGCGTCGAAGTAGACCTGCTTGAGGTGGTCGCCGGAGAGGTGCGTGTACATCTGGGTCGTCGAGATGTCGGCGTGCCCGAGCATCTCCTGCACGGCGCGCAGGTCGCACCCGTTCTGCAGCAGGTGGGTCGCGAAGCTGTGGCGCAGCGTGTGCGGGCTCATCCGGCCGTCGAGGCCGGCGTCGCGGGCGTGGCGCTGGACGATCTTGTAGAGGCCCTGCCGGGTCAGCGGCCCGCCGCGGAAGTTGACGAACAGCTTCGGCTCCTCGCGCTCGCCGACGAGCTTGGGGCGACCGCCGCGCAGGTAGGCGCGGATCGCGAGGATCGCCTGGCGGCCGAGCGGCACCAGCCGTTCCTTGGACCCCTTGCCGCGCGCTCGCAGCAGGCCCTCCTCCATGTTGAGGTCGGCGACGTCGAGGCCGATCGTCTCCGAGGCCCGCAGCCCGCAGGCGTACATCACCTCGAGCAGCGCCCGGTCGCGCAGCGCCGTCGGATCGCTGCCGCGCGGCGCCGAGAGCAGCTTCTGGATCTCGGCGTAGTTGAGCACCGAGGGCAGCTTCTTCGAGCGGCGCGGCGCGCTCAGCGCCGCGGTCGGATCGTCGCCGATCAGCTCGTCGCGGCGCAGGTGCTTGTAGAAGGAGCGCAGGCAGGCGGCCTTGCGGTGGATCGTCGCCGAGGAGACCGGCGGCCGCTCGCCCTCACCGGTCGCCAGCTCGGCGAGGAACTCGGCGACGTCGGCGGGCCGCACGGTCAGCGCGTCCAGCTCGTGGCCGGCGAGGTACTCGCCGTACTGCATCAGGTCGGTCCGGTAGGCGCCGAGCGTGTTGCGCGAGAGGCCGCGCTCCAGCTCCAGGTAGGCGAGGAAGTCGAGGACGAGCGAGGAGAACCGCGCCGCCGCCCCGGGGGACGCCGGGGCGGAAGGCACGGCGGGCTTCACGGCGACGGCCATGGAGCGCCTTTCGCCCGACGGCGCCATTGCCCTCCCGGCGCAAGCGAGCGTGCGCGGCTCAGGAGCGGGCAGAGCGCGCGGCGAGCAGCGCTCCGGCCGCCAGCGGCGCGGCGAAGAACAGGTTGTCCTCGTCGAGGTTGCGGCCCATCGTCCGCGTCGGCAGGCCCGATGCCGCATAGCCGCTGAGGTCGGCCTCCGCCTCGCCGAGCCGGTGGCGGTCGCCGGCGGCACTCCCGAGCTCCGCCGCGGCCTCGGCGAACCCCGCCGGGACGGCGACCTCGACCGGCGCCAGCAGCAGGGCGAGGACGGCGGCGGTGTGGTGGCTGAGGCCGCGATGGCGCTGTCGCGGGTCGGCGGCTGAGAGGCGCGGCGAGAGCAGCGCCGGCAGGCCCAGCGAGAGGGCCGCGTGGGCGCTGTCGAGCGCCACCATGCCGCCGTGGCCGAGCGCGGTCCGCGAACCGATGATCCCCGGGCCAGGGCCGACCAGGGCGACGTCCCAGCCCATCGCCGCCGCCGCGTCGAGGGCGCCGAGCGTGCTCAGCGCCTCGCCCTCGCCGCCGTAGGCCGGCGCCGCGGTGAGGTGGCCGCAGAGCAGGCCGCGCGCCCGCAGCTCGCGGACGTCGCGCGAGAAGGACCCGGGCAGCGCCCCTCCCCCGGTCTGCACGTACCCGACCCGCAGGTCAGGCTCACCCCGCGCCGCCGCCCACGCCGCCGGCGCCAGGTGGCCGTGCAGCGGCAGCACGCCGACCAGCGGCGATCGCCTGGTTCCTCTGCCCGGCCCCGCCGCGCCGGGGACCTCCGGCCGGGACGCGGCGGGGTCGAGAGGGCGCTCGACCGGGTCGACCGGGTGCTGGAGCGAGGTGTAGTTGAGCTTCATCACGTGGGCCCCGCCCGCGCCGCCGCCCTCGAGGCCGCGGCTGAGATTGACGTGGACGACGTCGAAGCCGCCGCTGCCGAGCCCGAGCTCGACCGCGGCGACGTTGACGACGACCTCGTCGCCCTCGCGCATCTCCCCCAGCAGTCCCTCGTCGGCCCAGGCCGGGCGGCGCTCGCCCGCCACCTCGACGAGCAGCGGATCGGCCTGGACGACCGTCCCGCGGCGCAGCTGCAGGCGGCCGGCCACTTCCTACCCGCCGGCCGGGGCGGCGTCGCCGGGAGCCTCGTCGGCCGCCGCCACGGCAGCGAGGATCTGCTCGCAGACCTCGAGCATCCTCTCCAGGTCGCGCCTGCTGACCATCTCCTCTTCGGTGTGGACCCTGTCGGTCCCGTTGGCCAACAGGACGCAGTCGAAGCCGGCGAGCCGCAGCGCGTTGGCGTCGCTGCCGCCGCCGATCGCGACCCGCCGCGGCTCGACCCCGGCCGCCCGCAGCCCGGCCTCGGCGAAGCCGAGCGCTGCCGAGTCGCTCGGCAGCCGGTAGCCGCGGAACAGCTCTTCGATCCTCACGTCGACGTCGCAGCCGTGCTCGCTCGCCCCCCAGGCGCAGGCGTCGGCGATCGTGCCGGCGACCGCGGCGGCCCGCTCGGCGTCGAGGCTGCGCGCCTCGGCGTGGATGAAGCAATGGCCGGCGACGACGTTGCCCGAGGTCCCGCCCCGGATCAGGCCGACGTTGGCCGTCGTTCCCTGGTCGAGGCGGCCGAGCTCCATCCTGGCGATCGCGGCGGCCGCGGCAGCGATCGCGCTGTTGCCCTCCTCGGGCTTGATCCCGGCGTGGGCCTCGACCCCGTGGAAGTCGGCAAGGATCTTCTGCTGGGTCGGCGTCGTGTCGATCACCTCGCCGACCGGACCGGCGTGATCGAGGACGAACCCGACCCGCGAGCGCAGCGCCGCCGGGTCGAAGGCTTTGGCCCCGCGCAGCCCCTGCTCCTCGGCGACGGTCAGGAGAAGCTCGACCCCGACCGGCCCCGGCGTTTCGGCGTGGCGCGCGGCGAGCTCGAGGAAGACGGCGACCGCCGCCTTGTTGTCGGCGCCGAGGATGGTCTCGCCGGCGCTGCGGAAGACGCCGTCGCGCTCGACGACCTCGACCCGACCCCGGTGCGGGACGGTATCGATGTGGGCGCAGAACATCGCCCAGCGCTCCTCCCCCTCCCCGCTCCCGGGCCGCCGCGCCAGCAGGTTCCCGGCCCCCGCTTCAGCCGGGCCGGCCGCGTCGTCCTCGCTCACCTCGTATCCGAGCGCGCGCAGCTCGGCCACCAGGGTGTCGGCGATCTCGCGCTCCTCGCCGGTCGGGCTGCGGATCTCGCAGAGCCGGGTGAAGGTCTCCAGCAGGCGCATGGCGGATCGAGGCATCGCTATGCGGCGTCCTCGGTCGCTTGCGTGCAGAGCACGCGGCGCTCCCTGCGTCCTTGCCTAGCGCTGCCTCGACCGCGCCATGGCAGACTCGGAAGCATCCTCCGACTGTATCTCGCCGCCGTCCGCCGGCCGTTCCCCGGCATGCCTCGCGGCGGCGCCGACGAACTCGCGGAACAGCGGCTCGGGACGGTTGGGGCGCGAGTTGAACTCTGGGTGGTACTGGGAGGCGACGAAGAAGGGATGGTCCGGGAGCTCGATCATCTCGACCAGGCGCTCGTCGGGTGAGGTGCCGCCGCAGACGAGACCCTCGTCTTCGAGCCGGCGACGCAGCTGGTTGTTGACCTCGTAGCGATGGCGGTGGCGCTTGTAGATGACCGCCTCGTCGAAGATCTCGCGCGCCCTGGTCCCCTCGTGCAGCTTCACCGGGTCGGCGCCGAGCCGCATCGTCCCGCCCATGTCGGAGACCTCCTTCTGCTCCGGCAGCAGGTCGACGACCGGGTAGGGGGTCTCCGGATCGAACTCGGCGGAGTTGGCGCCGTCCATCCCGACCACATGGCGGGCGAACTCGACGACCGCGATCTGCATCCCGAGACAGATGCCGAGGTAGGGGATCGAGCGCTCGCGGGCGATCCGCGCCGCCTCGATCTTGCCCTCGATCCCGCGCTCGCCGAAGCCGCCCGGGATCAGGATCCCGTCGCAGTCCTCCAGCGCCTCGGGGTCGAGGTCCTCGGAGTCGACCAGCTCGATCTTCGTTTCGACCCCGTGGTGGATGCCGCCGTGCTCGATCGCCTCGATCACCGACTTGTAGGCGTCGGCGAGCTGCACGTACTTGCCGACGATCGCGATCTTGACCTCGCCGCTGGCGGCGTCGGCGCGGCGCACCATCGCCTCCCACTCGGCCAGGTCCGGCGCCGGCGCCTCCATCCCGAAATGGTCGAGGACGATGTCGTCGACGCCTTCGGCGCGGAAGGTGAGCGGCACCTTGTAGATGTTGTCGACGTCGTGGGCGGAGACGACGTTGTCGACCGGGAGGCTCGCGAACAGCGCGATCTTGCTGCGGATCTCGCGGTCCAGGCGGCCTTCGGAGCGGCAGATCAGGGCGTGCGGCTGGATCCCGATCCGGCGCAGCTCGTTGACCGAGTGCTGGGTGGGCTTGGTCTTCAGCTCGCCCGCGTGGCCGACGTAGGGGACCAGGGTCAGGTGCATGAACATCGCCCGCTTCGGGCCCAGGTCGGTGTAGAGCTGCCGGATCGACTCGAGGAACGGCAGCGACTCGATGTCGCCGACGGTGCCGCCGATCTCGGTGATCACGAAGTCGACCGACTGCGACTCGGCGACGATCAGGATTTTCTGCTTGATCTCGTTGGTGATGTGGGGGATCACCTGCACGGTGGCGCCGAGGTAGTCGCCGCGCCGCTCGCGCCGGATCACCGAGTTGTAGACCGCCCCGGCGGTCACGTTGGAGGCCCGCGAGGTGTTGGAGTCGGTGAAGCGCTCGTAGTGACCGAGGTCGAGGTCGGTCTCCGCCCCGTCCTCGGTGACGAAGACCTCGCCGTGCTGGAACGGGCTCATCGTCCCCGGATCGACGTTGATGTAGGGGTCGAACTTCTGCAGCTGGACGCGGAAGCCGCGGGAGACGAGCAGGCGCCCGATCGAGGCGGCGGAGATGCCCTTGCCGAGAGCCGAGACGACGCCGCCGGTGATGAAGATGAACCTCGTGTCGCCTTTGCTGACTGGACTCATGCTCTGCCAAGCGAGTCTAGCCAGCGCAGGGGCGGAACCGATTCGATGGTCGCCGAAATAGATCGCATCTCGCCGTAAACGGTGATCGCGGCGACGATGGCGAGCGCCACCAGGCGCCCGTCCCCGCCCAGCACGGTGAGCAGCCAGACCCCGGCGATCGCCCCGATCAGGTTCGAGCCGGTGTCGCCGAGCATCGCCCGCTCGCGCAGCGTCAGCCAGGCGCCGACCAGGACCGGGCCGAGGAAGATCCCCAGCAGTTCGATCGGCGCCAGCGTCCAGGCGCCCAGACAGAGCCCCGCCGCGAGCGCCACCAGAGCCTTCTCGACCCGGCCCGGGCGCAGGTCGAGCAGGTTGCCGAGGTTGGTGGCGAGGACCAGCAGCAGCACGTCGGCGAGGTAGCGCCACGATTCCAGCCCCCGCCCGGAGGTGACGTAGGCGGCGAGCGCCAGCGCCCCGATCGCCTTGATCGCCCCGGTCGAGAGCCGCCCCTCCCGCAGCGCCGCCCAGTGCCCGCGCCAGCCCCGTGGGGTGGCCGCCGCCGCTCCCTGGCCGAGGGCGTCGTCGAGGAAGCCGAGGAAGGCGATCCCCAGCAGGTAGGGCAGCCAGCGGCGCAGCTCGGGGTCGAGCAGGTCGAGCTCGGCGCGGTCGTTGAGCACGGCCAGCGGCGCCAGCGCCACCAGCGCCGCCGTCGCCAGCACCGCGCCGAGCGGGAAGGCGAGCCGTGCGCCGCGGTAGTTCTCCCGGACCAGGCCGGCGTCGCGCAGGCCGCGGGCGCCGGCGGGGACGAGCAGCAGGCTGATGGCGACCGCGAGCGGCAGCCCGACCCAGTACAGCGCTCAGCCCCCCGGCGTCAGCAGGTCCGGCAGCAGCCGGTCGGCGCTGCTCTTGACGCCGAAGCTGCCCTCGGCGCCGAGCAGCGCGAAGACCATCGCCAGCTTGCCGGCGGTCAGCTCGACGTCGTCGACGGTGGCCAGGTCGTTGCTCTGGAAGAAGGAGATCGAGGACGGTTCCGCGCGCGTGGTCTCGACCCCGACGACCGGCGTGCGCGTCGCCGTCATCCCGCTCAGCAGCGCCGCTTCGAGCTGGTTGGCTTTGCTCTTCTGGATCGGGCCGAGGTCTTCGGGCTGGTCGCGGACGACGATCACCCCGTCGAGCGCCCCGAAGTCGCCGCTGGCGCGTGAGAAGAGCTGGCCGCGGACGAATTCGGGGAGGGTGCCGCCGAGCACGATCTGGCGGCCGAGCCCGGTGCCGAGCGCGGTCAGCTGATCGGGGTTTTCCTGCAGGTCGAAGAACCGGGTCTGGGAGAGGTCGCCGGCGAGGCCGACGATGTCGACCGGCTCGCGGACGACGCCGACCCCGACCAGCCGCGCCCCGGTCGGCGTCAGCGCGCTCTCGACGGCGGCCGAGACGTCGCTCGGCAGCCCACCGAGGGCGAGGATCGCGATCCGCTTGCCGGCCATCTTTTCGCGGGTCAGGACCGGGTAGACGCGTTCGCCGAATTCGTTGGCGCGGCCCAGTTCGCCGCTCAGTTCGTCGGCCCGCGAGCGGGCGTCCTGGAGGTTGCCGACGAGGCTGTGCTCGAGGTCCTTGCGGGTGCCGGTCAGCGCGTCGCCGCCGAACTCGGCGCCGATCAGGATCCCGATCGCCAGCGAGAGGAAGACGGCGATCAGCGAGGTGGCGTGATAGCGGGCGCTGTAACCCATCGACCGTCGAAGGCTAGAGGGTCGCCCTCGATCGGCCAGGCTCCCGGCCCGGTCGGGGGCCCGCCGCGCCTGCCGCGCCTAGATCCCCAGCCAGATCCGGATCTTCAGCCAGACCAGCTGGAAGACGTCGTTGAGCGCCGGCGAGGTGATGATCAGGATCGTCAGCAGGATGACGAAGGCGCCGGCGAACATCAGCGCCGGAGCGAGCGTGCCGCTCGGGTTGTACAGGCGCGAGACGCCCTTGGCGTCGACCAGCCGCTCGCCGATCCGCAGCCGCGTCAGGAAGGTCGAGGACATGCCGCCGCGCTTGCGGTCGAGGAACTCGATCAGGTTGAAGTGGGCGCCGACGCTGACGATCAGGTCCGCCCCCTTCTCGAAGGCCATCAGCATCGCGACGTCCTCGCTGGTGCCGGCGGCCGGCACCACGGTGTGGGGCAGGCCGGCTCCCAGCAGCCGCTCGCGGCCCGGGGCGCGGCCGTCAGGATAGGCGTGGACGATCAGCTCGGCCCCGCAGGCGAGCGCCCGGTCGGAGGCCGAGTCCATGTCGCCGAAGATCACGTCGGGCTTGAGGCCCGCTTCGAGCACCCCGTCGGCGCCGCCGTCGACGGCGACGATCAGCGGCCGCACGTCGCGGATGTAGGCCCCGAGCGCCTTCAGGTCGCGGCGATGGTGCTCGCCGCGGACGACGATCAGGACGTGGCGGTCGCGGAAGGAGGCGCGGGTCGGCGGGAACTCGATCGCGCCGGCCAGCAGGTCGGTCTCCTGGCGCACGTGGGCGACGGTGTTCTCGGCGAATTCGGCGAGGGCCTCGTCGATCCGCTGCCGCTGCTCGACCAGCTGCAGCTCCAGCTCCGGCTCGCTCAGCACCCGCCCGCGCAGCAGCTCGCCGCCGCGCACGCGGACGACGCCGCCGTCGAGGCTGACGCGGTCGCCCTCGTGCAGCAGCTCGAAGAGGCCGGCGCCGGGAGCGTCGACGAGGCGGATCCCGGCCCGGGTCAGCATCAGCGGGCCCGCGTTGGGGTACTTGCCGTCCGAGGACGGCGAGGCGTTGAGGACCGCCGCGGCGCCGGCCGCGATCAGCTCCTCGGCGGCGATCCGGTCGATGTTGACGTGGTCGATGACCGCGACGTCGCCGGGGCGCAGGCGCTTGACGAGGTCCTTGGTCCGTTTGCCGAGCCGCGCCGTGCCCTCGATCGGCAGGTCCGCGCGGCCACCGTTGCGGCGCCCGAGCAGGGCGGGCAGGCGACGACGACTGGTGGTTGCCACGCGGTCAGACTACCCGCTGCAGTGCCCCCTCACCCCAAGCGGGTCGCGGCGGCGCCTAGGCGGCCAGCAGCTCGCGCGCGTGCTGGGTCGCGACCTCGTCGCTCGCGTCGGCGCCGAGCATCCGGCGGATCTCCTCGACGACCTGCTCGCCGCCGAGCCGCTGCACCGTCGCGCAGGCCTGTCCGGCGGCGACGTCCTTCTCGAGCCGGAAATGGGTATCGGCGAGCGCCGCGACCTGGGGCAGGTGGGTGATGCAGAGCACCTGGCGCTCGCGGCCGAGCGCCCGCAGCCGCTCCCCCACCACCCGCGCCGTCTTGCCGCCGACGCCGGCGTCGATCTCGTCGAAGACGAGCGTGCCGGCGTCGCGCTCGCCGCTGCCGAGCCCGCTCAGCGCCAGCATCACCCGTGAGAGCTCGCCGCCGGAGGCGGCTTCCCGCAAGGGCGCCGGCTCGATCCCGGGGTTGGGCGCGACCCGCAGCTCGACCGTCTCGCGGCCACCCGGTCCGTAGCCCTCGGGGTGCGGCTCGAGCACGACCTCGAGCCGGGCGCCGGACATCGCCAGCTGGTCGAGCTCGGCGGCGACCCGCTCTTCCAGCGGCGCCGCCGCCGCCGCGCGGCCCGCGCTCAGCTGCTCGCCGAGCTCGGCGCGGCGCGCCGCGGCCGCCGCCAGCGCCGCCTCCGCCTCGGCGCCCCGCGTCTCGGCGCTCTCCAGCCGCTCGATCTCCCCCCGGCAGCGCTCGGCGTGCGCGAGCACCGACTCGACGCTGCCGCCGTGCTTGCGCTCGAGCCGATCGATCGCCTCCAGCCGCTCCTCCACCGCCGCCAGCTCCGCTGGGTCCGTCTCGACCGCCTCGACGTAACCGCGCAGCTCCGAGCCGACGTCGCCCAGCTCGACCGCCAGCGAGGCGACCCGCTCGGCCAGGGCGTCGAGCTCGGGGTCGAGGCTGGCGGCGCCCACCAGCAGCGCTTCGGCCTGACCCAGCGCCGCCCCGGCGCCGCCGCCGTCTTCCTCGGCCCCGGCCAGCGCGGCGTGGGCGCCGCCGGCGGCTTCGCGCAGGCCCTCGGCGTGGCGCAGGCGCTCGCGCCGCGCTCCCAGCTCCTCGCGCTCCGCCGGCGTCGGCGAGACCTCCTCGATCTCGGCCAGCTCGTAGCGGAAGAGGTCGAGGTCGCGCTCGCGCGAGCCCTCGCGGTCGCGCAGCTCGGCCAGCTCGGCGGCGAGCCGGGCGCACTCACGGTGGGCCTCGCGGTAGCTCTCGCGCAGCCGCAGGTGCTCGGCGCCGGCGAAGCCGTCGAGGATCTCCAGCTGCGCGGAGGAGATCGTCAACCGGCGGTGCTCGTGCTGGCCGTAGAAGGCGAGCAGCCGGCCGCCCAGCAGCTTCAGGTCGGCAGCGCTGGCAGCGCGGCCGGCGACGAAAGCGCTGGTGCGGCCGCTGGCGCCGACCCGGCGGCCGAGCACGATCTCCTCGGCGCCCTCCGGCAGGCGCGCCGCCAGCTCCGCCAGCTCGGGCTCGGCGAGGAGGCCGTCGGGGAGGTCGAAGACCCCCTCGACCCAGGCCTCCTCGGCGCCCGGGCGCACGATCTGCGCCCGCGCCTTGCCGCCCATCAGGAGGTCGAGCGAGTGGGCGAGCACGGTCTTGCCGGCGCCGGTCTCGCCGGTGATCGCGTTGAGGCCCTCGCCCAGCCGCAGCTCGGCGCGCTCGATCAGCAGCAGGTTCTCGATCCGGAGCTCGCGCAGCACTGAATCCTGTCTAGCACCGGGTGCGGCGGGAACCCGCCGCGTCGCCGCTATTTGCGGGCGCTCAGGCCGCGGCCGGCTCGGCGGGGCCGCTCATCTGCTGGACGAAGAACCGCGAGCGGGTGAGGACGAAGCCGAGCCCGGCGCCGACCAGCGAGACGATCGCGGCGATCAGGAGGATCTCGTTGAAGCCGCTGACGAAGGCGGCGTCGGCGGCCCTTTCGACCGCCGGATGCAGCGCCGGCGGCGTCACTTCGAGCGCCGCCTTCGAGCCGCCGGAGGCGACCAGGTTGCCGAGTCCGCTGGCGGCGTGCGGCAGCCGTTCGGCCAGCTCGGAGTTGACCCGCGACTGGAAGATCGCGCCCAGCGCCGCCACTCCGGTGGAGATGCCGACCTGACGGAAGGTCGTGTTGATCCCGGACCCCATCCCGGATTTCTGCACCGGCACGACGGCGATCGCCGCCTGCCCGATCCCCGGGTTGGCGACGCCGACGCCGAGGCCGCTGACCAGGAATCCGGCGAGCAGCGCGGTCCAGCCGGAATCGACCGTGACGCCGTTCATCAGCAGCAGCCCGACCCCGACCAGGCCGAGTCCGGCGCCCAGCAGGACCCGGATCGGCACCCGGTTGGAGAGCGAGCCGGAGATCGGCGAGGCGATGAAGGAGAGAACGGTCATCGGCAGGAACCGGATCCCGGCTTCGAGCGGCGAGTAGTCGAGCACGCCCTGCAGGTAGATCGTCAGGTAGAGGAACATCGCGAACATCCCCGCCGAGAGGCAGAAGGCGACGGCGGAGACGCCGTTGAAGGCCAGGTTGCGAAACAGGGAGAGGTCGAGCATCGGGTGGTTGGAGCGGCGCTCGATCGCGATGAAGGCGACGAGCAGGGCGGCGGCGCCGATCAGACAGGCGAGGATCACCGGGCTGCCCCAGCCTTCGGGGTTGCCGCGGATCAGGCCGAAGACGAGCAGGAAGAGGGCGGCGGAGAAGGTGACGAGCCCGGGGAGGTCGACCGGCTCGGGGTCGTCGGCGTAGACGTTGACGATCTTGCGCTCGGTCAGCACGATCGCCGTCAGCCCGATCGGGATGTTGACGAAGAAGATCCACTCCCAGCCGAGGCTTTCGGTGATCACGCCGCCGACCAGCGGGCCGATCGCCACCGCGCCGCCGACCGTCGCGCCCCAGACGCCGAAGGCCGTGGCGCGGTCCTTGCCGTGGAACTCCTGGCCGATCAGCGCCAGCGAGGTCGCGAACATGCCGGCCGCGCCGATCCCCTGCAGGCCGCGGGCGAGGTTGAGCAGGGTCGGGTCGCCGGAGATCCCGCAGAGGAACGAGGCGGTGGTGAAGATGGCGAAGCCGATCGTGAAGACCCGCCGCCGCCCGAGCCGGTCGCCGAGCGAGCCGGCGGTGAGCAGGAAGGCCGCCAGCATCAGCGAGTAGGCGTCGACCACCCACTGCAGGCTGGAGAGGCTGGCGCCCAGTTCCTGGCGGATGTCGGGCAGCGCGACGTTGACCACGGTCACGTCGATCAGCAGCATGAAGGTCGCCACCGAGACCAGCACCAGCGTCCACCATTTCCGCGCCATGACGGCGCACCTTAGTGATCGCCCGCGGCCGGCTCGTCAGACGGCCAAATGGCCGAACTTCTCGCGGATGCGGTGGTAGAAGCTCGTGCCGGGAAGCTCGGCCAGCAGCCCGGCATCCTCGACGAAGCGGACCTCGAGCGATTCCCCCGAGCGCAGTTCGGCGAAGCGGTTGCCGTCGACGGCGACCTCGACCGGCTCGCGGTCGGCCGCGTTGCCGACCAGCAGGACGTCGCCGGGGGCGACCACCAGCGCCCGCGCGGTCAGCGAGTGGGGCGAGATGTAGCTGACCACGTAGCCCTTCACGCCCCAGGCGAGGATCGGGCCGTTGTTGGCGAGGTTGTAGCCGGTCGAGCCGACCGGGGTGGCGGCGACGAGGCCGTCGCAGCGGACGTGCCCGACCTCCTCGCCGGCGATCCGGTAGCTGAGCTCGGCGACCCGGTCGTGGGGGCGGCGGGACAGGGTGATGTCGTTGAAGCCACGCGCGCGCTCGCCGCCGCAGCCGACCTCGAGCCCGGGAAGGTCGACCGTCTCGGTCTCGCCGTCGAGGGCGCGGCGGATGCCGGCGGCGGCTTCGCCGCGCTCGACCGCGGCGAGGAACCCGACCGTCCCGAAATTGACTCCGAACACCGGCACCTCCGTGCCGGCGTACCGACGCAGGGCATGGAGGATCGAGCCGTCGCCGCCGAGGACGACGCAGAGGTCGGGACGCTCCTCGCCGCTGCGGCGCTCGATGCCGGCGGCCGCCTCGCCGTGCTTCTCGAACTCCTCCTCGTCGGCGACCAGGCGCCAACCCGCCTCGGCGGCGACCCGCACCGCGAGCGCAACCGGCTCCGGATCGTCGGCCAGGTGCGAGTGGGTGATCAGGTCGGCGGTCTTCACGCCCGGCGCCCCTCGGCGGCGACGGCCTCGCCGGCGCCCGCCTCGGCAGCGGTCAACGCCGCCTCGAGATCGGCGAGCGGCGCGCCCTCGCCGCCGCACCAGACGAAGGTCTCGCGGTTGCCCTTGGGGCCGGGCAGCCCCGAGGAGGCGAAGCCGCGCACCGCCAGCCCGAGCTCGGCCGCCGCGGCGGCGACGTTGAGGATCGCCTCGTGGCGATCGGCGTCCTCGCGGACCACGCCGCGCCCGACGCGCTCCCTGCCCAGCTCGAACTGCGGCTTGACCATCGCCAGCACCTCGCCGCCGGGCGCCAGGCAGGCGGCCACCGCCGGCAGCACCTTGGTCAGCGAGATGAAGGAGACGTCGATCACCGCCAGCGAGGGCGCGAAGGGCAGGTCGGCGGCCGTCAGGGCCCTGGCGTTGAGGCGCTCGACCACGGTCACGCGGGGATCCTCGCGCAGGCGCAGGTCGAGCTGGCCGTAGGCGACGTCGACGGCGGCGACTCGAGCGGCGCCGTGCTGCAGCAGGCAGTCGGTGAAGCCGCCCGTCGAGGCGCCGACGTCGAGGCAGTCGCGGCCGGCGACGTCGATCGCCAGCGCGGTCAGCGCGTTTTCGAGCTTCATCCCGCCCCGTGAGACGTAGCGCGGGCCCGAGTCGACGATCAGCGCCGCCTCCGGCTCGACGAGCTGGCTCGGGCGCAGGGCAACCGGCCCGTCCGGCCCGATCCGCACTTCGCCGGCCCGCACCGCGCCGGCCGCCGCCGAGCGCGACGGGAACAGGCCCCTTTCCGCCAGGACCGCGTCTATCCGGGCCTTTCTCACCGCCGAAACGCTACCGAGGACCCCGCATTCTGGACGTTTATTCGGTAAATGGGCCTAAATGCAACATTTTGTTGACGACTTTTCCGCCCGACCCTGCTCTACTGTCCTGGCAGCTGGGGTACTTGGATACCAGCGGGCCCGCAAAACCCGCCAATTTCCCCCCCACGCAGGGGGTTCTGTGATCCCCCTCACACACAAATCGCACGTATGTTCGTACGCTGGTCAAGGAATCGTTGAGAGGCACCGATAAGGAGCAAACAGAGAACTTTTTGGCTGAGTCCCGCGTCGTACATATGGCCCCGGTTGCTTCCCACAGCCGGCGCCCACGACTCAACTGGGCTCACCTACCTCCCACCGATCCACATATATAGAGATACATATCTCTCCTCCCTGTAGTAACCCCAGAAGCGCCCCGTCGAAAGGCGGGGCGTCTTCTGTTGTGGGGGGCTTTCTAGAGCGGCTTACCGCCCTACGCCGCCTGACTTCCGTGAGCGGCACCGGCCGGTCCGGGGCCCCTGTTCGCCAGTTTGCCGCCTCCCCGCCCCCGCTCGCGAGGGCGCCGAAGCGGGCTGGAGCTTGGCGCTGAGAAGCGCTGGGACCACCTCCGGGATCGAGCATCACCGGGCAGCCCGAACGCCTGGAAGAGGGAGGCATCGCGGGGAACTCGGTGATCCCGCGATCCGCCTGGCCCTCCAGCGCGAGGACCATGACGCCGTAGGGGCGATGCACACCCTCGCCCTCGTCGGCGTAGCTCGCGAGGCCGGGCTGGCCGTTCGCCGCGTGACCGACGAGCTTGATCCGGTCGAGCTGGCCGCCGACGGGCTCGGTGGCGAAGAAGCGCCTGATCTCCCCCGCCCCCTCGAAGCGCATCTGCACCGGCGGCATGGTCAGCAGGGCATCGTCGGTCAGCAACCCGACGATCGCCTCGACGTCGACTCGTGCCCAGGCCTCCTGAAAGGTGCGGACGTCGCCTCCTCGGCGCGCCCCGCTGGCCGGTTGGCGCGGGCGAGGGTCCCCGCCCTGCTCGCGGTCGAGGGCGGCGCGCGCTCGCTGCAGGGCGCTGTTGACGGAGGCGACGGAGTCGCCCAGCAACCGCAACTCCGCCGCGCGCCAGCCCAGCGCGTCCCGCAGGACGAGCACGGCACGCTGGCGCGGCGGAAGCAACCGCATCGCGGCGATGAAGGCGAGCCCCACTCCCTCGCTGAGGATCGCCCTCGCCTCCGGCCCCGGCTCGCCGCTCGGCGTGTCGTTGAAGAGATCGTCGGGGTAGGGCTCGAGGCCCGCGTCGGGGGGCAGAGCGGGCTCGGAGCGGCGCTCGATCATCCGCAGCGAGACGTTGGTCGCGATGCGGTAGAGCCAAGCGCGCAGTGGTGCCCTCAGCTCGAAGTCCGGCAACGCCCTCCAGGCGTTCAGCAGTGTCTCCTGGAGGGCGTCGTCCGCGTCGTGCAGGGAGCCGAGCAGCCGGTAGCAATGGACGTGCAGCGCGCGGCGGTGGGGCGAGGTCAGCTCGACGAAGGCCGCTTCCTCGCCGCTCTTGGCCGCCTCGATGAGGCGCGCTTCGCCCGGGTCGGTCATTGCTGAGGGACGGGCACCGGGCCGCCGTGCTCCGTCCACGCGGAGGGCTCGAAGGCACGCCCCGGCACTCCACCCAAAGCGACGAAGCGGATGCCCTCCCCGCCCGGCTGGATCTGGCGCTTCTGATCGGGACCCACCCGGACCATCATCCCCGGCTCCAACTCGTAGGTCTCCTCGTCGGCGACCAGAGTGGCCGAGCCGGCGAGTGGGATGTAGACCTCCTCCTGGCCCGCCTCCTCGGTCGAGGCGTCGTGGGAGTGATTCGGATGGCCGTCCCAGTTCGGCGGCAGAGTCATCACCTGCATTCCCCAGGCGCTCACGCCAAGCTCGGCTCGTGCCCGGCGGGCGACGCCCTCATAGATGGACTCCATCTCATCGATTCTCGCGATTGTCACGTCAGCCATGTGTTCCTTTCGTCGGGAGCCCTCCTGGCCCCTCCGCCATCTCAATACGAGGCGGCTCGGAAACTCATCGCTATCGGCCGACGGGGCTCGAGGCGACGTAGACTGCGTCTCCCGTGGCTTACTCGGAGGAGCTGGCGGAGCGAATTCGCGACGTGATCGACGGACGGCCTGGCGTGACGGAGCGGAGGATGTTCGGCGGGATCGCCTGGATGGTGAACGGCAACATGGCCTGCGGGACGAGCGGGGAGGACCTGATGGTCCGCCTTGACCATGAGGACGCCGAGGCGGCCCTGTCCGAGGAGCACGTCGGGCCGATGGAATTCACCGGCCGCCCGATGCGCGGGTTCATCACCGTCGAGGCCGCCGGCATCGATGACAGCGCCGCGCTCGGCCGCTGGGTCGATGCCGGCGCCGACTTCGCCGAGTCGCTTCCGGCGAAGTGAGCGCGGGTCAATCGAGACCCGCTTCGCTGCTCGGTTTGCAGCGTGTTGCGGTAGTGGCGGACCGGCGAGACCTCGCCGCTACGACGCGACCGAAGCGCGCAAGCATGGATCCGGGCCCACTCTTCGCCTCCGGATGGGGGCGAATCGGGGTCTCCCGGTGGGCCGGGCGATCCGATGTGGTCAGCCTGGAGCGCAGCTGAGAAGGACCGGCCCTAAGCGGCGTCGGTTGCCGGATCATCGCCGCTGATCGCGAACGCATCCTCGCCGGCGAGCAGTGCCTGGGCGGTCTCCTCGACCACCGAGCGGGCGAGGGGCTTGTCGAAGACGAAGACCTCGACGATGACATCGGGGTCGAAGAGGATCTGGCTCTGGTAGGAGAGGACCTTGCGGTCGGTCAGCTGCTCGATCGTTCCGACCAGGCGCTCGGCCATCACGTTGCCGAACTTCTGGCGGAAGTCGCGAACGCTCTCCTCCTTCCCGGCCTCCACCATCGTGCGTTCGGCCTGGGTGGCGCCGCCCCGCATGACGACGAACAGGAGGTCGTCGACCAGGTAGGACTTGGCCCTGGTCGGACCGCGGCCGTAGTAGGTCTTCATCGCCCGGACCATCTCGCGGGAGATCGCGGCGAGCAGGGAGGCGCCGCTCTCTGCCTCAAGCGCCGGATCGGGTGGGCTGGGAGACTGCGACATCGTCTGCGGACTCGGGGCTCGCACCTGTTTTCGGTCCCCGCTCTACCCGGCTCGAGGGCGGCGAAAACGCCGTCGCGCCCCTGACAAACGGCCGCGCGCGCTACTGAGGCGGCTCGGCCCCCGAGGCCTACTCGGCGTCCTGGAAGAATGGCGAGGCTCGAGCACGGAGGCGAACGAGGTCAGGTCCAGATCCTGGCTGCTCGAGAGGAAGCAGGCGAACCGGTGAGCAGTGGATGCTCGCTGCCGGCACTCTCACGGTCAGGCCGGGAGCGGCCGTCGCCTCAGGCGGCCCTCTACACCGCCTCCGCCACCAGCACCGCCGCGCCGAAGGCAAACCCGGCTGCCGTCATCGGCCCGACCATCCGCACCGGCGGCCCGCCGTGGACTCCGGTGCGGTGGACGGCGGCGTGCCCCCTGCCGCGGGCGATCAGGTAGCGGTTGACAGGGATCGTGAGCACCGCGGCGACGGCCAGGGCAAAGCTGAGGCTGCCCCAGAAGAGGAGGTCGCCGAGGCCGGCCTCCATCGCCCCCGGCACGGCCAGCACGATCAGGTTGTCGACGACCTCCATGGTTGCGATGCTGAGGGTGTCGGAGGCAAGCGCGATCGGGATCACGGCGCCGAGCGCGAACCCGGCGCGCAGCAGCGGCAGGCTGGTGAGGCCGTAGCCGAAGAGGAAGGCGAGGGCGACGGCGAGGCCGACGGTCGCCAGGTTCGAGAGCCCGAGCGCCGTCCCGATCGCCAGCCCGGCGATCTCGCCGATCGCGCACCCGGTCAGGCAGTGCAGGGTGGCCGAGACGGCGGTTGCCGTCAGCGCCGCCCCCTCGGTCGGCAGCTGGTGATCGTGATGTGCGGCGGCGGCAGGCTCCATGGCGGTCTCCTCGCTCTCGGGGGAAGGTTTCGCCAGTATACCCCCCAGGGGTATCAGAGCGGACGCCGCACCGGCCGGACGCGTGCCGTCAACCGCCCTGGGGTCGGGCGCGGCGCGAGAGCCAGAGCGTCAGCACTGCGGCCGCTGCCGCGACCGCGGCGAGCAGCGCCACCAGGGCCGCCGTCGAGATCCCGCCCGAGCCGCCTCCCCAGTGCGAGCCCCGAGCCATACCGGGCCCCGGCTCGGCGCGCCTGCCGTCCATCATCCCCGGCCCCTGCCCACCGTTGCTGCCATCCATCATCCCGGCCATCGCGTCGATCCATCCCGCCCGGCCGCCGCCGCAGCCGCTGTAGCGACGGCCGAGCGCGGCGTGCATCCGGGCCTCGCCGGCCTCCCCCATCATCAGGCTCATTCGGCGGTTCATCGCTTCGTGGGCACGGCCGTCGCCGACGTAGCGCGCCATCGCGTACTCGCCGATCGCGTCGAAGCCGGAGCCGGCGATCTCGGCGCAGCCAGTACGGCCGGCCTCGATCGAGGACAGCAGGGTGGCTCCTTCGTGCACCTCACCTGCCAGGCCGGCGGTGGCCGGGGCGGGAAGCGCGAGCATGCCCGCGGCGGCGATCGCGAGGCAGAGGTGGACGGCGCGCCGGGTCACGCTGCCAGCATGGCCGCCGCCCGGGCCGCGCGCCTCCGCTGAACGCACCACGGTTGCTGCGGCAGGCCCCGGACCTAGAGACGGCGGCGGATCTTGCGCAGGGTGATGTTCGGGTCGCGCTTGGGGCGCGGGTCGGTTTCGTGCGCCTTGCAGTCGACCACGGCGGCATCGGGATCCCCGTGCTCGGGGCCGACCCAGCCGCAGGTGGCGCAGGCGGCGGCGTAGCCCTGCTGCAGCAGCTTGACGTCGGCGACGTGAATGTCGGGTTGCTTCTTCAGCACGATTCGTCCTCAGCCGGTAGATCGGCGGCGCAGGCCAGTAGCTTGAGCCCATGGTTGCGATCTTCGACGGACACAACGACGCGCTGACGCGCGAGGACCACGCCGACCTCGCGTCCGGCAGGGACGGCGGCCATCTCGATCTGCCGCGGATGCGGCAGGGAGGGATGCGCGGCGGCATCTTCGCCCTCTTCACCCCCTCGCCCGGCGACCGCTCCGGCGCGCGGACCTTCGGCGGCCGCGGCTACCGCGAGCCGCTGGCGCCACCCGTCCCCCACGCCGAGGCCGCCGCCGACGCGACGGCGACCGCGGGGCGGCTGGCGGCGCTGGAGCGAGCCGGCGAGCTCGTCGTGGCGCGCGCCGTCGCCGACCTCGACCGGGCCCGCGACGGCGCGGCGCCGCCGGCCGCCGTCCTCCACCTCGAGGGCGCCGAGGCGATCGATCCCGGGCTCGAGGCGCTCGAGCACTGGTACGCCGCCGGCCTGCGCTCGCTGGGACCGGTCTGGAGCCGCGCCAACGCCTTCGCCACCGGCGTCCAGTTCGCCTTCCCCTCCTCGCCGGACATCGGCCCCGGCCTCAGCGAGCGCGGCACGGCCCTGGTCGGCGCCTGCGCCGAGCTCGGCATCCTCGTCGATCTCAGCCACCTCAACGAAGCCGGCTTCTGGGACGTCGCCCGGCTCGAACCGGGGCCGCTGGTCGCCAGCCACTCCGGGGCCCACGCAATCTGCCAGAGCTCGCGCAACCTGACCGACGAGCAGCTGCGGGCGATCGGCGCCAGCGGCGGCCTCGTCGGGATCGTCTTCGCGACGCCGTTCCTGCGCCCCGACTTCGCCGACGACCCCGAGACGCCGCTCGCGCTCGTCGCCGAGCACGCCCGCCACGTCGCCGACCTGATCGGCGCCGAGCACGTCGCCCTCGGCTCCGACTTCGACGGCGCCACGATCCCCGCCCCCCTGGGCGACGTCGCCGGGCTGCCGCGCCTGGTCGAAGCCCTGCGCGAGGCCGGCTTCGCGGGGGCCGAGCTCGACGCCGTCTGCTGGGACAACTGGCGCCGCGTGCTCGCCGCCTGGTGGCGCTGAGCCGAGGCCGCCCGGCGCCGGCGGTTGCCCGGCCCTGACCTCGCGGCTACACTGTGCGCCGATGCTCGACTCCGGCCGACAGATCGTTGCTGCGGATCTCGTCGTTGCCGGGAAAATCGGTGCCGTGCTCGTTAGCACGGTTATCGCCTGAGCGCATACGGACGCCCGCCGGCCAAGAGCACCATCGAGGGGGACACGGCGGAGGCGCCGACAATCGTCCCGAGTCCCTCCAAGCAGTGGCAGGAAGCGCTGCGCGCCGTCGCCGCCCGCGGCTACCCGCAGCACCGGGCCGCGGTGACGCCGCCGCCATCCGCCCCTAGACTGGGCGCATGGGAGTAGTGCCGATCGTCCTCGTCATCCTGGCGATGAAGATCCCGATCTTCGGCCTGATCTGGCTGGTCTGGTGGGCTGCCCGCGGCGAGCAGAGCGAGGGCCCGGCGGAGGAGCAGGTTCGCGACCGGCGGCCGCTGCGCCCGCGGCCGACGCCCCCGGGCCGGCCGCGCCGTCGCGGCCCCCACGGCGGCGGCGCCGTCGCCGCCGCCGGCCCGGCGGCGTGCCCCGGCGCCGCGGCCGGTCACCGGCGCGGTCAGCTCAGCGCGCGCCGGAAACGGCGCACGCGAGAGATGACGCCGTAGGGCTGCTCGGTGCGCTCGGCCCCGTCGCGGCGCCAGCCGTCGGCCTCGTAGAAGCGCTCGGCCGCCTCGTTGCCGAGCAGGACCCAGAGCACCGCCTCGCGGTGGCCGCGCTCGCGCAGCCCGGCCCGCGCCCGGGCCAGCAGCAGCCGCCCGGTGCCGCCGCGCCAGCGCTCGGGATCGACGTAGAGCGCGTGGATCTCGCCGGCGGCGGGAAGGTCGGGGTCGCGGCAGGGGCCGAAGGTGGCGAAGCCGAGCAGCTCCTCGGCCGCCGGGGCGCCAGCCGCCACCGCCGGCTCGGCGACCGCGAGCAGCGTCCGCGGCGCCTCCGGGTCCCGCGAGCCGAACGTGTAACGGGCCGCCCGGTCCTGCGGGCGGAGCGCATCGAGGAACTCGTCGGCGATCAGGCCACGGTAGGCGCGCTGCCAGGCGCGGACATGGATGGCGGCAACCGCCAGCGCGTCCTCGGGCCTCGCCTCCCGGATCCGCGGCACGCCGGGGCTCAGCCTCCGGGCTCGCCGCCGCCGGCCGCCTCGCAGAGGAAGGTGTCCTCGTGCGAGTAGGCCGGCGAGCAGGCGCAGATCACGACCAGATCGCCGGCGCCGGTGTTGAGCAGGTCGTGCGGCTGGCCGGGCGGGATCAGGGCGCAGTCGCCGGGCCCCAGCTCGCGCTCCTCCTCGCCGACCCGCAGCAGGCCGCGGCCCGCCGTCACCAGGTAGAGCTCCTCGGCGGCGCGGTGGTAGTGCCGGGCGGTCCGCTCGCCGGGCGCCACGGTCGCCTCGGCGAGGCTCTGGTTGGCGGCGGGCGAGTAGCCCGGGCCGGCCCACTCGCGGATCAGCGAGCCGTCGCGGGTCACGTAGGGCTCGATCTCGTCGCGGCTCCTCACGTACATGGACCTAAATTAGCCAGATGGAACTCGCGCTCGCCATCGCCCTCGCGATCGCCTTCGCGCTGACCAACGGGTTTCACGACGCCGCCAACGCGATCGCGACCCTGGTCGCGACCCGCGGCGCGGCGCCGGGCCAGGCGATCGTGCTCGCCGCCGTCTTCAACATGCTCGGCGCCCTGCTCGTCGGCAGCGCCGTCGCCGACACGATCGCCGGCATCGTCGACGTCCCCGCCGCCGAGGCGGTCGCCGTGATCGGCTCCGGCGCCCTCGCCGCCGTCATCTGGAACCTGCTGACCTGGTGGCGCGGGCTGCCCTCGAGCTCGGCCCACGCCCTGGTCGGCGGCCTCGCCGGCGCCGCCTTCGCCGAGGCCGGGGCCGGCGCCCTCAACTGGGGCGGCCTCGACGGCATCAGGCCGGTCGGGATCCTCGGGGTGCTGATCGCGCTCGCCGTCTCCCCCGTCGTCGGGCTCGCCTTCGGCCTCCTCTTCTCGCGGCTCAACCAGCGGGCGCTGCGGCGGGCGACGCGGCGGGTGCGGAGCCCGATCCGGGGCGCCGAGTGGGCGATGTCGGCGGCGCTCTCCTTCGGCCACGGCGCCAACGACGCCCAGAAGTCGATGGGCGTGGTCGCGGCGCTGCTCCTCGCCAGCGGCCACCTCGAATCGCTCACCGTGCCGCTCTGGGTCAAGCTCGCCTGCGGCGCGGCGCTGACGCTCGGCACCGCGATGGGCGGCTGGCGCATCATCCGCACGATCGGCCGCCGCATCTTCCACCTCGCGGCGATCGACGGCTTCGCCAGCCAGAGCGCCTCGACGGCGACGATCCTTCCCGCCTCCTACCTCGGCGCACCGGTCTCGACCACGCAGGTCGTCGCCTCCTCGGTGGTCGGCGTCGGCGGCGGCCGGCGGCGCTGGCGCCACGTGCGCTGGAGCGTGGTGCGCGCGATCGGCTTCGCCTGGCTCCTGACGCTGCCCGCCTCGGCGCTGCTGGCGGCGATAATGCTGCCGATCTGGAAGGCGGTCTTCTGATGGCGCGACACTGGTTCCTGCCGGACACCCCCGACGTCCTCGGCATGCTCGTGCAGCAGTCGGCGGTGACGGTCGCCGGGATGGACGCGCTCGGGGCGTGGGCGCAGGGCGACGCGACCGCGGCGCAGCGGCTGCGCGCCGCCGAGCACGACGCCGACAAGCGCAAGCGCGAGCTGCGGGAGGCGCTGACCGAAGCCTTCTCGACCCCGGTCGAGCCGGAGGATCTGTTCGAGCTCTCGCGCGGGCTCGACGAAGTCCTCAACGGCGCCAAGAACCTGGTCGGCGAGGCCGAGGCGATGGACACCGCGCCGGATACGGCGATCGCCGAGATGAGCGCCGAGCTCGCCGCCGCCACGCGTCAGCTCGACGAGGCGTTCCGCCGCTTCGCGGCTGGCGATCGCACGGCCGCCACCGAGCTGGCCGACAAGGCCGTCAAGCAACAGCGCCATCTCCAGCACAGCTACCGCGCCGCGATGTCGGCGCTGATCGAGAACCCCGACCTGCGCGAGGTCTCGGCCCGCCGCGAGCTCTACCGCCGCCTCGCCCGCGGCGGCGACGAGCTGGTCCTCGTCGCCGAGCGCGTCTGGTACTCGGTGCTGAAGGAAAGCTGAGGACCGCGGGTCCTGCCCGGCGACCCCGACCTGAGAGAGTTCAGCGGGCGATGAACGGCGGTGGACTCGACCCCAGCCTGACCGAGCTCTCACTGGAGCGGCTGCGGCTACGGCGCAGCGCCAAGTGGGGGTGCTACCCGGCGGACGTGCTGCCGGCCTGGGTTGCCGAGATGGACTTCCCACTGGCCCAGCCGGTGCGGGTGGCGCTGGCCGAGGCGGTCGAGCTCGACGACACCGGTTACGCCTGGCCGGCGGCGGTCGGGCTGGCCGAGGCCTTCGCCGAGTTCGCCGCCGGGCGGCTGGGCTGGGAGGTCGACCCGGCGCGGGTCTCGCCGGCCAACGACGTGGTCGCGGCGCTGACCGCGGTGCTGCGCGAGGTGACCGAGCCCGGCGACCGCGTCGCCGTCAACACGCCCGTCTACCCGCCCTTCTTCTCGGTGGTCGAGGAAGCCGGCTGCGAGCTGGTCGAAGCGCCGCTGGTGGACGGCGAGCTCGACCCCGAGGCGGTCGCCGCCGCCTTCGCCGCCGGCGCCCGGGCGCTGATCCTCTGCAGCCCGCACAACCCGACCGGCGGCGTGCCCAGCCGCGAGCAGCTGGAGGCGATCGCCGCGGCGGCGGCCGAGCACGGTGCCTGGGTCCTCGCCGACGAGATCCACGCGCCGCTGACCCTGCCGGGCGCCGCTCACGTTCCCTTCCTCGCGGTCTCCGAGCAGGCAGCCGAGCACGGCATCGCCTTCGGCTCGGCTTCGAAGGCATTCAACCTGGCCGGACTGCACTGCGCGCAGATCGTCGCCGCCTCCGAGCGCGGCGCCACGGTTCTGGCCGCGCTGCCGTTCGGCGCCACCCACTGCGGCCATTTCGGCGCGATCGCCTCGGCCGCCGCCTATCGCGGTGGCGGGGAGTGGCTCGACGCCGTGCTCGCGGTCCTCGACCACAACCGGACGCTGCTCGCCGAGCTGCTGGCCGAGCTCCTGCCGGAGGTCGGATACGAGCCGCCCCGCGCCAGCTACCTCGCCTGGCTCGACTTCCGCGCCCTCGGGCTCGGCGAGGACCCCTCCGAGCCGCTGCTCGAGCGCGGCCGCGTCGCCCTCAACCCGGGGCCGTCGTTCGGACCGAACGGCGCCGGCTTCGCCCGCCTCAACATCGGCACCGCCCCGGCGCTCGTCGAGGAGGCGGTCCACCGGATCGCGCGCGGGGCGCGAAGTGGCTGAGGAGCCGCGCGGCACCGCTCCCAGCTCCGCCGCGGCGCCGGGCTCGGGGGCGGCGGAGCCGATCGAGCTCGAGTCGCGCCGCTGGCTGGACGCGGTCGAACGCGAGACCGGGCCGCTGGCGCTCTACGACGCCCACACCCATTTCGGCCGCAACGACCCCGACGGCTACCGGCAGGAGCCGGCGCAGCTGCTGGCGGCGCTGGAGCTGGCCGGGGCCCGCGCGGTGACCTTCCCGATGCACGAGCCCGAGGGCTACCGCGCCGCCAACGACGAGGCGCTCGCCGCCGCCGCCGCCTCCGCCGGGCGGCTGGTCGCCTTCTGCCGGGTCGACCCCCGCGACGGCGCCCTCGCCGAGGCGAGCCGCTGCCTGGAAGCCGGTGCCCGCGGCATCAAGCTGCACCCGCGCGCCGAGCAGTTCGCGCTGCACGAGGGCGCTGTCGAGCAGCTCGTGGCGCTGGCCGCCGAACGTCGGGTCCCGGTCCTGATCCATGCTGGGCGCGGCATCCCGGCGCTCGGCGCCGACACGCTCGAGCTCGCCGAGCGCCACCCGGGCGCCCACCTGATCCTCGCCCACGGCGCGGTCAGCGACCTGGCCTGGATCTGGCGCCTGCTGCCCGACCACCCCAACGTCCTGATCGACACCTCCTGGTGGAACCCGGCCGACCTGATCGCCCTCTTCTGCCTGGTCGCGCCGAGCCAGATCGTCTGGGCCAGCGACTCCCCCTACGGCGCGCCGGTCAACTCCGCCGCCTTCCAGCTCCGCTGCGCGCTCGCCGCCGGGCTCGGGCCGGAGGCGATCGCCGCGGTCGCCGGCGGCACGATCGAGCGCGTCCTCGCCGGCGATCCTGCCGCCGACGCCGGGCCGCCCCCCGGTCCCACCGGCCCGCTCGACCCCGGCATGGAGCGCGTCTACTCGCACCTGCTGGCCGCGTGCGGGCGCGCCTTCGCCGAGGCCGACCTGACCGAAGCGATCGCCCTCGCCCGCCTCGCCTGCGATCTCGAGGGTCCGCACGGCGAGGCCTGCGCTGAGGTGATCCGCCTGCTGGACCTGGCCGAGCGCCACCACGTCCCGCCGCCGCCCGGCCGCCGCTTCCCCCGCTCGCTCCAGTTCCTGATCCTCGCCCTGACCGTGGCGAGGACCCCGACCGTCGCGCTCCCCGCCCCGCCCGCCTGACAGGCCCTCCTCATGACCTTTTTCGCCCACTGGGCGAAAAAGGTCATGAGGAGGCTCGCTCGAGGGTTGTTTAGGCCTGAGGAGAGGCGGGTAGCCAGGGGACTCTCCCCCTGTAGTGCCGCACAGCGCCCCTTTCGCCTACCGCGAGGGGGCGCTTTGCGGTTCCTGACCCGGTTCGTCGCCCGCCTCGGCGACGCCAGGCGGCGTTGCACCCGGGCCGGTCACGCCAAGCAGCTCTGGCCCCGGTCGGCCATCTCCCGAGTCGTGGTTCCAAACAGACGGGCGGCGACCGCAAGGAACCGCGGCAGGCGAAGCGGAGCAGGGGAGGACGTTCCGTGGTTCCGAACGGACGGCGGGCGACCGCAAGGAACCGCGGGATCGGTCAGGAGTTCTCGGCCGCGGGGTCCTCGCCGGGCCAGCGGCCGGTGAGGCTGGCGACGCCGCGGCGAGTCCCGTTGTCGGCGAGGCCTTTGACGATGCGGAAGACGGCGCCCTCGAGCGCCAGGGCGGCGATCATCTTGCCGAGCGGCACGTCGCGCTGGTCGGGCTGGGGCGGGTCCTCGTCGTCGATCGCCGACCAGATCCGTTCGAACGCCTTGCGGGCGGCGATCCCCGCCAGGAGCCCGGCGATGATCCCGATCGGCGCGAAGAGCAGCTTCATCGTCCGCAGGCTACCCCAAGGCCCCCCGCGCCGCAGAACCTCTGTCCGGCTCACGCGGCGCGTGGAACTCCGAGTGCGTGGGCGGTCGCAGGGATGCCCTTGACCAGGCAAGCCGACCTGTTACGATATATCGCGTTAGTCACCGATACGAACGAAAGGCATTTCATGCATCACCATCACCGATTCGATTCACGACATCCGGGCCACTCGCGCCGCCGGCCCGAGTTCGGACGCGGGCGCGGCCCCCGCGGGCGCGGCGGCCCCCGGGCGCGGCGCGGCGACGTTCGCGCTGCTGTTCTCGCCCTGCTCGCCGAGCGACCGATGCACGGCTACGAGATGATCCGGGAGATCGAGGAGCGCAGCGACGGCGCCTGGGTCCCGAGTCCCGGCTCGATCTACCCGACGCTGCAGCTGCTCGAGGACGAGGGCCTGATCCGCGGTGAGGAGAGCGAGGGCAAGCGCCGCTTCACGCTCACCGAGGAGGGCAGCGCCGAGCAGGCCGCGAAGGCCGGCGAGACGACCCCGTGGGACGCCGTCCGCGACGAGGCGGCCCCGGAGCAGGTTCGGCTCGCGCACTCGATGAAGAAACTGCACCACGCGATCCGGCAGACGTTCACCGCCGCCGATGCGGCGCAGCAGAAGCAGGTCCGCGAGCTGCTCGACGAGACGCGGCGCAAGATCTACGCGATCCTCGCCGAGTCCGAGTAGCGCCGCCGGCCCCGGGGCGCTCGGCTCAGCAGAGGGTGAGCGCCTCGAGGTCGAGCAGCGCCCGCTTGCGCGCCAGGCCGCCGCCGTACCCGGTCAACGAGCCGTCGGCGCCGAGGACCCGGTGGCACGGGATCAGGATCGGCAGCGGCGTCTGCCCCACCACCGCCCCGATCTCGCGCGCCTCACCCGGCCGCCCGACCGCCGCCGCCAGCTCGCCGTAGGAGATCGTCGCCCCGTAGGGCACCTCCCGCAGCCGCTCCCATACCCGCGACTGCGACGCCGAGCCCAACGGCTCGAGCGGCAGCTCGAAGCGCTCGCGCCCGCCGGCGAAGTACTCCTCGAGCTGCTCCCGCGCCGCCGCCAGCTCCGGTGTCCGCCGCCGCTCCCCCGGCGGCTCACCCCCGCCCGGAAACAGCAGGCGCCGCAGGCGCCCGCCGGCGCTGACCAGGGTCAGCGGCCCCAGCGGGCTCTCGTGGACGTCCCACGCCGTCCCCGTCTCGATCGTCGTCGCCATCACCCCAATCAAACGCCGCCGAGCGGCGGAACGTGAGATCCGTGCGCGCCTCGCGGCCCTTCCCGCCGGAGCGGGGGGCCGCGAGAAGCCCGCTCCCCCAAGCGGACCCACATATTGAGATACGCATCTCTCCTCCCTGTGGTGATTCCCCAGAAGCGCGACTTGCGTCTGCGCCCCATCCACCTCACCGGAGAGACTCGCGCAGGCTATGCGATTGCGCCGATTGACGCAATCCTCAATTTTGCTGAGGAGGTTTCCAGCGGTACCTGGGCTCAGGAGGTGACCGGGTGCGCCGAGGGCGTCGCCGCGAGCACTCGCTCGGCCACCGCCTCGCCGGTCAGCCCGACCTCGCCGCGCAGCAGCGCCGGCTTGCCGTGGGTCACGTACCGATCGGGAAGTCCGACCCGCATCACCCGGGCCCGCTCGGCCGGCGCCTCTGCGAACGCGTCCTCGAGGTGCTCGAGCACGCCGGAGCCGAAGCCCCCAGCCAGCACGTTCTCCTCGATCGTCACCACCAGCTCGTGCTCGCGCGCCAGCCGCTCGAGCAGCTCGCCGTCGAGCGGCTTGGCGAAGCGGGCGTCGGCGACCGTCGCCGCGATCCCGTGCTCGGCAAGTATCGCCGCCGCCTCCCGGGCCACGGCCACGCCGTAGCCGTAGCCGAGCAGCGCCACCCGCTCGCCCTCGGCCAGCACCTCGCCGACCCCGATCGGGACCGGCTCGGGCGCGGCCGGGAGCGCCACGCCCTCGGCCGCGCCGCGCGGGTAGCGCAGCGCCGCCGGGCCGTCGTGTGCGATCGCGGTGTGGAGCATGTGGACCAGCATCGCCTCGTCGCGCGGCGCCATCACGACCACGTTCGGCACGGCGCGGAAGTAGGAGACGTCGAAGGCGCCGTGGTGGGTCGGGCCGTCGTCTCCAACCAGGCCGGCGCGGTCCATCGCGAAGGTCACGTCGAGGCTCTGCAGGCAGACGTCGTGGATGATCTGGTCGTAGGCGCGCTGGAGGAAGGTCGAGTAGATCGCGCAGACCGGCTTCGCCCCCTCGAGCGCCAAGCCGCAGGCCAGCAGGACGGCGTTCTGCTCGGCGATGCCGACGTCGTAGTACTGCTCGGGCGCCTCGTCGGCGAGCTTCTGCAGCCCGGTCCCCCCCGCCATCGCGGCGGTGATCCCGATCACCCGCGGGTCACGCTCGGCCTCGGCGACGATCGCGTCGGCGAAGACCTTCGTGTACTGCGGCGGCGAGCCCGCGGCCGGCGGCCTCTCGAGCCGCTCGATGCCCTCCGGCGAGTCGGTTTCGGTGACCGGCACCGGCTTCGGCTTCGCCGCCGCCGGCTTGCCGTTGACGATCGAGTTCGGCTTCGCCGCGTGCCATTCCTCCATCGACTCCAGGCCGCCTTCTTCGGCCGGACCGAACCCCTTGCCCTTGACCGTGTGGACGTGGACGACCACCGGCCTGTCGGCGGCGAAGGCCTCGGTCAGCGCCTCGCGCAGCGCGTGCACGTCGTGGCCGTCGATCACCCCCATGTAGGCGAGGTCGAGCTCCTCGAAGAAGAGGCCGGGGGCCCAGTAGGCCTTGATCGCCGCCTTGATCTCCGGTCCGAGACGCTCGATCCGCCGCCCCAGCCCCAGCGGCAGCCTCGTCAGCCGGTCCTCGACGCCCTCGCGGGCGTGCCAGAGGCGCGGGTTGAGGCGGATCCGGGTGAAGTAGCGCGAGAGGGCGCCGACGTTGGGCGAGATCGACATCCCGTTGTCGTTGAGGACGATCACGATCGGCGTCTGCAGGCCGCCGGCCGCGTGCATCGCCTCGTAGGCGACGCCGCCGGTGAGGGCGCCGTCGCCGATCACCGCCGCCACCTTGCCGTCGGGGCCGAGCCCCTTGCGCATCGCCTCCTTCAGCCCGACCGCGTACCCGATCGAGGTCGAGGCATGGCCGGCGCCCATGATGTCGTGCTCGGACTCGGGGATCGAGCAGAACGGCGCCAGGCCCTCGTACTGGCGGATCGTCGGCAGCTGGTCGCGGCGGCCGGTGAGGATCTTGTGCGGGTAGGACTGGTGGCCGACGTCCCAGAGGATCTTGTCGCGCGGCGAGTCGAGCAGGCTGTGCAGGGCGACGGCCAGCTCACAGGTGCCGAGGTTGGCGCCGAAGTGGCCGCCGATCTCGCCGATCGTGTCGATGATGTAGGTGCGCATCTCCTGCGCGACCTGCTGCAGCTGCGCCTCGTCCAGCTCGTGCAGGTCGGCGGGCCCGGCGATCCCCGGCAGCAGCGGCTCGGCCGGCTCGGCGGCGCTCTCCGGTGGTGGCTTCTTCTGGCTCATTTGTCGCGGCTCATTCGTTGCGGGTGAAGATGTAGTCGGCGATCCGCCTCAGGTCCGTGGTCTCCCCGGCCGCCTCGGCGAGGGCGCCGGTCGCCTTGGCATGGGACTCGGCGGCCAGCTCCCGGGCTCGCTCGAGCCCGAAAAGGCTGACGTAGGTGAGTTTGCCATGTCGCTCGTCGCTTCCATGTGGCTTGCCGAGCTGCTCGTCGCTCTCGGTCACGTCGAGGATGTCGTCGACGATCTGGAAGAGGACGCCCAGCTCGTCGGCGAAGCGGCGATACGGAATTGTCTCAGGTTCGCCGATTCCCTCCAAGCGAAGCACGACGCCGACGCTGGCGGCGATCAGGCGGCCGGTCTTCAACGCGTGCAGCGCCCGCAGCCCGGCCGCGTCGCTCTCGGCGCCGGTGACATCGACGTACTGACCGCCCACCATGCCGTCGACGCCGGTCGCGCCGGCCAGCTCGGCGAGCGCGGCCAGCACCCGGCGCGGCTCCCCCGGCTGCGTGCAGAAGAGCCGCACCGCCTCGGCGAAGAGGCCGTCGCCGGCCAGGATCGCGACGTCCTCGCCGTAGCGGACGTGGGCCGTCGGCTGGCCGCGGCGGAGGTCGTCGTCGTCCATCGCCGGCAGGTCGTCGTGGATCAGCGAATAGGTGTGGATCAGCTCGATCGCGCAGGCGATCGGGAGGAAGCGCTCGGGCTCGGCGCCGAGGGCCCGCGCGGTGGCCAGCGCCAGCACCGGGCGGACCCGCTTGCCGCCCGCCAGCAGCGAATACCGCATCGCCTCCTCGAGGCCGGCGGTCGCCGGGGCGGCGGCGAAGCGCAGCTCTGCGAGCGCCGCGTCGACCGCGGCGCGCAGGTCATCTGGGTAGCTCAACCGGCGCTCGCCTCGCGCGCCTGCCGGTTGGCCTCCTCGACCGCCTCCGCCGCCAGGTCGGCCGCCTCGGAGGCGAGCTCGGCGGCGCGCTCGTCGCCGGCTTCCTCTCCCTCCAGCTCGGCGGAGATCTCCCGCAGCCGGGCGGCGATCTGGCGCAGGCGCTCGCTCACAGCCGCTCCCTCACTGGGCCGGCTCCCGCTCGCGCACGATCGCCCCGAGGATGCCGTTGACGAAGCCCGGCGCGTCGGCGCCGCAGTACTCCTTGGCGATCTCGACCGCCTCGTCGATCGCCACCTCGTAGGGGACCAGCCCGTGCTCGATCTCGTACAGCGCCACTCGCAGGACGTTCAGGTCGAGCGGCGCCAGGCGGTCGACCGTCCAGCCGCGGGCGTGAGCTTCGATCGTCTCGTCGAGGTCTTCGCGCTCGGCGTCGACGCCCTCGGCGAGCTCGCGGGTAAGCGGCCGGGCGCCGGCGATCAGGTCCGCCAGGGGACGCCCGGTCACGTCGCGCTGGTAGTTGGCGAAGACCGCGTCGCGGCGCTGGTCGGATCGGCGCATCCACCTATTCTGGCGGTTCGGCGGCGGCGGCAGCGCGCCGCCCGGCGGCGCGGCGCGGACCGCCCTCAACGCAGGATCTCGACCAGCAGGACCCAGGCGTTGGCGACGGCGGCAAGGGTCGCGAAGACGATCCCGCCGACCACCCAGTAGAGGCCGCCGCCGGCTTCGGCGAGCAGGCTGGCGCCGCCGAGCAGAAAGGGCACGGTGGCGATGAGGCGCAGCGCCCAGCGGGTGATCTTCCACGAAGGCGGCACCCTGTCGGGGCCCGAGTAGGCGGTCGGCAGGCGGCTGACGAAGGCGATCAGGACCAGGCCGAGGCCGAGGATCTCGGCGCCGAGCGCGACGTGGGACTGCTCGGGGATGAGGCCGACGATCGCGACCAGGAGAACGCCGAGCAGCAGCGCCAGCGTCTCCAACGCCCGCTCCGGCAGGCCCTCGAACTGAAGGATGCGCTCGAGGTTGATCGAGACGGCGACGAAGAGCAGGCCCGCGAGCGCCGCCGAGGCACCCGCGACGGCGACGAACAGGTCCGACCACTCGGCCGGCTCGTAGGCGATCATGCCCGCGAGACGTACTCCCCGGTGCGGGTGTCGACCCGGATCGTCTCCCCCTCCTCGATGAACAGCGGCACCTGGACGACGACACCGGACTCGAGCGTCGCCGGCTTGCTGCCGCCGCCGGATGCGGTGTCGCCTTTGAGGCCGGGGTCGGTCTGCGTCACCTTCATCTCGATCGCGCTCGGGACCTGCACGTCGCTCGGCTGCTCGTCGACGAAGAGGATCTCGACGTCGGAGTTGGGCAGCACCCATTTCATCGCCTCGCCCAGCGAGTCGTTGGGGATTTCGATCTGGTCGTAGTCCTGGTTGTCCATGAAGACCGAGGACTCGCCGGCGTCGTAGAGGAACTGCATCTTCTTCGATTCGGTGCGCACCGAGCGGAACTTCTCGCCGGCGCGGAAGGTTTTATCGATCACCGAGCCGTCCTCGATGCGGCGCAGCTTGGTGCGGACGAAGGCGCCGCCCTTGCCCGGCTTGACGTGCTGGAACTCGAGGATCTTCCAGATCTTGCCGTCGATCTCGATGTGGGAGCCGTTCTTGAACTGGTTGGTTGAAACCTGCATGTCCTTGGGGAACGATCGGGCGGCCGGATGCCTGGATCCGAGGAGCCGCGTGGGTGGTCTTGAGGGCGAAGGCTACATCTCGCCGGATGCGCGGGGCGACGGGGTCAGACGTCGATCGCGTCGGTTGGCGCGTCCGCCGGGTAGGACTCCTCCCGCACGCCGGCACGGCTTGCCGCCGCCGCCTTGCGCCCGGTCGCCGGGACCAGCTTCGCCACCGCGCCGAGGCCGGTCGGCGGCATGTTGTTGTAGACGCAGTCGTAGCGCCCAGCGGGCACCAGGTAGGTCTCGTGCCAGATGCCGACGTCGCCGCTGGACCCGACGCGCCTGTTGAACTCCACCCAGGCGGGCCAGTGCTCGGCGTCGTGGGTCCTGGCATACGCCTCGAGCTGGTCGAAGGAGCGCCAGTACTGGACCAGCATCGGCTTCAGCGGGCCCCCCAGGTAGGTCTGGGCGCCGAGGAAGCCCGAATCCGGCCTCGCTTCGAGCTCCTTCACCATTCGCGGCATCGCGGTGAAGACCGGCCACCACCGCGAGACCTTCCACGGGCGGTTGATCCGCATCCCGATCAGGAAGACGACGAAATCACCCTCGATCTCGGCGGTCACCCGCCTGGCTAGCACTGAGCCCACTCGGATCCCTCCACTCGACGGGGCCAGCCTAACCGGCCGGGGACAATCGAGCAAAGCCCGGGACCGCTGCGGGTGCTCAGCGGTAGGTGAGGAGCCGGCCGCCGCCGGCATCGAGGTGGGCGTGGTCGTTGAAGCCGATCAGCGAGATCCCGGCGCGCCCGATGGCCAGCTTGGTGATCCCGGTGTTGACGAGGACGCGGTTGAGGCTGGGCAGGAGGTCGGCGTGGCCGAGCAGGTCGGCCGCGAGCGCCGCGATCGTGCCGCCCGAGGTGAAGGCGAGGCCGGTCTCGCCGCTGCCGAGCGCACCAACGAGGTCGGCGAGCGCCGCCCGCCGCGAGGCGAGGAAGCGCGGCCAGGCCTGGCCGGCGCCGCCCCCGTCGCCGGCCGCCACCCAGGCGGCGAGGGCGCCGTCGAGCACCTGCTGGAACTGGCGCGAGGTGATCTGCTCGCCGCCCGCCCCGGTGCCGTCGAGGGAGGCGGCGACGGTCGCGTGGGCGGCGAGGACCTCCTCGGTCGGGTACTCGTCCCAGCGCTCGTCGATCACCGGTTCCGGGACGCCCGCGGCGGCGCAGGCGGCCGCGGTGTCGATCTGGCGGCGGGCGGGGCCGGAAACAACCCGGGTCACGTTCAGCTCGCGCCCGGCGAGCGCCGCGGCGAGGACCCGCGCCTGTTCGATCCCGGTCGGCGAGAGCACGTCGTAGTCCTCGCTGCCGAAGGAGGCCTGGGCGTGGCGGACGAGGAGGACGGTCGGCACCGGCGCAGCCTACGGGCTGCCGGGACTCCCGGGCGGCGGGCCGTCCGGGCCGGCGGTTGGATCTTCAGTCCGAGCGCCGTTCGGCGCCGGTGGCGGTGGTGAGATCCGCCGCGCCGGAGCCGGCGAGGACGCGACGGACCAGACCCGGCAGGAGGACCCTGGCGACCGCGGCGAGGGCGTAGTAGCGCGGGACGTAGCGCTCGGGTCGGCCACCGGGCCCGGTCTCGTGGATCGCCTCGGCGACCCGCTCCGGGCTGGAGACGAGCCACCGGGTCAGCGGCTTGCGCTTCAGCTCGGCCGCCGGAAAGCCCTCGGTCTCGATGAAGCCTGGCAGGACCATGCCGACGTGGACCCCGTGCGCGCGCTCCTCGGCGTAGAGCGCGTCGGTCCACCCGACGAGCGCGAACTTGCTCGCGGAGTAGGCGCCGCTGCGCGGCCGCGCGACCCGGCCGGCGGTGCTGGCGACGTTGACGACCGCGCTCGGCGCCGCGGCCCGCAGCAGCGGCAGCAGCGCCTCGGTGAGGCGGACGACGGCGTCGAAGTTGAGCTCCATGTGGCGGTGGACGTTGGCGTAGCCGCTCTCGGCGAACGAGCCCCGCCAGGCGGCGCCGGCGTTGTTGACGAGGAGGTCGAGCCGGCCGCCGTGCTCGGCCTCGAGGTGGGCACGCACCCGCTCGGGTGCGTCGGCTTCGGTCAGGTCGACGGCGAGCACCGTGGCACGGCAGGGCAGCGAGTCGGCCAGCGCCCGCAGCCGCTCCTCGCGCCTGGCGACGAGGACCAGCTCGGCCCCCGGCTCGCGGGAGAGCCGGATCGCGGTCGCCTCCCCGATCCCGCTCGACGCCCCGGTGACCAGCGAGACAGTCATCTCGCCAAGGCTAGTCGACGCGTTGTCCGCTTTTCACCCCCTATCGGGGGTGAAAAGCCGCAAACGCGTCAGCCGCCGCACTCGTAGAGCGTGCCGGCGCTCGTTTCGAGGGCGCCACTGGAGACCTCGGTGCAGAGCGAGGCGGTGACCGAGTCGATCGCCGCTTCGGAGCCGGTCCGCTCGTCGCCCGGGAGGCCGCCGCCAAGCCCGGCGCCCGGCGCTCCCGTCGACGCGCCCCCGCCGCTGCCGCCGCCCGGCACGCCCAGCGCACCTCTGGACGCGCCCGCGCCGCTGCCGGCGCTGAGGATCCAGCGGACCTGGCCGTCCTCGATTCTTTCTTCGAGCCACTCGGCGCTGACCGAGGTCTCTTTGCCCGAGAAGCCTCCGATCCCGGCGACATCGGCGCCGGATTCGATGATCGAGGCGGCCGCCTCGGACTGGCTCTGGACCGCGACGGTGCCGCCGCCGTGGCTCTCGGTGTACACGAGGACGCTGGTCAGATCGGCGCCGCCGAACCCGCCCGGGCCGCCGCCCATCGCGCCGCCGCCCTGTCCTGCGCCGGATCCGGGCATCCCTTCCGGCCCTTCGCGGGTCCCGGCCATCCCTTCCGGTCCTGCGCCGAATCCGGGCATCCCTGCCAATCCTTCGCCCGTCCCGGGCATTCCTTCCAGTCCTTCGCCCGTCCCCGGCACCCCTCGGAGCCCTTCGCTCATTCCCGGCACCCCTCGGAGCCCTTCGCCGATTCCGCCGGCGCCGGGGACGCCCGCGCCGGCTTCGAACCCGGGCACGCCGCCTTCCCCACCCAGCCCGTTGCCTTCCGGCGCCGCGAACCCCGGCATCCCGCCTTCGCCGCCGAAGCCGCCTCCTTCGCCGCCGCCGCGACCGGGCATGCCGGCTTCACCGCCCATGTCGGGCATCCCACCTTCCCCGCCCGAGCCGGGCATTCCACTTTCCCCTCCGGGCATCCCGCCGGGCATCCCGCTTTCCCCGCCGGGCATCCCGCCGCCGCCCCCTTCGCCGCCGATGCCGGGCATCTGGCCGCCGCCTGGCATCCCGCCCCCCGGCCCGCCCGTCGCCGCGGCAGACTCCGGGCCGCTGGCGGGGAAGGTGCCGCTGGTCGGGTGGCCGAGCGTCTCGAAGGACCAGATCGCCGGGCCGACCAACAGGACCGCGAAGCCGGCGAGCAGGGCCGCGCGCCGCGCCGCCGCCGGCAGCTCGGGAAAGATCAGCGCCGCCGCGGCGGCACCGGCGAGGAGGACGATGAACGGCGCCAGCCAGCCGAGGTCGCCGGCCGAGTTGGCGATCACGACCAGCTCGGTGGCCGCGCCGGCCGCGATCGCGACGCCGCCGAGGATCCGCCCGGGGCGCCCGGCGGAACGCGCCTGGGCGAAGGTCGCGCCGGCCAGGGCGGCGGTGAACGGCGCCAGCAGCGAGACGTAGTAGGGGTGGAAGATCCCGCCCGCGAAGCTGAACGCCACCGCGATCACCGCGAAGCCGCCGCCGACAGCGATGATCCAACCGGTTCGCTCGTCCCCCCGCCGCAGCCGGCTCAGCACCGCGATCCCGGCGGCCCCCACCAGTGCCAGCCCGAGCAGCCAGCCCGCCTGGCCGCCGAGCGCCTCGTTCAGCAGCCGCAGCGGGCCGGCTTCGCCGCCGAAGGGACCGCCGCCGCCGAGGCCGCCCGGGCCCCCGGCCTGGCCGTCGAGGCGGCCGAGGCCGTTGTATTCGAGGATCAGCGAGAAGACGCTGTTGTCGGTGGTGCCGGCGACCCAGGGCCGGCTCGAGGCCGGCGTCAGTTCGACCAGCAGCGGCCAGGCGAGGCCGACCGCGAGCGCCGCGGCGCCTCCCGCGGCGAGCTGGCCGAGCGCCGCACGCCGCCCTCGGGGCGCCACCCAGAGCCAGGCCAGCGCCATTCCCGGCACGACCATCAGCGCCGCCCCCATCTTCGCCTCGAAGCCGAGCCCGACGCAGGCGCCGGCCAGGACCAGCCAGCGGGTGCGGCCGTCCTCGAGCCCCCGCACGAAGCACCACAGGGCGCCGACCGTGCAGAGGACGAGCAGCGCGTCGGGGTTGTTGTGTCGCGAGACGGCGACCGCGATCGGCGTCAGCGCCAGCACCAGGCCGGCGAGGAAGCCCGCCGCCCGGCCCCAGCGGCGCCGGGTCAGGTCGTAGAGCAGCGCCACCGAGGCGACGCCCATCAGCGCCTGCGGGACGAGGATCGCCAACCCGTTGTAGCCGAAGGCTTTGACGGATAGCGCCTGCACCCAGAGCGCCAGCGGCGGCTTGTCGACCGTCATCAG